>NZ_LT629802.1:0-1463266 GCF_900106045.1 Pseudomonas mucidolens | reverse complement strand
ACCAGGTTTGCAATTCCAGTTCGTTGGCCGCATGACCCGGATGGAACTTGATCCAGGCCACGATTTCTTCGCCAT
The DNA here is from genome assembly GCF_900106045.1 of Pseudomonas mucidolens. Classification (NCBI taxonomy): domain Bacteria; kingdom Pseudomonadati; phylum Pseudomonadota; class Gammaproteobacteria; order Pseudomonadales; family Pseudomonadaceae; genus Pseudomonas; species Pseudomonas mucidolens. The sequence goes on along the minus strand of NZ_LT629802.1, from coordinate 1,463,191 downwards.
AACGTGCGTCCGGGATGCCGATGATCTGCACATCCGCGACTGCCGGATGGGTGAAAAAGAACTCCTCCAGTTCTCGCGGATACACGTTCTCGCCGCCCCGGATGATCATGTCCTTGTTACGCCCAGCGATGCATACGTAGCCCTGCTCGTCCATGCTCGCCAGGTCGCCGGTGTGCATCCAGCCAGCGTCGTCGATGGCTTCGCGGGTGCCGACGGGGTTATTCCAATAACCGAGCATCACGCTGTAGCCACGGGTGCACAACTCGCCGACTTGACCACGCGGCACAGTGTTACCCGCCACATCGATGATCTTGCTTTCCAGTTGCGGCTGGGTGCGCCCCACGGTGGTGACACGCCGCTCCAGATCATCATCCGCCCCGGTCTGCAGCGACACCGGGCTGGTTTCGGTCATGCCGTAGGCAATCTGCACCTCACCCATGTGCATCTCGCTGATCACCCGACGCATCACCTCGATGGGGCAAGTGGCCCCAGCCATGATCCCGGTGCGTAGGCTCGACACGTCGAACTCGCCGCGACGTGGATGATCGAGCATCGCGATAAACATCGTCGGCACGCCGTAGAGGCCGGTGGCCTGTTCTTCGGCAACGGTGGTCAATGTCAACAAAGGATCGAAACCGTCATTGGGATAAATCATGGTGGTGCCATGGGTGATGCAGCCCAGGTTACCCATCACCATGCCAAAGCAGTGATAAAGCGGTACGGGAATCACCAGGCGGTCTTGTGCCGTGAGCCCCAGGCTTTCGCCGACCATGTAGCCGTTATTCAGAATATTGTGATGACTGAGGGTCGCGCCCTTCGGAAAGCCGGTGGTGCCGGAGGTGTACTGGATATTGACGGCTTGGCCGAAGTGCAGATTGGCCTGGCGAGCATGCAACTGAGTCATCGGGACGTCCGCGCCGAGGGTCGAGAGGTGCGACCAGGGCAGGAATCCCGAAGGCGGTCGCGGATCGAGACTGATCACCCCGCGCAGTTCGGGAAGGTTCTCGCACTGCAGCTGGCCGCTGGTTTGCTCACCCAGTTCGGGCACCAGTTCCTGCAGCATGGCGTGGTAATCCGAGGATTTGAAGGACCCGGCACTGATCAACCACTGACAACCGGACTGCTTGAGCACGTACTCCAGCTCGCTGGCGCGATAGGCCGGATTGATGTTGACCAGAATCACGCCCAGCTTGGCGCTGGCCACCTGACTGATGCACCACTCGGCACAGTTCGGGGCCCAGATACCCAGCCGATCACCCGCCTGCAAGCCCAACGCCAGCAACCCACGGGCATGCAGATCGACCGCCTCGCCCAGTTGCCGCCAGGTGTAACGCAGGTGCTGGTGGCGGACCACCAGGGCGTCGCCCTCCGCGTATCGCGCGACCGTTTGGTCGAACGCCTGGCCAATGGTCATGGCCAGCAACGCCTGGTCCTGGGAACCACGGCTGTAGCTCTGATTCGGTTGATCCATAACGGTCCCCATTGTGTTTTTTTGTAGGTGGACGACTGCTTGCTTGACGTTAACGTAAACCACGATTGACAGCCTTGCAACGCAAGTTTACGTTAACGTAAAGGTTAGCGCGCCGAGGGCACGCTTCTCCACACCACAACAACGCTTAAAAGGTGCCTGTCCATGAGTTACCCCTCCCTGAATTTCGCCCTCGGTGAAACCATCGACATGCTGCGTGACCAGGTGCAGTCATTTGTGGCCAAGGAACTGGCGCCGCGCGCCGCGCAGATCGACATCGACAATCTGTTCCCCGCCGACATGTGGCGCAAGTTCGGCGACATGGGCCTGCTCGGCATCACCGTGCCGGAAGAATACGGCGGCGCCGGCCTGGGCTACCTGGCCCACGTGGTGGCCATGGAGGAGATCAGTCGCGGCTCGGCGTCAGTTGCCTTGTCCTACGGCGCGCACTCCAACCTCTGCGTCAACCAGATCAACCGCAACGGCACTCACGAACAGAAACTCAAGTATTTGCCCAAGCTGATCAGCGGCGAGCACATCGGCGCCCTGGCCATGAGCGAGCCGAACGCCGGATCCGACGTGGTCTCGATGAAACTGCGCGCCGACAAGCGCGGCGAGCACTATGTGCTCAACGGCAGCAAGACCTGGATTACCAACGGCCCTGACGCCAATACCTACGTGATCTACGCCAAGACCGACCTTGAGAAAGGCGCCCACGGCATCACCGCGTTTATCGTCGAACGTGAGTCGAAAGGTTTCAGCCGCAGCAACAAGTTCGACAAGCTGGGCATGCGCGGTTCCAATACCTGCGAGCTGTTTTTCGACGACGTTGAAGTGCCCGAGGGAAATATCCTCGGCACACTCAATGGCGGAGTGAAAGTACTGATGAGTGGCTTGGACTACGAACGCGTGGTGCTGTCCGGTGGCCCTACCGGGATCATGCAAGCCTGCATGGACCTGATCGTGCCCTATATCCACGACCGCAAGCAGTTCGGCCAGAGCATCGGTGAGTTCCAATTGATCCAGGGCAAAGTCGCCGACATGTACACCCAACTCAATGCCAGCCGCGCGTACCTGTATGCCGTGGCACAGGCCTGCGAACGCGGCGAAACCACGCGCAAGGACGCCGCCGGGGTGATTCTCTACAGCGCCGAACGCGCCACCCAAATGGCGCTGGACGCGATCCAAATTCTCGGCGGTAACGGCTACATCAACGAATTCCCCGCAGGACGCCTGCTGCGTGACGCCAAGCTGTATGAAATCGGTGCCGGCACCAGTGAGATCCGGCGCATGTTGATTGGTCGCGAATTATTTAACGAAACCCGCTGACGGAGCGTGTCATGGCCATCCTGCACACCCAGCTCAACCCACGCTCGGCGGAGTTTGCCGCCAACAGCGCGGCGATGCTCAAACAGGTCGATGCCTTGCACTCCCTGCTTGCCCAAGTCCAGCAAGGCGGCGGCAGCAAGGCCCAGGAACGGCATACTTCGCGTGGCAAGCTATTGCCTCGCGAACGCATCAACCGCTTGCTCGACCCTGGCTCGGCGTTTCTCGAACTCAGCCAATTAGCGGCCTATCAGGTCTACGGCGAGGACGTTCCCGCTGCCGGCGTAATTGCCGGGATCGGGCGGGTGGAAGGCGTCGAATGCATGATCGTCGCCAACGATGCGACGGTGAAAGGCGGTTCCTATTACCCGCTGACCGTTAAAAAACACCTGCGCGCGCAAACCATCGCCGAGCAGAACCGCCTGCCGTGCATCTATCTGGTGGACTCCGGCGGCGCCAACCTGCCGCGCCAGGACGAAGTGTTTCCCGACCGCGAGCATTTCGGGCGGATCTTCTTCAACCAGGCCAACATGAGCGCCCAGGGTATCCCGCAGATCGCCGTGGTCATGGGTTCCTGCACCGCCGGCGGCGCCTATGTACCGGCGATGGCAGACGAAGCGATCATGGTGCGCCAGCAAGCCACGATTTTCCTCGCCGGCCCGCCGCTGGTAAAAGCTGCGACCGGTGAGGTGGTCAGCGCCGAAGAATTGGGCGGTGCCGATGTGCATTGCAAGATCTCCGGGGTGGCCGATCACTATGCCGACAGTGACGAACATGCTCTGGCCCTGGCCCGTCGCAGCGTGGCCAACCTCAACTGGCGCAAGCAGGGCCAGTTGCAGCAGCGCACGCCAGCAGCACCTTTATATGCCGTCGACGAGCTGTATGGGGTCATCCCGGCCGATGCCAAGCAACCATTCGATGTGCGTGAAGTCATCGCGCGACTGGTGGACGGTTCGGTCTTCGATGAATTCAAAGCGCTGTTCGGTACGACCCTGGTGTGCGGTTTCGCCCACTTGCACGGCTACCCGATCGCGCTCCTCGCCAACAACGGCATCCTCTTCGCAGAGGCCGCGCAGAAAGGCGCGCACTTTATCGAACTGGCCTGCCAGCGCGGGATTCCCCTGCTGTTTTTGCAGAACATCACCGGCTTTATGGTCGGGCAAAAATACGAGGCAGGCGGCATTGCCAAGCACGGTGCGAAGCTGGTGACGGCGGTGGCGTGTGCCAAGGTACCGAAATTCACCGTGATCATCGGCGGCAGCTTCGGGGCCGGCAATTATGGAATGTGCGGTCGCGCCTATGACCCGCGCTTCCTGTGGATGTGGCCCAACGCGCGGATCGGCGTGATGGGTGCCGAACAGGCGGCCGGGGTGTTGGTGCAGGTTAAGCGCGAACAGGCCGAACGCGCTGGCCAGGCGTTCAGCACTCAGGAAGAGGCGGCCATCAAACAGCCGATCCTCGACCAGTACGAAACCCAGGGCCACCCTTATTACTCCAGCGCCCGCCTGTGGGATGACGGTGTCATCGACCCGCTGCAAACCCGTGACGTGCTGGCCCTGGCCTTGTCCGCGTCGCTGAACGCGCCTATCGAGCCGAGCCGCTTCGGCGTGTTCCGCATGTAAATGGAGCTGTATCCCATGAGCGACTTCAACACCCTCGAGCTGGTCACCGACCCGCGTGGTTTTGCCACCCTCTGGCTGAGCCGCGAAGAGAAGAACAACGCTTTCAATGCCGAAATGATCCGTGAACTGATCCTCGCCCTGGATCGGGTCCAGGCCGATTCGAGCCTGCGTTTCCTGGTACTGCGGGGACGCGGCAAGCACTTCAGTGCCGGCGCGGACCTGGCCTGGATGCAGCAATCGGCCGAGCTCGACTACCACACCAACCTGGATGATGCGCGGGAGCTGGCAGAGTTGATGTACAACCTGGCCAAGCTGAAGATCCCGACACTGGCGGTGGTTCAGGGCGCGGCTTACGGCGGCGCGCTGGGCTTGATCAGTTGTTGCGACATGGCCATTGGTGCCGATGACGCGCAGTTCTGCCTGTCGGAAGTACGCATCGGCCTCGCGCCAGCGGTTATCAGCCCATTTGTCGTGCAGGCCATTGGCGAACGAGCGGCACGCCGCTATGCCCTGACGGCAGACCGCTTCAGCGGCCAGCGGGCGCGGGAGATCGGACTGTTGGCCGAGAGTTATCCGCGCGACGAACTGGAGCAGCAGGTCGAGCAATGGATCGCCAACCTGCTGCTCAACAGCCCAGCGGCCATGCGCGCCAGCAAGGACCTGCTGCGCGAGGTCGGTAACGGCGCGCTCACACCTGCCCTGCGGCGTTACTGCGAAAACGCTATCTCGCGCATCCGCGTCAGCGCCGAAGGCCAGGAAGGCTTGCGGGCCTTTCTGCAGAAACGTCCGCCGACCTGGCAATCTCAGGAGCCGCGTTCATGAGTGCACCTGCTATCACCTGTGTCCTGGTGGCCAACCGCGGCGAAATCGCCTGCCGGGTCATGCGCACAGCCAAGGCATTGGGACTGACCACCGTGGCGGTCCACAGCGCCACCGACCGTGATGCGCGCCACAGCCGCGAGGCGGATATCCGCGTCGACCTGGGCGGCAGCAAAGCCGCCGACAGCTACCTGCAAATCGACAAACTGATCGCGGCCGCCAAGGCCAGTGGCGCCCAGGCGATTCATCCAGGGTATGGCTTTCTCTCGGAAAACCCTGGTTTTGCTCGCGCCATTGAAGCCGCCGGACTGATTTTTCTCGGACCGCCCGCCTCGGCCATTGATGCCATGGGCAGCAAATCCGCCGCCAAGGCTCTGATGGAAACCGCCGGAGTGCCGCTGGTGCCGGGCTATCACGGCGAGGCCCAGGATCTGCAGACCTTCCGCCAGGCCGCCGAGCGCATCGGCTATCCGGTGCTGCTCAAAGCCACCGCCGGGGGTGGCGGCAAGGGTATGAAAGTGGTTGAGGATGTCAGTCAACTGGCCGAAGCCTTGGCCTCGGCGCAGCGCGAAGCCCTGTCGTCATTCGGCAACGCCCAGATGTTGGTGGAGAAGTACCTGATCAAGCCGCGCCACGTCGAGATTCAGGTGTTTGCCGATCAACACGGCCATTGCCTCTACCTCAATGAACGCGACTGCTCGATTCAACGCCGCCACCAGAAAGTCGTCGAAGAGGCGCCAGCACCTGGCCTCAGCCCCGCGCGGCGCAAAGCCATGGGTGAAGCGGCGGTCCGCGCGGCGCAGGCCATCGGCTATGTCGGCGCCGGCACCGTGGAGTTCCTGTTGGACGCCCGGGGCGAGTTTTTCTTCATGGAAATGAACACACGGCTGCAAGTGGAACACCCGGTAACCGAAGCCATCACCGGCCTGGACCTGGTGGCCTGGCAGATTCGCGTGGCTCGGGGTGAACCACTGCCGATGACCCAGGCGCAAGTGCCGCTGCTTGGACACGCGATTGAAGTACGCCTGTATGCCGAGGACCCGGCCAATGATTTCCTGCCGTCCACCGGGCAACTGGCGCTTTACCGCGAATCCACGCCTGGCCCGGGCCGGCGGGTCGACAGCGGTGTCGAGCAAGGCGACAGCGTGTCGCCCTTCTACGACCCGATGCTCGGTAAGCTGATTGCCTGGGGAGAGGACCGCGAACAGGCGCGCCTGCGGCTGTTGAGCATGCTTGATGAGTTTGCCGTCGGTGGCGTGAAGACCAACCTGGGCTTTTTGCGCCGCATCATCGGCCATCCGGCATTTGCCGCAGCCGAACTGGACACCGGATTTATCCCGCGTTACCAGGCGCAATTGCTGCCCGCCGCCGGCGACTTGAGCGACGCGTTCTGGCAGGCCGCGGGCCACGCTTTCATGCAAAGCCAAGCAGCGAAGGTCCGAGCGGATGATCCCTGTTCACCCTGGGCCACAACGCGGGGTTTTCGCGCCGGGCTGGACGCCGAGACCTCGTTGCATTTGAGCTGCGATGGCCAGGATCGGCTGGTGACACTGCAGACCGTCAATGCCCCGCGCCTATTGGGCGAGCAATTATTGGTAGAAGAGCAAGGCGTACGCCGTTCGCACTTGGCGGTACGCAGCGAACAGGCGCTTTTCTTGCGCTGGGACGGTGAGCTGCACCGTGTAACGCTGTTTGATCCGATTGCGGCGGTCGACGCCAGTCAATCCCATCAAGGCGGCCTGATCGCCCCCATGAATGGCAGCATCGTGCGCGTGCTGGTGGACGTCGGGCAGGCTGTGGAAGCCGGCGCCCAACTGGTGGTGCTCGAAGCCATGAAGATGGAACACAGCATCCGCGCGCCCCACGCCGGTGTGGTCAAGGCGTTGTATTGCCAGGAAGGTGAAATGGTTGGCGAGGGCTGTGCACTGGTGGAGCTGGATACGCTGGCTTAAAACTTCATCGTTGCCTGCACCACCACGCCGATGATCCGACACTCATCGCTGAACAGGGTTTTCGGGTAAGTCGGGTTGAGCGGCACCAGATAACGCTGGCCGCTCTCCTCCGACAGCTTGCGAAACGTCGCCTGTGGGCTATTGGCCCACTGGGCGACCACCAGTTTGCCGGGCTCGGCATCGATGGCCGGGTCCACCAGAATCATCATGCCCTCGCTGATGCTCAGTCCGGTGGGAGCGGTCATGGCATCACCCGTCACCTGCAGCCAGAATGCTTCGCCACGTGCGTGATAGTCGGTCGACTCGAAACGCGTCGTGCCATACGCAAGACGTTCCTCGCGAACCTCGCACGCACCCTTCCAGTCGCTCACCGGGTAACAAAAATACGGGTTGGGGCGGGCGCACGAAGCCACGTCGTCGTCAGCCGACTCCGGCTTTTCACGAATCACCAAGGCGACCTCAAGCTGCGCCAGCCCCAGTTCCGCAATAACCCGATTCATGTCGGCGAGACTCGGTACACGGCGCTTGGTCAGCCAGTGACCGACGCCGCCCTGGGACATGCCCAGACGTTCGGCGAGCTGGTCCTGCGTGACCTTACGCTCCTTCATGGTGCTTTTGACCAACGCTATCCATTTATCCATGGGCCGCGACAATACCCTGTGTATTCAAGTCGACAATAAACAGTTTGTATTAATCAATCAAATGACATGACTACACTTCGTATTATTATCTAACCAAGACATACAACCCTTTCTTCAGAGCACCCACTTCATGACCACAGTCCCGGATCATCTACCTGAGACACCCGATGACGATGAAATGATGTTTTTGCGTGGCAGCACGGCCGCCCGGCGCGCGCTGGATTACTATTTGAAAGAAGATGTTAACGACCCGCCACCGAACGAAAGCCTGTTCGCGTTAAAACCTGGGATCAGCAGCGAAGAGGCGCTGGTGCATGCATCAGACCTGCTGCGCAGCGCCGCTGCCATCGCTTATGAACTGGCGAACAGCAAGCTCGGCGAAACCCGGGACCTGGCGTTTTCAGTGGTGTACTTGATTGATATGGCCAAGGCCATGCTGGATTGCCCCCGGCGCCTACCCGATACAGAGACACGCTAGTCCGGAAAGGATGCAGGAGCAGAAGAAAAAATATTCCTATCAGACAGATAAAAACATTTGACTTGCAAATGATAATGATTATTATTGCAAGCAGCTGGTCGCGAGATCAGTCGATAGACCAAGAGACCTTAGGTCGGACTCTTGGAATATCTCCTCATCAGGCTAATCACGGTTTTTGACCCGGCTCTTTGGCCGGGTCTTTTTTTTGCCAGTTATTCTGGCGTGGCTTCAGGCTAATGAAGTCTGTGTGTTGCTGGATGGCGCGCATGGTAGCAAAAGACTATCGCCGAAAGGAAGTCGATCAAGCGCTCTGGCCCGGATCTTTCCAAAATAGCACTTGAGAATCAATCTCACAGATTCTAAGCTGCTGCTGCGTCATGGATGACGCCCCCCTCCTCTATCGCAACAATTTGCGTCCGGATTTTGCTTTCTGCCTGTGTAAACTGCCCGCCACACCTTCATAATCAGGCAGACAGACCATGAGCGTGGCCTTGACCTCCATCAAAATCAGCAGCGATTTCGACAGCGGCAATATTCAGGTACTCGATGCCAGCGATGCCCGACAAGTATTGCTTGCCATCAAGCCGGACACTCGCAGCCAGCACTTCCAATGGTTCCACTTCAAGGCCGAAGGCATGCACATTGGCCACACGCATGGCTTCAGACTGAGTAATGCCGGTCAATCGTCCTACAACCACGCCTGGAGTGGCTACAACGCCGTGGCGTCCTACGACCACATCAATTGGTTCCGAGTGCCCACGCGCTTTGACGGCGAAACTTTGCACATCAGCCTCGAGGCGCGAGAAAAACACGTCTGGATCGCTTACTTCGAACCCTACAGCCGCAAGCGCCACGACTGGTTGATCGACCAGGCGCTCAATCGCGCCGCGACCCAATTGTTGGCCATCGGCAAAAGTGTCGAAGGTCGTGATATTCCCTTGCTGCGTCGTGGGCAAGGCAACGAGGGGCAACGCAAGGTCTGGATCATTGCCCAGCAGCATCCTGGCGAACACATGGCCGAATGGTTCATGGAAGGCATCATCGAACGCCTGCAGCAGGACGGTGACGATGAACTGAAAAGACTCCTGGCTGTTGCCGATCTGTATTTGGTGCCAAACATGAACCCGGACGGCGCGTTCCACGGTCACCTGCGCACCAACGCCATGGGCCAGGATCTCAATCGCGCGTGGCAAAGTGCGAGCCAGGAGAACAGTCCCGAGGTGTGGTTCGTCCAGCAGCAAATGGAAAAATACGGCGTCGACCTGTTCCTGGACATCCATGGTGACGAGGAAATCCCCTACGTATTTACCGCCGGCTGTGAAGGCAATCCTGGCTACACGCCGCGCATCGAGCAGTTGGAAAAATACTTTCGCAGCCACTTGAGCGCCCTGACCCGCGACTTCCAGACCACTCACGGCTACACCCGCGACCTGCCCGGTGAAGCAAACATGACCTTGGCCTGCAACAGCGTGGGCGAGCAATTCGATTGCCTGTCCCTGACCTTGGAAATGCCATTCAAGGACAACGACGACGCACCTGATCACCGCACCGGCTGGTCCGGCAAACGCTCCATGCAACTGGGCAAGGATGTCCTGAGCACCGTGGCCGACATGGTTGGCCTCTTGCGCCAGACCTGATCAGCGAGCGGTTGGAGGCGCCACCCGCCGGCAATCCTCGGGACCCAGCAAGCGGCCATCTGCCGAGCGCAACTCCAACGCTCGCAGTGGCTGCCCTTGTTCGTGATCCACCATCACCGAATGGGCCTCGCCCTCGGTATAGAAAAACGCCTCGCCCCATTGCCGTAATCCAATGATCACGGCAAACAAGCCCCTGCCCTTTTCCGTCAATACGTACTCCTGATAGGCGCTGCCGTCGGACGCCGGAGCGATCTCAAGAATCCCGTGAGTCACCAAGCTGCGCAGTCGCGTGGCGAGAATATTCTTGGCCACCCCCAAACTGCGCTGAAACTCGCCAAAGCGGCGAATGCCGTCGAACGCATCACGGATGATCAACAGCGCCCAGCCATCGCCGATGGCGTCGAGCGAACGCGCCACCGGACATTCGGCACTTTCAAAACGGCTCAGTTTGACCATGCTCGGCACCTGTTTGCGGGAAAAATGTAGTTGCAATATAAAACCAGAACACCTACCGTACAACTGGTTTTAAATTGAAACCACTACGGGAATTCCAGCATGTCACAATCCCCATTGAGCGGCGCCGTGGTTCTGCTGTTCGCGATCGCCTGTGGCTTGTCGGTCGCAAATGTGTATTACGCCCAGCCCCTGCTGGACGCCATGGCGAACACCTTCGGCATGGATCACGCCAGCGTTGGCATCATCATTACCCTGACCCAGGTCGGTTATGGCATCGGCCTGTTACTGCTGGTACCGCTGGGGGATTTGCTGAACCGTCGGCGCTTGATCGTCAGCCAATTGTTGCTGTCGACGTTCGCCGTTTTATGGGTGGCCTTTTCTACCAATGGCACAGGGTTGCTGGCCGGGATGCTGTTGACCGGCTTGCTGGCAGTGGTGACGCAAGTACTGGTGGCCTACGCCGCACACCTCGCAGCGCCGCGGCAACGGGGGCATGTCGTGGGCCTCGTCACCAGCGGCATTGTCGTCGGTCTGCTGTTGGCGCGCACGGTGTCCGGTCTAATGGCAGACCTGGCCGGGTGGCGTTCGGTGTACCTGCTCTCGGCCGGTTTGACGCTGCTGATGGCGCTGTTGCTGTGGCGGGCCCTGCCCAGCAACGAGGAACCCCGGACTTCGACGACGTACCGCCACTTGATCTATTCGGTGTTCAGCCTGTTTCGCCAAGAGAAGGTATTACGGGATCGCGCGGTATTGGCGCTGTTGATTTTCGCCGCCGGGACCGTGTTATGGACACCGCTGGTACTGCCCTTGAGTGCACCACCGCTGTCGCTGTCCCACACGCAAATAGGTTTGTTCGGGCTTGCTGGCGCGGCCGGCGCCCTGGGTGCAGCGCGTGCCGGGCACTGGGCAGATCGAGGTTTGGCGCAATGGGTGAGTGGCGCCGCACTGAGCTTGATGCTGCTGTCCTGGCTGGCCATCGCTTTCATCCAATCTTCGCTGTGGGCATTGCTGCTCGGCGTGATTGCCTTCGATCTTGGCCTGCAAGCCGTGCACGTCACCAGCCAGAGCCTGATCTACAGCGTTCGACCCCAGGCCCAGAGCCGCCTGGCCGCCGCTTATATGCTGTGCTATTCGGTGGGCAGCGCACTCGGCTCGGTGGGCGCCACGATGATGTATGCCTGGGGCGGCTGGATCGCCGTGTGCAGCCTGGGCGCCGCCATTAACCTGCTGGCGCTGCTCTATTGGATAGGCACCCTGGAGCCGGCGACGGCAGTACCACCGCAGCCATCCCGGGGTTAAGCGTCAGTTTTTGCTGCCGGTCATGCTTTGCAACACCCCGTCGCGGCGCACCCATCCATGAAACAGCGCCGCCGCCAGATGCAGCAATACCGTCAAAAACAGGAGATAGGCGAGAAATCCGTGCGCCTTGCGCAACAGCGCAAACAGCGAGGCATTGGCCGGCAGCAATGCCGGCAACTGCACGGAACTGCTGAGCATTACCGGATCACCCGCAGCAGAGATCATCGCCCACCCCAGCACCGGCAATATCAGCATCAACCCATACAGCAACACATGGGACGCCTTGGCCGCCAGCACTTGCCACTTCGGCAAGTCGGCTGGCAAGGGTGGCTGCCGAGTAGAAAAGCGCACCACCAAACGTACGATCACCAGCGCCAGGATCGCAATGCCCAACGGTTTATGCAGGTTCAACAACCACTCGTGACGCTGGGAAACCGAGGCCGCCATGCCCGCGCCGATAAACAGCATGGCGATGACCATCAGCGCCATCAACCAGTGCAGCAAGCGCGCCAATGGCGCAAAAAACCGGGGTTGTGCATTCATGGCTTGGACTCCTGAGGGGCGCTGTGCAACTGGCTGACTTCACTGGTGCGACGCAGATAGGAACTGGCATACGCCGCCGAACGTGCGGCCAGCAACGGGTCGTTGGACGCCTCGATACCGCTGGGCAGGATCAGCGGATCAAAGTTGATATCGCGGCAGGCGCCGTCGATCTGCGGCTGGCTGCTCTGCAGCACCAGTGTCCCGGCGTTCAAGACTTTATGTTCGCCGCCCCAGACCTTGCTCGCGTCATCCACCGGATCCTCGGGATTGGCCAGGGTGATCATCAAATGCCAGCGCACTGGCCCGGCCGCCAGGCGTTGCACCAGATCCTCCTGCAGAAAATCAGCGCCATTCGCTGGCGTGGCCGCGATTGCATCCTGAATCACCGGCACCACGCCCCAGCGCACGGCCTGCCGCTGCCCATTGGCATTCACCAAGTAAAAGGCGTTGATACCGTTGTAGGTCTCGGTGGCATAACTGGCCGAGGGCTTGGCGGTCTTGACCCAAGCCAGGAACGGCGCCGTCTCTGGATGAGCCGCAAAGAACGCTGGCATATTGGCCGGGTTCGGCTTACCGGTCGCAGGATCCGGCGCGCCGGCCTTGAGCAGTTGATAAAACGCCTCGGGCGTGCCCACCGGAAACACTGGCATGCTGTTCATTCCAGTGCGCCATTGCTGGCCGTTGGCCTGGCTGAACTGCAGCGCCAGGCTGCGAATCGGCACGCTGCTGTCCGGGGCATACGGGTTGCCACTGGGCAAGGCAAAACGACCGATCACCGGCGTACGCGCCTCGCTGAAAACCTCGGCACTGGAGTACGCGCGCACGGAGGGAGCGCTCTGGAAATAACCCGCCACACACACGCCTTTGGAATGGTTACGCCGGTAGCCGGGATGCACGCCGCTGTTGGTTTCCAGCGCGTTGACCAGGTTTTGGGGGCGCAAGCGTTGCGGGTCGAGCGTGCCGTTGACGTAGGCAAAAGCCCCCGCCACAACAGCCACGATCCCCCCGATACCGGCCAGCCGCGCGATCAGGCCAGCCGTGCTCAGCGGTGGGCGCGGCGGTGATACGTGATCTACCATGAAGTGCTCCAGGCCTGTGGCCACAGATGTGAAAGAAGCAGGACGCCCGGCAACGAATTCTATTCCCGCGTCTAGGATTTATTTTTCAGCATCTGGAATATCCTTTGATCCCAGGCGTCTTGCTGTTCCCTGCACAACGACAACGAACCCATGCACGAACTCGACGAACAGTTGCGTGAACTCATTCCCAGGCTGCGACGCTTTGCCATATCCCTGACGCGCAATGCCGCCAGCGCCGATGATCTGGTGCAAGCCTGTCTTGAACGCGCGCTCGTCAGTTGGGGCGATAAGCAGGCGCAAGGGGATCTTCGCGCCTGGTTGTTCTCGATCCTCTACCGGCAGTTTCTCGACGCCCACCGGCGCTCCCGGCGCTATGCGCGCATGCTGGATTTTTTCACCGGCCGCGACGATGCTCAGCCCTCGGTCGAACGCACCGTACTGGCCCAGTCGACCCTGCAAGCCTTCGACCACTTGAACACCGAGCAACGCGCCCTGCTGCTGTGGGTTTCGGTGGAGGGCTTGAGCTACAAGGAAGTCGCTCATATCCTCGACGTGCCCATCGGCACCGTGATGTCCCGTCTGTCACGCGCACGGCAAGCCTTGCGCCAACTCAGCGACGGCGAAATCACCAGCCCATCCCTGCGGATACTCAAATGATCAGCCTGCCTCCCAGCGAACGTGATTTACATGCGTATGTCGACCACCAACTCCCGGAGTCGGATCGACGTCAACTCGACCTATGGCTCGCCACCCACCCAGAGGTCGCGGCCCAGGTCCACGCCTGGCGAAAGGATGCCCAACAGTTGCGTGCGGCCTTGGGCGAGAGGCTGCAACAGCCGGCCAATCCCGGACTGGACCCGGCGTTGCTGCGCCAGCGGCTCAAGCACCAGTCCCGGCGCCACCTCGCCACCGCCGCGGCGTTGCTGCTCGCAGTCAGCATCGGTGGTTTCAGTGGCTGGCAGGCGCGGCAAGCGACGATGGCCAGCACACTGCTACCGATGGCTGACGCCATGCAGGCTTACCGGTTGTTCGCGCAGAATCAGATCATGCCAGCCGACTACCACGTGCAAGACAGCGGCGACATGCAAACCTGGCTCGACCGCTACTTCACTCGCGCGCATCGTCTGCCGGACCTGAGTCCGGCCGGTTTCAACCCCGTCAGCGCACGCCTGCTCAGCACCGACCAGGGCGCTGCGGCCATGGTGCTCTACGAGAATCAACAAGGCCGGCGCATCAGCTTCTATATTCGTCCACCCGGCCCCAGGAATTATCTGCTCCCCCGTGGCAGCCGCAGCGCCGACGGGCTCCAGGCCGAATACTGGTCCAGCCCCGGCTACAACTATGCGATGGTCAGCCCGGTGGATGCGTCGACGACACACATGCTCAAGCAGACAATGCGGTTCTAGACGCTCGAACCCGGCAGCAGATTATGGTCAAACCCGGTCGAGCGCTCTAAAGTGAGCGATTGCCAAACACCAGGGTAATTGCCATTGGCCGCCTTACCGCCAGACCACTCACACCACCGGCCTCTGTTCAACCGGTTATGACCAGGACAAACACTTGATCCTGATCGGTCGACAGCCGCTGGATGCGACCCTCGGCGGCCAGGCTCTCGACCTGGCCCGCACCCGCAGCCGCCTGGGACAATTGCAACAGCGAGAGCCAACGCCCGATACCTCGTTATCATGAAGCTTTTGCCCTTTACCCTTGCCGAGTGACTCTGCTGTCCATGGATACCCTTGCTCAACTCAAGACCGGCCAATTGGCTGGCACCAAGCGTCTGGACCTGTCGTGCGGACTCACGCAGTTCCCCCGGGAAATTTTCGATCTGGCCGAGTCCCTGGAAATCCTCAACCTGAGCGGTAACGCGCTGTGCAGCCTGCCGGAAGACTTGCATCGGTTGAAGCATCTGCGCGTGTTGTTCTGCTCGGACAATGCGTTTACCGCGCTGCCGGAGTGCCTGGGCCAATGCGCGCAGTTGAGCATGATCGGCTTCAAGGCCAACCAGATCGAACACCTCCCGGCCGCCGCGCTGCCGCCCCTGCTGCGCTGGTTGATCCTCACCGATAACCGCATCGGCCAGTTGCCAGCTGAACTGGGTGAACGGCCCCATTTGCAGAAGCTCATGCTCGCCGGCAATCGCCTGGAGCAATTGCCGGCGAGCATGGCCCAGTGCGACAACCTGGAACTGCTGCGCATCGCCTCCAACCGTTTGACTCACCTGCCGCAGTGGCTGTTACGCCTGCCGAAGCTGACGTGGCTGGCGTATGCCGGCAACCCGCTGGAAAGTGCCGCGGCAGTCGTCGACGAGGACACCACGCCCGAGATTGCCTGGTCGCAACTGACCTTGGGCGACGTGCTCGGTGAAGGCGCGTCGGGCATCATTCGCCAGGCGCAACTGAGCGCGGCGGACGGCACCAGCAAAGCCGTCGCGGTCAAGCTCTACAAGGGCAGCATCACCAGTGACGGCTCACCGTTGCACGAAATGCAGGCTTGCATTGCCGCTGGGCGGCATACGCAGTTGATCAGGGTCGAAGGGCGCATCGTCGACCATCCTGAACAACAGGCCGCGCTAGTGATGCAACTGATTGATCCGAGTTATCGCAACCTCGCCGGCTTACCGAGCCTGGCGTCATGTACCCGTGACGTTTACCCAGCCGACATGCGCTTGAGCGCCACCGCAGCGTTGCGCATGGCGCGTGGTATTGCGTCGGTGGCCGCGCATCTGCACCGTCACGGGATCACCCACGGCGACCTGTACGGTCACAATATCCTGTGGAACGAGAGCGGTGATTGTCTGTTGGGGGACTTTGGGGCTGCATCCTTCCATGCCACCGCAGACACCCCGCAAACCCGGGCATTGCAGCGCATTGAAGTGCGGGCATTCGGCATATTGCTGGGGGAGTTACTGGAGCGCACGGACAGCGGCTTGAGCGCTGAACATCGCGGGCAACTGGCGGCATTGCGCGACCGTTGCTGTCAGCCGCAGGTGTTGGCGCGACCGGGTTTCGAGGCAATCATCCAGGCGCTGAGCGATATCCCGTAGAAACCGTCTTGAACCTCGCCGGGCAGGCGCGGGATTCAAGACGGAGTTCGCGGCATCGCAGGTGAGGCTGGGCGATCAGCCAGCCAGACCGACAAACATATCCTGCACGTCGTCATGGTTGTCCAGGCCTTCGAGGAAGGCTTCGACTTCAGCCATCTGCTCTTCGCTCAAACCGCTGACCGGGTTCTTCGCGATATAGCCCAACTTGGCTGACAACACGGTGAAACCCTGTTCCGGCAAGGCTTTCTGCACGGCGTCCAGGTCAGTGGTTTCGGTGATGAACAGGGTCGCACCCTCTTCGCCCGCTTCAAAATCCTGGGCGCCGGCTTCAATGGCGGCCATTTCCGGGTCGGCGTCCGACGCGTCAGGCGACGCTTCGATCAGGCCCACGTGGTTGAAGTCCCAGGCCACAGAACCCGAGGCACCCAATTGGCCCTTGCGAAACGCCACGCGGATTTCCGCCACGGTACGGTTGATGTTGTCGGTCACGCACTCAACGATCAACGGCACCTGGTGCGGGGCAAAACCTTCGTAGGTCACACGATGGTATTGCACGGTCTCGCCCAACAGACCCGCGCCTTTCTTGATGGCGCGTTCGAGGGTTTCCTTGGGCATCGAGGCTTTCTTGGCCTGCTCCACCACCAGACGCAGGTGGGCGTTGGTCGCGGTGTCCGCGCCATTACGGGCAGCGATGGTGATTTCTTTTACCAGCTTGCCGAAGATCTTACCCTTGGCATTCGATGCCGCTTCTTTATGTTTGACTTTCCACTGTGCGCCCATGACTCACTCTCTTATGTCCATGGCGCCGAGACATCTACTGGCCGGCGCTTTGGCGACAGAGTTTATAGGGCAAAAACACTCTGTTCCACCAAAAACCGGCCAGCGTTGCAGGCGCCTCAGCTCGACGCCAGCTCGAAAAAGGCCTGAATCAAGCGCAATTCCCGGCGCCGCTCCATGCAACCGAGCAGGTGGCGGTTCACCAACCCTTCGCCACGGATGGGAATCGCCTGTACCCGTGGATCACGGCTGAGCTCCGCCGAGGACACCACGCCGATGCCCAGTTCGGCGGCCACGGTTTCGGTCACCGCTTCTCGGCTGTCCAGTTCCAGCAACACCTTGGGCTGCACGTCCGCCACGGCGCAGGCCGCGACGAAGGTGCGAGGCGTGATGGAGCTGGGTTCGCGCAGCACCATGATCGCCTGCCGATGACGACGTAACGGCGATTTATCAGGGTTTCATACCGCTGCAGATCGATAAAATCGCCAAGCATTACGCGTTGATTCCTGGAACCCTGGACACCGTCGCCGGCCTGCGCGCACAAGGGATCAAGATCAGCTCGTGCTCTGGGTATCCCAAGCAGGTGATGGACAAAGTCCTAGCACTGGACGCCAGCAACGGCTATGTTGCCGACCACATGGTCGCCACCGACGAGGGGCCGAATGGCCGTCCGTGGCCGGCACAAGCGCTGACCAACGTGATCGCGCTGGGTATCGAGGATGTGGCGGCCTGCGTGAAAATCGACAACACCGTGCCGGGCATTCTCGAAGGCCGTCGCGGCGGAATGTGGACAGTGGCGCTGACCTGTTCGGGCAACGCCCTGGGCCTGCCCTACGCGCAGTTCAAGGCGCTGGACGCCGACACCCTGAGTGCCGAGCACAGGTGGATCGAGGTGCTGTTCGCCGACTCGCGCCCGCATTACCTGATCGACACCATCCGCGACCTACCGGGCGTTATCGCCGACATCAACCAGCGGCTTGCGCGCGGTGAAATGCCGCAAGCCAGTTGATCGAGATCAATACATCGGCCCTCACTCGGGCAGCCCTTGAAAAACAGGGTTAAATTAGCTGGACTCCGTCGCCAGAGAACGGAGTTTTGTCCCTGATGAGTGAGGAATGACGCAATGCCGTGGACACCCACCGAGTCCCGTTACAGTAAGGTTTCCATCACCCTCCACTGGCTGATGCTGGTGCTGCTGGTGCTGGTCTACACCACCATCGAGTTTCGCGGGGTGTTCCCCAAGGACAGCGACGGCCGCGCGTTGCTCAAGGCCTTGCATTTCATGTTGGGCCTGAGTGTGTTCGTGCTGGTCTGGCTGCGCCTGTTTGCCCGCACCCGTGGCGCGGCACCGCAGATTGTACCGGCAGCGCCGCAATGGCAGACCTTGCTCGCCACGCTGATGCATGGGGCGCTGTATGTGTTCATGCTGGCAATGCCGATCCTCGGCTGGCTGGTCGTCAGCGCAGCCGGGAATTCGGTGTGGTTCTACGGCCTCGAACTGACGCCGCTGATCGACGCAGACCAAGCGCTGGCCAAGCAGATCAAAGGCTGGCATGCGCTAGGCGGCACGCTGGGTTATTGGCTGGTGGGCTTGCATGCGGTCGCGGGGCTGTATCACCACTACGTGATGCGCGATAACACACTCCGGCGAATGCTGCCCAAGCGCTAAAGACTGGGGTTTGGGGAGCAACGGAACAGAAAGTGCACTTGAGCTCGGATACCTTGGTTTCGCGACCTACCCACAGACTTACCAAGACTGATTTTTCACGGAGCCGCCGTCGATTCCAGGTACGAAATATTTCGCATGCCTTTTCAGAAAAGCCCTACAGCGCACCTGATAGCCCTGTAATAGGATGTTCGGCTGACTAACAGGAGTGGTATGTATGGCTAACCACGGTTACATGACGATCACCGGCAAGGTTCAAGGACTGATTTCAGCGGGTTGTTCAACCCAAGACTCTATTGGTAACAAGTGTCAGGCTGCTCATGCAGACGAAATTATGGTGCTGTCTTACAGCCACAATATGGCCAATATTGGAAATATTAATAAACCAACACACAACCCAATCACCATCACAAAAAACGTTGATAAGTCATCACCTCTACTAGCTCAAGCGCTCTCAAGCAGAGAAGAAATAAACTGTACCATCAGTTTTTACCGTGTGTCTTCCTTTGGCATGCAGGAGAAATTCTATTCCATCTCGATCAATGGTGGAATTATTGCTGACCTGACTCTTGAAATGCCTCACGCTATTTTGCAACACGACGCCGAACCGCAAGAACATTTCGCCATCCGTTACCGAGACATCACTTGGACCCACCACTCTGCTGGCACCAGCGGATATAGTACGTGGGGAAATAACGAATGAAACCAACAAGCGCAAATTGCATACCTGGTAGCTGTGACTACTGGATGGTCAGTGACGCTGCTAGAAAACTTGGAAGTCAAGCCAGCACGTTAGGGGCTAGACACATCAAAGACGGCACGCTGCGTTTGCAATTCAACCGCGAGGTTGCTTATTACGCGAGAAGCATTGTTAATGATGTCGAGCAGGGTAAAAAAAGCCCTGAGCAGGGTCTAAACGACCTCAAGAACGAACAGAACAGCCTGCTGAGCCAATCACTAGAGGTGGCTCAAAAAGGCGTGGGAGCAATCGCCGGAGCCCTTCAATTCGCAGCAGGTGCTGGGATATGCTACGGCTCAGTCGGTACGCTGTGCCTTTTCGCTGGTGCCCCTCTGATGGCACATGGTGCCAATAATGCGTATGAAAATGGGCGAAACTTATGGGAAGGTCGCTCAGATACACAGGGGCCTGTCAGGAAGGGTTATCAAGAGGCTGCAAAAATGATGGGCGGAGGAGCCTTTGAAGGGGATATGGCTTATGGATCCGTTGACTTGGGGCTTTCCGCATACGGCGTTGGCAGACTGATATTAAAACCAGATGCATGGCGTTTATTTAGATATGTGCGCGCTGATTATGTTCGCGGATATGAAAATTCAAGCAAGGCCGCATTAACATTTGAAGTTGTTTCCGACACTGCGACAGCAAGCTCCATGTATCTGGAGACCAAAAACCGTGACAAGTAACACATTACTTATAGAGGTATTATATTCACTTGCATCGCTCGCAGCTTTCTTGGCCTTCTACTCAATCTCAAGAAGAATTTCAGGAGCCAACCTTACGCATGGAACGTTTTGGCTTTTTTTTACATTGCTTATACTTTGGGGGGCAAATCAACTCAGCGTAGCTCGCTATGGTTATATTTTTTTATATCTACCATCCAAAGATTTTTTTGGAAGTGACTATATAATCCGATGGGTCGCTTTTATAAGTGCCCTGCTTCAAACGTTTTGTCTCCCGAGTAAAGACAATCCAAGACGCTGCTTTTCACGAAAGTAAACTCACATCTAATCAGTCCCACTGAGGATGTCCCCATCCTGATCAATTAGGTACACAACTGCCCCTCCCTCAAGCCAATCATCCCAATGTTCGGCGGTCAGGTCGGGTTTGACCGACTGGCGAGCAAGTCCGCCGAGCTTGCCGTAATCCGCATCAGGGCTTGTGCGCCAGAAGTGGGTACCACCGACATCGGCCAGACGCGGACAAAAGTGATAACTGAGCAGGTGGAACAACCCGAATACCACATCGCTGTAGACGCCGGTGTCGCTCATGATTTGTGTTGGCTGCAATTCGGTCTGTTGTTCCAGCACAACCGCAAGCAATACCAAGCTGTCACGCAAGGTGGAGGCACCGTGATGGCGTTCAGACCGAAGAACTGATGGGATATCAGGTTGTATCAGGTGACGTCCCACCCGGTACCGAAATATTTCGGGTTGGGGCCAGCATGCACCGTGCGTACCGGTACAACGAAACGCATGCCATCGGCGGAGGCCACCTCGCCGCCGCCCCAGACCTGAGCCAGTTCCAGTTGGCTTTGTACAGCCACCAGTGCGGTTGTGTTCGCCGTGCAGCGGTAGGAGGGCTTGGTCGTCATCACTCGGGTGGAAATAGCCTGGGAAGAAGGCACTGAACGACGCTGCTAGGGCTTAAGTGCGCTTTCTGTTCCGTTACTCCCCCCAAACCCCAGACTAAAACCCCGGCGGCCTTGCAAGCCACCGGTGTGGACAAAAATCAGGCGTGTACCGCGCGCAAAACGTCGCGCCTCGACCTCGGTTTGCAGGGCGAGCAGCGCCTTGCCAGTATACAACGGTTCCAACGGCAAGCCGCTAGCAGCCTCGGTGGCCTGGATGAAATCCAGCAAGCGCGGATCGACCTTGGCAAACCCACCACGACTGGCATCGAGCAGCTCAAAGCCTGTCTGCACCAGGGCGCCGACCTGCTGCGCCACACCGTGATCCTGCGGCACCGCCAGGGCGCCATACACCCGATGAGCGCCCGCCTCGGCGAGAACCAGCCCGGCCAGGGTGGTGCCGGTGCCGGCAGCCAGCCACCAGCCGTGATAATCGTCCCAACCCAGCCCACTCAACTGCGCGCGCGCCTGCTGCACCAATGTCATGCAGCCCCGCGCGCCCGCCAATCCGCCCCCGCCTTCCGGCACCGGGCGCAACTGCGGGTAGCGTTCGCGCCAGGGTTGCCAGAAGTCCGGCGCATGCCGCGCCCGATAGCCGCCATAACCGAGCCAGTGCAACTGCATACCAAACGCCTGCAGATCGAGCACCGTCGGCGTGTCTTGCGGATGTCCGCGCAACAGGCCGACCGTAGGAAAATCGAAGCGCTTCCCGGCCGCGGCCAAGGCATGTAGATGATTGGAATGAGCACCGCCCAGGCTGATGATGCCCGTGGCCCCGGCTGCCCGTCCTTGCGCCAGATGCTCGGTGAGCTTGAACCATTTGTTGCCACTGATCAGCGGATCAATGCGGTCCAGGCGCAGCACCGCCACCTCGACCCCGGCAGCGGCAAGCCAACCCAGGTGCAGGGGTTCAAGGGGAGCGTGGGGGAGCCAGTCAAAAGGACCCATGACAACCGATCTGCATGAAAAAAGGGGCAGTAGTCTAACACTGCCCCTTCGAACGCATTCTCAGCCTGCGACTTACAGCTCGGCCGCCAGACGCGAGCCTTGGTTGATGGCGCGCTTAGCGTCGAGTTCGGCGGCCACATCGGCACCGCCAATCAGATGCACGCTCTGGCCGGCGGCGACCAGGCCATCCTGCAGTTCGCGCAACGGGTCCTGACCGGCACAGATGATGATGTTGTCCACCGCCAGCACCTGGGGTTCGCCTTCGGCACCGATGCGCAGGTGCAGGCCTTGATCGTCGATCTTCAGATACTCGACGCTGTTAAGCATCTGCACATGCTTGTTCTTCAACCCGGTACGGTGAATCCAGCCGGTGGTCTTGCCCAGGCCATCACCGACCTTGGAGGTTTTGCGTTGCAACAGGAACACCTCGCGGGCCGGCGCATGGGGCTGCGCCTTGATCCCGGCCACCCCGCCGCGCGCCTGCAGCCGGGTGTCGATGCCCCATTCCTTCCAGAACGCGTCGCGATCCAGGCTGGTGGACACGCCTTGATGCACCAGGAATTCCGAGACGTCAAAACCTATACCGCCGGCACCGATCACCGCCACGCGACGACCCACCGGCTTGCGCTCGAGGATCACGTCCAGGTAGCTGAGCACCTTGGGGTTTTCGACACCCGGTATCGCCGGCGTGCGCGGCGCAATGCCGGTGGCGAGAATGATCTCCTCGTAACCGCCGGCCACCAGTTGGGCGACATCAACACGGGTGTTGAGGCACAGCTCGACATGGGTGGTCTGCAACTTGTGCTTGAAGTAACGCAGGGTTTCGAAAAACTCTTCCTTGCCCGGCACCCGCTTGGCGACATTGAACTGGCCACCGATCTCGCTGGCCGAATCGAACAGTGTCACTTGATGCCCACGCTCGGCTGCGACGGTAGCCGCAGCCAGACCCGCGGGCCCGGCGCCGACCACGGCAATTTTCTTGATCTGCTTGACCGGGAGGTAGTTGAGTTCAGTCTCGTGACAGGCGCGTGGGTTGACCAGGCATGTGGTCAATTTGCCGCCGAACGTGTGGTCCAGGCACGCCTGGTTACAACCGATGCACGTGTTGATTTCGTCGGCGCGGCCTGCAGCAGCCTTGTTGACGAAGTCCGGGTCGGCCAGGAACGGCCGGGCCATCGACACCATGTCCGCATCGCCTTCGGCGAGGATCTGCTCGGCCACTTGCGGGGTATTGATGCGGTTGGTGGTGATCAACGGGATCTGCACCGCGCCACGCAGCTTCGCAGTGACCTTACTGAACGCACCACGCGGCACCTTGGTGGCGATGGTCGGGATCCGCGCTTCGTGCCAGCCGATACCGGTGTTGATGATCGTCGCGCCGGCCTGCTCGATGGCTTTGGCCAACTGGACGATTTCTTCCCAGGAACTGCCACCTTCCACCAGATCAAGCATGGACAGGCGGAAAATAATAATGAAATTCGGGCCAACAGCTTCGCGTACCCGGCGCACGATTTCCACCGGCAGACGCATGCGGTTCTCGTAGGTGCCGCCCCAGCGATCGGTGCGATGGTTGGTGTGGGCGGCGAGAAACTGGTTAATGAAATAACCTTCGGAACCCATGATTTCCACACCGTCGTACTCGGCAACCTGGGCCAGTACCGAGCAGGTGACGAAATCACTGATCTGCTTTTCGATGCCCGCCTCGTCCAATTCCTTGGGCTTGAACGGGTTGATCGGCGCCTGGATCGCGCTCGGCGCTACTTGCTTGGGACTGTAGGCATAACGACCGGCATGGAGGATCTGCATGCAGATCTTGCCACCAGCCTCGTGGACGGCCTGGGTGACAATCTTGTGCTTGAGCGCTTCTTCCTCGGTGGTCAGCTTGGCCGCACCGGCATACACCCCGCCTTCATCGTTCGGACCGATGCCACCGGTCACCATCAGACCGACACCGCCGCGCGCACGTTCGGCAAAATAAGCCGCCATGCGCTCGAAGCCGCCGGGTTTTTCCTCAAGACCGGTGTGCATCGAACCCATCAGGGTGCGATTGCGCAAGGTGGTGAAACCCAGGTCCAACGGGGCCAACAGGTGCGGGTAGGCAACAGCGGTCATGGTACAGCTCCACAACGGATCATCACGGGACGTGGGACGCTCGAACGGCGCCCCATCGGTTTATGCCCCCCAGACTAAGAGCCCACTCCTTGCCGCTCAATGACCGAAACTGACAACTTATTGATCCAAATGCGCAGTCCCTCTTGGCAAGCCGATCCATGGGCCCTACCCTAGGTGCGAACCCCGCACACGGTCCGTTGTCTGCTCCCCCATGCGTAAACTTCTTGCTTTGACCCTCTCCATGGCCCTGGTCGCCGCCCTTTGTGCCTATCTGGTGTGGACCCAGGAACGCCCCGTGGGGCATTACCTGTCGGACCTGCGGATCAACCTCGCAGTCGATCAAGGGCTGCCCGCCGATCGCGGCAACCTGCTGGGTATCCAGCCGGAGCTGTTCCCTGCGGACTACCAGAGCCTGGAACGCTTGCACCTGAAACTGGCGGCCTATCTGAGCAAAGCCCGGGATCAGGGCCTGATCAACGAAAAAACCATCGTCGTGCTACCGGAACATGTGGGTACCTGGCTGATGATCAGCGGCGAAAAAAACCAGCTGTACCAGGCCGCAAGTCTTAAAGAAGCGATGAACTGGCTGTCGGCAAGCAATCCGCTGCTGTTCCTGCGAGCACTGATCAGCGCCCAAGGCGAGAACCGCATGGATGACGCCCACTTGCGTATGAAAGCCTCGAGCATGGCGCGCGATTACCAGGTGCTGTTTGGCGGCCTGGCCAAAGAGTTCGGTGTCACCCTGGTGGCGGGCTCCATCACCCTGCCCAACCCCAGCGTCAGCCAAGGCCAATTGCAGGTCGGACATGGCGCGCTGTACAACACCAGCCTGGTGTTCGACCGCGATGGCCTGCCCCTGGGCCAGCCCCAGCGCCAGCTCTACCCGATCTTCAATGAACAAGCGTTTATCGAGTCCGGTAAAGAGCGCGCAATCAACGTGGTCGACACCCCGGCCGGTCGCCTGGGAGTCCTGATCGGCAGCGACAGCTGGTACCCGGACAACTACCGCAAGCTCAACGAGCAAGGTGCCCAGTTGATCGCGGTGCCGGCGTTCGTAGTGGGCCGTGATGCCTGGGACAAACCGTGGCGTGGTTTCAAAAGCGCTTCCACGCCCTCGGAAGTCAGCCTCAAGCCGGAAGAGCTCAGCGAAGGCGAAGCCTGGCATCGCCTGAGCCTGATCAGCCGGGTCCCCATCAGCCAGGCCAGCGCCGGTATCAGCGTCTTCCTGCGAGGGCAATTCTGGGATCAGGGCACCAGCGGCCAGAGCTTCCTCAGCGCCAACGGCGAGGTATTTGCCAACGGCAACGCACGTGGCGCGCACCTGCTGAACCTGTGGTTGTAACCCCGTGAAACCTGCACCGATGCGCCTCGGGGACCTGTCGGTGGGCATTGTGCATACCCTCGCAGATGCGCTACTCAGCCATGGCCTGGACCCACAGCCGCTGCTGTTGCAATACGGTCTGGACCCGGCCCGCCTGAGCGAGTCCGGGGCGCGCCTGTCGATCCCACGCTACATGCGCCTGGGGCATGCCGCCATCCAGCTGACCGGTGATCCGGGCCTGGGCCTGCGCATGGGCCAATTAAGCCGCATGAATCAGCTCGGCCTGGCCGGCGTGACCGCCGCCCAGGCGCCCAACGTGCGGGAAGCCGCACGCACCTTGACGCGCTTCGAGGCACTCTACGGCTCCAATTACCGTGGCCAGTCGAGTTTTGAAGAAGATACCCAGGGCGCCTGGCTACGTTTCTATTCCATCAGCCCGTACAACGCCTACAACCGTTTCGTGGTGGACTCGATCCTCGCCGGCTGGCTGCATCAACTCTCCACCCTGTGCCAGCAACCGCTGCAGGCCGAGCGGGTCGAAATCGAATTCGCCGCGCCCGACTACAGCCCCCTCTACCGCGTGCTGGGGGACTGCCAGATCCAGTTTGCGGCCCCCTCCAATCAGTTACGCTTGAGCCTGACCACCCTGGCCTTGCGTAATCCCGAGCACTGCCCGAGTACCTGGCAACTGCTGCTCAAGATGTGTGAAAGGGAATTGGAACAATTGACCCGTACGCGCAGCCTGCGCGAACGCATCACCCGCTTGCTCGGGCCGATGCTCAATGGCGGGAGGGAACCCGACCTGGAAGAGGTGGCGGCACGCCTGAAGCTGCCGACCTGGACGTTGCGGCGCAAACTGGCCGAAGAAGGCACGCAGTTTCGCGCCATTCTCAACGATACCCGTCGCGACCTGGCCATGACTTACATTCGCGACACGGAACTGGCCTTCGGGGAAATCGCCTACTTGCTCGGTTTTGCTTCAGCACAAGCCTTTCAACGGGCCTTCAAGCGCTGGAACAGCCAGACCCCAGGGGAATTTCGCCGCAGTCAGCGGCATTCCGCCTGACGCCGGTCTACAGCTCTGTGGCATCGTCTATCGGATCCTGGGGGTCGAATTCGAATGCCTGATACTCCAGCAATTCTTCCTGATAATCGTCCATTTTTCGACTCCTTGTGGTGATGACAGCGGTACTTGAATAAGGACCCGCATCACCAGCCTAAAGTGCCGTCATGACAGAAAAATGTTTAGTGCATGGAGTTGCTGCCCTTTCAGATTAAACGTGGCAGCACGCTGTGGATTTAACCGGATGTTGAACGCCTGAGGGGTTGGGGCTGCCCACGCCCCTACGGCGTCGGCAGCGGCGCAATCGGCTCAGTGGGCGCCGGCAAGGTGGGGGCGGTTTCCACCGGCTCGGCTGGGGTCACGGATGGCGCTGGAGCAATCGGTGCCGCCTCCGGAGGCGGCGCCAACGGTTGCGAGCCATCCGGCTCTGTCGGCGCCAGCGGCGCGGGCTCTGCAACCGGCTCGGCCGAAACTGGAACTGGAACTGGAGCCGGAGCCGGAGCCGGAGCCGGAGCAACATCCGCTGGTGTCGGCGTCGGTTCAACAGCCGCCGCCTTCGGTTCCGGGATGCCCAGTTCCGCCTTGGGTGCCTTAGGTGCAGGCTCCGCCGGTTTCACCTCGCGCGGCATAAACACATCTACCAACGCAAAGTAACGATCATAGAATTTCGGCGAGGTGACCGTTTCGCTGGCCACCTTGACCATCGAGTCGTCGGTGGAGCCAATCGGCATCGAGACCGAGCCCAGCACGCCCACCCCGAGGCTGGCCGAATTGTTGACCTTCTTCAGCGCGTAACGGTCCTGCAAGGCGTTGGCAAATATCGTCGCCTGATGATCGTTGCCGCCATCCTCGGCGCACACCACGTTGAAGCTGATCTGCAGATGGCTTTCACCCGTCTGCTGGAAACTCTTGTTGCCACTTACCAGCTTCGGATCGCTGCTGGTGATGATGTAACCCTGGCTGAGCAACGCCCGCCGGGCCGCTTCGCAGGCCGCAATATCACTGACCGAATAGTTGCGTGAAAACGTACCGGAGTCGTCGAAGTTCTCATGCTCATAGATAGCGGTCTTGGGCGATGAGCAGCCCGTGGCGCCCGCCAGCACCAGCGCCAGCCCGAGGCCACGCAAGTGAAATGATGTCGACATTGAAATTCCTGGGAAAAACGCTCAGGGCGGTATTGTGCAACAGATCGTGACGCCTGCGCGCGGATTCCTGTCGGTAAAACGTCACCGATTTATCGGACGGGTTCTGCGGGAAAAAGCCTCACGCTCATATGATCAATAAACACCCGCAATTTGGCCGAAGCATGGCGACTGGACGGCCAAAGCAACCAGAAGCTTGCGCTGTGCTCCAGGTAATCATCCAGTACCCGCTGCAACCTCCCCCGCTCAACCGCCTCGCGCACCATGAAGTCCGGCAGACAGGCAATCCCGAGGCCCTCATGGACCACATGGTTGAGAGACTCAATGGTGGTCGAAACCAGCGGCGCTCGCAGCACCGGCGCAGGCTCCTCCGGCAAATGGCGTAAAGGCCAGGCTTCCAGCTTGCCGGTGGCGCAGAACTTATGGCGCAGGCAAGCATGGTGACTCAGGTCGGCGGGCCGCTGCGGCGTGCCACATCGGGCAAAGTAATCGGTAGAACCCACCAACACCAGCCGGTAATTGCCCAGCAGCCGGGCCATCAGTCGTGAATCCTCGGGTTTGCCGGTGCGTACCACCGCGTCGAAGCCTTCATCAATCACGTCCACCATGCGATCGGAAAAGTCCACGTCCAATTCAATCTCCGGATAGGCCCGCATAAACTCCGTCAGCACCGGCATCAACAGCCCTCTCACCTGCGGCAAACTGATGCGTAACTTACCCCTGGGCGTGGTCGCAGCATCTGTCAGTTCCTGCTCCGCCGCTTCGACCTCGGCCAGGATGCGCCGACATCGCTCCAAAAACAGCGCCCCCTCAGCGGTCAACGTGATACTGCGGGTACTGCGATGGAACAATCTGACGCCCAAGCGCTCTTCGATACGCGCGATACTTTTGCCGATGGCCGAGGACGACACTCCCAGCAACCTGCCGGCCTGAGTAAAACTGCGGGTTTCCGCGACCTGCACAAACACCGAAATACTGCCCAGGCTGTCCATTCTCACTTCCCGATCATTGCGGACAAAAACGTCCGATAAGTTCGGAACCTTAGCCTGTTTTTCTGTGCTGTCCAGCTCCCTATTCTTGGCCTTTACCTTGAGGCATTGAAAAAATGGAGCCGATACCCATGAACCCCTGCAGCCCACTCGCCGACTCATCCGCCCACCTCACGCCCCATCGTGAACGCCTTCCCATCGGGGGACTGATGGCGCTGGCCACTGCCGGGTTTATCACCATCCTCACTGAAGCATTGCCCGCGGGCCTGCTACCCCAGATGAGCGTCGGCCTGCAGGTGTCCGAGGCGCTGGTCGGCCAACTCGTCACCTTGTATGCCCTCGGCTCGTTGCTGGCGGCCATTCCGTTGACCTACGCCACTCGCGGTTGGCGTAGACGACCTTTGCTGATGATTGCCATCGGCGGCTTTGCGCTGGTCAACAGTGTCACGGCGCTGTCGAACGATTATTGGCTGACCCTGACCGCGCGTTTATTGGCCGGGGTATTCGCCGGCCTGCTTTGGGCATTACTGGCGGGCTACGCCAGTCGTATGGTGGCACCGCATCTGCAAGGTCGTGCGATTGCCGTGGCCATGCTCGGTGCGCCCCTGGCGTTGTCTCTCGGCGTACCGGCCGGCGCCTTGCTCGGTACTGCGGTCGGCTGGCGCTGGAGTTTCGCGATCATGACCGGGCTTACGATCGCGTTGCTGGCATGGGTGCGCTGGCAGGTACCGGACTTTGCCGGGCAAAGTGCTGAAAAACGCCTTGGCCTGCGCCAGGTCCTGAGGTTGTGCGGGGTACGGCCGGTGCTGTTCGTGACCTTCACCTATGTGCTGGCCCACAACATTCTCTACACCTATATTGCCCCTCTGCTTGCGCCCGCCGGACTCACCGCCGACATCGATCAGGTGCTGCTGGTATTTGGTCTGGCGGCGCTGTTGAGTATCTGGCTTGTTGGAGCATTGATTGACCAGCGCCTGCGCCTGTTGCTGATCATCAGTTGCGCACTGTTCGCATCGTCGGCCTTGGCGCTGGGACTCTGGATCGACTCGCCCTGCGTGGTCTACGTAACGGTGGCATTCTGGGGAATTGCCTTTGGGGGCCTGCCAGCCTTGCTGCAAACAGCACTGGCCAAATCGGCCGGCGACGCGGCTGATGCTGCGCAGTCCATGCTGGTGACCGTATGGAACCTGGGAATTGCCGGCGGTGGCTTGGCCGGAGGGATGTTACTTCAGGGCTTGGGCGTAACCTCCTTTCCCTGGACCGTTGTTGCGTTGGCGGCGCTTGCGCTGACAGCAACCCTGCGAACCGGACACTGATCCCGACAGCCAAAAAAAACCCCGGCTGGCAGGCCGGGGTCTTTTTCGACACAGTTACATCATCAGAAGCGTTCGATATCCGCTTCGGCTTCTAACTGCTTGCGATAAGCAGCGAAGTCCTGCTGACCCACACGCGAAGCGAGGGCGCGACGATACTGCTCCTTCTCTTCATCGGTCGGGGCAACCGCTTCATTGACAGCGTCCAGGCGCACAATCACCAGGCTACCGTCAGGCAGGGTCACGTCGGTAAACGTCGGCTTATCCTTCGCCACCGGCTTGGCCATGCGGAACAGCGCTTGCAGCACGGCGGGTTCAACCCCCTCCTCGCCACGGCCGGCGGCTTCGGTGGCTTTCCATTCCTGGCCATCCACAAGCTTATCCAACGGCAGCTTGCCGTCACGCAGGTTAGCGATCAGCTCGTCGGCATGGGTCTTCGCCGCCGCGCTTGCACGCTCTTTGGTCAACTGCGCGCGGATAGCCGACGCGACGCTTTCCAATGGCAGTTGTTCTGGCTTGCGGTGCTCTTTGGCACGCAGCACCACGATGGTTTCCGGGTCCAGCTCGATGGCGGTGCTGTTGGCACCTTCATTCAGCACTTCAGTACTGAAGGCCGCCTGGATCACTGCACGGTTGGCGGCAATACCCTCGCCACCCTCACGACCGAACGGAGCGGAAGTGTGCACGGTCAGTTTCAGGTCCGAAGCGGGCTGAGCCAGGTCGGAGGCTTCGAATGCCGCGTCTTCCAGTTGCTTGGTCGCTTCCACGAAGCGTTGTTCAACCTGCTGGGTTTTCAGTTCGCGTGTCAGCTTGTCTTTCAGGCTGGCAAACGATGGCACCTCAGGTGCTTCAACGCCCAACAGCTTGATCAAGTGCCAGCCGAAGGTCGTACGGACCGGAGCCGAAACCTGATCCGTCTTCAAGGCATACAGCGCCGTCTCGAAGTCTGGATCGTAGACACCCTGGCCGGCATACCCCAGGTCACCGCCACTGTTGGCCGAACCTGGATCCTGGGAAAACTCCTTGGCCAGCGCCTCAAAGCTCTCGCCCTTGGCCAGACGTGCCTGAATGTCTTCGATCTTGGCCTTGGCCTGCGCCTCGTTCACCTTATCGTTGACTTCAATCAGGATGTGCGCGGCACGACGTTGCTCGGCAAGGTTGGCGATTTCCTTTTCGTACAGTGCCTGCAGTTCAGCGTCGTTGACGGTGACCTGATCGAAGAAGGAAGCCTTCTTCAATTCCAGGTAATCAATGACTACCTGATCCGGGGTCATGAACTCTTTGGCGTGCAGGTCGTAGTAAGCCTTGACCTCTTCGTCGGTGAGCTTCACTGCGCCAGGGTCGGCCTTGATGTTGACGGTGGCGAAATCCCGCGTCTGCTTTTCCAGTTTCGCGAATGCCAGGACTTGCTGATCGGTCACAAAACCGCTGCCGGCAATGCCCGCACGCAGTTGCCCAATGAGCATTTCCTGAGTCAGCATCTGACGAAATTGCATACGGCTGTAGCCCAGCTGACGAATCACCTGGTCGAAACGTTCCGCATTGAACTTGCCGTCCACCTGGAATTCCGGCGTTTGCAGGATCACCTGGTCCAGGGCAGCTTCCGAGAAGGAAAACTTCGAGTCAGCCGCGCCTTGCAGCACCAGCTTGCGATCGACCAGGCCCTTGAGGGCCGCCTCGCGCAACATTTTTTCATCCAGCAAGGACGCGTCGAAGTCCTTGCCCAACTGTTGCATCAACTGTCGACGTTGCATGTCGACCGCTTGGCTCAGTTCGTTTTGACTGATTGCTTCACCATTGACCTTGGCCGCGTCCTGGCTGTTGGTCGTGGCCTGAAAAATGGCCTCGATACCGGTGAAGGCCATCAATACAACGATGATCCCGATGATGGTTTTGGCAATCCAGCCTTGTGAATTGTCCCTGATATTCTGCAGCATGCGTCCCCCAGAAACGGTTGAACTTCAAAGTTTAGGCAACCGTGGAGCGTGGGTAGAGTCCGGATAGAAGAAAGGCGCATCGGAGGATGCGCCTTCTCGTAACTGGCAGAGCGAACGGGGGTTTGAACCCACACCCCCAGCGTGGCGACCCGATGATTCAATGGGTCTGCTGCCGCTCCGCTATCAGGCCAGACTTGCGTGTGACCTGGGCAGGCAAAGGCTTGAACGAAGCTTAGTTCACAGCTTCTTTCAGGGCTTTACCAGCTTTGAAACCTGGTTTTTTGGCTGCGGCGATTTGCAGCGCCTTGCCAGTCTGCGGGTTACGGCCAGTGCGAGCTGGGCGGTCGGTCACAGAGAAAGTACCGAAACCAACCAGTACCACGGAGTCGCCGGCCTTGAGAGCGCCAGTGACGGATTCGATTACTGCGTCCAGCGCACGGCCAGCAGCAGCTTTCGGGATATCAGCAGATGCAGCGATAGCATCAATCAGTTCCGACTTGTTCACTCTAAGTCCCCTTATATCTATTTGAGTATGATTCTAAGTTTTTTGGTGAAAGCAAAAATCAGTGCTGAATGGCCTACAGGCACTTAAGAGCCGCTTTATAACAAGGGCTCTAAAAATCTGTCAAGGAAGCCACCCGGCTTAAACGTATTAATGCGTGCTAATTCTTTCCTTAGAGTCAGTCTCGCGCTTTTCATCCTTTGCAACTATCTCGGAAACCACATCCGGCAAGGGCTCCGGCGCGTATTGCAGCGCAATTTGCAGGACCTCGTCAATCCATTTAACCGGTTTAATCTGCAGATCTTGCTTGATGTTGTCAGGAATTTCCTTCAGATCGCGCACATTCTCTTCAGGAATGATCACCGTCTTGATACCACCACGGTGCGCCGCGAGCAATTTCTCTTTCAGGCCGCCAATGGCCAGCACCTGCCCACGCAGGGTAATTTCCCCGGTCATGGCGACATCGGCGCGCACCGGAATGCCGGTCAGCGCTGATACCAGTGCCGTGCACATGCCTACGCCAGCGCTAGGGCCATCTTTCGGGGTCGCCCCTTCTGGCATGTGGATATGCGTGTCGTGCTTCTCATGGAAGTCCAGGGGGATCCCCAGGCTCCTGGCGCGACTGCGCACCACGGTCTGCGCGGCAGTAATCGACTCAACCATCACGTCACCCAGCGAACCGGTCTTGATCAACTGGCCCTTGCCCGGAATCACCACCGCTTCGATGGTCAGCAACTCGCCACCCACCTGGGTCCAGGCAAGTCCCGTGACCTGGCCAACCTGATCTTGCGCCTCAGCCAGCCCGTAACGGAATTTACGCACGCCCAGGAAATGCTCGAGGGAGTCTGCGGCGACCTTCACGCAGAAGCGTTTTTCCAGCGAATGCTCCTTCACCACTTTGCGGCAAATCTTCGCCAATTGACGCTCAAGGCCCCGTACACCGGCCTCGCGAGTGTAATAACGAATGATGTCGCGGATGGCCTCGACCTCGAATTCGATCTCGCCCTTCTTCAGGCCATTGGCCGAAATCTGCTTGGGTGCGAGGTACTTGACGGCGATGTTGATCTTCTCGTCTTCGGTGTAGCCCGGCAGACGAATCACCTCCATCCGGTCCAGCAGAGCTGGTGGAATATTCATCGAGTTGGAGGTGCACAGGAACATTACGTCGGACAGGTCGTAGTCGACTTCCAGGTAATGGTCGTTGAAATTGTGGTTCTGTTCCGGATCGAGCACTTCCAGCAATGCGGAAGCCGGATCGCCACGCATGTCACTGCCCATTTTGTCGATTTCATCGAGCAGGAACAGCGGGTTGCGTACACCCACCTTCGTCATCTTTTGAATCAATCTTCCTGGCATCGAACCGATGTACGTCCGGCGATGACCACGAATTTCCGCTTCATCACGTACGCCACCGAGGGCCATGCGCACGAATTTACGGTTTGTGGCGTTGGCAATGGACTCCGCCAGCGAGGTTTTACCCACACCAGGCGGACCGACCAGGCACAACACCGGGCCACGAATCTTCTTCACGCGCTTTTGCACGGCGAGGTATTCGAGGATGCGATCCTTGACCTCTTCAAGACCGTAGTGATCGGCGTCGAGAATGTCTTCTGCCCGAGCGAGGTCCAGACGCACTTTAGTCTGAGCCTTCCACGGCACCTGCACCAGCCAGTCGATGTAGGAACGAACCACGGTGGCCTCAGCCGACATCGGGGACATTTGCTTGAGTTTGTTCAGCTCAGCGGTGGCCTTGGCCAGCGCGTCTTTCGGCAGGCCGGCGGTATCGATGCGCTTTTTCAGCTCTTCGATTTCGTTATGACCTTCCTCGCTGTCGCCCAACTCTTTCTGAATGGCCTTCATCTGCTCATTCAAGTAGTACTCGCGCTGGCTGCGCTCCATCTGCTTTTTAACGCGACCACGAATACGCTTTTCAACCTGTAACAGGTCGATTTCAGCATCCAGCAACGCCAGGACGTGCTCGACCCGGGCAGACAAATCGATAATCTCGAGAATGTCCTGTTTCTGCTCGATTTTCAGCGCCATGTGCGCGGCCATGGTGTCGACCAGGCGGCTTGGCTCATCAATGCTGTTGAGGGAGGACAGGACTTCAGCCGGGACTTTTTTGCCCAGTTGTACGTATTGCTCGAACTGCGAAAGCAGGCTGCGAACAAAAACTTCCGACTCGCGTTCAGGCGCGTCGACTTCGTCGATCAAGGCCACTTCCGCGCGCAGGTGACCATCCACTTCCATGAAGCGCTCTACGGCGCCGCGCTGCTCACCCTCGACCAGCACCTTGACGGTGCCATCCGGCAGCTTGAGCAGTTGCAGAACAGTGGCAATGGTGCCGACACGATACAGGGCGTCTTCGCCAGGATCATCATCAGCAGGGTTTCTCTGGGCCAACAGCAGGATCTGCTTGTCGCCCGTCATCGCGGCCTCGAGGGCTTCGATAGACTTCTCGCGCCCCACGAACAGCGGGATAACCATGTGCGGATACACAACGACATCACGCAATGGCAGGAGAGGCAATTCAATGGTTGTCTTCATGATTTCGCCTCGATGACAGATGAAAGTACGCTTGAAACCAAGATGGGGGCTGCACGCAAAAAAAACAAGCATGATGCGAACAGTAAACACGAGTAAAAACAAAGGGGCCCTGAGGCCCCTTGGTTTATTTCAGCAGCAAAACGCTTACGCGTCTGGTGCCGCCTTGGCTGCCGGCTCACTGTTTTCGTAGATGTACAGTGGCTTGGACTTGCCTTCTATGACGCTTTCGTCGATCACCACTTTACTCACGTCGGATTGCGACGGGATCTCGTACATGGTGTCGAGCAGCACGCCTTCGAGAATCGAACGCAAGCCTCGTGCGCCAGTCTTGCGCTCCAGCGCACGCTTGGCCACCGACTTGAGCGCGTCAGCGCGGAACTCGAGGTCCACGCCTTCCATCTCGAACAACTTGGCATATTGCTTGGTCAGGGCGTTTTTCGGCTCGGTAAGGATCTGCATCAACGCAGCCTCATCCAACTCGTCCAACGTCGCCAGGACCGGCAGGCGGCCGACAAACTCAGGGATCAGACCGAACTTGACCAAATCGTCAGGCTCGACTTCACGCAAGGAGTCACCAACCTTCTTGCCTTCTTCCTTGCTGCGCACTTCTGCACTGAAACCGATGCCGCCACGGGTGGAACGGTTTTGAATAACCTTTTCCAGGCCGGAGAACGCACCGCCACAGATAAACAGGATGTTACGCGTATCAACCTGAAGGAATTCCTGCTGCGGATGCTTGCGGCCGCCTTGTGGCGGTACAGACGCAACCGTGCCTTCAATCAGCTTCAACAGAGCTTGTTGCACGCCTTCACCGGAAACGTCCCGGGTAATCGACGGGTTATCCGATTTACGCGAAATCTTGTCGATTTCATCGATGTAGACGATACCCATCTGGGCCTTCTCTACGTCGTAATCGCATTTTTGCAGCAGCTTCTGAATGATGTTCTCAACGTCCTCACCTACATAACCCGCCTCGGTGAGGGTGGTTGCGTCGGCGATGGTGAAGGGAACGTTCAACAGGCGAGCGAGGGTTTCCGCAAGCAGGGTTTTACCCGAGCCTGTAGGACCGATCAGCAGAATGTTACTTTTGCCGAGCTCGACGTCGTCATTCTTTTTGTCACGCTGGTTCAAGCGCTTGTAGTGGTTGTACACCGCTACGGCCAGAACCTTTTTCGCACGCTCTTGACCAATCACATACTGATCAAGGATGCCGCTGATTTCTTTAGGCGAAGGCAATTTATGCGCGCTGCTTTCGGCCTGGGCTTCCTGCACCTCCTCACGGATGATGTCATTGCACAGGTCGACGCACTCGTCGCAGATAAAGACCGAGGGGCCGGCAATCAATTTGCGTACTTCATGCTGGCTTTTGCCACAGAAGGAGCAATAGAGCAGCTTGCCGTTGTCCTCGCCGTTGCGGGTGTCAGTCATTCGTTCGATCCAAATCCGATAGGCTTGCAACACAAGATGAAGGCTTATGCGGGCTTTTTCAAGCCCGCAGGTGATCGGCCCCGCCGACCAGCCCTATTTTGAGCTGCTTATATTAAGCAGGACGCTTTTCGATTACAGCGTCGATCAACCCGTACTCACGCGCGGCTTCTGCACTCATGAAATTGTCACGGTTGGTATCGCGCTCGATTTCTTCCAGGGTGTGCCCACTGTGCTTGGCCATCAGCGTGTTGAGACGCTCGCGAATAAACAGGATTTCCTTGGCGTGAATTTCGATATCCGACGCCTGGCCCTGGAAACCGCCCAGTGGCTGGTGAATCATCACTCGCGAATTAGGCAGGCAGAAACGCTTGCCCTCGGCGCCGGCGGTCAGCAGGAACGCACCCATGCTGCATGCCTGGCCGATACAGGTAGTCGACACGTTTGGCTTGATGAACTGCATGGTGTCGTAGATCGACATACCCGCTGTCACCGAACCGCCCGGGGAGTTGATATAGAGATGGATGTCCTTGTCCGGGTTTTCCGCTTCAAGGAACAGCAGTTGCGCGCAGATCAGGTTGGCCATGTAGTCTTCTACAGGGCCGACCAGAAAGATGACTCGCTCCTTGAGAAGGCGCGAGTAGATGTCATAGGCGCGCTCGCCACGAGCAGATTGCTCGACAACCATCGGGACCAGGCCGCCTGCGGCCTGGATATCAGAGTTCTGCTGAATATAGGAATTACGGAACATGTTCTGCAGTTACTCCCAAATAG
Source organism: Pseudomonas mucidolens (assembly GCF_900106045.1). Lineage (NCBI taxonomy): Bacteria > Pseudomonadati > Pseudomonadota > Gammaproteobacteria > Pseudomonadales > Pseudomonadaceae > Pseudomonas > Pseudomonas mucidolens. The sequence goes on along the minus strand of NZ_LT629802.1, from coordinate 1,425,943 downwards.
TCATGTCTTGAAAACGCATAAACCAGCGCGAGGCTGGCTTATGGTTGTATTTCCAACGAGTTGGACAATCAGTCGGCTTGTGCTGCTTCCGCCGGCTTGACTGCTTCTTCGTAAGAGACCGCTTTATCGGTCACCTTAGCCTTCTGCAGAACAGTATCTACAACTTGTTCTTCCAGCACAACCGAACGCACTTCGTTCAGCTGCTGGTCATTCTTGTAGTACCAAGCCACGACCTGCTCAGGCTCCTGGTAAGCCGAAGCCATTTCCTGAATCATTTCGCGAACGCGATCTTCGTCAGGCTTGAGGTCGAACTGCTTGACCACTTCCGCCACGATCAGGCCCAGCACGACACGGCGCTTGGCTTGCTCTTCGAACAGCTCGGCCGGCAGTTGATCAGGTTTGATGTTGCCACCGAACTGCTGAACAGCTTGTACGCGCAGACGATCCACTTCGTTGGACAGCAGCGCCTTCGGCACTTCGATCGGGTTGGCGGCCAGCAGACCGTCCATGACCTGGTTCTTGACCTTGGACTTGATCGCCTGACGCAGCTCGCGCTCCATGTTCTTGCGAACTTCGGTGCGGAAGCCTTCGATGCCGGTTTCCTTGATACCGAACTGGGCGAAGAACTCTTCGTTCAGCTCAGGCAGCTTAGGCTCGGAAACAGTGTTGACGGTGACGGTGAACTCGGCGGCCTTGCCGGCCAGGTCCAGGTTCTGATAGTCAGCCGGGAAAGTCAGGTTCAGAACGCGCTCTTCGCCGGCCTTGGCGCCAACCAGACCGTCTTCGAAACCCGGGATCATGCGGTTGGAACCCAGCACCAGCTGAGTGCCCTGGGCCGAGCCGCCAGCGAAGACTTCGCCGTCAACCTTGCCCACGAAATCGATGTTCAACTGGTCTTCGTTCTGAGCAGCGCGATCAGTCACTTCAAAACGGGTGTTCTGCTTGCGCAGGACTTCCAGCATGTTGTCCAGGTCGGCATCAGCAACATCGGCGCTCAGGCGCTCGATAGCGATACCGTCGAAACCGGCAACTTCGAACTCAGGGAACACTTCGAATACGGCAACGTATTCCAGGTCCTTGCCAGCTTCCAGGGATTTAGGCTCGATCGAAGGAGAACCCGCCGGGTTCAGCTTCTGCTCGACAACAGCTTCGTAGAAAGAAGCCTGGATGACGTCGCCTACAGCTTCCTGACGTGCGTCAGCACCAAAGCGGCGCTTGATTTCGCTCATCGGCACTTTGCCTGGACGGAAACCAGCGATCTTGGCCTTTTGGGCAGTCTGCTGCAGACGCTTGTTGACCTGAGTCTCGATGCGCTCCGCCGGCACGGTGATGCTCATGCGGCGCTCAAGAGCAGAAGTATTTTCAACAGAAACTTGCATGGATATTCCTCGTTGCACAGACGTTAGCCGGCCGTTTCCGACCCCAGAATCAAGGGCATGCATTCTAGTGGGTCAAACTCAAGAAGTCACCCTACTGAAAACGGGTAAACAAACAGCAGGCAATTTATAGGGGCAAATGCACAAATACCCTTCGCCCCGGTGGCAAATACAGCCAATCACGCCAGGGCCCTGCGCCAACCCTTCTATATATAGAAGAGGTCACCAATCATCTCCCCGGCAGCCGACCTCGTAACAAACTCGACGGGCAGCGCGGCATCATCGAGAAACATATATACGACGAAACGCCCTGCCCCGCGACCCAAAACCTGCAGCCGCTGAATACTCAAACCGCTAAAACAAAAAAGGCGCCAGACTGTTAAATCTGGCGCCTTTCGAAATATGGGGTGGACGAAGGGGATCGAACCCTCGACAACGGGAGTCACAATCCCGTGCTCTACCAACTGAGCTACGCCCACCATATTGCGTAACAAAGAAGCCAAACAAGCTCTTTGTCGAGCCCCAATCCTGCCAACAGGCAATGAGTGACGCTTTAATTGGTGCGGATGAAGAGACTCGAACTCTTACGCCTCGCGGCGCTGGAACCTAAATCCAGTGTGTCTACCAATTCCACCACATCCGCGGCTTGAAGCTGTTAAAGCAAAGGCGCCAGACCGTTAAATCTGGCGCCTTTTTGAAATATGGGGTGGACGAAGGGGATCGAACCCTCGACAACGGGAGTCACAATCCCGTGCTCTACCAACTGAGCTACGCCCACCATCTTGCGCTACTCGTGCCAAAGCTGCCTAATGGCGCACCCGGCAGGACTCGAACCTGCGACCATCCGCTTAGAAGGCGGATGCTCTATCCAGCTGAGCTACGGGCGCCTTATTAATCTGTACCCTTGAAGGACTACAAACTAAATGCTTCCAGCCTTACACAACAATACAACTATTGCGCTCGACCTTCTTAACCAGTGCTAGGCTGTGCCCGACAAGTGCGACGAATAGTATAGACGCCCCCAAAGGCCGTCAAATCTTTTTTGAAAAAAATTCATTTTATTTAAGGGGTTAGGGGAATTTGCAGACCAAGCGCCTTTGCCCTCACGTCCTGGCGTGCGAGAATGCGCGCACTTTTCTTCCCCCTCTCGATGGTTAATCACGCGTAATGACTGCACAACTTATCGACGGCAAATCAATCGCCGCCAGCCTGCGCCAGCAGATCGCCAAACGTGTCGCCGAGCGTCGCCAGCAAGGCCTGCGCACGCCGGGGCTTGCGGTGATCCTGGTCGGCAGCGATCCTGCCTCTCAGGTTTATGTCTCGCACAAGCGTAAAGACTGCGAAGAGGTCGGCTTTATTTCCAAGGCCTACGACTTGCCTTCCGATACCACGCAACAGGCCCTTGCCGATCTGATCGACAACCTCAACGACGACCCGAATATCGACGGCATACTCCTGCAGTTGCCGCTGCCGGAACACCTGGATGCGTCCAAGCTGCTGGAGCGCATTCGTCCGGACAAAGACGTCGACGGCTTCCATCCTTATAACGTCGGTCGTCTGGCCCAGCGTATCCCGCTGCTGCGCCCCTGCACCCCGAAGGGCATCATGACCCTGCTGGAGAGCACCGGTGTCGATCTTTACGGCCTGGATGCCGTGGTCGTTGGCGCGTCCAACATCGTCGGTCGTCCGATGGCCATGGAATTGCTACTGGCCGGCTGCACCGTGACTGTCACCCACCGCTTCACCAAGGATCTGGCCGGCCATGTTGGTCGCGCCGACCTGGTGGTGGTGGCTGCCGGTAAACCTGGCCTGGTCAAAGGTGAGTGGATCAAGCAAGGCGCGATCGTCATCGACGTGGGCATCAACCGTCAGGACGACGGCAAGCTGGTGGGCGACGTCGTCTACGAAACCGCCCTGCCCCGCGCCGGCTGGATCACACCGGTGCCAGGTGGCGTAGGCCCGATGACCCGTGCCTGCCTGCTGGAAAACACCTTGTACGCGGCAGAAACCCTGCACGGCTGATAACCCGCCGGACTAAAAGAGCCCTGCCTTATGGCGGGGCTTTTTATTGCCTGAAGAAAACTGGTTTTTTCTTTGTTTTTAAGGGCTTTCGTCTGGTTCTGGAAGCACATTCGATAATTTTTGATCCATACTGATAATACGTAACGTGATTTTTCATCAAGGCCGTTGCAAAACGGTACATCTTTACTTTTTTAGCGAGTTCATCCGCGTGAAAATTCGTCTTTCTCTCGTCAGCCTGTTTCTTGTCGTCACCGGCACCTTTGCAAACGCCAGCGAAACCACCCTCGCGCCACGCGATCCCTCGCAACTGCACATCGCCTCCGGCAGTGCGATGCTGGTGGATCTGCAAACCAACAAGGTTATTTATTCCAGCAATCCGGACGTGGTCGTGCCCATCGCCTCGGTGACCAAGCTGATGACCGGCATGGTGGTGCTGGACGCCAAACAGAACATGGACGAATACATCTCGATCAACATCAGCGACACGCCGGAAATGAAAGGGGTGTTTTCACGGGTACGGCTCAACAGTGAGATGCCGCGCAAAGAAATGCTGCTGATTACCTTGATGTCCTCGGAAAACCGCGCGGCCGCAAGTCTGGCCCACCACTATCCAGGCGGCTATGCCGCCTTCATCGCGGCGATGAACGCCAAGGCCAAGGCCCTGGGCATGACCAGCACCCGCTACGTCGAACCCACCGGGCTGTCGACCCATAACGTGTCGACCGCGCGAGATCTGAGCAAGTTGGTCCAGGCCGCACGCAAATACCCGATGCTGACGCAGTTGAGCACCACCAAGGAGAAAACCGTGGCTTTCCGCAAGCCCAACTACACCTTGGGGTTCTCCAACACCGATCACCTGGTCAATCGCGCCAACTGGGACATCAAGCTGACCAAAACCGGCTTCACCAACCAGGCCGGCCATTGCCTGGTTCTGGTCACCCAAATGGGCAACCGTCCAGTATCGCTGGTCATCCTGGATGCGTTTGGCAAATATACCCACTTCGCGGACGCCAGCCGCATTCGCAAGTGGATCGAGACCGGCAAGAGCGGTGCGGTTCCGGACGTGGCGTTGCAATACAAGGCTGACAAAAACCTCAAGGGCCGTCAGAAAAGTGTGGTCCAGGCTTCCGAATCGCGTTGATTCAAAGCGGCTACGGCCCGACACCAGCCCTTGAGCGCCGCCGTTTCAGGGCTTGGCCGTTTTATCGGCCATCACCTTGAGCGCCTGGGCCGCAGCCCGTTCCTGGCCTGCACGGGCCGTAGCGTCAGCGGCCTGTTGCCATTTCTGCGGATTGACGTCTGCGGGTAACTGGTTCGGACGCTGAACCAGCACCGCCCACTGCCCGGCGTCTTTCCAGGCGGACTCGAAGTCACCGAACTCCATCAAGTGCCGCCGCTCCCTTCCCACCCGTAACAGCAGGGTATGTTTGCGCTGATTGAAGCCAACCAATACCGCATAGCGCGGTTCGGCCCAGAGCGTCGAGCCCTCGGTAATACGCACCATCACCGGATACCCCGCTGCCACTTGCGCCAACAACGCGGGCAATCTGGCCTCCAACGGATACACCAGCATTCCGTATTCCCGCGCCAAACCTTGCATATTGCGTTCAAGATCGGCTTGCGCCTGCGGCAAACGCAGTGGCTTTTCCAGCAAACCCGGGGTAATCACGATGCCTTGTTGGGACAACATGCTGGCCAACGTCGCAGGACCACCCTGATAGGTGTCGCCGCGAAACGCCGGCACACCGGTGAGTTCGACACGCTCGGGCAAGCTGCGGATGTGCGTGGCCTGCGGCCCGGCGCAGGCTGCCAGTCCGAGGGCGCAGGCAACTGCCAACAAGGATGTTCTAACCTTCGGCCGTAAGCGCAATTCTTCACTCTCTTTGATCATCTGCCGTCTGGGGTTCCGATCATAGGGTGCTGCGGGGCGTGGGTATAGCCTTGACCCCCAGTAAAAGGCCCGCATTAGAGCAAACAAGTTGCACCTTTCGACCATTGGTCCATAGCACGCAACCACCCGGGGGCTAGACTGTCCATTGAGAAGACTGTGTGTGCCCGGTACGGGGCGAAAGGAGGCACTTATGAGCCTGACGACAACGATTTTTCTCTTGATCTGTGGCTGGCTGTCCGTTGCCGGTGCCATGTTGTGGGGAGTCCTGCGTATCACTCGCCGGCATTATCATCCCCAGGCCAGGCCCGCGGAACCCGCCAAGTCGCATAAAGCAGCCGTACACCATGCCTAGCAATCGTCTCGGCAAACCGTTGATTTCACACCATCCTGCCGGCCGATAGGCTGACGGGATGCCACGAGTGTTCTCGCGGCATCCCGTGAACCTCAGGCAGCCAGTTTGCCACTGGCAATCGCGGCCGACGCGGCCACCATCGCCCGCAACAACACCGCACACCCCGCCGCCAGGTCATCCGGCGCGGCGTTTTCGATTTCGTTATGGCTGATACCGCCCTCGCACGGTACAAAGATCATGCCGGCCGGACCCAATTCGGCGACGAAGATTGCGTCGTGCCCCGCTCCGCTGACAATGTCCATATTCGATAAACCCAGGCCATTGGCCGCATCGCGTACCGCGTCGACGCAACCCGTGTCGAAATACAGCGGCGGAAAATCGGCGGTGGGCAACATTTCAAAGGTCAGGCCATGTCGGGTGCAGGTGTCTTCGATCACCTTGCGCACCTGGGCAATCATCGAATCCAGCCGCGCCGGTTCCAGATGACGAAAATCCAGGGTCATGCGCACCTCGCCCGGGATGACGTTTCGCGAGCCGGGATAGGCTTGCAGGCACCCCACGGTACCGCACGCATGGGGCTGATGCCCGAGAGCTGCGGCGTTGACCGCCGCAACCACCGCAGCGGCACCCACCAAGGCATCCTTGCGCAAGTGCATAGGCGTCGGGCCGGCATGCGCTTCAACACCGCGCAACGTCAGGTCGAACCACTTCTGGCCAAGCGCACCAAGCACCACGCCAATGGTTTTTTTCTCATCCTCCAGAATCGGACCTTGTTCAATATGCGCCTCGAAATAGGCGCCAACCTTATGCCCGCTCACGGGCCGCGTCCCGGCATAGCCAATGGCATTGAGCGCATCGCCGACCGTCACGCCATCGGCGTCGGTCTTGGCCAGGGTATCTTCCAGGGTGAACTTTTCGGCAAAGACGCCGGAGCCCATCATGCACGGCGGGAAGCGCGAGCCTTCTTCGTTGGTCCATACCACCACTTCCAGCGGTGCCTCGGTTTCAATTCCGAGATCGTTCAGCGTACGCAGTACTTCAACACCCGCCAGAACCCCAAAGCAACCATCGAATTTACCACCCGTGGGTTGAGTGTCGATGTGGCTGCCCGTCATCACCGGCGGCAGTTCTGGATGACGCCCAGGGCGCCGGGCGAAGATATTGCCGACGCCGTCGACGGTCACGGTGCAGCCAGCCTCCTCGCACCACTTCACAAACACGTCGCGGGCCTGGCGGTCGAGATCCGTCAGCGCCAGGCGACAGACACCGCCCTTGGGCGTGGCGCCGAGCCGGGCCAAGTCCATCAGTGACTGCCACAAGCGGTCACGATTGATGTACTGATGAGTGGATTGCAGGACGTCTGTGACAGCGTTCATGGGTAATCTCCTCAGGCTGTTTTTATAAATTATTGCGGCGCTTTGACCGCCAGCGCACGGGTCCCGCGCTTCATGCTCAGGCCGTAATACAAGACTCCGCCCAGCGCCGAACCGGTGAACCAGCCGTAGCTGTAGAACCAGCTGAATGCGTCACTGCCCAGGGACAGCAACGTCAACACCACCGGTACGCCGAAGGCAATAAAACCTGCTACGTTCCACGCCGGATAGATGTCATCGCGGTACAGGCCGGCAAGGTCCAGTTGCTGGCGGCGGACCAGGAAGTAATCCACCACCATGATCCCGGCAATCGGCCCCAGCAGGCTCGAATAACCCAGCAACCAGTTGGAATAGACGGACTCCAGGCTGACCTCGGAGACGATCAGGCCGAGTTTTTTTCAGCAACTCATGCGCCATCAGCGCCAACCCCACAAGGCCTGTGAGCATCACCGCCGTGGTGCGGTTGATCAGCTTGGGCGCGATGTTCTGGAAGTCGTTGGTGGGCGAGACGATATTCGCGGCCGTGTTGGTGGACAAGGTCGCGATGATGATCAACGCCATCGCTACCGCCACCCAGGTCGGGCTCTGGATATGACCGATCAGGGTCACCGGATCGGAGACGCTGACGCCAACCAGTTTCACCGAAGCGGCGGTCATGATCACGCCAAGTGCGGCGAACAGGAACATCGTCAGCGGCAGGCCGAAAATCTGCCCGAGTATCTGGTCCTTCTGGCTTTTGGCGTAGCGGCTGAAGTCGGGAATATTCAATGACAAAGTGGCCCAGAACCCCACCATCGCGGTGAGACCGGCCATGAAGTAACCGGTGAGGCTCGCCCCTTCAGGACGGTTTGCCGGGATCGCCATCAACTCGCTGATCGACACGTTGGGCATCGCCCACACCAACAGCCCGATGCCCACCGCCACCAGCAACGGTGCCGACAGGGTTTCCAGCCATTTGATCGACTCGGCACCTCGCAGTACCACCCACAGGTTGAGCACCCAGAAGATCATGAAACCGATCACTTCACCGGTGCCACCCAGCACCTTCCAACCTTCGAAAATCGAGCCGAGAAACAGGTGGATCGCCAGGCCACCGAACATCGTCTGGATACCGAACCAGCCACACGCCACGAGCGCGCGAATCAGGCAAGGCACGTTAGAGCCAAGGATGCCGAAGGACGAACGCAGCAACACCGGGAACGGAATTCCGTACTTGGTACCGGGAAATGCATTAAGCGTCAGAGGAATCAACACCACGATGTTGGCCAACAGGATCGCCATCAGCGCCTCGCCTACCGACAGCCCAAAGTAGGCCGTAAGCACGCCCCCCAAGGTGTAGGTCGGCACGCAGATCGACATGCCGACCCACAACGCCGTGATATGCCACTTGTTCCAGGTTCGCTCATGCACCTTGCTCGGCGCGATGTCGTGATTGTAGCGGGGACTGTCGAGGACGTCGGCGCCGGCGTCAAGTTCATACAGGCCGTCGCGTTCTAGGACTTGCGATCTGTTCTGTTGCATGGCCGCTCCACGGTTTTTTCGAATTATTGTGCTCATCCGGCGTTAAACGCAGGATGGCCGGAGTACCGCATTGACAACATGACATCACGGACCCGGCCCGCCGCCACTGCACTCAATAACCGTGCCGCAAACAGCCACCGCGCCCCTACCGCACATATAACTTGCTGATGTTAATCAGCTTTATTAGCTCAACCGAAAAGCCCTTGGGTACTTGCAGCGTTACTCAGGCCAAATAACGCGAAAGTTGTCCGACCCCTCAGGACTCAATCTGGTGCAACACAATTATTTTTATTTACCGCTCCCGTCAAGAGGCAGGTCTCAAGCGTCTGATTTGCAATAAGAAATGTTGCTCATGTTGAGAACCTGTCAAGTGCGTCAAAATGGTGAGCGCGTGCTTAATTTTGGTGATTTTATGTTTTTACCCTTATAAATCAACAAGATAAAACATAAACAAGCTTATAAAAAATATTCTTGCTCATTCTAAAAACTCGGGCTAGTTTCTATTCCTGTCACCACTGACAGGAATTAATTCACCTGCAGTGAGCAGCACTACAACTTAGAACTGGCATAAGCCGGTCAAGCCTGCGAGGAACTCGGCATGTCGTTGTTGATCCGTGGCGCCACCGTTATAACCCATGATGAAAGTTATCGAGCCGATGTGCTGTGCGCGGGCGGTCTAATTCGCGCTATTGGCATTGACCTGGAGATTCCCGCCGGCACCGAGGTGCTCGATGGCAGCGGTCAATATTTGATGCCGGGCGGCATCGATCCCCACACGCATATGCAACTGCCCTTCATGGGCACCGTGGCCAGCGAAGACTTCTTCAGCGGCACGGCGGCCGGACTGGCCGGGGGCACCACGTCGATCATTGATTTCGTGATTCCCAACCCGCAGCAATCCTTGCTGGAGGCCTTTCATCAGTGGCGCGGCTGGGCTGAAAAGTCCGCCGCCGATTACGGCTTTCATGTGGCAATCACCTGGTGGAGCGAACAGGTACGCGAGGAAATGGCCGAACTGGTGAGCCATCACGGCATCAACAGCTTCAAGCATTTCATGGCGTACAAGAACGCGATCATGGCGGCCGATGACACGCTGGTCGCCAGTTTCGAGCGCTGCCTGGAACTGGGCGCGGTGCCCACCGTGCATGCCGAAAACGGCGAGCTGGTCTATCACCTGCAACGCAAACTGATGGCCCAGGGCATCACCGGCCCCGAGGCGCACCCGCTGTCGCGCCCGTCACAAGTGGAAGGCGAAGCGGCCAGCCGAGCGATCCGGATTGCCGAAACCATTGGCACACCGCTGTATCTGGTCCACGTTTCCACCCGGGAGGCGCTCGACGAAATCACTTACGCCCGGAGCAAGGGTCAGCACGTTTACGGCGAAGTATTGGCTGGACATTTGCTGCTGGACGACAGCGTCTATCAGCACCCCGATTGGCAAACCGCCGCCGGCTATGTGATGAGCCCACCGTTCCGTCCACGGGGGCATCAGCAAGCGCTGTGGCATGGCCTGCAATCGGGCAACCTGCACACCACCGCCACCGACCATTGCTGTTTTTGCGCCGAGCAAAAAGCCGCCGGGCGCGAAGATTTCAGCAAGATTCCCAACGGCACCGCCGGCATCGAGGACCGTATGGCGCTGCTGTGGGATGAAGGGGTCAACACCGGCCGCTTGTCGATGCAGGCATTTGTCGCGCTGACGTCCACCAACACCGCGAAGATCTTCAACCTCTACCCGCGCAAGGGAGCGATCCGGGTAGGCGCGGATGCCGACCTGGTGCTGTGGGATCCCCAGGGCACACGAACCATCTCGGCCAAGACCCACCATCAGCAGGTGGACTTCAATATCTTCGAAGGCAAGACCGTGCGCGGCGTGCCCAGCCATACCATCAGCCAGGGTAAGCTGGTCTGGGTCGACGGCGACCTGCGGGCCGAGCGTGGTGCCGGACGCTATGTGGAGCGCCCCGCGTATCCATCGGTGTTCGAGCAGTTGAGCAAGCAGGCGGAGCTTTCCAGACCGGTCGCAGTGAAACGCTGATACCGCACTTCGCGAGCAACAAAAAAACCAATGCCCAGCAGAGGCAGCACCTCAATAACCGTGAGGCTATTACCGTGATCCAGACCCTGACCCACCTTCCTCATCCCGCGGAGGATGCGGCGACACTCGCCACTCAATTCACCGATCTGGCGCCACCGCTCAACGCCCGGCAAGCGCAACTGGAAGCCTCGCGCTGCCTGTATTGCTACGACGCCCCTTGCGTGAATGCTTGCCCCAGCGAAATTGATATCCCCTCGTTCATCCGCAATATCCACACGGAAAACGTCCAGGGCGCGGCGCAGAAAATTCTTTCGGCTAATATCCTCGGCGGCAGTTGCGCCCGGGTCTGCCCGACCGAGATTCTCTGCCAGCAAGCCTGCGTGCGAAACAATGCGCAAGAGTGCGCCCCGGTGCTGATCGGCCTGTTGCAACGCTATGCGCTAGACAATGCCCACTTCACCGAGCATCCCTTCCAACGTGCCGCGCCCACCGGCAAACGCATTGCCGTGGTCGGCGCCGGGCCTGCCGGCCTGTCCTGTGCCCATCGCAGCGCCCTGCATGGGCACGATGTGGTGATTTTCGAGGCACGGGAAAAAGCCGGTGGCCTGAATGAATACGGGATCGCCAAATACAAGCTGGTGGATGACTTCGCGCAGCAGGAACTGGATTTCCTGCTGCAGATCGGCGGGATCGAAATCCGCCATGGACAGCGCCTGGGTGACAACCTGAGCTTGAGCGACCTGCACCAGCAATTCGATGCGGTGTTTCTCGGTCTTGGCCTCGCCGCCAGCAAACAATTGGGTCTGCCTCAAGAAGACGCTCCCGGACTGCTCGCCGCCACCGATTACATCCGTGAACTGCGCCAGGCCGACGACCTCAGCCAATTGCCGCTGGCCGATCGTTGCATCGTGCTTGGCGCGGGTAACACGGCTATCGACATGGCGGTGCAAATGGCTCGCCTGGGAGCCCGTGACGTCAATCTGGTGTACCGCCGTGGCCTTGCCGAGATGGGCGCCACCGGCCATGAGCAGGACATCGCCAAAGCCAATCAAGTGCGTCTGCTGACCTGGGCTCAACCCGAGGCGGTGCTGCTGGATGACCAGGGCCGTGTGCGCGGTATGCGCTTTGCCCGCACGCGCATGGAAAACGCTCGCCTGCACACCACCGGCGAAACCTTTGAACTGGCCGCCGACGCGATCTTCAAGGCCATCGGCCAAGGCCTCGACAGCCATGCGCTGCACGATCCGCTGGCCCATCAGCTGCAGCGCCAGGGCGAACGTATCTTTGTCGACGAGCAACTGCGCACCAGCATTCCCCGCGTGTATGCCGGTGGAGATTGCGTCAGCCTGGGCCAGGACCTCACCGTCCAGGCCGTCCAGCACGGCAAACTGGCCGCCGAGGCCATGCACGCCCAACTCATGCTCAATATGGAGGCTGCGTAAATGGCCGATCTCTCGATTGTCTTCGCCGGCATCAAAGCCCCCAATCCTTTCTGGCTGGCCTCGGCGCCACCCACCGACAAGGCCTACAACGTGGTCCGCGCATTTGAAGCCGGCTGGGGTGGCGTCGTCTGGAAAACCCTGGGTGAAGACCCGGCGGCGGTCAACGTGTCGTCACGTTATTCGGCGCACTACGGCGCCAACCGGGAGGTGCTGGGCATCAATAACATCGAACTGATTACCGATCGCTCGCTGGAGATCAACCTGCGGGAAATCACCCAAGTCAAAAAGGACTGGCCGGACCGCGCCTTGATCGTGTCGCTGATGATGCCTTGTGTCGAGGAGTCGTGGAAAAACATCCTGCCCCTGGTCGAGGCCACTGGCTGCGACGGCATCGAGCTGAATTTTGGCTGCCCCCACGGCATGCCCGAACGCGGGATGGGCGCGGCAGTGGGCCAGGTGCCCGAGTACGTGGAACAGGTGACGCGCTGGTGCAAGACCTATTGCTCGCTGCCGGTAATCGTCAAGCTTACGCCCAACATCACCGACATTCGCGTTGCAGCGCGTGCCGCCTACCGCGGCGGCGCCGATGCGGTGTCGCTGATCAACACCATCAATTCGATCACCAGCGTCGACCTGGAACGCATGGTCGCACTACCGGTGGTGGGCACCCAGAGTACCCACGGCGGCTACTGCGGTTCGGCAGTCAAACCGATCGCCTTGAACATGGTCGCGGAGATCGCCCGTGATCCCCAGACTCAAGGGCTGCCGATCTGCGGCATTGGCGGGATCGGCAACTGGCGTGACGCCGCGGAATTCGTCGCCCTGGGTTGCGGCGCGGTGCAGGTGTGCACGGCGGCGATGTTGCATGGATTCCGGATTGTCGAGGAAATGAAAGATGGCCTGTCGCGCTGGATGGACAGTCACGGCTACAGCAGCTTGCAGGAGTTTTCCGGGCGCGCGGTGGGCAACACCACGGATTGGAAGTACCTGGACATCAACTACCAGGTCATCGCCAAGATTGATCAAGCAACGTGCGTCGGCTGTGGACGTTGCCACATTGCCTGTGAAGATACCTCGCACCAGGCGATTGCCAGCCTGAAACTGGCGGACGGAACCCATAGATATGAAGTGATCGATGATGAATGCGTGGGCTGCAACCTGTGCCAGATCACCTGCCCGGTGGCGGATTGTATTGAGATGGTGCCGATAGAGACGGGTAAGCCGTTTCTGAATTGGACGCAGGATCCGCGTAATCCGTACCGGGAGGCCGGGTGAGCAAGCGTGCATTGTTCCCGTAACAGCTTTTGAAGAAAACAGTCGGGTGGGGTTGGGGTACATATCCATTGCTGCGGTAACGGCGGCTATTGGTTTCGCTTTTACAGCGAGTCACTTTGGAAAAAAGCCCCAAAGTAACCAAAAGGGCTCTTGCCCCACCACTCGGCACCGCGCTCAGGCTCGGTGTGCCCTCTCTCCGGCCAGCGTGGTTTAACCGGGCGCCTAAGATCAAGATCAAAAACAGAGCCGCTTTCTGTAGGAGCGAGCTTGCTCGCGAAAAACCTGAGATCGCCTCGGGGTGTCAGATTTTCCGCGTCATCGTTAACGATCTTCGCGAGCAAGCTCGCTCCTACAGAGAGGAGGCACGCTCGCAAAAGATCAGGTCGGCTACTAGGCCGCCTCGCTCTGTTTTTGATTTTGATCTTAGGCGCCCCGTTAAACCACGCTGGCCGGAGTCCGATATTGATTCGGGGGGCATCCCGGCATGGATGCCGGGATAGCCGCGTTGGGCCATGGATGGCCCGTCGCGGCGGCCCCCCGAATCAATGTCGGACTACGGGCATGCCGAGCCTAGGCGAGGCACCGAGTGGTGGGGCAAGAGCCCTTTTGGTTACTTTTGGGGCTCTTTTCCAAAAGTGACTCGCCGTAAGGGCGAAACCCTAGGACGCCATGACCGCAGCAACGGATATGTACCCCAACCCCAACCCAATGCAACCGACCTTGAAAGAGCTGGAACTTAACCCCTCAAGGCGCCAACCCAATCCCGCGCAATATCACACTCGTCACCGTCTGCACCGCCCGCTCGAACTGCAGATCCGAGAGTGCCTGGTGGTCATTCAAAATCATCACCTGATGATCGAAGTCGGCATAGTGCTGGGTCGATGCCCAGATCATGTACAACAGACTCGACGGCTCCACCGCCAGGATGCGCTTGTCTTCCACCCACTGGCGTATTTTCGCTTCCTTCATCTTGGCCCAGTCATACAGGCTGGCGTCCAGCGCCGCCCCCAGGGTCGGGGCGCCGTGAATGATTTCGTTGGCCCAGACTTTGGAGCCGTACGGCCGGCTGCGCGAATGCTGCATCTTTGCGCGGATGTAGCTGCTGAGCACAACCCGTGGGTCGTCGAACATCTCAAAGCACAACGCGTCCTGCTTCCAGACTTCAAGCAGGTCAAACAGCACAGCGCTGTACAACTCGCTCTTGGTGCTGAAGTAGTAATGCAAGTTGGAACGCGGCAATTGCACTTCTTCGGCAATGTCGGCCATGGCGGTGCCACCATAGCCCTTCTCGGCGAAAACTTTCTCAGCCGCCAGCAGAATCTTCTCGACGTTGACCCGACGAATACCGATCTTGTGATTGCCCATGAGGGCTCCCTGAAAACATCATCTGCAGAAGACTACCATCCGCTCTAGATCGGGGCGACAGCCTGAGTCAAAACTTCGTACACTGCGCCCTCGTCCCTCCTTGATGGGTATTGCACATGTTGATCAAGAAAACCCTGACCACCGTTTCTTTGTTGGTCTCCTTGATGGGCGCCTCGGCAGCCTTCGCCCACGCTCACCTGGAAAGCAGCATGCCCGCTGCCGACAGCACCGTCTCAGCCCCCAGCGATTTGCGCCTGACCTTCAGCGAAGGTGTCGAGGCCACTTTCACCAAGGTTTCCCTGAGCAAGGACGGCACCGAACTGGCGGTCAAGGGACTGGAGACCCCGGACACCGACAAGAAAACCCTGGTAGTGACGCCCGCCGCACCGCTGGCGGCCGGTACCTACAAGGTTGAATGGCACGCGGTCTCGGTCGACACCCACAAAAGCGCAGGCAGCTACAGTTTCAAGGTCGGCCAATAAACCATGGCAACCCTGCTGGTGCTGTGTCGTTTCCTGCACTTCACGGTGGTATTGCTGATATTTGGGGTCTGTGTGTTCAGACCCTGGCTGTTGGGTAAATCCCCCCAACCCGCACTCGACCGGCCATTGGCGCGCATCACCCGGCTACTGGCCTGGCTGGCGCTGATATCAGGGATCGCCTGGCTGCTGCTGATCAGTGCCAGCATGGCGGGCACCGAACTGGCAGGGCTGGAACCGGCAACGGTGCAACAGGTGCTGTCCAAGACCTTTTTCGGCCAAGTCTGGAGCCTGCACCTGGCGTTAAGCATACTGCTGGTGCTGGCGCTGTTTACCTCCTGGACGACCGCGCGCCTGTTGCTCAGTACGGCGTTGCTGGCCACCTTGGCCCCGGTCGGCCATGGCGCCATGCTCAACGGCATCAACGGGCAATTGCTGATCCTCAACCAAGTTGTGCATCTGCTATGCGTCGGCGCCTGGCTCGGCGGTTTGCTGGTGCTGGGATTAATCCTCCGACAAGCGGCACGCTATCCGCTGGAGGCGCTGCTGCGACACTTCAGCGGTATCGGCTACGTGCTGGTGGCGGGATTGCTGGGCACCGGGCTGATCAATATTCGCGTGCTCACCGGACAATTCTGGCCAACGCCCCTGTTCAGCGGGTTTGCCTTGATCTTATTGATCAAGGTGCTGCTGGTCGCCGGCATGCTGGGACTGGCTTTATTGAACCGATTGCAGAGCCGAAACTGCCAGCAGCGACTGGGTCCGCTGCAAGTCAGCGTGACCCTCGAATGGCTGCTGGGCGTATCGGCGGTGGCGGCCGTTTCATTGCTGGGCACCTTGCCGCCGATGCTGAGCGCCGCCTGACACGGCTAATCGCGCCAACAGATTTTACACCCGCCCGGTGTCATGCAGTCATCGCACAACTTCCTGTTGACATTCCCCAGAAACCCCGCAAATATCCGTCGCGAAGTTGTACGACGACGTATGACGAAAAATAAAAACAACAAATGCAAAGGGAGTGTCACTGTGAGTCAACTCGCCCGCAATTCCTGGATCCGCACCACCTGTCATCGCCCCACCCTCAGCCTGATCGGCTGCAGCAGCCTGGCCCTGTTCATTCCCATGTCGCTACACGCCGAAGGTTTTGTCGATGACAGCAAGGTCACGCTCAATCTGCGTAACGCCTACTTCAATCGCAACTTCACCAACCCCGCCAACGCCCAGGGTCGCGCTGAAGAGTGGACGCAGAGCTTTATTCTCGATGCCAAATCCGGATTCACCCAAGGCACCGTCGGCTTCGGTCTCGATGTGCTGGGCTTGTATTCGCAGAAGCTCGACGGCGGCCGAGGCACGGCGGGCACGCAGTTGCTGCCGATCCACGACGATGGCCGCCCCGCGGATAACTTCGGGCGCATGGGCGTGGCCTTGAAAACCCGGCTATCGAAGACAGAGCTGAAGGTTGGCGAATGGATGCCGGTGTTGCCGATTCTGCGCTCCGACGATGGCCGTTCCCTGCCGCAAACCTTCCAGGGCGGGCAAATCACCTCCAACGAGTTCAGCGGGCTGACCCTGTATGGCGGGCAGTTTCGCGGCAACAGTCCGCGCAACGATGCGAGCATGGAAGACATGTTCATGAATGGCCGGGCCGCAGTCACCTCAGACCGTTTCAATTTCGGTGGCGGTGAATACACCTTCAATGACAAGCGCACACAGGTCGGCCTGTGGTACGCCGAACTGAGCGATATCTATCAGCAACAATATGTGAACCTGAATCACAGCCAGCCCCTGGGTGATTGGACCCTGGGCGCCAATCTCGGCTTTTTCAACGGCAAGGAAGACGGCAGCGCGCTGGCGGGCGATCTGGATAACAAGACCGTGTTCGCCCTGCTGTCGGCCAAGTACGGCGGCCATACCTTTTATGTCGGCTTGCAGAAACTCAGCGGCGACAGCGCCTGGATGCGGGTCAATGGCACCAGCGGCGGGACCCTGGCCAACGACAGCTACAACGCCAGCTACGACAACGCCAAGGAAAAGTCCTGGCAGCTGCGTCATGACTTCAACTTCGTGGCGCTCGGGGTCCCCGGCCTGACCCTGATGAACCGCTACATCAGCGGCGATAACGTGCACACCGGGACCATCACCGATGGCAAAGAGTGGGGACGTGAATCGGAGCTTGCCTACACCGTACAGAGCGGCGCATTGAAGAATCTCAACGTGAAATGGCGCAACGCGACAATTCGTCGGGACTTCTCCACCAACGAGTTTGATGAAAACCGGATTTTCATCAGCTACCCGCTCTCGCTGTTGTAATCCCTGTGGGGCGGTCGAACCCCGGCGCGGCCGCGATGGCGGCGGCCCATTGAATAACAATCCAGCACTATCGCAGTTGCGCCGGGATTCGACAGTTCCTAAGGAAAATCAGGCAAACGTACCCTCGGTCAATTTCCACTAACGTCGCGTTGACAAGCAGTGGAAACCACAACAATACTTCAGAAAAGTCGTACGACAACCTACAACAACAAGCCAGGGATTTTCATGACGACCACCTCAACCGCCCCCATTGCGTTCAATCGCCTGCTGCTGACCGGTGCCGCCGGTGGCCTGGGCAAGGTTCTGCGCGAGCGCCTGCGCCCCTACGCCCATATCCTGCGCCTCTCCGACATCGCCGAGATGGCCCCCGCCGCCGACCACGAAGAGGTGCAACCTTGCGACCTGGGCGACAAGCAAGCAGTGCATCAGTTGGTTGAAGGCGTCGATGCCATCCTGCACTTCGGTGGCGTGTCGGTTGAGCGGCCCTTCGAAGAAATACTCGGCCCCAATATCTGCGGCATCTTCCACATTTACGAAGCCGCTCGCCGTCACGGGGTCAAACGTGTGGTGTTCGCCAGCTCCAACCATGTCATTGGCTTCTACCCCCAGGACCAGCCCCTGGACACCCACTCGCTGCGACGTCCCGATGGCTATTACGGCCTGTCCAAATCCTACGGCGAAGACATGGCCAGCTTTTACTTCGACCGCTATGGCATCGAAACCGTCAGTATTCGCATCGGCTCCTCGTTCCCCGAGCCGCACAACCGCCGGATGATGCACACCTGGCTGAGCTTCGATGACCTCACCCAATTGCTGGAGCGTGCGCTGTACACCCCGAACGTTGGCCACACCGTGGTTTACGGCATGTCCGATAACTTGAACGTGTGGTGGGACAATCGCTACGCCGCTCATCTGGGTTTCGTGGCGCGTGACAGTTCCGAAGTGTTTCGCAAACAGGTCGAAGCGCAACCGATGCCGGCTGCCGACGATCCGGCACGACTGTATCAGGGCGGTGCCTTCTGCGCCGCCGGCCCGTTCGGTGATTGAGCGTCTAGACCCCAAGGGAATTGAGTTGCCATGCAAGCTGAATTAATTGTTGACGCGCGCAACGCGGTGGGTGAAAGCCCGGTCTGGGTACCTGACGAAAACGCCCTGTATTGGGTGGACATCCCTAACGGGGTGTTACAGCGCTGGGACGCCGCGAGCAACCAGGTCAAAAGCTGGAAAGGCCCGCAGATGCTCGCGTGTATCGCGCGAGATGATCAGGGTGGCTGGGTGGCAGGCATGGAGACGGGGTTTTTCCAACTGTCGCCTCGAGACGACGCCGGCCTCGAGGCCACCTCCTTGGCCGGCGTAGAGCACACCCGCACGGACATGCGCCTGAACGATGGACGCTGTGATCGCCAGGGTCGTTTCTGGGCAGGCAGCATGGTGCTGAACATGGGCGCCAATGCAGCTGAAGGCGTGCTTTACCGCTACGCAAGCGGTCAGGCGCCGCACGCGGTACTCACTGGTTTTATCACCCCCAATGGCCTGGCTTTCAGCCCCGACGGGCGCACGATGTACCTATCGGACTCGCACCCGAACATGCAGCGTATCTGGGCCTTCGACTACGATGCCGACACCGGTACGCCGTCCAACCGCCGCGAGTTCGTCGACATGAATCAGCACCTCGGGCGCCCCGACGGCGCTGCGATCGACGCCGAGGGCTGTTACTGGATCTGCGCCAATGACGCCGGTCTGATTCATCGTTTCACTCCCGATGGCCGGCTCGACCGTTCCCTGGCCGTGCCGGTGAAAAAACCCACCATGTGTGCCTTCGGCGGCAGCCAACTGGACACGCTTTTCGTCACCTCGATCCGCGACGACCACAGTGAACACTCCTTCGCTGGCGGCGTGTTCGCGCTAAACCCCGGCGTAAAGGGCTTGCCGGAGCCTACCTTCACCCTCTGACTGCACCGCTGAGCCTTGAATACAACAATAAAAAACTGGAGACAAACCCCATGAACTTCAAACGCACCTTGCTGGCCGCTGCACTCCCTCTGACTTTTGTGTTCGCCAATGTCGCTCACGCCCTGGAAATAAAATTCGCCGACATCCACCCCGACGGTTACCCCACCGTGGTTGCCGAAAAAAGCATGGGTGCGGCCCTGACCAAGGAGAGCAACGGCGAACTGACCTTCAAATACTTCCCGGGTGGCGTCCTCGGCTCGGAGAAAGAGGTCGTCGAACAGGCTCAGGTCGGCGCGATCCAGATGACTCGGGTCAGCCTCGGTATCGTCGGGCCAGTCGTGCCGGACGTAAATGTGTTCAACATGCCGTTCGTGTTCCGTGACCAGGCGCATATGCGCAAAATCATCGACGGCGAAATCGGCGACGAAATCCTCGACAAAATCTCCAACTCCGAGTTCGGCCTGGTAGCCCTGGCGTGGATGGACGGCGGCACGCGCAACCTCTACACCAAGAAACCGGTGCGCAAGATCGAAGACCTTAAAGGCATGAAGATTCGCGTGCAAGGCAACCCGATGTTCATCGAGACCATCAATGACATGGGCGGCAACGGCATTGCCATGGACACCGGCGAGATCTTCAGTGCCTTGCAGACGGGTGTGATCGACGGCGCCGAAAACAACCCGCCGACCCTGCTGGAGCACAACCATTATCAGAGTGCCAAGTACTACACCCTTACTGAGCACCTGATCCTGCCCGAGCCCATCGTGATGTCGAAAATCACTTGGGAAAAACTCACCCCCGAGCAGCAGACAATGGTGAAGAAAGCCGCCAAGGCCGCCCAGGCTGAAGAGCGCGTGTTGTGGGATAAAAAATCCGCCAGCAGCGAAGAAAAACTCAAGGCCGCGGGCGTCGAGTTCATCACCGTCGACAAAAAGCCCTTCTATGACGCGACGGCTGGGGTACGTGCCAAGTACGGCGCACAATTCGCCGACATGATCAAACGCATCGACGCCGTTCAATAACTCCCCGCCCCCCGCAAAAGGCCCGGCGCGACAGGCTGCTGATGCAGCCTTCGCGCCCGGTTACGGTGAACGTCATGAAGAATTTACTGCTGCGCATCAACGACCGCATTTACATGACCTGTATCTGGGTCGCAGGCCTCTCGGTACTCGGGGTCGCGTTGATTATTCCCTGGGGCATCTTCGCCCGCTACATCCTCGGTACCGGCTCCAGCTGGCCGGAACCTGTGGCTATTTTGCTGATGCTGGTCTTCACCTTCGTCGGCGCCGCCGCCAGCTACCGTGCGGGCGCACACATGTCCGTGGCCATGGTCACAGACCGTCTTCCCCCTGCTACACGCCGTGTTGTCAGCATTGTCACGCAATTGTTAATGGCGACTATTTGCCTGTTCATGACCATTTGGGGCACCAAGCTGTGCCTGTCGACCTGGAATCAGTTCATGAGTGCGATTCCCACCCTGCGCGTCGGCGTGACCTACATGCCGATTCCGCTCGGCGGGCTGCTGACCCTGGTGTTTGTCCTGGAAAAACTCCTGCTCGGCGACCAGAGCAACCGGCGGGTCGTGCGTTTCGATCTGGTAGAAGAAAGCGAAGGGGCAGTCTGAAATGGATGCATTGATTCTGCTGGGCAGTTTTATCGCCTTGATCCTCATCGGCATGCCGGTGGCTTACGCGCTGGGCCTCTCGGCCTTGATCGGGGCGTGGTGGATCGACATTCCATTCCAGGCCCTGATGATTCAGGTAGCCGGCGGGGTGAACAAGTTTTCGCTGATGGCGATCCCGTTTTTCGTGCTGGCCGGCGCAATCATGGCAGAGGGCGGTATGTCCCGCCGACTGGTGGCGTTTGCCGGGGTGCTGGTGGGTTTCGTGCGCGGCGGCTTGTCCCTGGTCAACATCATGGCCTCGACCTTTTTTGGTGCGATTTCCGGCTCGTCAGTGGCCGACACCGCATCGGTAGGCTCGGTGTTGATCCCCGAAATGGAACGTCGCGGCTACCCACGGGAGTTTGCCACCGCCGTGACGGTGAGTGGCTCGGTACAGGCGCTGCTGACCCCACCCAGCCATAACTCGGTGCTCTACTCCCTGGCCGCGGGCGGCACCGTATCGATTGCTTCGCTGTTCATGGCCGGCGTGGTCCCGGGACTGTTGATGAGCGCCTGCCTGATGGTGCTGTGCCTGATCTTCGCGAAAAAGCGCAATTACCCCAAGGGTGAAGTGATACCGCTGAAACAGGCGCTGAAAATCTGCGCTGATGCGCTGTGGGGCCTGATGGCCATGGTGATTATCCTCGGCGGCATTCTGTCGGGCATCTTCACCGCCACCGAATCAGCGGCGATTGCCGTGCTGTGGGCGTTTTTCGTGACGATGTTCATCTACCGCGACTACAAGTGGAACGAACTGCCGAAATTGATGCACCGCACGGTACGTACCATTTCCATCGTGATGATCCTGATCGCCTTCGCCGCCAGCTTTGGCTACATCATGACCCTGATGCAGATTCCGGCGAAAATCACCACGATGTTCCTGACCCTGTCGGACAATCGCTACGTGATCCTGATGTGCATCAACGTGATGCTGCTGATGCTGGGCACGGTGATGGACATGGCACCGCTGATCCTGATCCTCACGCCAATCCTGATGCCCGTGATTCTCGACATCGGCGTGGACCCGGTGCAGTTCGGCATGATCATGCTGGTCAACCTGGGCATCGGCCTGATCACCCCACCGGTCGGTGCGGTGCTGTTCGTCGGCTCCGCGGTGGGCAGGGTCAGCATCGAAAGCACCGTCAAATCCCTGCTGCCGTTCTATGGCGTGTTGTTCCTGGTCCTGTTGGCCGTCACCTACATACCGGCCTTGTCGTTGTGGCTGCCGGCGCTGGTGTTGTAACGCCGCTGAGCGCAACCCTGCCTCCGCGCGCGCGGCTTTTTTTGTAGGAGCGAGCTTGCTCGCGAAAAACCTGAAGACGCCTCGGGGTATCTGGTTTTCCGCGTCATCGTTAACGTTCTTCGCGAGCGAGCTCGCTCCTACAATGTTCGCAAAAAACCGGCCAGCTCAGGGCGGCGTTCCCCTCAACCGCCCCGCCGTATCGATACTCACCACCACCGACAACCCCGGGCGCAATCGCTCGCTCTGCGCCTGTCCCGGATCCACCAGAATCCGCACCGGCACCCGCTGGGCAATCTTGACGAAATTCCCGGTGGCATTGTCCGCCTGCAACAAACTGAACTCAGATCCGGTGGCCGGCGAGATACGCTGCACCGTGCCATGAAACGTGCGGTGGTTCAGCGCATCGACCGTAAAGGTCACCGGCTGCCCGACTTGCACATTGTTCATCTGGGTTTCTTTCATATTGGCGATCACCCACAACTGATTCGGCACCAGCGCCATCAACTGCGCTCCGGAGTTGACGTAAGCCCCCAGACGCACGCCGATCTGCCCCAACTGGCCGTCTCGCGGCGCCAATATGCGCGTGTTGGACAGGTCGATACGCGCCAGTTCCACCGCCGCATCGGCGCTGGCAACCGCGGCTTCCAATGACCCGCGATTGACAATCACCGTCTGCAGGTCCTGCCGGGCAATTTCCAGGCTGGCCTGAGCCTGGGACACGGCGGCGAGGGTCTGGGCGTGGGCGGCGCGGGTCACGTCCAGTTCGCGCCGGGACACCGAACCATCGCTGATCAAGGCTTCGTTACGGCGCAGGTCAGCGCTGCTCTTGCGGGCCTGGGCCTGGCTGTCGGCCAAGGCCGCCTGACGCAATTTGATGGTCGCCTCGGCACTCTTGCGTTGCTGCACCACATTCGCCAGGGATGCCTGTTGCACCGCCAGTTGCGCCACGGCCTGATCCAGGCGCTGCTTGTAGATCCGGTCATCGAGGCGCACCAGCAAATCACCGGCCTTGACGTACTGGAAGTCCTGGACCGGGACCTCGTACACGTAACCGCTGAGCTGTGGCCCGATGATTGTCACCTGCCCCCGCACCAGGGCGTTTTCAGTGGTTTCCACCGCGCTGCTGAACGGTGGCAATTGCCAAGCGTACAGCACGATCAACACGCCAAAAATGGCAATCGCGGCAAAGCCCAATGATGAGATAATCCTTACCCGCAAGGAGCGCGGTTCAGTGGCGGTGGCGCCCGCTGGTGGGGTGCCTTCGGGCGTTGCGGCAATCGCGTTGGTGGTCGTGGTCGTCGGTTCGGTCATGAAGGAAGTGCGCCGCTAGGTTGAACGGAAGGCGCTGCACTGGCGGCAGCTTTCTTGGTAGTACTCATCAGCCACAGGCTATGAGTGAAGATCCAGAGCATGGTCAATATCGCGATCACCGCGATCAGCATGAACACATCGTTATAGGCCATGACATTGGCTTCGCGGGTCGCTGTCGTGGCCAGGCTGCGGATACCCATCAAGTGGCGCAGTTCCGGGTCGGCGATCACCGGACCGTAAGCCGCGCCGCCGCTCTGCACGCGGGCCGCGACACGCGGGTCGAGCAGGGTCAGGTGTTCGACAATCATGCTGGAATGAAACTTTTCGCGCATCACCTGGAACGTACCGAGCAACGCCGCGCCGATCAGCCCGCCAAGGTTCTGGCAAATGCCGAATAACACCGAGAAACTCACCAGGTTACGCGGGTTGCTCAGTACATTCCGCATGCCCAGCACCAGGGTCGGCCCAAGGAAAAACGTGCCCCCGAAGCCTAGCAGGAACTGACTGACGTACATGTTCTGTGGGCGTGTCAGGTTGCTGGAGAAACTGTCCATCACCGAACCGGTGGCCATCAACGCCAGGGAAATCACCAGCGGCATCAGCAGATGCGCCGGGTTGATCGTCAGTGCGCTGATCACCAACCCGCTGATCGCCCCCAACAGCATCACCAGGTACAAGGTACGCATCTGCTCGCTGCTCATGTTCAGCGCCTGCAAAAAACCCACGGTGCCGGTGGATTGCTCAGAAAGCACCATACGGATGAGGATCACCGCCAGCGCCAGGCGAATCATCACCCCGCCGCCCAGCCAACGGGTCATCAGCAACGGATTGGCGCGATTATGTTCGATGGCCAGTCCGGCCATGATCAGCACCAGCGAGGCGGCCGAGGCGATGCCGATCCACGGTGCTTCGAGCCACCACTCTATCCGCCCCAGGGACAGCACCGCGCATAGCAGCGCCACGCCCGAAGCGAGCAAGGCGAAGGTCAGGAAGTCGAGTTTCTCGAAGGTCTTGAAGCGGTCGCCCGGCGGTAACTTGAGCAAAAACACGCAGCCCAGGCAGATCAGCGCCATGCCCAGCTCAAACAGGTAAAGGCCGCGCCATTCAGCGATCTGCAGCAAATCTTCGGAAAACAGTCGTGCCAGCGGTAAAGCCAACTGCGCAGTGCCCAGACCGAGCACCAGCGCCTTGAGCCGCCACTTCGCCGGAAACGCCTGCACCATGTAGTACAAACCCAGGGAACTGAGCGCCGCTCCTACCATGCCGTGGGCGGCTCGCACGGCAATCGCGGAGCTGAGGTCGTTGACGAACAAATGGCCAAACGTGACCAGGGCGTAGAGCACCAGGAACACTTCGGTAAACGCGCGCAAGCCGAATTGCTGGCGAAACTTCACCAGCAACAGGTTCATCGAGACATTGGTCATGACGTAGGCGGCAGGCAACCAGGCCATTTGCGCAGTGGTCGCACCCAATGCGCCTTGCAGATAAGGCAGATTGGCGATCACCAGCGCGTTGCCCAGGCCGCCGGTGATGGCGACCAACACTCCGACCAACGCATAGGCCCAGCGTTTATGGGTGGGGTGCAACGGCGTCGACGGCGAGCCCGGCAAGCTCGGACGCTCATGGGGCTGCCAGGTGCGTGGGGTGTATTTATCCATTGCGTGACCTTGATGACCGACGCACAAGGCCGGTAAAACCTTTACTCAGAGAACAGTAAACCTGAGTGGAGTTCACCTTGTCATCTCTCAGCCAGACCAAATCCCTGTAGCAAGGGGATTTACCCTGAGCTGTAGGAGCGAGCTTGCTCGCGAAGAACTCAAAGACACCGCGATTATCCAGTACCCCCGCGTTATGGTTGACGATTTTCGCGAGCAAGCTCGCTCCTACAGTTCAGGTAAGGCCATTCGCCACGGGTTGAGCCCCCGTCAAATCCAGCCCAACCAGCTCCAGTAGGTCGTCGCAAACACCAGCATCAACCCATAACCGATCAACGTCACCAGGATTCCGACCTTGGCGAACTGCCGTGCGGTGAAGGTTCCCGTCCCCAGGCACACCATGTTCTGCGGCGCGTTGATCGGCAGGATAAAGCCATAACTGACCACAAACCCCAACAACATGGTCATGCCCAGGCGGCTGAAATCCCCGGGCAGGGTTTGCAGCACGGCGATCAGAATCGGCAACAACGCCGAGGTGAGTGCCGTGGCACTGGCGAATCCGAGGTGGATCACAATCAGGAACGCCGCAAGGATCGCAAACACCCCCAGCGGTCCCAGTTGATCCAGTCCGGTATGCGCCACCACCTGTGTCCCCAGCCATTGCCCGGCCTGGGTGGTGAGGAGCGCGGTGCCGAGGCTGATCCCTACGCCGAATACAATCACCGTGCCCCACGGAATACGCGATTGCACATCTTTCCAGGTCATCACGCCGATCCCGGGCATCAGCAACAACACCAGGCCCGCGTAGGTAGTGGACGTGGTGTCGAAACGGTGCAGGCGCCCTTCTGTGGCCCAGGCCAGCAACAACAGGATCGATACCGTCAGCAAACGCTTCTGCGGACCGGTGATCGGACCGATATCCACCAGCGACTGCGCCACTGCTTCCTTGCCACCGGGAATACTGGCGCTTTCCGGTGGCAGCAATTTGAGCACCAGGAACAGCAACACCGCCGACATGATCAACGCCCACGGCGCTCCGGCGACCAGCCAGTCGATCCACGACACACGCTGGCCGAGCATCTTGTCCATGAAGCCGGCCGTCAGCAGGTTCTGCGCGGCGGCGGTCTGAATGCCGACGTTCCAGATGCTGGTGCCCTGGGCGACGACGATCATGATCCCGGCGGCGATGTTCGAACGTTTGTCCACGCCAAATGCGGCGATTACCCCCATCATGATCGGCACCACGCACGCGCTGCGGGCGGTTGCGCTGGGCACCACCAGGCTGAGCAGCAGGGTCACCGCAATCGCCCCCAGCAGAATCCCACGGGTACTGGTTCCCACGCGAGTCAGCGTGACCAGCGCGATACGCCGGTCCAGTCCGGTGTGAGTCATGGCCGCGGCGATAAATAGCGCGCCGGCCACCAGGGCCAGGGCCGGGTTGGAAAAACCGGTCAGCGCCATGCCGATGGCCGGGCTGGAACCCATCAGCTGCGTCGGGTCCTGCAATGACGGCGCGGTGCCCAACAAAAACGCCATCAGCGAAGTGATCATGATCGCACTGGCTTCGTAGGACACCGCTTCGGTGATCCACACCACTACGGCAAAGGCGAGAATCGCCAACATCCGGTGACCCGCCGCTGGCAAGTCGGCGGGTATCGGCAACAGCAGCACCCCGACCATCCCCAGCACGGCGAAAACCAGGCCCATGGGCAACGTGAAGGAAACAGCAGGTGTTGCGGGGGCGCTCATGCAGATCTCCGGCAGCCAGAATAATCAGGCGTGGAGGATGAGGCCAAACGTCGCGGAAGGTGTTGACAGGCATCAACGCCCGGTCGCTTACCCCAGCAACTGGCTCAACACCGCGCGCAACTTGCCGGGCTTGACCGGCTTGTTCAACAGCGGTGCCTGCAAGCGCTGCAACGAGCGACGGCATTGATCAGTGCGATCGGCGGTAATGATCACCGCCGGAATCATCAACGCGAAATGCTCGCGCAGGTGCCGGACCACCTCACAGCCCACCACCCCGTGATCGAGGTGATAATCCGCCAGAATCAGCTCCGGCGCCCTGCCCTGCAACGCGGCCAGCGCCCCCGCCCGATCAGTCGCGACCACCACCTCGCAGCCCCATTGCCCGAGTAGCGCACGCATACTGTCCAGGATCGTGATTTCGTTATCCAGCACCAACAACCGGCGTCCCGGTAACGGGTTACCGGCGCCGGCCTGAGGGGGCACCTGACAAATGGGCAACGGCACTTGCGCGGACAGCGGCACCTCGATGCTGAACATCGAACCGCGCCCCGGCCATGAACGAACCATCACCTGGCAACCGAGAATTTTCGCGATACGCTCGACAATCGCCAGCCCCAACCCCACGCCCTTGCGATCCGCCGCACGTCCGACATTCAACTGATTGAACTCGAGGAAGATCGACTCCAGGCTATCGGCAGCAATCCCGCGCCCGGTGTCCCACACTTCCACACGCAAACCGCTACCCCGACGTCGCGCTCCCAGCAGGATGCAGCCCGCTTCGGTGTAGCGACAGGCATTGCTCAGGAAGTTGCGCAGGATGCGTGTCAGCAAACGCAGATCAGTGTTGATGGCGTAACGGCTCGTGTGGACCCGCAAGTTGAGCCCCGCCGCGGCCGCCACCGATTGAAACTCCGACACCAGCGGTGCGAGCAATTCATCGAGGCGGTATGAGGCAATATCCGGCTTGACCGCCGCCTGGTCGAGGCGGGAGATGTCGAGCAAATCGGCGAGCAAGTCTTCCGCACCTTCCAGGGCCTGATGAGTGCGTTCCACCAGTATCTGTTCGGCACTCGGCAGACTGCGTTCGCGCAGCGTGGAAATCAACAGCCGGGCGGCATTGAGTGGCTGCAACAGATCATGACTGGCGGCGGCCAGGTATTTGTCCTTGCTGCGATTGGCGGCCTGGGCGGCGTCACGCGCATCACGCAGGTCCTGCTCGATCCGTTCACGCCGGGCGATCTGCTGTTGCAGATTGCGATTGGCCTCCAGCAACTCATCGGTGCGTGCGGCGACCCGTTGCTCCAATTCGTCGTTCAGCCCTTTGTAACGGTTGCGCTCGGCCTCCAGCTCATCCAGGCGCGCGGTCAGTTCCGGGTAGTGACTTTTGCGCGCCGAGTGATCGCCCAGCCCCAGCAGCCCGGCCAACGCACGTTGCTGATCGTCAGAGAGCTTCGCCATAGACGACCTCGACGTCACGCTGGCTGGACTCACGCGGGTTGGTGAGGATGCACGGGTCATGCATCGCGTGCTGCGACAAGAAGGGAATATCCGCCACCCTTACCCCGTGCAGACCGAGGGTTTCATGGAAGCCGATAGCGTGTTTCAAGGCAATCAGATGGTCCACCAGCCGAGCGCTGATCTGCCGCTGATTGAGGCCCCGGCAATCGATGCCGAACGTCTCGGCAATGACCTTGAAACGATCCGGTGCAGAGTTGTAGTTGAACGCCACCACGTGCTCCACCAACACCGCGTTGCACAGACCGTGAGGCAGGTCGAGAAAGCCTCCCAGGCTGTGAGACATGGCGTGCACCGCACCGAGGATCGCATTGGAAAACGCCAGCCCGGCCTGCATGCTGCCCAGCATGATTTTCTCGCGCAGGGCAATATCCTGCGGGTTGGCGATCATCTGCACCAGATTGCCGTTGATCAAACGCATGGCTTCCAGCGCGTGGGGATCGGTCAGCGGACCGTGACCGGTGGATACAAAGGCTTCGATGGCATGCACCAATGCGTCGATGCCGGTACAGGCCGCGAGGAACGGGTCCATGCTCGCGGTGGTTTCCGGGTCGATCAGCGATACATCCGGCACCACGGCCTTGCTGACGATGGAGAATTTCATGCGCTCCTGCTGGTTGGAAATGATCACGAATTGCGAAACATCGGCTGAGGTGCCGGCGGTGGTCGGGATCAGGATCAGCGGCGGGCTGGGCACGCGAATGGTGTCCACGCCTTCGAACTCGAGGATGCTGCGCCCGTGGGCGACCACAATCCCGATGGCCTTGCCGCAATCCATCGGGCTACCACCACCGACGGCGACGATCACATCGCAATGGTGCTCGCGGTAGACCTCGGCGCCGAGCATCACTTCCTCGACACGCGGGTTGGGCGATACGGCGGTGTACAGGCAGTAATCGATGCCCAGCGCCTGCAGGCTGACCTCGACATCGGT
Organism: Pseudomonas mucidolens; assembly: GCF_900106045.1. Classification (NCBI taxonomy): domain Bacteria; kingdom Pseudomonadati; phylum Pseudomonadota; class Gammaproteobacteria; order Pseudomonadales; family Pseudomonadaceae; genus Pseudomonas; species Pseudomonas mucidolens. Next base: position 1,396,476 of record NZ_LT629802.1, on the reverse strand, counting down.
GACCCAGCCGGCGGCCACGACGCCGGGATCGCTGACTACCAGCACCTTGCGCGCCCCGAAGGTCTTGGCGTAGTTGCCGACATTGTGCCGGCAGCCGGCACCGAAGATGATTTCAGGGGAGACGAATTTACGCAGCTGGCTGAGGTTATGGCTCATTGGAAAGCCTGTTTTTATTGTTTTTGGAAGATGCACGCCACACTAAACCATCCGCAGGCGAATGCAATCAGACCAAAGAGTAGCCCACTGCCGGTGACAAAGATTAACTCCCGTAGCTGCTGCAAGCTGTGCATCCTGTAGCAACTGTCGAGCCCCAGCGAGGCTCGACAGCTGCTACGCAGGGTGCGTGTTAGCGGCTGGCGAAGTACATGGTCACTTCAAAGCCGATACGCAGGTCGGTAAACGCGGGTTTGGTCCACATGGGGCGATCCTCTTGTTGTGCCGGAAAATTCCGGTGTGGGTATTAATGCATGGGTGAGACGCAGGGCGAATGCTACTTTCGAGGGAGGTCGGGGGGACGTTGGTATCAGCCCTCGCCCGAAGCCTCTGCCGAGGAATGACGCGGAGAATCTGGCACCCCGAGGCGATTTCAGGCTTTTCGCGAGCAAGCTCGCTCCTACAGGGTGCCGAGTAGCGCGAGCCGTGCACAAAACCTTGGATCAAAAGAATCCCAACGGATTCACGTCATAGCTAACCAACAGGTTCTTGGTCTGTTGATAATGGTCCAGCATCATCTTGTGATTTTCCCGCCCGACCCCGGACTTCTTGTACCCGCCAAACGCCGCATGCGCAGGGTACAGGTGATAGCAGTTGGTCCACACTCGCCCGGCCTTGATCGCCCGGCCCATGCGGTAGGCGCGGTTGATATCGCGGGTCCACAGCCCGGCACCGAGGCCGAACTCGCTGTCGTTGGCAATCGCCAAGGCTTCGGCTTCGTCCTTGAAGGTGGTGACGCCGACCACCGGGCCGAAGATCTCTTCCTGGAACACGCGCATCTTGTTGTGCCCCTTCAGAAGGGTCGGCTGAATGTAGTAACCGCTGGAAAGATCGCCCTCCAGTCGCTCAGCCGCGCCGCCGGTGAGTAGCACGGCGCCCTCTTCCTGGGCGATTTTCAGGTAAGAGAGAATCTTCTCGTATTGCTGCTCGGACGCCTGGGCACCGACCATGGTCTCGGTGTCCAGCGGGTTACCGCGTTTGATCTTGACGATCTTCTTCATCACCTCTGCCATGAACGACTCGTAGATCGACTCCTGCACCAGCGCCCGCGACGGGCATGTACAGACTTCGCCCTGGTTGAAGAAAGCCAGCACCAGACCTTCGGCGGCCTTTTCGATAAAGGCCGGTTCCGCGTTCATGATGTCTTCGAAAAAGATGTTCGGCGACTTGCCGCCCAATTCCACGGTAGACGGGATGATGTTCTCGGCCGCTGCATGCATGATGTGCGCGCCAATCGGGGTGGAACCGGTGAAGGCGATCTTGGCGATACGCTTGCTGGTGGCCAGCGCTTCACCGGCCTCGCGACCGAAGCCCTGGACGATATTGAGTACGCCCGGCGGCAGCAAATCGGCGATCAACTCGGCCAACACCATGATCGACAGCGGCGTCTGCTCGGCCGGCTTGAGCACGATGCAATTGCCGGCGGCCAGCGCCGGGGCAAGTTTCCAGGCGGCCATCAACAGCGGGAAGTTCCACGGGATGATCTGCCCGACCACGCCCAGCGGCTCGTGGAAGTGATAGGCGGCGGTCAGCTCGTTGATCTCGGCCGCGCCGCCCTCCTGGGCGCGGATGCAGCCGGCGAAATAACGGAAGTGGTCGGCGGCCAGCGGCACGTCGGCATTCAGGGTTTCACGTACCGCCTTGCCATTGTCCCAGGTTTCGCTGACGGCCAGCACTTCCAGGTGCTGCTCGATACGGTCGGCGATTTTCAGCAGCACCCGCGAGCGATCCTGGGCCGAGGTCTTGCCCCAGGCATCGGCGGCGGCATGGGCAGCATCGAGGGCCTTGTCGATATCGGCGGCGCTGGAGCGCGGGAATTCGGCAATCACCGCGCCGGTGACGGGCGAGGTGTTGGTGAAGTATTCGCCATTGACCGGCGCCACGAATTCACCGCCGATGAAATTGCCGTAGCGCGCTTTGAATGTAACGATAGCGCCAGGGGTTCCGGGTTGTGCGTAGATCATGCTGAAGCCTCTGTTTGTTGTGAGATTGTCAGGGGTTTAGGTGCTGCATCTGCTCACGTTCATACTGCGGGTACAGGTGGCTGACGCTGCGGATCAGTTCGTAGCGACTGAGGCTGATGGCGGCAAACCGTTCAGGGATCGGGCCACGGATCAGCTCTGGCATATCGCTGCCGTGACTGGCGCCCTCGCGCAGCAGATGATCGAGCCAACCAAGGTAGTCGCGCATCTGCTCGAAAGGCTTGGCGTCCACCGCCACCGGGCCATGGCCGGGCACAATCAGGGTCCAGGGCAAACCTTGCAGGGTGGCGATATCCGCCAGCCAGATCGCCAGCCCCGGCGTATTGGGAGTGGTCAGGGCGCGCTGGTAAAACACCAGGTCACCGGCAAACAGCACGCCGGTTTTCTGGTCCAGAATCGCCAGGTCGGCGCCGCTGTGCCCGCGGAGTTCAAGCAGGCGCAAAGGATGGCTACCGAAAGTCGTCACGCCGGGTGACAGGACTTGAGTGGGCAATACCACTTCGGTGCCGCGCATCCAGTCGCCGACCATGCGGTACAGGTTCTCGGCCATGCCGTCGCCCTGCTCATGCAGCAGTTGCGTGGTGCCCGCCAGGGCGCCGATGGGCACGTCCTTGAAGGCTTGGTTACCCAGCGCATGGTCGGGATGGTGATGGGTCAGCAGCACCTGGATCACCGGTTTATCGGTGACGCTGGCGATGGCCTGACGCAGCGCCTCGCCGTAGCGTTTCGACGGCCCGGTGTCGATCACCACCACGCCGAGCTCAGTGACGATAAAGCCGACGTTGACGATATTGCCGCCGTTGTCCCGGCCGAAGTTATCGGTGCTGCCTTCCAGCAGCCAGGTGTTTTCAGCGACCTGTCGGGGCTTGAGGTGGTAGTTCAAGTCGGCCAGTACCGGCAGGCTCAGGGTAATCAGCCACAGTAGGATCCAGCACAGGTTCATGGGATGGCAGCCTCGAATTGAGTACCGCTGGTGTCGCGCAGCATCAGCCGGGTTTGCCCCGGACCTTCGATATCAAACGCCAGGTTGGGGTTTTCGCTGACAGCCGGGAACAGTTCCAGGCGCGCCAGCAGCTCGCCGTCGGCAGCGCGCAACTCGGCCTGGTTGATGAAAAATTCGGGAATGCCGCTGACCAAGCCGTTATCCATGGGATGTGAGACCTGCAGCTTGACGCGGCTGAACCCGGCGCGTGGGTAATGCCCGCCGAACACTTCGCCCAGGTGCTCTTCCCAGCCCGACTGGGTGCGTACCACGCTGGGCGCGGTGCAGCCACCGCCTGCGGCGTCGATCAGGGTAGAACCGACATGCCACAGGCCATCCTTGGTCAACACGGCTGCGCGCAATGGCGTGGCCTGTTCGATGCGGATACGCATCGACAGCCACGGCAGCACGCGCTCGCGGGGATGGAAGTCGACGATTTCGGGCAGTGGATTAAGCTCGGCCCAGGCGAGGATTCTCACCACCTCGCCCTTGAACGCCCGGGCGTCGATTTCCAACGGTACCTGACGCGCATCTTCGGCAAACGGCGGCGCCAGCAGCTTGACGCGTGGGTCAAACACGAACGCGGCGTTGTCGAGGAGTCGCTGGTGGTAATAGGCCCACATCACTGACGGCACCGGATCGACAGGCGTGCCCCAGGCGAGCATCGGCAGACACAAGGCCCACAACCCGTTCAGGCGCATGGGTCACTCCTCGACGTGTACGCTGTCGAGGTAAGTGCGGACCGCCCACAATGCCTCCTGGCTCAAGTAATCGGCCATCTTCGGCATGTACACCCGGCCATCGCGCACGGCGCCATTACGTACCCGTTCGACGAACCACTCATCCCCGACGTCGCCTTCATCAAGCATCCGCAGATCCGGAGCGATGCCGCCGGACTTAGCTTCCAGTCCGTGGCACGCGGCGCAGTTCTGGTTGTAGGCCGAGGCGCCGACTTCGATAGCCTTGCCCTGCTCCGGCGATTTGCGGTACGGGTTGACCGCCGCCCAGCCATCGGCGTCGAGCGGTACGCCAGCCTGCTTGATCGGCGTCAGTCCCTGGGTTTCCACCGCGGTGGGCGTCACGTTGCCATGGGCCCAGACCGAGCCTGTACTGATAGCGCCGGCCAGCAGGCCGAAAAAGAACAAGGCGTTGCGTTTTGTTGTCATTGTTTTTCCCTCGGGAGTGCACGCAAAACCTCTTTAGAGAGGCTATGCCAACCATCTTAGAAAGCTCCCGCCAAGCGCCGTATGCTGCTTTGGTGGCCGGCCCTTACTCCCTTGGTAGTAGGGCTTGTGGAGCACTTCCAAATCAGATGCGGTTCGGGAAATTATCCCGGCGACACCGGGATATTTTCCGTAGGCGCCAACCCCTTCCAGACAGCAACCTGTGCAGGCCAAAACCTCCACTGGGAACTGCAACCATGACAATAAGATCGCTCCCCGCCCTTTCGCCGCTGTGCCTTGCCGTGCAGGCTTTTCTGCTGGTCGGCAGCCTGTCCTTGAGTGCGACAGGCTTCGCCGCCGTCCCTGCAAAAAAACCGACCCATAACGTCACGTGGGAAGACATTGCCAACGATCACCTGAGCACCAAGGATGTGCTGCAATACGGCATGGGCACCAATGCCCAGCGCTGGAGCCCGCTGGCCCAAGTCAACGACAAGAACGTGTTCAAGCTGACACCCGCCTGGTCCTACTCGTTCGGTGACGAGAAGCAACGCGGCCAGGAATCCCAGGCCATCGTCAGCGACGGCGTGGTGTACGTCACCGGCTCGTATTCGCGGGTCTTCGCCCTCGACGCCAAGACCGGCAAGCGCCTGTGGACCTACAGCCACCGCCTGCCCGACAACATTCGTCCCTGCTGTGACGTGGTCAACCGCGGGGCCGCGATCTTCGGCGACAAGATCTACTTCGGCACCCTCGATGCGCGCCTGGTCGCCCTCGACAAAAATACCGGCAAAGTGGTGTGGAACAAGAAGTTCGGCGACCACGCCGCCGGCTACACCATGACCGGTGCCCCGGTGCTGATCAAAGACAAAGTCAGCGGCAAAGTGCTGCTGATCCACGGCAGCTCGGGTGATGAATTCGGCGTGGTCGGCCAGCTGTATGCACGTGACCCGGACACGGGTGAAGAAGTGTGGATGCGGCCGTTTGTCGAAGGTCATATGGGTCGTCTCAACGGCAAGGACAGCACCCCGACCGGTGACGTCAAGGCGCCGTCCTGGCCAGATGATCCGACCACCGAAACCGGCAAGGTCGAAGCCTGGAGCCATGGCGGCGGCGCGCCTTGGCAGAGCGCCAGTTTCGATCCCGAAACCAACACCATCATCGTCGGCGCCGGCAACCCTGGCCCGTGGAACACCTGGGCGCGAACCTCCAAGGACGGCAACCCTCACGATTTCGACAGCCTCTACACCTCCGGCCAAGTCGGTGTCGATCCGAGCACCGGCGAAGTGAAGTGGTTCTACCAGCACACGCCAAACGATGCCTGGGACTTCTCCGGCAACAACGAACTGGTGCTGTTCGACTACAAGGACAAGGACGGCAAAGTGGTCAAGGCCACCGGCCATGCCGACCGCAACGGTTTCTTCTATGTGGTGGACCGCAACAACGGCAAACTGCAGAACGCCTTCCCGTTCGTCGACAACATCACCTGGGCCAGCCACATCGACCTGAAAACCGGGCGGCCCGTGGAGAACGAAGGCCAGCGTCCGGCCAAGCCCTTGCCGGGGGAAACCAAGGGCAAGCCGGTGGAGGTCTCGCCACCATTCCTCGGCGGCAAGAACTGGAACCCCATGGCCTACAGCCAGGACACCGGGCTGTTCTACATCCCGGGTAACCAATGGAAAGAGGAATACTGGACCGAAGAGGTCAACTACAAGAAAGGCTCGGCCTACCTGGGCATGGGGTTCCGCATCAAGCGCATGTATGACGACCATGTCGGCACATTGCGGGCGATGAACCCGACGACCGGCAAGGTGGTGTGGGAGCACAAGGAATCACTGCCGTTGTGGGCCGGCGTGTTGGCCACCAAGGGCAACCTGGTGTTCACCGGCACTGGAGATGGTTTCTTCAAGGCTTTCGACGCGAAAACCGGCAAGGAGCTGTGGAAGTTCCAGACCGGCAGCGGCATCGTCTCCCCGCCGATCACCTGGGAACAGGATGGCGAGCAGTACATTGGCGTCACCGTCGGTTATGGCGGCGCGGTCCCGCTGTGGGGTGGCGACATGGCTGAGCTGACCAAGCCGGTGGCGCAAGGTGGGTCGTTCTGGGTGTTCAAGATCCCGAGTTGGGACATGCAGGCCGCCAAAAACTAGATAGAAACCGCCGTAGATACCGTCTTGGGCCTTGCGCTTGCAGACGGTATCTACGCAATGCGTTCCTCCACCGACGAGGTGTTGTGATGAAATACCTGCCTTTGCTACTGCTCCTGAGCCTGCCCCTCGCCCATGCCGACGAGGGTGACCCGCTGATCATCAATGGCTGCGCCATCGCCGAGCACAGCCAATGCCCCGGCGCCCACCTCAGAGGCGCCAACTTGCGTAACCAGAATTTGAGCAAGATGAACCTGGCTGGCGCCGATTTGCGTGACGCCGACCTGCGCCATGCCAACCTCGATCTGGCCAATCTGGAAAAAGCTCAGTTACAAGGCGCCAACCTGACCCGTGCCAGCCTGCAACAAAGCAACCTGCGTCTGGCCGACTTCAGCGGTGCAACCCTGGTTGCCGTGCAGGGTTGGGGTATGTTTGCCCAGGGCGCACAGTTCGAAAACGCCAATCTCAGCGCGGCCTATCTGCAATTCGCCCGCCTGTCCGGGGCCAAACTGCACAAGGCCAACCTGCGGGCCGCCGACCTGGAAATGAGCTGGCTGAGCAAGGCCGACCTGCAAGGCGCCGATCTCAGTGATGCCAACCTGCAGGAAGCCAAATTCGGTGAGAGCAACCTCGAACAGGCGACTCTCAGCGGGACCCGCCAGCACTATGCGAATTTCCAGGATGCGAATATGGAAGGCTGCACCGACTGCCCGACCACCTGGGACCGCTAACCCGGGACCGCAGGAACGAGCTTGCTCGCGGAAAACCTGAACGATGACGCAGCGGTCGCAAATAGCCCGCGGCGCCCGTGCATTTTTCGCGAGCGAGCTCGCTCCTACAGTGAAAAGGTGTGCGCCACACCCATGTCGATACCCACATGCACCAACTCGGCATGGGACGTAACCTGCAATTTGCTCTTGAGCAAGGTCAGGTAGTTGGACACGGTTTTGCTGCTCAGGCTTAGTTGCGCGGCGATGGAGCGCGTCGGTGTGCCTTTGGCGAGCATCAGGAAAATCTCCAGCTCACGCGCAGTCATGCCCTGCAAGCGATGATCGCCCGGATGATAGGCGAGCTCAGTGGCCAACGCCTGTTCGATATAAGTATGACCGTCGAGAATGCGTTGCACCGCTTCGCTCATCACCGCAGGCGTCGCACCCTTGGTGATATAGCCTGAAGCGCCGGCCTCCAGCGCCTGGCGCACCAACGACAACTCGGTATGTTGGCTGAAAAACAGCACGCGCAATTGCGGCAGGCGCTGGCGCAAGCGACGGGTGGTTTCCAGGCCGCTGATGCCCGGCAAGCCGAAGCCGATGATTACCAGGTTCGGCACCGCTTCCTGCACCCGCTGCAACGCCTCTTCGCCGTTGGCCGCTTCGCGCACGTGCAGACCTGGCAGCAGACTGCGCAACAGGCTGGCGTAACCTAGGCGCACGACGGCGTGATCATCCACCAGCAGAATATTCATGGCGCCTCCAAGAGCTGTATTTACCGTCCATGCTAGAACCCCGCGACTCGGCGCGGGCTACTACTTTGGTACTGGTTTTCCTGTCTATCGTCGCATTCCCAATGCACCGCGACTGGCGTGTAATGGACGCATAACGATAAGGACTGGACCTGCCATGCTGCCCGCTCGATTGCCACTTCTGGCGCTGTTGTGCCTGCTCATCAGCCACGCACAGGCCGGCCCTGCGCTGTTTTCCACCGACGGCTATCGCATCGGCCTGTACCGCAGCCCGACGCCCGGGCACCTGCCGGGGGCAACGATTGTCGACACTCCGGCGCTGCAAACCCTACTCAGTCAAACGCCCAAGCCGTTACTGATCGACGTCTACCGCCGCCAATGGCTGCAAGGTCGCTTCATCGAAGACCAGCCCCATGCCAACCTGCCCGGCAGCCACTGGCTGGCGAATACCGGCGATGGCGACCTCTCGCCCGAATGGCGCGAGTATTTCGTGCGTCATCTGTACAAACTCACCGAAGGCGACCTGTCGCATCCATTGGTCTTCTACTGTCGCTCCGATTGCTGGCTGAGTTGGAACGCGGTAAAACGAGCCGCCAATCTGGGCTATACCTCTGTGTATTGGTATCGCGATGGCTTGGATGCGTGGGAAGCGGCAAAACTGCCAGTGATGGCTGCGACACCCGAACCCTTTGAATAAATACCCACAACAAGAAGGTGAACGGCCATGTACAAGATTCTGATTGCCGACGATCACCCGCTGTTTCGCGAAGCGATCCATAACGTCATCAGCGATGGTTTCGCCGGCAGTGACGTGATGGAAACCGCCGACCTGGACAGCGCCCTGGCCCTGACCCGGGAGCACGACGACCTGGACCTGATCCTGCTGGACCTGAACATGCCGGGCATGCACGGTCTCAATGGCTTGATCAACTTGCGTAACGAAGCGCCAACGATCCCGGTGGTGATCGTGTCCGCCGAGCAGGACAAGCAGATCGTGCTGCAAGCCATCACCTACGGCGCGGTCGGCTTTATCACCAAGTCCTCGCCTCGGGCGCAGATGACCGAGGCGATCCAGCAAATCCTCAATGGCAACGTCTATCTGCCACCGGACATCATCCGCACCCAGAAAACCAGCAACACCCGGCGCATGCATGACAATCCGGCCTTCGCCCCGGAACTGCTCCAGGCCCTGACACGCAAGCAGTTGCTGGTGCTGGAACGGATGACCAAGGGTGAATCGAACAAACAGATTGCGTATACGCTGGAGATTGCCGAGACGACGGTGAAAGCGCACGTGTCGGCGATCTTGCGCAAGTTGAATGTGCATAATCGGGTGCAGGCGATCTTGAGCGCGGGGGACATTGATTTCGGGTCTTATCTCAGGCGATGAGGGGGTGTGAGTGGTTTTTTTGTCTGGCTTGAGAACCACCCCTCACCCTAGCCCTCTCCCCAGAGGGGAGAGGGGACTGAATGGGGGATATTCCAGACATTTCTCGACCTGAAAGAACGGCTTTGAATCCACAATCAAAACGGTTTTTCAGGTCGCACACTTTCTCAGCACACTTTGGTCAGTCCTCTCTCCCCTCTGGGGAAAGGGGATTGAATGGGGGATATTCCAGACATTTATCGACCTGAAAGAACGGCTTTGAATCCACAATCAAAACGGTTTTTTAGGTCGCAAATTTTTCTCAGCACACTTCGGTCAGTCCTCTCTCCCCGCTGGAGAAAGGGGATTGAATGGGGGATATTCCAGACATTTATCGACCTGAAAGAACGGCTTTGAATCCACAATCAAAACGGTTTTTCAGGTCGCACATTTTCTCAGCACACTTCGGTCAGTCCCCTCTCCCCTCGGGGGAGAGGGCTAGGGTGAGGGGCGGCTCTTGACCTCATCCCCCCCGAGCAAATACCCCATCGCCATCTTCAATTTCATCGGCCGCACCGGCTTGTGCATCAACGTATGCCCCAGCTCCCGAATCTGCTGCTTGAGTTCATTGCTGTAATTGGCCGTAATCATCATCGCCGGTATGGCGCTGGCCCGCCGTGCGTTGATCCTGGCTACCGCGTCCAGGCCATTTTGCTCATCGTCCAAATGATAATCGGCGATCAACAAATCGGCGTCGGCATGATAGTTGTCCACCTGCCGCGCCAGGTCCTGTTCCGACAAGGCGGTAATCACCTCACAGCCCCAGCCCTCCAGCAACGTGCGCATACCGGCGCAAATCGCCGCATCATTGTCCAACACCCAGACCCGCGCGCCTTGCAGTCGCTCAAGCAGCGACTCGCCCATGGCAGGCGTCGGCAAGGACTTCGGCGCGGTGGCGCTCAGTGGGACCTCGACACAGAACATCGAGCCCTTGCCCGGCCATGAACGCACGCAGATCCGGTGCCCGAGGATCCCGGCGATTTTCTCCACGATTGCCAGGCCCAGGCCCAAACCACGGTCCTGGTCCGGGCGCTGCACATCGCCGCGCTTGAACTCCTCGAAAATCTCCTCCATACGGTTCTCGGCAATACCCATGCCGCTGTCCCAGACCTGGATCAACAAGCGTTGTTGACGGCGGCGACAACCGAGCACCACACGGCCCTGGCGGGTATAACGAATGGCGTTGCTCAACAGGTTGCGCAAAATCCTCGCGAGCAACTGGATGTCACTGCGTACCAACGCCGAACAGCGGATGAAATGCAACGCCAGTCCTTCACTGCGAGCGACTTGAGTGTATTCGGCGGCCAGGTTGTCCAGCAGTTCGTCGAGGGCAAACGGTGCGATATCGGCTTTGATCACCCCGGCATCGAGTTTGGAAATATCCACCAGGGTGCCCAGCAGATTCTCCACATCTTCCAGGGAGTTGCTGACGTTGCGTACCAGCGTCGCGTTGGCCATGGGCTCACGGCGTTCAAGCAAGGCGCCGGTAAACAAGCGTGCGGCGTTGAGCGGTTGCAGCAGATCATGACTGACCGCTGCGAGGAATTTGGTTTTCGACAGGTTCGCCTGCTCGGCTTCCAGCTTGGCCTCTCGCAGGCGCGACTCGACTCGGCGGCGCTCATCGATTTCACGCAGCAGTTGGTCGTTGAGGGAAGTCAACTCAGCGGTCCGTTCGCGCACGCGTAACTCAAGGTTCTGGTACGCCTGATGCAGCGCCTCGGCGGTACGACGGCGCTCGGTGATATCGCGGATCAGCACAAAAATGCCCACCACCTCGCCACTGGGCAGGCGGTTGGGCACGTAGGAGCGCAGCATGTAGCGCTCCTGGTTGTTGATATTGGTTTCGGCAAACTCGAAGGTCACGCTCTCCCCCGCCAGCGCCCGGGCGACGTAGGCTTCCAGCCGCTGGTAATGCTGTTCGCTGTGGGCTTCGCGCAGGCTCTGGCCAAGCATCACGCCGCGCGGCCAGCAGTACCATTGTTCATAGACTTTATTGGTGAACTCGTAGACCAGATCCGCGTTGAGGTAAGCAATCAACGCGGGTACATGGTCGGTGATCAGGCGGATCCAGCGCTCGCTTTCGCTCAGGGTTTCGGCGTGCCGGTAGCGTTCGGTGATGTCGGTGAAGGTATTGACGAAACCACCGGTGGGCAGCGGATGCGTGCGAATTTCCAGGACCCGGCCGTCCATCAGGCGTTGCTCGCACTCTTGCACCAGGCGACCCTTGGCATCGCGGCTGGCCGGGGTCAGCAGGTTTAATTCACTGTCGGCGATCACCTCGGCAAACAACCGGTGGGCGGCTACCGGCGCCAGGCCGCTGAGCTCCAGGAAGCGCCGGTTCCACAACTCCAGCACGCCTTCGGCACTGACCATCGCCACGCCTTGGGACAGGTTATCCACCGCTCGCTGCAACAGGTGAGACTTCTGCGCCACCGCGTGTTCGCGGCGCGCGGTTTCACTGCGCTTGACGTCGGTGATATCGGTAAACAGAAACACACGGCCGCCGTCCTGGGTCGGTCGCTCACTGACTTGCAACCAACGACCGTTGTGCAGGCGGTAGAACAGGTTGCCCTGGTCCTGCCCACGGCTTTCTTCGGCAAACAATCCGGTCGTGGACATCAGCCGCTTGACCTCATCCAGCCGCATGCCCGCGATAAGCCGAACCTGACTGTTGCGCCAGAAGGCCTTGAAACGGCTGTTGCACAACACGATTCGCTGCTGCTGATCGAACAACACAAAGGCATCGGAAATGCTCTCGATGGCGTCGATCAAATGCTGATGCGCGGTTTCCGCGCGCAACCGCGCGTCGCTGAGCAACTGGTTGCTGGCCTTGAGTTCCGCCATGGCCTGGTTCAACGCATCGGTGCGTTCCCGGACCTGCTCGGCCAGCACCACCGAGTGCTGGAACACCGCATACGGATCATTGCCACGGGCCACGCCCGATTCGACGCGTTCGATCAGTGCAGCGTTGATGCGTCGTAGCTTGTGGTTTTCCTGCTGCAACGCGCTGATGTGGGCGTTGAGTTCAGCGCTGTCCAAGGGCGCGCCCACGGGCAATGGCGACCCCGGTGAAGGTCTGGTTGATATGCATGCCATTGAACTGTTCTCCGTAGGTGTTGAACCCCAGCACCCGTTGCTCGCGTAAAAAACCGCCGATGTGCTCCAGGGTGCCGTGATCCTCCAGCTCCAGGCGGCGCAGGAAACAGTCGCAGCCAATGGTCAGCAACAAATCGCCAAGCCGTGTCTGCAAGCCGTCAAACAGGGTTTGCAGATTGGGCAGGATCGGGCCCGGCGTCATCGCGGTGAGCACGATGCCGTTTTCCACGGCGCAGTAGAAACTCAAGCTCAAGTCCTCGTGGACCTGTTGGATCGCGCGCACGTAGTACTGATCATTGATGCGAACCGCCAAGGGATGGGCCGCGAATAGGCGGTGATCCAATTGCGCCACCGACACCCCGATGTGCCGCGCGTATTCTTCGGCGGCCGGCTCGGCGTTGAGTTCGAAGACCCGGCGCGAAGTGCTGTCGGCACCGGTCACCACCAGCTTCTGCGCCTGGGGCAGGATGTGATGGGTGGTGAATACCTCAAAATCCAGCCAGGTGTTGACCAGCACCACCACCGCCGCGCCGTTGCGGAAAGCACCGTCGAAATACACGTGGGTATGGGTCAGGTGGTTGTCATCACCGGCCGAGCCACCGAAATGCGGGATATCCCCCAGCGCCGCGCTCAAGGCAGCGAGGACCATTTCTTCGCGGCTGGACAGGCCATCCAGCAGCGTCAGGGCGAAGCTGTTGCCCTTGATCGGTGCCAGGGTATTGCTGCGACACCCGCCCACCAGGCGCTCGACCATTTGCTGGGCGTCAATCAGACTGAAGCGCGCCACCTGGTCGATCAACTCGGTGGCAATGGAAAAGTGCCGATGATCAAAGCCCACCGCCGTCACGCAATTGCGCCCATAGCCCTGGGGCGTGATCTCGCCGGCGCTGGTGCAGCCCACCAGGCGAATGCCGCCAAAACTATGCTGCAAGGCCTGGCCGAGGGCCTTGAGATCGTAAGTCGCGGAGCAAAAGAACAGCACGAAGCCAAGGTAAGGATGCAGCAACTGGCGCGCCAACTCCTCGGCCACCTGCTGGGCGTCGGAGGCCTGGGACATGGCGGTGACGACGCCTTCGTTCTGGACCTGATGCATGCTCGCCCCTCCCCGTTGAAGCTCAAGTGTACGAAGCCGCAGAGTGGCGACCTATGCTACTTGGGTAGCGGGTTGGGGGTCCCAAGGGAGGAGAGACGTCGCCCCTTCCGTGGCAAGGGGCGGCACGCGGGAGAGGCTTGTCTGTGGCGAGGGGGCTTGTCCCCCGTTGGGCTGCGCAGCAGCCCCAGTCAGGAAAAACGCGGTGTATCAGACAATTCTCGGCGCCCGGTTTTGGGGCTGCTGCGCAGCCCAACGGGGGACAAGCCCCCTCGCCACGGACAAGCCTTTCACCACAGACAAGTCACATGACCAGAGGCAAGTCACATGACCACAGGGATTGGCAGACACTTCGGGGCGTGCTGCTCCACATCCTCACCAGGTCAGCACGGCCCCGACCGCGAAGGTATCGGTATCCTCATTTTGCGCATCACTGTCATGCCCCTCGATCTGGAACTGGTTGTACTCGGCCACCAATTTCAAGTTGTCGTTGATCTCATGAAACAAGGCAATGCCACGGGTTTCATAATCCGCGCCGCTGCCGACCACGCCGTTGCCGTCATCCTTGGTCTTGCCGTACGACAACGCCAGGCGGTTCTTGCCCAGCTTGTATGAGCCCTGCAACAGGTAGCCATTGCTGTCGACATTGCGCAATGTTGCCTCGCCAGCATTGTTGGTGAAAAACGGATTGATTCCCTTGGCCTGGAAACCTGAGCCTGTGAGCGACAAACCACCGATTTTCGCCTGTACGCCGTAGCCCAGCCCCTTGGAGGTGACTGACTCCACCGTCGAGTCAGTGTTGTCGGAGGTCTGGTAGCTGCCGTTGAGCCAGCTGTAGATCTTTGCTCCACCGACGTCAAACTGGTAGGTAACCTCGCTCTCGGTGCGCGGGTTTTTCTGGTAGGCCTTGCCCAGCGGACTGCTGTCGTTGGTGTCCACCGGATCCAGGATGCCCACGGCGACCCGCAGCCCGTCCATCAACGGGGTGCGGTAGGTAATTTGCGACGTGGGGAACGGATAGGGATAACCGCTGCCGATATTGCCAAACGACACCCCGCCGCCGTCCACCAAACCGAGGCTGTCGCTGACTTGGCCATAGCCGGCCAATAGCTCGTCCAGCAGGATGTTGGAGCGGGCAAATAGGCCGAAATCCTTGCCGATCAACACTTCGCCCCACTCTGGATTGGCCACGGTGCCGTAGAACTGGCGCACGTCGATGGCGGTGTCGGTGCCGTTGGTTTCGCTGTCGTTGATGGTGACCCAGAACGACGCACGGGCGCCGAGCTTGAGGTCGTCGACCTGCTTGCCCATGTTGAAGCCCAGGTAGTTGGGCAGAAACCCCATCTTCACCCGGGCCTGACGGCGATCGTACTGTTCGCCGGCACGGTCGACGTCGCTGTTGACGTAAAAGGCGTTGATGTAGCCATCGGTGGAGAACGTGGTTTCGTCCTTGTCATACAGCACGATCTCGGCTTCGGCCACCGAACTCAGACCGAGGCTGACGATAAACACAGGCAACAGACGACGTGGGGCATTCTTATTGTTATGCATGGCGCGCTCCGCAACAGGGACTTGATGTCGGAGGCGATTATCGAAAGAGCGCCGGCGGTGTCATACGCTGCCTTGGAGGCGAATGCCAGATCCTTTGGACGGTCGGACGCTACCTCGCCAAAGGCGCGCCACTTAGGGATTAAGCCGGATAACACTCATGCAGGAGCGAAGGCGTTGAACAGCATGCCCACTGCAACCACTCCACACAGGCTGGCGAAACCGACCTGCAACACGCCCGCCTTGATCAATGAGCCCAGGCGCCGTCCGACGAGCATGCCGACGATGCTCGCGCCGATGAATACCCAGCCCATCGCGTCGATGCTCACCCCGGCATGGAACGCACCGATCACACCGACCAGGGAAATCAGGCTGATCACCATCAGCGACGTGGCGACAATGCCGCGCATCTGCACATCGGTCAGTTGCTTGAACGCCGGCACGATCAGAAA
Organism: Pseudomonas mucidolens; assembly: GCF_900106045.1. Taxonomy (NCBI): domain Bacteria; kingdom Pseudomonadati; phylum Pseudomonadota; class Gammaproteobacteria; order Pseudomonadales; family Pseudomonadaceae; genus Pseudomonas; species Pseudomonas mucidolens. The sequence continues at coordinate 1,380,915 of NZ_LT629802.1, read as the reverse complement.
ACCGCCGCCCACGCCCAGCAGCCCCGAGACCGCGCCCGTCACCGCGCCCAAGGCCGCCAGGGTCGCGGTGCATTTGGTGGTCCAGGCGAAACGTCCGGTCTGTTGATTGAGCATGCAGTTTTTTTGGCCCCAGGAGGCCGCCCCGTGGTCGCTTGGACCGGCCTCGACCTGCTCGCGCCGCAGCATGCGCCACGCCACCAGCACCATCAGCGCGCTGAACAAAACCATCAGCACCTTCTCCGGCAGTTGATGGGCGAAAAACACACCCAGCGGCGAAAACAACGCCCCGAGCAAAGCGATCAACAGCGCCGCGCGGTAACGCACCAAGCCATGGCGCAAACCGTCAATCGCCCCGACGGCGGCCGCCGCACCGACCGCGAACAATGACACCGGGGCCGCTGTGGTCATGCTCAAGCCTAGCCCGAGGACCAGCGCCGGTACCCCGAGAATACCGCCACCGGCCCCGGTCAATCCCATGATCAGCCCCATCAACAGGCCAAAAAAACTTGCCAGCAGCATAGGTTATTCTCAATCCACCTTGGACAAACGGGTCAGCCACTCGCGGCCCTTGAGCATGCCGTTCCAATAAAACCACGGCAGCAATGTCGCCTTGAGAAACCATGCCGAGCGTCGGGCCACGGTCGGGTCGAGGGGAAACGTCGGCAGCAGTTTGCCGCCATAGCCGAACTCGGCCAGCACCACCTTGCCCTTCTCCACGGTCAGCGGGCAGGAGCCATAACCGTCGTACTTGAGCGGCAGCGGTGCCTGTTTGCGCAGGGCCAGCAGGTTCTCCGCGACCACCACGATTTGTTTGCGCACCGCCGCGGCCGTCTTGGCATTCGTGGTGGAGCACACGTCGCCGAGGCCAAAGACCTGCGGGTAACGCAGGTGTTGCAGGCTGTGGGGATCAACTTCGCACCAGCCGGCGGAATCCGCCAGAGGGCTGTGGCGGATAAAATCGGGGGCTACCTGCGGCGGCACCACGTGCAGCATGTCGAAGGATTTTTCCTCGATGCCGAGGTTGCCCTGGGCGTCCTTGATCTCGAACCAGGCTTTGCGCGCGGGGCCGTCGACCTTGATCAGGTTGGCGTTGAAGGCCAGCCGCGCAGCATATTTTTCGACGTAGTTCATCAGTGGCGGGACAAAGGTCGCCACGCCAAACAACGCAGCGCCCGCCAGATTGAATTCCACGTCGATGTTTTTCAGATCACCTTGTCCGAGCCAGTGGTCACAGGACAGGTACATGGCCTTTTGCGGCGCGCCGGCGCATTTGATGGGCATGGCTGGCTGAGTGAAAATCGCCTTGCCGGCCTTCAACTGCTGCACCAATTGCCAGGTATAAGCGGCGTGCCGGTAACTGTAATTGGAGGTCACCCCGTTCTGGCCGAGCGTTTGCTCCAGGCCCTCGACTTTCTCCCAGGCCAGGCGCAGGCCAGGGCAGACGATCAGGTTGTTCCACGTCACACGCTGGCCGTCGTCGAGTACCAGGGTCTGTTCGTCAGGCAGCAATTGGGTGACCGCCGCCTGTACCCAGGTCACGCCATCGGGCACTACCCGGGCCATCGGCCGGGCAGTTTTGCGGAGGTCATGGGCGCCAGCGCCCACCAGGGTCCAGGCAGGCTGGTAATAATGTTCGTCGTTGGGTTCGATCAGGGTGATGTTCAGGTGGGGATCGCGCTTGAGCAGGCTGGCCAGCAGGCCGATGCCTGCCGAGCCGCCGCCGATGACCACGATGTCGCCACTGATGGTCGGTCCACAGTGTTGGTCGTTCATAGTCCTGGCCTTTCTTATGAGCATTGCACGCTGTTAACGCAAAAAGGGTCGTTGCCGTACGGCGTCACGCCCAGCTTTTTATCACCGCCCCGCAGTACAGTCCGGAGAGGGTTTTCATCACTTGGATCACTTCGTGGCTGGCCAGCCCGTAGAAAATGTATTTGCCTTCCCGACGGGTGGCGACCAACCCTTCGTCGCGCAGGATGCCCAGCTGTTGTGACAGCGTCGGCTGGCGCACGCCGGTCATGGTTTCCAGCTCGCCGACGTTGCGCTCGCCCTGGGTCAACTGGCAGAGAATCAATAGCCGGTCTTCATTGGCCAGGGCCTTGAGCAAGGCGCAGGCCTTGGACGCAGACGCGCGTAACTGGGCAACTTCACTTTCACTCAGACTGGATTCCATTTGCCTCGGTCCTTTCTCTCACTTAAGCTCAAAACATTATGTTTAAACATAAAATGAATATCACGCTTTTTTTAGCCGCCAGGGACTACCGTCATGCCCGCGCTGATTCAATCCTTTCTGGACGAGACCTCGTCGACCTGGACCTATGTGGTCTATGAAGAAGACGGCGGCCCATGCGCCATCGTCGATTCGGTACTCAACTACGACCCCGCCGCCGGGCGCACCGACACCACCCAAGCCGACCGGGTGATTGCCTTTGTGCGCGAACACCGCCTGCAGGTGCAATGGCTGCTGGAAACCCACGCCCATGCTGATCACCTGTCCGCCGCGCCCTACCTGCGCCGGGAACTGGGTGGCAGGATCGCCATCGGCCAGTTCATCAGCCAGGTACAGAACGTGTTCAAGCGACTGTTCAACCTGGAGCCGGAGTTCCGCGCCGATGGCTCGCAATTCGATCATCTGTTCGCACCGGACGAGGTATTCCATATCGGCAACCTCAAGGTCCAGGCGCTGCATGTGCCCGGCCACACGCCAGCGGACATGGCCTACCTGGTCGACGACCAGTTGATCCTGGTGGGTGACACGCTGTTCATGCCCGACGTCGGCACCGCCCGCTGCGACTTTCCCGGTGGCGATGCGCGCCAGCTGTATGCATCGATGCGCAAGCTTTTGGCATTCCCGCCACAGACGCAGCTGTACGTGTGCCACGACTACCCGCCCGAAGGTCGCAGCGCCAAGTGCCTGACCAGCGTCGCCGAACAGCGCGCCGGTAATGTTCATGTGCATGACGGAGTGGATGAGGCACAGTTCGTGGCAATGCGTACCCAGCGCGACGCTGGCCTGGGCATGCCGACCCTGTTATTGCCGGCGATCCAGGTGAATGTACGCGCGGGGCATATGCCGCCGGCGGAGGATAATGGTGTGGTGTATCTGAAGATCCCCCTCAACCATCTTTGAAATACACAACCCAGTGTGGAATCGTCGCACCGCCGCTCCCACATTTCACGTGCCCAGGTTGAGGCCATTGGCCGGCAATGGCAGCGCCGTCTTGTAGCGCACCTGCTTGAGGGCAAAGCTGGAGCGGATATTCGCCACCCCCGGGACCTTGGTCAGAAAATCCATCATGAAGCGCTCCAGCGACTGAATGGTCGGCAGCAGTACCCGAATCAAATAATCGGGATCGCCGGCCATCAGATAGCACTCCATCACTTCGGGGCGATCGGCAATTGCATGCTCGAACTGCTGCAGTGCCAACTCGTTCTGTTTTTCCAGGCTGACATGGATAAACACATTAACGTGCAGCCCCAGCAAATCGGCGTCCAGCAACGTGACCTGCTCACGAATCAACCCCAACTCTTCCATTGCCTTGACCCGGTTGAAACACGGCGTGGGCGATAGGTTGACTGAACGTGCGAGGTCGGCGTTAGTGATGCGGGCATTCTCCTGAAGGCTGTTGAGAATCCCGATATCGATACGGTCCAGCTTGCGCATGAGATAAAACCACCTGTTTATTATGTTTATGCAGATTTTTTATCCTCAAATGATCTCGGACGCAATAAAACAGAGATAAATATTCTTCTACGCCGGGCCTATGATTGTTGTAGGACAGGATTTCCCCTACCCGGGGACTGACTGTCAGCTAAGCGCGCCCACTACAAGAAATTCACAAGATCGAGCGTAGAAAGCCATGACCCAGCAATACGAACCGCTGCGCCTGCACGTTCCCGAGCCTTCCGGCCGTCCAGGCTGCAAGACTGACTTTGCCTACCTGCGTCTGACCGACGCCGGTACGGTGCGCAAACCCGCCATCGACGTAGAACCGGCCGACACCGCCGACCTGGCCAAAGGCCTGATTCGTGTGCTCGATGACCAGGGCCAGGCCCTGGGCCCATGGGCCGAAGGCGTGCCCGTGGAGATCCTGCGCAAAGGCATGCGCGCCATGCTCAAGACGCGGATCTTCGACAACCGCATGGTGGTCGCCCAGCGTCAGAAGAAGATGTCGTTCTACATGCAGAGCCTCGGGGAAGAAGCCATCGGCAGCGCCCAGGCCCTGGCGTTGAACATCGACGACATGTGCTTCCCCACCTATCGCCAGCAAAGCATCCTGATGGCCCGTGAAGTGCCACTGGTGGACCTGATCTGCCAACTGCTGTCCAACGAGCGTGATCCGCTCAAGGGCCGTCAGTTGCCGATCATGTACTCGGTCAAGGATGCTGGTTTCTTCACCATTTCCGGCAACCTCGCGACCCAGTTCGTACAAGGTGTCGGCTGGGGCATGGCCTCGGCAATCAAGGGCGATACCAAGATCGCCTCGGCGTGGATCGGTGACGGCGCCACCGCCGAATCCGACTTCCACACCGCCCTCACCTTCGCCCACGTCTATCGGGCCCCGGTGATCCTCAACGTGGTCAACAACCAGTGGGCAATCTCCACCTTCCAGGCCATCGCTGGCGGTGAGGCCACCACCTTCGCCGGACGCGGCGTGGGTTGTGGCATCGCTTCGCTGCGAGTCGACGGCAACGACTTCATTGCCGTGTATGCCGCTTCTGTCTGGGCCGCCGAGCGTGCGCGCCGGAATCTAGGCCCGACGCTGATCGAGTGGGTCACCTATCGCGCCGGCCCGCACTCGACCTCCGATGATCCCTCCAAGTACCGTCCCGCCGACGACTGGAGCCACTTCCCGCTGGGCGATCCGATCGCCCGCCTCAAGCAGCATCTGATTCGCATCGGCCAATGGTCCGAAGAGGAACACGCCACGGTCAGCGCCGAACTTGAAGCCCAAGTGCTCACCGCGCAGAAAGACGCCGAGCAGTACGGCACCCTCGCCGGCGGCCAGATTCCAAGCGCCGCGACCATGTTTGAAGACGTCTACAAAGAGATGCCGGAGCACTTGAAGCGCCAGCGTCAGGAGTTGGGGATCTGACATGAACGATCACAACACTCATATCGAGCTGGAAACCGCCATGACTACCACGACCATGACCATGATCCAGGCCCTGCGCTCGGCCATGGATGTGATGCTTGAGCGCGACGACAATGTCGTGGTATTCGGCCAGGACGTCGGCTACTTCGGCGGCGTGTTCCGCTGCACCGAAGGTTTGCAGAACAAGTACGGCACCTCGCGGGTGTTCGACGCGCCGATCTCCGAAAGCGGGATCGTCGGCGTGGCGGTAGGCATGGGCGCGTATGGCTTGCGCCCGGTGGCCGAAATCCAGTTCGCCGACTACGTGTACCCGGCCACCGACCAGATCATTTCCGAAGCGGCGCGCCTGCGTTATCGCTCGGCCGGGCAGTTCACCGCGCCGTTGACCATGCGTATGCCTTGCGGTGGCGGCATCTACGGCGGCCAGACCCACAGCCAGAGTATCGAAGCGGTATTCACCCAGGTCTGTGGCCTGCGCACGGTGATGCCGTCCAACCCCTACGACGCCAAGGGTCTGCTGATTGCGTCCATCGAAAACGATGACCCGGTAATCTTCCTAGAGCCTAAACGCCTGTACAACGGCCCGTTCGACGGCCACCACGACCGCCCGGTAACCCCGTGGTCGAAACATCCGCAAGCACAGGTGCCGGAGGGTTATTACACGGTGCCGCTGGATGTCGCCGCGATTGTCCGCCCAGGCTCGGCGGTGACCGTGCTGACCTACGGCACCACCGTGTATGTGTCGCAAGTCGCCGCCGAGGAAACCGGCATCGATGCCGAGGTCATCGACCTGCGCAGCCTATGGCCGCTGGATCTGGAAACCATCGTCAAGTCAGTGAAAAAGACCGGTCGATGCGTGGTGGTGCATGAAGCCACTCGCACCTGTGGTTTTGGCGCCGAACTGGTGTCGCTGGTGCAGGAACACTGCTTCCACCACCTGGAAGCGCCAATCGAACGTGTAACCGGTTGGGACACCCCTTACCCGCACGCGCAAGAGTGGGCGTATTTCCCTGGCCCGTCCCGTGTGGGCGCGGCTTTGCAACGGGTCATGGAGGTCTGAATGGGCACGCACGTTATCAAGATGCCGGACATTGGCGAAGGCATCGCGGAAGTCGAGTTGTCGGTGTGGCACGTCAAGGTCGGTGACATGGTGGTGGAGGACCAGGTGCTGGCGGACGTCATGACCGATAAGGCGATGGTGGATATTCCCTCGCCGGTCCACGGCAAGGTGATTGCCCTCGGCGGCGAGCCGGGCGAAGTCATGGCCGTCGGCAGCATCCTGATCAGCATTGAAGTGGAAGGCGCGGGCAATACCCAGGAGTCGGCGCTGTCGGCGATGGTTGAAGAAACCGCCCCGGAACCGGCGCAGAAACCAGAAGCCCCGGCACCTGTTGCCGAAAGCAAGCCGATGGCAAAACCGCTGGCGGCGCAAGCGCCCGTGGCTCGCGAGGCCGCTGAGCGACCGCTGGCCTCCCCGGCGGTGCGCAAGCATGCGCTGGATGCCGGTATCCCGCTGCGCCTGGTGCACGGCTCCGGCCCCGCCGGGCGGATCCTGCATGAAGACCTCGACGCTTACCTGCAACAAGGCGCAGCGAATCCTACGGCAACGGCCAACCCGTACGCCGAACGCAGCGACGAACAGCAAATCCCGGTGATCGGCATGCGCCGCAAGATTGCCCAGCGCATGCAGGACGCCACTCGACGTGCCGCACATTTCAGCTACGTGGAAGAAATTGACGTCACCGCCCTCGACGAGTTGCGCGTACACCTCAATGCAAAACACGCGGCCACACGCGGCAAGCTGACCTTGCTGCCGTTCATCGTACGCGCGATGGCCGTGGCGTTGCGCGATTTCCCGCAGATCAACGCACGGTATGACGACGAAGCCCAGGTCATCACTCGTCTCGGCGCGGTGCATGTCGGGGTCGCCACCCAGAGCGCTGTGGGCCTGATGGTGCCAGTGGTGCGTCACGCCGAAGCGCGCAACCTGTGGGGAACCGCCGAGGAAATCCACCGCCTGGCCCATGCCGCACGCAATGGCAAGGCCAGCCGTGAGGAACTCTCGGGCTCGAGCATTACCCTGACCAGCCTTGGCGCATTGGGCGGGATCGTCAGCACGCCGGTGCTGAACCTGCCGGAAGTGGCGATTGTCGGCGTCAACCGCATCGTTGAACGCCCCATGGTGATCAAGGGCCAGATCGTGATCCGCAAGATGATGAACCTCTCCAGTTCCTTCGATCACCGGGTGGTCGATGGGATGGACGCGGCGCAATTTATCCAGGCCATTCGCGGTCTGCTCGAACAACCTGCCAGCCTGTTCCTGGAGTAAGTCATGGCGCAGACATTGAATACCACGCTGCTGATTATCGGCGGCGGCCCGGGCGGTTATGTGGCGGCGATTCGTGCCGGCCAACTGGGCATCCCGACCATTCTGGTGGAAGGTCAGGCGCTGGGCGGCACCTGCCTGAATATCGGCTGCATTCCGTCCAAGGCACTGATTCATGTGGCCGAGCAGTTCCAGCAAACCGTGCATCACAGCCAGGGCTCGGCGCTGGGGATTGAAGTCGACGTCCCCACGCTGGACATCCGCAAAAGCGTGGAATGGAAGGATAGCATCGTTGATCGCCTGACCACCGGCGTCGCCGCGTTGTTGAAAAAACACAACGTGCAGGTGATTCACGGCTGGGCCAAGGTCATCGACGGCAAGAGCGTGGCGGTGGGCGATCAGCGCATCCAGTGCGAGCACTTGTTGCTCGCCACTGGCTCGAAAAGCGTCGATCTGCCGATGCTACCGATTGGCGCAGCGGTGATTTCCTCTACCGAGGCACTGGCGCCAACACGCGTGCCCAAACGGCTGATCGTGGTCGGCGGAGGTTATATCGGGCTGGAGCTGGGGATCGCCTATCGCAAGCTCGGCGCCGAAGTCAGCGTGGTGGAAGCGCAAGACCGCATCCTGCCGGCCTACGACGCCGAACTGACGCAACCGGTGGCGCAATCTCTCAAGCAGTTGGGGCTCACGCTGTACCTCAAGCACAGCGTCAGCGGTTTTCAAGACAATTGCCTGCAGGTCCGCGACCCCAACGGCGACACCCTGGCGCTGGACGCCGATCAAGTGCTGGTGGCTGTCGGGCGCAAACCCAACACTCAAGGCTGGAATCTTGAAGCCTTGAACCTGGAAATGAACGGTGCGGCGATCAAGATCGACAACCGCTGCCAGACCAGCATGCGTAACGTCTGGGCGATTGGCGACCTGAGCGGCGAACCGATGCTCGCGCATCGGGCGATGGCCCAGGGCGAGATGGTCGCGGAGCTGATCAGCGGCAAGCACCGGGAATTCAACCCGGCAGCGATTCCGGCGGTGTGCTTTACCGATCCGGAACTGGTGGTGGTCGGCAAGACCCCGGACGAAGCCAAGGCCGCGGGGCTGGACTGTATCGTGGCGAGTTTCCCATTCGCCGCGAACGGCCGGGCCATGACGCTGGAATCGAAAAGCGGTTTTGTGCGGGTGGTGGCACGGCGTGACAATCACCTGATTCTCGGCTGGCAGGCGGTAGGCGCTGGCGTCTCGGAACTGTCCACGGCGTTTGGCCTGAGCCTGGAGATGGGTTCGCGGCTGGAAGACGTGGCGGGCACCATTCATGCGCATCCCACCCTGGGCGAAGCCGTCCAGGAAGCCGCCCTGCGCGCATTGGGCCACGCCCTGCATCTGTAATGCTGGCCCGCTGTAGGAGCGAGCTTGCTCGCGAAAATCGTCAGCGATAACGCGTGAAACCAGAATAAACCCGGCGTCCTCGGTTTTTTCGCGAGCACGCTCGCTCCTACAGGGGGATGCAGGCGCACGGGGTTATGCAGTATTGTTGCGCTCATCCGGAAATAAATCACACGCCAGCCTTCGACCAGGCGGTGGAAAAGAGATAGAGGGTGTCATGGGTAACGAAAGCATCAATTGGGACAACCTGGGTTTTGACTACATCAAGACCGACAAACGTTTTCTCCAAACCTGGAAAGACGGCGCCTGGCAAGAAGGAGCCCTGACCGACGACAACGTGCTGCACATCAGCGAGGGCTCCACCGCCTTGCACTACGGCCAGCAGTGCTTTGAGGGCTTGAAGGCCTACCGCTGCAAGGACGGCTCGATCAACCTGTTCCGTCCGGACCAGAACGCCGCGCGCATGCAACGCAGCTGCGCCCGACTGCTGATGCCGCAAGTACCGACCGAGGCGTTCATCGAGGCGTGCAAACAAGTGGTCCGCGCCAACGAGCGCTTCATCCCGCCCTACGGCACCGGCGGCGCGCTGTACCTGCGTCCGTTCGTGATCGGCACCGGTGACAACATCGGCGTACGCACCGCTCCCGAATTCATCTTCTCGATCTTCTGCATCCCAGTCGGAGCCTACTTCAAGGGCGGCCTGACCCCGCACAACTTCCTGATCTCCGGCTACGATCGCGCGGCGCCAAACGGCACCGGCGCGGCCAAGGTCGGTGGCAACTACGCCGCAAGCCTGATGCCAGGTTCCCTGGCGAAAAAAGCCAGCTTTGCCGATTGCATCTATCTGGACCCGGCTACCCACTCGAAAATCGAAGAGGTCGGTTCGGCCAACTTCTTCGGGATCACCCACGACAACAAGTTCGTCACCCCGAACTCGCCGTCGGTGCTGCCGGGCATCACGCGCCTGTCGCTGATCGAGCTGGCTAAATCGCGTCTGGGCCTGGAAGTGGTCGAAGGCGATGTGCTGATCGACAAGCTGTCGGACTTCAAGGAAGCCGGTGCTTGCGGTACCGCGGCGGTGATCACGCCCATTGGCGGGATCGAGTACAAGGACAAGCTGCACGTGTTCTTCAGCGAAAAAGACGTCGGTCCGGTGACCCAGAAGCTCTACAAAGAGCTGACCGGTGTGCAGACAGGTGATGTGGAAGCGCCAGAAGGTTGGATCGTCAAGGTCTGAGCCAAAAGCTGTTTTGCCAATAGCCCGCCTGTTCAGTCAAGAAAGCCGCATGCCCCCCTCTGTGGCGAGGGGGCTTGCCGGAACGCCGTATCGCCACAAGGTGGTTGTTCAGTCTTGACTGATGGTATTGCGCGCGGCCCGGGCTTTTTGGTTTATTCGGGGATGTTCTGCGTGAGCGTCTTGCCCATGCTGATCCTCGGTTCCACGCTGTAGCCCAACGTCTCGTAGAACGTCGCCACCGCGTCATTGCCCCCGGATATCTGCAGGTTGATCTTCATGCAACCCAGAGCGCTCAACGCCTGTTCACCGTGGCGCACCAACGAAGTACCCAGGCCCTGCCGGCGGTAGTCGGGATGCACGGCCACTGAATACAACCAGCCGCGATGCCCGTCGTAACCCGCCATCAAGGTACCGATGACGGTCTTTTTATCCGTGGCGACAAAAAACAATCCATCATCGACCGCCAGCTTCCGATCGATCGCCAGCGCGGGCCGGCTTTGCGGGGTGTCATACGCAAATACCGCCTGCCACAAAGCCGACACCTGGGCGCGGTGCTGCCGATCACGATAGGGGCCGATGGGGTGACGTGACAACAGCCCCTTCTCCATCACCAGGGTGCGCTCGTTACCGTGATACACATCCCGCACCGTGTGAAACCCCAAGGTGCTGTAAAACGGTTCGGCCGTCAGGGAGGCAGGCACACTCAACACCGTTACCCCGGCTTCCCGTGCGCGCAGTTCGATTTCAGTCATCAACAAGCGACCTATGCCCTGCCCTTGCAGCACCGGATTGACGAATACCGAACGCACCACATTGGCGTCGAGGGCGGCGGTGGCGACGATCACCTGTGCCTGCGTGGCCACCAGCACGATCCGGCGCTTGAGCAGTTCAAGCACAGCTTCGGGGGTAAAGTTGCTCGCCACTCGCGCAATGACATCCGTCGGGTAATCCTGCGCATTGCTGCTGTGCAAGGCCGCCAGGATGACCTGGCTGATGCCCTCGGCATCGGAGGGTTGGGCGAGACGAACGTCGGTGGGCATGGTTTCTCCTTGCTGACACAAATATCTCAAGCAGCACCATACCAAGGTAGGAACAGGCTTGCTCGAACTACCCGAACCTCGCCAGGCACACTTTGTTGATCGACGCAGCCTCGCTGGTGCTCGATTGCTACGAGGGGTCCAGTCCGACAGGGGTTGAAATCCGTTTACCCGGTCGCGCGGCGACGAGTTTCGCCTGCCCATCCCGTTGCTTGCCGGTACGTGCTTCGCTGATCAGTCCCGGGATCAACTTGCCTTCCGGCAAATTTTTCCAGAACCGGCTCGGCAGATGCCCTTCCATGACCTTGGGATTCAAGCGCGCCGGGTTGAAAATGTGGCTGTAATAGGTCAGCCACATAGCGCCATGGGGGTCCTCGACATTTTGCGCCAGTTGCTGCCACGCCTGCGGACAGTGCCGCTGATGGATCAGCTGCTCGCCGTCGTAATACACCCCGTCCAGCGGCGTGGCGATCATCCAGCGATGCCGGCCCATGCGCCCGATAAAGTGCTGGCTGGCACTGTGCAGAATGTCGTGGGCCGGCTCATGCCAGGCCACGAATTCGGGCCACTCAGGGCCCGCTGCCGCGGGCACTGCAATAAAGCGTACAAATGCATGCAGGTGGTGGGCTTCACGTTGGACCTGCTTGATCCGGCGCTGCAATTCGCTGCCCAACTGGTCACCTGCCATCATCGCGGTGCGATCGCCATGGCTGACGCGCCACAATACCTCGTACAACAGGCTCCAGCGCTGCTCGCCTCGATAACAGGCGGCGCTTTCCAATAACTCCAGCAAAGCCTTGGGGATGCGCGCCTGGAAGGGCCCGTTGTGCGGCGGATATTGCTCATCGGTGGCAAACAGGTCCGCCACTTCCGCCTTGCCCCAACTGACGTGGCTGGGATCAACCTGATGACTGAGCAGCCAACGCGCCTGTTCCCGCCAGGTACTGAAAAGGTTGTCACATTCCAGGCTGATCATCCCCAAAGTCCCATCTGTTGTGGTTGCGGACGGTCACGCAACTGTTCACGCAGCAGCACACTGGTGCTTTCCGCCTGTTGGGGATGGTAATCAGTGGTGATGAAAAACGGTTTGGCCTTGGCCAGCACGCAACGCATCCGCGCCAGGTCGTCAAAGCGAATCCTGCGCTGGCGGCGCAGCTCCACCAGACGTTCGGTGGTGCGCAGACCAATACCGGGAATCCTCGCGATCAAGGTGGCGTCGGCGCGGTTCAAGTCCAGCGGGAATACCTCACGGTGCTCCAAAGCCCACGCCAGTTTGGGGTCGATATCCAGCGCCAGGTGGCCCGGCCCCTGGAACAGCTCATTGGCGCGGAAACCATAACTGCGTAGCAGGAAGTCCGCCTGGTACAAACGGTGCTCGCGCATCAATGGCGGCGCGGCCAGGGGTACGCTTTTCGGGCTGTTGGGGATCGGGCTGAACGCCGAGTAATACACCCGGCGCAACTTGAAATTGCCGTACAGTGTTTCTGCCCCGTGAAGAATGGTGCTGTCGTCGGTCTCGTCAGCGCCAACAATCATCTGCGTGCTTTGCCCTGCTGGCGCAAAGCGTGGCGCACGCGGCTCGTTAAGTACTGTCTGCTCACCCGTAAAAATGGTCTGCATGGCCTGTTTGATCGAGCCGATCTGCTTTTCAGGTGCCAGGGTTCGCAGGCTTTGATCGGTGGGCAGCTCGATATTCACGCTCAGGCGATCGGCATAACGCCCAGCCTCGGCAATCAACGCCGGATCGGCTTCAGGAATGGTCTTGAGGTGGATATAGCCCCGGAAGTCATGCTCCTCGCGCAATAGCTTGGCCACCCGCACCAATTGTTCCATGGTGTAGTCGGCCGAACGGATAATCCCTGAGCTGAGAAACAACCCGCTGACACAATTGCGCCGGTAGAAATCCAGGGTCAGCGTCACCACCTCCTCCGGACTGAACCGCGCACGCGGCACGTCACTGGAGCGACGATTGACGCAGTATTGGCAGTCATAGAGGCAGAAATTGGTCAGCAACACCTTGAGCAACGACACGCAGCGGCCGTCAGGCGTGTAGCTATGACAGATACCCATGCCATTGGTCGAGCCCAACCCCGACTTGCCCTCGGAACTGCGCTTGGGCGCGCCGCTGCTGGCGCAGGACGCGTCATATTTGGCGGCGTCGGCGAGAATGCTGAGCTTTTCGATCAACTGCATGGAGGGCTACCGAATACTGGTTTTTTGTACAGTACCAGCAGCACCGAGGACGGTACAAGTGAGTCGGGTTGAACGGTCAGTCCGTTTTCAGGTTACATCCAACAGATCCCAACCCAAGGGCACTGTCGACGCTCGAACCCACGCCTTCAATCATCCCGCGTCAGCACTTCCAGCAGCTCAATCTCAAAACGCAGGTTGCTATGGGGTTTGATATGCGCGCCCATCGTGCGCTCGCCATAGGCCAAGTGAGCCGGCACAAACAGGGTCCGGACACCGCCGACCTTCATTCCGATTAATCCCTGGTCCCAGCCCTTGATCACCCGGCCCGTCCCAATCACGCACTGAAACGGCTTGCCCCGGTCCCAGGAGGAATCAAACACCGTGCCGTCTTCCAGAGTGCCGGTGTATTGCGTGGTGATCAGGGCTCCCTTTACCACGGCCTTGCCGTCGCCCAGGCGGATATCGGTGATTTGAAGTGTTTCGTTGGTCATGGCAAGTCTCATTGGGTTCAGAGCGCTGGGTTTTCCCAGAATCGGCCAACTTTGGCAAGCGTGGCGTAAAACACGCAGGAGCCAGGCAGGCTCGGCTCCTGCACTTTTCGGCCTGCTGCTTGCTCCGGTCCCTGGACAATTGCACGAGCGTTCCGGGTGCATCGGTCCCATCGAGCATGTACATGTCCTGCACTATCGTAAGGGTAGGGTGTCGTACTTTTCATGTGACCTTTTCCCGGAGAAACCATGAGCCAGGCCGTCCTCGCCTCAGAAACCAATCGCCGTCAATTGCAGCAGATCATTTCCGGACTGTCCGATGGGGTGATTCTCGCCGAGCTGGATCAATCCATTCTCTGGGCCAATGAGGCCGCGCTGACCATGCACGGCCTGGACGACATTAGCGCGCTGGGTGCCAATACCGGCGAATATGCCGAGCGATTTGCCTTGCGCTATCGCAACAATCATTCGCTGTCGCTGGATAGTTACCCGTTGAGCCGAGTCGCCAGCGGTGAGGAGTTCAGCGATGTCGTGGTGGAAGTCACGCCAGCCGCCGACCCCGAGCGGACCTGGGTGCACCGCCTGCGCAGTCTGGTGCTCACCAACAGCGCCGGCAAGCCGGAATTGCTGGTGTTGATCTTGAGTGACGCCACCGAATGGGCCAGCGCCGAACAGCGCTTTGAAAAGACCTTCAACGCCAACCCGGCACCGGCCGTGATCTGTCGCTTGAGTGACCTGCGCTACATCAAGGTCAACCAGGGTTTCCTGGAAATGACCGGCTACAACCGTGATCAAGTGATCGGCCGCTCGGTGTACGAGCTCGACGTATTGGAGCAGGCCGAACGCAAGGCCTTGGCGATCCAGCGCCTGGGCGAAGGTTCGACCATCCCGCAAATGCAGGCCGAACTGAAACTGCCTGACGGTAGCAGCAAATTGGTGATTGTCGCTGGTCAGCCACTGGACATGAGCGATGAGGACTGCATGCTGTTTTCCTTCACGGATCTGGAACCTCGGCGCAAGGCCGAAATTGCCCTGCGCCAAAGTGAAGAGCGTTTTGCCAAGTCGTTCCGACTGACGCCGGTACCGACCCTAGTGTGCGATGCGGGCAATCAACAAGTGGTGGACGTCAACGAAGCCTTTATGAACCTCACCGGCTACACCACTGAAGAGTTGATTGGTAAATCCATCGCGGACATCGACTTTGTTGATAACGGTAACGCCTACGCGCAGTTGTTCGCCCTCCTGGAGAAAGCCGGCCACCTCGACGGTCAGGACCTCCAGATCCGTAAAAAAGGCAAGGAGGTGATTGACTGCGTGGTGTCGGCCGACACCGTCACCCTTCAGGACACCACCTGTTACTTGCTGGTGATGATGGACATCACCGAGCGCAAGCGCTCAGAGCTGGAGTTGGTGACCGCCATCGAAGAAGTGATGCAGGACGCCTCGTGGTTCAGTCAGACCCTGATTGAAAAGCTGGCCAATGCCAAAAGCGTCAACAGGCCCAATCTGCCGAACGTGTCTTTCACCGACCTCACCGCCCGTGAGCGCGACGTGCTCGGGTTGATCTGCGAAGGCCTGGCCGACAAGGAGATTGCTTCACGCCTGAAACTCGCACCCAACACCGTGCGCAACCATGTCGCCACGGTGTACTCCAAACTTGGCGTACACAGCCGCAGCGCCGCCATCGTCTGGGCACGCGAGCGGGGTCTGTTTGCCGGCGAACGCCGAACCAAATCGGCAAAATAAGGTGCAAATGCACTAGAGCAATCAGTGCAAATTCGCCTTATTGCACGCCGGCTGACTCCTTAACCTTCAAGGGTAGGCACAGGTCTTGTGATCCTGTGCCGTGGCTTTTCATACCCTAGAAGGAGAACACCATGAAAGCTGAACAGGCTAAAGGCGGCGCGGAAAAATGGCTGGGCAAGGCCCAGGATTGTCTCGGCGAACTGACCCATGACGAACAACTACAGACCGAGGGAGTCGCTCGTCAGGCAGCCGGCCAACTGCAACAGACCTATGGCAAGGCACTCGACGAGGTCAGTGATTTTGCCAGGCGCAAACCCCTCGCCAGCATCGCGATCGTGGCTGGCGTGGGTATGTTGCTGGGTCTGTTGTTGCGTCGCCGTTGAGGGGCGCCAGCATGTTTACCCTGGCCCAACTGCGTAACTGCATTGAAGAAGGCTTGTCACCGCTGACCTGCGAATTCACCCTGTGCCGCGACGCCTCACTGACCTTGAAAGTGTTCGACGCCGACAGTGGCCGCGTGGACCTGGTGGTCACCGGAATCAGCGTCAACAAGCTCAAGACTCCGCAAGACGTGGCGAACATGGTCGATGAGTTGCGGTACGAGCTGCAAAGCAACACCGTGGGCATGCTCAATCTGGTTGGCGACTCTGCAACGACGAACCAATGAAGTAGAACATCCCTCCCCCGACAATAAACATCGCCAGCATGTAGAACATGTAGTGGGCCGGCAGGCTGGCCAGCACCAGCCCACATAACACCGGCCCCAGCGCCGCTCCCAGATTGGAAAGGTTTTGCGCGCCGTAGTACATGCCCCTCAGGGAATCCGGGGCGATCCGGTCGATAAACATGTACTCGGCAGGAAACACGATGATTTCGCCCACGGTGAACACCGCCATGGACATCACCCACCACCACACACTGGTGGACAGCGCAAAACCAATCACCCCCAGCATGAACATGCCCAGTCCCAGGATCAGCCACCGACTCAGGTGGCGGTGAGATATCTGCCGACCAATCACATATTGCAACGCAATCACCAGCACAGCGTTGGTGGTCAAGATCGCGCTGATGACGGTGTAGGTATATTCCGCGCTGGAAGTGGTCACCAGATACTGGGACAGGTAAGCCGTGAATTGACCGAATACCACCGCACTGAGCAAGCCGCCGAGGGTGAAACACACCAGGCGATGGTCGCGCAACAACACCCGGCCGACGGCGAGGAACGACACCGGCTTTTGCGTGGTATCAACGGTGGCAAGCGCCCGGTCACCCCAGCGCCAGTACAGCAGGAAAAACCCCACGCCCAGCACCGCCGACAACACAAACGGCAGGCTCATATCGGCCTTGGCAATCATCGCCCCAAAAAAAGGCCCTACGGCGTAACCGATATTGGTCAGGGTGTACTTGATGGAAAACACTTCGCTGCGCGCCTCGAGGGGCAACAGGCTGGCAAAACCGGCCTTGACCGCGATGTCGATCACCGCATAGGCCAGGTTGATCAGGATCAGGCAGCTGTAGAAAAGCCACAGCTCGCGAGCCAGCAGCGTGCCGACAAAGCCCAGCACAAACAGCAGGCTCAGGCCCAGCAACAGCCTATAACTGTTGACCCGGTCCACCAGAAAGCCGCCGTATACACTGAGTAAAGAGCCGACAATCAGCGAACTGCCAATCACCAATCCAACTTCACTGATACCCAGGGCAAAGTGGCTGGACAGGTAGATCACCATATAGGGAAAGGTAATAGCCTTGGCCAGGGTCAGCATCAGCGTGGCCGACAGCAGCAGCTTCACGGTGCGCGGGTAGTTTCTTATTGTGGTCAGCATCCTGCTCTCTTTCTGCGAAGGCATTCATTCCACAGACCATTGCGGGTGGGAATGCGCAGCTACCTTACCTCAGGAAGAGCGGAAAAAAATGCGATTTTATGCATTCATGCATGTAATTTTTCAATACCTCGTTCAAGCGGGACGAACGGCCACCGCCCGCCACCCCGCTCGGTAGCATTATTTGGTCGGGGTGATATCGAGGATGGTGCCATTGGTGATCTTCACCAACACATAGCGGTCGTTGACCCGCGCCCACTGACTGTCTTCAGCCGGTTGCTTCAGGCCGCGCTTTTCCCAGTCGCCAATCGCCGATTCCTTGCGTACCAGAATACCCGGCGCGCGGTCACCGACTTTGAGGTCCCGGTTATTGATGTTCGAAGGCTCCACGGTTTTTTGCGGGTTGTCCTCGGCCTGCACCGTAAGGCTGGCAGCGGACAAGCTCGCGGCGACCAGCAAGCTGGCAATCAGGGACGTTGCTTTCATGGGGACTCCTCAATGAATAATGCGTACCCAACTTCCGACCGCGGGCGCCTGCAAACATTCACCTGAATGTCTGCAGGCTTGCCCCCGGGACGCTGGTCTTCTTCACTCGGTGATTGCACCCATGAAATTAATCGTGTAATTTTTCATGAAATTTCATGAATAGATTTTCACCAGTTTTCCCATGGACAAACAAGCCGAACTCGACGCCCTGGCGATCCTGATCCACGACCTGCGCAAGCACAAGAAGCTCACTCTGGCCCAACTGGCGCAACAGATCGAGCGTTCCGTGGGTTTCCTGTCCCAGGTCGAACGCGGCCTGTCGCGCCCGACGGTGGCCGATCTGACCGCCATCAGCCACGCGCTGGACGTGCCCACCACCTATTTCTACAGCCTGCCCAAACCCAAGGCGGTGAATTGGGTGACCCGTCCGAACGAGCGGCGCACGGTGTACTACGCCAATGGCATCACCGACATTCTGGTCTCGCCGAGCCTGCAGGGCGCGTTTTCGATCCTCGACAGCCTGCTGGAGCCCGGTGCCAACAGCGGCGAGCAAACCATGAGCGACCGCGCCGAACAGGCCGGTTATGTGCTGGAAGGTCAATTGACGCTTTGGGTCGAAGGCGAGGCCGAAGCGGTCACCCTCGATCCCGGCGACGGCTTCCATCTGGCCAGTTTCGCCCATTGCCGCTACGCCAATCTGACCGACCTGCCGACCCGCGTACTGTGGGTCTATAACTGAGGCACACCCAGGAGCGCCCCCCCGTGAAAAGCCCATCCTCCACGCTGCTGGCCGAAGTACGGACGTTTCGCCAGAATCATCCGGACGTGCGTTATGTGGACCTGATTTCCCTGGATATTCCAGGACATTTCTATGGCAAGCGCTACCCGGTGGAGATGCTCGAAAAGGTCGCCACCGGCAGTCCTCTGAAGCTGCCGCAGAATGCCGTGTTGCTGGGAGCCCAGGGCGGCTTGTTCAAGATCGGTGACTATTGCTTCCACGACGGCGACCCGGACGCCAACCGGCGCCTGGTGCCCGGCACACTCAAGCCAGTGAGCTGGGAAGCACAGCCGTTGGGACAGATGCTGATCACCTCCGACGGCACCGCGGCGCCCATCGAATTCGAACCCCGCGAAGTACTGGCCAAGGTCCTTGAACGCCTGCACGGCAAGGGCATTCATCCGGTGGTCGCGTTCGAACTGGAGTTCTATCTGTTCGATAGACAGCTCGAAGGCGGACTGCCGCAATTCGCCCGCGACCCGTTGAGCGATGACCCTGACGACCAGCCTACGCTGCACATCGAACGGCTCTCGCGCTTCGCCCCGGTGCTCGACGACATGGTGCAGACTGCCCAGGCCCAGGGGATCGACATCACGGTGATCACCGCCGAGTTGGGCCCTGGCCAGTTTGAAATCAACTTCGGCCACCTGGACGACGGTCTGCGCGCCGCCGACTGGGCTGCCCTGTTCTGCCGCAGCACGCGCGGCGTGGCGCTCAAGCACGGTTATCGCGCCAGTTTCATGGGCAAGCCGTACCTGCAACATCCGGGCAGCGGCATGCATGTGCACGTTAGCCTCTACGATGCCGCAGGCAACAACCTGCTGGCGGCACACCAGCAGCAACCGTTGCGCCATGCCGTGGCGGGGTGCCTGGAACTGCTGCCGCATTGCATGCCGATTTTCTCGCCCAATCACAACGCCTTCCGCCGCCTCGGTGGTACGGTCAACGCAGCCACCAAGGCCTGTTGGGGTTATGAGGACCGTGACGCTTGCGTGCGGATTCCGGAGTCCGACCCACGCAACTTGCGCATCGAACACCGACTCGCCAGCGCCGATGCCAACCCTTACCTGGTGCTGGCGGCGATCCTGGTGGGCCTCGAACATGGCCTGCAAGCTGCACGGGAACCCATCGCTCCGTTGAACGAGAACCGTGACAGCGGCCACGCTTTTCCGTTGGAAATGCTTGAAGCGGTGCGCGCCATGCAGTCGCAACCGATCCTGCGTGAAGGCTTGGGCGCGGAGTTTGTCGACGTGTATTGCGAAAACAAACGCCAGGATCATCTGGCGTTCCAGCAAGAGATCCATGCACGGGAATACCGCTGGTATCTATAGTAGATAACGTTTGATCAGTACCCACTCAACCCTGCGGACTCTCCATGACCGAGCAAAGCGCCCCCGCCCTCAAGGAAATGTTCAACCTCGAACGCCTGCAACACATCGCCACGCAAATGAGTGCGGTGTACCCGGCGTTCGACGCCAGCGGGTTTCTTGAGCACGCCAAACAGGATTTGGCCGCGTTGTCAGTGATGCAGCGCATGGCCCGCGTCAGTGACAGCCTGCACGCGGTGATCCCGCTGGACTACCCGCAAACGCTCAGGCACCTGTATGCGTTGGCGCCACGCCTGAACAGCGGTTTCGTCAGCCTGTTCCTGCCGCATTACGTGGCGCATTACGGTCTTGATGACTTCGAGCGCTCCATGGCAGCACTCAAGTACTTCACCACCTTCGGCTCTGCCGAGTTCGCCATTCGGCATTTTCTGCTCAAGGATTTCGAGCGCACCCTGGCGGTGATGCAACAGTGGTCGCAAGATGACAACGAGCACGTCCGCCGACTCGCCAGTGAAGGCTCGCGGCCCCGACTGCCCTGGTCGTTTCGCCTGGCCCGGGTGCAAACCGATCCGGGCCTGTGTGCGTCGATTCTCGATAACCTCAAGGCAGACAGCAGCCTGTATGTGCGCAAGTCCGTGGCCAATCACCTGAATGACATCACTAAAGACCATCCGGACTGGGTTCTGGATCTGCTTGAAGGCTGGTCGCTGGACAATCCCCATACGGCGTGGATTGTCCGCCACGCCTTACGCAGCCTGATCAAGCAAGGTAATACCCGGGCGCTGACAATCATCGGTGCCGGTGCCAGGGCCGAGGTCAGGATTCACCAATTCCACGTCGAACCGAGGGTGATTCGCCTGGGTGAACGCATCAACCTGTCGTTTACCCTCGAGTCCGTCGCCGCCGCGCCACAGAAGCTGGTGGTGGACTACGCCATCGACTACGTCAAAAGCGCCGGACACAGCGCCGCCAAAGTGTTCAAGCTCAAGGCCTTTACCCTGGGGGCAGGTGAACAGCACCCGATACGACGCACTCAACACCTTCGCGACATGACCACCCGCAAGCACTATCCCGGCACGCACACGGTGCATGTGCTGGTGAACGGCGAACGCATGGGCAGTGCCGACTTCGAGCTGTTCAACTGACCCTTCTCACAACAAAAAAGGCTCTATCTCGGGCCTTTCATCCAGATTCCTTGTCCGACAACACTGGCCCTCGGTGTTGAGATCTATTATCATCCGGCGCCTTCCGGAGCCCCGTCGGGGTGTCTGTTTCACTGTTCCATCCGAGGCGCCCATGCACCGTTCTTCGTTTTACCGCCCTTTGATTTGCGCCAGCCTGGGGCTTGTCAGCCACGCCGTGTGCGCTGCACTGCAACCCATGACCGAAGCGCCGCTGGCCAGCGAAACCGAATTGCACTGCCACTTCAATCGCGACACCAGCACCGATTGCACCACCACGTATCGCTACACCATCCTCAAGCCAAGCGGGCGAGAAATGCTCTCGCGGATCGACTTCAACTACGCCGAAGCCGATGCTTTTGAAGTGCTCCACGCCGAGTTTACCCAGCCAGGCGGCAAGCCACAGCCACTGGGTGAAGCGCAGATTGATACGCGCACCGCGCCGAATCCCGATCAGGGTTTCTCCCGTGAAAAACAGACCTCCCTGGCCTTTCCCAACCTGCGGGTCGGCACCCGGGTCCGCTACACGGTACGCGAACACTACGCCGCCAAACCGTTAATGACCGAGTTCCACCATGCCCTGCAATTCGGTCCAAGCGCCGCGCGCCGTGATCGTTTCAAGGCACGTTTCAGCGCAGAACGGCCGATCCAGTGGCGCAGCGAATTGATGGACGATTTCACCGTGACGCTGGCGGCCAATCGCAAGACCCTGGACATCGAGCAAAAAGCCCCGATCTATCTCAACTACATCAACGAATCGAGCAAAGCCTATATCCGCCTGGTCCCGCGTATCGAAGTGGGCAGCACCCTGGACGTACAGCAGTACTTCGGCGGTTTTGCCCAGCGCTATAACCAGATTCTGGCGGCCAGCCTGCCGCCCGAAAGCGCCGCCGCCGTCACCGCCGTCAAAGACCTGCCAGCCGCACAGCAGGTCGCGGGCCTGATGCAGCATATCAACGATCACTACCGCTACCTGGGTGACTGGCGCGCTTCGGATCGCGGTTATGTACCCTTCAACCTGGAAGAGATCGAACAGCACGGCTACGGCGATTGCAAAGACCTGGCGATCCTTTTGACTGCGATGCTCAAGGCCAGCGGGATCAAGGCCGAGACCGCGTGGGTCAGTCGCGGGGATGTGGTGGAGGCGCTGCTGATTCCGGGCACCAATGCGCCGAACCATGCGATCGTGCGCGCAGAGGTCGCCGGCCAGGTGTGGTGGCTCGACCCGACCAATCCGATATTCGCGCCCGGCCAGACCCTGCCCGACATCCAGGACCGCTGGGTGCTGGTAAACAATGCCAAAGGTGAAGTGCGTGAGGAGCATATTCCACTGCAGCGCCCGGAAACCAGCATTCGCCTGGACAAACAGGTGCACTACGATAAGCACGGCAACGCCACGACCCGCGCCACGGTGACGTTCAGTCATCTGCCCCTGATGCAACTGAGCGTCGCCGACCGTGGGCAAGGCGCCACCGCCACTGACCAGGACATCTGCGATAACTTCGGCAGGGAAATCAGCGACTGTCAGGTTTCCCGCCCGGCCACCGCTTTTGTACTGCCCGAGGTTTACACCGTCAACGCCAGCATGACCGACTTGCGCGCCCTGGAAAAACTGGCCAACGGTTACGTCTATAGCGACCAGTCGTTGAAAGAAAAATGGGATGAGGTGATCAACTACCGCCGCAACGGGCAACTGGCCGATCTGTATCTGGGCAACCCGGAAACCCTCGACTACAGCTTCACCCTGACGGGCGGAAAGATGCACAAGCCTGTCCAGGGCTGTCGAGTCCACTCGCCCTGGTACGATCTGGAACTCGATGGCGAACCGCTCGACGATGGCTTGCGCTACCACTATCGCCTGATCCAGAAAGTCCGCTGGCTGAGCCACGACGACATTGTCAGCGCGCCATTTGAAAAGATGATCAACGACGCCCGCGCATGTGGAGAGCAGGTGCACCAGGTGGTGCAACTCTCAAGCAGATAACGCTGTTGTGGCGAGCGGGCTTGCCCCGCGTTGGGCTGCGATAGCAGCCCCAAAACCAGTCGCCACGGAGTATCTGATACAGCGCATTCGGCTTACTGGGACTGCTTCGCAGTCCAACGCGGGGCAAGCCCGCTCGCCACAACAGCTCTATCTGCTTGGATTTGTGTGGTGGCCCAACAGCAGCCGCTGTTCCTTCGCGCACAATTCCACCACGTAATCCCACAGCACCCGCAACCGCACCGACTTGTGCAGCTCACGCACACTCCAGTCAGTCCCCTCTCCCTCCGGGCATAGGTATCTACACAACTTTCAGAAACTGACGAATTCCTCTGTGGCGAGCGGGCTTGCCCCGCGTTGGGCTGCGATAGCAGCCCCAAAACCAGTCGCTACGGAGTATCTGATACAGCGCATTCGGCTTACTGGGACTGCTTCGCAGTCCAACGCGGGGCAAGCCCGCTCGCCACAACAGCTCTATCTGCTTGGATTTGTGTGGTGGCCCAACAGCAGCCGCTGTTCCTTCGCACATAATTCCACCACGTAATCCCACAGCACCCGCAACCGCACCGACTTGTGCAGCTCACGCACACTCCAGTCAGTCCCCTCTCCCTCCGGGCATAGGTATCTACACAACTTTCAGAAACTGACGAATTCCTCTGTGGCGAGCGGGCTTGCCCCGCGTTGGGCTGCGATAGCAGCCCCAAAACCAGTCGCTACGGAGTATCTGATACAGCGCATTCGGCTTACTGGGACTGCTTCGCAGCCCAGCGCGGGGCAAGCCCGCTCGCCACAACAGCTCTATCTGCTTGGATTTGTGTGGTGGCCCAACAGCAGTCGCTGTTCCTTCGCACATAATTCCACCAGGTAATCCC
This sequence comes from Pseudomonas mucidolens, assembly GCF_900106045.1. Classification (NCBI taxonomy): domain Bacteria; kingdom Pseudomonadati; phylum Pseudomonadota; class Gammaproteobacteria; order Pseudomonadales; family Pseudomonadaceae; genus Pseudomonas; species Pseudomonas mucidolens. The sequence goes on along the minus strand of NZ_LT629802.1, from coordinate 1,356,963 downwards.
ACAGCACCCGTAACCGCACCGACTTGTGCAGCTCACGCCGGGAACTGATCCAATAGCTGCGCTGGATACTTTCCTCCGGCAACAGGGGCACCAAGTCCGGATCCGCGGCGGCCATGAAGCAGGGCAACACGGCAATCCCCAGCCCCGAACGTGCCGCCTGGTGCTGGGCGATGACACTGGTGCTGTGGAACACCACCCTGGGGTTGCGGCAAAAACTGCTGAGCAATTTCAGCTCCTGGCTGAACAGCAGGTCGTCGACGTAATCGACCCAGGCATGCGCGGCCAGGTCTTCACGTTTCTCGATCGCCGGGGTACGCGCCAGGTAGCTGCGGCTGGCGTAAAGCGCCAGGCGATAGTCAGTCAGTTTGCGCGTGACCAGTTGGTCTACGCAGGGACGTTCCAGGTGGATGCTGATTTCCGCCTCGCGATTGAGGATGCTGACAAAACGCGGCACCGCCACCAGCTCCACTTCCAGCCCTGGGTAGCGCTCGAACAGACCGCCCATACGGCCGGCCAGGAACATCACCCCCAACCCTTCGGCGACGCCAAGGCGAATCTTGCCCAAAGGCGCGGCCGAATGCGTCAGCTCTTCTTCAGCCAACAGGGCTACATTCTCCATGGCTTCGGCGTGCTTGAGCAGCGCTTCGCCCGCCGGCGTCAGTTCATACCCTTGGGCGTGCTGCACGAACAGTGCGGTGCCGAGACTTTTCTCGATGGCCTCGATATGCCGGGCCACTGTGGCATGCGTGGTTTTCAAACGCCGCGCAGCGGTAAGCAGACGCCCGCTGCGCTGTAACTCAAGAAAGAACCGCAGATCATTCCAGTCGAACATGTCGCCCCTCTCAGCCTTGAGCACGGTACTGTTTAAAAACGCACAGCAGCTGGGTAAAAACTAACATTTTTAAGACGAAAACTAACAACTAGGATGGAACCAATAAGAAAAACAAGCGAGCCCCCAGATGACTATTGCACCTGCGCAATACGATTACGTGGTAGTAGGCGCCGGCCCGGCGGGTTGCCTGCTGGCAAATCGACTGTCCGCCAATCCCGCCCATCGCGTGCTGCTACTGGAAGCCGGTGGCCGCGACAATTATCCCTGGATTCATATCCCCGTCGGCTACCTGTTTTGCATCGGCAACCCACGCACCGACTGGTGTTTCAAGACCGAAGCCCAGGAAGGCCTGCAAGGCCGTGCGCTGAGCTATCCACGCGGCAAGGTGCTGGGCGGTTGTTCATCGATCAACGGTATGATCTACATGCGCGGCCAGGCCAACGACTACGACGGCTGGGCCGCCGCGGGCAATCCCGGCTGGGCCTGGAACGATGTGCTGCCGCTGTTCAAACACAGCGAAAATCATTTTGCCGGCGCCTCGCCACTCCACGGCGATCAGGGTGAATGGCGCGTCGAGCAGCAGCGTTTGCATTGGCCGATCCTTGATGCCTTCCGCGAGGCCGCCAAGCAAAGTGGTATCGCCAGCATCGATGACTTCAATCAGGGTGACAACGAAGGCTGTGGTTACTTCCAGGTCAATCAGAAAGCCGGCGTGCGCTGGAATGCGGCCAAGGCCTTTCTCAAGCCGATTCGCCAACGCCCCAACCTCACGGTGCTGACCGAAGTGGAAGTCGACCGCGTACTACTGGAAAACGGTCGCGCCAGCACGGTGCTGGGCCGGCAGCACGGACAGCAGATCCGCTGGCAGGCCCGCCAGGAAATCATCCTGTGTGCGGGGGCCGTGGGCTCACCCGGCATCCTGCAACGTTCCGGTATCGGACCTGCGCGGGTGCTCAAGCCTTTGGGTATCGATGTGTTGCATGAACTGCCCGGTGTCGGCGGCAACCTGCAGGACCACCTGCAATTGCGGCTGATCTACACGCTGGAAAACGCCCGGACCCTGAACCAGGTCGCGAGCTCCGTGTGGGGCAAGATGGGCATGGGGCTGCAGTATCTTTATGACCGCAGCGGTCCGCTGTCCATGGCGCCCAGCCAGCTCGGCGCTTTCGCCCGCTCAGGCCCGGAACAGATCTCGGCCAACCTCGAATACCATGTGCAGCCACTCTCCCTCGAGCGCTTCGGCGAACCCTTGCACGCGTTCCCGGCCTTCACCGCGTCGGTCTGCGACCTGCGCCCGCAAAGTCGCGGGCGCATCGATATTCGCTCGACCGACCCTTCGACGGCGCCGCTGATCCAGCCCAATTACCTGAGCCACCCGGAAGACTTGCGGGTGGCCGCCGACGCCATTCGCCTGACCCGGCGCATCGTCAGCGCCCAGGCTTTGCGCCCGTTCAACCCGGTGGAATACCTGCCCGGTGAAGCCATGCAAAGCGAGGAGCAACTGCAAGAAGCCGCCGCACGGATTGGCACCACGATTTTCCATCCGGTGGGCACCTGCCGCATGGGTAACGACAGGGACGCGGTGGTCGACGCACAGTTGCGAGTCCACGGCATTCCCGGCCTGCGCATCGCCGATGCGTCGATCATGCCGCGTATCACGTCCGGCAATACCTGCTCGCCTACGCTGATGATCGCGGAAAAAGCCGCGCAATTGATCCTGTCCCCGCAAACAAGGAGCCCCAACTCGGAAAAACAACTGGTCACGGCAATCTGAATGCCACAAGTCTCTTACAGGAGACGTGGTAAAGCGACGCCGACACGGCGTCGACAGTGGAACAACAATAAATAATCACTGTGAGGGATACCCGATGTCAGAACATGCTCACCCCCTGAACGCCACACCTGGCGCCACGACCACCAGCAAGGAGTCGCAAAAGGTCATCTTCGCCTCGTCCCTGGGGACGGTGTTCGAGTGGTATGACTTTTTCCTCTACGGCGCCCTGGCGGCGGTCATCAGTAAACAGTTTTTTGCCGGGGTCAACGACACCACGGCGTTCATTTTCGCGCTGATGGCGTTTGCCGCCGGCTTTGTAGTCCGCCCTTTCGGCGCATTGGTATTCGGCCGCCTGGGCGACATGATCGGACGTAAATACACGTTCCTCGTGACGATCATCCTGATGGGCGTGGCCACCTTCTGCGTGGGGCTGCTGCCCACCTATTCAAGCATCGGGATTGCCGCGCCGATCATTCTGGTAGTGCTGCGCATGCTCCAGGGCCTGGCGCTGGGCGGTGAATACGGCGGCGCCGCGACCTATGTCGCCGAGCACGCGCCGGCCGGTAAACGTGGGTTCCACACCAGCTGGATTCAATCCACCGCGACCATCGGCCTGTTGCTGTCGCTGCTGGTGGTGCTGGCCTGCCGTTATTTCACCGGCGATCAATTTGAAGTCTGGGGCTGGCGCTTGCCGTTTCTGCTATCGATCGTGCTGCTGGGGATTTCCACCTGGATCCGCATGAGTCTGCACGAGTCGCCCGCGTTCCTGAAAATGAAAGAGCAAGGCAAAACCTGCAAGGCGCCGATCCGCGAGTCGTTCGGCAAGTGGGAAAACCTCAAGGTGGTGCTGATTGCATTGTTCAGCATCAACGCCGGCCAGGCCGTGACCTTCTACGCCGCGCAGTTTTATGTGCTGTTCTTCCTCACCCAGTTCCTGAAGATGGATCCGGCCCTGGCCAACATGCTGTTGATCATCAGTGTAGTGATCGGCGCGCCGTTCTTTATCTTCTTCGGCTGGCTGTCGGACAAAATGGGCCGCAAACCGGTCTTGATGGTCGGGCTGCTGCTCGCCACCGCACTGTACTTCCCGATCTTCAAGGGGCTGGCCCACTACACCAACCCGGCGATGGACCAGGCCAGCCGCCAGGCGCCGATCACCGTGCTGGCAGATCCGGCCACCTGCACCTTCCAGTTCGACCCGGTGGGCAAGGCGCGTTTTGACAGCCCGTGCGACAAGGTCAAGACCTTCCTGGTCAAACAAGGCCTGCCCTACAGCAGCCAAGCCGCACCCGCCGGCAGTGCCGTACACGTCAGCATCGGTGATATTCGCATCGACGGTTACGACGAAGACGCCCTGCGCGGCGCCGTGACGCTGGCTGGTTACCCGAAAGCGGCGGACGTGGCCCAGGTCAACAAGAGCATGGTGGTGGTGCTGATCGTCGCCCTGATCCTGATCGCGGCGATGTGCTACGGCCCGCTGGCGGCACTGATGGTGGAACTGTTCCCGACGCGCATCCGCTACACCTCCATGTCCCTGCCCTACCACATCGGCAACGGCTGGTTTGGTGGGTTCCTGCCGACGGTGTCGTTTGCCTTGGTGGTGTACACCGGCGATATCTTCTATGGGCTGTGGTACCCGGTAGTGATTACCGGAGTGAGCCTGATCGTCGGTTTGTTGTGCCTGAAGGAAACCCGGCACGTCGATATCGATAACAACTGATATCCCGCAACACTGTAGATCCCTTGTGGGAGCGGGCTTGTGTGGGAGCGGGCTTGCTCGCGAACGCAGAGTGTCAGTCACCGAATGCATCGACTGATTCTTCGCTATCGCGAGCAAGCCCGCTCCCACACGGGTTCCCCCCACACAAATTGCTGTATATCCATCCAGATAAAGCTTGCTCAACACCCTTCTCTTGCGCATCCTGCTTACATTCAACCTATGCAACGAATGTGGTGACCATGCGGCTGTTCCTCTGTGAAAAACCCTCCCAGGCCAAGGATATCGCCGCCGTGCTCGGCGCGCGCCGACGGGGTGACGGGTGTTGGGTGGGTTCGGGGGTCACGGTCACCTGGTGCATTGGCCACCTGCTGGAAACCGCACCGCCCGATGCGTACGACGCCAAGTACAAGCGCTGGGTGCTGGCCGACCTGCCCATCGTCCCGGAAAAATGGAAGATGAAGGTCAAGCCCAAGACTGCCAGCCAGTTCAAGGCAGTCAAGCGCCTGCTGGGCGAAGCCCAGGAACTGGTGATCGCCACCGATGCCGACCGCGAGGGCGAGATGATTGCGCGGGAACTGGTGGAGCATTGCCGTTATCGCGGGCCGATCCAACGGCTGTGGCTGTCGGCACTCGACGATGCCTCGATCCGCAAGGCCCTGGCCGCCCTCAAGCCCGGTGCCGAAACCTTCAGCCTTTACCATTCGGCCCTGGGCCGCTCCCGCGCCGACTGGTTGATCGGGATGAACATGAGCCGACTGTTTACGCTGCTGGGCCGCCAGTCCGGCTATCAGGGCGTATTGCCGGTCGGCCGGGTGCAAACCCCGACCCTGCGCCTGGTGGTGGACCGCGACCGCAGCATTGCAAACTTCGTCCCGGTGGCCTATTGGGCCATCGACGTCGACCTGAAGCACGACCACCTCACCTTTACTGCGCAATGGCGTGCCGCCGAAGACCTGTGTGACGACCAGGGCCGCTGCCTGAACCCCCAGCGAGCGCAAGAAGCTGCCACGGCAATCAGCCACGCGGCCAGCGCCCGACTGGTGAAGCTGCGCACCGAACGCATGCGCGAAGTAGCCCCGCTGCCCTTCGACCTGGGGACCTTGCAGGAAATCTGCTCCAAGAAGCTCGGTCTGGGCGCCCAGGAAACCCTGGATATCGCCCAGTCCCTCTACGAAACCCACAAGGTCATTACCTACCCGCGCAGTGATTGTGGTTACCTGCCCCTCAGCCAGCACGGCGACGCCTCGGCTATTCTCGCGGCGCTGGGCCGGGACGACCCGGCGGTCAACGCACTGATGCCACATATCGACCCCCGACGCCGTTCCCGCGCCTGGAACGATGCCAAGGTCAGTGCTCACCACGGCATCATCCCCACCGGGGCCGGCAAAAACCTGTCGCAATTGACTGGCAAACACCGTGCGGTCTTCACCTTGATCCGCGCCCGTTATCTGGCGCAGTTCCTGCCCAATCATGAGTACGACCGCACCCAGGCCGACTTCGACTGCGCGGGCCAAGCGCTGCGGGCGGTGGGCAAGGTGGTGATGGAGCCAGGCTGGAAGCGCGCCTTGCCCGAAGCCCTGGCACCGAGCAAGGGACGCGAGGCAGCACCAGCGCAATCGCTGCCGTCGTTGGTGCAAGGCCAGGATTACACGGTGGCCCAGGTCAACCTGAAAGACCTGTGGACCCAACCGCCAAAACCCTTCACCGAAGGCGATCTGATCAAGGCGATGAAAAACGTCGCCAAACTGGTGGAAGACCCGCTGCTCAAGCAAAAACTCAAGGACACCACGGGCATCGGCACCGAAGCGACGCGGGCCGGAATCATCCAGGGCTTGTTGGACCGGGGCTATCTGGTGAAAAACGGCAAGGCGCTGTCGGCCACCCCGGCGGCGTTCAGTCTGATCGACGCGGTGCCACGGGCGATTGCCGACCCTGGCACCACGGCCATTTGGGAGCAGGCCCTGGATATGGTGCAGAGCGGTGAAATGACGCTGGAAGAGTTCGTCGCCAAGCAAGCCGCGTGGATGAGCAAGCAGGTCACACGCTGTACCGGCCTGCGTTTGAGTATCAGTGGAGCGGCCAGCCCGGCGGGACGCGGTGCCACGTCGTGGAAGAGCAAGCGCAAGACGGGTGCCACGCCAAATCGGGCGAAAAAGCCGTCAAATGCACGATCAAAGGTGAAAAAAACCGGTGAATGACGTTTTTCGACCAGATATACGCCGCTTTCGACCTTGCCTCGGCGCGGAGCGTCTAGGATTCTGTAGGGGGTCTGCTGTCTTCCTACAACAACATCAGAGTGGTCGCCATGAAAACCGTCGCACAGTTGCTCAAAGTCAAGGACCAGAAAAACCAGGACGTCCACACCATCGAATGGGATCACACCGTGTTTGAAGCGCTGGTGGTAATGTCGGCGAAAAACGTCGGCGCCTTGCCGGTCATAAAGCAGGGGGCGGTGGTTGGCATCATCAGCGAGCGTGATTACGCCCGCAAGCTGGTACTCAAAGGCCTGTCATCCACCTCTACTTGCGTCAGTGATGTGATGAGCTCGCCGGTGATCAGCGTCGACACCCATAAAACCGTCGATCAGTGCATGAACATCATGACCGACAGCCACCTGCGCCACCTGCCCGTGGTCGAAAATGGTCAACTGCTGGGCCTGCTGTCGATTGGTGACCTGGTCAAAGAAGCCATTGCCGAACAAGCTGACCTGATCAAACAGCTGGAGCAATACATTCGCGGCGAATAGGGAAAACCCTGCTCGAGACGTTAGCACATCAGGCGGATCAGCTGAGTATCCTTGTGGGAGAGGTGGCTTGTCCTGTGGCGAGGGGGCTTGTCCCCCGTTGGGCTGCGCAGCAGCCCTCAAACCTGACATCCCGGTTTGACTGGACAACTGGACAACGGGGTAGGCCTTTTTGGGGCCGCTGCGCAGCCCAACGGGGGACAAGCCCCCTCGCCACAAAGGCGGCCCCCCTTATGTCGACACCCTGCACGATCAGACGGATAGTCAAGACGCACTTGAGCTGCAGCGGCTTTGTTCGGCTTGACCTGACGACCCGAAAGTGACGCCCAAGTCACTTTTTTGCGCATCCTCCTCGCCTCGCTAGAATTTATGTAGTGCTAAAAAATAATCACTACATAAACGTTGACGTAATCATTTTGCCCTTGCATGATTCAGACGTCTCCCGGATCGGGAGCGTTGGCAACAAGCGTTTTGAACAAGCTCGTCTGACCGCCGAGCTGTTTTTCCGGATGTGCACTGCCCACAAGGCAGATTGATGAAGCTGATCGGTCCGAAAGGGTCGGTACAAGAAGCTCAAATGCTCCTTGTCTTCGTTATGAAAGCATTGCGTAGCAGTTCATCAGCAACACTACATGCATCAGGTTCAAGACCCTGCCCGTATTCGGCAGACCGTTGCTAACGCCCGGTTTTCGGAACCGGAGACAACTAAGTTGTTTTAACGAATCAATTGAAGATCGCCAACTGGTCAAGGGGCTTACACATGAATCTGAACAACCAACCAACTATCGATGAATTGGCTGAGATGTTCGCAGCGCAGAAAGACACACTCGACGACCATATCCTGTGGATTGGCAAATCGGGCGAAGTCCAGATCGACTGCCTGGCGCCCCATACTGAAGAAGCCGAGTTCGACAAAAATAACCGTGAGCTGGCGGCGCGCCTGAAGATGTACCGTCGTGGCCAGGGTTATGTCGGCAAGAAAGCGGCTGCCGATCGCAACTTTATCGAGCAGGTCTTCCATACACTTAATACCGAGTGGCAGTCCCTCAAGGACAACTCGCACGTTAAAGTGATCGACCGATACTGCTGATAAAACCTACCCAATCACTTGAGCCTGCTCGTTTAATCGAGCAGGCTTTTTATTGCTCTAACCTTATTCAAGGCACTACGGGAAATCGGCCTTTGCCGACCTCATCGCAAAAAATATCAAACAAGGCCTGGGCCGCTGCCGACAATTCATGACCCGGCTTGGTCAGCACCCCAATAGGTCGTTCGATCACCGGATCCGTCAAGGTGATGCAACGGCCACCCGCCTCCTCCATCTGCCGCGCGCACAACGCCGGTACAGCACTGACACCCAACCCACTGGCGACCATTTTGCCCACCGTTGCCAGTTGATGGCTTTCCAGGGCTACCGGCAGCTTCATGCCCAAGGCGCCCAGGTGCTCCTCCAGCATCACCCGTACGGTGGAAGGTCGCTGCAAGGTGATGAAGGGCTGCGTCAGTAAGGTTTTCCAGTCGATTTCAGCCATCTGCGCCAAGGGGGAATCTCCCGGCACCACGGCGATAAAGCGATCCAGGTATAAGGGGGTGAACTGCAAGGACGAGCCGGGCGCGGGTTCGAACGCGACACCCAGTTCTACATGCCGATCCCGGACCATTTCCAGCACGTGTTCATTGATCAAGTCCTGCACAGTCACGTTGACCTGGGGAAAACGCGCACGAAACACCTTCAGGATCGGTGGTAACACATTACCGGCAAACGAGGGCATTGCCGCCACCGTCACGCGCCCGCGTTGCAGGGTAAAACGCTGGCGCAGTTCGTCCTCGGCGTTGTCCCAGTCGGCAATCAGGCGTCGGGCCAGGGGCAACAGGGATTCGCCCTCGGGCGTCAGCGCCACGTTGCGGGTATTGCGGCTGAACAACCGTCCACCCAGCCCTTCTTCCAGGCCTTTGATGGTCAGGCTCAGGGCTGACTGTGACAAATGCAGGCGCTCACACGCGGCAGCAAAACTCAGGCTCTGGGCCACGGCAAGGAAGGCGCGTATCTGTTTTACAGTCATCGCACTGCTCCAGAAAATCAAAAATTATGCTGTTTTTTAAATCAATCAACCTTAAAAAACAACTTAACAAATAAATCCAGCAGCGCAACACTCTGGAGCAATGGCTGGCCCACAAACAATAAAAGAGGTGCGTATGGCAGGTTTCGATAAACGCGTGGCGTCCTATGCAGAAGCGCTGGCAGGTCTTGAGGACGGCATGACCGTACTCGCCGGCGGCTTCGGCCTGTGTGGCATTCCGGAAAACCTGATCGCCGAGATCAAGCGCAAAGGCACCCGCAACCTGACCGTGGTCTCCAACAACTGCGGGGTCGACGGTTTCGGCTTGGGGGTGTTGCTAGAACAAAAGCAGATCAGCAAAGTGATCGCCTCCTATGTCGGTGAAAACGCCCTCTTCGAGAAGCAACTGCTCAGCGGCGAAATCGAAGTGATCCTGACCCCACAAGGCACTCTGGCCGAAAAGATGCGCGCGGGCGGTGCCGGTATCCCGGCCTTCTTCACCGCCACCGGCGTCGGCACCCCGGTGGCCGAAGGCAAGGAAACCCGTGACTTCAACGGTCGCCCGTACCTGATGGAAGAGTCCATCACCGGCGACTTTGCCATTGTCAAAGGCTGGAAAGCCGACCATTTCGGCAACGTCATCTACCGTCACACAGCGCAGAACTTCAACCCGCTGGCCGCTACCGCCGGCAAGATCACCGTGGTCGAGGTCGAGGAAATCGTCGAACCGGGCGCGCTGGACCCGGCGCAGATCCATACCCCAGGCATCTACGTCGACCGGATTATCTGCGGCACCTTCGAGAAGCGCATCGAACAGCGCACCGTACGCAAATAATCCTCCAGCCCCGAGAATAAGGAGACAACACATGGCTCTCACCCGCGAACAAATGGCGCAACGCGTGGCCCGCGAAATGCAAGATGGTTTCTACGTCAACCTGGGCATCGGCATCCCGACCCTGGTCGCCAACTATATTCCCGAAGGCATGGAAGTGATGCTGCAGTCGGAAAACGGCCTGCTGGGCATGGGCCCGTTTCCCACCGAAGAAACCATCGATGCCGACATGATCAACGCAGGCAAGCAAACCGTCACCGCGCGTATCGGCGCTTCGATCTTTTCCTCCGCTGAGTCCTTCGCGATGATTCGCGGCGGGCATGTCGACCTCACCGTGCTCGGCGCATTTGAAGTGGATGTCCAGGGCAACATTGCCTCATGGATGATCCCGGGCAAGCTGGTCAAGGGCATGGGCGGCGCCATGGACCTGGTGGCTGGCGCGGAAAACATCATCGTGATCATGACCCATGCCTCCAAGGATGGTGAGTCCAAACTGCTCAGCCAATGCAGCCTGCCGCTGACCGGCGCCAACTGCATCAAGCGCGTGTTGACCGACCTGGCCTATCTGGAAATCGAAAATGGCGCTTTTGTCCTCAAGGAACGCGCACCTGGCGTCAGCGTGGAAGAGATTGTCAGCAAGACCGCCGGTAAACTGATCGTCCCGGACCATGTTCCAGAAATGCAGTTCGCTGCCCAGTGAGGAAAGATTCCATGCAAGACGTCGTCATTGTTGCTGCCGCACGCACCGCCGTGGGCAGTTTCCAGGGCTCCCTGGCGAGCATCCCGGCGCCGGAGCTGGGGGCTGCGGTGATCCGCCGCCTGCTGGAGCAGACCGGCCTCGACCCTGCGCAGGTGGATGAAGTGATCCTCGGCCAGGTACTGACCGCAGGCAGCGGCCAGAACCCGGCGCGCCAGGCCTCGATCCTCGCCGGCCTGCCTCATGCGGTGCCGAGCCTGACCTTGAACAAGGTCTGCGGTTCCGGCCTCAAGGCCCTGCACCTGGGTGCGCAAGCCATCCGCTGCGGTGACGCCGAGGTGATCATCGCCGGTGGCATGGAGAACATGAGCCTGGCCCCCTATGTGTTGCCCGCCGCCCGTACCGGCCTGCGCATGGGCCACGCCAAGATGATCGACAGCATGATCACCGACGGCTTGTGGGACGCGTTCAACGACTATCACATGGGCATCACCGCCGAGAACCTGGTGGACAAGTACGGCATCAGCCGCGAAGCCCAGGATGCCTTCGCCGCCGCCTCCCAACAGAAAGCTGCCGCGGCCATCGAGGCCGGACGCTTTGCCGACGAAATCACGCCGATCCTGATTCCCCAGCGCAAGGGCGACCCGGTGGCCTTCGCCGTGGACGAACAACCCCGCGCCGGCACCACCGCCGAATCCCTGGGCAAGCTCAAGCCGGCCTTCAAGAAAGACGGCAGTGTCACGGCCGGCAATGCTTCCAGCCTGAATGACGGCGCGGCGGCGGTGTTGCTGATGAGTGCCGACAAGGCCAAGGCCCTCGGCCTGCCAGTCCTGGCCCGTATCGCCAGCTATGCCAACGCGGGTGTCGATCCGGCGATCATGGGGATTGGTCCGGTGTCGGCCACCCGCCGTTGCCTGGACAAGGCCGGCTGGACGCTGGGCGAACTGGATCTGATCGAAGCCAACGAAGCCTTCGCCGCGCAAGCACTGGCGGTGGGCAAGGAGTTGGAGTGGGATGCCGACAAGGTCAACGTCAACGGCGGTGCCATTGCCATCGGCCACCCGATTGGCGCGTCAGGCTGCCGGGTGCTGGTCACGCTGCTTCACGAAATGATCAAGCGCGATGCCAAGAAAGGTTTGGCGACCTTGTGCATCGGTGGCGGCCAGGGCGTGGCGCTGGCCCTCGAACGCAACTGATTCAACGAGCAACATGAGAAAGGCCCGACTCCACGAAAAGTCGGGCCTTTTTTTATCCGGCGGAAATGGCTAATGCCGAGCGCAACCTGTGGGAGGTTGGCCTCATTGCCCGGTAGAGGGTGTCGGCACCGCGAACACCGCACTGGCCCGCACCACCACCTTCTCTGCAACGTGCAGGCTGACCGTGGCAAACGCCATCTGCCGCCCGCGCTTGTGATGTTCCAGGTGCACCTCGATCCACTCTCCCACCTGCACCGCGCCCAGGTAATCAAGGGTCATGCTGGCCGTGATCAAAGGCAGCGGGGGATCACTGGAGAACGCCATCGCGTACCCCATGCCGACATCCGCCAGGGTCGCCAACACCCCACCATGAACCGTGCCACGTCCGTTGGCATGGCGGCTGTCGGCACGCAGGCCAAGGCGCAATCGCAAGCCTTCGCCACGGCAATACACCGGCCCCAGCAGATCCAGGAGCGGGCTGCTGCGCGGCAACAGGATGAAACCTTGAGGAATGGCGGTCATGGCGAACTCGTCCTTTGGGACGATGAGGTTTAACCCGGTTCCAGCCCCACGACCACCAACATCCACCACACAAATCCGCACCAATAGCGCCTGTCGATTGATAACGGTGATGCCGACAGGCGCATCATCGCTTCATGCAACGCTGATAACGATCATTCACGCGGTTGGCGAACCACGCCGTGGTCAGCTTGCGGGTGATCTTCGGGCTTTTCAGCACGATGCCCGGCAAGACCGCCCGTGGCAGCGGCTTGCCTTCGGCTTTCTCGGCCAAGGCAAATACCCGCTGGTACAGGGTCGTCTCTTCAAAATCCAGGCTATCGCCCTGTTCCAACTGACTGCGGATACTCGGATTACGCATACCCAGCGCCTTGCCCAACGAGCGCACCGCGAGTTCGGTGTTGCCGGGCATGATCGAGCCATGACGGATCAAATCCCCGTCCAGCGCCAGCGTCTTGCCCGACGCGCGACTGACAGCCGCCTGGAACGCCGCATTGCGACTGGCGTACCAGCCAGCGTTGAAATCAGCGAAGCGGTACAACGGCTGATCGTAATTCACCGGGTAGCCCAGCAAATGCATGATGCCGAAATACATGCCGCCACGTCGGGTGAACACTTCCCGGCGAATACTGCCGTCCACCGTGTAGGGATAACCCCGCGCCTGGTGCTCGGCGAAGGCAATGCTGACCTGCATCGGACCTGCGGTGTGGACCGGATTGAAACTGCCGAACAGCGTGCGTCCCAAAGGCACGACACTGATGAAGTCATCGAAAATGGCGCTCAAGTCTTTTTCGGTACGGGCAGCCTTCAAGCGCTCGGCATAGGATTTGCCGGTGGGTGAGCGCAATTGCAGCGCCGTGCGCACCAGCACGCCGGGGACGTGGAGCCTGGCCGCGCGCCGGAGGATTTCATCCTGGGCAATCTTGCCCATGTTCGGTACCGGTGGATCGACCTGATAGGTGGACTCTTGCTCGGTCACGGCCAGCACCGCACAGATATTCTCGGTGCCGGGGTAGATTTCCTGGGTGTTGAATGCCGTGTAAATATCCTGGGCCCAGCCAGCACGGTCGGGGACCTTGGCCGGTATCAAGCGCACGATCTGCGCCTTGACTTCGGCCTCACTGCGCTCGGGTTGCTGCTGACTGCGTTGGGTCGAACAGCCGGCCAGCACCAACAAAGTGGTCAGGCAGAAGATCAGGCGGGATGAGTACATGAAGTGTCCTTGAGCGGTGAAGGTCCAGTCTTGGCAGATATCGACCGGCAAGTCCAACGTCGGTTCGCTGCGCTCGCCAACGCCTGCGGAATATGGAAGGATCGAGCCCCGTGGTTCCAACAAGGAGTTGGAACACTATGCTCAGCCTGAACTTCCTCATTACCTGCCTGATCGTCGTACTGATCCCCGGAACCGGTGTGATTTTCACCGTTTCCACAGGCCTGACGGCCGGCAAACGCGCGAGTATCTTCGCCGCGCTGGGCTGTACCGCGGGCATCGTCCCACATCTGCTGGCTTCAGCCTTGGGCTTGTCTGCCCTGCTGCACACCAGCGCCCTGGCGTTCGAAGCGCTGAAGTATGCCGGGGCTGCTTACTTGCTGTATCTGGCGTATATCACCTGGCGCGATCGGTCTGCCTTCGCGGTGAATGACACGCCAACCACGTCCAGCGCCCGCAGCCTGATGTTACGGGGCTTTTTGCTGAATATCCTCAACCCGAAGCTGACCATTTTTTTCCTGGCCTTTCTGCCTCAGTTCGTGACGCCGGGCGCTGGCGCGCCCGTCCTGCAAATGGCAATACTGAGCAGTGTGTTCATGGCGATGACGTTCGCGGTGTTTGTGATCTATGGCCTCTTGGCCAATGTCTTTCGTCGCGCCGTGATCGAGTCACCACGGGTACAGCACTGGTTGCGCCGCAGTTTTTCCGCAGCCTTTGCAGGCCTGGGACTGAACCTGGCATTTGCCCAACGCTAAAGCCTCGCCACGCTGCAGGAGCGCGGTAGACGCGCTCCTGCAGACAATCACCTGGTTCAGATCCCGGCCAGCGCCAGGTCCATCGCAAAGTAGGTGAAGATCAGGTCCGCGCCCGCCCGCTTGATCGAGCCCAGGCTTTCACGCACCACCCGGGCTTCATCAATCGCCCCCGCCTGGGCACCGAACTTGATCATCGCGTACTCGCCGCTGACCTGATATGCCGCCACCGGCAGACGCGAGGCTTCGCGGATATCGCGGATGATGTCCAGGTACGCCCCGGCAGGCTTGACCATCAATGAGTCGGCGCCTTCCTGCTCATCCAACAGCGACTCATGCACGGCTTCGCGGCGGTTCATCGGGTTCATCTGGTAGCTTTTACGGTCGCCCTTCAACGCACTGCCGCCGGCCTCGCGGAACGGACCGTAGAGGGCCGAGGCGAATTTGGTGGAATACGCCATGATCGGGATATGCGTGAAGCCCGCCTCGTCCAGCGCCCGGCGAATAGCCTGGACCTGACCGTCCATTGCCGCCGACGGCGCAATCACGTCAGCACCGGCACGCGCGGCGGCCACGGCTTGCTTGCCGAGGTTGACCAGCGTGCGGTCGTTATCGACTTCAGTGCCGTGCATCACGCCGCAATGTCCATGATCGGTGTATTCGCAAAAGCAGGTGTCGGACATGACGATCATTTCCGGCACCGCATCCTTGCAGATGGCGGACATGCGCGATACCAGGCCACGCTCGTTCCAGGTGTCACTGCCGCTGGCGTCCAGGTGGTGCGACACGCCAAAGGTCATCACCGACTTGATCCCGGCGCGGGCGTAGCGTTCGATTTCACCGGCCAGTTTCGACTCAGGGATCCGCATCACGCCCGGCATGCTGGTAATGGGCACGAACGCATCGATTTCTTCTTCGACGAAGATCGGCAATACCAGATCATTCAGGGTGAATTCGCTTTCCTGGAACAGGCTGCGCAACTCCGGAGAACGGCGCAGACGGCGAGAACGGGCTTCGGGGAACTGACTGGACATGAATTTTCCTACAATTTCCTACAAGAAAGGCCAGCGCATCTGGCAAGGGCGGTAGCGTAAGGGCGAAAGCTTATGCCCGGATTGACCGAGAGCACAAACCCCGCGTCCATAACGCTGTTTTTCCATTCACGTAACAATGGCGTTTGCGACAATCTCCGTTAAAGCGTCAAGCGCCCTTCGATACACAACGTAACGGCGCCACCGATCCAGATTTCATCGCCCTGCTGCACCACCCGGATTCGCCCGACACGGCCCATGGCCGTGCCCTGGCTGACCATATAACGGCTTGGCGCCAGGCCTTCAGTCAACAGCCATTGAGCGACTCCCGCATTCAGGCTGCCGGTCGCCGGGTCTTCCGGCGCACCATCGCCGGCAACAAAGGCGCGCACTTCAAATTGCGCTTCGTCACCGTCCCGAGACGGGTTCCACGGCGCAATCACTCCCACCGCCAAGCCTGACAGCTGCGAATAGTCCGGTTGCAGACCCAGCACGGTCTCCCGATCCGCCAACATCAGCGCCAGCCAGCCCGCGCCATTGTCGACCCACTGGCTGCGGAGAATGGCGTGCGGTTCAAGATCCAGCGCCAAGCGCACACGTTCCAGCAAATCCGCCTCCAGCGGGCCTGAGCGCAACAGCGGTGGCGCGACAAAAGCCAGTTCCTCACCTTCGCGGCGAATGCGCACCAGGCCGATCTCGCATTCCTGAATGATTTCTTCACCCTTGGGCACACCGCCGGCCTGCAGCCAGGCATGGCAACTGCCCAGGGTGGGATGGCCGGCGAAAGGCAGCTCGTTCAAGGTGGTGAAAATACGCACGCGGTAATCGGCACGCGGATCACGGGGCTTGAGCAGAAACGTGGTTTCGCTGAGGTTTGTCCATTTGGCGAAGTCGGCCATTTGCTGGTCGCTGAGGCTGTCGGCGCCCAGCACCACAGCAAGTGGATTGCCTTTGATGGCGTGGTGACTGAAGACATCCAGTTGTTTGAAATCGAAAGAAGGCATGAAATTCCTATCAAAAAATCAGTGGTATTCAGCGTCAGCCAGGAAGTTAGCAATCCTCGAGCCCCGAGGCAGACAATCCAACCCTATTCATCTGGCACGCGACCTGCTGCGTTCTTCAATTCGCAACATCCGCTGCTTAATCTCCTGTACAAGAGAACCAAAAGGCGAAGTTGTACTCTTAAAAAGCGCTTAAGCGGTTGAATGGAGGCGTACCGCCATATTGTCATGGAATGTCATGCGATGCTGGAAGCAACGCTGTGGCCGGGCTTGTTAGCCTCAATCCGATGCACTGAAGACCTGACCCTGATGAAATTACAGTCTCTAAGCCTGGCCAAACGTTTTAAACGATATTCATACATTATGTTGCCGTTTCTGGTGGTGGGCGGCGCGTTGATGGTGACCCTGGAAGTCCGGGAAAGCCGCGCACAACAGGTTGATGGCGTACAGACACTGGTGTTCCTGCGCCACGGCGAGAAACCTGCCGGAGGTCTGGGCCAGCTCAACTGCCAGGGCCTCAATCGCGCGATGAACCTGGCCACGGTGTTGCCGGAAAAATTCGGCGCCGCCGATTTTGTGTTTGCGGCCAATCCGACCCGGAATGTCGAGGAAGGCGAACTGGACAATTCCTACAGTTATATTCGCCCATTGATGACCATCAGCCCTAGCGCCATCAAACTCGGGTTGCCGGTAAACATCGAGTTTTCGGCCAATGACACCAGTGATCTGGCTGATGAGTTGGTGGGTAGCAAATACCGCAACTCGACCATCTACACCGCCTGGTCCCACGGTTATCTGCCGGAATTGATCAACAAGGTGGCAAGCGAAGCGCTGGGTGAAAAACGCACGATTACCGATGACTGGTCCGGGACTGACTTCGACACGCTCTACGTGCTGACCCTGACATGGCACAACGGCAAGGCCAGCCTGCTCAGCCGCAACTACAAGCAGGGCCTGGATAACGGCCTGCACACGTGCCCGGATGCAACGCATGCCGGCTGACCGGACCGTCTGAGGGAGCAGCAGCCGAGCTTCCCAGGCGAATCGTCTTGCCTGCGCGTATGATGTGCCGCTATCGACTTACCTGCGGATCATCCCCTATGTCCAACCTCACCTCCGCCAGCCCCGCACGCGGCTGGTCTTTCTGGTGGAAACCGGCGCTGTTTCTCCTGGTGGCCTGTATCGGCCTCTATTACGTGAAATGGTCACCCTACTACCTCAAGTCCTTCGTGGCGGCGGACAGCCACAGTATCGGCGCCTCCATTCTCGACGACCAGCACACGACTCCGCTGGCGGCTGCCCTGGCCTATTCCAAGGTGTATTTCCTAGCGATCTGGAAAGCTGCCGTATTGGCGGTGCTGCTCGGCTCGCTGCTGCAAGTGCTGATCCCACGGGACTGGCTGTTGCGTCTGTTCGGACGCGCCGGGCTCGGCTCCACCTTACGCGGCAGCCTGTTCGCCCTGCCGGGCATGATGTGCAGTTGCTGCGCCGCGCCAGTGGCCGCGGGCATGCGACGCCAGCAGGTATCGGTGGGAGCGGCGTTGGCGTTCTGGATGGCCAACCCGGTGCTCAACCCGGCCACTCTGGTATTCATGGGCTTTGTCCTCGGGTGGGATTTTGCCGCGCTGCGGCTGGTGGCCGGGCTGGTGTTGGTGGTCGGTGTCGCGTTGATCGCCCAACGCATCGCCCGTCCTGAACAGGTGCCGCAGGTAGCACTGGAGGCCGTGGCCGATGTCAGCACCACCGAAACCCAGCCGTTCCTGAGTCGTTGGCTGCACACCTTGTGGCAGTTGTTCTGGAGCACCATCCCGGTCTACATCCTGGCGGTGCTGCTACTGGGCGCGGCGCGGGTGTGGTTGTTTCCCCACGTGGACGGCGCGATGGCCGACAGCCTGGTGTGGCTGGTGCCGCTGGCGGTGGTCGGCACGCTGTTTGTGATTCCCACGGCGGCGGAAATTCCTATCGTGCAAACCATGATGACGCTCGGTCTTGGCACCGGGCCGGCCGTGGCGCTGTTGATGACCCTGCCCAGCGTGAGCCTGCCGTCGCTGTTGATGCTGCGCAGGGATTTCGACGCACGCGTGCTGGTGACCGTGGCCGGGCTGACCATGCTGATGGGTGTAGTGTGTGGGTTGGTGGCGGTGGTGATTCTCTAGTTATCCGATGCTGTTGAGATATGCCGCGAGGGTTGGGTTGGGGGCATCCGCGACGATGCGATCAACCTGCGCCCCGCCGCACATCTCGCTCACGCAAGTACTCCAATACCGCGCCCTGCTCCCCGGCGAACTCGATCCGTGCACCTTTCTTCTCGCGCTGGAAGGCGTACATCGGGTCGTAATATTCGCGCAGCAAGCCTTCTATCCAACTTCGGTGCAGGTCCACTGAACCCGTGCGGGCCTGCTCTTGCAGGGCCTCCTGCAACAGGATCTGCAAACGCTGGAAACGCTCGCCGCCCAGGCGTTTATGGATATTGCCCAGGCTTTGGGTCAGGCGCTCGGCAAACAACCCTTGGCCCTCGTCACCAAACACCTCGACGAATTCGGCGCACAGGTCGACCACATAATCGCGCAGGATTCGCTCGACCCGACCGGCGATGCTGTCTTCCAGCCACACCATCGGCATCGTCTGCATAGCCTTGTGCAACGCCAGCGGCAAAGCACAACTGCCGATCATGCGGCTCTCGTCCTCCAGCACAAACTGCTCAATATCGACCGTGCGCTTTTTCAGCACGTCGACTGCCAGGCGATTCTCAAAATCGATATTCGACGGTTGCCCGGTGGCCCGTTTGCCGAAACTGGAACCCCGGTGATTCGCGTGCCCTTCCAGGTCCAGGGCATTGCGCAATTGGCCGAGCACTTCGGTCTTGCCGGTGCCGGTCATGCCGCCCAGCAAAACAAAGTCACATTCGTCCGCAGCCTGCTCAAGGGTGTCGAGCAAAAAACTCCGCATGGCTTTGTAACCACCGCCCACCCGCGGGTAGTCGACGCCCGCCTCGCGCAACCACTGCTGGACGATCTGCGAACGCAGGCCGCCGCGAAAGCAGTACAGGTAACCGTCCGGGTTGGCGCGGGCAAACCGCGCCCATTGCTCGACGCGCTCGGCCTTGACCGCCCCGGACACCAACTCGTGCCCCAGCACAATCGCCGCCTGCTGCCCTTGCTGCTTGTAGCACGTGCCGACTCGCTGGCGTTCGTCATCGGTCATCAAGGGCAAGTTGACCACGCCCGGGAACGCGCCCTTGACGAATTCAACCGGTGCGCGGGTATCCATCATTGGCCGGTCGTTGAGAAAAATATCGCGGTAATCGGTGATATCGACGGACATCAAGACACCTCTACCGCGTTGCTCTGTCGCTCCACCAATTGTCCGATGGGTGTCAGGTTCAGCCCCAGTTCGGCCGCCACGCCGAGGAATTCGGCTTCACCCTCCGGGGTGACCGCCACCAACAGGCCGCCGCTGGTTTGCGGATCACACAGCACACGTTTGTGCAGTTCGTTGATACGCCCCAGACGGTTGGCATAGCTGTCGAAGTTGCGCAGCGTGCCGCCGGGTACGCAGCCTTGATCCAGGTAATACTCGACGCCTGGCAAGCGTGGGACCTTGTCGTATTCGATGTGTGCGGTCAAACCGCTGCCGTCAGCCATCTCTACCAGATGCCCCAGCAAACCGAAACCGGTCACATCGGTCATTGCGGTGACGCCGGCCAGCTTGCCGAAACGGCTACCCGGTGTGTTGAGGGTACACATCCAGTCCCGCGCCAATCCGATATCGGTGTCACGCAACTTACCCTGCTTTTCCGCGGTGGTCAGGATGCCGATGCCCAAGGGTTTGCTCAGGTATAAACGGCAGCCGGCGCTGGCCGTGTCGTTGCGCTTCATATGGCGCTTGTCCACCAGCCCGGTAACGGCCAGGCCAAAGATCGGTTCCGGCGCGTCGATGGAATGGCCACCGGCCAGGGGAATGCCAGCGGCGTCGCACACCGAACGGCCACCGCGAATCACTTCGCGGGCAATTTCCGGGGCCAGCACATTGACTGGCCAGCCGAGAATGGCGATGGCCATCAACGGGGTGCCACCCATGGCGTAGATATCACTGATGGCGTTGGTCGCGGCAATACGGCCGAAGTCGAAAGGGTCATCGACGATCGGCATGAAAAAGTCAGTGGTGGAGACCACGCCACGTTCTTCGTCGATGGCATACACCGCCGCATCATCGCGCGAGGCATTGCCGACCCAGAGTTTGGGATCCAGGTTCTGCGCACCGCTGCCGGCGAGGATTACTTCCAGGACCTTGGGCGAGATCTTGCAACCACAACCCGCGCCGTGACTGTACTGGGTAAGGCGAATCTGCTCGTTCATGGGGGACCTCAGGCTATCAAGTCTGTGGATTCTAACAGACAGCAAAAGGCCGGCCGGGCTATTGAGCGCGGCCGGCCTTTGGGGTTCAGCGGTTACTGCCTGGCGGCGAGCAGTCGCTTATGACGGTTGCGCCGTGCAATGTTCAGGCATTCGATCGCTGCCGAGAACGTCATGGCCGCATACACATAGCCTTTAGGCACATGGGCACCAAAGCCTTCGGCAATCAGCGTCATGCCGATCATGATCAAGAAGCCTAGGGCCAGCATCACCACTGTCGGGTTGTCGTTGATGAACTTGGCCAGCGGTTCAGCCGCCACCAGCATCACGATGACCGAGACCACCACGGCAATGATCATGATTGGCAAGTGCTCGGTCATGCCGACAGCCGTAATGATGCTGTCGATCGAGAACACCAGGTCGAGCAACAGGATCTGCCCGATAGCAGCTGCAAAGCCGATGGACACGACATTGCCAGTGCTTTGCTTCTCCTCAGGCTCCGGGTCCATGCTGTGATGGATCTCGGTCGTCGCCTTCCACACCAGGAACAGGCCGCCAGCGATCAGGATCATGTCCTTCCAGGAAAACGCCTGGCCGAACACTTCAAACACCGGCGCCGTCAACTGCACGATAAACGCGATGGTGCTCAACAAGCCCAGGCGCAGGACCAGCGCCATGCTGATACCAATACGGCGTGCCTTGGCCCGATGCTTTTCCGGGAGTTTGTTGGTGAGAATCGAGATAAAAATCAGGTTGTCGATCCCCAACACGATTTCCATCACGATCAAAGTCGCCAGGGCGACCCAGGCGGTAGGGCTCGCGGCCAGTTGTACAAGGTAATCCATAGGTCAGTCCTGACTCGGTGTTCGAAAAATTAGGTTTCTTGCGAGGTGGTCTCAGGCGTGTTGCGCTGCTCTTCCTCGTCTTCCTTCGGTGCGATCAAACCTTGAGTGGCTTCGCTCAACGCCTGCTCGGCGGCCTTGTGAGTCTCGTCGATCGCTTGCTTGGCCGATTCGCTGGCTTTGCCCAGCAATTGCTGTGCACTTTTTTCGGCCTGGTCACAGCCGCTGATCATCACTAATGAAAGCGCAAGCAACGACGCCGCGCCTATAGAGTTGAGTTTCATGATGCTTTCCTCATTAGAACCATTGGACCCAAGCAGTGGGTCCGCGATAGCGAGGCATTCTAAGGAGATAGACACTTCAGTAAAATTCGTATTTTTTTCGCTTATACTTCGAGTTTTACGAAGTGTAGGTCGCCATGCTCAATTACCGACAAGTGCATTACTTCTGGGTCGTGGCCAAGACCGGCAGCATCGTGCGCGCCTGTGAGCAACTGAACCTCACGCCCCAGACCATTAGCGGACAAATCAGCCTGCTGGAACAAACCTTCGGTGTCGCGCTGTTTCAACGGGTCGGCCGTCAGTTGGAACTGACCGAAGCCGGGCGACGGGCCCTGCCCTACGCCGAGCAGATGTTTCAGACAGGCAATGAATTGGAGGCGTTGTTGCGCGCGCAGCCGGATGAACAGCAGATCCTGTTCCGGGTGGGGGTAGCGGATGTAGTACCCAAGTCCATCGTCTATCGGCTGATCGCGCCGACCATGGAGCTCAGCGAGCCCCTGCGCATCACCTGCCGCGAAGACAAACTCGAACGTTTATTGGCTGACCTGGCGATCCAGCGCCTGGACCTGGTGATCTCCGACAGCCCCATGCCTACGCACCTGGACATCAAGGGCTACAGCCAGAAGCTGGGGGAATGTGGCATCAGTTTTTTCGCCACCCAAGCATTGGCTGACCAGCATCGCGGCACTTTCCCACAGTGCCTGCAGGGCGCACCGTTGTTGATTCCCGGCGCGGAAACCGTAATACGCAGCCGTTTGCAGCGTTGGTTCGCCGAACAACAGATCCAACCGAAGATCATCGGCGAGTTCGACGACAGCGCCTTGATGCAGGCCTTCGGCCAATCCGGCAGCGGGATTTTTATTGCGCCCAGCGTGATTGCCGATGAGGTAGAGCGGCAGTATGGCGTCATACTGCTCGGCCAGACGGACGCGGTGACTGAATCGTTCTACGCCATATCGGTGGAGCGCAAGGTCAAGCACCCCGGCATCATGGCGATTACCGAAGGTGCCCGACGAGAACTGTTTACCGCCCTGCCCGGCTGAAATTCAAGCGCACACCTCGCGGGGCTTGGCGCTCATCAGCCACAGCGCCAGGAGAATCGACAGCAGGATGAAACCGGAGGCGGCAAACCCCAGGCTGCCCAGCCCCAGCGTATCGATCACCCGCCCACCGACCATTGCCCCCAGGCCAATGCCCAGGTTGGCGCCGGCAATGTTCAGCGATGCGGCAAATGCCGGCGCATGTGGGGCGGCTTTCATCAGCCGCACATGACTGACCAGAAACAGTGCCGCCTGGGTCACGCCCCAGATCCCCATGGCGGCCGCGAGGCCGAGGGTGGAGTGGATCGCCGGGACCAACGCCAGCATCCCGGTGATCATCAAACCGCAGAACACCATGGAGGCGATCAGCGGGTGACGATCCACCGCGCGCCCGCCCAGCGAGTTGCCGAGCAGACCGACCGCGCCGAAGCCCATCAGGCACCAGCCCACCAGCGTGCCATCGAAACCGGCCAAGCGCTCGAGGATATCCGCCAGGTAGGTATACGCAGTGAACATGCCGCTGAACACCAGGATCGACAGCAGCACATGCCCCTGCATCACCGGGTTGCGCAGGATCTTGAACTGCGAGCGTAGCGTCACTTCGTCCTTCTTCACCTTTGTCGACGGCAGATAAACCAACAGCAGCAACGCCTTGAGCACCGCCACCACTGCCAAAATGCCAAAGGCCGTGCGCCAGCCGAACACGTCGGAGATCAAGGTGCCGACCGGGATGCCGAATACCGTGGCACAGACAATCCCGAAACCGATCTTGGCAATCGCCCGCCCGGCGTATTCCGGCCCGACAATGTCCACCGCCGTTTCACTGGCCAGCGCCCAGAACACCGGCAAGCCAAGGGCCGGGATCAAGCGGGCCAGGGACATGACCCAGATGTTCGGCGCCAGGGCCGCCAGGGTATTGGCCACCCCGAACATCAGCAAAATACTGATAAACAGCCGCTTGCGCTCAAAACGCGCGAAGTACGCGGTGAGGAACGGGCCGAATGCGGCCACGGTGAAAGCGAACAAGGTCACCAGCAGACCGGCTTGGGACACGCTGATGCCAAGGTCGCGGGCGATAGAGGGCAATAGGCCGACAATCACGAACTCGGTGGTCAATACGGTAAAACCGGCTGCCGACAGCAGCAGGATGGGCAACAACATGAACCACTCCAGAAACGGCGACGCCAGCGTCAGCCCGAAGGCCCGCTGGCAGAGAAATAGAAGAAAGGATGAGTAATCTTAACAGAAGGCACCTGCGTCGCGCACCGCTGGGCGACTGAGTGACGCAGTCAACATGGATGTCCGCCGCGGCATGTTAGACTCCGCGCCCTGTATTACGCCGCACACATTAAAAAAACTAGAGACAACTCTTTATGACTGCTGCCCCTTCGCTCCTTCAACGCCTCATGCGCGTCAGCCTGGTGAGCCAAATCATCATCGGCCTGATTGCTGGCATCGTGTTGGCCCTGCTGCTGCCCAGTGCTGCCCAATCGGTAGCGTTCATCGGCAAGTTATTCGTTTCGGCGCTCAAGGCCGTGGCACCGATCCTGGTGTTCGTACTGGTGATGGCCTCGATTGCCAACCACAAGCACGGCCAGGAAACCCATATCCGACCGATCCTGTTTCTGTACTTGCTGGGGACTTTTTCGGCCTCGGTGGTGGCTGTCGTAGCCAGCATGTTGTTCCCCTCCACGCTGGTATTGGCGACCCACGATGTCGCGGTAAGCGCCCCGGGCGGCATCACCGAAGTGCTGAAAAGCCTGTTGCTCAGCGTCGTGGACAACCCGATCAGCGCCCTGATGAATGCCAACTTCATCGGCATCCTGGCCTGGGCCATCGGCATGGGTATCGCTATCCGCCATGCCGGTGAAACCACGCGTACGGTGTTGGGCGACCTGTCCACGGGTGTCACGTTGATTGTGCGCGTGGTGATTCGCTTCGCCCCGCTGGGGATCTTTGGCCTGGTGGCCTCGACCCTCGCCACTTCCGGTTTCGACGCACTTCTGGGCTACGCGCACCTGTTGCTGGTACTGATCGGCTGCATGCTGTTCGTGGCGCTGGTGATCAACCCGGCCATCGTGTTCTGGAAATTGCGCCGCAACCCCTATCCACTGGTGCTGATGTGCCTGCGCGAAAGTGGCATCACGGCCTTTTTCACCCGCAGTTCGGCGGCCAACATTCCGGTCAACCTGGCCTTGAGTGAGCGCCTGGGCTTGCATGAAGACACCTATTCGGTGTCAATCCCGCTGGGCGCGACCATCAACATGGCCGGTGCCGCCATCACCATCACCGTGCTGACCCTGGCCGCGGTGCACACCTTGGGTATCGCCGTCGACCTGCCTACCGCCGTGTTGCTCAGCCTGGTGGCCGCGATCTGTGCCTGCGGCGCGTCGGGCGTGGCCGGTGGTTCACTGCTGTTGATTCCGCTGGCGTGCAGCCTGTTCGGTATTCCGAGTGAAATCGCCATGCAAGTGGTCGCCGTGGGCTTCATCATCGGCGTGTTGCAGGATTCCGCGGAAACCGCGCTGAACTCCTCCACCGACGTATTGTTCACCGCTGCTGCGTGCCTGGGTCAGGAAAACAAAACCCCGGCGTGATGCCTGCGTGAATAAAAAAGCCCGGACGGTTCCGCGAAGAACCGTCCGGGCTTTTTTTGTGCGGGTTAGAACGCGCCCATGTAGTCGCGCTTGCCCACTTCCACACCGTTGTGACGCAGCAGCGCATAGGTGGTGGTGACGTGGAAGAAGAACTGCGGCAGGCCGTAAGTCAGCAGGTAAGACTGGCCGGTGAAGCGTTTTTCTTTCGGCGTGCCAGGACGGGTAACGATTTCGATGCCTTCCTTGCCGTCGATCTGCGCCGGGGTGATCGTGTCGATAAACGCCAGGACCTTGGCGATCAGCGCTTGCAGGTCGGCAAAGGTGACTTGGTCGTCATCGTATTTCGGCACATCGATCTCGGCCAGACGCGCAGACACGCCCTTGGCGAAGTCCACGGCGATCTGGACCTGGCGCATCAGCGGGAACATGTCAGGGAACAAGCGGGCTTGCAGCAAGGCGTTGGGCTCGATGTTCTTGGCGGTGGCGTGGGCTTCGGCCTTGTTCAGCACATCGCTCAGGGCGTTGAGCATTTGCTTGAAGACCGGGAGAGAAGCGGCGTACAGGGAAATAGTCATGACAGTCTCGACAGTTGTGGCAGGGTTTGAATCAGGCGCAATTATAGGCATGCCAGCCACCCGTGCCGCTTGTCTTTTATTTTTTCAGGATTAGGCTAGTGGGCTCACTGCATAGGGAAAACGCGATGACCACCGAGCACGACACCTCCTCCTCCGAGCCACGCCTTAACAGCACGGAAATTCGCGTTTTGGGGTGCCTGATCGAGAAACAGGCCACCCACCCGGAAACCTACCCGCTGACCCTCAACGCCCTGGTGCTGGCCTGTAACCAGAAAACCAGCCGGGAACCGGTGATGAACCTCAGCCAGGGCCAGGTCGGCCAGAGCTTGCGAGCCCTGGAAGGTCGCGGGTTTACCAGGCTGGTGATGGGCAGCCGCGCTGACCGCTGGGAACACCGGGTCGACAAGGCCCTGGAACTGGTCCCCGCCCAAGTGATTCTCAGCGGGCTGCTGTTTCTGCGCGGTCCACAGACCGTCAACGAACTGCTGACCCGCAGCGGCCGCATGCATGACTTTGAAGACGCCGAGCAGGTCGTGCATCAACTGGAACGCCTGATCGCCCGCGACCTGGCGGTACTGGTGCCCAAGCAAGCGGGTCAGCGTGAAGACCGCTACACCCATGCCCTGGGCGATCCGGCGGATATCGAAGCGATCCTCGCCGCCCGTGGCAATCCGCCGGAACGCAGTGCTGGCAGCGCGGTTTCACTGGAGCGCATCGAAGAGCTGGAAGCGCGGATTGCGGCGCTGGAAGAACGTCTTTCGCGTCTCGAATAAGACTCAGCCCGCATTGAACCGCGCCGAACAAGCGCACATTTCGCGCCGTAGCGGCTGTCGAGGTCTTTATTGTCGTGCAAACGCCACCGCTGCCTGGAACTGCTCAGCCGTGGGCCTTACCCCGGTATACAGCACAAATTGCTCCAGGGCCTGGATTGCAATCACTTCAAGGCCGGTAATCACCCGTTTGCCCGTGGCGCGACCGCGCACGATCAATGGTGTTTCGGCGGGGATCGCCACCACATCAAACAGCGTATCCGCCGCCTCGATCGCTTCATCCTCAAACGCCAACTCGTCAGCTTCCGCGCCGCCGGTCATACCGATAGGCGTCACATTGATCAGCATTTGTGGCCGTGCAGCGCCCATCTCGGCTTGCCATTCGTACCCCAGGCTCTGCGCCAAGGCCCTGCCGGTCGCTTCGTTGCGGGCGACAATCAGGCCATTGGCGTAGCCACCGTCGCGCAAGGCACTGGCCACGGCCTTGGCCATGCCGCCGCTGCCACGCAGGGCGAACGTAGAATCCTGAGGTACCGCATGCTTTTTCAGCAGTTGCTCGACGGCAATGTAATCGGTGTTGTACGCCTTGAGATGCCCGTCGGTATTGACGATGGTGTTGATTGAAGCGATGGCGCGGGCCGAATCGTCCAGCTCATCCACTAGCTCAATGCAGGCTTCCTTGAACGGCATCGACACGCCACAACCGCGAATACCCAACGCGCGGATACCGCTCACGGCCCCCGGCAAATCCCGACTGCTGAACGCTTTGTAGTAAAAATTAAGCCCCAATTGCTCATACAGGTGATTGTGAAAACGCAGGCCAAAATTCCCGGGACGCGCCGACAGCGACATGCACAGTTGGGTGTCCCGGTTGGGGTTCATCAGCATGGGTGACTCCTTGAAGTAAGCAACTCGAAACGGACCTTACACAACCTTTACCCCGCAGGCGGGCGGTTTTGGGGATACACGTTGTCTTAAAAGTACCTGCGCGACAATCCTTGAGCCTGTTGCTTGCATCGCGGCAGGTAGTCCGGCGCAGCTTTTTTGGGTTCGATAGTCTGAATAAATCTCGTCGAGGTCGTTATGGGAATAACGGCTGCGATTAAATCCGCCACTCTGTGAATCACTGTGTACTTGCCCAATGCGGGTGTGCACTGTCATGTTTGTGTCACATCACACTCTCACTATCAAAACTGTCCACCCCTAACAGGCCATAACAATAAGGACGCCCCAGCATGCCCACGCAGAATCCACACCGTACCGCCGGTCTTTACACCTCCAGCAAGGTCTACAGCGCCTTGACCGAACTCAAGCACCTGGAAGGCCATCGCAGCGCCAAGTTCCTCTCATTGCTGGCAGAAAACCTGGTCCGCAAGGGCCTGCTCAATGAACAGGAAGTGCTGAGCATGCTTGATCAGGTGGTTGACTGATCGCAGGCCAGCGTTGTCTCGATAACAATGATGTCGACTATCGAGCAGGTTGATTTTTCTTGATCGCACGCAAACCGTAAGGTGACCTCCAGAACGCACTGGAGGTAGATATGCCCACTATTCAAATCATGTCCGTCATCGGCAGCGCGGTCCCCGCCTCACTTCGGGAACTGGGTCTGCTCGCCTGCTGGTATCTGGTGGAGGACGGCGAGCCTATCAGCGGCCCCCTCACCTCGCTCCCCGACGCCCAGGCCCTGTCACGCCAGATCGCCCATCGTTTCGACGCCTAGGGCAACGGCAGCCGCGCGCGGGGTTTGGTTTCGACAAACAGCCCCCAACTGGAGATAAATAACGCGGCAATCAGCGGCCCGATCACAAAACCGTTGAGGCCAAAGATCGACAGGCCGCCCAGTGTCGAGATCAAAATCAGGTAATCGGGCATCTTGGTATCCTTGCCCACCAGGATCGGACGCAGCACGTTGTCCACCAGCCCGATCACCAATACCCCGAAGGAGACCAGCACCACGCCTTGCCAGATCGCGCCACTGAGCAGGAAATACGCCGCCACAGGCCCCCAGACAATTCCCGCCCCCACTGCCGGCAGCAACGACAAAAAGGCCATCAGCACCGCCCAGAGCAAGGCGCTGGGGATATCCAGAAACCAGAAAATCAGGCCTCCCAGCGCACCCTGGGTCACGGCCACCAACACGTTGCCCTTGACCGTGGCGCGCACCACCCGATTGAACTTGAGCTGCAGGCGACGCTTCTGCGGTTCGGCCAGCGGTACTGCGGTGCGCACCTTGCGCACCAGCTCGGGGCCGTCGCGCAGGAGGAAGAACAGCAGATACAGCATGATGAAAAAGCTCACCAGAAACTCAAAGGTGCCCTGGCCAAAACTGAACGCCTGAGTGGCGAAGAACTGGCTGCCCTGCATGGCGCCCTTGACGATTTTTTCCCTCAGCCCTTCCAGGTTGCCCATGCCGAAGCGGTCCAGCAGATGCTGGAAATACGGCGGCAGGATGCTCTTGAACTGATCGATA
This sequence comes from Pseudomonas mucidolens, assembly GCF_900106045.1. Lineage (NCBI taxonomy): Bacteria > Pseudomonadati > Pseudomonadota > Gammaproteobacteria > Pseudomonadales > Pseudomonadaceae > Pseudomonas > Pseudomonas mucidolens. The sequence goes on along the minus strand of NZ_LT629802.1, from coordinate 1,327,666 downwards.
TAGCTCGCAATGTCCAGTTTGCCGCTTTCGATGTTCTTGTACAGCGTCGCCCCTTCCTGAACCAGCAGGGCACTGGTGATGATCACCGGCAAAATGGCGATCACCAGGCATACCGTCAAGGTACAGAGCGACGTCAAGTTGCGGTTCCAGCCAAACTTGAGCTGCAAGCGCCGTTGCATGGGCGCAAAGATGATTCCCAGGATAACCGCCCAGAACACCGCACCGTAGAACGGCAACATAATCCAGATAAAGGCGATGGTCACCAGGGCCAGAAGCAACAGCAAGGTTTTGAATTGCAGATTCGTTTGGTTCATGTCCGATCCATGCCGTAAAAATGCAGGACGCCCAATCGCGTCCTGTTGCTTAGTCCACCGCAAATCCCGGGAGTGCCGTCTTTTTTATACAGCGTAGACCCAGATCAATAGCGCCCGCACAGGCCTCCACTACACTGCCGCCCTTTTGCGATCGAAGCCCCCATGTTGCCTGTCCTCGCCCCTGAACTGCTCGCCCCCGCCGGCACCCTGAAAAACATGCGCTACGCCTTCGCCTACGGCGCCGATGCGGTCTACGCCGGCCAGCCGCGCTACAGCTTGCGCGTGCGCAACAACGAGTTTGACCACGCCAACCTGGCCTTGGGCATCGACGAAGCCCACGCCCAAGGCAAACGCTTCTATGTGGTGGTCAATATCGCGCCGCACAACGCCAAGCTGAAAACCTTCCTCAAGGACCTGGAGCCCGTCATCGCAATGGGCCCGGACGCGCTGATCATGTCCGACCCGGGCTTGATCATGCTGGTGCGCCGGCACTTCCCGCAGATGCCCATTCACCTGTCGGTGCAGGCCAACACGGTGAACTGGGCCAGCGTCGAGTTCTGGCAGCAGCAAGGCGTCTGCCGGATCATCCTGTCCCGGGAGCTGTCCCTCGAAGAAATCGCCGAGATCCGTCAACAGGTGCCCGCCATGGAGCTGGAAGTGTTTGTCCACGGTGCCTTGTGCATGGCCTACTCTGGCCGCTGCCTGCTCTCGGGCTATATGAACAAACGCGATGCCAATCAAGGCAGCTGTACCAATGCCTGCCGCTGGAAGTACCAGGCCACGCCTGCCGTGGAGAACGCCGCGGGCGATATCGTCCAGCACTACCCAGCCGAACCGACGCTGGGTCTGGGCGCTCCCACCGAGCAGGTGTTTCTGCTGCGCGAGGCCAACCGCCCGGACGAACAAATGCCAGCCTTCGAGGACGAACACGGCACCTACATCATGAACGCCAAGGACCTGCGAGCGGTGCAACATGTCGAGCGCCTGACTCGCATTGGCGTGTATTCGCTGAAGATTGAAGGCCGCACCAAATCACACTTCTATGTCGCACGGACCACCCAGGTGTACCGCAGGGCGATTGATGATGCAGTCGCGGGTCGCGCATTCGATCGCAGCCTGATGACTGATCTGGAATCCCTGGCCCAGCGTGGCTACACCGAAGGTTTCCTGCGCCGTCATGTACACGACGAGTACCAGAATTACCAGAACGGCAGCTCAGTCTCGGAGCGCCAGCAGTTTGTCGGTGAGTTGACCGGCGAACGGCGTGGCGAGTTGGCCGAGGTCAAGGTGAAGAACCGCTTTGCCGTGGGCAATCACCTGGAGTTGATGACGCCGGCGGGAAATTTTCATTTTGATCTGGGAAGGATGTGCAACGCCAAGGGCGAAGCCATCGACGTGGCACCGGGGGACGGGCACACGGTATATGTGCCGGTTCCACTGGAGATGGAGGTGCGGTTCGGGTTGTTGATGCGCGATGTTTAGCGGGTTATCGGGGACCCCGGGGGTTGGGTCAGGTTCATATCCACCGTGATATGGACCCAACCCGCCCCTGTCTTGAAACGATCAGATCTTGAACTGCCCCACCAACTGCCCCAACCGCTGCCCCAGATCCGCCAGGCTGCGAGACGTCTGCGCACCCTGCTGGGTCTCGTCCGCCATGCTATCCACCGCGACGGCAATCTGATGCACGCTGCGGTTGATCTCTTCGGCCACCGCAGTTTGTTCCTCGGCGGCGCTGGCAATCTGCGCGTTCATCGAGTTGATGGTGCCGATCAACTGCGCCATGGTGTCGAGGGACGCCCCGGCTTCGTTGGCTTTGGCTGAGGTGCCGTCACCGGCATCGCTGGAACGGTGCATGGACTCCACGGCCGCCTCGGTGCCTTTTTGCAGGCGGTCGATCATGCCCTGGATTTCCTGGGTGCTTTGCTGGGTACGGCTGGCCAGCGCGCGCACTTCATCGGCCACCACCGCAAACCCGCGCCCGGCTTCACCCGCACGCGCCGCTTCAATGGCTGCGTTGAGGGCCAGCAGATTGGTTTGCTCGGCAATCGAGCGAATCACCCCAAGCACGCTGACAATCGAGGAAACGTCCTGCTGCAGGCTGTCCAGCGACACACCGCTGCTGCGAATGTCGTTCACCAGCGCGTGAATCTGCGCAATGCTGCCATCCACCACGCGCTTGGCGGTCTGGCCCTCGACATCGGTCTGCTGCGCCGCCACCGCCGCGCCCTGGGCACTGCGCGCAACTTCATGGGCCGCGGAAGACATTTCGTTGATTGCCGTCGCCACTTGATCGGTCTCGTGACGCTGGCGCTCCATGGCCTGTTCCGAGCGCTGGGCCTGTTCGGAAACCTGGCCCACCAGCCCCGTGAGTTGCGAGGTCATTTCGGTAATCTGGCGCACCAGGCCGTGAATCTTGTCGACAAAACGGTTGAACGAGCCCGCCAGCTCGCCCAGTTCGTCCTGGCTAGTGATTGCCAGGCGGCGGGTCAAGTCGCCTTCGCCGGCGGCGATGTCGTCGAGATTGGTTTTCATCAAGTGCAGCGGCCGCAAAATGGTATTGGCCAGCAGCATACCGACAGCAGCAATCACCACCAACAGCACCAGCGCGATGCCGACGATGCTCAGCAACACCCCTTCCATGCGGTCGTTGACTTTGGCTTGCACCTCGGCCACCAGCGCTTCGATGCCGTCCAGGTTGACCGACGTACCAATCACCATGTCCCACTTGGGCAGGTATTCGGTATAACCAAGCTTGGGCACCAGTTCCGTTTGCCCTGGCAGCGTCGAACTGTATTGCAAGTAGTGAGTGCCGTCCTTGGCGACTTTCACCAGGCCGACGTTGACGTAGACACCGTTGGGATCACGATTGTCCTTGAAGCTCTTGCCTAAGCCATCCGGGCTGTTGCCCTTGAACAGGCGAATGGTCTCGGAATCGTAGCCGAAGAAATAACCGTCCTTGCCGTAGGAGGTGTTGGACAGCAACTTGACCACCTGCGCCCGCGCCGCCGTATCACCTGGCGCGGCGGCGTCGTAAAGCGGCTTGATCGTAGTCATGGCCACTTCTACATAGCTTTTCAGGGTGCTCTTGGCATCGTTGAGCAGGCGTTCACGGGTTTCTTCGACCTCGGTCCTGGCCTGCTCCTTGAGTATCCACACCGTGGTCAGGCTGATGACCACGGCAAACAACAGCACAGGCAGCACGGCAAGGGACAGTACTTTGGCCTTCAGACTAAGACGCATGGATTCTCTCTCTTATAAGACGGCGTTAAGAGGTTAACGGCCAGGGGAGAGAAAACTGTAGGCGCCCGAGGGTTGCCCGGCGGTCATCGCTGGCGATGACCGCCAAGCCTGTCCCCGCCTATGCACGGGACAGGGAGCAGATTACAGGACCATCGCGGCAAACCAGCCGAACACCAGCAACGGCAGGTTGTAATGCAGGAACGTCGGGACCACGGTGTCCCAGATATGGTGATGCTGACCATCGATATTCAAACCCGAGGTCGGGCCCAGCGTGGAATCCGACGCTGGAGACCCGGCATCCCCCAAGGCGCCCGCGGTGCCGACGATACACACGATGGCCAGCGGGCTGAAACCGAGCTGCAGGCACAAGGGTACGAAAATCGCGGCAAGGATCGGCACCGTGGAGAACGACGAACCAATGCCCATGGTCACCAACAGGCCCACCAGCAACATCAGCAGCGCACCCACGCCACGGCTGTGGCCGATCAGGGCAGCAGAGGCCTGCACCAGCGTCTGTACCTGGCCGGTAGCTTTGAGCACTTCGGCAAAACCTGAGGCGGCAATCATGATGAAGCCGATCATCGCCATCATCTTCATGCCTTCGGTGAACAAGTCGTCAGTATCACGCCAGCGCACGATGCCCGACACCGAGAAGATCAGGAAGCCGGCCAGGGCGCCGATGATCATCGAGTCCAGCCATAACTGGATGATGAACGCCGCAGCGATCGCCACCCCGGCGACCAGCAGCGTCAGCGGGTTGTAGCGCACCGCGACCTGTTCGACCCGTTCGATTTTCTTCAGGTCATAGACGCGCTTCTTGCGGTAGCTGAAAAACACCGCCACCAACAAGCCAAAGACCATGCCCAATGCCGGAATGCCCATGGCGTGGGTCACGTTGACCTGGCTGATGTCCACGCCGCCTTTGGCGACGTTGGCCAGCAGGATCTGATTGAGGAAGATATTGCCGAACCCGACCGGCAGGAACATGTAGGGCGTGATCAGGCCGAACGTCATCACGCAGGCAATCAGGCGGCGGTCCAGCTGCAACTTGGTGAGTACATACAACAGTGGCGGCACCAGCAGCGGGATAAAGGCGATATGGATCGGCAGGATGTTCTGCGAGGCAATCGCCACCGTTCCCAGCAGGCCGATCAATAGCCATTTGATATGACCGCCACCCGCCGACTCCTGGCGATCCACCAGCAGCAAGGCCTTGTCGGCCAACGCATGCGCCAACCCGGACTTGGCGATCGCCACAGCGAAAGCACCCAGCAATGCGTAAGACAGCGCCACTGTGGCCCCACCTCCCAAGCCGCTGTTAAACGCCTTGAGCGTCGCGTCAATGCCAAGGCCACCGGTCAAGCCCCCCACCAGGGCGCCGACGATGATCGCGATGACCACATGCACGCGGGACAGGCTGAGCACCAGCATGGTACCGACCGCGACGATTACTGCGTTAATCATGGTTACCTCAGGCAAAAACGTGAAAACGATAAAAAACGCACATGCCGGCGCCATGTCCGTCGAGGGAACGACGGCTGGACGCCAGCAAAAAAGGAGCTTTCTTAGAGGGCGCGCACTTTGCAGCAGGTCGCGCGTCATGTCAAAGAACGACGTCGCGCAACGCATTCAATTGACCGTATGAATAAAGAAAAAACCTGTCCGGCCGATGCAGTAGGACACTTCTGCCGTATCGAAAGGTTAAGGATCTCCATGTCGCTCAGACAGTTGTCCATTCAATGGAAAATCACCCTCCTGGCAGGGCTTTGCCTGCTGGGGATCGTGACCCTGCTGGTGGGTCTTTCGCTGTATCGCATGGACCAGAGCTCGCAACGGGTCAAGGCATCCAGCATGCAGATGCTCGACGTCGCGGCTCAGGCCCGCATCGAAGCCCAGGGTGAAGTCCAGGCTTTGGCCATCCGCCAGCAATTCATGGACGCCTATCAGTACGGCCACGGTTTCTCTCGCCAAGTCCTGTTCCTGCGCGAACAAGCCGAGAAACGCTTCCTCGACGCCTTCGACTTGCGCGAAGACCTGACCCGCCAGGTCAAGGCCGCTCTGCAAGCCAACCCGGACCTGCTGGGCCTGTCCCTGGTGTTCGAGAGCAATGCGCTGGATGGCAAGGACGAACTGTTCGCCGGCCAGAACGAGTTGGGCAGTAACGAAACGGGGCGCTTCGCCCTCTACTGGTCACAGCCGACCGCCGGCACGTTGACCTCGATGGCGCTGCCCGAAAGTGACATGTCCGACACCAGCATCGGCCCCAGCGGCGAGAACGCCAACACCTGGTTCACTTGCCCGCGCACCACGCTCAAGCCCTGTGTAATCGAACCCTACTTCTATGTGATCGACGGGAAAAATGTGCTGTTGACCAGCATCGTCTTTCCGTTGACGGTCGACGGCAAAGTCATCGCGTCGCTGTCGGTGGACATTAACCTCAACAGTCTGCAGGCCGTCAGCCAGAATGCCAGCCAGAAGCTGTATGACGGTCAAACCAGTGTCAGCATCATCAGTCCGGTGGGTTTGCTGGCAGGCTATAGCCCGGATGCCAGCAAACTCAGCCAGCGCCTGGACAGTGTCGACACCCGCAGCGGCGCGCAGTTGATCAGCGCCCTGGCCGACGGCACCCAGACCCGCAGCTTGCGTATTGACCAGCAACTCAAAGTGTTGGCGCCGTTCCAGCCGATTCCCGACGGCAAGCCATGGGGCGTGTTGCTCGATGTACCGGAAAAAGTCCTGATCGGCCCGGCCGAGGCCCTCAAGGCCGAACTGGATGCCGACAATACCAAAGGCACCTTGCTGGAACTCGGCCTGGGTTTGCTGGCGGCCATTGTTGGCTTGCTGCTGGTGTGGCTGATGGCTCGCAGTGTGACCCGGCCTATCCTCGGCGTGGCGCACATGCTTGAAGACATTGCCAGCGGCGAAGGCGACCTGACCCGTCGCCTGACCTACGACAAGCGCGACGAACTCGGCGAACTGGCCAGTTGGTTCAACCGCTTCCTCGACAAGTTGCAACCGACCATCGCCCAGGTCAAACGCTCGGTCCAGGACGCGCGCAGCACTGCTGATCAATCGGCGGCCATCGCCAGCGAAACCAGCGCCGGCATGGAGCAGCAATACCGCCAGGTGGATCAAGTGGCCACCGCTTCCCACGAGATGAGCGCCACCGCCCAGGATGTGGCCCGCAGTGCAGCCCAGGCGGCCCAGGCCGCCCGCGATGCCGATCAGGCGACCCGCGAGGGACTGACAGTGATCGACCGCACCACCACCAGCATCGGTCACTTGGCGTCTGACATGAGCACGGCGATGACTCAGGTCGAAGGCCTGGCGGCCAACAGTGAGAAGATCGGTTCAGTCCTGGAAGTGATTCGCGCGATTGCCGAACAGACCAACTTGCTCGCCCTCAATGCCGCGATTGAAGCGGCCCGCGCCGGTGAGGCCGGTCGTGGTTTCGCGGTGGTGGCTGACGAGGTGCGCAACCTGGCACGTCGCACCCAGGAGTCGGTGGAAGAAACCCGTCAGGTCATCGAACAGTTGCAAGCCGGCACCCAGGAAGTCGTGGGTGCCATGAGCAACAGCCATCGCCAGGCGCAGGGCAGTGTCGAGCAGGTGGGTCAGGCCGTGACCGCGCTACGCCAGATCGGTGCAGCGGTGACGGTGATCAGCGACATGAACCTGCAGATCGCCAGCGCCGCCGAGGAACAAAGCGCCGTGGCTGAAGAGATCAACAATAACGTGGCGACCATCCGTGACGTCACCGAGTCGCTGTCTGGCCAAGCCAATGAGTCGGCGCGGGTCAGCCAGTCACTCAACAGCCTGGCCAACCAGCAGCAAGGGTTGATGGACCAGTTCAAGGTTTGAGACGCTGGTTAAGCGCGGGTCACGCTCGGCAAGCGTGACCCGCGCAATTCAGGCTTGGCGTCGGGGCAACTCGATCAGCACCTTGAGCCCGCCCAGCGCGCTTTCGCGCAATTGCAACGTCCCGCCCCACACGTCGACAATATCTCGCACAATCCCCAGCCCCAGGCCATGGCCGTCGGTCTGTTCATCCAGCCGGGTGCCGCGACTGAATACCTGATCGCGCTGGGTCTCGGGGATTCCCGGCCCGTCGTCCTCCACAACCAGTTGAAAGTGCTGCGGCGTTGGCTGAATGCTCACACTCACTTCGGCATCCGCCCATTTGCAGGCGTTGTCCAGCAGATTGCCGAGCAGTTCCAGCAGATCCTCGCGGTCCCAGGGCAATTGCAGGCCCGGGCTCACGTGGTAACTCAAGTCCAGATGCTCGCCGTGAATCATGTTCAGGGTCGCCAGCAAACCTGGCAATTCAGCATCACAGTCGAACAAGGCGCCCGGCAAGGTCTCGCCGGCCAGGCGGGCGCGATTGAGTTCACGGTTGAGACGCTGCTGGACCTGCGTCAACTGCTCACGCAACAACCTGGCCAATTGCGGATGCTCCTTGAGCTGCTCGCTGGACGCCACGCTCAGCAGCACCGCCAGCGGCGTTTTCAAGGCGTGGCCAAGATTGCCCAGTGCATTGCGCGAGCGCTTGAGGCTGTCTTCGGTATGGGCCAGCAAGTGGTTGATCTGCGCCACCAGCGGTTCCAGTTCCACCGGCACCTGGTTATCCAGTTGCGAGCGCTGGCCTTGTTGCAGTTGCGCGATCTGTTCGCGGGCGGTTTCCAGTGGGCGCAGGGCCCGACGCACGGTGATTCGTTGCAGGATCAGAATCAGCAACAAGGCGGACAGGCCGAGGACCAGGCCGATTTGTCGCATCAAGCGAAAACTCTCCCTGACGGGTGTGTAATCCTGGGCCACGCTGATGGAAATCGACTGGCCAAAACGCTTGTAGTCCGAACGTAATACCAGCAGTTGCTGGCCTTCAGGCCCCAATTGCAGGTTCCCCTTCAAGCCCGCATGGGGCAGGCGTGGCAGTTCCTGATCCCACAGCGAACGGGAGCGCCAGTGCGTGTCGCTGAAGTCGATCCGAAAATAATGCCCGGAGAACGGCCGCTGATAGGCCGAGGACAAGCGCTGCTCGTCCAACTGCAAACCATTGGGGCCACGCACCAGCGCAACCAGCAGGTTCTCGCTGTCGTTGCGCAAGCCGGACTCCAGATAGCGTTGCAGGCCCATTTCGAACAACCAGAGACTGGTCTGCGCCAGCACCAGGCCAACGATCAGCATGACGCTGATCAAGCCCAGGCTCAGCCGCCGCTGGATAGACCTCACGTCGGATTGGCGCCGAAGCGATAACCCTGGCCACGCCGGGTTTCAATCACGCTGCGCCCGAGCTTGCGGCGCAGATGATTGACGTGGACCTCCAATACGTTGGAATCGCGCTCGGTCTCGCCATCGTACAAATGCTCGGCCAGGTGGCTTTTCGAAAGGATCTGTTCGGGGTGCAGCATGAAATAGCGCAGCAGTCGAAACTCGGCGGCCGTCAGTTGCACCTCGTCACCTTCACGCATGACGCACTGCCGGCCTTCATCCAGATGCAAACCGGCGGCCTGCAAGGTCGGCTGGTTGGCCTGACCATGGGAGCGGCGCAACAAGGCCTGGATACGCAGGTGTAATTCTTCAGGGTGAAACGGTTTGCTCAGGTAATCATCTGCCCCGGCCTTGAGCCCTTCAATGCGCTCGGACCAGGAGTCACGGGCCGTCAGGATCAGCACCGGGGTGGTCAGCGCGGCGGCACGCCACTGGCTCAACACCTCAAGCCCCGGCAAACCGGGCAGCCCCAGGTCGAGGATGATCAGGTCATACGGTTCGCTGCGACCCTGATAGACCGCATCACGTCCATCCGCCAGCCAATCGACGGCGTACCCTTGACGATTGAGCCCGGCCATCAACTCATCGGCCAGCGGGACGTGGTCTTCCACCAGAAGCAGGCGCATCAGTCATCTTCCTCATCTTTAAGCAGCGCCCCGGTGGTCGCATCCAGTTTGATTTCCCGCACGACACCCTCGGTGGTCACCAACTCCACTTCATAGACGTAACGCCCGTGTTTGGTTTCCAGTTCCGCCTCCAGCAACCTGGACCCGGGATGACGCGACATGGCCTGCTGCAACAGTTGCTCAAGGGCCAGGATCACGCCTTGTTGGCGCAGCGCCAGGGCTTCATCCTGATTCAGGTCCCGGGCGGCTACCATCGAGCAAAATGCCAGGAGCACCAGCGCCAATCGACTGCTGGTGCGTAGATTTACCTTCATTACGTATCCTGATGGTCCTTGAGGACTTGACCGCTGACAGCGTCCAATTCCAGATCCCACTCAATGCCTTGGGCATCGCGCATTTCGACCTGGTAAAGGTACTTGCCGTATTCCTCTTCAAGTTCGGTTTCCATCACCGTGGCGTCGGGGTGTTTGGCCAGGGCGGTGGCATTGAGCTTCTCGAATGACTGAATAGTACCAGCGTCACGCAGTTTCAGCGCTTCGTCCGGCCCCAGGTCGCGGGCTTGGGCTACACCGCTGGAGAGGGCGATAATACTGGTGGTGATGAATGCTGTGAGGATTTTCATAAGGTGTCTCCAATTCAGGATGTTTTTCCTACGGTCTCCAGAGTACCGGCTGCAACTTAACTGAAACTGAATTGCCACCATGGCAATTATCAGCCACACCTTGCCATCAATCGGGGCGAATTTCCTATACTGCCCTGCTCGCTCCCACAGAGACCGGTATGACTGCCATCCACATCAAGTTCCCAGCGCTGACACTCAAGGCTGGCCAACGCGCTTTTTCACGTATTCGCGAACAGGCTTTGAAACCCGCGGATGTGGGCATTCTGCCGGGGGCCGCCGGCGGTCCGAAAGCCTTGGGTATCCAGGGCCTGGACCTGGCGCTGTTCGGCGACTGGCTGCTGCGCGAACCCCGCGAACGCGCGCTGATCGGTGCGTCCATTGGTTCCTGGCGGTTTGCCAGCGCCTGCCTGCCCGATCCGGTGCAAGGCCTGCTTGACCTGGGCCGGCTGTACAACGAACAGCGTTTTGCCAAAGGCGTGAGCATGGCCGAGGTCAGCCAGAGCTGCCAGCGCATGCTTGATGACCTGCTGGCCGGGCGCGATGCCACGCTGCTGGATAATCCTCACTATCGATTGCACATCATGGTTGTCAAAAGCCACGGTCTGCTGGCCGACGATCACCGTGGACGCCTGGGCCTGGGCTTGTCATCTGTGATTGCCGACAATCTGCGCGGCCGTGCGCGGCTGTCCCGGCATTTTGAACGACTGATCATCCACGACCCGCGGCAGGCACCTCCCCTGCACCCGCTGCAGGATTTTCCATCGCGCTTCCTCGATCTGCAGGTGGGCAATCTGCGCCAGGCATTGTTGGCGTCCGGCTCGATCCCGATGGTCATGCAAGGTGTCCGCGACTTGCCGGGCGCCGGGGTCGGCACGTTCCGCGACGGTGGCCTGCTGGATTATCACCTTGACCTGCCCTACCACGGCGAAGACATCGTGCTGTACCCGCACTTCACTGACCGGGTGATCCCCGGCTGGTTCGACAAGAGCCTGCCGTGGCGACGAGGCAGCCAGCAAGGCTTGCAGAATGTCTTGCTGCTGGCACCCTCGCGGGATTACCTCGCCCGCCTGCCTTACGGCAAACTGCCGGACCGCAGTGACTTCAAGCGCTTCATCGGCGATGACGCGCGCCGCAATACGTACTGGCGAACGGCAATGAGCGAAAGCCAGCGCCTGGGCGATGAGTTCCTCGAACTGGCCGATAACGGCCGTCTCGGCGAGCGCCTGGTTCCCCTCTGATCAGCCGCTCTGCGCAGCGGCGAATCAAGCTGTTAAACTCGCCGCCTGCCAGACACTGACCGAGCTGAAAAACACCGTGGAAATTTTCAAAGAGTTCACTTTCGAGTCCGCCCACCGCCTGCCACACGTGCCCGAAGGCCACAAATGCGGGCGCCTGCATGGTCACTCATTCAAGGTGGCTATTCACCTGAGCGGCGACCTTGACCCGCACACCGGCTGGATCCGTGACTTCTCGGAGATCAAGGCGATCTTCAAGCCGCTGTATGAACGCCTGGACCACAACTATCTCAATGACATCCCAGGCCTGGAAAATCCCACCAGCGAAGTGCTGGCCAAATGGATCTGGAATGAGTTGAAACCTTTGTTGCCGGAACTCAGTGCGATCCGCATTCATGAAACCTGCACCAGTGGATGTATCTATCGCGGCGAATGAGCCGGCGCCGGACTCAATCAAACCACCCTTGCGGTGGTTTTTTTGTCTGCGCGCAAGCCCTCCCATGTACCAACTTGCATCAGCGACGCACCGTTCTGTGGCGATAGGCTTGTCCTGTGGCGAGGGGGCGCCTAGCCGTTGCTCGCGAAAAACGTTAACGATAACGCGTGTTTCCTGAATAAACGCGGCGCCTATAAGTTCTTCGCGAGCAAGCTCGCTCCTACAAAAACCTTAACTGAACGGCATTGCGGCAAGCCCCCTCGCCACAGGATGGTGTTCGGCCTTGCCGCCTGTTCAGCGATAAACGCAGTTGGCACGCACGCTGCAAAGACCTGCGTCACTCATTCCAGGGGCAGGCACATGACGCAGAACGAACCGGGCAACGATTACCCTCTCAGCGAAGTGCCCATGCACGCGCGCAAGAGCCTTGGCTCCACGGCCATGGTGCTGCTGGGCTTCACGTTTTTTACCGCAACCATGTTCGCCGGCGGCAAGTTGGGAGTGGCCTTCAGTTTTACCCAAATGCTCGGTGTCGTGGCCCTGGGTAACCTGCTGTTGGGTATCTACGCCGCAGCCTTGGGTTACATCGCCTTCAAGAGCGGTTTGAACTCGGTGTTGATGGGGCGCTTTTGCTTTGGCGAAATGGGCAGCAAGTTGAGCGACCTGATCCTCGGCTTCACCCAGATCGGCTGGTATGCCTGGGGCACGGCCACCGCCGCCGTGGTGCTGGGCAAATATTGTGAGTTGAGCCAAACCAGCGTGCTGGCATTGATGGTGCTGTTCGGCCTGGTGTTTTGCGCCACCGCCTACGTCGGCTACCGCGGTTTGGAAATCCTTTCATACATCGCAGTGCCGGCCATGGGCCTGTTGCTGTTACTGTCGATGTGGGTTGCCACGGTGAAAATCGGCGGGCTGGATGGGTTGCTGGCGATCGTACCAACGGCCCAGTTGGATCTGTCCACGGCGATTACCCTGGTGTTTGGCACCTTTGTCAGCGGCGCAACCCAGGCCACCAACTGGACGCGATTCTCCCGCTCGGCCAAGGTGGCGATACTGGCCAGCCTGATCGGCTTTTTTATCGGTAACGGCTTGATGGTGCTGATCGGTGCCTATGGCGCCATCGTCTATCAGCAGCCGGATGTGGTGGAAGTGTTGCTGCTGCAAGGGTTTGCCATGGCCGCAATGGCCATGTTGTTGCTCAACATCTGGAGCACCCAGGACAACACCATCTATAACTTCGCCGTCGCCGGCTGCAACCTGCTGCGCACCAAACGCCGCAAAACCGTGACCCTGGTCGGCGCCGTGATCGGCACCCTGCTGGCGTTGCTGGGCATGTACGACATGCTGGTGCCCTACCTGATCCTGCTCGGCACAGTGATTCCGCCGATTGGCGGGGTGATCATGGCCGACTTCTTTTACCGCTATCGCGGTCACTATCCACGGCTGGCCGATGTACGCTTGCCAGCGTTCAACTGGCCGGGGCTGATCGCGTATGCCGTCGGCACGGTACTGGCCTTCAGTTCGCCGTGGGTCGCACCGCTGGTGGGAATCGCCGCGGCGTCGCTCAGCTACATCGTGCTGACCGCGGTCCTGCGCGTGCGCACGCCGCTGGCCGACGTCCAGGCATGAGCTTGACGGCCACGCTAGTACCGATCCCATGTGCCTGCGGGCTGGCAGCGCGGATCCGGTTTCCGGACAATGATAACCTGGTGGCTACAGCCCAATGACCGTCCGGACATCGGCGTCGCATCGATGATCTGGTGGCTGCCTGCCTGATTGCTATTTGCCAAAGAGGAACTTGCCCATGCACATCATCAACGCCCGCCTGCGCAACCGTGAAGGCCTGCATGATCTGCACCTGGAACATGGTCGGATCGCCAGCATTGCTCGACAAACCACCGCTCCAACACTGGGGCCAGAGGATCTGGACGCTGCCGGCAACCTGGTAGTGCCGCCCTTTGTCGAGCCGCACATTCACCTCGACGCCACCCTCACCGCCGGCGAACCGCGCTGGAACATGAGTGGAACCTTGTTCGAGGGCATCGAGTGCTGGGGAGAACGCAAAGCCACCATCACCCACGAAGACACCAAAAACCGCGCCAAAAAGACCATCCAGGCCTTGGCCGCCCATGGTATCCAGCACGTGCGTACCCACGTCGACGTGACTGATCCGGACCTGACCGCGCTCAAGGCCATGCTTGAAGTACGCCAGGACAGCCGCCACCTGATTGACCTGCAAATCGTCGCTTTCCCTCAGGAAGGTATCGAATCTTATCGCAACGGCCGGGAGCTGATGGAGGAAGCCATCCGCCTCGGCGCGGATGTGATCGGTGGCATTCCTCACTTCGAGTACACCCGCGACCAGGGTGTCAGTTCGGTAAAGTTCTTGATGGACCTGGCCGAACGTACCGGTTGCCTGGTGGATGTGCATTGCGATGAAACCGATGACCCGCACTCGCGCTTTCTTGAAGTATTGGCCGAAGAAGCTCGCAGCCGCGACATGGGCAGTCGGGTCACCGCCAGCCACACCACGGCCATGGGCTCTTACGACAATGCCTACTGCGCCAAGTTGTTTCGCCTGCTGGGGCACTCGGGCATCAGCTTTGTCTCCTGCCCCACCGAAAGCATTCACTTGCAGGGTCGCTTCGACAATTTTCCGAAACGCCGTGGCGTGACCCGTGTCAACGAACTGCTGGAAGCCGGCATGAATGTCTGTTTCGGCCAGGATTCCATCGTCGATCCCTGGTACCCGCTGGGCAACGGCAACATCCTGCGGGTGCTGGAAGCCGGGCTGCATATCTGCCATATGCTCGGCTATCGCAATCTGCAGAGTGCCCTGGACCTGGTCACCGACAACAGCGCCAAGGCGATGGCGTTGGGAGATCGCTACGGACTCGAGCCGGGGCGTCCGGCCAACCTGCTGATCCTGTCAGCCGAAAGTGACTATGAAGTGATTCGTAGCCAAGGCTTGCCGCTGTATTCAATTCGCGAGGGCAAGGTATTGATGACCCGGCGCCCGGCCCAGGTGACATTCTCGGAATAATCGAACAGCTTCAGAAAATACCCGCTGCGCAGGAACGACTGATCGCTCTTGCCAGCGCCCGATACCTATTCCGTCATTTGGCGTTGCGCCGCGCCAAACAGGCTGACACCACTTAACTCGCCATTCTGTTCCTCGAGTAACACAGGCACGCTACCGCCGGGCATGATCACCGTCACCGGCCCCGCCGCCACCCACCCGACACGCCAGGCCGCACAGGCCACCGCGCTGGCACTGGTACCGGAAGACGCCGTGGGCCCTTCACCGCGTTCAAACACTCGAGCGATCAAGCAGTTGTCGGACGCGAGGGCCGCCCATTGCAGGTTGACGCCCTCCGGACAAGGTTGCCCAACGCCTGCGGGAGGCGCGAAGGCGATCTGTTTCAACGGTTCAAACAGCGCCGGTTGTTGCATCTGCGAGTTGTCCGGCAACGCTGCAACGTCAGTTACCAGCGTCACACAATGGGGATTGCCCACCCGCACAAACTGGCTGTGGTTCCAGCGCTCATCAAGCGACACAAGCCCGCTAACCAGGCTCAACTCCCGATCATGGAGCGATGCCGTACCCACCTGCCCCGCGCCCACCGCCAAAGAACCGAACGTGGGCCGCCCCAACGTCAGCCAGAAGCCCCGGACCTGTTCGAACGTTGCGGGGTCGGTAACGGTAATCACCGGCGATGGCGCGTCCGGCTTGTCATGATGCACACGCAACTCACACCGTCCTGTCATCAACCCCTGATCACTCAAGGCCTGAGCAAATATGCTCAGGCCGTTTCCGCTGCGCTCGGCCAGGCTGCCATCGGTATTGACGATCAACAGATCAAAGGGCGCCTCGGCCTGAAACGGCCCGACCAACAGACCGTCACAGCGATAAGGCTTGGCGTCTGCCGGGCGCGGTAACGCTCCCCAACCGCACTCGGCGGCGACTGCAGACGCGCTCCAGCACGCTCGACCGCTCGCCGCCAATGCCGCGCTCGCTGGCAGGTCGATACCCTGCTCACGCAGCACGGCCGGGCTGAGCACGCCATAGATATTGCCGCGGGCGTCATAAAACCGGGTCGTTGTCACAGGTGCGCAGTACTCTTCGCTGTTGTCGGACCAAGCGGACATCTCATGTCTCTCGAATCACCGGGAAGGCGCAGTGTAGCCAGATATTCACTGGGCTTGGGTAACCCGAAGCGCTCCGGGTAAAAAACAATGCGGGAACCTCGGCTCGCTCGTGATGGCCTGATATGCAAGGATATCGCGCCGCACATCATCAACAACTGCAAACCAAGGATTTTCATGACCGCCATCAGCAGCCCGGCTCCTGTCATTCCGGGGCGTCTGGAACAAATGTCGACCCGCATCGCGTTTTTTATCGCAGGTTTCGGCATTGCCGCCTGGGCGCCATTGGTGCCTTACGCCAAGGCACGCGCGCAGTTGGACGAAGGCACGCTCGGCCTGCTGCTGTTATGCCTGGGGGTGGGCTCGATCATTGCGATGCCGGCCGCCGGGGCGCTGGCCTCACGTTTCGGCTGCCGGAAGGTCTTGAGCGGCGGCACCCTGCTGATCTGCCTGGCGTTGCCGCTGCTCGCCACCGTCAGCTCGGTTCCAGCGCTGGCGGCCTCGTTGTTTCTGTTTGGTGCCGGCCTGGGTTCGGTGGACTCCACGGTCAATCTGCAAGCAGTGATCGTCGAGCGGGCCAGCGGCAAGACCATGATGTCAGGCTTCCACGGGCTGTTCAGCCTGGGTGGCATTGTTGGCGCCGCGGGGGTCAGCGGCCTGTTGGCACTCGGGCTGTCACCCTTGCAGGCGACCCTGGTGGTTATCGTGATTACGTTGGCAGCCCTGTTCAAGGCAGCGCCGCACTTATTGCCCTACGGCAGCAAAAGCTCAGGCCCCGCGTTCGCCATCCCGCATGGTGTGGTGCTGTTTATCGGCTGCCTGTGTTTTATCGTGTTTCTCGCCGAGGGCGCGGTGCTGGATTGGAGCGCGGTGTTCCTCAGTGCCGAACGCGGCCTGGATGAAGCGTACGCGGGGCTCGGCTACGCTGCCTTCGCCCTGACCATGACCGCCGGACGCTTGACCGGGGACATTATTGTGCATCGCCTGGGCGCAACCAAGGTCATCATCCTTGGCGGCGCACTGGCCACGGCGGGCATGTTGCTTGCGACGCTCTCTCCGGCCTGGGAAGTGGCGCTGCTGGGTTACGCGCTGGTGGGCGCCGGATGTTCCAATATCGTGCCGGTGCTGTACACCGCGGTTGGCAAGCAAACAGTCATGCCTGAACACATTGCCGTACCGGCTATCACCACCCTGGGGTACGCGGGCATTCTTGCAGGCCCGGCAGTGATCGGGTTTGTTGCCCACGCCAGCAGTCTGAGCGTCGCGTTCCTGTTGATTGCTGTGTTGCTGGTCGGCGTGACCATCAGTGGAAAGGTGCTACGAGTGTAAACACCGTCTCGAAAACACTTCGATCCTGACAGAAGCTGCTTGTACAGGATCGAAACAACTCAAATCGGCATGACATTTCGCCTGTCACGCGTTAATGCCACGACGGCCTACCTGGTTTCGTGTCGGGTGTTTACATCACTGTGTTCACTGCTTACGGTCTATCTCCATAATAAGGATTGCTATTACCCTGGGCGACTCCAGCGGCAATCTGAAGATTTTTCCGGTCAATCAAGCCGTCATACTGTCCAGTAGACGAATGTTTGTCCGACAGGCCGAGAAGTGCTGGACGCATCAAATACTCTCGCGCCAGCAATGTATCTCGATCCTTTGAAAAATCTCCCGACGGATACGGACGATCCGCCACGGCCTTGAGGGACTTCTCGGAAATGTAACCTGGCTTCTGTGGGTCCTCGAAAGTACCGAAACTGTTCTGCAACGCCTGCGCCACCGACGCGTCGGATTGCCCCGAGAATTCATTGCGGGGCGGCCGACCATGCCCGGGCGCAGGATGATGATGACCTGGCGGAAAAGTACCTGCCTGACCGTGGCCTGGATGCCACGGATGCGTCGGCTGGGGATGGGTATGCCCGGGGCATGGCTGGATTACCTGACCCTGCTCCGGACCGGCGCCGAACAGTTGGCTTTTGAGCATGTTCAACAGGCTGATCAGCGAATTGAACATCTGCATCATGGGGTTGGAAGGGGATGTCGCCTGTGCATGGGATTGCATGCCGTTCAAGAAGTCGTGGGTACTCGGTGCCTGAAATGCCCCCGGCCCGGTGAAATTGCGCATTTGCGGCACTTGCGGCATTTGATAGTCAAATCCGCCTGATGCGCTGTGCGCTCCCGAAAAATGAGAGCCTTGCGGCCTTGCGTCGGCTGCCTGCAAAGACCGTCCCGCGCCACGGGCATCCTGCTGCCCGTGCTGGTAGCCCTCACCGTATGCTTTATCGGCAACGTTTTCTAATGATGACGAACTGAAGGAATCGGGATATCGGTTGCGCGAATCAATCGAAGTTGAATGCATGGTTAAGCCCTGGTTCGGTGTATGAGAGACCTCACCAGTTCCATCGAACGAACTGGTATGCCCTGTGTGGTAAATCAGAGGAAAGAGTTCCTGAGCTGTCTAGACTTGGCATTTTTAACGGTAAGAGAAGACCACCTTGGGTTGCCTCTCCTTCGAGCGAGGACGTCGGCCCGATGCGCTTAACGCTCACTCCACGGGATCAGTCTGACTCCTACCCCGAAATGCCCCGATAGGAGTCGCCTGATTTATCGGTCAGAAACCTACGCTTGCCTGTACAAAGAACGTACGCGGCTCACCCAGGTAAATCCCGGAATTGTTATCGCTGGAACGCGTGTAGTGCTGCTGGTCGAAAACGTTCTTCACGCCGACCCCCAGCTTGAGGTTTGACACCTGTTCACCGAAGTCATACCCGCTGCGCAGATTCACCGAAACGTAGCCCGGAATATCACCGTACTGACCATCTGCGGTCGGCTGAGTGATATAGGTGTCGGTAGTACCTGGCGCTCGCTGGCCGGACTGGGCGTAGACATCCAGATTATGCGTCCAATGGTTGACCGCATAGCGCAGGCCCAGCGTCGCCACTTGACGAGAATACAGCGGCAGGTCGCGGCCCTTGAAGGCGACGTCACCTACCGACGTGGCCTTGGTGTAGGTGAAGCCGGCGTTGGCGATCAGGCCATCCAGGTGCGGGTCGAGGTTTGCCAGGTCGTAATGGGCCGAGGCCTCGATACCGCTGTGCTTGGTAGCGCCCAGGTTGGTCCAGCCCACATCATTGCTGAGGTACTGCAGTTCATCGGAGAAATCGATGTAAAACAGCGTGACCTCACCGCCCCAGATACTGTCGTTATAACGGGTCCCGACCTCATAGGTCTTGGCTTTTTCCGGCTGCAGGCCGTTCGCCGTCTGATCACCGCTGCCGCCCTGGCCGAGCTGGAAATACTGCAAGCTGCCGAACGAGGTCTCGTAGTTGGCGAACAGCTTCCAGGCATCGGAAACGTGGTACATCACGCTCAAGGCGGGCAGCGGCTCATGACTCTTGATCTGACGACGTTTCTCCTGGACCCGCGTGCCATTCAACGCCACCACCGGATGGTCGTGCCATTCGGTCCGAATGCTCTCGAAGCGGATCCCCGGAGTGATGGTCCACTTGCCCACATCGATCTTGTCGTCGATATAAAACGCATTGGCCTCGGTGCCGCCAGTGCGGTCCTGATACACATGACCGTCGTTCTGGCCGGACGGCGTGGGCTGATTGTCGATAAGCGCCAGGCTGGTCGCCTGCTCGTGCATGCTTTCTTTCAGGTAACGGTAACCAATGCTGGCTTCCTGGGTGGTCGGGCCCAGGTCGAATACGTGGGATACCCGTGGCTCGATGCCGAAAGTAGTGTAGGTACGCGGGTAGGAATTGATCGCCCGCAAATTCCGGTTGGCGATATTGCTGCCGCGAAAACTGTCGGAGTAATAAGTCAGCACCTCGGCCTGGGTGCGGTCATTGATCTGACGGATGTATTTGAACGACACATCCTTGCGTCGACCGCTGAAACTGTCCCAGTCACGCACCGATTGATACGGATTGGCGTCGAACTGTGCCTGGGTCAAGCCGCCCGGCATGTCGGCACTGGCGTCGTAATAGTGGAAATTCAGCGAGAAATCGTCTTGATCGGTCGGCGCCCAGTGAGTCTTGAAAATCACGTCGTCGATGTCATTGGAATTGTTGCTGTTGCGGTATCCATTGCCATTGACCCCGGAATACAACAGCGCGGCGCCAATGCCGTTGTCGGCGGTCCCGCCGATAAACGCATTATCGATATGTTTCCAGCCGCCGTGGGCGGACGTTTGCAGGGTGGTGCCGACTTCACCGGAGAACGTCTCGGGGATCGCGCGGGTCACGAAGTTGATCACGCCACCGACGTTCTGCGGTCCGTAACGCACGGAACCGGCACCGCGTACCACATCGATGCTGTCCAGGTTGCCGGCGGAAATCGGCGCCATCGACAGTTGCGGCTGACCGTAGGGCGCGAAGGCTGCCGGTACGCCGTCAATCAACACCGTGGAGCGTGGCGACAGGCGCGACGTCAGGCCACGCACTCCCACATTGAGGGAAATATCGCTGCCGCCGGTGCCGTTGGCCTCTTGCACTTGCACACCGGGTACACGTCGCAGTACATCACCGACGTTCATTGCGCCCTGCTCCACCATGGCTTCACGGCGGATCACCGTCCGCGCGCCGGGATGGTTCTGCACCACTTCGGCATTGGCATCACCCAGCCAGTCGCCAACCACCTTGATATCCGTGGCCCCCAACTCCAGCGGTGAACCGGCTTCACCCGTGCCGCTGGACAGCGGACGCAGGATCACCGAGCCCGCATCGATCTGATAATCCAGGCCGCTGCCTTGCAACAGTTGACGCAGGGCTTGCTCCGGCGACAGATTGCCGTCGACGGCCGGGGCTTGCTTGCCGGCCACCATGTCGGGGCTGAAGAACAGCTGCAGCGACGTTTGCTGGCCCAATTGGCTCAACGCCGAGCCCAACGGTTGTGCCTGAATATGAATGGCCTCCTCGGCGAAGGCCACAGGCATCGTGGCACTGACGGCCAAGGCTAGGGCCAGTGGAGCCCAATGGGATGATTTATTGTTTTTCACGGCGAGTTTTTTCACGTCGAGCCTAGTCCTGTGATCGCAAGAAAGTACGGCTGTTAATGCAAACCAGTTGCAGTTGGACTAGAAGACGAAGAACTCGGAAAAAACCTGAACCTAGCGTGAAATTATTTCCTGGCTGCCGTCGGGCAGTTCCCGCAGGGACACCGGAAGAATGTGCGGCAGGGCGTTGAGCAAGGCATCGGTATCGTTGGCATTGAACACGCTGGTCAGGCGCAGCTTGCTGGCCGCCGCACTGACCCGCAGCGGTTGTTCGCGATAGCGCGAAACCTCCCGCGCCACCTCACCAAGAGGGGCGTCATTGAACACCAGTTTACCGTTGCGCCAGGCGGTGAGTGCTTGCGGGTTGACCGGATAGGCCGGCGCTACCGAGCCTTGGCGATCGATCGAGGTACCACGACCCGCCGTCAGCGTGACCACCTGCCCAGCGGCCCGACCTTGCACCTTGACCGTTCCCGCCTCGACCACCACCCGGGTCTGCTCGTCATCACGCCGCACATCGAACCAGGTCCCGGTGACCGTCACCTGCCCCGCCCCGGCCTTGACCACGAACGGTCGGCTGGCGTCATGCTCGACACTGAACATCGCCTCGCCCTGCTTGAGTTCAATTCCACGCCGGGCTTTCTCATACCGCACCGCGACCACGCTGCGACCGTTAAGCTCGATCAGCGAACCATCCGGCAGGTCGACCTGACGACGCTCACCTAACGCAGTGCTGAATTCAGCGGTGTAGGTCGCCGGTTGCTTCAGACCACTGAACAGCCCCACTCCCACTGCAACCGCCAACACGCCGGCCGCCAGCGCATAGCGCAACACCGACCGCCGCCGGGGCGCCACCACGGGCGTCTCGCACAACGCTTGCAAGCGCTCCCTGGGCAACAGATCGGTAGCGCTCCATAGCCCTTGCACTACATCAAACTCGTACCGATGCTCGGGATGCTCTGCACACCATGCTTCAAAACGGCGGCGTTCTTCGACGCTCAACGGGCTGTCCTGCAAACGCACAAACCACCGCGCGGCCTCGTCTCGCACCGTTGCGCGTGTGCAGGCACACTCACGGGTATCCATCATGGAAAGTCCTGTTCAAAGCGGGCATCGGTCATGGGGCCATCGCGTCCAGGCGCTCGCGAAGATGCCGCAGGGTGCGGATCATATACTTTTCCACCATGTTTTTAGAAAGCCCCAGGCGCTCGGCGATTTCCTGCTGGGTCAGGCCTTCGATCTTTTGCCAGATGAAAATCCTGCGGCAATTGAGCGGCAATTCGGCCAAGGCCCGTTCGATGGAGTCCGCCAGCTGGATCGCGTGCATGAAATGCTCCGGGTCGCCGCTGGAAGGCGAGCCCTGATCAAAAGCCTCCAGCGTCATCGCGTCACGGCGGTCCTCGCGGCGATAAGCATCCACCGCAATATTACGCGCGGTCTGATGCAAATAGGCGCGGGGCTGTTCGACTTGCGCCGACTTGCACTCAAGCACCCGCACAAACGTGTCATGGGCCAGGTCCTCGGCCTGCTGCCGATTTCGCAAACGGCGCGTCCAGGTCCCGATCAACTCTTCGTAATGCTCGAAAAAGCCTGGTTTGCGAGGCGGCGGAAGCATCATTGAAAAGCACTGGATAGGCGGGGCGTGAATAGTAATGCGTCCTATTAAGCAGGGCAATTGCTGCCCGTCGCCGCTTACTCGGCATTTGTGCTGCCTTGACTCAAGAAACTGGCCTGGCAAACACGCTGCTGCGTGGACCGGCGACACCCATGGCCCCACCGGAGCCGACGGCATCGCCGTAAACCGGCACTTAATGCAGCATTTCCCGCAACCGATGCCACAACATCCCCAATGCCAGCAGCGGCGAACGCAAGGCCTTGCCGCCGGGAAACCGCATGTGCGGCACCTGGCTGAAGATATCCAGGCCCTGGCTGTGCCCGGCATGAATGCCTTCGGCCAACAACCGCGCACACCAATGGGTGACGTTCAGGCCATGCCCGGAATAACCCTGGGCATAGAACACGTTGCGGTACTGGTTGAGGCGCCCGACCTGGGGAAAGCGATTGGCGGTGATGCCAATCTTGCCGCCCCACTGGAACTCGATGGCGGTATTGGCCAGTTGCGGGAAGACCTTGAGCATCTTCGGGCGCATATAGGCCGCAATGTCCCGCGGGTCACGCCCCGAGTAGTGGCAGGCGCCGCCGAACAATAAACGCCGGTCCGCCGAAAGCCGGTAGTAATCCAGCCCGACTTTTTGATCACACAACGCCAGGTTTTGCGGGATCAACTGGTGGGCCACCTGGGCCGACAGCGGTTCGGTCGCGATAATGTAACTGCCGGCCGGCAGCACCTTGCCGCTCAAGCGCGGCTCGAGCTCTTCAAGGTGCGCGTTGCAGGCTAATACCAGACTGGCGGCACGCACGCTGCCGGACGCGCAGCGCACCTGGACACTATCGCCATGGGTCAACTCCAGCACCGGGCTGTGCTCGAAGATCCGCACGCCGAGGGATTCGGCTAGACACGCCTCGCCCAAGACCAGATTCAGCGGATGCAGATGCCCGGAGCCCATGTCCACCAAGCCGCCGGCATACGCGTCGCAGCCCACCACTTGCGCCATGTCCTGCGGCGCAACCAAGCGGGTTTGCGCGGCATAGCCCAACGCCGCCAAGCTTTCCAGCTCGACCTTGAACGCCGCAAATTGCGCCGGGGTATTGGCCAGCTCGCAAAAACCCCAGCGCAGATCGCAGTCGATGCCATGCTCACGAATACGCTCGCCCACCAGGGCTACCGACTCGATCCCGGCGCGCTGCAAGTAGCGCACGCCCTCCTCGCCCACATAGCGCGTAAAGCCCGATACATCGTGACCGATCCCCCGGATCAACTGTCCGCCATTGCGCCCGCTGGCGCCCCAGCCAATACGCCGGGCTTCCAGCAGAATCACCGAAAGACCACGCTGGGCCAGCTCGATGGCCGTGTTGACCCCGGTGAAACCACCGCCGACCACACACACATCGGCGCTCAGGTCGGCCTGCAAGGCCGGCCGTTGAGGCATGGCGTTGGCCGAAGCCAGGTAATAGGAGCGAGCATGGTCTGCCGACTGATTCATTGATTGGACTTCACTTTGCTCCAGGCCCGAGTCATCACCCGCATGATGGCCGGGCTTGGCGTGGTGGATATATAGAGTTTGTCGAGCACTTCCTGGGACGGGTACACCTCGGGATTGTTCACCAGTTCCGGCGCCATGAAGGCCTTTGACGCCGGGTTCGGATTGGCGTAGCCCACATAGGCACTGATCTTGGCGATCACCTCGGGCTCCAGCAGGTAATTGATAAACGCGTGGGCTTGTTGCGGGTTGGACGCGTCCGCCGGGATCGCCAGCAGATCGAACCACAGGTTGCTGCCTTCCTTGGGAATCGAGTAAGCGAGCTTGATCCCGTTCCCGGCTTCCCGGGCGCGGTTGGCGGCCTGGAACACATCACCGGAATAACCGAAGGCCACGCAGATGTTGCCGTTGGCCAGGTCCGAAATGTACTTGGAGGAATGGAAGTAGGTGATGTACGGACGCAGCGTCAACAGCTTGGCTTCGGCCTTTTTGTAATCGGCCGCCGTCTCGCTGCGCGGGTCCATGCCCATGTAGTTGAGGATCGCCGGGAAAGCTTCGTCCGCCGAATCGAGAAATGCGACGCCACACGCGTGAAGCTTCTTCAGGTTCTGCGGTTCAAACAGCATCGCCCACGAATCGATATGGTCCACGCCCAGCACTTGCTTGACCTTGTCGACGTTGTAGCCGATGCCGTTGGTGCCCCAGAGGTAGGGCACCGAATACAGGTTGCCGGGGTCGTTTTGCTCCAGCAGCTTGAGCAGTTTCGGATCGAGGTTGGCGTAATTGGGTAACTGCGCGCGGTCCAGCTTCCTAAATGCGCCAGCCTGTACCTGGCGCCCGAGGAAATGGTTGGACGGCACCACCACGTCATACCCGGTGCGGCCCGCCAGCAACTTGCCCTCCAGGGTTTCGTTGGAGTCGAACACGTCGTACACCACTTTGATCCCGGTCTTGGCCTGGAAATCGGCCAGCGTGGACTCACCGATGTAGTCGGTCCAGTTATACACGCTGACCGTCGGCGCGGCCTGGCTGGCGCTGCTGAACATCGCGGCCAGGGCCAGCGGGAGAAGTTGTTTGGCTAGACGCATATCGACACCTCTTGTGTTTTTTTAGTGTGAACGCTCAGACACTCAGCAACAGGAACTCACGTTCCCAGGAGCTGATCACCCGCTTGAAGTTTTCGTGTTCGGCGCGCTTGACCGCGACGTAGCCGCGTACAAATTTGTCCCCCAGGTAATGCTTGATCGTCACACACTCCTCCATCCGCGCCAGCGCGTCCTCGATGGTGATCGGCAGACGCAGGTTGCGGCGCTCGTAGGCCCGGCCTTCCACCGGGGCGCTCGGCTCGATGCGTTCGATCATCCCCAGATAGCCGCACAACAGACTGGCGGCGATGGCCAGGTACGGGTTGGCATCGGCACCCGGCAGACGGTTTTCCACGCGCATGGCGTCGGGGCTGGAGGTCGGCACACGCAGGCCGACGGTGCGGTTCTCTTCACCCCATTCGACATTGACCGGGGCCGAGGTGTCCGGCAGGAAACGGCGGAACGAATTGACGTTAGGCGCGAACATCGGCAGCAGCGTGGGGATGTACTTTTGCAAGCCGCCGATGTGATGCAAAAACAACTCGCTCATCTTGCCGTCATCGTCGACAAACACCGGTTTGCCGGTGGCCATATCCACTACGCTCTGATGCAAGTGCATAGCGCTGCCGGGTTCGTCGGCCACCGGTTTGGCCATAAAGGTCGCGGCCACATTGTGCTTGAGCGCCGCCTCACGCAGGGTACGCTTGAACACGGTGATCTGGTCCGCCAGATCGAGCGCGTCGCCGTGACGGAAGTTGATTTCCATCTGGGCCGGGCCGTCTTCGTGGATCAGCGTATCGAGGTCCAGGCCCTGGGCTTCGCACCAGTCGTAGACGTCCTCGAAGAGTGGATCGAATTCGTTGGCGGCGTCGATGGAGAACGATTGGCGACCACTTTCAGCGCGACCGGAACGACCTAGCGGGGTCTTGAGCGGCAGGTCCGGGTCTTCGCAGCGCTGGGTCAGGTAGAACTCCATTTCCGGCGCGACAATCGGCTGCCAGCCCTGATCACGGTAAAGCTGCAGAACCTTCTTCAGCACATTGCGCGGCGACAGCTCGACGGGATTGCCCTGCTTGTCGAAGGTGTCGTGAATCACAATCGCAGTGGGTTCGATGGCCCATGGCACAACATAAGTGGCATTGGCCGCGGGGCGACAAAGCATGTCGATGTCAGCCGGGTCCAGCAGGTCGTAGTAGATATCGTCGTCGACAAAGTCCCCGGTTACCGTTTGCAGCAAAACACTTTCCGGCAGGCGCATGCCTCGCTCATGCAGGAACTTGTTGGTGGGCGCAATCTTGCCGCGTGCGATGCCAGTCAGGTCACTGATCACGCATTCGACTTCGGTAATCTTGTGTTCTTTCAGCCAGGCGGACAGCTGATCGAAAGGGGCGTTCATAAGGACCTCGTCATGGTTCGAGTGATGCCGGAAGTCTTCCCTCGCGGCACATTGAGGTCTATCTTGGCCGAGCCGTCCGCGGGCATCTATCCACTTTGCGCGAACCATAACGCACCAATAGAGTGCGTCCGGGTTACCCATGACACAGTCAGCCCCCTTGCATGTTCAGGCCTTTACCACCGGTGATGTGAGCGCCCAATGCAGCGCTACACCCGGCTGGGTACAGCACTATCAGCAAATGTCTCCAGGGCATTTTGCCGGGCTGATCCGCTACCTTGATCTGCAGGGTGTGGAGGTTTATGAAGAGCGCATGAACACGCGTATCGAACAGCATTTCAATGCTCCCGAGGGCTCCCTGGCGTTCTGTTTCGATGGCAGCGACAACGCGCTGTACCTGCTCAATGGCGAAAGCCGCAACACCTGGATCACCCCGGAAAACTACCGTGAAGTAGCGGTGGTGTTCGGCCCGGAGTTTGTCCAGCGTAAGGGTTTGGAGCTGGCCCGGCTCGAAGGCTTGTTCATGGCGCCGCTCAGCTCGTTGCAAAACTCGTTGTTCAGTCGCTGGCTCAGCGGCACCTTGACCCGACTGTCCGAAGAGACCGATCCACCCAGTCGCGAGGCCTTGACCCAGCAACTGTTGGACGACTGTTTGTTCATTCTGGATAACGCCTGCGTGTGCCTGGATCAGGGTTCGCTACGCCGGCGCACCGAAGAACGCAGCCTGATGGCACGGATTGGTGAGTGGGCGGCAGATGTGCCAGACGCAACCGTCAACCTGCTGGAGCTGGCGCGGATTGCCGGGGTGTCGCTGCGCCAGCTGCAACAAGGATTCAAGACCTACACCGGAATGAGCCCGGCACAGTGGTTGCGCCTGCGGCGGTTGAATGGTGCACGACGGGAGTTGCTGAGTTCACCTGAGACCACGGTGGCGCAGGTCGCGATGAACTGGTCGTTCTGGCATTTGGGGCGGTTCTCCAACAGCTATCGGGCGCTGTTCCAGGAGTTGCCCAGAGAAACCCTGAAGCACGCGCAAAAAATAAGTTGAACGGCAAACGCCTGTAGGAGCGAGCTGGCTCGCGAAAAACCCGAGAGCGCCGCATTTAACCTGCGAGTCCCCATCAGCGTTAACAACCTTCGCGAGCAAGCTCGCTCCTACAGGTGCAAGGCACGCCAGTCGAAGGCTTTGACGATTGAGGCCGCTGGTCTCAGCGCAGGAGCGCAAACGGATGTGCTTTCGGGAACTTGTAAAAAAAACCCATTCTGCCTAGTTTAGGCGCCCTTCGCTCTGTGCTCTCAGGCCTTCCCCCATGGTTTTAAGTCCCCGTCCTGCCGTTACCACGCGTTTTACCCTCGACCTGCTCACCTTAGGCTTGCTGTTGGGCGCAGGCATGAACAGCAGTCTGGCCGCTGACCTGGAGTTGCCAACCCTGAAAATCCAGGGTCAGGACATCGCCGGCTACCAGAACGACAGCGCCTCGGTGGGGGGATTCAATGAAGCGCCGTTGCTGGACACACCGGCCTCGATCACGG
Organism: Pseudomonas mucidolens; assembly: GCF_900106045.1. NCBI lineage: Bacteria > Pseudomonadati > Pseudomonadota > Gammaproteobacteria > Pseudomonadales > Pseudomonadaceae > Pseudomonas > Pseudomonas mucidolens. The sequence continues at coordinate 1,299,668 of NZ_LT629802.1, read as the reverse complement.
TGATCAACGAGTCGCTGATCAAGGATCAACAGGCGCGCCTGCTCAGCGAAGTGCTGCGCAACGACGCCTCGGTGGGCGAAAGCTATGCGCCCATCGGGTACTACGAAAACTTCGTGGTGCGCGGGTTCTCCCTGAATGCCGCGAGCAGTTACAAGATCAACGGGCGTACCATCACCGGCGAGCAGAACGTTGCCCTGGAAAACAAACAGCGGGTGGAATTGCTCAAGGGCTTGGCAGGTCTGCAGAGTGGCATTTCCGAGCCCAGCGGCGTAATCAATTACGTGACCAAGCGCCCGGAAGACGTGCGTTCGGTGACGGTGTCCAGCGATGATCGCGGCAGCGCCTATATCGCCACCGATGTCGGCGGCTGGTTCGGCAGCGAACAGCAATTCGGCCTGCGCGCCAACGTCGCCCATGAAGACCTCAACGCGTATGTCGAGCACGCCAATGGCCAGCGCGATTTCCTGTCTCTGGCCTTCGACTGGAACATCAGCCCCGACGCGGTGCTGCGACTGGATGCCGAGTATCAGAACAAGGCCCAGCGATCGGTGCCGGGGTACCAGTTACTCGGTGGCACCGAGGTGCCCCACGACGCATCACCGAAAAAGCTGCTCGGTCACCAGACGGGATCGAAACAAGTGGATATCGACTCGTTGAACCTCAACGGCACGTTTGACTACCGCTTCAGTGATCAATGGAAAGGCAGCGTCAGCGCAGCCCGCAGCAAGGTGGTGATTGATGACTACAGTTCATTTGCCTGGGGTTGCTACGGTTCCACCCGTTGCACATCGAAAGTGCCGAACTACTTCAGCCCGGAAGGCGACTACGACATCTACGACTACCGCAGCCCCGATGACACCCGGCGCACCGATGAAATCCAGGCCGCGATGACCGGGTTGTTCAGCACGGCCGGCCTGCGCCACGAGCTGACATTTGGCGGCAGCGCGTTTCGCCGGGTGGTCGATAAGCGCGACCCCGTCAACGAGTGGATCGGCACCGGCAATATCGATCAGGACCCGGCCAGTTTCCCGCCGACCGACAAACCGTTGAACGAGCGTCACCGTCGCCTCGACAGCCGCCAATACGGACTCTTTGTCACCGACCGCATCAGCTTCAACGAGCAGTGGCAAACCGTGGTGGGCGGCCGCGAAGTGCGCCTGGATGAACACGCTTTCGACGCTACTGGCAGCCAGTCACGCCACACCCAGCGGTACATGTTCCTGCCCAATGCCGCGTTGATCTACAAACCGCTGGCAAACCTCGCGCTGTACACCAGCTACAGCAAAGGCTTGTCCCTGGGTGGCGAAGCACCGTGGTTTGCGCGCAATCCCCAGGACATTCTCGCCCCCACAGTCTCCCGCCAGATCGAAGCCGGGGTGAAATACGACTGGCGCCGTATCAGCTTTGCCGCGGCAGTGTTCCAGACGCGCCAGGCTTACCAGTACGCCAAGCCGGACAGCGCCGGTGACTTCACCTACGTGCAGCAGGGTGAGCAGAAAAACACCGGCCTGGAGTTGTCCGCCAACGGCTGGGCCACTTCCCGCTTGCAGGTAGCGGCCAGCGTCGCGGCGATTCGTGCGCGGGTCAGCGGCACCGGCACCGCCGAATACGAAGGCCACCAGACGATCAACGTGCCAAAACTGCGGGCCAGTCTTTACGCCGATTACGCCCTGCCCTGGGTCGAGGGCCTCGCGTTGCTGGGCGGCGTGCAATACAGCGCCAGCAAAAACGCCAATCGCACCGGACACGTCGAGGTGGCGGATTATGCCGTGGTCAACGTCGGCAGCCGCTACAGCACGCGGGTCGACGGCTATGAAACAGTCTTTCGCCTGAGCGTCGACAACCTGTTCGACAAGCGCTACTGGCGCGACGTCGGCGAGTACATGGGCGATGACTATCTGTTCCAGGGTGCGCCGTTGACAGCGCGCTTGAGTGCTTCGGTCAACTTCTGAGAGGCGCTACAGGGCGAACGTAGCCGAGCCAAAGCGCCGCCAGCGCGCAGACCAACAGGGTCCATTCCAGGGACTGGACCCAGGCCACCAGCATCAACCCGGCGCCGATCACCAGGTAGTACATCAAGCCGAACAGCGCTCCCGCGGTGCCCAGTCGGTCGCGATAGGCCAGCAGCGCCGAACCCAACACATTGGGAATCGCCATGCCGAAGGCCAACACCACCAGCAACATCGGCAGCACAAACCATCCGCTGTCGCGCAGCAGCATCACCAGGAAACCGCCCAGCAGCGCCACCGCCGCCGCCGTCAGCACCAAGGTTTCACTGCCGATACCGCGCTTGAGCAAGCGTTTGTTGAGCCAGGCGCCCAACCCTGAACCCAATGCCAGGCCTGCGCCGCTATAACCGAACTGCTCGGCGGACAGCCCCAGGCGCTGGAAAATAAACGGCCCCAGGCTGTAGTAACTGAACAGCGCGATATTGAACGCCGCCACCAGGCCGACCGAGCGCCACAGCGCCGGATCCTTGAGCATCAAGCCCAGCGTGCCAAACAGCGGCGCAACGCACGCCGCCGCCGGACGGGTTTCCGGCAAGGCCCGCCAGCACCAGGCCCAAAGCGTCAACGACAGCAGCAGCAGGCAACCGAGCATGCCTCGATAACCGAAGTGCTGCACCAGGCTCGCCCCGGTAAACAGGGCAATCGCAGGACTGGCCGCCAGGGCAATGCCTATCACGGAAAATACCTGCGCCAGCTGCGCGCCGCTGAAACAATCGCGCACTACGGTTTGCGTCACCACCGAACCCACCGCCGCACCAAACGCGGCCAAAGCCTGGGCGATAAGCAGCCCGTTGAATGTCTGAACGCTCAGGGCCAGGCAGGTGGCAACAGCGTAAAGCATGAGCCCGGTCAGCATCACCGGACGCCGTCCCCAGCGGTCACTCACTCGGCCCCAGACAACCACACCCAGGGCAAAGGCCAGAAAGTACACCGACAGGGTTTGTGCCGCCGCTTGCGGCGTCACGGCAAAAGCCTCGCTGATATCCGAAAGCGCCGGGCTGTAGAGGGTTTGCGCGATTTGCGCAAACATCAGTAGCGCCACCGCCAGGACTAAGAGGTTCTTTCGGTTCATCAAAAAGCCCTTCCCAATAAGGCCGCATAGGTATCTACACACCTTTCAGAACTGACGAATTTCCCTGTGGCGAGCGGGCTTGTCGGAACGCCGCATCGCCGGCATTGAGCTGCGAAGCAGCCCCAGTAAGCCGAATGCGGTGTATCAGATACTCCGTAGCTGCTGGTTTTGGGGCTGCTTCGCAGCCCAACGCGGGCGATGCGGCGTACCGACAAGCCCGCTCACCACAAGGAAATTCGTCAGTTTGTGAACGTTGTGTAGATATCGATGCAATAAGACAGGGAAGGGATTTTAAACAGCCGCCAGTGGCGTATTATCCAGACTTCGACATGTTATCCATGAAATCGGACAATCCTTATGGCCTGGCTTGCGGCTGATGCGCGTTTTGACCCGGATATTTTCGACGCACCGGTCATTGGCATCGGTGCCTTGCTTGGCGCCCATGACTCCGGGTTGCACCAGCACCGACGCGGCCAATTGCTGTTTACCCAACAGGGGTGCACGCGTATCACCCTGGCCCATCAATTGTGCCTGTTGCCACCCACGCGCGCAGCGTGGATCCCTGGCGGCATCCGCCATCGGGCAGTCATGCAGCACGCCGTGGAGTATCGTTCGTTGTATGTCTGCCCGACCTTGGCCGAGCAATGGCCGAGCCAGGTGCGGGTGATCGAGGTCAGTGCGTTGTTGCGCGCGGTACTCGAGCCGATGGCGCTGGCCGCCTTCGAGACCGATTGGGAACACGGCCACTACGCGCATTTGCTGGCGTTGTGCCTGAACGAAGTTCGCCAGGCCGCCGAACAGCCGCTGCTGCTGCCGTTACCACACGACAAGCGCCTGGCGCCGTTGCTGCAAAACATTGAGCATTTGCCTCCGCCGTTGCAGGAGCTGCAACAGCAGGTGGGCGCCAGCAGCAAAACCATCGGACGCATTTTCCTGCGTGAAACCGGCATGGGTTATCAACAATGGCGCCAGCAGTGGCGCCTGATGCGTGCCATCGAGTTGCTCGCCACCGGGCGCAACGTCGGCTACTGCGCTTTCGAGTTGGGCTTTGCCAGCGACAGCGCATTGATCGCCTTCTTCAAAAGCATGACCGGCACCACGCCACGGGGTTATTTCAAATAGGCCAAGTGCGCCCTACGCGGGCATCTTGCGAAAGCCCACCGCCAGACGGTTCCAGCTGTTGATGCTGGCGATCGCCAGACTCAGGTCGACTTGTTCGGACGGGCTGAATTGCTCACTGAGCAAGGCGTAATCTTCATCGCACGCGTGAGTCTGGCTGATCAGCGTCAGGCTTTCCGCCCATGCCAGCGCGGCGCGTTCACGCGGGGTGAAAAACGGCGTCTCGCGCCACGCCGAAAGGGTGTACAGACGACGCTCGGTTTCACCGCCTTTGAGCGCGTCGGCGCTGTGCACATCCAGGCAGAACGCACAGCCATTGATCTGCGATACCCGCAGGCGCACCAGCTCCAGCAGCGGTAGCTCGATGGAGAGTTTGCCGACGACCGCTTCCAGGGCGAGCATGGCTTTCATCGCGTTGGGGGAAGCGGCGTAGAAATCAATACGGGCATGCATGGTGTTGGTCCAGGACAATGGAATTGGTGACCAGCTTAGTCACCCCGCTGCCCTGGACAAATAGCCAATTTCGGCGAAAAACAGGTAGCCAATACAACGCGGTTCAACTGCGCCTGCGCAGCCACTGCATAAAGCTCTTCCTCACCAGTACTGCCGGTGCGTCCTGGATCAGGTTTTGCGCGGCGTGCAGGCGGAAATCCAGGAGATTCTTCATCGCTTCGGCAATGTCGTGCCGCGCATCCAGGCACGACTTGAGGTATTCCCGCTCGATGCGATAAAGGGTGCAGTAGGTCTTGGCGACAAAGTCTGCCGGCACGCCCTGTTCCTGGAGGATCCCGGCTTCGCCGATCACCTCCCCAGGTCCCATGCGCCCGGCTTCAACGGTGTGCCCGGGCTTGGTCAGCAGCACCGCAACAACCCCGGATTCGATGATGAACAGGTGATCGCTGACTTCGCCGGCACGCAGGATCATGTCGCCGCAACGGAAAGTGTGCAGGCTCATGTTCTGGCTGAAGGTTTCCTTCTCTTCCTGGCGCAAGGTGGAAAATAGCGTCGAACTGTCCAACAGCGCGCGTGCTGGCGACGTGGTCGGCGACACAGCACTTTCGGCACTCGACAACAGGTTCACGCCCGCGGCTTGCAAGTGCCGGTAAGCCAGGTCGTAAAGCTGATTGCGCGCTTCGCGCTTGAGGCTCATCGCCGGCACGAAACCACTGATTTCATATTCCACGCCAGCGCTGGCGGACGTCTTGAAGGCGACACTCGGCGCCGGTTTGGTCAACAGTGATCGACAACCCTGCATGGCGCGTTCCAGGGCTTCCACCACCGTTTGCGGCCGGGCATGGGGGCTGACTTGCAAGCTCACGGCCAGGCCGAACATGTCGGCCGGGCGCGAAAAGTTGATGATCTTGGCCTTGGCCGCCAGCGAGTTGGGAATCACTGCCATGCTGCCTTGGGAGGTTTGCAGGCGCGTGGCCCGCCAGTCGATATCCGTGACCCGGCCTTCGATGCCGTCGATGGCGATCCAGTCATCCAGTTGATAAGGCTTGGTGATGTTGAGCACAATCCCGGAAAACACGTCGCTCAAGGTGCTTTGCAAGGCCAGGCCGACAATGATCGCCATCGCACCGGAGGTCGCCAGCACACCCTTGACCGGCAGCTCCAGGACGTAAGCCATGGCAGCGATGATGGCGATCAGGAAGATCACCGCGCCCAACAGGTCTTGCAGCAGCCGCCCGGTATGGCCGACCCGCTGCATCATCAGCGCGCCCAGCAGCACCGTGAGGGTGCGCGCGGCAAACAACCACCAGCCGATCTGCAGAGCCGTCGCCGCCAGGTGCAACGGCACATCCTCGGGCCAGGGCGCGGCCTGCATCGGGCTCATGCCGTCACTGAACAGAGCAACGCTGAATAGCGCAAAAATCAACAGCCGCGCCGCCAATTTCCAGTTGTTGTATTCAGCCGATATCAGGCGCCAGACGGCAATATCCAGCAGGATCAACGCCAACGCGCAGACCATCGGGTGATCGGAGATAAATGAGGGCATCCAGGCGACTCCAGGGCGATGCGTGCGAAGATCGCACGAAACGCCGCTGGAAGGTATAGCGCCTCACGCTTGCGGTTGCATCTGCCCGAACCGGCCAGACTGGAAGTCGGCGAACGCCTGGTGAATTTCCTGCTCGGTATTCATCACGAACGGGCCGTGGCCGACGATGGGTTCGTCGATCGGCTCGCCGCTGAGCAGCAACAATGTAGCGTCGCCATTGGACTCCAGGCTGATCTGCTCGCCATCGCGGTCAAACACCACCAACTGCCCTTCACGCGCCAGCTCGATGCCATTGACCTGCACGGTGCCTTTCAATACCACCAGCACCGTGTTGCGACCGGCATGCAGATCCAGGGTCACCGCCTTGTCGCCATTGAGCCGTAGATCCCACACATCAATGGGCGTAAACGTACGCGCCGGGCCCGTGTGGCCAGCAAACTCACCGGCAATCAGGCGCAGGCTGCCGGCCCCCCCGGCCAACGGCAATGACGGAATGTCGCCATCCAGGACGGTCTGGTAACCCGGTTCAGCCATTTTGTCCTTGGCCGGCAGGTTGACCCACAACTGAACCATTTCCATGGGGCCGCCGCTACGCGCGAAGGCTTCGGAATGAAACTCTTCGTGCAGAATGCCCTTGGCGGCAGTCATCCACTGCACGTCACCGGGACCGATCTTGCCGCCTGCGCCGGTTGAGTCCCGGTGCTCGACTTCACCCTCGTAGACAATGGTCACGGTTTCAAAGCCGCGATGCGGGTGTTGCCCCACGCCGCGTCGTTGCTCGGTGGGCGTGAAAGCGTAGGGCCCGGCATGGTCGAGCAACAGGAACGGGCTGATGTGCTTGCCCAGAGTGTCGTAGGAAAACAGCGTACGAACCGGAAAGCCGTCGCCGACCCAATGGCCGCGTGGGCTGGTGTAGATGCCGATGATGTTTTTCATGATGTACCTCCAAAGTGGATACACCTTAAATCCAATACCAATAAGGCGCTAGATAGCAAGAGCAACCCTCATCGTTCCATGAGTAGGACAATCCCTGCGACCATCCCGAATCCATCCAGTGCGCCGTGCGCCATCAGCAGGATCTTCGCCTGACCGGTCACCTTGGGCCCCTTACTGGTGGGAAAAACCACGTGCCAGCAAGATTGCCACCGCCAACAACAATAGCGCCGTGACCCTTTGCAGCAGCACACGCTTGCGCGGCGATTCGAGTACATGCTTGATCCGCTGGCCGAAGTAGCAATACAGACAGCCACTGGCGAACTGCAATATCAGGAAGGTCAGGCCGAGGATGGCGATGTCGGCGGCGGCGCTGTCCTGGTCCACGGCAGCAAATTGCGGGAACACCGCACTGAACAGGATGATGGCCTTGGGGTTGGACAACCCGGTCAGCAGGCCTTTACCGAACAGGCTGCGGGAACTTTCCCGCCCTTGGACAGTGGCGCTGATGTTGACCGCACTGCCGGTCCATTGTTTGTAGGCTAAGTAAAGGATGTAGGCCACGCCGACCAGTTGAATGGCCTGGGTAATCAGCGGGTAGCCCTTGATCAGTTCGGAAAAGCCCACGGCAAAAATCATGATCGAAACCAGGTACGACACGCTGGCGCCGAACTGCGCCGGCAAGGAATGACGCAGGCCATCTTTCAAGCCGAGGCTGAGCAGCAGCAACGTCATGGGGCCGGGGCTGAACGCCAGGGTGGTGCACAGCAACAGGAAATACAGGAAGGATGAAAACGTCAGGGCGCTGGCCATGCTAGGAAGATTCGCTGCAGGAAGGAATGCAGTGAAGTCTAGGGCGTAGAACCTGCGACAGGCAGGTAAACTCTGCGCTTATTCACGCAGGCTTTACCGGTAAAGACACCGGCAAACCTCAGGACATCGCGATGCTCATTCCTCGGATCCACTTTCATGACCACGGGCCCAAGGTCCAGCAGATTGTCGATGCCTTCGCCCGCGCCATCGAGCATGGCGAACTGACCGCGGGCAGCAAACTGCCGTCGGTACGTGAGCTGGGGGTACAGTTGGGGGTCGGCAAATTCACCATCAATGAAGCCCTCGATCGCCTGCGCGGCCAGCATCTGCTGACGTCCCATCAGGGCCGCGGCCATTTCGTCGCCCATCGCCAGGCGCAGCCGTCATCCAGTACCTGGGTGGATCTATTGCCCCAGGATTTGCTCAGTGTGCTGCGGCGGCCGACGGTCAGCGGCCAGGGCGACCTGCGTCCCGGCGGCGGCCATCTGCCGGAAGACTGGCTCGACTCCGACGCCCTGCGCCAGGCCATGCGCAGCGTGGTGCGCGCGCCATCCCTACGGATTGCCGGCATGGGCACGCCGGCAGGCTTGCTGTCGTTGCGCCAGGCGTTGCAACACAAACTCCAGGGCGATGGCCTGACGGCGCCGGTGGAACAAATCATCACCACTCCCAACACCCTGCAAGGCCTGGACATGTTGCTGCGCCTGCTGGCTCGCCCCGGTGACACGGTCCTGCTGGATGCGCCGTGCTACTTCAACTTCCACGCCAACCTGGCGCTACACGGGGTCAAAGTGGTGACCCTGCAACGCCGGCCCGATGGCTTCGACTTCACCGCGTTGGAACACCTGCTGGCGGAACAACGGCCCTGTCTGTACCTGACCACCAGCGTATTGCATAACCCCACCGGCCACTCCTTCAGCGCGGCCCAGGCCTTCCGTTTGTTACAACTGACCCGTCAGTATCACTGCCATATTATCGAGGACGATCTCTACGGTGACTTGCACCCCAACCCACCGCCGCGCCTGGCAGCACTCGCGGGGCTGGAACAGGTGACCTATTTGTCAGGGTTCTCAAAAACCCTCAGCGCCAATGCCCGCGTCAGTTATGTGGTAGCCGCGCCCCAACTGGCCGCCAACCTGACCAATATGAAGCTGATGAGCGGCGGCGTGACCTCAGAACTGTTTGAACAGATTGTCTATCGGCTGCTCAGCGAAGGGAGTTATGCCCGGCACCGTAAGCGCATGGCCCAACGTCTGCTGGAAGCCGGCGGACGGGTTGAACAGTGGTTGCGTCGGTGCGGGTGTGAGCTGCCCATGAGTCATGAGGGCGGGATGTTTATCTGGGCGCGCTTGCCGGCTGGCGTCAATGGCGAGCGGCTGGCCCAGATCGGGCTCAAGCGCGGTCTGTTGCTCGCACCGGGGGCGTTGTTTGGGTACGACGCCGGTATGCGGGATTTCATGCGGTTTAACGTGGCACACAGCGATGACCCGCAGGTGTGGGAGGCGGTTGAAGGGATGCTGGACCAAGCCCATTAGCATTAAGAAAAAACCGAGAGTAAATATCCGCTTTCCTACACTCTGCGTGGCGCTATCCCTGCATTGGCGCCGGGCCGCTCTTGGTAAAAAGCCTGTCCCTAACGAGCGATTACCCGGACATGCAGATGACATCTTTAAGAGCAATCACCCTAGGGGGCCTCAGTTGGTTAGCCCTGCTGTCAAGTCCGCCCGGGCATGCCACCGAGCCCGGTATCGAATGGCTGGTTGACTGCCCGAAGCTACCCGGTCGCGGCCTGGACCAGGAAGTGATTGCCCGCACCCAATGCGGCATCGTCACGGTGCCGTTGGACCATCAAGGCAGCGCACCGGGTCGGGTGCGCCTGAGCATCACCCGAGTCGGCGCCCGTCGGCCACTAGCGCGCAAGGGCGTAGTGTTTACCCAATCCGGTACACCGCACACCAACGCTCATGGGATATTTGCCGTGCATTTGGCGACGGTCTGGAAGTTCGCCAACACCGAAGCGTATCGCTCGCTGACGAACCTGTATGACGTCATTGAACTGAGCCCCCGCAAGCAGCCTGCAACCGCACAGTCAGCCTGGGATATGGAGTTCGTGCGCCTACAACTGGGTGAGGAAAAGATCAATTATCTGGGCACCGCCCAGGGCACCGGGCCCGGTCTCGGTTACGGCGCGCTGTTTTCCCATCGCGTGGGACGCATGGTGCTGATCGATCCGGCGCTCGACGAATTGTCCGGCGAACTCGTACACATGGCCTTTGCGCAACTGCCCGCGGAGCGCCGCCTTGTCCTCAAGGGCCCGTATTTGCGGGGGGCCTCGTCCAAAACGGCAGGCCAGTGCACGAACCGCTGGGCGGGTGACTACCTGGCCAACGGCACGCAACCACCACGCGCCTCCAAGTGCCTCGTCAGTTACCAATAACCCCCATCGTCAGTCATCCGCTCTACAATGTCGGCCCTATTCATCCTCGGGGCCGACATGGACATCGAACTGGCACGCACTTTCCTGGAAATCACCCGCTGCGGCAGCCTGGCCGCTGCGGCCGAAAAGCTCCACGTTACTCAGACCGCCATCACCGCGCGGGTGCAAAAGCTCGAAAGCCAGCTCGACAGCACGCTGTTCGTGCGCAACCGTGCCGGGGCGCGATTGACCGCCGATGGCGAGGCGTTCGTGGTGTACGCCAATCAACTGGTGCAAACCTGGGAAGCTGCACGCCGTGACCTGCCCTTGCCCGAAGGGTATCGCAACGTGCTGTATATCGGCGGTGAAGTCAGCCTGTGCAACCCGCTGATGCTCGGCTGGGCCAAGGCGCTGCGTGAACACATCCCCAGCCATGCCCTGCGTACCGAAGTGGGCGAAGGTGAATACCTGTTGCGCCAGTTGGAACTGGGGGTGCTGGACGCGGCGTTGGTGTTCCAGCCGCAGTACTGGCCGGGGTTGCAGGTGGAGCAAGTGCTGGAAGAAAAACTGATCCAGGTACGGTTGGCGACGCGGCCCGATCCTTATGTGTATATCGACTGGGGCCCGGGCTTTCGCCAGCAGCACGACGCTGCCCTGCCGGATAAGGCACGGGCAGCGGTGAGCTTCAATCTCGGGCCGTTGGCGCTGCAGTACATCCTGGAGAACGGTGGCGCCGGGTATTTCCGCACGCGGGTGGTACAGAGCTACCTCGACAGCGGGGTGATGAAGCGGGTGCCCAAGGCCCCGGAGTTCAGCTTTCCGACTTATCTGGTGTATTCCCGCGAGCGCGATTCGGCGGTGTTGCAACAGGCGCTGGAGTTACTGCGCGGCGTGGTCAAGGCCGAAAGAGACTGGTCGCAGCGCTGGGATCCGGTGCTTTGAACCGATGCGCATGGTAGCCTCCTAGTGTTTTCTCCGGGCCCCTTTTGCCGATGAACAAGAAAAAATCCGTCACCATCAGCGACATCGCCAAACGGGTCGGCATGACCACCATCACGGTCTCGCGGGCGCTGAGCAAACCTGACCTGGTCAAACCCGCCACACTGGCGCGGATTCTCGAGGTGGCGCGAGAGCTGGACTATGTGCCGAATGCCTTTGCCCGCGGGCTCAAGCGCAGTGAAAGCCTGATCATCGGGGTGATTACCGCCTCGGTGGACAACCCGTTCTACAGCGAGATGATCAAGGCGATTTCCCGGGAAGCGAAAAAGCACGGCTACACCATCATGCTGGTGGACACCGACGAACTGGAAGAGCTGGAAAGCAAGGCCGTCGACACGCTGCTGGGTTATCGGGTGGCCGGGATTATCCTGTCGCCGGTCTCCGACGAGCCCGACTACCAGCCCGACTATCTGGAGCGCCTGGGCAACGGCAAGACCCCGGTGGTGCTGCTCGACCGCACGCTCCACGACAGCCCGTTCAGCCGCGTGGTACTGGACAACTATCACAGCGGCATCCAGGCGGCGCACTACCTCTTGCGCCAGAACCCCGCGCTCAAGCGCCTGCTGGTGCTGACCGGACCTGCGCATTCACGTATCACCGTGGAGCGTCTCAAAGGCCTGCGGGAAGTGCTGGCCGAGCATCCTCAGGTGCAGGTTCAAGTGTGTGCCGGCGACTACACCCTGGCGCCCTCCTATCTGCACACCCTCGACTACCTGGCCGAACACAGCGCGCCGGACGCGATCATGGGGTTTAACCAGTTGATCACCCTTGGCGCCTTGCGCGCCTTGCGCATGCACAACATCCCCCATGACAGCCTGACCATTTGCGGGATCGATCGCCTGCCCTTCGCCGACATCTTCGGCGTGCCCATCGCGTGCGTCGCCCACGATGCCTCGCTGGCTGGCAGCAGTGCTGTCGGCCTGCTGCTGGACCACCTGGAAAACCCGTATAAGCCGAGGGACAAGGTGGTGATCCCCGGCAAGCTGGAGAACGGCTAGCGGCTGGTGTAGCCACCGTCGACGGGTAGGCTGACGCCGCTGATCATGCTTGCCGCCCGGCTCAGCAGAAACAACACCGGTAACGCCACTTCGCCGGTCTGCGCGAAACGCCCCAGCGGAATCGCCGCCAACGCCGGGTCGCGCTTGGCGGGATCGGACCAGGCCTGTTGCGCCATGGGCGTCAGGGTCACGGTGGGATTGACGCTGTTGACGCGAATCCCGAAGCGTCCCCATTCAGCACATTGCACACGGGTGATCGCATCCAGGGCGGCTTTGGAAGCGCAATATCCCAAGTGATCGTCGAGAGCCACGAGCGACGCCTGGCTGGAGACATTGACGATGCTGCCGGCAATCTTCGCCTCGATCATCTTCGCCGCCACGCGGCTGGCGACCTGGGCGGCGGCGCGGGCGTTGAGGTTCATCACCTGGTCGAAGGCTTCGCTGCTGATCGCGGCGGCCGGTTCCAGACGCGAAATACCCGCGCAATTGACCAGGCCATGCATCGGTGGCAGCGCCTTGAGGGCGAGGTCCAGCGCAACACTGTCAGCGATGTCCAGGCACAGGGTTTTGCAGCCCAGTTCAGACAGCGCGTTGGCGTCACGGCCGACAGCGAATACTTCGGCGCCGCTGGCGATCAGTTGCTGGGCAATCTCGCGACCAATACCGCTGGTGGCGCCGGTGACGAGGATGCGCTGGTGGGTGAAGTCAAAGGTTGGGGTGTTCATGTTTTTTCGGGTCCTGGGGCATCAGTCGTGGATGTATCGGGTTGGCGCGCCGGCGCTCACGCCTGCAAGCCATGCATCAGCGGTTTCAACGCCGGATACAGCTGCAAATAGCTGGCAAAGGCGCGGTCATACGCCTGTACATTTTCCGCCTTTGGCTCAGCCCGCAACGCCAACTGCACCCAGCCCTTTGCCATCTGCGCGTGATCCACCAACCCCACCGCATGCGCCGCCAACAAGGCCGCTCCGAGCGCCGCTTCCACCTCCTGGACGATGGTGTACACCGGGTAATGGGTGACATCGGCAATGATCTGCATCCACAGATCCGAATGGCTCGCCCCGCCCACCACAATCAGCCGTGGATCCAGGGAGCGCGCGCCCCGCGTGCCCGCCTCGATGTTGTGCCGCAGGGCAAAACTCACGCCTTCCAACACTGCTCGATACAAGTGGATGCGGCTGTGATACAGGTTCAGGCCGACAAAACTGCCACTGGCGCGGTCGTCCCACACCGGGCTCCGCTCGCCCATCAAATACGGCAGGAACAACAGTCCTTCACTGCCCGCCGGGATCTTCGCGGCGCTCTGCTCCAGCAACCACAGGCTGTCCTCGCCGGTCTGCCGGGCTTGTTGCTCCTCGGCCTGGCAGAACTGTTCGCGAAACCAACTGACCGAGGCGCCGGCGGTAATCGCGCCGCCGAAGATGTACAGGTCCTGATGACCGTTGTAGACATGGGGCATGCTCACCAGACCATGCCGCGCATCCACCTGTTGGTTGAGATAGCCCCAGCACATGCTGGTGCCGATCATCGCCACATGATTGCCCGGCTGCGTGACCCCGGCCGCCAGGGTCGCCATGGCCGCATCGACGCCACCGGCGAGGATTGGCATCCCCGTCGCCAAGCCCAGGCGCTGCGCCCATTCCGGCAGCAGACCGCCGACCACTTCGCCCGAATACAGCAGACGCTCGGGCATCATCGTCAACGGGATCTGCAGCGCCTCCAGCATCTCGCTCGACCAGCCGCGCGCCGCCACGTCATAAACCCCGCCGATATTGCCGGCGCTGCTGTGATCCACCGCAAGCTCGCCGGTCAGGCAATAGTTGAGGTAGCTATTGGGCGGTAGCAAATAGCGCGTATTGGCCCAGATGTCGGGCCGGTGCTGCTTGAGCCAGAGCATTTTGGTAAACCCGTAATAGCTGTCCACCGAGTTGCCGGTGACCTCAAACAGACGCTCCAAATCCACCTGTTCACGCACCCACTCGACCTGCTCGCCCGCGCGCCGGTCCATCCAGATCAGACATGGGTGCAGCGGTTTGATCGCGGCGTCGACGGCAATCCCCGAACCGCCATACAGACTGCTGATGCACAGCGCCTTCACCGTGTCCCTGGTGACACCGGCCTTGGTCATGCAATGGACGACGCAGCTTTCGACCGCCTCCAGCCAGACCTGCGGCCATTGCTCGGCCCAGCGCACTTTCGGCGTATCCACGCGATAGCTTTGGCTGTGCTGGGCGATGATCCGCCCTGCGCCATCCACCAGCAGCGCCTTGGTGCTTTGCGTGCCGATGTCCACGCCCATGACGTATTTCATGCGGCTACTCCTGGGCGGGTTGCAGCGGCTTCAACAGCACCTTGATCGACTTCGTCGAATTGGCCAGTTCGAACGCTTCGGCCCAGTTATCCAGCGGGAAGTCATGGGTGACAATGCCTTTGGACGTGACCAGGCCGCGCTCGAACAGGTCGATGGCCACCGGGTAGCAATACGGCCCCAGGTGAGCACCGCGTACGTCGAGTTCCTTGCGGTCGCCGATGATCGACCAGTCGGCGCTGGTCTCGGCGCCAAACACACTGAACTCGACAAAGCGCCCCAGCTTGCGGATCAGCTCCAGGCCTTGCGTCACGCCGACGGGCACGCCGGTGGTCTCGATGTAGACGTCGCAGCCGTAGTTATCGGTGAGGCCGTTGATGATCTCGCGGGCATTGTCGCGGGAAGGGTTGATCACCACGTCGGCACCAAACTTTTTCGCCAACTCCAAGCGCTCGTCGACCATGTCGATGACCACCAGCTTCTTCGGGGTTTTCAGCGCCGCTACCTGAACCATGCACAGACCCAACGTACCGGCGCCGGCAATCACCAGCACGTCATCGAGCTGGATATCGCCACGGTTGACGGTGTGGATCGCGCAGGACATCGGCTCGATCAGCGCCGAATCCTCGAGGGACACCGACTCCGGAATCTTGTGCACGATGGCGGTCCTGGGGATGCGCATGTACTGGGCCATCCCGCCTTCGGCCACTTCGCGCTGGAAGCCGAAGATGTTGTGGACTTCGCACATCCAATACTTGCCGGACTTGCAGAAACGGCACTTGCCACAGGGCACGATCTGTTCGGCGATCACCTTGTCGCCGACCTTGACCTCGAAGTGCTCCTCGGCGCCCTCGCCCGCTTCCACCACATAGCCGAAGAACTCATGCCCCGGCACCACCGGCGCCTTGACCCATGGGTTGTCGCCGCCCCAGAACATCGCCGCGCCCGAATGACATTTACAGTCGCTGGCGCAAATCCCGCAAGCGGCAATGCGGATCACCAGTTCATTGGGTCGGGCCTGGGGTTTGCCGATGCGCTCCAGGCGATAGTCTTTTGGGCCGTGGCAGACGACGGCTTGCATTTGTGTAGGCTTTTGCATGGTGTGCTGACCTTTTTTGAGCATGAGAGAACCCGGCGCGACCGGTATGGCCGCGTGGAAATAACCGGTTTACTTGTGGCGCTGACGGCTGATAAAGATCGCCAGCAAAATAATCCCGCCCTTGATCACACTCTGGACGTAGGGCGAGACCCCGAGCATGTTCAAACCGTTGTTCAACACGCCCAGCAGCATCGCGCCGAGCAAGGTGCCGACAATCACCCCGCGCCCACCGGCAATCGAGGCGCCGCCCAACACCACGGCGGCAATTGCATCCAGTTCGAAGCCGATCCCGGCGTTGGGTTGGCCGCTCATCAGTCGCGAGGTCAGCACCAGGCCGGCAATCGCCGCGGTCAAGCCACTGATGCCATACACCAGCAACTTGAAGCGCGCCGCCCGCACGCCGGACAAACGCACCGCTTCTTCGTTACCGCCAATAGCATAGATGTAGCGGCCGATACGGGTGTGTTGCAGCAGCACATAGGCCACGAGGTAGGTCACCAGCATGATCAGGATCGGCACCTGGAGGCCGAACAGGCTTTCGCGACCAAAGAAGCCGAACCACTCGGGCAACCCGGAGACCGGATAACCGTCGGTGTACATCAGGCCAAAACCACGGGCGATGCCCATGGTCGCCAGGGTGACGATAATCGGCGGCATATGCAGGTAGGCAACGAAAAAACCATTGCCGATACCAAAAGCCACGCCAATCAGCATCCCCGCGCCAATTGCCAGGCCCGGCGGCAGGCCGGCGACCATCAAGCCGGCGGTCAAGGTGCCGGACAGCGCCATCACCGGGCCTACGGACAGATCGATGCCGCCTGTCAGGATCACGCAGGTCATGCCCACCGCAATGATCGCGTTGATCGAGACTTGGCGGGCGATGTTCGACAGGTTGCTGGCGGTGAGGAAATTGTCACTGGCGAAGATCATCACCAGGGTGACGACCAGCAAGCCAACAAACGGATAGAACGCCGGCGAACGGACCAGTCGCGCCAGACTCAGGCGCAGTCGGCGGGTGTCGACGGCATTAATGGACGGATTCACTGGAGCCCCCTGTTGCATGGCGCATGACCTCTTGTGGGTTGACGTCGGACGCTTCCAGTACCTTGACAATGGCGCCCTTGTGGAACACCGCGACGCGGTCGCACATGCCGATGATTTCCGGCAGTTCCGAAGAAATCATGATGATCGCGTAGCCTTGCTCGGTGAGCTTGCGCATCAGCCCATAGATCTGTGCCTTGGCGCCGACGTCGATGCCTCGAGTGGGCTCGTCGAATACCAGCACATCGCAGTGGTGGTTGATCCAGCGCGCGATCACCACTTTTTGCTGATTGCCGCCGCTGAGGTTGAACACCCGACTTTCGCCGCTGGGTGCCTTGATCGACAGCTGGCGCATCAGCGCTTCGACACTGGCGCACTCCTTGCCCTTGTCGATCAGCCCGCTGGCGCCCTGGTATTTGTGCAGGTTATTCAGCGAGATGTTTTCGCGAATGCTGAAATCGGTGATCAAGCCTTCGCTCTTGCGACTTTCCGGCAACAAGCCGATGCCATGGGCCAAGGCCTGCGCCGGATCACCGAGGCTGACTTTTTCACCCCGCAGCCACACGTCCTTGGTCACCGAGGGCAGCGCCCCCATCATGCCCAACGCCAGCTCGGTGCGACCGGAACCCACCAGCCCGGCAAAACCGAGGATCTCACCCTTGTGCAGTTGGAACTGGTTATGCGGGCCGTTGCGTTGCAGCTGGATGTCCTTGACCTCCAGCAGCAGCGGTCCGCGCTCGTGGCTTGGCTTGGGCGGGAAGCTGCATTCCAGGCGCCGGCCTACCATCATCTCCACCAAACGCTCGATATCGCTGTCGGCCACATCGGTGACGCCCACGTTACCGCCATCACGCAGCACGCTGATGCGATCACAGACCTGGAAAATTTCCTCCAGATGGTGCGAGATAAAAATCACCGCCACGCCCTGACGCTTGAGTTCGCGCATGATCTCGAACAGCAACTCGGCCTCGTTGGGTGTCAGAGTCGCGGTCGGCTCGTCGAGCACCAGCAAGCGCGCATCCAGGGCCAGGGCCTTGGCGATCTCGACAAACTGCTGCTCGGCCACACTCAGGTGCTTGATCGGACATTGCAGGTCGAGGGTGACGCCGAGACGCTGGAACAACGCTGCGGATGCCTCATGCATGTCGCGTTTGCGCAACAGGCCAAAGCGGTTGTGCAGCTCATGGCCGAGGAAGATATTTTCCACCGCCGTGAGGTAGGGAATCAGGCTGAATTCCTGGAACACAATACCGATACCCGCGGCAATCGCATCCCGATACGTCGCGAACTGTTGCGCCTGGCCGTCGATAAGGATCCGCCCTTCGTCCTGATGCTCGACACCGCCGAGGATTTTCATCAGGGTCGATTTACCCGCGCCATTTTCCCCGAGCAACGCATGAATTTCGCCGCGCTCCACTTGCAGGTTGATGGACTTGAGGGCTTGTACCCCGGGGTAGCGCTTACAGATATTTTCCAGTTGCAGAAGACTGCTCATACCGCCGACCTCTCGTTCATAAGCGTGCCTTGTGCCCCGCGAGTGACGCGGGGCGTGGGCGGTTTACCAACTGAAGTCCTTGGCCTTGGCCTGATCGATCAGGGCAATATCCACCGGAATACTGGCCGGCACCTGCGCGCCCCATTTCTTCGCCAGGGCAACGCCCAGCGCCAGGCGGATCTGGTCGCGAGGGTACTGCGCCGAGGTGGCGATGAATTTGCTGCCGGGCTTGAGGATCGCCTTGATCGCTTCCGGCGCGCCGTCGACGCTCACCAGCTTGACGTCCATGCCGCTGGCCTCGATGGCCGACAGCGCGCCGAGAGAGCCGTTGTCGTTGACGCTGAAAATGCCTTTGAGGGTCGGTTGGGCCTGGAGCATGTTTTCGGTAACAGTCAGCGCCTGGTCACGTTCCTGCTTGCCGTTCTGGATACTGACGATCTTGATGTCAGGGTGCTTGGCCACGGCCTCTTTACAACCGCGCACGCGTTCCAGGATCGGCACCACGGCGATGCCGTCGAGGATCGCGATATTGCCTTGGTTACCAATGTTCTTGGCCAGGTACTCACAGGCCTGGAAGCCTGCGTCAAAGTTCTTCGACCCCACGAAGGAATCCAGTGGGCCGTCGGCCTGGGCATCCACCGCGACCACTACGACACCGGCGTCATGGGCTGACTTGACGGCGGATTGCACGCCGACCGAATCGGTGGGGTTGATCAACAGGATATCGATGCCTTTTTGCAGCATGTCTTCGACGTCGCTGACCTGTTTGGACACATCGTGGCGGGCGTCGGTGATGATCAGTTTCGCGCCGATGGTCGCGCCGGCTTCTTCCAGGGCGTTTTTCATGGTGACGAAATAAGGGTTGTTGATTTCCTGGAACGAGGCGCCGATGCGGATGGGCGCGGTTTTGCTGTCGGCGCGGGCAAGGGTGGCAGTGCCGATAGTGATGCTTAGAGCCAATAAACCCAGGGTTTTCGGAAGCATTTTCATGGCGGTGATCTCTGTCTTGTTTTTGTTTTTAGAGCAAATGTTATCGTTAACATTTTGTGTGAAACTAGCAAAGAAATGTGGGGGTCGCAAGGGGGGTTGTGCTTTTTTGAGGGGTGAGTCCCTGTCCGTGGCCGCCGTGACCGCAGCCATGAATAGACGCCCCAACCCCGCGTCCACCACCTGATCGTCCCTGGCGCAATCGCCACAACCCACTAAGCTCATCCCATTCCAAAAAAAACACAACGAGCCCGCCATGCCCCAGCCCACCGACACCTTTCGCGAACGCTATCGCGCCGGTATCCACCCACGCTACAACCCCTGGCTGCATGCTGGTTTCGTTCTCGGCTACGGCCTGCTGCGCATCACGCTGTCCTGGCGCAGCACCTATCAGATCCAGCCTTGGGAATGGCTGACCATTCCCGTGACACTGGTGTTCTTCAACCTGTGCATCTACCTCGTTCACCGTCACCTGGGCCATCACAAACACGGCTTCGCCAGGCTGTTCTACGCCCGCCATACGGGCGACCACCACAGCTTTTTCAGCCCCGGCCATATGACCTTCGACAGCCCCAGAGACTGGCGCGTGATCCTCTTTCCTGCGTGGTTGATCGTCCTGCACAGCCTGGCCATCACCCTCCCCACATGGTGGCTGCTCAAGCAACTGAACCCCAACGTCGCCGGGCTGTTCGCAGGCTGCATGATCCTCGGCTACCTGCTCTATGAAGTTTTTCATGCCTGCGAACATCTGCATGAAAATCATCCCCTGGCGCGCCTGCCCTGGATCAAGCAGATGCGTCACCTGCATGCACTGCACCACCGTCGCGAGCTGATGCAAGGGCGCAACTTCAATATCGTGCTGCCACTGATGGACTACCTGTTCGGAACCCTGTATTGGGAACCCACCGACCGCGCCAAAGACCCGCAGGAATTGCCATGAGCAAGAGTATCCGGCGCCTACTGCTGCTGGTCCTGATCGTGCTCGCGGCCTTTTTGCTGCTGATGCCGACCAAGGTCCAGCCGGTCAATTGGAGACCTCCCGAGGCACCGTCGATGAAAGACGGGCTCTATGCCGAAAACCAGCGTCTCAAGGACGTCCAACGTGTCGGCGCGCAGGACATCGATGGGCCCGAGGCATTGCTGGTGGATTCCCAGGGGTTCTTGATCACGGGCCTGCATGACGGCCGTATCATCCGTACCGCGCCCGACAGCCAAACCCTGGAAGTGCTGATCAATACCGGCGGCCGCCCGCTGGGTCTGGCGCACCATCCAGACGGTCGCCTGATCATCGCCGACGCCGTCAAGGGTCTGCTGGCGCTGGACCCACAACACGCACTCAGCACCTTGAGCACCAGCGCCAACGGCTTGGCCTTTGGCTTTACCGATGACGTGACGGTGGACACCGCCGGACGCTATGCGTATTTCAGTGATGCGTCGAGCCGCTGGGGCTACGGCGAGGACGGTGAGGCGGTGATCGAACATGGGGGTGATGGCAGATTGTTGCGCTACGACTTCAGCAACGGTCAGACCGAGGTGTTGCTGGACCACCTGCAATTCGCCAATGGCGTGGCACTGGGCCCCGATGAGGCGTATGTACTGGTCAACGAAACCGGCGCCTATCGCATCAGCCGCTATTGGCTCAAAGGTGACAAGACGGGTACACATGATCTGTTTATCGACAATCTGCCGGGGCTGCCGGACAACCTCAGCTTCAATGGTCGGGACCGCTTCTGGATAGCACTGTATTCGCCACGCAATCCGCTGCTCGATGGTCTCGCCGGATATCCGCTGCTGCGCCAAATGGTCGTACGGGCGCTGCTGGTGGTGCCCAAGCCCATCGAACGTAAAGCCTTTGTGCTGGGACTGGATGTGAATGCGCAGGTGATCGCCAACCTGCAGGACGGCAGCGCGGATAACTACTCGCCCATCACCACGGCGCTCGAATACGGCGACTGGCTGTATCTGGGATCGCTGACAAACGACAGCATGGCGCGCTTGCCGCTGAAACAGGCGCTGGCGCGTTGACAAAAAAAGGGCAGTCCGGATGTGCTGCCGCGAGGATTTGCGCAAGCTCAAGCGGATCACCCTGTTGTGGGATTACATCCGCGAAGTCACTGAACTCAACCGCCCGTTATCGTTGGGCGAAACGCATTTCCTTCGGTTTGCAGACTGAGTGCCTGCAAGGAGTAAGGGAGCCACTTCGTAGTGAGGTCAGTAGTGCTTGGCAACGGCTTGTGACAGGCCTTGGTACGCAACTTGTGACGGCCGGATGGTATCCCGCAAACACTGAATGTTTCGACTTCCAGAGGCGCCCACGAGCGCGTTGAGGCCCCATGCGCGTGCGCTGTAAGACTCACGTGTGCGAGGAGGCACAGAGGAATCGACGGCGTTTATAGTAAATGAAGTGATCAGAGAGTTTTTTTCTGTCAGATTCTCGAAAACTCCCGTATCAACGCCTTCCCAACCGCCACCCTGAACTACAGAAAATTCAGTACGTATTTAAGACGCATCCTACATGCTTTCCTTCCATAGCTTGTTAGCTTGGCTCGCTTTGGCTTCCCACAAACTCACAGACATATCGTTCGCCTGTTCCGTGTATGTGGGATTACGCTACATGACTGGAAGGAACAGTGGATGTTCAACGCAAGTCCTCAAACGCATTTCGGCCTAACCGTCAGCGACTTCAAGCACGACCTTCAGGTCCTCTCATTCACCGGCCAAGAATCCATTAGCGCGCCCTTTTCTTTTGATCTGGAGCTGGTCAGCGAACGTCCTGACCTGGACATCGAAAGTCTATTGCACAAGCAAGCCTTTCTGGCATTCAACGACAGTGACGCTGGTATTCATGGGCAAATTTACCGCATTGCACAGGGTGACTCCGGCAAGCGCCTGACCCGTTACAGTCTTACGCTGGTCCCGCAGTTAGCCTATCTGGCGCATCGAACCAACCAACGGATTTTCCAACAACAAACCGTCCCACAGATCATTGCGCAGATTCTTGAAGAGCATGGCATCCAAAGTGACGCCTACCAATTTTCGTTGGGCTCGATCTATCCAGCACGGGACTACTGTGTCCAGTACAACGAGTCCGACCTGCACTATATTCAACGCCTGTGCTGGGAAGAGGGGATCCACTACCACTTTCAGCACTCGCGACAAGGTCACGCACTGGTATTTGGGGACGACCAAACCATATTCCCCAAGCTTGGCAGGCCAACGGCCTATGTGCAGGACAGTGGCTTGGTCGCCGATGAGCCCGTAATCAAACGTTTTAACCTACGCCTTGCGACCCGAACCAGTCGAACAACGCAACGTGATTATGACTTTGAGAAGGCCCGCACCGCGCTGGAGGCGGACTATCGCCCAGCCGCCCAAGACGGACAGCCTGATCTGGAAGACTACCAATACCCCGGTGGTTTTACTCAGCGCGAACGAGGCAAGTTGTTGAGCCAGAGGGCTCTGGAAGGCCATCGTGCAGATTACCGTCAGGCCGAAGGTAAAAGTGATCAACCCACACTGGTCAGTGGCCACTTTCTCGAACTGTCCCAACACCCGCGCCAAGAGTGGAATGACCTCTGGCTACTGACCTCGATTCGCCACGAAGGCCTGCAACCTCAGGTGCTGGAGGAAAACCTTCCCAGTGATACCAGTGACCGCAAGGATGATTTCCATCAGGGCTACCGCAACACCTTCACGGCAACTCCGTGGGATGTGTTCTATCGCTCACGGCAGGCCTATGAGAAGCCTCGGATACTTGGCAGTCAAACCGCATTGGTTACCGGCCCCAGAGGCGAGGAAATCCATTGTGATCAATACGGGCGGGTCAAGGTGCAGTTCCATTGGGACCGCGAAGGCCAGACCGATGACAAAAGCAGTTGTTGGCTGCGCGTCGCTTCCAGTTGGGCGGGCAACAGCCATGGCGCGGTAACGATCCCTCGAGTCGGTATGGAGGTACTGGTGTCATTCCTGGAGGGTGACCCCGATTCCCCCCTGATCAGCGGTTGCCTGAGTAACAGTGCTAACCCCGCCCCCTACGAACTGCCCGCCCACAAAACCCGTAGCGTTTTTCGCAGCCGCAGTTCACCAAACAGCACGGGCTTCAACGAATTGCACCTGGAGGACCGCAGCGGCCAAGAGCTGATCTACCTACGCGCCCAGCGTGACATGGAGCAGAAGGTCGAACACGACAGCCGTCTGGAAGTCGGTAACGAACGTAAGGAAATCATTAAGGGCAACAGCATCGCCGTGTTGGAAGCTGAAGAGCAGCGCACCGTCACCGCTGACCGCAAAGTTCAGCTCAAGGCCAACGACTACTTATTGGTAGCGAACAGCAGTCATACCCGCGTCGGGCAAACGCTGGTCGCCGAAGCAGGTCAGGAAGCTCACCTTAAAGCCGGGGCCCATTTGATTCTGGATGCGGGTGCCAGTATTACCTTAAAGGCCGGTGGTCAACACATCGTGATTGGCCCCGGTGGGATCTTCAGCAGCTCCGATATTCAACTTGGCGGTACCCCTGTAGGAGGAACTGCGGCCAATCCGATATTGCCGGGGGCGT
The DNA here is from genome assembly GCF_900106045.1 of Pseudomonas mucidolens. Classification (NCBI taxonomy): domain Bacteria; kingdom Pseudomonadati; phylum Pseudomonadota; class Gammaproteobacteria; order Pseudomonadales; family Pseudomonadaceae; genus Pseudomonas; species Pseudomonas mucidolens. Next base: position 1,275,825 of record NZ_LT629802.1, on the reverse strand, counting down.
TGACTACGCTAATGGCTCCCACAGCGCTCCCACCCATGATTGCACCTTCCCAGTACGCCCTGATGGCCATCTCAAAAGTTCAAAGCCCTGATTTCTGCCCGATCTGCGAGGCCTGCAAAAATGGTGTTTGTCTGACTGAAGGAGCCACAACATGACCCATATACCGCCTCAGCAATGGATGATCGAACAACACCAACTCGGGCACTCTCTGTGTCTGATTCTGGACTCTGAGGACGAACGCCAAACCCGTCAGGTTCTGTTGGACGCTCAAGATCCTGACCAGTATTGCAGCGTGTACAGCGAAACACCGGTCGCCGATATGGCGGATGCCGGGCCCTTCATGTTTCTGATCGACAACCCGGAAGACGGACAACTGGACGAGTTGCTCAAGGCGCCTGAAAGGAACTGGGGCTGGCTTGCCAGTGTTCCACCTGAGGCAGGGCTACAGGCGCTGGTCAAACACTGGCGTGAACGTCTGATTGTCGGGACGAGACCGCACCAAGCGCTCTATCGGTTCCATGACAACCGAGTATTGACCCGCGCACTGAAGCACTTAGCCACTGGGGCTATTGCGGGGTACTTGGGGCCCATTATCAGCGTCTGCTACTGGCAAGGTCAGCATTGGGAAACGCTCAGCAATCCCGCACCGGGTAACCATCCAGTTCCTGAAAGCCCTGCATGGTGTGAGGTTCCCGTTGAGAGCGATCAGTCCGCGCACATACGTGAGGTCAACGCCCGCCGCTACTTGCTGGCCGAACATCTGGACGCCTACGCCCGAATTGCTGAACAACAAGACCCCGATCTATGGCTCAGCACTCAGTTGACCTTGGCTGACACTTGGGGTTGGCAAGCGCCGGAGCAACTGGAGTTCTTGTTGATCCAGAGTTTAAAGGAACCAGAGGGCAAACTCGCAGAGCGTTGGAAGGCCCGCCCTGATGAAACTCCGACAGCTCATTTCGAGCGGGTTTACCAGGCAACGAAATTTTGGCAAGAAGATGTCCCGCTATGACACAAACACTTAGAACTCTGCTCCTGGGCGGCTTCATAGTCCTGACAGCAGGGTGTGCTACTGGGAAGTCGGAAAGCTTTACCTTTACGGCTGATCTACCTCCAAACTTCACTTATCAGGCAGTAGTCAAGTATGCACCCGCCAAGGGAGAAACCTGCACGGCTCAAAAGCCCGACGTTGGCTACAACCAAAGATGGCACTTAGATTATAAAGAAAAATACAAGATCGACTCTGAAATCCCCATCTACCGCACCACTGAAGGTTGCAGATTAGCTATCTATCGCGTTGAACTGGACGTCTACGGAGCTTATGGAGAAGATCGTGGAGACTTCGGCGCAGATTCAGCAATGGTTATTATTAGAGAGCAACTGGAGGAGCAATACAAAGGTGTTTTTGATGCTACTGGAGAAAGCGCCATAAATGGTCAGTGCCAGTGGATGTTTCGTACTCAAGGACCAAAGCGTCGTCTTTCGAAGGGTCTCGAGTGCAAAAAAATTGATGATCAGGGTGTAGTGACAAGAGAGCGTCCCGTAGGGGCTTACACCTTGAATCAACTGCCCGGTAAAACCGTGAAGCTGAAGATCAAGCTGGCTGATGAGCAGCAGCCCGGCTGGGGAGACACATGGGTCAAAGTTCCCAACGGCTGGAAACGTTGCATGGGAGAGGGACCCGAGGATCAACGAGGTTACTGTAATGGCAATTATGAGGACTTCAGCAGCTTCAAAATGCCAGATGGCCGCGACTGCACAATTTATCCTGGCTGTACCGAATAAGGAAATCACTCAATGAGCACTTTGGATGAAGAGCTGAAGCACCGCTCTTGCACAAAACTTAAGTCTCTGCTCTTGGGCAGCTGCATGGCTCTTACAGCCGGGTGTGCTACAGGGAAGCAGGAAAGTTTCACCTTTACGGCTGACTTCCCTCCGAACGTAACTTATGAAGCAGTCGCCAAGTATGCACCCGCCAAGGGAGAAACCTGTACGGTTAAAAAACCCAATGTTGGCTACAATCAAAGATGGCACTTAGATTACAAAGAACGATACAAGCCTGAGCATGACATCCCCATCTATCGCACTTCTGAAGGTTGCCAATTGGTCATCTACCGCGTTGAGCTGGAGATCTATGCAGCTTATGGGGAAGATCGGGGAGACTTCGGCGCAGACTCAGCAATGGTTATTATTAGAGAGCAACTGGAAGAACAATACAAAGGAGCTTTTGATGCTGCTGGAGAAAGCGCCATAAATGGTCAGTGTCAGTGGCTGTTTCGTACTATCGGACCTGACCGCTACATCACTAAACTCCTCGATTGTAAAAAAGTTGACGATCAGAGCATGGTGAAAAAAGGGCGTCCCGTAGGGGCTTACACGCTGGATCAACTGCCCGGTAAAACCGTAAGGCTGAAGATCAAGCTGGCTGATGAGGAAAGGCCTGCTATTGGGAATACTTGGCTGAAGTTTCCTAATGGTTGGAGACGGTGCATGGGTAAAGGCATGGAAGACCAATATGCATTCTGCCGTAAAAATCAGAAAGACTTCAGCGAATTCATAATGCCGGATGGTAAACAGTGTTCGATTTATCCCAACTGCACTGAATAAGGAAATCAAATAATGAGCAATTTGGATGCGCAATTAAAGCACCCGTTAAACAGTCGTATGTTCACCTGTCCGGTTCAAGGCCGCTGGACCAGCTTTCAGTTAGTTGATGAGTCGGGCGAGGGGCTACCCTATGCGGGACTGGCCTATGAGGTTATCGATACAGAGGGGTACTCCCACAAAGGCCTACTCGACAGTACCGGGGCAGGCAAGGTAGAAAACCACTTTGCAGGTCCCATAGCGTTAATTATCAAAGAACAGTATCGAGGTGGTAAAGAATTTTATGAGTATCTACTTGAAAGGCCCCACTACCCACTCCCGATAACCGAACTTCAAGTCCGCGCCGAGCAAACTCGCTACTCCCATAAAGACGGCTCGCGGACTCAAAGCAACCCCGCGCAAGCCTGTGCAGACTTTTTCTGCCAAGTCGAAGTTCGTCATTTGGTTGATCATGTTGCGCATTTACCGCCTGAAGCCGAGTGCCGCTACCCACCCAATCTGGGATGGGCCAAGTTAATGCGCGAGCACGGCGAACGCGGTGTCTCCCTGCTTTCCAACAAGCACAACGTATTGGAAGTTCGCCCATTGCGAGCCCTGCTCCCGATGCTCTCCACCGACTCGCAATTCTGTGCGCTAAACCTGTATCAGCTCGCCATTATGGCCACCTTAAGCTACAACCAATTTGGTCAGGCACCAGATAAGACGCCAATCAGAGACAAAAAGGTAAATTTCCCACAAAAACCAAGCATGGGTAACTGGTGTGGTGATGCTCTGGCGAAGTTCGATGAAATCTGGAAAGCGGACCCTGCCCAAACCAAAGCGTACTACCCGCTATACGAAGATGTACCGTACTCCAAACGTTTGGAAATAGTCCCGTTTGACCCTGATCTGTACCCAGCAAACAGCCCGGATTTAGAAGAAAAACAGGAACATCCGGCCAGTGTTCATTTTCTTGATGATCGAAATCAAATTGATAACACCGACACCCAAGCGTTTATCACTCATAACGATGAGTTGGTACTGATTTCCGTACGCGGCACCAATGAGAAGTTTGCTGATGGTCTTCGGGACGCCGATGCGCTCCAAGTCCCCTTTGCGGAAGGCGTGGGTAAGGTTCATCGAGGATTCTATGAGGCTGCGCTGAAGGTCTATGACCTCACGGCCAAATATCTCGACAAGTTTTTCACCGGACAGAAACTGATTATTTGCGGCCATAGCTTGGGCGGGGCAATCACCTTGCTGCTCTCGGAAATGTTGCGCCGCCAGAAAAAGTATCGTGCTGACATCGTGCTGTACACCTACGGCTCCCCAAGAGCTGCTGACGCTACCTTTGTAAAAGGCGCTGCTGACTTAGTGCATTACCGCATGGTCAACCATAACGACCCAGTGCCGAGCGTGCCTGGAACATGGATGAACACCAAGACCTCCGTCTATGCGACAGGGGCAGCGTTAACTTTCGTAAACGTCCCTGCGGGGCTCGCAGTGTTTGCTACGGGCATCACCAACCTGAGCGGTGAACCCTATGAACACCACGGCAAGTTGCGTCACTTCTTTCCGGTAGAACTTGGAGGCAAAGAGAAATCGTCGATCCTCTGGGAGCCCGGTTGCGACACCATTACCCAGCATGCCGCCTGCACGCTGGCTGTCCAGCAAATCAATGGACTCCCCAACCGGCCTGGCCTGATTTCTCAAGCTTTTCATGGCGGTAACCATTCAATGGTGGGTGGCTACATCCCCAGTTGCTGGGCCGCTCTTAAACGTGCGCAGGAATCGCTGAAGCTCAAGAGTTCGCTGGTCACCGACCGTGAATTCGATTTCGTAGATGGTGCTCTGACACGAATTACCGACCAGTTGCGCAGTAAACGCGATGACTTGCGGGGGCGGAGTTTCAAATATCGTGAAACCCACGAACCAGCAGTTGATGCATTCAACCGAGAGGTCGATAAAGTGCGAGAGACCCACGACCGATTAGCGACCGTGCATAAGGATAAGGTTGACGAAGCGAAGGTCTACGGCTCGTTTTCACAGCAACCTGAAGTACTGGCAGACAACTTGCTTCGCTGGGAGGCGCATCCAGAGAACAGGGTAGCGGAACAATTGGCCATGGCGCCGCGCGCTGTCGAAAGCGATCATGAGTTATTCGCGTCACTATTAGGTCGCCCAATCGGCGCTCCACACACGCTTGATATTGATTCAATCGTCTGAAACAAAGCGGTAGCAGGCAACGCCTTCGAAATGGTTGCCTGCAAGACCCTTACTTCCTGGCAGTCCGGATGGACTGCCCCCGCCTCACGCAGATGAATCGATCAAGGCACGATGCGCTGACTGCAGATGTGACCCAGACTGACGTACTGCGTGATGTTGCCGCCGACACCGACACCCGGGAATTCCTTGAGTTCGATCCGCCAGCCGCCCATGTTGAACCAGGTATCCCAGTTATACGTCTGGCCGGACGAACTGTCTGGATAAACCACATGCAGGTCACCGGAGCAGGTGCCCAGGTTGACACTACCGGACGCCGCGCCAGTAACCCCGGTCGTGGCTTCGTAATCGACCCATCGGTAGCCGGCGTCAACGAACTGCTTGTCGACCCTGAGCACTGGCGTGACGCCGCGCAGCGGTTCGCCAGTGCTGTCCGACCATTGGGTGCTCCAGCTCAGGCTACGTGCCGCCTGGGTGGCCAGTTGCATGATCGAGCTGGGAATGCGCACCACGTTGTCGCCGTTCACGTTGCTTTGGTTCAGCCGTGGCGCCGAGCCCAGCGTCAGCTTGTAGTGCGCCTGAGGATTGAGCGTCACTGCCGGATTCGCCCGTACTCGCACCTTGACGGTATAACCTGGGGTCAGGTTCGGGTAGGTGGACGTATTATCGGGCTGGATGACGACCCAGTTGTTGCCGTCGAACCGCTCGAAGATCCACTGGTTGCGGTTGCCCTCCTCGTCATCGCCGAGAAACATGCCAACGCCCTGCCCACGCAGCGAGGTGAAGTCGAAATAATCGACATCGTTGACGCTGTCGAGGTTGCCAGTCACCTGATTCAGGGCGTCCGGCAAAGCGAACGCGGCTTGTGCCGTGTCGTTGGGTTCAAAGGCATCGATATTGCTGTCCACCGCCACGCCGAAACTGAACTGCGAGTTGCTGGCGGTATTGGCCACCATGTACCAATAGTAATCACCGGCCGGCAGCACGCCATCCAGGTATTCATCGGCATTGCCGGCTGCGTCGGCGGTGCCCAGAGGCGTCAGATTACCTTGGCCGTCGTCGTGAAACAGGGTCAAGGACATATCGGTGCCGACACTCTGGTTCAGCAGTTGCACCTGGATACGCGAGTTTTTCGGCAGATTGAAGTGGTAGGCGATTTCCGCGCCGGTTTCGACCCCCGTGATGGTGTATAGCGTGTTGATATCCAGGGTCGGGAACAGCGGCGTAAACGCAGCAATCGCCGCACTTTGCAGTTGCTCCTGGCTTGGTTTTTTCAGCTCGCCGATCACCTTGTCCTGCGCTGCACCGTTGGCAGCGGCGGCTTTGCCAGTCCGCACCTTGGGCTTGGCGGTCTTGGCTGCTTTGAGTTTTTGCTTGAGTGCGGCCGACATAGCCGCAGCCTCGACCTTGCCGCCGGCCTTGAGGGCGCTATCGACGGCGTGCCTGACCGCCTCGACAGATAATTTTCCCGGCGCTTGCGAAGGGTATTGCTCGGCCAGGGCAAAGGTCGAAGCGAAGCAGGTGGCCGCCATGGCCGCACCCAGCATAAAGGCTTTTTTCGATTTCATTTTTTATCCATCCATAGTTAAAAAATTGACTTCAGGCGCCCGGTGAAATCCGTTCACCTGGGATGGACTGTAGGACAACACTGTATGCATGTACAGTTCTCTTTCGAAGTATATGAAAGAAAACTCTTAATACAACCAAGCCCTGACACTGCGGTCATGCTGTTCAGCCTAAGCGCGGGAAGCCCCTGATACCGCCTTGGTGGCAAGACCAATTCTTCTTGCGTCACCTCATTGCGCTTCATAGGCCTTTTGCGGTGCATGAAAACCTCTGCCCGGGCATGTCCCCCTGACCAAGCGCAATTTTTTCACATCGATTTCACTGGCCGACCACGCACCCGACTCTAGATTGCCCGCCAACGCACATGGCAAGGCCAGGCTCCCCAGGGTGAATAGTGTGATTGACGCGATCCAGACCTATCCCGGCTCATATCGGCGCCAGGCGGAAATGCTGAAACGGTTATCGCTGCGCTTCGTGGCAGTCTTCGCCCTGTGTCTTCTGGTGACGAGCGCAATGCTCTGGCCCAGTTCGCCGCAGAACCTGGCCGTGGAGCATCGCCTGCTCACATCCGGAGCGCTGGCCGCCTGGCGTAGTGGCCGCCTTATCGTGCTGGTGCGTCACGCAGAGCGTTGCGACCGCTCCGACAACCCCTGCCTCGGTCCTATCGATGGCCTGACCCGCCCTGGCGGCGCTTCGGCGGCGGCCGTCGGCAGTGCGTTCCATGCCCTGGGCATGCCCCACAGCGACGTGTTCAGCAGTCCCGCTACCCGTACCCTGCAAACCTCGCGATTGATGTTCGCCAAGGTACACGTGTTACCCGACCGACAGACCCTGTGTGGCAGAGCCATCGTGCACGATGTGTATACGCACAAACTCGTGGGACGCAATCTGCTGCTGGTCACCCACAGCGGCTGCATCAGCGATCTCGAGCGGGCGCTGGGTTATCCCCACGCAGACAATGCGGAATACGGCAGTTCGCTGTTTGTCGAATTGACGGCACACGGCAAGCTCAAAGTGTTGGGTAGTGTGGCCAGTCAGGATTGGCACCTTGCCCTTGAACAACTGCACGCTTACGCCGGTACCGGTATCACCCGCAACGGCCTGACCGATTTGTAGGAAAAGCTCGAATAGATTTCCTTCACGCAGGGCAATGTCTGCAATACCTCACGGGCAAATTCGCCGAAGGACTCCAGGTCTCTGGCTACCACCTCCAGCAAAAAATCATAGCGCCCCGACACGTTGTGGCAGGCAACGATTTCGGGAATGTTCAGCAGACGCTGTTCAAACGCGCGGGCGATTTCCTTGGAGTGAGTGTCCATCATGATGCTGACAAACGCCGTCACCCCGTAACCCAGGGCCTTGGGCGAAAGGATCGCCTGGTAGCCGCTGATCAGGCCGCTGTCTTCGAGGTTTTTCACACGGCGCCAGCAAGGTGACGTGGTGAGGGAAACACGTTCGGCCAGCTCGGCCACGGTCAGGCGCGCATTGCCTTGCAAGGCATCGAGCAGCGCTTTGTCGGTACGGTCCAGACTCAAGGGCATGTTTTGCCTCACATTGTTGTTTTTGTAGATTTATATTCCAGTCATGCACTTTTTTCCGGCAAAACAAGCAACGTTCAGCCTCGGTTATGAGCATAGCATTGTAGGAAAAAAGGAGAGTTCCGCATGAAAAATAAACACAGCGCCTTGGGCTTTTCTACCCGTGCCATCCACCATGGTTATGACCCGCAAGATCACCATGGCGCCCTGGTACCACCGATTTACCTGTCGGCGACCTTTGCGTTTCCCACCGTTGAATACGGCGCAGGTTGCTTTGCCGGCGAAGAAAGTGGGCACTTCTATACGCGCATTTCCAACCCCACGCTGGCGCTGCTGGAATCGCGCATGGCGGCCTTGGAAGGAGGTGAGGCGGCGGTGGCTTTCAGTTCCGGCATGGGCGCGATTGCCGCGACGTTCTGGACCTTGCTGCGCCCTGGCGATGAAATTATCGTCAGCCAGACCCTGTACGGTTGCACCTTTGCCCTGCTGCACCATGGCATTGGCGAATTCGGGGTCAAGGTGCGTCATGTCGACCTTTCGGACCTGGATGCCCTAAGCGAGGCGCTCTCCCCCGCCACCCGCATGATCTACTGCGAAACCCCGGCCAACCCCAACCTGCAACTGGTGGACATTGCCGCCGTGGCCGCGCTCGCCCATCAACAACCAGGCATTACCCTGGTGGTCGACAACACCTACTGCACCCCTTACCTGCAACGCCCGCTGGAACTGGGCGCCGATGTGGTGGTGCATTCCGCCACCAAATACCTCAGCGGCCACGGCGATATCACCGCCGGGATCGCCGTATGCCGCCACGACCTGGCGCGACGGATTCGCCTGCAAGGCTTGAAAGACCTGACTGGCGCCGTGTTGTCGCCCCAGGATGCCTTCCTGCTGATGCGCGGCCTCAAGACCCTGGCCTTGCGCATGGACCGTCATTGCAGCAACGCCCAGGCCGTGGCCGAAGCGTTGCAGGCCCACCCGGCCGTTGAGTCGGTGACCTACCCAGGACTGCGCTGTTTCCCACAATACGCCTTGGCTGAACGCCAAATGAAGCTGCCCGGCGGCATGCTCGCCTTTGAACTCAAGGGCGGCATTGCCACCGGAAAGCGCTTCATGAATGCGCTCAAGCTGTTCAGCCGCGCAGTCAGTCTGGGCGACGCCGAATCGCTGGCCCAACATCCAGCGAGCATGACTCACTCCAGCTATACGCCCGAAGAACGCGTCCAGCATGGTATTTCCGAGGGATTGGTGCGTCTGTCGGTGGGCTTGGAGGATGTCGCGGATCTGCTGGCGGATGTGCATCAAGCCCTGAACAAATGCATCAGGACCGGCACTCCGCGCCCGACGGCAGCGTCGGCACCGGCGCATTGATTGCGGCTATTTGACCAGCCGGGTTTCCCTCGACGGTCGATAGCCAAAATAGGCGCTGTAGCATTTACTGAAGTGGCTGGGAGACACAAACCCGCACGCCACCAGCACCTCGACCTGGGACAGCTCGGTGTGCTGCAACAGGCGCCGGGCCTCGGTGATGCGCAGTTCCATGTAGTAACGTTGCGGCGTGGTACCCAATTGTTCGCGAAACAGACGCTCCAACTGGCGCCGTGAGCGACCGGCGTATGCCGCCAGTTGCTCCAGCTCCAGGGGTTCTTCAAGGTTGGTATCCATCAGCCGCACCACCTCACGCAACGGTGCGCTGACGCAGATGTTTTCCGCGGGTTTTATCCGCCGATAACGCGACTCTTCAAACGCCAGGATATCCTCGATGCCCTCCACCAGCGCCTTGTCGTGCAATACCTTGATCCAGTCCAGCGCCATGTGGAAGGCGCCCGAAGGACTCGAGGCGGTAAGCCGGTCCCGATCAATCACATAAGGTTCGCTGCTGACCTGGGTGGCCTTGGCAATTTCCGTCAGCGCCGGACGGTGTTCCGGGTGAATCGCACAACGATAGCCATCCAGCACCCCGGCCTTGCCCAGGAACCAGGCGCCATTCCATAACCCTGCGAGGACCACGCCTTGCTGCGCCGCTGCCTTGAGCAACTGGATAAATTCTTCGTCGGCCTTGAGCTGCGTGCGGTAGCCGCCACAAATCACCAGCAGATCCAGCGTTTGAAGGGCCGGCAGGTCGATGCGTGCATCCGGCCGGATCACCAACCCCAAGTCACTGATGACTTCGCCAGCGCCCAGGCCGAAGGTGCGCGAGGCAAACAAGCCGGGACGCAGCAGATTGGCGGTGACAATAGTGTCCAGCGCCTGGGTAAAAGCCGGCAGCGAAAAGTGCTCGAGCAGCACAAAACCGGCGCGCATCAATCGCGGCGCCTGGCCAGGCACTTCACTCAGATAGCGCAGGTTCTTGCCTTTCATGCCGCCGCTGAATTGCCGTCTTTCCATTATTGTTCGTCCTGCTCGGTGACGTTGATGCAATTATCGATTGCCCGACGGGCAGAACGCCATGCTAACTCAAGCCAGTAATGACTCGTTATCGAATGCGTCTTTGATCAGACAGGGATCATCAACCCTTCGGGTAACGATCAGCCACTGACGACCATAGAACCGCTTGCAATCCCTTACTCCCCTGCCTATATTCGCGCTAAGGCGCCATCCACGCCACCCTCCGCGGAAAGGGCTGCGCCCAGGATCTTGACTGAATTTCACATCACTACGACTCCCGACCTTAAAGCGGACAAGGTTTGTGCAAGGAGATCGTATGTCGCAACGTCCAGCAGCACCCTCCCATGACGGCCGTATCAACCTTGAGCAACAGCGCAAGCGTGCCAAGGCGCTTTTGCAACGCATGAAAAATGCCACGGCCGAACCTGAGCAGGCCTTGATTCATCGCGCGACGCCGAGACTTGCGGAGGCCCAATGGCTGATCGCCAAACAGTTGGGATTCAGCAGTTGGCCCAAGCTCAAGGCGCATGTCGACGCGATTGATTTCGCGGCCCGTCACCCCGGTTTCGCGGCCAGCGACGAAGCCCGCACAACCCACTGGCGCTGCGGTAATGACATCGCTCACAACCTGAACGTGGCAGGCTTCAAAGGGCACTTCCGGATGCTGACAGATCCGCTGTGCATGGGCCCCGTCCAGCCACTGTCTGCCGAAGATTATCGAGTGATCCGCGCCGGCTTTATCAGCCAGGCCTTCGCCCTGGATCCGACCGAAGTGGCGCGGCGGCTCGATGACGAATATGAGCATCTTGAAGCACTGGGCAGTGCCGAGCACAGCGTGTTGTGGTGTGAAGCGGACGCTTATGACCAGTTGTTCCTGATTCGTGCGCTGGCGGGCCTTGAACAGCTGCCGAGCAGACTCGAGCTGATTGAGGTGGACCGCATACCCGGCGTGCAACGTTTTATCGGCATCGGCCAACTGGCCCCGGAGGTGTTGGCGTGGTTATGGCCGCAGCGGCGTCGGGTGGATGCGTCGATGCTGCGCTGCGCACGGTGGGCGTGGGCGGCCTATTGCGCGCCCTCGCCGGTCAAGCTCGCCGAACTGGCCCGTGAACCCGACGCTGCCCTGCCGTTACTGGCGCGCGCATTACGCCGGCAGTTGCAAGAGCTGCCGGGCACCGTCGATGGCTTGTCGCTGAGCGAGCGGCTGTCACTGCGCTACATCGCCGATGCCGGCCCCGTGGCGTTCGCCAGGGTGTTCGCCGAGCTGATGGGCAGGCTTGAGCCCCTGCCCTATCTGGGAGACATGATGTTCCATGGGTTGATTCGGCCGCTGATCGACGCTCCCGAACCACTGCTGACCGAGTCTGACATTCACCTGCCATGGCCACGCCGAATGCTGGCGTTGACCCCGCTGGGCGCTGAGGTCCTCGCGGGCATAGCCTATTGGCCAGACCATGCAAACCAGGAGCGTTGGGTCGGTGGCGTGCATATCGTGCCTGGCCAACCCCACTGGATGATCGACCTGGATGGCTTGCCTGTCTGGCGAGCATAACCCGGGGCCACCCGCCGGTGTGGATCAGTTTTTGCTCCGCACCTGCGGGTCGACACTCAGCAACGCCTGGAAGCGTTTGAGCCGCAGTGCATTCCCGAGCACAAAGATACTCGAGAGCGCCATCGCGGCCGCGGCGAAGATCGGCGACAGCAAGGTGCCGTTCACCGGGTACAGCGCACCCGCCGCGACTGGAATCAACACGGCGTTGTAGGCGAAAGCCCAGAACAGGTTCTGCTGGATGTTGCGGATCGTCGCTTGGCTAAGGGCAATAGCATTTGGCACGCCGCGCAAATCGCCGGACATCAGCACCACATCAGCGGCTTCGATTGCCACATCAGTTCCGGTGCCGATGGCGAGTCCAACGTCGGCCTCGGCGAGCGCCGGTGCGTCGTTGATACCATCCCCCACGAAAGCGACGCGTGCGCCGTGGCTGCGCAACTGCTTCAACGCCGCGACCTTACCGTCGGGCAGCACCTCGGCCGCCACTTCATCGATGCCCAACTGCTTGGCGATGGCCGCGGCCGTGGCGGCATTGTCGCCGGTAATCATCGCAACCTTGAGTCCCAGCGCGTGCAGAGCCTTGATCGCTTCGGGGGTGGTCGGCTTGATCGGGTCGGCAACCGCGATCACCGCCGCCAAGCGCCCATCAATCGCGGCATAGAGCGGGCTTTTGCCTTGCTCGCCGAGATGCTGGGCGGTTGACTGGAAGCGCATCACATCCAGTCCAAGCTGGGTCATGAAACGGTCCGCGCCCACCGCGACGGTGCGACCGCCGACCGTGGCCGACACGCCAAAGCCCGGCGTGGCAGCAAAGGCCTCGACCGGTGCAAGCATGATGCCCTTGTCGCGTGCCGCGAGAACAATCGCTTCGCCGATCGGATGTTCAGAGCGAGTTTCCACCGCTGCCACAAGCGCCAGCACTTCGTCGTATTCAAAGCCTTCGGCGGGAACGAGGTCGGTCAACTCGGGACGACCTTTGGTCAGCGTGCCGGTCTTGTCGAGCGCGATCACCGTCACATCACGCAGCGCCTGCAACGCTTCACCTTTGCGAAAGAGCACACCGAGTTCGGCGGCGCGCCCCGTGCCGACCATGATTGAGGTCGGTGTGGCCAGCCCCATGGCACACGGACAGGCAATAATGAGCACCGCCACCGCATTGACCAGCGCAAAGCTCAGGGCCGGGGCCGGACCAACTATCAGCCAGACCAGGAAGGTCGCCATCGCCGCCGCCATCACCACCGGGACGAACCACATTGTGACTTTGTCGACCAGCGCCTGAATCGGCAGCTTGGAACCCTGCGCCTGCTCGACCAACCGGATAATCTGCGCGAGGACGGTGTTGGCGCCCACTTTGGTGACGCGAAAGCTGAAGGCGCCAGTCTTGTTGAGCGTGCCACCGACGACTTCGGCGCCCACCTCTTTCGACACGGGCACCGGCTCGCCGCTGATCATGCTTTCATCAACATAAGAAGCGCCTTCGATGAGCTCGCCGTCGAGCGGAACCTTCTCGCCCGGACGGACCAATACCACGTCACCGGTCGTCACCTGATCCAGCGCAATCTCCAGCGTTGCACCGTTACGTTCGACGCGCGCGGTCTTGGCCTGAAGGCCGACCAGCCGCTTGATCGCCTGCGAGGTCCGCCCCTTGGCACCTGCCTCCAACGTGCGGCCGAGCAGGATCAAGGTGACGATCACCGCCGCAGCTTCGAAATAGACGTGGGCGGTGCCCTGGGGCAGCATGTCGGGAACGAAGGTCGCGACCAGCGAATAACCGTAAGCCGCCGCCGTACCGACCGAGACCAGCGAGTTCATGTCTGGCGCGCCCCGCAGCAACGCCGGCACGCCCTTGCGGAAGAACCGCAGTCCCGGGCCGAACAGCACCAGGCTGGCCAGCGCGAACTGTACATACCAGTTCATCTGCTGCCCGATGACATCCATCACCCAATGATGCAGGGCGGGGATCAGGTGCGAACCCATCTCAAGGACGAAGACCGGCAAGGTGAGAATCGCTGCAACCCACATGGAGCGCTGCAACGCCCGCGCTTCGTCGTCACGCCGTGCAGTATCCTGATCGCCCTCATTCGGCGCCTCGGCGGACAGGTGACGGGCGGTGTAACCGGCCTTTTTCACCGCGACCTCCAGATCGGCCACGCAGACGACACCGGCCAGATGGCGCACCCGCGCGCGCTCCGTGGCCAAGTTGACATTGGCCTCAAGCACGCCAGGAATCTTTGCCAACGCCTTCTCGACACGCCCCACACACGATGCGCACGTCATGCCCTCTATCGCGAGATGACTAGTCTCTTCACGCACGCTGTAGCCAGCGCGCTCTATTGCATGCACCACCGCTTGCGGATCGGTCACGCCGGTGAAGGTAACGTCGGCCCGTTCAGTGGCGAGATTGACTGCGGCCTTGTACACGCCAGGAACCGCTTTCAACGCCCGTTCGACACGACCGACGCAGGACGCGCATGTCATGCCCTCGACCGGCAGGCTCAGACGCGTGCCCGACGCGCTGGAGGGATTGGAACTTTGCGGGTGGGAAACCGTAGCCATTGAATGCCCCTTGAATGTTGCTGATCAAGCAAGCCTGAAGCTTACCGGTGTGGGAAGGTCAAGGTCTTTGGGATATTGCTATCAAAGGGCTGGAGATCACCCTGATCCACGACTGCGACGTCAGCGGGGCCTAACCTGGAGACGGCGAACGGCCCTCAAGTACCCACGTTTTCAGTCGATATGCTCAGAGTCAGCCTGGGCGAATTGCCTAAACAACGTTCAATGCTCACCGCTACCGGTTTTCTGCCGTTCCAACACTTATAAAATATCTGCGGGTGAAGTCATGAACATCAAACAGAAGCTGACATGGGCGTTCGCAACCATTGCCTGCCTCCCGGTCATCCTGGTGGCAGTGCTGGTTGTACTGAATCTGCGCGACGCGGCGCAGACCAACTTCCTTGACAGCAGCGGCCGGGAAATCCGCCAGATCGACAACGGCATGAAACAGTTCTTCGATGGCATCAGCCAGAACGTCGAATTCTTCGCTAAGGACCCGCGGATCGTCACGGCCAAGGACCTGAAGATCTATTCCGGGGCCGACGCGGCACAAATTCCACTCCCCGAAAACAACAAACAGCTGCTGGAGATCTTCGACCGGTTCGCCAAGACGCACCCGACCACCGCGTATCTGTCCCTTGGGCTGGCCGACGGAGGTTATGCCAGCTGGCCTGACGACCCCAAGATCACCAACTACGACCCACGCTTGCGCCCTTGGTACAAGGCCGCCGTCGCCGCGCCGGGCACCACCGTGCGCACGGACGCCTATTACTGGGCGCCGGACGATGTTTCGTTGATCGGCATCGTCCATACGGTTTCCGACACCGCCGGGAAACTGGTAGGCGTTGTCGGCCTGGACGTGTCGCTCAAGCAACTGACCGAACTGGTCAAGGAGATCAAGCTGGGTGACAGCGGCTACCTGATGCTGGTCGAAGCCAACGGCAACGTCCTGGTAGACCCCAGCGACGCCAAGCACAATTTCAAACCATTGGCCGACATCGGCCCCAACTACGCCGAACTGGCCAAGAACGGCGACGGCGTGACCGAGATTGAAATCGACGGCGTGCCCTACATGGCTAACCTGGTTACCTCCAAAGGCCTGGGCTGGCGCTTCATCGGCTTGATCAAGCGCGACGAAGTAATGGCCGAGGCCTCCAGCCTGACCTGGTTGATCGCCGTCATCGCCGCCGCCCTGGCCGTGGTCTTCGCCATCGTCGGCGCAAGCTTCGCCAGCGTGATCGTGCGGCCGATCCGTGGCGTTGCCAATGGCCTGCAGGAAATTGCCGAAGGTGAAGGTGACCTGACCCGCAAGCTCACGGTGCAAGGTAAAGATGAAACCGCCACCCTGGCGAGCTGGTTCAACCAGTTCCTGAGCATGATCGCGCAGCTGGTGCAGCGCATCGGCAGTGCCTCTACCGACCTGCAAAGCGCGGCGGCCGACACCAGCGAAGTGGCCCAGAACATGAACGAAGCCGCCGGACGCCAGCGTCAGGCCGTCGAGTTGGTGAGCACTGCATTCAACGAGATGGTCGCTACCGCCAACGAAGTGGCCCGCTCCTGCAGCGCGGCCGCCACCAGCGCGGACGCGGGTTACCGCGATGTGCACGACGGACAGCAGCACATCGGCGAAGCCACCGGCAGCGTGCTGAAACTCAGCGAGGACCTGCAAAAGTCGACCCAGACCATGCAGGCGCTCGAGCAGGACAGCAAGAACATCAACACCATCCTCGACACCATCCGCTCGATTGCCGAACAAACCAACTTGCTGGCCCTCAACGCCGCCATCGAAGCTGCACGGGCCGGCGACCAGGGCCGCGGCTTTGCGGTGGTCGCCGACGAAGTGCGCGCCCTCGCCCGCCGCACCGCCGACTCCACCGGCGAGATCGACAGCCTGCTGGGCAACCTCGCACGCCGCACCCAGGAAGTGACCCAACAGATGCAAAGCAGCCTGCTGGTGTCGCAGACCAGCGTCGATCGCATCCAGCAGGCCCGGGACAGTTTCGACAAGATCCGCACCTCGGTGGATTCGATTCGCGACCAGAACACCCAGATCGCCACGGCGGCCGAAGAACAGCACCAAGTGGCGGAAGACATCAACCGGCACATCGCGCAGATTCATTCCGATGCGCAACTGGTCGAGGAATTCGCCCACTCGGCGCAGACCGGCTCGGGACGTCTGACGGATATTTCCGGGCAGTTGAAGGGATTGGTGGGGCGATTCAAGTTCTAGAAAACGGGCGGCGACGATCACGGGTTTGATCCAGTCTGCGCGGCTCAATGGCCATGACCCATACGCGTATCTGAAGGATGTTCTCACACGCCTGCCGACGCCGCGGGCGAGTGAAATTGATCAGTTGCTGCCTCATCACTGGGTGCCTGACTAAACGATGCAAGGTGACCTCAGCGGACAGTCAAACTGCATGGGTGATCCAGTTAGCTTGAAGTCGAACGCGGCTCACTAGCTGCGTTCGTTGCACGTCATAGGAATTGCGATGGATCTAGCGCCTTAAAGGTCTAAAGAATGCCCTGATCTCTTCAGCAAGGATTTCGGGCTGTTCTAGCGCTGCGAAATGACCGCCACGTTCCATATGCTCCCAACGGTGGACATGAAATACGCGCTCGACCCAGCTGCGTGGTGGCATGGGCAGCTCTTTCGGAAATAACGCCACACCCAACGGAGCCTCCACTCGCTCATTGGCTTCGAAAACGAGCGGATTAAGTCGATTTTCCTTGTATAGCCTCAAGGTTGCTTGAATGCTCCCGCTGAACCAATAAAGCGCTATGTCGCTGATGAGAGCGTCAAACGAGACTACTTGTTCAAGGTCGTTGGGATGATCTACCCATGAGTGGAATTTTTCGATAATCCACGCAGCAAGACCCGCTGGCGAGTCCGAAAGTGCGAAAGCCAGGGTTTGAGGTTTCGTACCGTGTAAAGCAGCGTAAGCACCTTCGGTCGCCGCGAATTGGCTGCTTCGATTCAGAAAGTCCTGTTCTTCTTCGCTCAAGGCATCTCGCCCTCCCTCTAGAGCTGGCCTGAAACTACCCGGGATATAATTGAGATGGGCACCTATCAAGTTGGGGCCGTAGTTACGAGCGAGCCACATTGAGACACCAGCACCGATATCTCCTCCCTGAGCGCCAAATCGATCGTAGCCCAGTTCTCCCATCAACGATGCCCATAGACTCGCGATTTGCTTGGAACTGATACCCGCTTTGGTCGGGGCAGGAGAGCAACCGTAGCCTGGTAGAGAGGGTACGACTACATCAAAAGCATCTGAGGCATGCCCCCCATATTTCGCAGGATCAGTTAGAAGCGCAAGCAAGCGCTCCATCTCTAAGAAGGAGCCCGGCCAGCCGTGGGTAATTATCAGGGGCATGGTCTTTGGCCCAATCCCCCGCTGATGCAGAAAATGAATCTCCTCGCCGTCAATTTCCGCCAGGAACTGTGGCAACCGATTTATTCGCTGTTCATGAATGCGCCAATCATAGTGATTGCTCCAATAATCCAGGAGGCGCGCAAGAAAACTTACATCAGTACCGTCATCCCAACTATCCGCGGCCAAGGTGTCTGGCAAGCGTGAAGAGCGCAGGCGCCGATCAAGGTCGTCTAGCTGCTCAGTCGTAATGGCAAGCGTGAAAGGGCGGATAGACATGACGATTCTCTGTTACTGGATAGGATGGGGTACGGCTTACTGCCGACGTCGCCCTCGCGTCAATCAGACTGTAGCCGTCCTTGGTCCATGAGGCAGGATCGCATCAAAATTTGCGATCACAATTCATCAGTCGAACTTGACCAAGTCCTTAAAGATCAGTTGACCCCAGCTGTTTCCGCGCGCCTGCACAAGCAGTCCACCTTCCGAAAGTCCACCAAGTTTGATCGGCGAGAAACCGAGTTTTTCCGCAAGCGCACCGATCTCCGCTGTAGCGCCTTCATCGTCGCTCGCCAGGAACACAACTCGCCTGCCACCCTGTACGGCTGGATCCTGGTCAAGGACGGCAGCGACCAAATGGTTGAAGCCCTTAACCAGTCTTGCACCCGTGAAGGCCTGTGCGACGACCTTGGAAGAAGGCTGCCCTCCCAGCGCCTCAGGGGACACGCCGTAGGCATTGGTCATATCGATGATGGACTTGTCCTTCCAGGTCGGCAGCGCCTTCGCGACATCCCGGTGCGACTCGTAACGGACCGCCAAAAAGACGATGTCCGCCTTGACGGCTTCCGCCAGTGTTTTGGGAATGATCTCGGGTCCGATCGCAGCCGCAGCGGATGCAAAGCTTTCCGGGTCGCGGGTGGTTGCAACGGAGACTTCGATGCCGCTTCTGGCAAACGCCTTGGCAAGCGCCTGGCCGAGCTTGCCGAAGCCGATAATTGCGTAGCTCATATATTCTCCTTACGTTTACCACACCCAACCGGCTCCGAATATCGAATGGAGTGACCAGCCGGGCGCAGCGAGTCAGATTTGAGCCAAGCCGCCGTCGACGGCGACCTCGCTGGCGGTCATGAAGCTGCTGTCCTGCGACGCGAGAAAGGTGGCCACCGCTCCGATTTCCAGCGGATCGGCCATGCGCTGGAGTGGATTCATCGAGGCGAAGACCTTCATGCCTTCCTCGCCCAGCGCTTCCTTCGCGAGTTCGGTCGCCGTCGGCCCGGGCGACAGCACGTTTACCCGGATGCCGGTACCCTTCAGGTCCTCCGCCCAGGACCGCGCGAGGTTGCGCACTGCCGCCTTGCTCGCGCTGTAGGCGCTGAATGCTGGGGCGCCCGTGGTGCCAGCGCTCGATCCGGTCAGGATTATCGAACCGCCCTGTCCCATCAGCGGCAGCGCCTTCTGAACCGTGAAGATCAAACCCTTCACGTTGGTGTCAAAGATTTCGTCAATGTGCTCGGCGGTGATCTTGCCGAGCGCAAGCTGGCTTCCCGCCCCGGCATTGGCGAAGACGATGTCGAGGGTTTCGCGCTCGGCCTTCACCGCCGCGTAGAGTCGGTCGAGGTCGGCAAGATCGGAGACCGAGCCCTTCACCGCGCGGGCATTGGGCCCGAGATCGGCCACAGCGGCGTCGAGCGCTTCCTGCCGGCGGCCGAAGATGAAGACGAAGGCGCCCTCCTCGATGAAGCGTTTTGCTGCGGCGCGGCCGATGCCGGTAGCGCCGCCGGTGATCACGGCGGTCTTTCCATTCAGTTTGGTCATGTCGTGCATCCTTCGTTGGAGTTGTACCCAAGCAGGAAATTGCTTGCTTGAGGACGAGGATGCAGCTCTGCTAACCTAAGGACAAGTATGCACCTTTTGGTAAGTATCAAAAAAATGACGACGAATTCTGAAATCTGCGGTACTGGATGCGGGCTCAACGCCACGCTGCGCATCATCTCGGGCAAGTGGAAACCGCTGGTCTTGTTTTTCCTGCGCGACGGCCCGAAGCGCTACGGCGAGCTCAAGCGTTTGATCCCGGGCGTCAGTGACAAGGTGCTGATCCAGCAATTGAAGGACCTGGAAGCCGATCATGTGCTGGCGCGGACCGACCACAAAGAAGTGCCCCCGCGTGTGGACTACACGCTGACCCCGCTCGGCCGCAGCCTGGCTGACGCGATCGTCCCGTTGTGCACCTGGGGAACCGAGAACGCGGAGGAAATGGCAAGCATCTTCGCCAAGCGCGACACGTTGCCCTAGCAGGATGCTAAAGCACCGCTGGGTCGGACGCCCCGTCGCATTCGTGGGAGGGTGGAAGATCGAACTCTGAAGCTGGCACCGGAGATCGGAAAACTTTGCTCGGACACAAGAATGGCAGCATCACCCGTCATTACTCGGGCGCCGAGCGCGGGCATCTGATTGAAGCTGCGAACATGGTATCAGCGACCGATTCTCGCGGACCGGTCCTGACAATTTTGAAGAGGAAGCAGGCGTGAAGAAACGACAAGTCACGCACATGAAAAAGGCCAATGCTGTGAACATTGGCCTACGTCATTGAAGATATGGTCGGGACGGCGTGACTCGAACACTCGCCCCCCTAGCGCCCCATAACGGTGAATATAAGTCCCACGGCGTCCTTCGCCATCCAGTACCACACCCACAATCTGTGTAAATACTGATCCAACCTCCTGCCAACGTCCATTAGCGTCCGCCAAAATTGGCTTGAAGCCCATATCAATTAACTACCCATTCACTACCAAGAATACAGTCATGGTCAATGTCACAGATGAGGCGATGAAGGCAAAGCCCGGCCTGACTCAGTCTGCACTGTTGCGCTACCATCATGATAGTGACCTTCATCATCAATCAGCGTGTAATTTACCGCCAGTCCGATTAAGCCGCCGAGGTTGAGTGCTTCCAGTGAGTAAGCCTTGTCACTGAGAGGTGGGGTCATCATGTCGGGTGTCTTGGCCACTGGTTGATCGTGCCCTTGAGCCACTAAGCGTAGTGAAGAGAACGATGCGTGATACGGCGTTGGGTTGTGACATATCAGTACCCATCCATCGCTCTGCTGCTTTAGGCTAAAGGTCAGAGTGGCAGCCATCTGTTCAGGCGTGCTGGGCAAGTTGGCCGGGCGGTAAAAAATTTTCATTTGCGTGTTCATGGCCACCGCGACTTGAGTGGCGATCAGAGGCGCGCTGGCTTTGGCAGGCGGAATCTCGTAAATGTTTAACCAACTGACAGACTCTCGGTCTTTTGGGAGCGAGCTGCCGTCATAAACAATGCGCAAACCTTGCAAGGCCCCTGGCTGCAGGCGGAACACAGAGGGTAAGGCGACCATTGTTGATACGGTATTTTCCGGGGCTTGATTACCCTCGCCGTTATCGACCCAGGTTTGTACAACCACCGGGTAGGCATTGGTATTGGCGAGCATCAGTGAGCGATGGGATTGTCCTTCATCGAAAATTAGACGGGTTTTTTCGGGCATAACTCCCGCCTGAGCGATTTGAGTCACATTTACAGTGAGACATGCCCAGATCAGCAGTGGGACGAGTTTGTACCTGATCATTGCACTTTCACCAATACGTAGGCTGTCGCGTTGACTTTCCCCGGCTTAA
Source organism: Pseudomonas mucidolens (assembly GCF_900106045.1). Taxonomy (NCBI): domain Bacteria; kingdom Pseudomonadati; phylum Pseudomonadota; class Gammaproteobacteria; order Pseudomonadales; family Pseudomonadaceae; genus Pseudomonas; species Pseudomonas mucidolens. Next base: position 1,254,404 of record NZ_LT629802.1, on the reverse strand, counting down.
CCGTCAAACCGGGCAGCGCACTGAGGGTTGCAGTGATGGTTTGCGAGTAATTGGTGTATCCCGACATATTGCTACCGCTGCTGCTGGCGCCCGCCAGTACCGGGTACCATCCACCGGAGGCTCCCGTGCCAGTGCTCGACCACCCCAAAAAGTTCATGGCTGTGCCGTTACTGGCGTTTTGCAAACTGATACCGACCCCGGTAGCCACTGAGGAGTCGCTACCATAGCCGTTGGATAGCAGATGAGTGACTCCACCACCACTGGTAACGAGGCCCAGAGATTGGGCTTGTGCATATGCACTTTGAGAGACTTGAATACCCAGCGCAGTCTGATTGGTTGCAGTCCCTGAACTGGCAGTATTGCTGCATTCAAGATCTATGGTGAAGTCGCTACTGCGAGTCATGCCCTGGCTGAGTTCTGCGGCAGTTATTGGCATAAAGGTCACTACCGGCGTGACGTTACGAGCCACGCACGTGGCGGTGTAACTGATGGTTGCGGCTGAGCGCATACCGAAAGCAATACCGTTATATTGGCCCCAAAAGTAGTAATTGGTATTGGAATCCGAACCTACCGCGTCTGAAACGATACCGCCGCCACGGAACTGGATATAGCCGTTGGGCTGGGTGCAGGCATAATTATAAACACCACTCCCCGAAGTAGTGGCCATGCCGCCGCACCAGTTGCTGCCCGAGCCCGACGTGGGCGGGAGGCTGGACACGCGTGCCAGATCAGCCTGGACCATGCTCAAGTGCTTGGCCTTGACCTGGATCTTGGCACCCACGGTGTCGTACGCGGTAATTTTAGCCTGCTGCCAGTAGCGCGAATACACCAGCCCCGAATTCAGATGAGTCAGCTTGATCCCGACATAAGGGAACCAGGTAGCATAGTAACCGGGCAGACCATCATTGATCGTAGTACCTGAACCGTTTCCGATTTCCCAGTGGCCACCCACGCGGTCATCACCATTGGTGGCGAACACTTCGTAGATGCTGTCTGCATCACTGAGATCGCATTCCCACAGGACGGTTTCACTGGTCAGCCCGGGGGCCGCGGCTGGCGAAACCACGACTGAACCCAAAGGGGTGCCGACGGGCTGCAGGTAGCTGGAGGAAAGATTGACCCGACCGAAGGGCAATTGCGCCGAATACCCATCCGCCACCTGAATGCCATTGTAGATTCGCTTACAAGTTGCCTGAGCGTCAGACACAACAACCGCGCCGAAGGCCAGCAGCAAGCTGAGTAATGGGCGAGAGAAAGTCATAGGTAGCTCGTCGTCTGAAAAAGGATCACGGAATACGGCACTCACTGTCGATCTTGATCAACACTTGGCTAACATCCTGGTGAGCCAGGTCGAAATTCATCGCGCACTGTTCACCAGGGCTTTCACCCCAGCGTACGCTCAGAGTGCCTTTGAGCTTATCGGTGCGCAGGTAGGCCTGACTGCCTTGGCCAACCATGCCTATGATGCTGTTGCTGTCGTCCAGTACGTCAGCCCCCATGGGCACGGCTTCGCCGTCGCTGCGCAAGACCTTGACCAAAATTGCGTTGCCGACGCGAGTTTTGAACGTCACCTTGACTGCCGCTCCGGCATAAGGTGCAACGCGGAGCTGACCGTTATCGAGCTCAGTTTTCTCATTCATGCCTTCCGGGTTGATGGCCACGGTGTTGTAACGGTAAGGCGTCAGTGACGGCACCAGAGCATAACCATGGCTATCGATTTCGGCACCCATGCCGTTCATGACTTTAGCACCACTGGCACCCTTGGCTTCGACCAGGGCAAAGGTGTCGCCCAAATACGGGCCCAACGTTACACCACCGCCGTGTATGGCCAGGGCGCCGCGGGCGCTGCCTGAAGCCTGCCAGTAGTCCTGGCCTTTGGAGGCGCTGGCGTTGACTGACGCGTAGGGAAGGTACTTTTGGAGGCTCCCGCTCCACACGTTCCGTTTTTGTTGCGCGTCACGGGACACGTCCATGCTGTAACTCAACGATTGGTCCGTGCCTTGAGTACCGGATAATGATGTCTGGTACATGCTGCCGGAGACCGAGCTATGCGTTACCGAACTGCTCAGTGATGGCACATTGGGCTGGGCTGGGCTGCCGAGCGGGAAAGACACGGACAGGAGGGTGACGGTTTCGTTACTGCCAGCCGTGCGAGTAGTACCCACGCCGTTGTTCGGCACATTATTGCCGAGCTGGTCGTCGTAGTTGCCACTTCGGCGATTGAGATAGCTGCCGGTGCTTTGCCGGGATACCGAGAGGTTGAGGCTGACGTTGTTGCGCAGGGTGTTGGCCCAGCCAAACTGTAACTGTGTATCGCGCTCGCGGCCATTGCGGTAATCCTGAGTGGACCCGGACAAAAACACGTTACCTAAGTCATCAAGGCTTTGGTTGACCGATACCTCGAAGCGCGAGCGTTGCATATAACTCGTCGACTCCCAGGTTTCGTGATTGCGGATCGACTCGCGCACTCCGAACACATCCCCCAAGTCGCGATAACCTTCGGTGGAATAGCGGTAACCGGCGATCGACAGCGTGGTATTGGTCGGCTGGAAAGTCCGGCTATAAGACAGGCGTGCCATCCAGCCATCCAACTGGCCTTCGGTCGGCAAGTCGGCCCGAGAGTAGGTAGTGTCCAGACCGAACGCGCCGAAAGTACTGGCATACACTCCGCCAATTACGAACGCTTGATACCCTTCAGCGATGCGCAAACCGCTGTTGGCGGTGACGCTGTTGGTCAGGCCGCGCTGGTAAGTTATCTCGCTGAACGGGTCGTGGTCGCCCAAATCCCGGCTTTGTCCCAGAGCTACGCTGTAACGTGATATGCCCGGGCGCAACGACTCCGGAATCGCCGAGAACGGTACGGTGAAGCTGCTGATGCTGCCATCAGCTTCGATCACAGACACTTCCAGGTCGCCGTTGTAGCTGGTCGAGTAGAGGTCGTTGATTTCGAAAGGGCCCGGCGCCACGGTGGTCTGATAAATATCATTGCCGTTCTGGCGGACGATTACCTGCGCGTTGGTTGTAGCGATTCCTCGCACGGTCGGTGCATAACCACGCATTGATTCGGGCAGCATGCGGTCGTCGGACGCGAGTTCCATCCCCGTGTAGCTCAACCCCGAGAAAAAACGCCCTGAAGTAAAGCCCTGACCTACGGTCAAGTCACCTTTTAGTCCGGGCAACGCCCGCTGGGCGTAGGTACGGGTGGTGTTCCAGTGTTTACCGTTGTCATTGCCGTAACGCAGATTACCTTGTTGGCGCAGGCGCCAGAGACCAACGTTCAAGCCACTGTTGAGAGCCAGATAGCTGGAGTCTGAACTGCTGCTGTAGCTGCCAGTGCGAGTCACATGGTACTGGCTGGCGCTGTAGTTGACGAAACCGATGGTGCTACCGGCATCCAGATTTTGCGGAGCCACGTAACCACGCGGAGTGTTCAGCATCAGACTTTGCGGCACCCTCAAATCCAGCCTTAATAAAGAAAAATCAAATGCGGTGGATGCCCCCTCTACCGCTTTTGACAGGATCAGGCATTGGCTATTGTCGGTATCATGAATGGCACTTTTGAGTACGCCGGAGCTTTCAAGCAATGTCGCGGACAGGCAGGGCTGTACATCACCGTCACCCAAGTCGACAAAGCGCAAGTCAACACGATCCACGAAACGATTATTGATAAACAGGTCGACCTTATATTGCCCTGGCTCAATGGCGTTGATCTGGTTGAAGCGCGACAGTGAACCATTACCGAACATCATATTGTCATCGAACACATAGGGATCGTTTGACGTTGAAGCGGAGGTGGCTGCCAGAGCAAAGCCAGGGCACAGTAGACCAATGGTAGTGATCGAAGATAGTCGTACGAGATATCGCAACCACAGCAAAGTCGAGATTCTAAAATCCATCTTAAATAGTGATATGCGATACACAAGCATAACGCTCACTCTGAACAATCACTGAAAGGGCAAGTCGGTAGTGACATCCGCACCGAAATCGTTGACTAGAGTCAGGCGCAGAATGTCTCCTCCGTTCGCCGAAAAGCCGGCGGGCAGTGCCCAGTCGAGCTGGCTCAGCGGGGGGATTATCACGGCCTGTTTAAGAGGGAAAGACTTTCCGTTGCGGACGACTTGGGCGTTGCGCACAGTGGCGAAGTAGCCACTGTTATTACTCACGACAAGCGTCTTGTTCTGCGCTTTGAAACTTAGCGACTTGCTCAGGTCATCGGGATTACCGGCCAACGCTTGGGGCCGGTAAAACAGCTTCATTCGGCTATTGACGCTGAGCAGCAATTTGTTGGCTTGCAGTTCGCTGGCCTTTATAGCCGGCATCTGCAAAAAGCTGAGGTAAAACAGAGTTTCTCGGTCTTTCGGCAAGTCTCTGCCGGTAAATATCAGGCGTACCACCTGCCCGGAGTTTGGGTTAACGCGAAAAACCTGAGGATTTGCAATAAACGGCGCGCTGGCTGATTGCGCCGTAGTGTTGAGGGGATCGCTGTCTACCCACATCTGAACCAGGTACGGATGGGTACCCTGATTGGTCAGTTGCACCATTTTCTCTTGGGCTTGAGCTGGGTAGATGACACGGGTACCGGTCATTACAACGCTGGCTCTCGCGTTATGGGCCAAGAGGGTGCAGACAGTCAGGGCTAGAGCCAGGGTGACTTTTTTAAGGCGAGACATAAGTATCCGCACACAATGTGTAGAGGGTATGGAAATTGAGAAGAGGGAACTACCGGGCGCATAGCCCGGCAGGACAGGGCTCCTGACTTACAGGTAATCCAGAGCGTATTGCGCGGTAGCGGAGACAGTACCGGCGGTTGCGCCACCCGCTTCGCTGATGTAACGAACGGCGAAGTCGTGACTGGCGCTGGTGGCGCCAGAGTCCAGGCTCAGACCGGCAACAGATGTGGGGCCGTTAAGTACAACAGGTGTGCCACCCGCAGCATTGAGCAGTTGAACCTGTACTTTAGTGGCAGTACCCGCATTCCCGAGATTGCCTGCGCTAGTTACGTTATTACCCAGGAATGCGGTTTTGATCGCCAAAGTCGAGGTGGGCGCGGCACAGTTGCTGACGCTGATAGTGAACGGGGTTTCTCCTGCAGTACTACCGACTGCGTTCAACGCGGCGGCGCTGACAGTAGGCATCAGAATGACCGGGTTGGCAGCGTTACCGTTGACCGCTACTGCACAAGTTTGGTCTGAAACCTGGCCAGTGAAGGTAATGGTGTTTTGAGTGGCTGCGAAAGCCATTACCGGGAAGGTAGTAGCCAAAATCAAAGCTAATCGTTTCATAAATCAAGTCCTTAATATAATTGAGAAAAGTCATTCATCGCGTTGCGCGCTTTTATGACAGGCACCCTTCTCGCGCAGAGCTGTAAAGGTCGGCGTGCTCTCCACACATCGAAAAGTTGAATAGCGACACCCTCTGCGCAATGCTCTTGACCCAGCCCCGGAAGCGCGTAGCGGGATGACCAGATTGACGCCTGATCACCCGGCATCAATGCTCTACCTTGACATGCACCTAGGCCTTGGCCTCCATCTTGCGCATCGCTTTGTACAACGCACTGCGCTTGCCGTAGCTCTTGCAGGCAATGCGGCGGACTGCAATTTTCCAGAGAAAGCATGAGGCGCATATCCTGCGTCCGGCTTACGGCAGTTGGTACGACCAAAGCGTACAATTGAGCGGGAAAGAACCCCATCAGACGATTCCTGTTCCTCGCGATTGACTTGACTTAAAGAAGACTCAGGTTGTAGCGAAACCCTGGAGACGATTCAAAGCTCTGATTTTCAGCTCTGGAAATTTTAGCGACCTGGAAAATACCGGCACGATAGACGTGCATCTTTCCGACGAATAATCTCTGCAAATGCCAAGAGTGATTTAATCCATCGCCTCAACAAAACACGCCCGTAAGCTCATCCGCAATGATAAGTACACGCCCAGAAAGTAGAGCCTTAACTTTTCGGATAAGACAGTCGCCAACATACAAAAACATTGCGATTTCGCCCGAACACTAAAAACTATCCGAGCATAGCGCTGAGGGCCAGAGGTGAAGAAAGCTCGGCTAATGACTACCTACTGTTTACAGCAAGTAAAACCTTTACCAAACCCGGCATCACAAGAAAAATTTAAAACGTGCTGTGTCAAACTGGCCGCTCAACAAAATGCGATGACTCAAGACATCAAACAACACTACCTTGAGCCAATCGACGAATTGCAATGGGTAAAGAAGTTATCGAACAAAATGTCACTAATACCTGCACCGCCCAATGGACTCACGACTATCTGCAAGGGAAATACCTAATAGAGCAGAAATACACGTCCTCGACGCATGAGGAGCTGCTACGCATTGGCGCTGACAACTGTCCGGCAACCGCCAACCCGACAGGGCGACGTAAGGCGTCAGCACGTCTCAACTCACTACCATTTAACTACCAGAACGCCTAAATCGAAGACATGAAAAAGCCCAACCTTTTCGGGACACCTACGTACGATTGGCTCACTGCCTGACACCCAGTCCCGCGTACTTACGCAAAATGCGGCTATCGACTTGCCGATATCGGCTTTTTCGCCCCGGGGCCCCTCCCTACAGTGTGTACGACTTCAACGGCGAACATCGCTCGCCCCGCTCAGGAATCGTGCATGCCCAGCCTGTCTTTGCGTATCGAACGGATAGACCCGCTCACGCCTCAAATTCGTCGCCTGATCCTGGTCGCTGACGCCGGCCACACCCTGCCCGGTTTCACCCCGGGTGCTCATATCGAAGTGCTGATACCAGGCAGTAAACCCATGTGGCGTGCTTACTCGCTGGTCAGCCTGCCTGAGCACCCTCATTACGAGATCGCGGTGCAGCTGGAGGACCAGAGCAGCGGTGGTTCGCGCTGGATGCACGAGGTGCAAGTCGGTCAGCAACTGAGGGTGCGTGCGCCCAACAACCATTTTCCATTGGTGGCAAATGCCAGTGACTACCTGCTGATCGCGGGAGGGATAGGCATCACCCCAATGCTTGGCATGGCCCGCTCGCTCGCGGCCAGCCAGCAGCCATTCACTTTGCACTATGCCGGTCGCAACCCAGACCGCATGGCGTATCTGGAAGAAGTCCAGGCGCTCGGCACCGCCCGATGCTGGATCAGCGGCGGCGACCCGGCGCGGCGCCTGCCCCTGGACAGCCTGCTGGACTCACCCGTCAGCGGACGTCAGCTGTATGTGTGCGGCCCCAAGTCATTGATCAGCAACGTGCTGCAAACGGCTCGCGCACTGGGCTGGGATGACAGCCAACTGCACAGCGAATTGTTCATCGGCAGCCTCGGCACCGAGACCGAAGGCGGTTTTGAAGTGGAGCTGCGCAGCAGTGGAATAACGCTTCAGGTGACCGCGGGCAAAAGCGTGCTCGACGCAATGATAGAAGCCGACCTGGACCCGATGTTCGATTGCCGTCGAGGTGACTGTGGGGTGTGCGTGGCCCAGGTGCTCGAAGGCGCCGCTGACCACCGCGATAGTTGTCTGTCGGAGCGCGAACGGGCTGACGGCAGCTTCTGCACCTGTGTATCTCGCGCCTCCAGCGCTCGTCTGGTGCTCGATTTGTAAGTGCGTTGCTGTACCACGCACCTCTTTATGGCTGGTTAAAAGGAGACATCATGATTCCCTCGAACGAACAGATCGCGGCACTGATCCGCGACGACAGCGTGCACAAAAGCGTCTACACCGACCCGCAACTGTTTGATCTGGAAATGCAGCGAATCTATGGTCAGGCATGGATCTACGTCGGCCATGAAAGCCAGGTCAAAAATGTCGGTGACTACCACACCACACGCATCGGCGATCAGGACGTGATTCTGGTTCGCGGCGCCGACAAAGGCGTCAACGTGCTTTACAACCGCTGCCCGCATAAAGGCGCCAAGCTGGTGGCTGAGGGTGACGGCAACGTCGGTAAGTTTTTCCGCTGCCCCTACCACGCCTGGACTTTCAAACTCGACGGCCAGCACCTCTCGGCCCCTCTGAAAAATGCCTTCGAAGGCACCTGCTTCAACCCTCAGCACCCGGACTTTTCGATGGCCGGCCTGGCGCGAGTCGACAGCTATCGGGGCTTCGTGTTCGCCAGCCAGATCGATCATGGTCCGGACCTTAAAACCTTTCTCGGCGGCGTGATCACGTCCATCGACAACCTCTGCGATCGCTCGCCAGTGGGTGAAGTCGAAGTGGCCGGCGGTATTTTTCGGGTCATGCAGCGTTCCAACTGGAAAGTCTTCTACGAAAACCTCCACGACACCATGCACGCTCGCGTCACGCATGAATCCTCAGTGGACGCGGCCCGCAGCGAGGCCGAAGCCTTGGGAGAAATGCCATTTGAACTGCTGATCATGGACGGCAACGGCGAGCCTTACGACTTCTGGGAGAAGCTCGAACTGCGCGCGTACAACAACGGACATGGCTACATGGAAGCGATCTTCGACCCGGCAGCCGCCGAGCGCGACGACGTATCCAGGGCCCACTTTGAATGCCTGAGCGATGCCTACGGCGAAGAACGCGCCCGAGGCATCATGGGGATGAACCGCCACAACACCGTGATCTACGGCAGCGGCTCACCCCACACCGTGTTCATGCAATTCCGGATAATCCGGCCGATGGCCGTCGACCGCACCCTGGTGGAAATCCAGACGTTTCGCTGCAAAGGTGCTCCGGATGCCGTATTTGACCGGGCGCTGACGTACGCCAACGTCATCAACTCGCCCTCCTCCAACGTCATGCCCGACGACGTCGAAGTCTATGCCCGCTGTCAGGAGGGCAACATGACCCGTGGCGGTGAATGGATCAGCATGCATCGTTATGTCGGCACCGACCGCTTGCTGCCCGATGGCGCGGTCTCGACCAATGGCACCAGCGAACTGCCGATGCGTAACCAGTTCGCCGCGTGGAAGCACTACATGACCGCCACCCTGATCGCCAAGGAGAGCACCCATGCTGCTTGATCGCACCTTCGACGTCTCGACTCACACCCTGACCCCGGCCCAGGTACCCAGCGAAACTTTGCGCGAGATCGAGCAGTTCCTCTATCGCGAAGCACGCCTGTTGGATGAGCGCCGTTTCTGGGAGTGGGATCAACTGTTTACCGATGCGGGCATGTACTGGGTGCCGCACCTGCATGGGCAGGCTGACCCCTTCGAGCACATTTCGCTGTTCTGGGAAAACCGCATGCTGCGCGCAGTGCGCATCCGCCGGGTAGAAAACACACGCAACTGGTCGCAACAACCACCGACCCGCACGGCTCATCTGGTGGGCAACGTGATGGTCGAAGGACTCGACAGCCAAGGGTTGCTGGTGGTGAGCGCGACGTTCCAGGTCAGCGAATGGCGTCTTGAACAACGCCAGTTGGCCGGGCGCTACACCTACAAGCTGGCCAGTCAGGACAGCGGCGGCTGGAAAATCCAGCTCAAGCGGGTTGACCTGATCAACTGCAACGATGTGTTCGCCAACCTCGAGGTCTTTGTCTGATGAGGCGCCCGACCGTATTGGCCCTGCATTATCAGAACGACGTCTTGCATCCTGACGGCCGCATCCGGGTCGGGCTCGCAGCCGATGATCCGGCACGTGACGCCGTGCTGGACGCCGCCATCAGGCTGCAGCAAGGTGCCCGCGCACGGGGTTGGCCGATCATTCATGTGCGCGTGGCGTATCGCCCGGACTATGCCGATCTGGTACAGAACGCACCGATCCTGCGCGCCGTGGCGGCCAGTGGCGCCGTCCAGGAAGGCTCCTGGGGCGCGCAGTTTCATGATGCGCTGAAACCGCTGGAAGGCCCGGACGAATTCGTCGTCACCCATACTCGCATCAACGCGTTCTACGGCACGCCGCTGGACACCCTGTTGCGTCAGCTCGATGCGCGACAATTGCTGATCGCCGGCGTCGCCACCCACTCGGTGGTGGAGAGCACGGTACGGCATGCCGTCGATTGCGGTTTCGAGGTCACGGTGCTGGCCGACGCCTGCGCCGCCGCCCGACCCGCGACTCATCTGGCGGCGCTGGAAAGCATGCGCCTGATCGCCACAGTCACGGATGTCGCCAACGCCCTGGAGTCAATGCCATGAAGTCCATTCCCACTGCCAATCTGCAAGGTCAGGTGGCGATTGTCACGGGCAGTACCCAAGGCCTGGGCACCGACATTGCCCGCCAACTGTTGCAGGCCGGCGCCAGCGTCATGCTGGTCGGCCGTAACCGCGAAATGGGGGCGGCACTGGCCAGCGAGTTGGGTGAACGTTGTCGCTTTGTCGCCTGCAATGTCGAGCTCGACGAGGATATCGACGACTGTATCGACGCAACCCTGGCCGCCTTCGGCCGTCTCGACATCCTGGTCAATAACGCCTGTGTCTACGACGATCAGGGGCTACTGTCGGACCGGGCGCAATGGCTGAACACCCTCAACATCAACCTGGTGTCAGCGGCGATCTTCGTGCAGAAAGCCGCACCCCATATGCTCGAAGGCGGCACGGTGATCAACATCGGCAGCACCGGCGGTAAGTTCGGCGCGGCTGGGCGAGCCCTGTACCCGGCGTCCAAGGCCGGGTTGCTGCAGCTGACCCGCAACCTTGCTGTGAGCCTGGCGCCGACTTCGATCCGGGTCATCAGCGTCTCGCCGGCCTGGACCTGGTCGCCGTCGGTGGCGAACCTAAGCGGCGGTGACATCGCCGTGGCCGACCGTGTTGGTGCCACCTTTCACCCGCTTGGGCGCGTCGGGCGCGGCGAGGAGATCGGCCATGTGGTGGCCTTCCTGTGCAGCCACGGCGCGTCCTGGATTACCGGGGTGGATATTCCGGTGGACGGCGGCTTCTCGATCCTCGGCCCCGATCAGGGGCTCTCGCCACGCGTGTGGTTCGAGCGCTTGCGTGACCCGGCCTGAATTGCTCCACCTATTGAACACCGCCAACAAATCCTGATGATGAGTCGATAACGAGGTAACACCATGGGCAAGATGATCACTGTAAAAGCCAGCGACGGCAGCGGCAGTTTCACCGGTTACCTGGCGCTACCCGCCAGCGGCAAAGGCCCTGGCGTGGTAATCGGCCAGGAAATTTTTGGCATCAACGCCAACATGCGCGAAGTCGCCGATTTTTACGCCGAGGAAGGTTACGTCGCCTTGGTCCCGGATTTGTTCTGGCGTCTGGAGCCGGGCGTCGAACTGGGTTACACCGAGGCCGACTTCGCCCGTGCGATTGATCTGTTCCAGCGCATGGACGTGGACAAGGCGGTCGATGACATCGACGCCAGTTTCAAGGCACTCAGCGATTTTCCCGAAGTCGAGGACGTCGGTTTCGGCTATGTGGGTTTCTGCATGGGCGGCAAGCTGGCCTACCTGACGGCGACGAGAACCGACGCCGCCTGCTCGGTGGGCTATTACGGCATGGGCATCGAACAGCTGCTCGAAGAAGCCGACATCATCAAAGGTCACCTGGTGCTGCACTTCGCCGAACAGGATCGCTACTGCGACGTCAATGCCCGCACGCTGATCAGCCAGCGCCTGGGCAGACGCAACAACGTCGAGATTTACACATACCCCGACGTCGACCATGCCTTCGCCCGCAACGGCGGCATGCACTACAACAAACCGGCCGCGTTGATGGCCCATCAACGCAGCATCGCCGCGCTCAAACAGGCCATCGGCCCGAACTACAACCTGTCCGAGCTGTGGGAAAAGCACATCGAATTTGAATTTGCTGTCCGCGATGTCCCGGCGACCATGGCAACCATGGTCGCCGAACCGTACGTCAACCACATTCCCACCATGACCGGTGGCGTGGGTTACCGCGAATTGAGCCGTTTCTACCAGAACCATTTCGTTCATGCCAATCCGCCGGACATGAAGCTGGTGCCCATCTCGCGCACGGTAGGGGCCTCGCAGATCGTCGACGAGTTCGTGATGTGTTTTACCCACACCAGTGAAATCGACTGGATGCTGCCCAACGTCGCGCCGACCGGTAAATACGTCGAAATTCCGATGATTGGGGTCATCAAGTTCCGTGGCGACAAGCTCTGCCACGAGCACATTTATTGGGACCAAGCGAGCGTTCTGGTGCAGATCGGTCTGCTCGACCCCGCCGGACTTCCCGTGGCCGGTATCGAAACGGCGAAGAAACTGCTCGACGAACAACAGCCATCCAACACCCTGATGGGCAGATGGGCGGGCAGCGCCGAACAGTAATCGCACACTGCCCGCTGTAGGAGCGAGCTCGCTCGCGATGGACTTGAGGGCGACGCGTTTAACCAGACAACACGCGTTATCGTTAACGTCCATCGCGAGCAAGCTCGCTCCTACAAGGGTCAGCATTCGCAGCAGTCTGATGCGGCAGTTCGCCGAAGCGCTCACGGTAGTAACGGGCAAAACGACCGAGATGGCCAAAGCCATGCTCCAGGGCGACTTCGGTAATGCTCAAGTCCCGATGGCCGAGCAAACGATCACGTACCGCTTCAAGCCGCAGGTTGCGCAACCGCTCCATCGGCGTTTGCCCGTAACAGCGCTGACACAAGGTATTGAGGCTGCGCTCGCTCATGCCCGCCGCGGCTGCCAGTTCGCCCAGGGAAAGCGCGTCACCCAGGCGACGGCGCATCAAGTCTTCGATCTTATGCAACTGCCGCAATGCCTGACGTTGTGCCGGCGACTCAATGACCGCCATCGGTGACCCGTCGACTTTCGGTGGGTGGGTCAGCAGGAACAGCGGCAGGCTTTCTTCCAGATGTCGCAACCAGTGAGCATGCACCGGCTCGCCCTCGCTGGCCCCCAGCTGTTCGAGCAAATCATCGACCAGGCGCAACCAGCCGCGCGCCTGACCGGTGTTGAGCCGATAAGCGGCAGGCAAGCTGAAATCAGCGGCCAGCCCTCCTTCGTCCACCAGCCGCTCCTGCATCAGCCTCAACAATGAACGCGGTACTTTAAGCAGCAATTGTTCGCAGCCACTGTGCCAGACCAGGCGGGCCTGGCGATTGGGCGAGAGCACCGCCACCTGACCCTCCTCCAGCTCAAGCGCCAGCCCGTCGCACTCGATACTGGCCCGCCCGCGCAAAGGCATCTGCATCAACACGAAATCGGTAAAAGGCCGTGGCCGTACCTCAACCTCGGCGCCGTAACGCAGGACAAACAATTGGCAACGCCCCACTTCAGCGCGAAAAAACGCCGTGTCGACATTGCCACTGCGCCAACTCAGATCGTGTTCGACCAACTCACGAGCAAGCAGCCGATGACTTTCTTGCCGCGAGCGACTGGTGAAGACCGGTGTTTGGCACAGCCTCGACAGATCGAGCCCCGCGCCAGCGCCAGGCATAGGATGAACCGATAGCGCCGCCATGGCTCAAAGCGACCGGTTGCGGCGAGCTTCGTTACGTTGCAGGGTGGTGCTCGGTGTTTCATCGAACAGCTTGCGATACTCGCTGGAGAACCGTCCCAGGTGGGTAAACCCCCACCCCATGGCGATCACCGAGATATTGCGCGCTGAATTATCCTCGAGGATTTCCTGGCGCACGGCACCCAGCCGGTGCTTCTTCAGATACGCCATCGGCGACATGCCAAAGTACTTTTTGAAACCTTCGAACAGCTTGAAGCGCGACACTCCGGAAATCGCCTCGATGTCTTCCAGATGGAGCGCTTCGCGGGCATTTTCGTGGATGTACTGTTTGGCTCGAATCAGGTAATGCGGCAGCTTGACGCCGAGCACATCGCGCAACTCATCGGAGTAGTTGTTCGGCTGGGCAAGGATCAACCCCTTGATCAGCGAACTCTCGATGTCGCGTGTGAAAAACGTCTGGTCATACAGCTCGCGGCTGCGCTCCAGTTCGCCGATAAAGTAGCGCGCCATACGCCACCAGGACGCGGAGGAACCGTTGACCGCGTCCATCATCGGCTCGAAACGCAAGGGGGTTTCCAATGGCCGCTGCAGCATGTCTTCAAGGGACTTGCGCATGGCCGCGCGGGTGATGACGACCTGGACCTTGCGGCAATCACCGTTGATCGACAGCTCCTGGTTTTCGTGCGGCGAGACAATGATTGCGCAGTCGCGATCGGACGTCGCCTGACAACCGTTCTTGGTCAAATGCTGTTCGCCAACGAGGGGCAAGCTGAGGCTGTAGCTGTTCAGGTGTTCGGCGTCTTCGATGCCGACCGTGACGTCGGTGCCGTACTCGATCATTCCCAGTGTGGTGGACATCGATTTGAGCACGTTGCCGCTGTGATGGAACTGAATGCGGTTGGGGTGGCTGGTCTTGAGCAGATGCGGCCCGCAGATCCCGGCCATCCACTGCCGCGCACCATTGAGGTCGTAACGTTCGATACGAATGTCACGAACATGTACATCAGGACTTGTACTCATCACGGGGCACCCACGGCTGTTTTATGAACGCGCTCTAACGGCACGCCTCTATTTGAAAGAGCAATCTTCATGCCGCCTCCCTCCCTCCGGGGGCTGGGCGAAATATGCGGATAACATTCACCGAATAATCGGATAGGGACAGCGCTACGTTAGAGCCGTCCATGCACTGAGCGCCCTTCTCACGCCGTAAACAAAGGTAGGGCGCTGCAAAAAAGAGCAGACGCCAAGAGGCCGCACGATAGACACGCATTGAATGGCGGGCGTGATTGGGTATTACCTGCCCAGATGAGCAGGCAGGTGTTACCCCCAGGAATTGTTGAAGAGCTGGAGACGGAAATCTTGCTCGGGTCGTGCTGATCGCTTACCAGAATTTCCAGGTATAGGTGGTGATCAGGCGGTTTTCGTCGAAGTCATTACCATGGCGGAACTTGACGTTGATGTTGCGCAGTTCGACGCCGAGGTCCTTCAGCGGGCCGTCCTGGACCACGTAGGACAGGTAGATATTGCGCTCCGATTCGCTGTTGTCGCTGAGAGCGCCGCGATCGATGTCGGTGCCGCGCATGTAACGCGTCATCAGCTTCAAGCCAGGCACACCCACACCGGCGAAATTGAAGTCATAACGCGCCTGCCAGGATTTTTCGTTAGGTTTGACGAAGGCGATGGCGGACCAGTTCACCAGGTAAGGCTGCGGCGCGTAACCGTTGAGCGTCGGGAACGTGCTATCACCGAGCATCCGCTGATAACCCAGGCCGAAGGAGTGGGCACCTTTGCGCAGGGTGGTCATGGCGCCGTAGGAGCGGTTATCGATGCGACCATACAAGGCGTCGCCATCTTCCTTGTTGTTGAAATAGCGCAAGTCGGTTTTCAGACCGTAACCGCCGCCCAGGTCGGCCAGGTAGGTAGCGCCCAGGTAATGCTGACGGTAGATGTCTTCCAACTGCCCGTAGAAATAGGTCCCGGTTAGCGCCGGAGTGAACGCGTAGCTGGCGCCGCCAAAGTTCAAACCGTCGCTGCGGCGCTGCACGTCAGGTCCGTTGAACAAGTACATTTTTTCGCTGTTAGCGGATTCGCGGCCGCTGATTTCGGTGAAGCGCCCGCCCGTCAGTGTCAGCTTGTCCACCTCCTTGGACTCGATCAGGGTGCCGTGATACGTGGTGACCAGTTGCCGCGAATCGTCGGTGTAGGCCACCGGCAGCGTTGGCCGATGCTCACCGTATTTCAACTCGGTCTTGGAATAACGCACCTTCGCCGTGTAGCCGCCGCGGCCGTAATCGGTCGCCTGTTCTTGCTTGCTGACGCTATAAGGAATGATGCTGTCAGGCCCCCTGCCACCACCACCGTCGAGCCGGTAGGCGTATTGCATCGAAGCATCCAGGCCAAACTGCAGCGGCCCCTCGGTGTAGCCCGAGATGAAGCGCAGGTCGAAGCCCTGGGTCCAGCTGCCGACTCGGGAGTTCTTCGGGTTTTCGCCCTTGAAGTCGCGATCGATATAAAAGTTTCGCAAGCCCAGCCCCAGGTGGCTGTCTTCAATGAAGTCCGCCTGGGCCATCATCGGTGTAATCATTCCGGCCAGGCTGGCCGTCTGCACGCAACGGGTAAACCAACTCGCTTGAAACATAACTTATCCCCTCTTATTTAATGTGCGAACACATCAAGTAGCGGCGCGACCAAAGTGATCACTCCAATAGTTGGCAGTTGTTTCTTTATTAAAATATTCAGCATGAGTCGTTAGGGTTGATGTCGGTCCGGTGAGACAGCCAGCACGCATCGAGAGTGATTAGGCAGCATTGGCGCCAGAGTCTCTATCCTGTTAATTCGAGACTCATATCCGTTTACTTCGAAATATCAATTCCGCCTCGTTCGCCACGCCGCTCCTGGCCAGCTGTTTGTGGGTCAAGGCTCGCTGGCCAATTTTATGGACTGTGTTTGCCGACAAAGCGGATAGACCCCGCCGCGGGCAACTTATTTAATGCAGGCACGAACAACTTATTGAATGCACGAATTATCCCGATGCAACGAGGTATCGATTAATGAGCAGTGCCAAAAGCGTCGAACAATGGAAAAGTTTTATTGAAGGCTGCCTGGACTTCCGGCCAGCGGAAGGCATCTTCCGAATTGCCCGGGATATGTTTACCGAGCCGGATTTATTTGATCTGGAAATGGAGTTGATCTTCGAGAAGAACTGGATCTACGCCTGCCACGAAAGCGAAATCGCCAACCAGCATGACTTCATGACGATGCGCGCCGGGCGCCAGCCGATGATCATCACCCGCGATGGCGACGGCCAGCTCAATGCACTGATCAACGCTTGCCAGCACCGGGGCACGACCCTGACCCGCGTCGGCAAGGGCAACCAGTCGACCTTCACCTGCCCGTTCCACGCATGGTGCTATAAAAGTGATGGCCGCCTGGTCAAGGTCAAGGCACCCGGTGAATATCCGGAGGGTTTCGACAAAGCCACCCGTGGCCTGAAAAAAGCCCGCATCGAAAGCTACAAAGGGTTTGTGTTTGTCAGCCTCGATGTCGAGGGCACTGACTCGCTGCAAGACTTTCTCGGCGACGCCAAGGTGTTCTTCGACATGATGGTCGCCCAGTCGCCCACCGGTGAACTGGAAGTGCTGCCGGGCAAGTCCACCTACACCTACGACGGCAACTGGAAACTGCAGAACGAAAACGGTCTGGACGGTTATCACGTCAGCACCGTGCACTACAACTACGTGGCCACCGTCCAGCATCGCCAGCAGATCAACAGCGAGAAAGGCCTGACCGGTGCCGACACCCTGGACTACAGCAAGCTCGGCGCTGGCGACAAGGAAACCGACGACGGCTGGTTTGCCTTCCACAACGGCCACAGCCTGCTGTTCAGCGATATGCCCAACCCGGCGGTGCGCCCCGGTTACGGCACGATCATGCCGCGTCTGCTCGAAGAATACGGCCAGGGCAAGGCCGAGTGGATGATGCACCGGCTGCGCAACCTGAACATCTACCCGAGCATGTTCTTCCTCGACCAGATCAGCTCGCAGCTGCGCATCATCCGTCCACTGGCGTGGAACAAGACCGAGATCAACAGCTTCTGTCTGGGCGTGGTCGGCGAGTCGGATGCCGACCGGGAAAACCGCATTCGTCAGTTCGAAGACTTCTTCAACGTGTCCGGCATGGGCACCCCCGATGACCTGGTTGAGTTTCGCGAAGCCCAGCGCGGTTTCCAGGCACGGCTTGAGCGCTGGAGCGACATTTCCCGGGGCGTGGGCAAATGGGTCGAGGGTGCGACGCCCAACAGCGAAACCATCGGCATCTCACCGGCACTGACCGGCACCGAGTTCACCCATGAAGGCCTCTACGTCAATCAACATGGCAACTGGCAGCGCTTCATGCTCGAAGGTCTGGCGCGCAAGGCCGCCGAAGAGCAACC
Source organism: Pseudomonas mucidolens (assembly GCF_900106045.1). NCBI lineage: Bacteria > Pseudomonadati > Pseudomonadota > Gammaproteobacteria > Pseudomonadales > Pseudomonadaceae > Pseudomonas > Pseudomonas mucidolens. The sequence continues at coordinate 1,236,653 of NZ_LT629802.1, read as the reverse complement.
GTTGAAACTGCGTGAGGTGTGAACATGAATTCGCAACTGCAATACCGCATCGAGCAATTCTTCTACCGCAACGCTGAAGCCTGCGACGCTCAGGACTGGGATACGTACCTGTCGATGTTCAGCGACGACAGCGAGTTCCACCTGCCGCAATGGGACTCGGAGCATGTTTATACCACCGACCCGAAAAAAGGCATGTCGCTGATCTACTACCCCAACCGTGGCGGCCTCGAGGACCGGGTGTTCCGCATTCGCACCGGCAAGGCCGCGTCGACCATTCCGATGCCGCGCACCCTGCACCTGATCAGCAATGTGCGCATTGCTCCGTTGGACAACGACGAGCTGGAGGTACGGGTTAACTGGCACACCCTCTACTACCGCCTGCAAACCGCCGAGCAGTTCTTCGGCCGCGCCACCTACCGCCTGCGGCCCGATGGCGAGAGCTGGAAGATCAGCCGCAAGCATGTGGTGCTACTCAACGACACCATCAATTCGGTGCTCGATTTTTATCACCTCTGACTGGCGGAAATCTGGATCATGAGTCACAAGGTCGCGTTCAGTTTTGCCGATGGTAAAACCTTGTTTTTCCCGGTACAGAACAATGAAATCCTGCTCGATGCGGCGCTGCGCAACGGCATCAATATCCCGCTCGACTGCCGGGAAGGCGTGTGCGGGACATGTCAGGGCCGCTGCGAGTCGGGACAATACAGCCAGGACTATGTCGACGATGAAGCACTGTCGGCCGACGACCTGCGCCAGCGCAAAATGCTGACCTGCCAGACCCGCGTCGAATCCGATGCGGCCTTCTACTTCGACTTCGCGTCGAGCCTGTGCAATGCGCCCGGGCCGGATCGGCTCAAGGGCATCGTGCGGGCCGTCGAGCAGGTATCGCCGAACACCGCGATCCTGCACCTGGACGCCGGTGCCGATGGCCAGCACCTGGACTTTTTGCCCGGCCAGTACGCGCGGCTGCAAGTGCCGGGCACAGAAGGCAAGCGCTCTTACTCATTCGCCAACCGCCCCAACAGCAGCAACCAGTTGCAGTTTCTGATCCGGCTGCTGCCCGACGGGCTGATGAGCAATTACATCCGCGAGCGCAGCCTGATCGGCGACGAGATCATGCTCGAAGCGCCCCTTGGCGCCTTTTACCTGCGCCATGTCGACAAGCCATTGGTGTTTGTCGCCGGCGGCACCGGGCTCTCGGCGTTCCTGGGCATGCTCGATGAGATCGCCGAGCGTGGTGGTTGCGGGCATCCGGTGCATCTGTACTACGGCGTGCGCAACGCCGTCGACCTTTGCGAAACCACGCGCATCGCGGCCTACGCAGAGCGGATTCCCGGTTTTCGCTTCACCCCGGTCATCAGCGATCCGGCTTCGGACTGGAGCGGCAAGCGCGGTTATATCACCGAGCATTTCGAGCTTGCCGAGTTTCGCGACCAGGACCTGGACATGTACCTCTGCGGGCCGCCGCCCATGGTCGAATCGATCAAACAATGGCTGGCCGTCCAGGCCCTCGACCAAACCCGCCTGTATTACGAGAAATTTACCGAAAGCAACACCTGACACTGGAACCCACAGCCAAAACAAATTTCCAGGCACCCGGACATTTTTTACTGCCCTCAACTAACAATTACGTCACGCGCGATGCGGACTTCACTAAAGGCGGCACTATGAAAAAACTACTCGTGGGTACACTGCTGGCGGCCAGCTGCGTGGCCAGTCTGCTGGCCCAGGCCCAGGACCCGGTTCGCATCGGTTTTATCACCACCCTCTCGACCCCCGCCGGTTACCTGGGCGAAGACTCTCGCGACGGTTTCCAACTGGCCATCGATCAGGAAGACGGCAAGCTCGGCGGTGTGCCGGTGAGCCTGCTGGTCGAGGACGACGGACTGCAACCGGCGCGCGCCAAGCAGATCATCGACCGCATGAGCCTGGACGGCATTTCGCTGTACACCGGGGTGATCTTTTCCAATGTGCTGGCGGCGGTGGTCAACACGGCGACCAAGGACGGCTTCTACATCAGCAACAACACCGGCCCTTCGAGCCTGGCCGGCAAGCAGTGCAAGCCCAATTACTTCGTCGCCTCGTATCAGAACGACACGATCCATGAAATGGCCGGTGTCGCGGCCAACGACCTGGGCTACAAGAAGATGGTCATCCTGGCCCCCAACTATCAGGGTGGACGCGATGCGCTGGAAGGCTTCAAGCGCACTTACAAAGGTGAGGTCACCGAGATCTACACCAAGCTCAACCAACTGGACTTCTCGGTCGAGCTGGCACGGGTGCGCTCTCTGGCGCCGGATGCGATTTTCGAGTTCCATCCCGGCGGTGCCGGCATCAACTTCGCCAAGCAATACGGCAGCTCGGGCCTGAGCAAAACCATCCCGATGGTAGTGCCCGTGTTCTCCATGGACGAACGCATGCTCGCCGCCACCGGTGATGTCGCCAAAGGCATGAACATCGTGACCTTGTGGAATCCTGAATCGAACAACCCGGCCAATCAGGCGTTCGTCAAAGCGTTCAGCGAAAAATACAACCGCGTGCCCACCGTGTATGCCGCCCAGACCTATGACACGGCGCGGCTGATCGGCGCTGCACTCAAGAGTGTGGACGGCAACATGAAAGACCCCGAGGCCTTTCGTAACGCGCTGCGCAACGTCAAGTTCGACTCGATCCGTGGCGATTTCGCTTTCGGCAAAAACCAGCATGCGGTCATCGACTGGTACTTGCTGCGCGTAGAAGCCGATGCCAACGGCAAGCTGGTCCAGGTGCCGGTGCATACCATCGCCAAATCGCAAGTGGACAGCTTCGCCGCCAAATGCGCCCTGTGATCCGACCTTTCGGTCTCGTGCCCGGCGGCTTCGGCTGCCGGCACTTTTCGTAGGATTCCCCAGCATGCTGCTACTCGAACAAATTCTTAACGGCTTGCAATACAGCGCCTTGCTGTTTTTGCTCGCCTCCGGCCTGACGCTGATCTTCGGCATCATGGGTGTCATCAACCTGGCCCATGGTGCCTTTTACATGGTCGGGGCGTTCTGCGCCGCCTACACCGCGTCGCTCAGCGGCTCGTTCTGGCTCGCCGGGCTGGCGGCGATAGTCGGCTCCGCCCTGTACGGGCTGCTGATTGAAACCAGCATCATGCGCCGGCTCTACAGTCGCGATCACCTCGATCAGGTACTGGCAACCCTGGCCGTGGTGTTTTTTACCAACGAGTTGATCACCGTGTTGTTCGGTCGCAGCCCGCCTGCCATGCCTACCCCCGAGTGGTACGGCAGCTTCGTTGAAGTCCTGCCAGGGTTGATGTACCCGGTCAGCCGCCTATTGTTCATCGCCGCCGGGGCACTGGTGGCGATTGCCATGTGGCTGCTGATCAACCATACCCGCCTGGGGATGCTGATCCGTGCCGGGGCCGACGACCACGAGATGGTCGGCGCGCTGGGCGTGAACATCGCACGTCTCTACACCCTGGTTTTCGTCTTCGGCTGTGTGCTCTGCGGACTCGCCGGTTTCATGGCGGCCCCGCTGCTGTCGGTGGAAATCGGCATGGGCGAAAAGGTCTTGATCACCACGTTCGTCGTCATCGTTGTCGGCGGTGTCGGCTCGGTGCGCGGCGCGCTCGCCGGTGCCCTGCTGATCGGCATGGTCGACGGGCTTGGGCGCGCCTATATCCCGCAATTGCTTGACCAACTGTTACCCGCCGAAGTCAGCGGAACCTTGAGTGGCGGATTGATTTCCGCCAGTGCCTACATCGTCATGGCGGTCGTCCTGCTGGTCCGTCCACGCGGCCTGTTACCCGCCCGCGCCTGAGGAGAACACCATGTCCCGTCGAGTCCTTATCGATCTGCTCTGCCTGGCGACGTTCGCCCTCCTGCCGCTGCTTGCGTCGTTTTTGCATGAACCCTTTCTGGTCAGCCTGTTCACGCGCCTGGCGATCTACGGCATGGCCGCCGCTAGCCTGGACCTGCTGATCGGCTATGGCGCGATGATCAGCTTCGGTCATGCGGCGTTCTTTGGCCTGGGCGGCTATGTGGTTGGCGTCATCGGTTTCCACACCTCCCAGGCCATGCCGTTGTGGGGCTGGGACGGCTCTAACAGCGCGCTGATCGTCTGGCCGCTGTCGCTGCTGGTTTGCGCGCTGTTTGCAGTGGTGGTCGGCTATTTGTCACTGCGTACCAGCGGTGTGCAGTTCATCATGATTACGTTGGCGTTCGGCCAGATGCTGTATTTCCTCCTCAGTTCACTGTCGCTGTATGGCGGTGACGACGGCATCCTGCTCAATGAACGCAATACGCTGCCGGGCCTTGATCTGGAAAATCCGGTGCAGTTTTACTACCTGTGCCTAGGGCTACTGGTGGCGTGGCTGCTGTTCTGCCGACGGCTGGTCAACTCGCGCTTCGGCTATGTCCTGCGAGGACTGAAGCAAAGCGAACGGCGCAGCATCAGCCTGGGTTTGCACCCGTTGCGCTACCGGCTGAGCGCCTTCGTCATCGCCGGGGTCGGCGGCGGTCTGGCCGGGATCTTGTGGGCCAATTACGCAATGTTCGTCAGCCCGGACATGGGCGCCTGGCACAAGTCCGGCGAGTTGATGGCGATGGTCATTCTCGGCGGCGTTGGCACCCTGCTCGGGCCAATACTCGGCGCGGCGGTATACCTGGGACTGGAGCAGGTGTTGAGCCTCTGGACCGAGCACTGGCTGCTGATCTTCAGCCCGTTGCTGCTGGTGGTGGTGCTGTTCGGCAAAAAAGGTTTGTACGGCCTGCTGCTCAGTCCGTGGCCCCGCTGGCGCAAGCCCCCGGTGTCACAAGCCCCGCCCGCCATCGCCAATAGCGAGGTACAGTCATGAGCCCGCAACTGTCGATCCAGGATCTGGAAAAAACCTTCGGCGCGGTCAAGGCCACCAACGGTGCAAGCTTCGATATTGCCCCAGGGGAACTGCACGCCATCATCGGCCCCAACGGCGCCGGCAAGTCGACACTGATTTCGCAGATCGCCGGAGAGATCCGCCCGGACAAGGGGCGGATCTTCCTCAACGGCCAGGACATTACCGACGTGCCCGCCCATCAACGCCCTCGCCTCGGCCTGGCGCGCGCCTTCCAGGTCAGTCAGCTGTATCCGGAGTTCACCCTGCTGGAAAACGTCGCCGTCGCGATCGCCGCCCGGGAGGGTCAGACCTTCGGCATGTGGAACCCCCTGACCAGTGACCGCCGCCTGCTGGACCCGGCGGCTGACTATCTGCAACGTGTCGGGCTCGCGGCACGTGCTCAGGTGCTGGTCAGCGAATTGTCCCACGGCGAACGGCGGCAGCTGGAAATTGCCCTGGCCCTGGCCCAGGAAGCCTCAGTGCTGTTGCTCGACGAACCGATGGCAGGCATGGGTGCAGAGGAGTCGGCACGCATGACGCAACTGTTGCTCGAACTCAAGGGCCGCTACGCGATCCTGCTGGTGGAGCACGACATGGACGCCGTGTTCGCCCTGGCCGATCGCATTACCGTGCTGGTCTACGGCCAAACCATCCTGACCGGCAGCGTCGAGCAGATTCGCAACGACCCGCAAGTACGCGCCGCCTACCTGGGAGAAGAACATGCTTGAAGTCAGTGGATTGCAGGCCGGCTATGGCCTGAGCCAAGTGCTGTTCGACATGCACTTGAAGATCGAACAGGGGCAAGTGGTGTCGCTGATCGGGCGCAACGGCATGGGCAAGACCACCACGGTCAAGTCGATCATGGGCCTGCTCAAACCCACCGCCGGCAGCGTCCTGATCCACGGTCGGGAAATGCGCGGCGCGCCACCCTACCGCATCGCCCAGGCCGGACTAGGGCTGGTGCCCGAAGGCCGGCGCGGTTTTGGCAGCCTGAGTGTGCGGGAAAACCTGCTGGCCACCGCGACCCGGGGCAAGTGGGATCTGCCGCGGATCTATCAGTTGTTCCCACGCTTGCAGGAACGCCAGGACCAGCTGTCAAAAACCCTCTCCGGTGGCGAACAACAGATGATGGTGGTCGCCCGCGCCCTGCTGACCAACCCGCAATTGCTGATTCTCGATGAGGCCACCGAAGGCCTGGCCCCGATCATTCGCGAAACCATCTGGAGCTGCCTGGCGAGTTTGAAAGCCGAGGGCGAGACGATTCTGGTGATCGACAAGAACCTCAAGGAAATGGCGCGGGTGGTCGACTGCCACCACATCATCGAAAAGGGTCGACAGGTCTGGAACGGCACACCGGTGCAACTGGCCGAAACGCCGGAATTGTCCCGGCGTTACCTGGGGGTCTGAATCATTTGGCTGCAGGCCCCCTTCGGGGGAACGGGCTTGTGCAAGGGTGCCCCGGTGGCTTTATTGCAGCGGCGAAAAGCTCGCCGGCAGGTAGATCGTCGAATGCATGTCGCGCAATTGCGGGCCTGAGTTTTCCGGCGGCCAGACGCCGTCCTGCACGGCGCGGGTACGCACGTCCAGGCGTTGTTCGAGCGAGGCGTAGGGCCAGATGTGCAGGTAACGCGGCAACTGACCGTCGGTGGCGTAGAAAGCGGCATACACCGGGGAGTATTGCGCACCGGTTCTTGGCCCTACGGCTTTTTCCCAGCCCTTGAGCGTGGGTGCCAGGCCCGACGGCACCAGATCGTAGATGCGAAGTTCGTAGAACGGCCCGTGGTGCCCGGCAGGCAGCGGCTGGATAAAGGGAAACAACGTGTAGTTTTCCACGCGCATGTCCGTCATACACGCCTCGATGCCAAACGCGTCGGCACTCGACAGATAACGTTCGCGCTCAGCCTGACGGGACGCCTCGTCGGCAAAACCGCGCAACACCGCGATCTGATTCAACGGGCCGATCTCCGACACCCAGCAACCCATCAATTTCACCCTGGCGTCATCGGCGGCCAGGCGCTGCTCCAGACAATCCATGGCGGTGGCGACAGTGCGCACGCGTACGGTGAACGTGATCAACTCATACAGCTTCATGACAACCTCGATTCAGGACCAGGCAGGTGCGTGGATGACCTTCATCCACAACGAAAAACCGACGCCGCCGTTGCGGCGCGCCGGTTGTGTAACCAGGCCGTGAAGCTGTCGCGATCACACGTCAGCTCCGCGCGCTGGACGTTGCCACGCCACCGTTAAACACCGGCGACAGCCCCATCAACTCGAGCTTGCGGGTGAACTCACCCAACCTCTGCAGTTTGTAGGCTTCCAGGTCAACGTCCTGGTAATCATAAAATCCCTGACCTTCGCGCAGTCCGTTGCGCCCTTGGGCCATATTCTCGGCAATGACCTTGGGCGGCAGGAAGCGCGGATCGATGGCTTCAGCCAGATAATGCGAGGCATAAAACAGAATGTCCCCGCCGCCCCAGTCGATAAACTCGAGCATCCCCAGCACGGAGAAACGCAGGCCGAAACCGACGCGAATCGCGGTATCGATATCCTCGGCGCTGGCCACACCCTCCTCAACCATTCGCGCCGCTTCATTCATCGCCAGCGCCTGGATTCTCGGCACGATGTAACCCGCTGCCGGGGAGCATTGCACGGGCACTTTGCCGATCCGTTTGAGCAATGCCATCAGGCGTTGCACCACCTGCGGACAGGTGTCCTGGCTGCGGCTGACTTCGACCAGCGGCATCAGCAACGCCGGGTTCAGCCAATGGGCATTGACGAAGCGTTGCGGGTGCGTGACCAGTGCCGCCAACTGCGTCACCAGGAAGGTCGACGTGGTCGATGCAATCACCGTTTCATCGCCGCACGCCGCACTCAGCCAGGCGAAAGTCTGGGCCTTGAGCTCAAGCACTTCAGGCACCGCTTCAAACACCACGGCGGCGCTTTGCAAATCGCCGCCGCTGCCCTCGCGGCCACTCAGGTGCAAATGACTCATCGCCTGCTCGGCTTGTGCCGGATCGAGTGACCCCAAGCGCGCATGTGTTGCCAGTTCGCCGCGCAAATGGTCCTCGATCTGTCGGAAATAGCGGTCCTGCGCCGCCTCATCGCGTTGCTTGATATCAATCAGGGTCACTGGCAGTCCGGCGAACATGAACGCCAAGGCAATGCCTTCGCCCATGCGCCCGGCGCCGACGATGCAGATACGCTGCAGATCGGCGCTCATGCCTACAATCCCTGGTTCAGGCACTGCGCCATTTCGCTGCGACTCAGTTGATCCAGTCCGAGGTTTTCCAACGTCCGACCCTGTGCATACAGGTCAATGCCACTGACCACCGTGGCCAGGCTCAACAAGCCTTGCGCAACCGGCGTCGGCACGCTGGCCCAGCGCCCGACCGACACCAGAAACGACAAGCCCAGTCGTGTGTCTTCGAGCATGTAGCGGTGCTTTTGCAGGTCAATGTCTTCACGCCAGTCGCCGCTGTCGGTCAGTTTGCCGTGGGCGCCGCGACCATACATCCACTCATCGCCGTCGGTGGCGTAGTGATCGGCCAGAGGGAAATGCGGCGCGCCATAGCCCAGCGCTTCACGAACGGCGATACGTTCGGCATCGAGGGCATTGGTCACGCGACGAATCGAAGGCACCGTGCCCTCATTGTGAATGTCCCAGGTCTCGAAATGTTCAAGGGGACCGGCGTTCATGAGGATCAAGGGTGGGTGAATAATCGGTCCGGCGTTCATCAGTGCGCCACTGAGGGCGTCTTCGATGGGTTCCACGCTGGGGTAAGCCTCGCGCAAAACAGCAAACGCCGACTCGCTCAAACGACTCGGAAAAACCCCGGTCGGCAGACGAGTCGCATAGCCGCTGATCACCACCTGATTATCGCCATGCTTGCGCGCCAGATAGGGCAAGGTGCCGGTTTCGGCGAACGCCACCTGGCTGCGATTCCCCACCTTCGCCATCGCTTGGGCAAACACCATGCTGCCGAAGGTGCCCGGCGGCAGAAACACAACTTGCCCGTCCCGCAACAGCGGAGCCAATTCACTGGCAAGAGCTTCGTGGGATGTCGACGGCAAGGCGATGACCAACAACTGTGCATCGGCCACAGCTTGCGCCAGGTCGGCAGTCAAAGTCAGGGCGTTGCCGGGCTGCCCCAGGCTCAGCTGGCGTTCGCCACGAAAGTCGCGCACCACCAGATGACCGAGACCTTGCAGTTTTTCCAGCGCGGCACTGTCCCGGCGCCACAGGCGCACTGAATGGCCTTTTTCCGCCAGCTCTATCGCTGCCGCATAGCAACCGTGACCGCCGCCGATAACACTGATATTCATGAATGCACTCCTGTAGAAGAGCCTCGATGCTAGCAATGGCCCCGACGCCCCACTGCCCGAAACGCGCAAGTGTCATTCCGTTTCTGCAACGCAATGACCTGTTGATCGGGCGCGCGGCCGGACTACGTTGCACGCGTGCTCAGGTGCGTCGACGCTGGAACACGCTGTCGCGGTCAAGATGGTTGAGATGGGTGCAGCCCATCAGGTTCATGGTCAGTGCAAGTTCATCCGTCAACACGTCCAGCGCCCGGCCAACACCGGTTTCACCCGCTACCGCCACGCCGTACAAAGCGGACCGCCCGAGCAGCACGGCATCGACCCCAAGAGCGAGCGCTTTGACGATATCGCTGCCACGCCGAATCCCACCGTCGAGCAGCAGGCTTAGCTTGCCCTTTGCCTGGGGGGCGATGGCCGCCAGTGCGTCGAGACTGCCAAGGGAGCCGTCCAATTGGCGGCCGCCGTGATTGGACACCACCACTCCATCGAGGCCGAGGGCGATGACACGCTCCACATCTGCCGGATGCAACACGCCCTTGAGCAATAGTCGCTCGCCCCATTGGTCACGCAAACGCGCCAGCATGTCCCAGTCGAGGAAGGTATCCATCTGCTGGCCGATAAACGCCATCGAACCCAGCGGATTACGCTCGCTCGGCGGCAAGTAAGGTTCGAGGTTGCCCATGCCGGGCAGCCCCGAGGGCCACAGCACCTGTTTGAGCCAACGCGGGTGGCGGACCACGTCGAACTTGTTGCGCCATGTCAGCTGCCGGGGCCTGGCGAAATTGCGCCGGTCCCATTCGCGATTGCCCAGCACCATCGCATCACAGGTCAATACCAGAGTCCGGCAACCTGCGCCGGCGGTCCGCTGCAGCAGATCTTTTTGCACCTGCGGATCGCGCATGGCGTACAGCTGGAACCACAGGTCGACCCCAGGCACAGCGGTGACAAGGTCTTCCAGTGAAGTGTTGGACGCGGTACTCAGGGTGAACGGCAAACCACGCGCCGTCGCCGCCCTGGCCAAGTGGATGTCGGCATCGCGGTACAGCAAGCCGTTATAGCCCGTCGGCCCGATTAGCATCGGCATTGGCAGCACCCGGCCGAGCAAGACACGGGACGTGTCGGGAGCATGGCACGGCACCATGGCTCTGGCGTGCAGGCCATAGGCACTGAACGCGGCGAGATTATCCTTGAGCGTCAGTTCGGCCTCCGCACCACCGCTGAGGTATTCCCAGGCGAAGTAAGGCAAGCGTCGCCGGGCCATGTCGGCTAGTTCGGCAATGCTGTGAACACGATTCAAATCGGAGCCGGTATAGAAACGGCGCATAGACCTTCCTTGAAAAGGGATAAAAATCGCTGCAAAAAAAGCCCGGGAGACGCCATCCGGGCGAAGCAAAACCAGCGTTAAAAAAGTGCGCGGATGCGCGGACAGACCCGGAAGCCACGAACGACTCCCGGGGGATTTCAGAACTTCCAGATGTAGGTGGTGACCAGGCGGTTTTCCTGATAATCCGCACCCGACGCACTGCCATTGCCAAAGCGCGTCTTGACGTCGATGCGACGCCATTCGAAACCGACGTCCTTGAGCGGCCCGCTTTGCACCACATAGCCGAGTACGATGTTGCGTTCACTTTCGACGTTCTGGTCAAGGGCATTGTTGCCCCGGTCGACACCGGTGCCGCGCATGTAGCGCGTCATCAGTTTCAGCCCCGGCAAACCGACGCCCGCGAAGTTGTAGTCATAACGCAGTTGCCAGGAGCTTTCGTTCGGCTTGACGAACGCCACCGTCGACCAGTTCACCAGGTAAGGTTGCGGCGCATAACCGTTGAGCGTCGGGAATGTCGTTTCGCCGAGCATGCGCTGATAGCCGACACCGAAAGCATGGGCGCCCTTTTTCAGGGTGGTCATGACCCCGTAGGACTTATTGTCGATATCACCATACAGCGCCTTGCCGTCTTCACTGTTATTGAAGTAGCGCAGGTCTGTTTTCAAACCGTAACCGGCACCCAGATCATGGTTGTAGGTCAAGCCCAGATAGTGTTGCTTATAGATATCTTCCAGCTGACCGAAGAAATACGTACCGGACAAGTTCGGGGTAAACGCATACGTGGCACCACCGAAGTTCAAACCGTCACTGCGGTGTTTAACGTTGGGACCATTGAACAAGTACATCTTCTCGGTATTGGAGGATTCCCGGGAACTGATTTCGGTAAAACGGCCACCGGTCAGCGTCAGATTAGTCACCTCTTTGGACTCGATCTGCACACCGTGGTAAGTGGTTATCAGTTGCCGCGAATCGTCCATGTAAGCCACCGGCAACGTCGGACGAAGTTCACCGATTTTCAGTTCGGTCTTGTTGTAACGAACTTTCCCCGTGAGCGCTGCACGGCCATAGTCGCGCACTTGCTCACCCTTGCTGGTGTCGTACGGGATGATCGTGTCGGGCCCCCGGCCACCGCCGCCGTCCAGGCGATAGGCGTACTGCGCCGAGAGGTCCAAGCCAAACTGCAGCGTGCCTTCGGTGTAACCCGAGATAGCGCGAAAATCGAAGCCTTGGGTCCAACTGCCGATCCGTGATTGCGGCGCGTCGTGCTGTTTGAAATCGCGGTCAATATAGAAGTTGCGCATCCCCAGACTGACTTGGCTGTCGTCTACGAAGTCGGCGTGCGCAACCATAGGTGTGAAGATCCCCATCACCGCCGCAGCGGTGACGCCACGGCTTGCCCAGTTCTTTTGAAACATCAAACTTTCCTTCTTTTTTACATGCGCAAAGGCACGACTAGTGGAAGCAGATAAACTCAGCAAAAGTGCAACTTTGGCAGTCAATCCGCAGTATTGTTTTTATAACCACTTACTGCAAAAAAGTCGTAACTCAGCCGTTCGCCAGAACAGCGACAGCCGCTTTATAATTATTTTTGACACTCAACGATTATGGAAAGTCTTATCGGTATCTTTGGGCTCGAACAATCTCAGGAAGTGGCTTTAGAAGCATCTCCCAAACGGTGGTAGGCACGATTGAAATACACCAGGCCTTCCTGGCTTTCGCCAATACGAATACCCAACACTTCGCAATAGAAAATCGTGTGCGATCCGACTTCATGAGCCTGGGCGATTCGGCAGTCGAAACTCACCAGAGATTCATCGAGCAACGGCGCACCACTTTCCAGGGTGCTCCAGGATGCGCAGGAAAAACGCTGCTCGGTATCGAGGTTGCGGTTGGAGAACGCCCCCGATACCTCCTGGTGATCCGGGGTCAGCACGTTCACGCTCAGCACACCGTTGCTCTTGAAATGCACGTTGGAAAACGACGAGCGATTCATGCACACCAACAGCGTCGGCGGCTGGTCGGTCACGCTGCACACCGCCGAAGCGGTAAAGCCGAAACGACCCGCGGGGCCATCGGTGGTGATGACCGAGACCGCGCCACCAAGCATTGCCATTGAGTTACGAAATCCAGTTGTATCGACCATGGTCTTACCCTCCGGTCTATCAGATATCCAGCACCAGTTTCTTGGACTTGGCCCGGGAACAGCACACCAGAATCTGGTCATTGGCGGACTTTTCGTCATCCGTGAGATAGACGTCGCGGTGATCCGGTTCGCCTTCGATAACGTCGCACAAGCAGGTGCCGCAAACGCCCTGCTCACAGGACACTTCAATCTTGATGCCCACGGCAGTCAGTGCATCGACGATGCTCTGACCCTCGGCAACCTGTACGGTCTTGCCGCTACGCTGGGCCACCACTTCGAAACCGGCTCCCGAGGCGTCGACGTCGACCTGGAAGTATTCGCGGTGCACATGATCGTCGGCGTAACCCGATTCCAGCGCCTGGGCGATGACCCAGTCCATAAAACCGGCCGGTCCGCAGACATACACGTGTACGCCGGCCTGGGGGGTGCCCAGCACCTTATGCAGGTCGAGTTTCTGTTCGGCGGCTTCGTCGTCGAAATGAGTGTGCAACCTGGACGCAAACGCAGCGTTACCCAGCTCCTCGAGAAAGGCACTGCGGCTACGCGAACGGCCGCAATAATGCAGTTCGAAATCGCTGTCGCAGGCATTCAGCGCGTAGGCCATGGCAACCATCGGGGTGATGCCGATACCGCCGCCGATCAGGATCGAGCGCCTGGCATCGTTGGCCAGCGGAAAATGATTGCGCGGCAGGCTGATCTCGATTTCGCGACCTTCTTGCAGCAATTCATGCACCGCCACCGAACCGCCCCGCGAGGCAGGATCCTTGAGGACGCCCAAGCGATAGGCGCCGGCGTTGGCCGGATCACCACACAGCGAATACTGGCGAACCAGACCGGTCTTGAGGTGGATGTCGACATGCGCGCCCGCCTCGAAGGCGGGCAAAGGCTGTCCCGACGGATCGCTCAGATCCAGTACGACGACACCTTCGCCCTGCTCCTCGCGCTTGCGCACGACGACTTTCAATAATTGATCGCTCATACAGGACCATCCCGAATTCGTTGTAAGGGGGTGCATCTGGGCGCCCCCGACTGCTTTTCCAAACCGTGAAACCCATGGACTCAGCGCATGAAGATCCCGCCGTTCACATCCCAGGTTGCCCCGGTGGTGAAGTAGGCGTCTTCGCTGGCCAGTTGCACGACCAGCTTGCCGATGAACGCCGCGTTGCCCAGTTGCTTGACCGGGATCGCCTCAATCAGTTTTTCCAGGCGCTCGGGCGGCACGGCGGCGCGCACCGCCGGCGACTCGATGGGGCCTGGGGCGATGGCGTTGACCGTGACACCGGACGCTGCCAGCTCCTTGGCAAAGATCTTGGTCAAGGTAATGATTGCGCCCTTGGACGCGGCGTAATGCGCACCGGTCGCGGTGCCGCCGTTCTGCCCGGCCAGGGAGGCCATGTTGATGATCCTCCCGTAACCCTGGGCCGCCAGATAGCTGCCGAACACTTGGCAGCCGACAAACGTGCCGCGCTGGTTGACGCTCACAACACGGTCGAACTCTTCCGGGCTGATCTGCATCACCGGCGTGGTCATGGTCATCGCAGCGTTGTTCACCACCACCTGCAACCCGCCCCAATGCGCCACAACGGCCGCCAGAGCGTCTTCGAAATCGGCCTTGCTCGACACGTCGAGCTTGAGCGCCAGGACCCGCTCGCCAGTGGCGTCGAGTTCAGCGGCGGTGGCGTGTGCCGATTCCAGCGAACGATCGCTGATCACGACCCGGTAGCCGGCGCTCAGCAGTTGTTCGGCGATGCTCTTGCCCAGCCCCTGGGCCGCGCCGGTGACCAATGCAACCTGTGTCATGGCAACGTCCTCAGAGGATGTAGCCGATACCGGCGAGGGTATCGGTGGAGTTAATCAGCTGAATCAGCTTGCGCTGAATCTTGAAACTGTCACCGCTGCGCACCAGTTCAAACGTGACATCGGCGGTGTACTGCTTGAGCACATCCTTGCGGAACTCGCGCAGGTTCTGCGCGCAACGCACGGTGACAATCCCGTCTTCATCCGACAGCACGCGAAAGCGCGACTGGCTGCGCACAGTGCGCGCCCGCGGGGTGGTCGAAATCGACTCGCCGCTGGTCAGTCGGGTGACGCGCAACTGACGCATGTGGTGATCGTCGTAGGCGTAGTTCAGGGTGTTCTCGAAATCGGTTTCCAGCGGATCGATCGGGATGATGTAGGTGGCGGTTTCGGTCCACAGATCGAGCCACTCGACGAAATCACCGTGGTCGAGCATGTCGGCTTCCTGCCAAATAAAAGCGCTGACTTGGTTGAGCAATTGCAGATTGATCATGGTGTTCTCCATCGACTCAGGCCGACATCATCTTTTTCCACTGCTGGTAACCAGCGCGCATGCCGGTCTCGGCGCTCACATCGCTCACCAGCCCGTCTTCGGACTCTTTTTCACCCGGCAAGCCACGGTTGAGCATGATCCACAGATCGGTGCCGGCACTGGCGCCGCGCTGTACGCGCTCCCAGGCTTCGGAATCGTCCGGGGTGCCAAAACCCATCGGCCCCTGGAAGTGCTCATGCAGGCGCAGGCGATAACGGTTGGCCACGGCCGGGCCACCGTCCATGGTGATGACGGCGTGATGGATTTCGGTTTCGTTCACCGCGATCGGTTGCAGCACTCGGAAGAACGCCATGGAACAGGCAATGTTCGGGAACAGGTTGAGGTTGAAACCCGAACCGCCTACTGCACGCACAATGCGTCTTACCGCTTCTTCGTCCTGTCCTTCGGCACGCAGCTGCGCGGCCAGGTCTTCGAAACGCTCCGGGATCGGCAGATCGAGGTTGGCTTCCAGATCGACCAGGTCGGGGATCATCACCATCACGCTGTGGCCGTTGCCCAGGTCTTCGACGTAGCCCGGCCCTTTGACGAAGTCGAACAATTCCAGGGTCTGTTCGTCCACGGACGACAGGAACGACTTGTGAACCAGCGGGAAGTGATAGGCGTCGGTGGTGTTTTCCAACTGGATTTTCCAGTTGCCGGGGAAGCGAAAGCGATGCTCGCCACCCACCTTGACCGGGTAGCCGGCGCCTTGCTTCATGAACAGGTCGATCCATTTTTTCGCCGGGCCGAGGTAATCAACCAGCGGCTCGATATCGTCCTTGAAGGTGGCGAAAATCATGCCGTTGTATTCTTCGACACGCAGGCTGACCAAAGGCAGTTCGGCCTTGTCCAGACAGTCGGCGTAGCTTTCCGGGTGCGGCACACCGCGCAGGCTGCCATCCAGGGCATAGCTCCAGCCGTGGTAAGGGCAGACGAAACTGTTGGTCTTGCCCTTTTTGTGTTCGCACACCGTTGCGCCACGATGGCGGCAGCGGTTGAGCAGCACGTGCACATCCTTCTTGCGGTCGCGAACGACGATCACCGGCTGCTTACCGACGTAGGTGCTCTTGTAGCTGCCGGAGTCGGGAATCTCGCTGGCGTGGGCGACCCAGATCCAGGTGCTGTAGAAAATCTTGTCCAGTTCCTGGTCGAAGATCTTGCCGTCGGTGTACAGCGACGTGTGAACGCGGTCATGCAGGACCAGGTCAGACGGGCTGGCGTCCAGCGTTACGGTGTTTATCAGGTTATTCACGATCACTCCTCGTCGGCATTGTTCGCCGACTCTAAGAATTCTGGGCGTTACTTTCAGGACTGGTCGGACTTGCCGGGTACGGGCAGGTGCGCGGCGCTGTTCCAGGTATCAACCGGACGGCTGAACAGGTTCTCGGTCTGAAAGTGCGCCATGCGCCACTGCCCTTGTTCCTGGGCGAACCGCACCATCAGACGGGCGCTATTGAGGTGCGAAGCACCCGAGGCAAAGGTCGAGGTCTGCAACATCACCCAGCTGGCATCGGCGATATCGCCGCTGACCCTGATCAGTTCCGAGGTCAGGAAGTGCACGTTCAGCGAAAAGTGCGCCGGTTCGATCATGTAGGTCGCAAACATCGCCTTGATCGCCTCGCGCCCGTGGTAACCGCCGAAGCTGTTCTGGTACTTGGCACCCTTGCCTTCCCAGATCGCCTGAGCGGTGAACAACCCGGCCAACTCCTCGAGTGGGGAACCCACACCCAGTTCGTCGCACAGAAACATGTAGCGATTCATGCAGGCGCGGATTGCGTTCTCGCTTTCCAGCTGTTCGAGCCGCTGCTCCAGTGCGCGCAAATGCTCTTGTGATGACATGGCGACTTCTCTCGACTCAGCGCTGGATGATCAGTTCGCGACCGGTACGGGCCTCGACCTTGCAGTACTTCCAGAGTTTGTAAGGGCCATCACCGACTTCCGTGGTGCGAAACAGATTGCACGCGGCGTGGACGGTTTCGATGTCTGGCACATCGGCCAGCAGATAAGTCGTCCAGGGCCAACCAGCGGACGGGCCGACCATGCTCTGATCGTCGTCCATGTTGCCCAGCACAGTGACGCCCGGCAGGTCGGCGATGCCGTTCCACATGGCGCCGAACGCGGCCCAGACTTCCAGAGCTTCGGGGCGCGGAGCATCGAAGAAGTTTTGGTTGATGCCAATGCAGAACAGGACTCGCAGGGTTTTTTTATCGGTCATGGGGTTCACCAATCAGTAGGAAGAAAATTACAGGTAGCCAGGCAGCGGCTTGTTGCCGAAGAAGATTGCGCCGGCGTTCTGGTAGGTCATGTCGCCCATGAAGGCGTGCTGTGTAATGACTTGGGTGTCGTTGACGAAACGCGACAGAGGACTGGTGCGGTAGACCCCGCTCATGCCCGAAAGCATTTGCGCAGTGCGCGCAACATCGGCCGCGACGCGGGTGGCGTGGGTCGAGGACAAGCGCAGCATATTGGTCTGCTCGACGCTCACCGGATCGCCGGCCAGTACGCTGGTCCAGGCATCGTCGATGGACTGGTAGAACCACGAACGCGCGGCGCGCAGCGACGCTTCGGCCTTAGCCATCTCGACTTGGGCCAGCGGTCGGTCGGACAACGACGGCGCACCGGTCACGGAGATTCGTCCACTGGCCATGCCGCTCAACTCATCGAGTGCCGCGCGAGCAACGCCGAGGCCGACCACCGACAAGACTTGAGTGGCGAAAGACAGCGACGGGTAGCGGAAGAACGGTTCGTCAAGGTTCGACGGACCACCGCGCACGAAGGTCCACTCCTCCGGCACCACTACGCCTTCGACGACGACGTCATGGCTCCCGGTGCCGACCAGGCCAACGACGTTCCAGGTTTCCTCGATCTGCACTTTTTCCCGAGGCATCACCGCCAGGCGTGGCAGGCCGAGCATCTCTCCGTTTTTCGGGCTGATGCCCACGCCGATCAGCGAGGCCCCCATGCAGCCACTGGAGAATTTCCAGCGCCCGTTGACCTCCAGGCCACCCTCGACAAATGATGCAGGCTGCGGTGGGAAGATCCCGCCGGCGAACACCACGTCAGGCGAATCGGCATAGATTTTCTTGATGGTTTCCAGCGGCAGTGCCGCCAGGTAAACCGGGCTCATGCCGAAGCTGGCGACCCAACCGGCGGAGCCGTCGGCGATGGAGATATCTTCGACCATCTGGCAAAACTCGGCCGGTGAGCGCTCGTCACCGCCGAAGCGCTTGGGCACCAGGGCCCGATAGACGCCGAGCTTGCGGAACTGCTCGATAACATCCTGCGAGATAAATTTTTGTTGGTCGAATTCTTCGCTGCGGGCACGCGCACGAATCTCGACCAGCAGTTTCTGAAACGTTTCATTCGCCGTGATCGGCACGCGGCGCTGGTAATTCAGCTCGCTTGGCGCAGTCATGGGTTTCTCCATAGTAAGCATGACGATTACTCTTCCAGGCGCCGGACCAACTCGCGGGCGACTGCACACAGCAGTTCGTCCGCGCCAGGGGCGGCAATGAGTTGAAGGCCTACCGGAAGTCCCGAAGCGCTTTCCAGAGGAATGCTCAGGGCCGGATGACCGGAAAGATTGAAAGCGCGTACCAGGGACGTCATGCCCAGGGCGGCGCGAGTGTCAGCCGCATCGGCGACCAGCAATGGAAAGTCGGGCATGGTCGGCATGGCCAGAATCGGCGTGATGGCCAGGGCTGCGTCCACTTCTGCGGTAAACGCACGACGGACGATTTCTGCCGTTTCAACGGACTCGGCAGAAGTCAAACTGGCCGCTCGCAGACGGTCGGCGACATCATTGCCGACCCGACCGGTTTGCAGCAGATGGCCACACGCTGCCCAGGTTTCGGCGTTGATGATGACCATGCCGGCGCCATACGCTGCGGCCATGCCGGGCAGCGTCTGCTCAAGCAATTTGAAGCGCGAACGGCCCAGCGCCTGGTTCACCACCGCATGGATCTGTTCATTGGCCTCTACCGCGACTACGCCGATAGCAAGATGCTCAGGCACCGGGATGGAGGTGAACGTGGGATCAATGACGTGCATCGCTTCAATCAAGCGATCCATATCCAGCGCCAGGGGGCCTACACAATCGAGGGTGCTGTGCGCTGGCATCACACCCTGACGACTGACACGACCGAAGGTTGGCTTGAGACCGAATACACCACAGCACGCCGCTGGAATCCGTACTGAGCCTCCGGTGTCGGTGCCCAATGCGAAGTCGCAAAGGCCCGCCGCCACCGCGGCCGCCGAACCACTGGAAGAGCCGCCCGGTATATAGCCCGGATAGCGCGGATTGGACGCAGTGCCGGTCCAGGCGTTGAGGCCGGTGGTGCCGAATGCCAATTCATGCAGGCTGGTTTTACCGGTGATCCGGCAGCCCGCATCCAGAACGGACTGAACCACGTATGCATGTTCGCCGGCCGCCGGCGCATCGGCCAGCGCGCTGCTTGAAGCGCGGGTCGGATAGCCTGCGATATCGATGGTGTCTTTCACCATGACCGAAAGGCCATTCCCTCCTAAGGCTAATTCCTCAACAACGATCGACATGCTCTGTACCTGCTCGTTATGTCTCACCAGAACGGATGACCTCGGCATGAGGGCCGGGGAAAACGCTTAAATCTAAAATCGTAATATTTACGTGAAATGTCAATTGAATTTTACCAAATAAAAGAGTGTGTATTTTCGGTGCATATTTTCCCTTTTCGCACCAGCGACGTGCAGTTTAGTAACACTGCAGCGAAAGCCTAAAAACGCGAATATTCGATATTTAATCCTTATAAATCAATTGTTTATAAATATTTAACAAGCCGACGACGACGAAACATCTAGAAAAATGTCAAGCCATACCCTTCCATAAAAAACCAAACGATAAAAAATAAATCGGCAGAAAAAAAACGACTAAAAACACCTTAAAAAAACATGATTTTTTTAACTTTTAACTAGCTGTTTTTTTGTCATTTGAGATTTTCTTGATCCAGATCAAAGTCTTGTCCGGCATAGCGTGAAGCGGGTTTTACCCGTCCTTCAGATGGCCCTCCGCCAAACCTTCGGATCATCTTGGCCGGATCGCCTCGACGCCTTCGCATCAGGCACGCGGTAACGGCTTTCTGCCACGCACCGAAAAATTTCTGGCATGCAATCTGCTTTTGCCCTCATCGCCTTCGACCGATCACTCATGGTCGACCGGCACCCTGATGGCTCGGTAACAGACCACGGGTGTCGCAGCAGTTCGACAAAAAAACAGGGCCGTACCTTGGGCCGTACTCGCATCACGTCGTGGTCGGGGCGGCTGGCCATTAGCCTTTTGCAGCGTTGCAACTCTTCGGAGAAAGTCATGCTTTTCAGAAAAGCCGCGTCCACGTTGTTGTTGAGTGCCGCCTGCGCCGCTGCCGCGCAGGCTGAAGTGAAAATCGGTGTCATCACCTCCTCTACCGGGCCGATCGCGCTGGTCGGGCTGCCACAAAAAAACACCGTACCCTTGCTGCCGGCCCAGGCCGGTGACCAGGCGGTGAAATACATTTCTCTGGATGATGCGAGCGACCCGACCGCTACGGTAAAGGCGCTGAAAAAACTGATCGACGAAGAAAATGTCGATGCCATCATTGGCCCGAGCGGCTCGCCTAACGCCATGGGCGTGATCCAGTTTGTCGCCGAGGCTGGCGTGCCGTTGCTGGCACCGGTTGGCACCGCCGCTGTGGTGCTGCCAATGACCGAGCAGAAGAAATGGGTATTCAAGACCACGCAGAACGATGACCTGATCGCCAAGGCGCTGTTCGAACACATGGCCAAAAAAGGCGTGAAGACGCTCGGCTTCATCGGGACCAGCGACCCTTATGGCGAGAACTGGGCCAAGGTAATGGCCGGCCTGGCAGCGCAGCAGAACATCAAGGTCGTGGCCAACGAGCGCTTCCAGCGCCAGGACACTTCGGTCACCGGGCAGAGCCTGAAAATTCTCGCCTCCCGCCCCGACGCAGTGCTGGTCGCAGCGCCGGGCAGCTCGGCCGTGATGCCGCAGACCACCC
The DNA here is from genome assembly GCF_900106045.1 of Pseudomonas mucidolens. NCBI lineage: Bacteria > Pseudomonadati > Pseudomonadota > Gammaproteobacteria > Pseudomonadales > Pseudomonadaceae > Pseudomonas > Pseudomonas mucidolens. Next base: position 1,215,647 of record NZ_LT629802.1, on the reverse strand, counting down.
TGTTCGATCAGGGCTATCGCGGCCAGGTCTACCAGACCCACGGCGCGGCCCTGCAAGACTTCCTCAAGCTGGGCGGCAAGAAGGTCGAAGGCACCGTTTTGGCCGCCAGCCTGATGCTCGTACTCGATGAAATCCCGGACAGCCACCCTTCGAAGAAAATCGCCAGCGACTACACCGCCGCCTACGAAAAGCTCAACGGCAGCAAGCCGGCGACCTTCGGCGGGAACACCTTCGACGCCGGCCTGCTGTTACAGCAGGCGATCCCGATTGCAGCCAAAAAAGCGGCACCGGGCACTCCCGAATTTCGTGCAGCCCTGCGTGATGCGCTTGAGCAAAGCCACGAACTGGCCGGCACCCAAGGTGTTTACAACATGACGCCGCAAGACCACAGCGGCTTCGACGAACGCGGTCGCGAATTGATCGTGGTCAAGAACGGCAACTGGATGCTGTTGCACGACAACTGATCGAAACCCGGACGCACAGCCCGCTGCGCGCCCTGCCCGATTGCCGGCGAGTCGACCTGCGCCGGCAGGCGGGCCTGATATTCAATCTGTAGAAAAGAGCTCTCATTATGAATTTCCAGATAGCCTTGCTGCTGGGCCAGGACGGTATGACCAACGGCGCGATCTATGCGCTGTTGGCCCTGTCGATCCTCCTGGTGTTCACCGTGACCCGGATCCTGTTGATCCCCCAGGGTGAATTCGTGACCTACGGCGCCTTGACCATGGCTACTTTGCAGAGTGGACACCCGACTGCTCTGGTCTGGCTGCTACTCGGCCTGACGCTGATCGATTGCGCACTCGATGTGTGGGGTGCCGCACGTTCGAGCCAGGCGTTCCGTTTTCCCAAACGCATTCTCGTCAAGCTCGGCTATGCCGGGCTGATGGCCGCGCTGATCAACACCTTGCCGCTGGCCGATTTGCCAATGGCGGTCCAGGCGCTGCTGACACTGGCGTTGGTGGTTCCGCTGGGGCCGCAGATCTATCGTCTGGTGTTCCAGCCGATCGCCTCGGCCAGTTCATTGGTCCTGCTGATTGTGTCGATAGCCGTGCACGTCAGCATGGTCGGTATTGCGCTGTTGTTGTTCGGCCCTGAAGGCGCCCGCACCCGACCGTTCTCCGAAGCCGGCCTGGAACTGGGCCCGGTCACCTTCAACAGCCAGACGCTCTGGGTGCTGGCCGTGTCCCTGGGGCTGATCGTCGGGCTGTACCTGTTCTTCGAGCGCACGCTCTATGGCAAGGCCTTGCGTGCCACCGCGGTCAACCGCATGGGCGCCCGGCTGATGGGTATTTCGCCGACCCTCGCGGGCAAGTCGACCTTCCTGCTCGCCGCGCTGATCGGCACGCTGTCGGGGATCCTGATCGCACCAATCACCACGCTGTATTTCGATTCCGGTTTCGTCATCAGCCTCAAAGGCTTTGTCGGCGCGATTATCGGCGGGCTGGTCAGCTATCCGGTCGCCGCGCTCGGCGCTCTGGCGGTGGGCCTGATCGAAGCATTCTCAATGTTCTGGGCCAGTACCTATAAAGAAATCATCGTGTTCACCCTCATTATTCCGTTCCTGCTTTGGCGTTCGTTCACCAGTCGTCATGTGGAGGAAGAAGAATGAATCCGCGCTATCTGATGCTTGCCTTGTTGCTGGTGGTGGGCGTCGCTCCGCTGCTGTTGCCGCCGTACTACGTCACCCTGCTCAATTACATCGGCATGTACGCCCTGGTGGTGCTGGGGCTGGTACTGCTCACCGGTGTTGGCGGCATGACCAGTTTCGGTCAGGCCGCGTTCGTCGGACTGGGCGCCTACACGTCAGCCTACCTGACCACCACCGAACAATTGCCGGCCTGGCTGGCCTGGGCGGGGACGTCGCCCTGGCTGACGCTGCTGGTGGGAGTCGTGCTCACCGCCTCGGTGGCGCTGATTCTCGGCGCGCTGACGCTCAAGCTGTCCGGGCATTACCTGCCGCTGGGCACGATTGCCTGGGGCCTTTCGCTGTACTACCTGTTCGGCACCATGGAATCCCTGGGCGGTCATACCGGCGTCGGCGGTTTACCATCGATTTCGTTGTTCGGCCTGAAGCTGGATAAAGGCGAGAACATTTTCTACCTGATCTGGGTCTTGCTACTGGTGGCTATCGTCATCACTCAAAACCTCCTGAATTCCCGCGAAGGCCGCGCCATTCGCGCACTCAAGGGCGGCCAGGTAATGGCCGAGTCGATGGGGGTCAACACCTTCCGCTCGAAGATGGTGATCTTCGTCATCTCTGCGGTTTTCGCGGCGATTTCCGGCTGGCTCTATGCGCACACCCAACGCTTCGTCAACCCGACACCATTCGGTTTGAACATGGGCATCGACTACCTATTCATGGCCTTGATCGGCGGTGTCGGCAGCGTTTGGGGCGCTCTGCTCGGCGCGGGCATCCTGACCATGCTCAAGCAATGGTTGCAGGACTGGTTGCCGCACCTGCTGGGTAACACCGGCAACTACGAAATCATCGTGTTCGGCATCCTGATCGTGGTCCTGATGCAGCGTGCGCCCGGTGGTCTGTGGCCACTGCTGACGCGCCTGATACCCGCCCGCTTCAAGGTGCGCGCCAAGGCACAGAACATCGACGCCAGCGCGACGCCCCTGCCGCGCCGGCAACTGCCCAAACATGGCGAACTGATCCTTGAGGCCCGACATGTGACCAAGCGCTTCGGCGGTCTGGTTGCCAACAACGACATGAGCCTGGAAATCCGCTCCGGTGAAATCCTCGCACTGATCGGCCCCAACGGCGCCGGCAAGAGCACCATGTTCAACCAGCTCTCCGGTGTCGATACACCGAGCAGCGGCGATGTGCTGTTCATGGGTCAAAAAATCAACGGCCTGAACTCACGGCAAGTCGCGCGCATGGGCATGAGCCGCACCTTCCAGCACGTGAAACTGCTGGGCAACATGAGCGTGCTGGAGAACGTCGCTATTGGCGCGCATTTGCGTGGCAAGCAAGGCGTGCTGTCGGCGGCCCTGCACCTGGATCGTCGCGAGGAAGCCGAATTGCTCAGCGAAGCCAAGCGTCAGCTGGAACGCGTAGGTCTTGGTGACTACCTGTATGAAGAGGCCGGGAGTCTGGCCCTCGGCCAGCAACGAATCCTGGAAATCGCCCGCGCCTTGTGCGCCGATCCGTGCCTGCTGCTGCTCGACGAACCCGCGGCCGGTCTGCGCCTGAAAGAAAAGGAAGCCCTCGGCATCCTGCTCAGCCGCCTGCGCAGCGAAGGCATGGCGATTCTGCTGGTCGAGCACGACATGGACTTCGTCATGGGCCTGGTCGATCGTGTGGTGGTCATGGAGTTCGGCCAGCGGATCGCTCAGGGCCTGCCCGAAGACGTACAGAAGGATCCGGCGGTGCTGGAAGCCTATCTGGGAGGAGTTGAATGATGAACATGCAAGTGGAACCGCACCTCGCACCGCGTAACCAGGTCGACGACGCCGTGTTGGAGATCAAGGACCTGAGCGTGGCCTATGGCAAAGTCGAAGCGCTGAGCAACGCCAGCCTGACGGTCGGCAAGGGTCAGATCGTGACGGTAATCGGCCCCAATGGCGCCGGCAAGACCACCCTGCTTTCGGCAATCATGGGCGCGCTGGGCTCTCGGGGTCAGGTTCATTTCGACGGCAGCCTGGAAACCTTGCCGGAGGTGGAAGTGATGGTCTCGCGGGGCCTGGGCCTGGTGCCGGAAAAACGCGAGCTGTTTACCAGCATGAGCGTGGCCGACAATTTGCTGCTCGGCGCCTTTCAACGCCATCGCCGGGGCGACCGTCGCTACAGCGAGACCCTGGGCGAAGTCTACGAACTGTTCCCGCGCCTGTGGGAGCGCCGCGAGCAACTGGCGGCGACGTTGTCCGGCGGTGAACGGCAGATGCTCGCGGTGGGCCGGGCGCTGATGGCCAAGCCCAAGCTGCTGATGCTCGACGAACCGAGCCTGGGCCTGGCGCCGCTGATTACCCGGGAAATTTTCCGCATCATCACTGCGCTGCGCGAGCAAGGCGTGTCGATCCTGCTGGTGGAGCAGAACGCGCGCGCCGCCCTGCGGGTGGCCGATTACGCCTATGTGCTGGAAACCGGGCAGATCGCCATGCAGGGCCCTGCCCGGAAACTGGCTGACGATCCGCGCGTGATAGAAGCCTATCTGGGCCTGGCCAGCAAACACCAGGAAATGCTCGCTAACTGACTGCCGCCCCGCCCCGGTGCCCGAGACGGCGCCGATCTGGCGTCGAGCCCGGCCTTTCGAGGTCTTTCTGAACACCCGGAGTCGCGATGAACGCTTCCCCCTTGCGCATCGGCATCGCCGGTGCGGGTGCCATCGGCTGCACCCTGGCAGCACGTCTGGCTGGTCGCGGCCATACGGTCAACGTACTGGCCCGAGGTGAAACCTTGTCGGCCATCCACCGTGACGGCATTCACCTGTCCGATCTGGACGGCGACCACCATGTGCGGATTCACGCCAGCGACGACGCCGCCAGTCTGGGCGAACAGGACCTGATTTTTCTCTGCACCAAGGCGCCAGCGCTGGCCAGCCTGTTACCACAGATCCAACCGATGATCGGCGCCGAGACCGTGGTCATTCCGGTCGTCAACGGCGTGCCATGGTGGTACTTCCATGGCGAAGGCGGACGCTACGACGGGCAACGCGTGAACGCGGTCGATCCCCAGTCGATTCTTGGCGAAGCCCTGGACCTGCGCCATGTGATCGGCTGCGTGGTGTTCATTACCGCCCACTGTACAGCCAACGCCGTGGTCGAATCACACACCCCGCACCTGATGATTTTCGGAGAACTCGACAACCGCCTCAGCCCGCGCCTGGAGCGTGTGCGCGCGCTGATCGAAAGTGCCGGAATCGAAGCGCGAGCCACCGAACGCATCCGCGACAACCTGTGGACCAAGATCATCGCCAATATCACCTCCAACCCACTCTCGGTGATTACCGGCGCCACCCTCGATCAGCTTTACAGCCTACCGGAGTTGCAGGAGCTGGTCCGCACCTGCCTGCACGAAACCCTGCTCACCGCCGCCGCGCATGGCGCGCGCGTGAGCATCGACCCACAGACCTTTCTCGAACTCGGCGCCAGCATGGGCGCCGTGCGCACCTCGATGCTGCAGGACTATGAAAAAGGCCGCCCCCTGGAGTTGGCCGCCATCGGCGACGCGGTGCTGGAGTTGGCCGATTACATGGCGATCCCGATGCCCGTCACTCGACACCTCATTGCCCTGGCGCGCTTTCGCGGCGACCAGGCCTGCCACTGACTCACGACGACAAGGACTCCGACATGAACCACAGCCCATTGGAAAAACCGCAACAGTACAGCGACGAAGAATGGGCACTGCGCGTGCAACTTGCGCATTGCTACCACCTGGTGGATTTCTTTGGCTGGACCGAGACCATCTTCAACCATATTTCTGCACGCCTGCCCGGCCCGGCGCACCATTACCTGGTCAACCCGTTCGGCCTGAATTACACCGAAGTGACGCCGGCCAACCTGCTCAAGGTCGACCTGCACGGCAAGAAGCTCGAAGACTCGCCCTATGACGGCAACCCTGCCGGTTTCGCCCTGCACAGCGCAGTGCACGGTGCGCGCCCGGACATTCAATGCCTGATCCACACGCACACCACGCCGATTTCAGCCATCGTCACGAAAAAGGCCGGCTTTACCCATAACGACTTTTACGGTGCGCAACTTTACGGACGGATCGGCTACCACACCTTCGAAGGCATCACACTGTTCGATGACGAAAAAGCCCGGATGATCGACAGTCTCGGCGACAAGCACATCCTGGTGCTGCGCAACCACGGTATTGCCGTCGGTGAAAGCGGCATCGCCAAGGCATTCTTCCTGCTGTGGACAGTGCAGCGCGCCGCCGAAATCCAGTGTCAGGCCGGCGCCTTGGGCGGTGAAGACAATCCGCTGCCGGAGGCGGTCAGCCAAAAGTGCGCGGAACTCACGGCCATGCTTATTCGGGACAGCGGCTTCGCTGTAAAATTCTTCGACGCCATGGTTCGCAAAATGCGCACCGAACGCGGCCAATGCTGGTAAGCGCGGGAGCGTTCAATGGGTAACTCAGTGGAACTCGCACACCCGACCACCTCCCCGGTGCTGGAAGAAATCCCGATCTCGCGCCTGGATATCCGAGGCCATTTACTCGGCTGCAATGACGCCTATCTGGTGCTCACCGGCTACGGCCGGGAGGATTTGCTAAACCAGCCACATGAACTGATCAATCACCCGCTGATGCCCAAGCGAGTCATCGACCGTATGTGGAAGACCCTGCGCAGCGGCGTGCCGTGGACAGCGCCCATGATGGGCCGCGATAAACAGGGCACCACCTTCTGGTGCAATCTTTATGTGGTACCGCTGCTCGAGGGCGGTCAGCTGAACGCACTGGGTACGGCTTATCACCCGATGGACGCCGCCCAAAGCCTACGAGCGGAGAAACTCTATCGACGCTTGAATGACGGCCTCGGACCACTGACACTTGCCCGGCGGGTGCAGGAACACGCCAGCAGCCAGGGTATCGCGTGGCTCTTGGGCCTGCTGGTCATGGGCGCCATGATCGGTGAACAGATCGACGTGGTACCGGGCCTGCTGGTGCTCGGCGGAGTGCTCGCCTCGGCTTGGCAGTGGCGAGCCAGACAGCGCGCGGATGTCCGCCGGATCATGGCTCGACATGATCAGGTCTACAGCGATGCCTTGCTGGCATCGCTTCAGGACGGCAGCGCCTGCGTCGCCAGCCGTTTTGACATGGCGCTCAACAGCCAGAACACGAGGATGCGCACGGTCATGGCGCGCATCCGGATCAACGGTGAGACCGTGCGTCAACGCGCGCAAGAATCCTCGATGCTGGTGCAGACCCAGTCGGGTCACCTGCAACGGCAACTTGAAGAAGCCGAGCAGTCCGCCGCCGCAGTCCATCAAATGAGTGCCACAATCCAGGAGCTGTCGCGCAACCTGCAACACGCGGCCGAAGCGACTCAAGCCGTAGATCACCTGGCTCACGACGGCGACCGGATGTCCGGGCAGAGCCAGCGTTCGATGACCGGCCTGTGCACCTCGGTCGAAGAGATCGGTCAGGCGGTCAGCCGCCTGGCGGAATCGATCGAATCAATCAGTGGCGTCGCTCATGTGATTCGCAGCATCGCCGAACAGACCAACTTGCTGGCCCTGAACGCGGCCATCGAAGCGGCCCGTGCCGGGGAGTCAGGACGCGGTTTCGCGGTGGTCGCCGATGAGGTGCGCAGCCTCGCTACCCGAACCCGCGAATCCACCGAACAGATCCAGCGCTCCATCGAGCAATTGCGCGACGGCAGTGCCCTGGCGTTGGCCACAGCACAACGCGGCGAATCGGCCGCGCGAGAGTCCCGCGAGGATGTGGCCCAAGTACAAACGGCGCTGCGGCGCATCTGCGAGGAAGTCGGGCAGATCTCCGGCATGAGTTTGCAGATGGCCTCGGCCATCGAACAACAAGGTCAAGTCGCCCAAGAGATCAACGGGCAGATTTCCCAGATCGTGAGCCTGGCGCAAACCAGTAGCGATCAGTCCCGACGCAGTACCCAGATCGGCGAGGAGCTGCACCAACTGGCCAACTCCCAACTCGACCTGGCCCGGCGCTTTCTTCAGGGCTGAGCGAATCGACCCTCAAGCGTCAGGCCTGTCGTCGCAGGGTCTCGGACGGCAGGCAGCCGTATTGCTTGCGGTACTGCATCGCGAAATGACCGAAGCTGGCAACCCCGTGACACAACAGAACATCCGTCACGCTGTCGGCCGGTCCTGCCTGCTGCAAGGCCAGGTGTACCAGGGCCAACCGACGGGTGCGGACATAGTCGCTGGGGGTTTGCTGGAGAAAGCGCGTAAAGCCATTTTGCAAGGTGCGGATGGACACTCCGCAGAAGTGCGCCAGGCTCGCCAGGGCAATGGGTTCTGCCAGGTGCTGCTCGATGTAGTCACGGGCCTTCTTGATGTGGTGAGGCATCGGCTGACGCTGGTCTTGCAGCAGATCGACCGAGTAATTGTGCGGCAACTGGGTCAGCAGCACCGACAACAAATAGTCCGACAGGCTCCCGCCCATGGCCGAGGTGGTCAGTGTCTGGCTGGCGTCGCCATACAGCTGGCAGATGTAGTCCAGGGTGGCGCGTACCGTCGCCATGCCCTGATGCTCGGCCTCGACCTGGATATCGAAGACCAGCGGCTGACGCAAACGCCGGTTGAGCAACACTTGCAACTGGCGTTCGAGGGCTTCGCGATCGACGCGCAAAATCAGGTTGCGGCAGTCCTTGTCAATACGGATAAAACTGCGCTCCGAAGGCGAAGAAATGGTCAATCCGCCCTTGCGCAAAAATGCACGCTGTTTGCCCAGACTGACCATGCCACTACCTTCCAGGGTGACCCGGATCAGGTAATAGTCGCTGATATCACCGGCGTCGATTTCCACCGGTGCGCCGTAGTGCAGATCGAACAGCGCCGAACTGCCGAAGAACACCCCATACAGCTGCGATTGCAGGGCGCCGCCCTGCTGCATTTTCATCTGGTGGGGCCACAGGTAATGACTGACCCGATCCTTGACCTCGCCGAATCCGCCGGAACTCATAAGGCAATGGTGACGGAGCGAAGAGCGTTGATCGAACATGCTGAAGCACCTCCATAAAATGACAATGCTGCCCGCTGGCACATCGATAATTTAGTGGAAATGGAAAGCAATTTTCACGCCATGGAAACGCTTTATGCGCGCGCGGAACAGCCTCTGCGCCTGGCGCATAGAGTCAAGGCAAACAACGGCTTAAAAAGGTCTTGCAGCACACACAAGCCAAGCCATTGGCAACCTGGAACCGCACAACAAAACCAATAAACGCACCAGGGTAGGCGCTCGGGTAACGATGGTGTCACCGATACACCCAACTGCAACAACCGCTGCCGCCGACTGACTGATTGCCAACCCTGAAGGGGCCAAACAGCATGACCAGCAAAACACCGACCGAGGTCACCCGTAAAAGCTATGCCTACGAATGGTATGTCGTTACCGTTTGCATGCTGGCCTACATTTTTTCGTTTATCGATCGTCAGATCCTGGCGTTGATGATCGAACCGATCAAACACGATATGCAGTTATCCGACACTCAATTCAGCCTGCTGCATGGCCTGGCTTTTTCGCTGTTCTATGCTTTCATGGGCATGCCCATCGCGCTGCTGGCGGACAAATTCTCCCGACCGAAAATCATCGCCATCGGCGTCGCGTTCTGGAGCCTGGCGACAGCCCTGTGCGGGGTGAGTAAAAACTTCCTGCAGATGTTCATGGCACGCATCGGCGTCGGGATTGGCGAAGCGGCGCTGTCACCGGCCACCTACTCGATGCTCAGCGACATGTTCCCCCGGGAAAAACTCGGGCGCGCCGTGGCTATCTACTCTATCGGCTCGTTCATTGGCGGCGGTGTGGCCTTTCTGATTGGCGGCTATGTCATCGACTTGCTGAAGAACCTCGACAGTGTCGCCGTGCCATTGCTAGGCGAAATGCGGCCGTGGCAGGTGACGTTTTTTCTGGTAGGCCTGCCGGGCGTATTGGTTGCCCTGCTGATTGCCCTGACGATTCGCGACCCGGCCCGCAAGGGCTTGAAACTGGACGCCGCGGGCAAGGTCCACGCGCCCAGCATGAAACAGGCGTTCAAGTTCCTGGCAGTGCACCGCAAAACCTTCTTCTGTCACTACCTGGGGTTTTCGTTCTACGCGATGACGCTGTTCTGCATGCTCAGTTGGACCCCGGCCTTCTATATGCGAAAATTCGGCCTCGCCCCCAGCGATACCGGCTACATGCTCGGGATCGTGGTTTTGCTAGCCAATACCAGCGGCGTGTTTTGCGGCGGTTGGCTGATCGATTGGTTGGCGAAAAAAGGTTACAGCGATGCACCGATCCGCGCGGGAGTGATCGGAGCCATCGGCATGGCCGTGCCCGCCATCGCGTTCACCCAGGTCAGCGAACTGTGGATGTCCGTAGCGCTATTGGCCCCGGCGATGTTCTTCGCTTCGTTTCCAATGCCGGCGTCAACCGCGGCCATGCAGATCCTGCCGCCGAATCAGATGCGCGCGCAAATCAGCGCGCTGTTCCTGCTGATCTCCAATCTGATTGGCCTGGGTCTTGGTACCACGCTGGTCGCACTGCTCACCGACCGGCTATTCCAGAACCCCGCCATGGTCGGCTCGTCCATTTCCCTGCTCAATGCCTTCGCAATCGCTTTCACCCTTCTCTTGCTGATCAAGGGTTGCCGACACTTTCGTGAGAGTCTCAAACACGAAGGCCTCACCTGAAGGCTTACCTAAGGCACGCTCCGGCGTGCCTGCTGGTTTTTTGCCGCGAGCGGCGCGACAATGGCGCCCGCTATCAAATCCAGCTCACCAGAAAGACTACGCCAACCTTTATGACCACCCCGAAAAAGCGCCTGAGCCGATACAACCCCGCCAGCGCAGACTTCAAGAAGGAAGAGTTTCCCTTCTACTGGCTGGCTCGCCTGCATGGCCGCTACTCCATGGCCATGGAGAAAGCGCTGAAGAAAATCGATATGGACATCCCGCGCTGGCGGATTCTGTTCATCCTCAAGGAAAATGGCGAGTCGAGCATTTCGGAAATCTCGATCCATGCCATCGCGAAACTCTCGACCATTACCAAAATCGTGTATCGCATGAAAGCCGACGGGCTGGTAGAGACCAATACCAGCGCCAGTGACGGGCGGGTAACTCAGGTTTCGCTCACCGATACCGGCCGCCATACCATCGAAGAAATCCAGCACGGTACCAGCGATATCTTCCGCACCAGTTTCAAAGGCCTGACTGAAGCCCAGATCACCAAACTGAACGGAACACTGGAAAAAATATTCAATAACCTGCCGGAAGACTGACCCGCAACGACCAACGCTGTGGGCACTGGCCAACAACCTGCACGCCTTAAATAGCACCAGTGCACAGCGCAAACCCGACAAATCGAATTTCTGCTTTTTTACAGGCAATCGCGCACTGCCTGGTACAGTGCGTGGATTACAGAGCGACCAAAGACCTGACCTTGCAGTACTACTACGGCAATCTGCAGGACTTTTACAAACAGCACTTTCTGGGTCTCAAATACGATTGTCAGGTCGGCCCCGGCACCCTGCGTACCGACCCGCGACACTTCGACAACCGCTCCGATGGCACCAAGGGCCATGACCCGGATTACCACACCTTCGGCTACCACGGCGACAGCGTCACCAAAGGCAAGGTCGACAGTCGCCTGAGCAACGCGCAATTCACCTGCCTGGTGAACGGCCACACCTTCACCGCCGGCCTACCCACGCCTCACTTCGCACCAACGTGTCCACGCAACGGGATAGCGATGAGCATCGCTTCTGAGGAGGTTCTTACCGCCGGATCGTACTGCATGATGCCGGGCTTCCATGAGGTTCGAGCGCTATCGCTACACCTGTACAAGAAAGCCGGAAAGGATGGGCAGAAGATCGCAGGCCATGCGAGCGAGGGCATGACCAAAACTACCAGCGAGACCACGAGGAAATCATCTGGTCCGAGGCGATTCCAGACCTAAATATCAGTGAAATCACCGGGTAGTTTTGCGCGGGTTTTGCGCAGGCACAAAAAAGCCGATCTATCTGATCGGCTTAAGCGACTGATTTTATTCAGTAAATATGGTCGGGACGGAGTGATTCGAACACTCGACCCCTAGCACCCCATCTCCTTTTTCATACTTCTTGAAAGCTTCCAAAATTTTACTCTGGATTTTTCCAAGCGAGTATTTACTTGAGCTCCAGCGGTGTTCTGCTCTACGAGAGTCCAGGAACGTCCATCAAGAGCCGGCGTTTTTGAGGGGGTAAAAGTAAGGGGAAGCCATATCATGGCCAAAATCACCATCACGGAACTCGAGTCGCTGACCGCCAATGATGAAGGACGGTGTATCCGTCAGCTTTTTCTATTGGTATCGGTGGGACAGGAGAAAATAAAGAGTACTCCTGCGGTTCCTGGCCGCACAAATCCCTGACTGACATACGCAAGGCACTGCACCTTGCTGGCGAATGGCGGGGCGACGTCGGGGTCAAACCTGCGTCAGGTCGATTCTGTAATTCTCATCGCCGCCTCTCCTACCACCTCCCGAATCTTGTCCATCAACGCCTGCGCCGCAGGCGATTGAAACGCCCCCGCTCTGGAGATCAGGCCAATGGGGCGCGTGGTGTGGCTAAGGGAAAGCGGCAGTCGCACCAGCTCACCGCTGACCATTTCGTGTTCCAGTTGATGCGCCGAAACAGCAGCGAGCATGTCTGAGCGCAGCAACACACCGCGCAAAATCGCCAGGTCGCCCGTTTCAATCACTGGGCTGGGTGCGGCGATGCCGATGTGGGCAAAAAACGCGTCTAGCAGTTGCCGTGCCGGAGAGCCGGCGCGAGGCAAGATCCAGCGGGCGGCACTCAAGTCCTCATAGACAGGCGTCCGCTCCAGCCAAGGGTGGTCGCGGCGTACCAGGATCACCATTTCCTCCCGCAGCAAGGCTTCGCTATGCAGATCGCTGGCGTAGACCGACGGGCGCAGAGCGCCGAGTACGAAATCCACATCGCCAGCGCGCATTTCACTGGCTAGCAGGTCAAACGGGCTTTCGTTTGTGACGACTCGTACGTGGGGGTGTTCCAGGGTCAGGCGCACGATGGCTTCTGGCAGTATTCCCGTGCGCCCGAGCGGCAAGGCCCCCACGTGCACGGCACCTTGAAGGGAACCACTCAACGCGGCGATGTCCGCATCGATGTGACGCAGTTCATTCAGTGCTCGCCGCACTCGCAGCAACATTGCAAGGCACGCGCGGGTCGGCAGCAAACCGTGGGGCGTGCGTTCAAACAGGCCCGCACCACTGCCCTGCTCCAGCACTTTGATAGCGGCACTGATCGCAGGCTGCGAAACGCCTAGGGCACTCGCCGTGGTTTGCATATGGTGGGTTTCACAGAGTTTCGCGAACATTTCCAGGCGGCGGTTCTGGAACAGGTAAAGCGGCTCGGCGGAGTGCCCCAGCAAAGACGGAACGGCTAGCAATTCCTCCAGGGCCCGGCGAGCCCGAGGAATGACACGGTCTCCGTAATTGGTCAGACGCATACCATTGACGGTGCGTTCGAACAGCAAGACGCCGAGGCGCTTCTCCAGCGCCAGGATGGCGCGTGTCACGACAGGCTGTGCACGAAATAGCACGGCAGATGCCTTGGATACGCTGCCGTATTCGACAACGCGAAGGAACGCGCGAACCTGCATCAAATTGGGCAACTCAGGACTGTGCATGCCTACCTGCCGAGTTTTCGAGAAAGCGGGTGCACAGCATGCATAACTCATCCCGATAAGTAAAACGCATACCTATTGCCGCCGAACGCATTATTCAACCTCCCCCTCAAATGCGACTGTGGGTGCTATCAAACAGCCGCAAGAAGAGCCCTTCGATGATCAATAAAACAAAAACTGCATTAGTCGTCAGCGCCCACTCTGCCGATTTCGTCTGGCGCGCAGGTGGCGCCATCGCCCTGCACACCCAACAAGGTTATGCCGTACACATCGTGTGCTTGTCCTATGGCGAAAGAGGTGAGTCGGCCAAGCTCTGGCGCAAAGGCGAGATGTCTGAAGACAAGGTCAAAACCGCGCGTCGCAGCGAGGCTGAAGCCGCAGCGGAGATACTTGGCGCGAGCGTGGAATTCTTCGACATCGGCGACTACCCGATGCGCGCCGATAAAGAGACACTGTTTCGTTTGGCCGATGTGTTTCGTCGCGTGCAACCGGAGTTCGTCCTCAGTCACTCGATCAAAGACCCCTACAACTACGATCACCCGCTGGCGATGAACCTGACGCAGGAAGCCCGCATCATCGCTCAGGCCGAAGGCTACAAGCCTGGCGAAAAAATTGTGGGTGCCCCACCCGTTTACAGCTTCGAACCCCATCAGCCCGAGCAATGCGAATGGCGCCCGGATGTGCTGTTGGACATCACCGAGGTCTGGGACAAGAAATACGCCGCCATCCAGTGCATGGCGGGCCAGGAGCATCTCTGGGAATACTACACCCGTGTCGCCCTGCAACGCGGTGTACAGGCCAAGCGCAATGTGGGTATCGCCTCTACCCGTAACATCGTATATGCCGAGGGCTACCAAAGCCTCTTCCCACGGGTGACGGAGAATCTGGCATGAGCACACCGATCGGAAAAACCGGCATTGTGGTACGTAATATTCCCCGTGCTGACTCGGCACTGATCGACGAACTGGATCGCTTCGGCGTTGCCACCGTGCATGAGTCCCAAGGACGCAAAGGTCTTTTGGATTCGGCCATTCGTCCCATCCAGCAGAACCAGAGCATCAGCGGAACGGCGGTGACCGTGTTGGTCGCGCCGGGCGATAACTGGATGTTTCACGTAGCCGTCGAACAGTGCCAACCCGACGACATTCTGGTGGTCGCGACATCGTCGCCATGCACCGATGGCTACTTTGGCGACTTGCTCGCCACCTCGTTGATGGCCCGAGGGGTACGGGCCCTGATCATTGACGCCGGGGTACGCGATACCCGGACGCTGCGGGACATGGGCTTCAAGGTATGGTCGCGAGCGGTTCATGCCCAAGGCACGGTCAAGGAAACCCTGGGCTCGGTCAACATACCGATCATCTGCGCCGGCCAGTTGGTCGAGCCCGGTGACGTCGTAGTGGCTGACGATGACGGCGTGGTCATTGTTCGCCGCGAAGAGTTACCCGGCGTGTTTGAAACCAGCCGAAAACGCGCTCGAATCGAAGAGCAGAAACGGGTGCGCCTGGCATCCGGCGAATTGGGGCTGGATATCTATGAGATGCGTCAGAAGCTCGTCGACCGGGGCCTGACTTACTACGACAGCCTCACAGACCTGCAAGGATGACCTTCATGCGCCAGACCCGAATTCCGTGCCTCATGATGCGTGGAGGTACATCCAAGGGCGCTTACTTCCTGGCTGACGATCTGCCGCCTGAAGGTAAGCTGCGTGATCAAGTATTACTGGCCGTCATGGGCTCACCCGATGCACGCCAGATAGATGGCATCGGGGGAGCAAATTCGCTGACCAGCAAGGTCGCCATCATCAGCCGTTCAGATCGCCCGGATGCTGATGTCGATTATCTGTTTGCTCAGGTTTCAGTCGAACACGCTCAAGTTGATTACGGCCAGAATTGCGGAAACATCCTTGCCGGCGTCGGCCCCTTTTCAATCGAGCGAGAGCTGATCAGCGCAGACGAATCGCTGACGACCGTACGGATTTTCATGATGAACACCGGCCAGATCGCCGTGGCTAACGTCCGCACACCAGGTCGCATCGTCGAGTACGCAGGGGATACCCGCATCGATGGAGTTCCTGGCACCAGTGCTCCTCTGATTGTCGAGTTCGAAGACATTGCCGGCTCCAGTTGCGGAGCGCTCTTGCCTACCGGAAATGCCATTGACCGCTTCGATGGCATTGAAGTGACGTGTATCGACAATGGAATGCCTGTTGTGCTGATCAGGGCGACTGATGTGGGGTGCACGGGCGATGAAAACCCCGAGCAACTGGACGCCAACATGGCGCTCAAAGCGTTGCTGGAATCGATCCGGCTGCAGGCGGGCCCGTTGATGAATCTGGGGGATGTGCGCGATCGCACAGTACCGAAAATGTCCCTGATAGCAGCCCCCCGCAACGGAGGCGCTATTGGCAGCCGTACCTTCATTCCTCACCGCTGTCACACATCTATAGGGGTGTTCGGCGCTGTCAGTGTCGCCTCTGCCTGCCTGATTCAAGGGACAGTCGCGAGCAGTTTGGCCCAAGTAGAAGCAGGTGATCGAGTCCAATTGTCTGTCGAGCATCCAACCGGCGAGTTCACGGTGGAGCTGCGTGTAATTGACGGTCAGTTAGCCGGTTGCGGGTTGGTGCGCACGGCACGGCTGTTGTTCGAAGGCAACGTGCTCATTCCTGGCGACGTCTGGCAAAAAACGGTGAAATCGTAATGACCACGACCGTATCTATGATCGGCTTCGGCGAAGCCGGTGCCATTCTGGGCGAGGATCTTGCAGCACAGGGCGTGAGGATCTACGCCTATGATCGACTCCTTGAAGACCCGGCCAAACGAGCCGCGCTGCATGAAAAAGCCCAGCGGTGTGGCGTTCAACTGTGCGAGGGTGCGGCTCAAGCGACAGCGCTTGGCGAGTGGATCATTTCAGCCGTCACAGCGGATAACGCACTCGAAGTCGCACTGAACGCGGCGCCACTGATGAAGCCCGGACAACTGTTTATCGACATCAACTCGGTGGCGCCCTCTACGAAGCGGGCAGCAGCCAAAGCGATGGAGCTGCATGGCGTCGATTACATTGATGCCGCAGTCATGGCGCCGGTACCACCACAACGCTTGAAAACACCCATCCTGTTAGGCGGCCAACACGCCACCTTGGTCGCTGAACGATTAAGCGGGCTAGGCATGAACGTGCGGGTAGTGGCTAATGTGATTGGCGTAGCGTCAGCGATAAAGATGTGTCGAAGCATCATGATCAAAGGCCTGGAAGCACTCACCACTGAATGTCTGAGTACCGCTCGCCAGTACCATGCCGAGGGTGAGGTGCTGGCGTCACTGCACCAGAGTTTTCCGCAGATGGGTTGGGACGGCGCCCTACCCCACTACTTGATCAGTCGCGTGGCCGAGCACGGTCGGCGTCGCGCAGAGGAAATGAAAGAGGTCGCAAAAACCGCTCGCGACGTCGACGTGGTTCCGAACATGAGCCAAGCCATCGTCAGCGCTCAGCTCGGGCTCGTCGATGCCATGCTTGATGCCGATATTGATTACTCACACCTTGAGCCATTCGACTGGATAAACCTGATCGACACGGTGTATGGCAGTCCAATCGCTCATGAAAGCACTGTCCGGGAAAAGCGGTAACATAGCCTTTTTCCCAGAGTCGCATTCATGGATCTAAAACAGCTCGAATGTTTCGTACGGGTGGCCGAGTTCGGAAGCTTCACCAAGGCCGCCGCCGTACTGAACATCTCTCAGTCGGTCGTTAGCCGTCAGGTCAGGCAGCTTGAGGTCGAACTGCAGGAGCATCTGCTCTTGCGAAATGGCCGAGGCGTCTTACTGACCGCTTCCGGGCAACGCTTGTTCGATCATGGCAAAGGCATCTTGCGGCAGGTGCAGGTGGCGCGTGAAGACCTGCGCGAACAACGCGACACATTGTCTGGCAAGGTAGTGGTCGGGCTTCCTCCCAGTATTTCCCGGCGCCACACCGTGGCAGTGGTCTCTGCCTTCCGAGAGCGCTTTCCTGACTGCATATTGGGGATCAAGGAAGGCCTGACTCATTCGATGCGCGAGTGGCTGCTTCTGGGTCGCCTGGATTTCGCACTGCTCTTCAATCCTGGCCACAGCGCACAACTGCAATATGAGCACATCCACTCAGAACCATTGATGCTCATAGGTAGCCAGCACTCCAACCTCCCTTCCCAGGTATCGATGAAAGACTTGGGCCAATACCCTTTAATCACTCCCAGCGAACCTCACTCCATACGCCGCCTCATCGAGAATGAAGCGTCGAGGCATGAGGTGCATCTGAATGTTTGCCTGGAGGTCGATAGCATCCCGTCGCTATTGGAGCTGATCAATCTCAACATGGGCTACGGCGTACTGTTTCGCTCGGCTCTGGCAAACGGCGACGGGAAGCTCGAAGGACTCAAAGCTGCACAGATCGTTGATCCGTCCATCCAGACACACTTATTTATCGCCACGTTTGAGCAGCGTCCGCTGTCTCGCCTAGCAGAACAGACAATGTCATTGGTTCGTGAGATCTGCATAGACTGAATAGATGCATGCAAAATCCGCATAACTGCTAGAGCCTGTGTCTTGTTGTTGTAAGGCGTCGAGACGGCCACCATCGGCTATCGCTTCCGCTAACGATAACTAAAGGACACGAGATGAAAACCTGCCTCGCCCCTGACGCCAATCCTACAAAACCAAAGCAGCCACTTCCTGTGGGCGCTTGGGATGCTCACTGCCACGTTTTCGGCCCTGCGGCTGACTTCCCTTATGCAGAAGATCGTAGCTATACCCCGCCAGACGCCCCGTTTGAAACGTTACGGGCATTGCACGACCACTTGGGATTCACTCGCGGTGTAATTGTCCAGGCCAGTTGTCACGGAAGTGACAATCGCGCGATGTTGGACGCTATCGCTCGCAGTGAAGGACGGTATCGAGGCGTAGCAATCGTTGACGGTAGTGAGACCGATGAATACCTTGCCGAGATGGACGCTGGAGGTGTTCGTGGCGTGCGGTTCAACTTCGTTGCACACCTGGGTGGCGCACCCGATCTGGACGTCTTTGATAGCACAGTGGACCGCCTTGCGGATTTGGGATGGCATGTCGTCCTGCACCTTGATGCACAGGACATCCTGACCTATGCGGACAGATTGGCGCGGATACCCGTACCTTTCATCATCGACCATATGGGTCGCGTCAAAGCGCAGGATGGTATTGAGCAGCAGTCCTTCCTGGCATTGCAGCAACTGATGGAAAATCCGCTGGCGTGGGTCAAGGTATGTGGCGCAGAGCGTGTATCGGTCGGGCGGCGACCATTCGAAGATGCCGTTCCGTTCGCGCAGAAGCTGATTGAGCTAGCGCCGGAACGCGTCCTGTGGGGCACTGATTGGCCGCATCCGAACATTAGTAAAGATATGCCCAACGACGGCGAGCTGGTTGACCTGATGTTCGACTTCTGTACCGATCCTCTGCTGCGTCAAAAACTGCTGATCGATAACCCGATGAAGCTATACGGACGCTAAGCGCAACACCTTTGCTGCACCTCCAAAAATAAGACTTTCAGTGAGTGAACGCCATGAACCCCAGTCCTGCATCTGCTCAGGTAAACGTAAGCATTCCTATCAAGGTGAAGACTAAGCCGCCCTTCTATCGCGCGATGTACTTTCAAGTCCTTTTGGGGATTATCGCGGGAGTCGCCGTCGGACACTTCTGGCCCACATTTGCTGCCGACCTCAAGCCGCTGGGCGATGCGTTCATCAAGCTGATCAAGATGATTATCGGCCCTGTGGTTTTTTGCACAGTCGTTACCGGCATCGCCGGTATGCGCGATTTGAAAAAAGTGGGTCGAGTCGGAGGGAAAGCACTGCTCTACTTCGAAGTCATCTCCACTGTTTCACTGCTGATCGGCCTTATCGGTGGTCACCTGTTTAGTCCAGGTGCAGGTTTCAATGTGGATGTGAATTCGCTGGACGCGTCGGCGGTCACTGGTTTCGCCGAGAAGGCTCAGCACATGCACATGGTCGAATTTCTGATGGGAATCATTCCCTCGACGTTTGTGCAGGCGTTTGCAGAAGGTAACGTGCTTTGCATATTGCTGGTCTCCGTGCTCTTCGGGTGCGCACTGTCAGCCATGGGCGAGAAAGGCAAACCGGTCTACGACATGATCGAAGGGCTGTCCGGCGTGTTCTTTCGCATTGTGCACATCATCGCCAAGCTTTCCGCCATCGGCGCGTTCGGCGCCATCGCTTTCACCGTCGGTACTTACGGTGTCGGTGCGCTCCTGCCGCTGATGAAACTGGTCGGCAGTTTTTATATCCTGTGTGCATTGTTTGTCATCGTGGTGTTGGGTGGCGTGGCGAAAGTTTGCGGGTTCAGCATCCTGCGCTTTATCGCTTACATCAAAGAGGAGTTGCTGGTCGTGCTTGGCACCAGCTCATCGGAAGTGGTGCTGCCGCAGATCATGGAAAAGATGGAGCGACTCGGGTGCTCCAAACCTGTCGTCGGGCTGGTCATTCCCACCGGCTACTCCTTCAACCTCGACGGTACCAACATCTATCTGACGATGTCGGTGCTCTTCATCGCTCAAGCGCTGAACATCGACCTGTCACTTTCTCAACAACTGACGTTAGTCATCGTGGCCATGCTCACCTCTAAGGGTGCCAGCGGTGTGTCAGGCGCCGCCTTTGTCATGCTGACCAGCACCTTGATGGTGGTGCCGCTTGTACCGGTGGCGGGCATGGTGTTGATTCTGGGTATCCACCGCTTCATGGGCACCGGACTCGCCATGACTAACCTGGTGGGTAACGGTGTCGCCGCGCTGGTTGTCTCAGCGTGGGAAAAAGAACTGGATCGCGACAAGCTCGCCCAGGAACTTGGCACCAAGCCGTAAAACTTCTGCTCTATCGATCACACCACTTCTAAACAGTCACTGTTCGGTCCAGCACCGAGCAGCGACTCCCTGCGTCAGGAAAATAATAAAAATGAACCGCGCCTTATATGTTGCTTTGCTCACACCTGCACTTATCTCCATCGACACCTCAATGGCCGATGATTTTATCGCAGACAGCAAGATTCGCCTGGAAGCACGAAACTTCTACTATAACGGGGATTTTCGTCAGGGAACGGGCGTATCCAAAAGAGAAGAATGGGCCCAAGGTTTTTTGCTCAACTATGAGTCGGGATACACACCGGGAATCATCGGCTTTGGCGCCGACGCACTGGTGTTTGCAGGTTACAAACTGGATTCGAGCCCAAACCGTTCCGGTAGCGGCCTGCTCCCCAAACGGGCTTCCGGTGAGGCCGCTGATGAATACTCAAAAGCAGGCTATGGAGTCAAACTCAAAGTATCTCAAACATCACTGCGCTACGGCATGTCATTGCCAAAGGTTCCAGTGCTTCAGTACAACAACAGCCGACTGCTTCCTCAGACGTTCCAGGGCTGGCAGATCAACTCTACCGATGTAGATCGCCTGACCCTGAACCTGGCGCAATTCGATAAGACAATCGCACCCGACTCTACCGACCTTCAGGACATAACCCTCGCAGTGAAAGATGGTCGCTATCGTGCAACCGGTATCGGCGACAACTATCGATATGGCGGCGGGACCTACAAGCTAACGCCAGAACTGAGTGCAACGTACTTTTATGGCGAGCTTGATGACGTGTACCGTCAGCAGTTCGCTGGATTGATACATAACACGCGCCTCGGCAAAGGCATGTTGACCACTGACCTGCGTGCCTTCTCAAGTCGTGATGTTGGCGCAGCTAAAGCAGGAGAGGTTGATAACCGCGCATACGCTGCCGCGTTCGGCTACAACCTGGATAATGGGCACAGTGTTATGGCGACCTATCAGGTCATGGGCGGTGCTACGGGCTTTCCTTACATCAATAACCCCTACCTACCCAACTACGTTCAATACCACGACTTCGGAAGCGCAGGCGAACGTAGCTGGCAGCTGCGGTATGGTTACGACTTCGCAGCCATGGGCATTCCCGGCTTGAGCTTTTTTACGGCGTACATCCATGGAGATGGATTGAAGAAAGTCGGCACCGAGAAGGAATGGGAGCGCGATGTGGATGTGAGCTACGCCTTTCAGGGGAGCCTTAAAGGCTTTTCTGTGCGGTTGAGGAACGCGACCTATCGTAGTGACGACGCCAGAGATATTGACGAGACACGCTTGATCGCAAGTTACGTGTTCACATCCTTTTAAACGGAAGTCAAATGCCGTTGGAGAGAAGTCAGTTACGCCGCCTAATAGCGTTCCACGGGCGGCGGCCGGTAACGCGAAGACCGGGGCTGGCAGAATGCTGTGACCGACGACCGGCATCTTTGGGTCCAGACTGCGTGAAAACGCATGGGTCGTTTTAAGTCTGCGTTGCTATGTTAAACCTGCCAGCGTCGGTTATCCGCTGTAGATTCCACATGGAGCCAATCGCTTTGTAGGGGTACAAACGACCAAACATAAAAAAGGGTCGCGAGATAAAATCTCGCAACCCTTTGAATTATATTGTCGGGACGAAGTGATTTGAACACTCGCCCCCTAGCACCCCATCTCCTTTTTTATACTTCTTGAAAGATCCCAAAATTTTACTCTGGATTTTTCCAAGCCAGTATTTACTTGAGCTCTAGCGGTGTTCTGCTCTACGAGAGTCAAGTAACGTCCATCAAGAGTCGACGTTTTTGTGGGGGGAAAAGTAGGGGGAGTCCGTTTCATGGCGAAAATCACCATCAAGGAACGCAAGTTGCTGACCGCCACTAAATTCTGTGTGAGCAGAAGGAGTGTTGCAGATGAAGCAGAAACCTTGGATCTATTACACCGAAAGCCATTACCTCCTTTTCGAGGCGATCAGCCAACCTCCTGTGTATTGCGCAAAAAACGTTCAAGCACATTTTTGGTGATCATCTCGGTGTAGATGTCTGCCTGCATGAGCCCATGCACCCATTCGCACGTGGCGGCAGTAAAGACCTCACCTCGACCTTTGTGAAAGTGCACCACCATGCCGGCCCCGCGGCTATGCAAATCTATGCTGGCGTCGTTAAGGTCAGGCGCCAGGATGGAAGCACGAAACCGGGCATCGCCATCGCCGAGCATGAATGAATAGGCGTCCTCGGCGCGGCCATGCTCGGCATTGGTCGCCCAGCCCATTGCCAGGATTTGCAAACCACCGGGCGCACCGTCTGTGCAGAGCGGTTCTGGAAGGCCATCGACGAACGTGTATTCCAGGCCATCCACCTCATAACCAAAGATGTTGGCTTCGTCTCCGAACATGTCCGCGTAACCCAGGCCCGTCCCCATGAACGCCCAGTGCTTAGGCCTGAAAACTGTGTACCCGCGTGGGTTGCGCGGTGCCATTCCCCCAAAGCTGCCGTATATCCCGCGCAGAGCATTCACCCCGAACGTCGTTGCCCCGGGGTGATTTACCCGCGGATCTTCCCAAGCCCCCGTTAGCCGATGAGGCTCGGTAGCGGCCACAGGATCGAGCGTACCGGCATCGTACTTGTAGGCCACTTGCCGCCGGCCACCGTCTTCCAAGCGGATCTGCCACATAAAATTGCCAGCGAAGCGCGCGACCTTGCCGCCCTCCTCGACAAAGGCGTCGACATGGTCGCGCATTTCCCGCGTCCAGTACTCGTCGTGCCCGGTGAAGACGGCGCAGGCGTAGCCCTCAAGCGCGTGCGGGTCATGATGCAAATCGTCCTGGGTCAGGATATGCACTGTATAACCTTGCTGCTCGGCCCAAACCACAAAAGGTCTCTCGTAAGAAGCCCACCCCGCCAGCGCGTAGTACTTGGCGTAACCGTTGAGGCTGGCCCATTCGATAAACTCATAGCGCGCCGGCCCTGGCTTGCGGGGCCGGGTCGCGTTGACGCAACGGGGCGCATCCTCCGGCAGCCACACCTGCCCTCGCGCCCAAGGGCGCTGGGCCGACAGCAACGGTGATCGACCACGCGGCGTGCCGGGGTGGATGCCAAAGTAATGATTGGCACCGCCCCAGTCGTTATAAGCGGCCCACGTCGATGTGGCTGCGACGAGCACCAAGGCATCTGCACGCTTGCGCAGCGCCTTGACGATGAACAGATGATGCCCAAGGACGCTGTCGTCGCCGCCCCGTACTTCCACCATATAGGCACCCTGCTCGGCATCCGCCGGGATTGTCCATTGCATGAAGGCAGGCCATTGGCAGCCCTGCTCATAGGCACGTTCGGGTATGGGGTGGAATCGAGCATCAAGGTTTTCGGTGGTATGCAGCGTGCGGGCGATGGCGCCATCACGGTAGATCCGGAGTCTCACTTGCGGGCGGTTCGACGACAGATACAGGCAAACCGAATCACCCGGGCTATAGGCGCGGCGATCGGAGTAGCACCAGGCGGCCGCCGGGCCCGACTCGGAAGGGACTTCGACCCAGGTCTCGCGTGCGGCCTGACGTGGCCCCGACGTCTGGCTGACGGTCGCGTTGGCGCCCGGTCGTTCGCCTCGTGCAGCGGCGTTTTTGAGGTCTATGGAATTCATAGAGTCGCACTCCTTTGTTCGGCTGATTCTGCGGCTCGACCAGCCAATGTATTTACGCTGACTCGAACGCCAGGCGCCTCGATGTGCGCAAGGTCCATGCCCGCCGTTTCGTCGATAAGAAACCCTGCCAGGACAGTGACTATTCCCAACCCGATGACATAGCTGACGTAGAGGTAGCCAAGGTCGGCGCCGCTAAGATAGTTGTGTAGATAAGGGGCGGTGCCGCCAAAGATCGCCACTGAAACCGACGAGACCAAACCGACGCCCTGCGCCCGTGCCTGGGTCGGCACCTGCTCGGACAGCACTGCAGGGAAAATCGCCGCGATCAACGACCAGGCGCCTAGCCCCAGCACCTGGGCTAGGAACAGCGTGTAGGGTTCAGTGGTCACCATTATCGAGATGGGATAGGTCAGCACGATCACACCAAGGCCCCAGGCGATGACCATGGGCCGGCGTCCTACCCGATCGGACAACATTCCGCAGACCGGCAACCAGCACACGCAGAGGATCTGCGCGAGAAGGCTGGCCACATAGGCACCTGTGGCGTCCATACCTTGGGCAATCGCCGTCGAAGCGCCGAACGTGACCCACGCGTAGTAAGTGACATTGGCGGCCGCTGCAAGCATGACGATGTTACGCGCGACGCGTAGCATCTCCCCTACGGACAGCTTGCGCGGCGGCCGCGCTTGCCCCTGCTGCTCTACGAACACATGAGATTCCTGCGCACTACGGCGCAAAAACAGCGCATAAATACCCAGTACTCCACCAATGGCGAAACCGATCCTCCAGCCGTAGTCACCCATGGCCTGCGCGCCCAGCAGCCAAGTCAGCAACGCCGCCACGGCCGTTGCTGCCATCACTCCCAGCGTCACCCCCACATAAACGGAACTCGACCATAAGCCACGGTGTTTGCTTGGGGCGATCTCTGCGACATAGGTGTAGGACACCCCTGTCTCGCCGCCATGGGCGAGCCCCTGCATCAGGCGGAAAAACAGCAGCGCGACCGAGGCATACAGGCCGATGCTCTGGTAATCAGGGATAAGCGCGATGCCAAGGCTGCTGATCGCAAGCAGCAGCATGGTGATCACCATGATGGTCCGCCGCCCCAGTCGGTCACTCAGTCGGCCAAACATCCATCCGCCCACAGGGCGAGCGACAAAGCCAACCGCAAACACGGCAAGGGTCGAGAGCATCGCCGAGCGCGCATCGGTCTTGTCGAACAGATTGCTTGCCAGGTACACCGAAAAAGTTGCGTACAGGGTCCAGTCAAACCATTCGAGCGCATTGCCGATACCTGCCGCGCGCAACGATTTGAGGCGTCCTTGGTGAGACGTCGTATTGTTCATGGTGTATCTCCTGAATACGGACGGGATCGAAGCGGTTTGAAAAACCGGATCAAAGGTGCAACGCGGGCTTGGACTGGCGAATACCATGCGCAGAAGGGATTCGGACACGCAGTGCAATCAGCAACGCGGCCAGCAGCATTAGCACGGCCGCCGCTACGAATACGCCTGCACTGCCTCCGAGGCTGAACATTGCACCGCCAGCGGCCGCGCCCGTTGCGATGGCGGACTGCACAGATGCCACCACCATGCCTCCGGCGCTTTCCGCCTGATCAGGTACCGCTCGGGCGACCCAGTTCGACCACGCCACCGGCACACCACCAAAGGCCAGGCCCCAGATCGCCAGCAGTACCGCCTGCCCCGGCACCGACGCCGGCAACAGCACCAACGGCAGTGCTGCGACGCCGACCAGCGCGGGCATCAACACCAGAGTGGCCAGAGGGTGGCGCTCCAGCAACCTCCCGGCTAACAGCGTGCCGACGAAGTTCGCCACACCGAACCCCAGCAACATCAGCGACAGCCCTTGCGTGCCGATGCCGGTAGTCCCTTCTAGGAATGGCCGAACGTAAGTGAACATCGCGAAGTGCCCGCTGTGCACCAGCACGCAACCGAACATGCCCATGGCAATGCCCGGGCGCTGCAACACCTCGAGCACGGTGCGCAGGCGTGCCGGCCGGCGCGGCGCAAGGCGCGGGAGAGTGAACGACTGGAAAGCCAGGGTCACTATGCCGACCGCCGCCGCTGCAAAGAACGCGCTGCGCCAGCCATATAACCCGCCCAGATAACTGCCCAGCGGCACTGCAACTACCGTCCCGATGGCAATACCGCTGAAAATGATCGAAAGCGCCCGAGGCAACAAAGCATTCGGCACCAAGCGCATCGCTACCGCCGCCGCCATGCTCCAGAACCCGCCAAGGGCAATGCCCAGCAAGATGCGCATCAACAACAGCACCGCGAAGCTGGAGGAAATGGCGACCAACAGATTCGAGGCGACCATCAACGTGGAAAAACCCAGCAACACCCAACGTCGGTCGATGCTGCGGGTCAGGCCTGGCACCAACAAGCCAGCGAACAACGCCACGACGGCTGTCACCGTTACCGCCTGGCCAGCCAGCGCTTCGGACACTCCCAGGTCGGTAGCCATCAGCGTCAACAAACTGGCCGGAAGGTACTCAGCGGTCAGTAACCCGAACACACCCATTGCCAACGAGAAGACGGCCATCCACGCGGGCGTCGCAGGCTCTACGTCCGCGCCGACGCCGGGATGGCAGTCGGATACGGCGTTACATACACAGTCAGTCATTGCACGATCTCCCAATCTTCATTGCGAGCCGAAGTCTAGGCGCCGAAAACTGGATGATCTATGATCCAAAGTCTCTACTTTTTGACTAAAACACCTGAACGATGCCTGCAGATCAGTTTGCTCTTTCCTCGGACCTCATCAACGAGCTATTGCGCGGCATGCGCCTGCGTGGCGTTGAATACCGGCGTATCCAAGCGGGCCCAACTTTCGGATTGAGTTTCGCGGAAAAACCTGGGCACGCCTGGTTCCACTTCCTGGCCGTCGGCAATGCGGTATTGCGAATGGAGGACGGCAGCACCTACGCGTTGTCTGCCGGCAACGCCGTGTTCATCTCCCACGGCGCAGCTCATCAGCTGTTTTCCCATCCGGACGCGCCTGTTCAGGACATTGATCGTCTAGACGGCGCGCCCTTAGGTGACACCGTCAGCGCGGTGGATACCGGCACCGATGCCAGCCCCACGCCGAGCACTATTTTGTTCAGCGGTTGCATGGAGTTTGAAATGGGTAGTATTCATGGCCTTGGCCGGCTGATGCCGGGCCTCATGCTGATTGATGCCGGCGGTCAGCGTTACCCCGGGCTGGTGCCGATACTGACCACCATGGAACGCGAGGTCAGCGCCGCCCGTGTCGGCTTCGCCGGGATCCTCGCGCGGTTGGCTGACGTGGTGGCTGCCATGGTCGTTCGCGGTTGGGTCGAGTGCGCCTGCGGGAATGCTTCTGGCCTGGTCGCCGCCTTGCGCGATCCACGCTTGTCTGGTGCACTGCTTGCGCTCCATCAACAACCGGGCCGCGACTGGACCGTTGCGCAGTTGGCCGACCACTGCAATACCTCACGCTCGGTCTTCGCGGAGCGCTTCCAGGTGACGATTGGCATGACCCCGCTGCGCTACGTCACCGAACTGCGAATGCGGCTTGCGAGCCAATGGTTGACCCTCGAAAGGCTGCCGATTGAAGAGGTGGCGCAGCGTTTGGGCTATACATCCCAGGCCGCTTTCAGTCGTGCATTCAAGCGCATTACGGGCAAGACACCGGGTTTGAGTCGTAAGGTTAAGCAGTCCGCTGCGACTTGAAACCGCGCGCAAGGAGTCGATAATCCGAGCCCCTGGCTCATTTACCACCCGTCACGTCGAGGAATGTACCGGTAACAAATGACGCCTCCGCGCTGGCGAGCCATAGAATCGCCCGTGCCACTTCCTCGGGCTGACCGCCCCGCCCCATGGGGATCGAGTCCTTGACACGATCGACCCGCCCCGGCTCACCGCCACTGACGTGCATGTCGGTATAGATATGTCCGGGGCGAATGCAGTTGACGCGTATCCCCTCCCGGGCCACCTCCTTTGCAAATCCAAGGGTGAAGGTCTCCAAGGCGCCCTTTGACGCCGCATAGTCGACGTACTCATTGGGGCTGCCAAGGCGCGCCGAGGCCGATGAGACATTGATCACCACGCCTCCCGGGCCGTTGTGGCGGTAAGACATGCGCTTCACCGCTTGCTGAGCACAGAGTATTGGCCCAATGGCATTGACCGCAAAGATGCGCTGCATCCGCTCGAAGCCGAGGTCCTCCAGACGCGACTGAGGCGCCAGCATCCCGGCGTTATTGACCAGGACGTCGATGCGTCCGAACGAGTGGTCGATGGCTGCGAACAAATCGTAGACTTGTTGCGGGTCCGCACTGTCGGCCCGCACAGCCAACGCGCTGCGCCTCAATGCTTGCACATCCGCAACCACCGCCAACGCTGCGGACTCGTTGGCAACGTAGCTGATAGCAACGTCATAGCCGCGTGCGGCAGCTAGCCGGGCGGTGGCCGCTCCCACTCCACGACTTCCACCGGTGATCAGGATCAGCGGTGCCTTTGAGACGTTGATCATTGAATCTACCTCCTGAGCAGTTGGCCAAGTCAGCCAATGATGAGGGTGCCGCTGGCAATCACGACGCATGCCAGTATCCGGCGCGCGGTGAGCGTCTCGCCAAGGAACGCATAACCGATCAGCAACGCAAACAGCACGCTGGTTTCGCGCAATGCGGAGACCGCGCCCAGCGGCGCTTCGTTCATGGCGTAGATGACCATTGCATACGCAAGCAAAGAGACCAGTCCGCCAACCATAGCGGTAACGATTCCTGGCCGGACGGAGAATAAGCTGCGCGGGCCACGTAGGCCGATGTAGACCACCGGCATCAGCACGCCCCACAGCGCGCACATCCACACGGTGTAGGCAAGCGGCGCGCCGGATAGCCTGGCGCCGATGCCGTCGACAACGCTGTAGGCCGCAATGAAGCAGCCTGTTCCCAGTGCATAGGGCAAGCTGGGAACCGACAGACTGCGCCCTTTGAAGGCCAACGAAATAATCCCACCTGACACCAGCGCAACACCGAGCAACTCGCCCGGCGTGATTCTTTCTCCGGCAAAAATGGCTGCACCCAAGGCGATCAGCACCGGCGACGATCCGCGTGAAATCGGATAGATCTGCCCCAGGTCGCCGACTCGGTAACTGCGTACCAGGAACAAGTTGTAGCCCACATGCAGCAACCCCGAAAGCAGCGCATAGCTCCAGCTTTCAACTGCGGGTGGCGCCATGAAAGCTGCGGCGACGATACAGACCATTGCAATGGCAATACACATCACCGTCATGGCCCACAGCCGGTCGGCACCGCTACGCAGCAGCGCGTTCCAGCTCGCATGCAGGAGCGCGGCGAAAAGGACTAGGAAGATGAGATGAATAGGCATGCGCCACTGTAGGTAGTCCGGTGCCGGGACTAAAGAGAAGTCTCCTCATCGCAGCATGAGTAGATGCTCATGACCTACGGTTCTACGCGTTGTACCTTCAACGCCTCACTGACTAACCAGTGGCGAAAGCTGGCGATATGAGGCTGAGATTCGATCCCCTTGGGGCAGACGAAGTAGTATGCAAGCGGCGATGGGAACGCTACATCGAACAGCCGCACCAAACGGCCATCGCAGATTTCATTCTCGACATGTCCGCTGCGCACCAACGCGACACCTTGGCCGAGCAAGGCCGCCTCGACAGTCATGTTGGTATCGCCAAACCTGACGCTTTCCCTGAGCGGTAAATAGGCCAGCCCGACGGCTTGAAACCACACCTCCCACTTTGGCACCAGCTCGGCACCATCCCGAGTCAGCAACGGAAAATGCAACAACTCTGCGGGGCTCTGTGGTGTCCCAACGCTTCGTAATAGTTCGGGGCTGGCCACAGGAAATACCTGCTCCCCGAACAGGAACTCCGAATACAGGCCAGGGTAATTGCCCTTACCGAGCCTGATCGCAACATCAGCCTGGCCGGGGGAGAAGTGGATGAATTTATCCGTGGTGTCCAGCGAGACCAGCAGTTCGGGGTGCTGGCGAGAGAGACGCGGCAAACGTGGCAGCAGCCACTTGAGCGCGAAGGAATAGGTGGTGCTGACGCTGAGTCGAACCCTGCCTTTTTGCTCGCGCAGATTACCCAAAGTCGCCTCCAGGCTCATGAAAAACTCCCGCACGATGGGCGCCAGCGCCACCCCCGCTGCCGTGAGGCGTAACGCCTTGCCACGTTCAAATAACTGCAGCCCCCAAAGCGCCTCGAGATGCTTGAGCTGGTGACTGACCGCGCTTTGAGTAACATGTAGCTCCTGTGCGGCTGAAGTGAAGGTCAAGTGCCGGGTGGCAACTTCAAATGCGCGCAAGGTCGCGGTGGGCGGCAGGTCTCTCATAAGGGCAATATCCGGCGAGTGATCGGAACAGAGCATGCATGAACGCTAGCTCATGATAGAACTAAACCCACTCGAAACGACACTTAGGGAACCATCGCATCAGCGTCAGCGTCAGCGGCTTCCCTCTCTTTTGAAGGTTCCACTGAGAGCCAGTGATTTTGTAGAGGTAAAAACGCATAAAAATAAAAAAGGGTCGCGAGATAAAATCTCGCAACCCTTTGAATTATATGGTCGGGACGGAGTGATTCGAACACTCGACCCCTAGCACCCCATCTCCTTTTTTATACTTCTTGAAAGATTCCAAAATTTTACTCTGGATTTTTCTAAGCTAGTATTTACTTGAGCTCCAGCGGCGTTCTGCTCTACGAGAGTCCAGTAACGTCCATCAAGAGCCGACGTTTTTGTGGGGGTAAAAGTAGGGGGAGTCCGTTTCATGGCCAAAATTACCATCAGAGAACTCGAGTCGCTGACCGCCAACGATGCCGGCCGCATCCTCCGGGAAGATGGCAATCTCGCAGGTCGAATTTCCCTGCGTAAGGACGGCGTGTCGGTCAGCTTTTTCTATCGCTATCGGTGGGGCGACCAGAACAAAGAATACGCCTGCGGGTCCTGGCCACGCAAATCCCTGACGGACATCCGCAAGGCCCGCAACCAGGCACGGGCACTCATTGATGAGCAAATCAATCCCAACGAGCACAAGAAAACCGCCAAGGCACAGGCATACGCCGCTGCTAACGTAGAGGCTGAACAAGTAAAAATGACGAAGGTGAAAACGCTGACCGTCCAGGATCTGGCCAAGGCGTGGCTGTTGGATGGCGTGGCGCGGAAAGATGGCAATGCTGAATTGCAACGACGCTTTAACAAGGACCTTTTTCCGGCACTCGGCAAGACCGCGGTGAACAATGTTTCCGAACACGATGTTCGGGCGCTGATCCGCGCCGTGGTCAACCGCGGCGCTCACCGGCAAGCCATCAGCTTTTTCGCCGACCTCACCCAGATGTTCAGCTGGGCTAGAAAGCGCCAACCTTGGCGGGCGTTACTGGTTGAGGGTGATCCGACGGAACTGGTCGACATCTCCCCATTGATCCCGGCCGACTACGAAGCGGAAAGAAGCCGCATTCTTTCGCCGGCTGAGCTGTTGGAACTGCACAACCGCTTCCAGCAAATGACCGCCGATTACGACGCCCTCCCCGCGGGCCAAAAATACGACGGCATTCGACCGCTAAAGAAGGAAACGCAGCTCGCGCTCTGGATCAGCCTGGGCACCTTGTGCCGGATTGGCGAGTTGCTCCAGGCCGAATGGAAAAATGTCGATCTGGAACAGCAAACCTGGTTCCTCCCTAGTGAAAACGTCAAAGGTACCCGGGGCAAGAAACAGGACCACCATGTCTTCCTCTCCCCCTTTGCCCTTTATTTCTTTCAGGAGCTCAAAACCCTGACGGGAGACTCCCAATGGTGCTTTCCGAACAAACAGGATGACAGACATGTGGACGTGAAGGTGGTGAGTAAACAGGTCGGCGATCGCCAGGCGCGGTTCAAAAACCGCAAGGCCCTCTCTAGGCGGCGTCATGACGATACGCTGGTCCTTGCCAACGGCCAGAACGGTGACTGGACACCGCATGACCTGCGCAGAACGGGAGCGACCATGATGCAGGCCTTGAGTGTCAGCCTGGACGTCATCGATCGCTGTCAAAACCATGTGCTGGCCGGCTCTCGGGTGAGACGCCACTACCTGCATCACGACTATGCCGAAGAGAAGAAACGCGCCTGGAATCTGTTGGGCGATCGACTCAGCGCCGTATTGTCCTCAACCTACGAGCATCCACCGAATGAGCCGATGATGTTTTTTCCAGCATCCGCCGTCGCTGGATCCCTACCGCCTTCATAGGTCAGATTCATCAATGCTGAATTGACCTAGCTTACTGAGACAGACACGAAGGGCCTGTGGTGTCCGGTTATTGTCGGTGCTCAGGGGCAGCTTTCGGCCGATTCTGTTGAAAAAGCCGGGGTAGTCACAGCAGTCGAGTTTGAGGCTAGAAATGCATCATTTACGCGCTCGTATGAAAAAGCTGACACGGTTCGTCACTCAAACCCGGGGGATTTCAATCTCCATTGCGTCATTTTTCACGGCGACGATTTCGGCGTAATTTTCAACAGGATCGGCCAAAAGCGCAGTCAGAAAAATCAAAAACCATATTCGCCACGCTACAGCCTGCGAAGCGATCTGGCTGCACCTTTGCCATATTCATTACCGTGTTATAAAACTAAAACGCGTTAGGTGCCCGTTCGAGTTCACGCTTCCAAAGATCGTTACTGGCCTGACACTCATTCCCCCCCTCACATCATCGCACCTCAGCAAACACCTCCCCCAACCAGTCCACAAAGACCCGCACCCGTGGCGACATGTGGCGGTTGTGCGGGTACAGCCGGGGGTGCATCTGGATCTGGTCGGCAGCTTTACCCCTGTCATGCGCGAAGTCGACGACGATGTCGTGGCACGCTGCAGCATTTTCGTCGATACCCGCGAAGGTGCTCTCGCAGAGACCGGTGACCTGATCCAGCCAATTCGCAACGGCGTCATCGCCAAGTTCAGCGAACTGTGCGCTGACAAACATGCCGGCCGCTCCGCCCTCAAGGACCAGGCCCAGGCCATGAAAATGTTCAAGTCGGTTGGCGCGTCAGTAGAAGATCTTGCGGCGGCGATCTTGGCTTATCAGCGGAGTTCGACTACCAACTGACCCATGACGCGTTCAAGCATGAATAATCTGTGGCACCTGGAAGTACATCGAATCAATTGATGATTCATGTTCACAACACCTTTGCGTACATCAACGTTCTCTCGGTGGATGCCTGAAGGGATACTGACGACCGTAAGTGTGGCGCACCCATGCCACTCGAAGCCTGTTGCCGGATTGAAATAGGTTCAATCCGGCCATTCATGAGGACTCTCGATGCAAGCTGATTTCGCTGCCTGGTCCTGGACCGCTGGTCAAGGTATTGACGGATTACAACTGATCCGCAAACCGCTGGTGCAACCCGGCCCGGGTGAAGTCCTGGTGGCCAACCGCGCCATAGCGCTCAACCCGGTGGACTGGAAAATCATTGAATGGGGTCACGCTGCCTGGCAGACCGGCCACGTTCCCGGCGTCGACGGCATGGGAATTGTGGTTGCCTGCGGTGCCGGTGTGCCGATCAATCCAGGGACTCGCGTGGCGTATCACCAGTCACTGGAGCGCGATGGCAGTTTCGCCGAATACTGTTTACTCGATGCCGCCACGGTACTGACGGTGCCGGCTGCGCTGGACGACACCGCCGCCGCCTCGTTGCCCTGCCCCGGCCTGACCGCCTGGCAGGCACTGGACAAGGTGCCGGTTGCCGCCCCTGGGGATGTGTTGGTGGTCGGTGCCGGTGGTGCGGTCGGCTTGCTGTTGGCGCAACTGGCAGTGCAGCGCGGTTATCGCGTGTGGGCCACGGCCGCGATCAAACATCATGAGCGCCTGAAGGCCTTGGGTGCCATTGGAGTGTTCGATTACCGGGACGACAACTGGCCGCAAGCCCTTCAGGCAAGCCTCGGTGAGCGTCGAATTACCGCGCTGTTCGACACCGTCAGCGGCGCCCATGCCGCCGAACTGGCCCCGCTGCTGGGGTACAACGGCCACTTGGTGTGCATTCAGGATCGTCAGGAAACAGCACCGCTGCCAGCCTTCAGTACCGCGATTTCCTTGCACGAAGTGGCGCTCAACAGCTTCCATACCCACGCCAGCCTGTGTGATCGGCAACGGCTGAAACAGGCCGGCGAACGCCTGCTCGACAGCGCTCTGGACGGGAGCCTGTCGGTGCCCAAACGTCAGGTCTTCGATTTCCACCAGTTGCCGCAGGCGTTGCAGGCACTCAAAGAAGGGGGCGAAGGTGGCAAGTGGGTTGCGAGATTGAGCGAGTCAGCCTCGAAGCCGTTCGACCCGGCGTAAAAACGCAATCGCCCGAGCCTCCAGGTACGGAGCTCGGGCGACACGGTCAGCATGAGCCAATAGAGACGGCGCGATTACACCTCCGCCAGGTTTTCCTTTTTTTCCAGCCAGTCGATCATCAGCTCACCCCAGGCGATATCGGCCTGCAACGCATCTTTGGCTTTGGCCGAGTCGCGAGTCCGCAAACCTTCCAGTACTTCAAAATGCTTGTGCCTGGCGCTGGCCAGCTCGCGCTTGGGCACTTCAGCGTGGAACCGGCTCAGTAGCGGCCCCATGATCACCCACATGTTTTCCAGGGTTTTCGACACCACGGGCATGCGCGCTGCCGAGATCAAACCAAAGTGAAACTCGCGGTTGAGCAAGGCGGCTTGCCTGTAATCGACCGTGACGGCCTTCTGAAAAGCGTCCTGAATCGCTTCGAGCTTTTCGATTTCGGGTCGGGTGATGCGTTGGGCGGCCACGCCTGCCGCCTCGCCTTCGAGCAAATGACGGATCAACTGGATTTCACGCAGTTGGCTGACCGTCAGCTCCGGCACATAAATCGAGGTCGCGGCTTTCATGTCCAGCGCATGATCACTGACCAGGCGGAAAATCGCTTCGCGCACCGGCGTGATCGAGACGCCGAACTCCTCGGCCAATGTACTGATGCGCAACCGATCCCCGGGTTGATACTGCCCGTCCATCAACGCGGTGCGGATAATGGAATACACGCGTTCGCTCAGGTTGCCTTTATCAATGGGCTTATGCACGGTCACTGTTACTCGATCTCCTGGGTCGATTACTATGCGAAAAGGCGAAAGACTTGTGAATCTGTCGACCTGAAACGCAGATAACGCATCATACATCATCAAATTACGCCTGCCACTCCGGCCGACGATTAGCTCAAATACGCGCATCCCGGCGACCAACGCCTTGCAACAGCACGGCGATCACGATAATCGCACCCTTGATGATCTGCTGCGGGTAAGCCGGCACGCTCAGCAAGTTCATGATGTTGCCGATCAGCCCCAACACCAGCACGCCCACCACGGTGTAGAAAATCGTGCCTTTGCCCCCCGACAGCAAGGCTCCACCGATCACGCAGGCCGCGATGGCGTCCAGCTCCAAAGCCATGCCGGCACTCGGTGTTGCCACCCCCGAACGCGAAGCGATGACCACGCCGGCCAACGCCGCGAGGCCACCGCAAATGCCATAGGCGGCCAACTTGTAACGCTCTACCGGAATACCGGCCAGGCGCACCGCCGTTTCGTTGCTGCCGCTGGCAATGGTCAGGCGACCGTAAGCGTTGTAGCGCAGGATCAAGGCGAACACGACAGTCACCAATCCCGCCAGCCACACGGGCCACGGGATGCCCAACACGCCATCGGCCAGCCGCCCGAAATCACGCAGCAATTGAGCACTGACCAACCTGTCATCCAGGCGTTGTGGCTGGCCGTTGGACAGGATAAATGCCAGGCCTCGCGCGACCGTCATCATCGCCAGCGTCGCAATAAAGGGCGCCATGCGGAAATACGCAATGAAAGTGCCGGTCACCAACCCCATCAGGACGCCGGCCGCCACCGCGATCAACACAGCCAACAGCAAGCCCATGCTGCCATCGACGGGCAGCACATTCAGGGTCATCGCCACTACGATTCCGCCCACCGCCGCGACCGAGGCCACGGACAAATCGATGCCCGCCGTCAGGATCACGATCAACATGCCGACACTGACCAGCAGCAACGGGGTCAATTGGCGCAACAAATTGCCGATGTTCTGATACGTGAAGAAGTCCGCCGACAACACGCTGGCGACGATGGCCAGCACCACCAGCATCACCAGTGCGTTGTGTTGCAGAAACAAGCGCTGCAACGAACGCCGGTCCGCCCGCCCCGCTTGAGCGCGAGGGTTGTCCTGTAGCAGCTCGGCCGTGGCCAGCTTGGAATTAGGGTTACTCATGGTGCTCGACTCCCATTGCCAGGCAAATCATGTCTTGTTCTTTTATGCGCTCGCCCACCAGTTCGCCGGCGATCGCGCCTTCACGCATCACCAGCACGCGATCACACATGCCGATGATTTCAATCATTTCCGAGGAGACCATGATGATTGCCACGCCCTGTTCGGCGAGGTCATTGATGACCCGGTAAATTTCGGTTTTCGCGCCTACGTCCACGCCGCGCGTAGGCTCGTCGAGGATCAACACGCGGCAGCCCGCATCGACCCATTTCATCAAGGCGACTTTCTGTTGATTGCCGCCCGACAGGTCACCGACCAACTGCTCGATCGAGTGCGTTTTTACCGCCAGTTGCTGGCGCAAGGCTTCGATCCCCTGGGTTTCCCGGCCACTGGCAATCCAGCCCATGCGTCCGGTATAGGGACTGTCGGGACGCAGCGCACCGTTGACCCGAATCGACATTTCCAGCAGAACGCCCTGCTGCTTGCGGTCCTCGGGCAACAGGCCGATGCCATTGGCAATCGCTTCACGGGGTGTGCGGTTGTGTATCTCGCGGCCTTCGAGGTAAAGGCTGCCGGAAGTTTTACGATCGGCGCCGAAGATCGCGCGCATGGTTTCGGTGCGGCCGGCACCAACCAGTCCACAGAAACCCAGCACTTCACCCGCCCGGACTTCAAAGCTCACATCGCGCACCAGGCGTCCGGCATTCAGTTGCTCGACTTTGAGCAGCACCTCGCCATGCTGTTTATTGCGCGCAGGAAACAGGTCGCTGAGCTCACGTCCGATCATCATCTCGATCAGGCCACGCTCGGTAATCTCGGCCAGCTCCAGCGTGCCGACAGTCTTGCCATCCTTGAGCACCGTGGCGCGATCGCAGATGCGGAAAATTTCATCCATGCGGTGCGAGACGTAAACAATGCACGCGCCCTTGCGGCGCAACTCGTCGAGGATTTTGAACAGTTTTTCCGCCTCGTGAGAGGTGAGCACCGCCGTCGGCTCATCGAACACCAGCACCGACGAATTGCGCGACAGTGCCTTGCAGATCTCCACGGCCTGTTGATAGGCCACCGGCAAACTGCCGACCGGCTGACGCACATCGATATCGCTGAAACCCAGCTCATCGAGAATCGTCCGGGCTTTTTCGCGCATCGCCGCCCACTGCACGAAACCCTTGCTCTTGCCCAGATCGTCGATGCAAATGTTCTCGGCCACCGACAAATGCGGGGCCAGGGCAAACTCTTGGTAGATGATCGAAATACCCAGCTTGAGTGCATCGCCGGGGTTGCGGATATCGACTGTTTCACCGTTCAGGCTGACCCCGCCCGCATCGCGTACATAGGCGCCGGAGAGGATTTTCATCAAAGTTGATTTGCCTGCGCCGTTCTCACCCATCAGCGCGTGGATTTCACCTGCGCGGGCCGAAAAACTGGCACTGTTCAGCGCGCTGATACCGCCGAACTTCTTCGAGATGTCGAGCATCTCCACGGCTGGTTTGTGCATCGCATTCATTCTGTTCACCGTCTATAAACTGTCGCCATTCCAGCTGTGACCGCCGCCCGAAATCGCAGCGGTCACAGGCCGTTTCACACTCGCGAAATCACTTCATCGCAGTTTTGATCTGCTCGATCGAACGGAAAGGCGGGACGGTCGCGGTAGACGGTGGCAGGCTGTCTGCCTTGATGTAGGTGTCGACGTTGTCCGGTGTGATCAGCGTGACCGGGAAGTACGAGGCCAGCGGCAGGTTGTTGGCATTCAGGCCCTTGTCGAGCATCTGATGGATCAATTCGATGGCGGCCACTCCGGTTTCCGAACCACTGTTGGTGGCGGTGACCAGCAATTTGCCTTGCTTGATCAAGTCCAGCGCCACACGAAAACTGCCGGCACCGGACGCGACCATCACACTGTTTTTCTTGCCGGCATTCTCCAGGGCATTGATCGCACCAATGGCAATGAAGTCGTTCTCTGCCAGGACCAGGTTGAGCTTGTCACCCTGGGACGAAAGAATGTCTTCCGTGGCCGCCAGCCCCCCTTCTTCGGTCCAGTCACCACGGCCCCACGCCAGCACATTGAAGCCGCCTTCCGGCCAGTTGAAACTGCCCTTGGCCTTGACTTGCTGGAACAGCTTGAAGCCCTTGAGCATCGCATCTTCCCTGGACAGCCCGAGCTTGCGCTCTTCGGAACGGGCATAGACGATCCCGGAAATCATGCCGTTGAGCCGGCTTTCGGAAGTGGAGTTGCCCATCACCCCAATGACCATCGCCGCATTGATTACCTTCGCCGGGTCGGTCTTGGCGGCAACGTAACGCCCGGCTTCGAAACCACTGCCGTAGGGATTGCCGGTGCTGGTGGTGATCACCGGCGCGCGTGCGTCCGGGGCAGTACCGACGGTGATCACCGGAATCCCGGCCGCCACCGCCCGCTCGACATCGGATACCGAACCGAGAACATCGGTTGGGTCAATCACGATCAGATCGACGCCCAGGGTGATGAAGTTATCGACCTGGGCACTCTGCTTGGCGACATCGCTGTCCGCCACTTGCAGCTCGATGTCGTAGTTGTACTGTTTGGCGATCGTTTTGGCGTCGTCAATCATTGAAACAAACCAAGGGTTACCCAAGGTGATTTCAGTCCAGCCAATGCGCAGGCGCTCGCCCTTCTTTTTCAGTGGCAAGGCTTTGTTGATCGAGGTGCGATCCGGCATGTCAGGGTCAATCACCCCCGACAACGCGGTGTTGGGCATCAAGCTATAGATTTCATGCTTGGGCGCCGCCCAGGCGTGATTGGCGATAAGGCTCGCCAGAGCTAGTGTGGTGATCGAACGGACAGCTGACAGCTTCATAATTATTATTCTCCAGTGCGCTGATTTTGATCGGTGATGCAGGTGCTGTTGCGAACAGCACCGGTGTCGGGTTGACGGCTCAGTCCTGCAAATCGATCCAGGCCGATTTGAGTTCCGAATACTTGTCCAGGGCGTGCAATGACCGGTCTCGGCCATTGCCCGATTGCTTGTAACCACCAAACGGCATGGTGATGTCGCCGCCGTCGAAACAGTTGACCCAGACGCTGCCGGCGCGCAGCGAGCGGATGATCGAATGGGCACGCGACAGGTCGCTGGTCCAGAGACTGGCAGCCAGGCCGTACGGCGAATCGTTGGCGATGCGCACCGCGTGCAGATGATCCGTGGCGCTGATCACCGACAGCACCGGCCCGAAGATTTCCTCGCGGGCGATGGTCATGTCGTTGGTGACGTTGTCGAAGATCGTCGGCGGGATGAAGAAGCCGTCGGCCAGTGCTCCGCTGGCACGCTCGCCACCCAGGATGATGCGAGCGCCCTCTTCCGAACCTTTCCTGATGTAGCCCAGCACGCGGTCCATCTGCGACTTGTCGACCATCGCGCCCAGTTGCGTGGCCGGGTCGAGCGGGTCACCGACGGCGATGGTCCGGGCCACCTTCAATACCTCGGCGACAAACTCGTGGCGAATGCCCTCCTCCACGATCAACCGCGACGGCGCCACACACACTTCGCCCTGATTGAAAAACATTGATTTGGCCGCAGTGGCGGCGGCCTTCTCCAGATCGCGGCAGTCATTGAGAATGATGTTCGGGGTCTTGCCGCCGCACTCCAGCCACACCCGTTTCATGTTCGACTGGCCGGCGTATTGCAGGAACAATTTGCCGACTTCACCCGACCCGGTGAACACCAGCGTATCGACATCCATGTGCAGGCCAAGCGCACGGCCAGCGGTCGGACCGAACCCCGGCAGCACGTTGAACACACCCGGTGGAATGCCTGCCTGCGCGGCCAGTTCGGCGATGCGCAGCGCGGTCAGCGGCGACTGCTCGGCGGGTTTCAGAATCACCGAGTTGCCCATCGCCAGCGCCGGGGCGACTTTCCACATCGCCATCAGCATCGGGAAATTCCACGGGGTCACGGCGGCGACCACGCCGATGGCTTCGCGAGTAATCATGCCCAGCGCGCCCGGTCCCGAAGGAGCGATTTCGTCGTAGACCTTGTCACAGCATTCGGCGTACCACTGCAGGCACTCGAGCACCGCATGTACATCGAAACCGGCGCTTTCGGACACCGGTTTGCCCATGTCCAGCGTCTCCAGCAACGCCAGTTCGGTCATGTGCTGCTCGAACAAGGCGGCGAAACGCAGCAGGACCTTCTTGCGTTCCTTGGGAGCCAGTTGCGACCACACGCCGCTGTCGAATGCCTGTCGGGCAACCTTGACCGCGAGGTCGACGTCTTCAGCCTGGCAGGACGCCACGTGATTCAGCACTTGGCCGTTGCGCGGGGAAATGTTGGCGAAGGTCGCGCCGCTCAACGCGTCGACAAATCGGCCGTCAATAAAGGCTTGCCCTGGCAGTTTCAGGGCGGCGACACGCTGCTGGACCGCAGCGATATCAACGAGAGTGTTCATGCTGTTGCGTCTCCTTTTTGTTGTTTCAGGCGTAGGCGCCCGAATAAGATATATCATGCATTATTCGAATCGCAAGCAAAGAAATGCCTTGATTCAGGGGTTTTTCTTCACAACTGCTGTTCGTTTAAACCGCGCAATCCTTAGAAACTGACCTCGGTTTTCAGGCCAAACACCACCACGCTTTTATCCCCGCTCAACCCACCGGGATTGGCCACGTATTGCACATTCGGTCGCAGCGTCAGGGCTGGTGTCACGCTGATGCCGTAGTACAACTCCACCGGGTATTCGGTGTCAGGCGCCGGTTGGGTGTAAGCGTTTTGCTGACGGATACGCTTGGCGGATTGTTCATTCACCTCAAGACGACCAATCGCCAGGCCGATCTCATCCTGAGGGCGCGCGGCAAACGGACCGCGGATAAACGCGCCGACGTGAAAGACTTTTTCCACGTAGGACACGTCGCGATCCGACTGGATGAAGTTGGCGAACAGGGTCAGGCCGCGAGCGCTGTTGTCCGGGTCCTGATAAACCCGTTGCTCGGCCATCGCGTAAAACCCGCTGGCCTGATCGTGCTGATCCGGCGCATTGCCGGTCAGACCGATGGGCTGGCCATTGATGTCGTGATAGACATCGTTGAAATCACCGGTATTGCGCCAGATCCCCGCCCGATAGCTGCCGGGCAGACCGTTCAGGGTTGGCGTCCACGCCAACTCGCCAACCGCCAGATAACCGGTGGTGCCCGAGGGACTGCCGAAGTTCAGGCCCTGGGCGTTTTCGGTGAAGCGAGGGTTGACCTGGTACAGC
The DNA here is from genome assembly GCF_900106045.1 of Pseudomonas mucidolens. Classification (NCBI taxonomy): domain Bacteria; kingdom Pseudomonadati; phylum Pseudomonadota; class Gammaproteobacteria; order Pseudomonadales; family Pseudomonadaceae; genus Pseudomonas; species Pseudomonas mucidolens. The sequence goes on along the minus strand of NZ_LT629802.1, from coordinate 1,174,363 downwards.
GAGGCATTGAGCGACAGCTCATCAGTCAGTTTCGCCGCCACCGCAGCCCCCCACTGGCTGACCGGCCAGGTGAACCAATTGGGAGTGATGTAACCCGGCACCGTGCCGCAGAACGTCAGGTTTTGAAACTTGCACGAAAACGGGAACACATCGCCACTCATTGGCAAGCGCCCGAGTTTCACCACCAGTCGATCATCCAGCAGCGCCTGCTGGTAATAGAACTGCACCAGGCGGGTAACGCTGCCGTAGCCGTAGATTTCCTGGGCAGCCAGCAACGTGTTGGTCCCGGCCTCGGCAGTCAGGCTTTCGCCATTGCGGTTGCTCAAGGTCATGCGAAAACTCGCCCCTTGCCAGCCCACCAACTTCTGCAGATCAAAGTTGGTATCAATCATCAACTGATCGCTGTAAGTCCCTTTGTGCTCGTCGCCGCCCTGGGTGTTGTAGGCCAGTTCGTTAACGTAGGTCAGCTGAAAATCCACGCCCTGCTCATGCAAGCGAGTGCGTTCGCCGTTCCAGTCCCCCAGCAGAAAATTATTCGGCGAGTAACTGGCCGCCTGGGCACCCGGCAATGCGCAGGCGCTCAAAAGTCCGACGGCAACTATCGTTTTGTTGGTCATTATTATTGTTCCCGAAACTGTTTTTATTGTTGGTCTTAGTGTTTTTCGAGCATGCAAAACCCCGCCAACCCAACTGACGGGTCGGTCAAACTGTTTTCTTTAGAACTTCGTAAAAGAGACTTCGGTTAGAAACACATTCTGACGATGTCGGCGACCTCCTCTTTGCTGTTGATTTTTTTCGGATGACAGGCCAGGTCCTGGTTGAAACTGGTCCAGACGGTTTGGGCAAACGCTTCAATTTGCTCCGGGCGCAGACCATAGCTGCGAAACGTGTCGGTGACGCCCAGGGTGGTAAACAGTTTTTGCAGGATGTCCGGAAGGCGTGCGGCGCGTTCAGTTTCAGCAAGGCTCAGCGTCGACGGATCGAGAATCCCGGCCACCCGCGCGAATTTGTCGGTACCGACCGGCAGCGTCCAGCGGATGACATGCGGCGTGCTCGCCGCGACGGTGCCGCCATGCGGTGCATCGGTCATCGCCCCCAATGGCTGGCCCAAGGCATGGGCTACGGTGACGCCGGCACTGGCAATCGCCATGCCGCCGAGGGTCGAGGCAAACGCCATGCGGGCGCGCGCCTCCAGGTCATCGCCGTGCTCCACGCACTGCCGGGCATTGGCTGCGAACAGGCGTATCGACTCCAGCGCGACCATTTCCACCCACGGCGTGCAGTGAATGCTGATGTAGGCTTCAAGCGCGTGGCAGAAGGTGTCGACTGCGGTCAACGCGGTCAGCTTCGGCGGTTTCGACACCAGAATCTGCGGGTCGATCAAGGCGACATCAGGGTAGATGAGCGGGTTGACGATGGCGCATTTCAGGCCCAGTTCAGGATTGTTGATCACCGCAAACGGAGTCGCTTCGGTGCCGGTGCCCGAGGTGGTCGGCACCACCAGCAAGGGCAGCCCACGGCTTTGCGGGCGCTTGACGGCTTCACCGAGGCGCTCGGTATAGTCCCAGCAACTGCCGCCGTGAACGGCAACGAACGCCACCGCCTTGGCCGAGTCAATCGCACTGCCGCCGCCCACCGCCACCACCACATCACACGCGCTATAGCGAACCTGCTCGACCGCTCGATCAATCGTGGTATGCCGAGGGTTGGGCACGATGTCGTAGAACTCGACAAACCCAATGCCCCGCTCGGAGAAACTGCCGGTAATTTGCGCGACCAGATCGCTGCCCTGGAGAAACGGGTCGACCATCAAGAAGACCTTTTTGCCGAACGGCTCGACCTTCTCGCCCATGCGCTTGATCGCCCCGACCTCAAAATCCAGAGTCAGCGGCAGACTTGCCTGAAATGCTTTCATCAGTTCACCTGTTGTCAGGGAGGGTGCGTTCAGGCGGGTTCATCCAGCCAGCAACGACCCGCCTTCTTTATAGAGTTGGCCAAGGTCGCTGGCCGCGATCAGCGCTGCTTTCATTTCGTCGAAGGTCACTTCGAACGGTTCGACCTTGCTGGTCTGATTGGGGTCGGCGGCGGTGCGCGCCACGCAGTCGAGTTCGTGTGCCGAGATGTCGGCCAACCCGAGGTCTTCGAAGGTGACCGGCAAACCGATACTCAGGCAAAACCTCAGTACCGTATCCAGTTCGCGGCTGGATTTGCCTTCGAGCACCAGCATCACCAGAACGCCGAAGGCCACGTACTCGCCGTGGTACATCGTCGCCCGGGCACCCAGTTCACTGAACCCGCAATACACCGCATGCGCGGTCGCCACGCCGTTGCTTTCGAAACCGATGCCGCTCATGAGCGCATTGGCTTCCACCACGCGATTGAAGGCTTTGGTCACGCATTGTTGTTCAGCGGCGCGCCTGGCTTGCAGGCCATCTTCCAGCAGCACCCGATAACACAGCTCGGCGATGGACATCGAGGTCAGCGTCGATTTGCCACCGCCGCTGCTCTCCTTCAATCCCGCTCCGGCGTTGCCGAGAAAATTGTCCCGGTGCGATTCGACACAGGTGCGCGCTTCGAAATAAGTCGACAGCGCGTCGCCCATTCCGGCCACCAAAAGGCGTACCGGCGCCTGGGCGATGATCCAGGTATCGACCACCACCACATCCGGGCTGCGTTCATAGAAAAGCACGTCATCAAACGCGCCCGCTTCGGTGTACAGCACCGACAGAGAACTGGTTGGAGCGTCATTGGAAACAATGGTGGGCACGATGCACAGCGGCACTCTGGCCTGGTTGGCCACGGCTTTGGCGGCGTCAAGCACCTTGCCACCGCCGACACCAATCACCCCGTCGCATTCAAGAGCGTTGATGCTTGCCGTCAGCCGCTGGATTTCCTGACGCGTCACTTCGCCGGTAAAAATGCCGTAGTGCAGCTGTGTGTGCTCGGCATCGAAACTGACGCTCAGGGTCTGTTTCAGACTGTCGAGACGACCCTGAGTGGTAATCACCAGAAACCGTCGACCGAACCAGGCCACATGCCGATGCAGTCGTTCGAGTTCCTTGTAGCCTTGGATATAGCGTCCGGGTGCAGCAAACATTTGAGTCATGTGATCGTCATCCTGGCCCCGTCGTGGAGGCTTTTTGTTATTGCTTTGAGGACGTTTGCGAGAGGCTCATCTCTCGGATGATCGATGATATATCATATTTAATTTTCAACCGCCAACAGCTTTTTTGCAAAAACGACACCTCGCAAAACCCGGGATTGACGCTTGGGGGGTACGAAGATATATGATGCATGAAAACAAGAACAACACTGTTCGGAGGAAGGCATGCACGATTACGTTGTCATTGGAGGCGGCTCGGCGGGCTGCGCGTTGACCGGTCGCCTGATCGAGGCCGGCGCCTCGGTTCTGCTGATTGAGGCGGGGCCTCGCGATACGCATCCGCTGATTCACATCCCCGCCGGCTTTACCCGGCTGTTGTCCAGCCCGCTTTTGTCGCGTCACCAGACCGAACCGCAAACGGCGATGGACGGACGCCAGCGTATTCTTCCCCAGGGTCGGGTGCTGGGCGGTGGCAGTTCGGTGAATGCGCTAATCTACATCCGCGGCCAGCACGAGGATTACGACGACTGGGCCAGCGCAGGCTGCGAGGGCTGGTCGTACCGTGAGGTGCTCCCGTACTTCAAGCGTGCCGAAGACAATGAGCGCTTCGACAATGGCTATCACGCGACCGGCGGTCCGCTGGGGGTCTCTGATCTCAAGCAGGTGTGTGAATTGTCCCGCGGGTTTGTGCGTGCTGCGCAACAGGCCGGCATTCCGTTCACTCCGGATTTCAATGGCGAACGCCAGAACGGCGTCGGCTTCAACCAGATCACCGCGCGCAACAACCGCCGCTGCAGCGCTGCCGTGGCGTATCTGCGCGTGGCGCAAAAAAGCGATCGCCTGACGGTCGTGACTGACGCGACGGTGCAACGAATCCTGATCGAGGGTGATCAGGCCGTGGGGGTCGAGTACCTCCATAACGGCCAGCGAGTGCAGGCTCGCGGCAGCAAAGAAGTGATCCTCAGCGCCGGCGCCATTCAGTCACCCAAGCTGTTGATGCTGTCCGGTATCGGTCGCGCCGAAGAACTTCAACGCCATGGCATTCCGTTGCTGCACGAGTTGCCCGGTGTCGGTCAGAACCTGCAAGACCATGCCGAAGTGGGCACGATTGCCTACTGCCACGGCAAGTACGGTTACTACGGCCAGGACAACGCTTTCAACACCGTGAAAAACGGCTTGCAGTATTTGCTGTTCGGCAGCGGCCCGGTCAGCTCGAACGTCACTGAGGCCTGCGCCTTCGTCAACACCGACCATGCGCAGGAACGCCCCAACGCCCAGATGCATTTCGTGCCCATCGTGTTCTTCGACCTCGATCAAGACACCATCAAGAAACCCGGCGCGACCATCAACACCTGCGTACTGCGCCCCATGAGTCGCGGCGAAATCCGCCTGAGCGACAACAAGGCAGACACGCCGCCGCGCATTGACCCGCGTTACTTCGCTCACCCGGAAGACCGCCGTGTGGCGATCAAGGGCTTGAACCTGTCGCGGGAAATTCTCGCGCAACCGGCCATGCGCGCGTACACCGGCGAAGAGGTTTTCCCGGGGCTGAGCGTGCGCAGCGATGAAGCCTTGTTGAGCTACATCAACCAGCGCGCCAAGACTGTTTACCACCCGGTCGGCACCTGCAAGATGGGTGACGACGAAATGGCCGTGGTCGACCCGCAACTGCGCGTTCGCGGCGTACGCAATCTGCGGGTGGTCGATGCTTCGATCATGCCCAACCTGATCTCCGGCAATACCAACGCCCCGTCCATCATGATCGGCGAGAAAGCCGCGGACATGATCCTCGGACGCGCCGCCTTGCCCGCGTCTGCAACCCTTTATGAAAGAGGAATATCCCCATGCCCATCAGCGGTAAAACCCGAGTCGTCGTACACCTGACCTACCCGGCGAAACACTTGCGCACCCCCGAATTTTTCAACCCACTGCTGGAACGCCTCGGTTATGACGGCGTGCTGGTGCCTTGGGAAGTGTCACCGGCCAACCTGGCCACGGCGTGGGAAGGTTTGCGCGGGATTGAAAACCTGGCGGGGGTGATTGTCACCGTTCCGCACAAGCTGGAGGTCGCGAAATTGTGCGATGAACTGCAAGGCACAGCCCGTCTGCTCAAGGTGTGCAACGTCGCCAAACGCCTGCCCGACGGGCGCTTCAGCGGGCGCATGTTCGATGGCGACGGCTTCGTCGGCGGCCTGAAAAAACAGGGCCATGACCTGACCGACAAACGTGTCCTGTTGCTGGGCGCGGGTGGCGCGGCGACCGGCATTGCCCACGCGTTGCTCGCCGAAGCCATTCAAGAGCTGGTGATCAGCAACCGCACACCGGCCAAGGCCGAAGCGCTGACCCGTGAGCTGCGGCAGATGTTCCCCGGGCGGCAGATCAATGCCGGGCCCGCCGATGCCACGGGTTTCGATGTGGTCATCAACGGCACCGCTTTGGGCCTCAAGCCTGAAGACCCGCTGCCGCTGCCCGTCGAGACGCTCGCCCCCGGCACGGTGGTCGGCGAAGTGGTGATGAACCCGGACATCACGCCGCTGTTGAGCGCCGCCGCCGAGCGTGGCTGCGTCATCCATAAAGGTGCGCACATGATCACCGGCCAGATCGATCTGCTGGCCGAATTTCTGTTTTCCAAAACCGGCGTTTGATACGCCCTTCTCCGTATAAGGAAAGACCATGAAAAAAACTGCAATCGTCACCGGCGGTGGCTCCGGCATTGGCCTGGCCACGGCACAACGTCTGCACGCCGACGGCTATGAAGTGTTCACCGTCGGGCTCGGCGAACCCGAACAGCGCGTAGAGGGCATTCATTATCAGGAGCTGGATGTCACCAACGACGAGGCCGTGGCGGGTTTCTTCGAGCAGTTCGAGCGAGTCGACGCCATCGTCAATGCCGCCGGCATCATTGACCACAACCGCGAGTGGCAGCTGGACGGTTTCAGCCGGGTCATCGACGTCAACCTCACGGCCGTGTTGCGCATCACCAATGCCGCCCTGCCCGGCCTGAAAGTCGCACGCGGTGCGGTGGTGAACTTTGCCTCGATGCATGGGATTTTCGGCTCCGCGAAAACCCCGGCCTACGCGTCGAGCAAAGCCGCCATCTCCGAACTGACGCGCTGCATGGCCGTGGCCTGGGCGACCGATGGCGTGCGCGCGAATGCTGTTGCGCCGGGCTGGATTCTGACCAACCTGTCGCGGCGAGCGTTCGAAGATCCGGCGCGCTCGGAAGGGATCATGGCGCGTATCCCGATGAAAACCTGGGGCGCGCCGGAAGACGTGGCCAATGTGATCGCCTTCCTCGTTTCCGACAACGCGCGCTACGTGACGGGTACGACGTTGCCGGTCGATGGCGGGTATTCGATCGCCTGACGTCATCTCGTCGCTTGAGTGCTTGACCGTTTAAAAACATGATATATCATGCATCACAACAAGACCGAGCACTTGGCAACCTGCCGCCGAGCCTCGAATAACAATAAGCAGTGAAGTGAGAGGTGCTGAATGAATCTGGTTTTCGGCTCGCCCGGACGGTACGTCCAGGGCACTGAAGTGCTCGCTCAGGCGGGCACTTATCTGGCGCACTGCGGACGCAAGGCCGTGGTGGTCATCGACAGCTATGTGCTGGGTCTGATCCGCCAACGACTCGATGACACTTGCGCGCAATCGGACGTCGAGTTGCACTACATCACCTTCGACGGCGAGATCACCGCCGACGGGATTGCCGGCCTGCGAGCGGCTGCCGCTGAGGTCGGGTTCGACATGATCCTGGCCGTCGGTGGCGGCAAATGCATCGACGCCGGCAAAGCCCTCGCCCACACCTCCGGTCGTGCGCTGATCACCATGCCGACCGTGGCCTCCAACGATGCGCCCACGTCGAAAAATTACGTGGTCTACGACGCTCATCATCAACTCAGCGAAGTCGGGCATCTGCTCGTCAGCCCTCGCTACGTGCTGGTGGACACCTCGCTGATTGCCCAGGCCCCACGCCAATTCCTGCTCGCCGGGATTGCCGATGCGCTGACCAAAAAGTTCGAAGCCGAGCAGTGCTACAAGTCCGGTGGCGTGAACATGTTTGGCGCACGCCCGGCACTCTCGGGGCTGGTGCTGGCGCGCGAGTGCTACCGCATCATTCGTCAATACGCCGAACCGGCGCTGGCCCAGGCTGGTACCGGCGAGGTTACGGTGGCCTTCGATCACTTGATTGAAGCGGTGCTACTGATGAGCGGCCTGGGGTTCGAAAGCGGTGGCTTGTCCATTGCCCACGCGATGACGCGCGGCCTGTCGAAAATCCCCGGGGCACAACAGCAGGTTCACGGCTGGCAAGTGGCTTACGGCTTGCTCGTGCAGTTGGTGCTGGAAGACCGCGACGCCGAACTCATGGGCGATATGTTGAGTTTCTTTCAGCGTATCGGATTGCCCCGCAACCTGACCGAACTGGGCGTGCCAAACGTCGACAATTCGGTGTTGATGCAGGTGGCAGAACCCACCCTGAAAGCCCCTCACGCACGCAATTTTTCCTCGGTATCAGGCGGCGCACTAACATGCGACGAGCTGATCGGGGCGATGCGCGCGCTGGAAGGCCTGACCCACTGAGTACCGACTCAAAAGCGCCGTTGAACCCACGACCATCCGGTTGAAGTTCAAACCCCGCCATTGAGATTCAACTTCAACAAATTCATGCCTGTGATTGGAGGTAGAGATGTCTGCACCCCGCAAAACACTCGAACAGTGGAAAGCCAGTAACTATGTGCCTTCCGCCGAGACGGTCATCAAGTTGAAAGACCGGGCGAAATTCGTCCGTCTTGAAACCATCCGCCTAATCGAAATCGCCAAGACCGGCCACTACACCTCGGTGTTTTCCGCCGCCGAATTGTTCTCCGCACTGTATTACGACGTGATGACGATTCGCCCGGACGAACCGAAGTGGCCGGGACGCGACCGCTTCCTGATGGGCAAGGGCCACGCTGCAGTGGGTCAGTTCCCGATCCTTGCGGACCTTGGCGTGTTCCCCAAGGAGTGGCTCGATGAATACACCCGCCTGGGCAGCCCTCTGGGCGATCACCCTGACATGCGCAAAGTACCCGGCATCGATTTCTCTTCCGGCTCCATCGGCCACGCCCTCTCCGGCGGCCTGGGCATGTGCCTGGCCCAACGTTTCACCGGCGAAGTCTACGACGTGTTCGTCATGCTCGGCGACGGTGAAATGCAGGAAGGCCAGGTCTGGGAAGCCGCGATGAGCGCCGCCCACCACAAGGCCAAACACTTGATCGCGATTGTCGACCGCAACGGCTTCCAGCTCGACGGTTCGGTCGACGACGTGATCGGTATCGAACCGCTGGACGAAAAATGGCGTGCCTTTGGCTGGGAAGTGCATGTCATCGACGGCCACAACATCGCCGAGGTGACCGAAACCCTGCGCCGTGTCAAAGCCGATGAAACCCGCGACAAGCCGGTGTGCATCATCGCCAAGACCGTCAAAGGCAAAGGCGTTTCCTACATGGAAACCGAGCCCGGCTGGCACCTCGGTTACCTCGACCCGGAAGACGCCAAACGCGCTATCGCTGAAATTGAAGTCATGGAGATCTGAACATGAATGCCCCTCTTTCCCCCAATTCCTGGCAGTACCGTGGCCTCAATGCCCTTAACCCGGGCCTGTCTTATTTGTCCGACGCACTGATCGAACTGACCAAGGCCGGTTACCCGGTGATGGCCGGCTCGGCTGACTTGCAGTACTCCAACGGCCTGAACAAATTTGCCAGTGAGTACCCTGAGCGTTACCTGCAGTTCGGTATCTCCGAGCAGAACATGGTGACCGCCGCCGCGGGCCTGGCCACCTGTGGCGTGATGCCGTTCGTGGCGACCTTTGCTTCGTTCCTCGGCCTGTTGTGCTGCGAACAGATCCGCATGGACGTCGCCTATTCGGCGCAACCGGTACGGTTGATTGGTCACCACACGGGTATTTCTCTGGGCTTCTACGGCACTTCGCACCACGCCACTGAAGACATCGCCACCATGCGCTCGATCGCTGACCTGGCGGTCGTGTCGCCGGCCGATGGCCCACAACTGGTCGCCGCGATCAAAGCCTCGGCCACCTACGACAAACCGGTGTATTTCCGCATCGGCCGCGGTCGCGATCCGATCGTTTACGAGGACGGTGTTGTCTTCGAATTCGGCAAGGCCCACGAGCACATCGAAGGTGAAGAGCTGACCATCATCGCCTGCGGTATCACCGTGCATCCGGCACTCGCCGCTGCTCGCAAGATGAATGCAGAAGGTCGTTCGGTGGGTGTGATCGACATGGCTTCGATCAAGCCGATCGACCGTGACGCCATCCTGCGCGCCGCGGCTCGCAGCAAACGCATGATGACCGTCGAAGAGCACAACGTGCTCGGTGGCCTGGGTGCGGCTGTGGCTGAAGTCCTGTCGGACGAAGGCGTCGGCGTGAAGCTCAAGCGTCACGGTATCTATGACGAATACAGCCTGATTGCACCGCCGACACACCTGTATCAGCACTACAAGCTGGATGCCGCCGGTATCGAGGAAGTGGCACTGGCACATATGAAGGCCTGATCACCTTTCAGGAGTGAGGTTTGCCCCATGGCGGGCAAGCTTCGCTCCAGTATTTTCGTCGTATTGGACACCTCTTTTCCTCAGGGAGCCTCACGCAATTCACCTCCACCGACCACACCCCGTGGTTTATGAAGTATCTCGGAGCCAACAATGAATAACATCACCGAGACCATGTCCGGCTACTCGACCGGACAGGCCAAAACACGTACCTCTCTGCGCAGAAAGTCCTTGATGGCCACCGGCGTCGGCAACTTGCTGGAGTGGTTTGACTGGACTATTTATACCGTCGCGTCGGTGTACATCGCCGCCGCACTCTTCGATAAAAGCAACGCAACTTCTGCATTACTGAACACCCTCGCGGTATTTGCCGCGGGATTTCTATTGAGACCTATTGGCGGCATCTTCTTCGGCATCCTGGCGGACAAGCTGGGCAGGCGCAATGTGTTGCTCAGTACCATGTTGTTGATGGCTGGCGCGAGCCTGCTGATCGCCTTTATTCCCTCCTATGAGTCGATTGGCAGCTGGGCTTCAGGACTCTTGCTGCTGGCCAGGCTAGTACAAGGTTTTGCCCATGGCGGTGAAACCACCACCTCCTATGCCTACATCGCTGAAATCGCACCGCCGAAACGCCGAGGACTGTGGTCAAGCACAGTGTTTATCGCGGTGGGTTGCGGCTCGTTACTCGCGACGTTCTACATGGCACTGCTGACGTCACTGTTGTCCGTGGGTGAAATGCAGGAATGGGGGTGGCGCATCCCCTTCGCGACGGGTGGCCTGTTGGCCGTCTTCGCCTTGTGGCTGCGTCGTAACATGATGGAAAGCGAACACTCGCCAAGCGCTGGCGGTGAATCGACAGCACCAGCCTGGAGTCGTGCCAAGATCATCCAGCACGGCGTTCGTCTGTTTCTTTATGAAGCCGGTGCCACATTGACCTACTACACCTGGGTCACCTCGGCCTCGATCTACGCCATCAGCGTCAAAGGCATGGACCCACGCAGTGCGTTTACCATGAGCTGCATTGCGCAGGTCATCTACCTGGTATTCCTACCAATTTCCGGCTGGATATCAGATCTGTGGGGGCGGAAAATTTCAGCACTGATTTCTTTGCTGGGGATTGCTGTCACGCTGTTTCCACTGTGGGGCCTGATTAATAACCAGCCATGGACTCTGATGGTGGCGCAAACCGCAGGTTTACTGTTAGTGGCCTTCATCACCGGCTGTAAACCGGCATCGATCTCCGAGCAGATCCCGACTCGCTATCGCACTCGAATGTTTGGGGTGTGCATCTCTCTGGGCGTCGCGGTGTTCGGTGGTACAGCCTCCTATCTGACGACCTGGCTGTACTCGGAAAACATTGGCTGGATCTTCAACATCTACTTGATCGTTGTCGCGGTCATTGCCAGTGCCGTGGTACTGATGTGGAAAAACAACCACGGTGTGCCGATCGACAAAATTTGAACCCCGTTGCTTGTTTTCGCCATTGCGGGCAGCCCGCCCTTACAGGCATCTCATAACCTGTGAGGGCGGGCTTGCCCGCAACTTATTTCAATTGTCGTTACATACCTATCCCCCTAGCGCATTCACCAACGCCGCTTGATTCTGCCACTGTGCGGTCTTCACTTGGGACAGCGCATTCTGCGCAGCCAGTTGCACCCGCTGAGCCTGCAACACATCAAGGAACGGCGTCTCTCCGGCCTGCCAGGCTCGTTGGATCTGCTCGGCAGCTGAGCTGGCTTGACTGGCCGCACTGGCCAGGAAAGTCTGACGTTCGGCATTGCGTTGGGCAGCAGCCAGCGCTGACTCCACCTCGGAAACGGCCGTCAACACGGTGCGTCGATAACTCAGCAACGCCTGCCGCGCCTCGGCATCCCGAAGATCGACCACGTTGCGCCGACGTCCGCCGTCAAACACCGGCACGCTAGCATTCAAGCCGGCCAGCCAGAACGTCGAACTGGCCAGATTGGCGGCGCTCACACCATCAATCAAAGACCCCAGGGCCGCTGACAGGCTCAATCGTGGCAACAGATCCGCTTTGGCTACACCAACTCGCGCATAGGCCGCAATCAAGCGTGCTTCGGCGACGCGTATGTCAGGACGGCGACGCAACAGATCCGCAGGCGTACCGGCGTCCAGCAACGACACCGTCGAGACGTTCGCCGGACGCTCCTTGAACTGCTGATAAAGCGTCTCGGTCGGCTGGGCGAGCAGCACTGACAAGCGATGCAGCGAACGTTGCCAGTTCAGTTGCAGCGCTGGCACTTGGGCGGAAGTGGAATCGGACTGCGAGCGTGCACGAAGCAAATCCGCTTCAGGACTGTCCCCCGCCGCATACAGCTGCTCAGTCAGCTGCAAGGTCTCAGCCTGGCTGGCCGCACTTTGCTTGACGATAGCCAGGCGCTCCTCCAGCCCTCGCGCTTCGGCGTAGGCCTGGACCACTTCAGTGATCAGCGCCACACGCACACCCCGCGCCTCTTCCTCTGTCGCGTTGAGGTCGGCGTCGGCAGCGCGCACACCTTCACGGATACGGCCGAACAGATCGATTTCCCAGGCCGCACTTAACCCCAATGAGGTCGGCTCGGTGATCAGCGAGTCGGTGAAACCCGCCTGATCCGCCGAGATACGCTGACGAGCGACACTCGCCCCCAAATCGACCTGAGGGCTGCCGGAAGCTCCGGCGATGTTGCGCAGTGCACGCCCGGCATCGATCCGCGCCAACGCAATCTGCAGGTCAAGGTTTTCCCCCAGAGCGCGCTCCACCAGACGGTCGAGCAACGGGTCCTGATAAAGCTTCCACCAATTGTCTGTCACGCTGGCGGGTACAGCCGTTTGAGCGTTGACGAAACTGTCGACCGGCAAGTCGCTCTTGGGCGGCATGACCGGCGAGGCGCAGGCACTCAGTAGCGCGGCCCCAAGTACCAGGCCTGGAACGCTGAGATAATTATTCATGGGCCTCACCCTGTTCAGAATGGTTGGTTTTAGACTGTGCCTGACGCTCGCCACCAGCCATTCGGCGGATCAACACATAGAAGACCGGAGTGAACAGCAGACCGAACAGCGTGACGCCGATCATCCCGAAGAACACCGCCGAACCGACTGCCTGACGCATCTCGGAACCCGCGCCCTCAGACATCACCAACGGCAACACACCGAGGACGAAGGCCAGCGAAGTCATCAGAATCGGGCGCAATCGCAGACGACACGCCTCGACGACCGCATCAACGATGCCTTGCCCCTCTTTCTCCTGCTGCCTTGCCACTTCGACGATCAGAATCGCGTTCTTCGCCGCCAGTCCCACCAGTACGATAAAACCGATCTGAGTCAGGATATTGATGTCCTGCCCCATCAGACGTACGCCACCGGCAGCGGCTAGCAGACACATCGGCACGATCAAAAGAATCGCCAGTGGCAGACTCCAGCTGCCGTACTGTGCCGCCAGTACCAGGTAGACAAAAATCACACACAACGGGAAGACCAGGAGGCCCATGTTGCCGGCAGTGGTTTGCTGATAGCTCAGATCAGTCCACTGATAGGTGATGCCGGCTGGCAGCGTCTCATCAGCTAGACGTTCCATCGTCTTGATCCCGAACTCGGAACCCATCCCCGGCAATGTATCGCCGTTGATTTCCGCAGTAGGAAACAGGTTGTAGCGCGGGAATCGCTCCACACCCAGCGCCTCATGCAGACGCGTCACGCTGGCAATCGGCACCATCTGACCGGCATCGTTGCGCACCTTGACCCGTGACAGATCCTCTGGCGTGACCCTGTACGGCAAGTCCGCCTGCGCCGTCACTCGATACGTACGTCCCACGAGGTTGAAATCGTTGATGTAGGACGAGCCAAAGTACGTCTCGATGGCCTGGTTGATCTGGCTGCTTGGCACGCCCAGCATTTCGGCGCGTTCACGATCCAATTCAACGAACACCTGTGGCGTCCGGGCCGAGAACGGTGAATAGACTCCGGTCATGCATTGAGTGGCGTTGGCGGCGGCAATCAGGTCGTCGGTTGCTTTGGCCAATGCTTCGGTACCCAGCCCGGCAGTATCCTGCAAACGCATGGAGAAGCCGCCCGTGCTACCCAAGCCTTGAACCGGTGGTGGCGTGGCGACAATGACCGTTGCACCGCTGACCGCTTTCAAACGTTCACGCAAGTCTTCGGCGATCTTGTCCGACGTCAACCCATGCACTTTACGCTCGGACCACGGCTGGAACACTGGCGCCAGGCCGGCCGAGTTCGATGAGCTGGTACCGGTCACCATCGAGAAACCGGAGAACGTCGGTACTCGGTCCACACCCGGCACATCCAGGGCAATCGCCTCGATCTGCTGAGAGATTTCGTTGGTCCGCTCCAGAGAGGCACCGTCAGGGAGTTGCACGATGACCACCAGGTAGCCACGATCCTGAACCGGGATGAAGCCCTTGGGCGTCGACACCATTAGATAAGCGGTCGCGGCAATCAACACCGCGTAGATCGCCAGCATCAACGGAGTTTTTGCCACGAGGCCACGCACGCTGCCGGCGTAGCCTGAAGAGAGTTTCAGGAAGCCGCTGTTGAAGCCATCAGCGGCACGCTTGAGCACACCAAAGACGCCTTTTTTCGGCTTCTGATGGGCTTCAGGATCATGTCGACGCAGAATCATCGCCGCCAACGCCGGAGATAGCGTGACCGAATTGAACAGCGAGATCGCTGTGGCCACCGCAATCGTGATCCCGAACTGGCGGAAAAACTCACCCGAGATACCCGGAATGAACGCGGTCGGAATAAACACCGCACACAACACCAGGGTAATGGCGATCAACGCGCCGCCGATTTCCTGCATGGTCACGATGGTCGCGTCCAGCGGGTTCTTGCCGTCAGCCAGATGTCGCTCGACGTTCTCCACCACCACAATGGCGTTGTCGACCACGATCCCCACGGCCAGCACCAGCCCGAACAGGGTCAGGTTGTTAATCGAGTAACCGAGCATCGCCATGACCGCGAAGGTCCCGACCAGCGACACGGGGATGGCCAGTATCGGAATGATCGACGGCCGCCAGCCTTGCAAAAAGATCATGATCACCAGCATCACGAGGATGACCGCCTCGTAGATGGTCTTGCCCAGCTCGCCGATACTGTCGGCAATAAACGCCGTCGGGTTGTAACCGATGCTGTATTCGATGCCTTCGGGGAAGTCCTTGCCGATTTTCTCCATGGTCTCTTCGACCACTTTCATCGTCGCCAGCGCGTTGGCGCCCGGACGTTGCAGCACTTGCAGGCCGATCGCCGGGTTACGCAAGTAATAGGTGTTGTTGACGTACGCCAGCCCGGCGATTTCCGTGCGTGCGACGTCCTTGAGACGCACAAGGCGTCCGGCAGTACCCGACTTGAGGACGATGTTGTCGAAGTCGGCAGGCTCTTTCAGTCGACCCTCGAAGATCAGGTTTGGCTGAAACGCCTGAGACGCCACCGGAGGCTGGGCGATCACCCCGCCGGCCACCTGGGTGTTTTGCGAACGCACGGCGGCGATGATCTCTGCCGGCGTCAGGTTGAAGGCCGCAACGCGCTCTGGATCGAGCCAGATGCGCATTGAATATTCGCGCGCCCCCAGCGGGTTGATGTCGCCGACACCGTCGATACGCTTGAGGACATCAGCAACATTACGGATCGCGAAATTCGACACATACAACTGATCGTAGGTGCCCTTCGGCGACGAGATAAAAATCGTCGACAGCTGCGTCGGCGATGACTTGCGCACCGTCACACCACTGCGCTGTACCGGTTCCGGCAGGCGCGGAGTGGCCAGCGCCACACGGTTCTGCACCAACACCTGGGCCTTGTCGACATCAGTGCCGCTCTTGAAGGTCACGGTCAGGTTCAGGCTGCCATCGGAAGTCGCCTGACTGTACATGTAGAGCATGTCTTCAACGCCGTTGACCTCCTGTTCGATGGGGATCGCCAGGGTCTCGGCGACCGTCTGCGCTGAGGCGCCGGGATAGGTCGCGGTGACCACCACGGTGGGCGGTGCAATGTCCGGGTACTCGGAAGTCGGCAGCACCAGATAGGCTAGGCCACCAATAATCATCAGGACGATGGACAGCACAATCGCCAATACCGGTTGTTCGATGGACGTGCGTCCCAGGCTCATAGCGGCGCCTCCTGGTTGTCCATCGCTTTCGCGGCCTGGGCCAGCGAGCGCTCCTGAGCCGTCACCGTATCACCGACCCGCACGCGTTGCAGGCCATCGACAATCACCCGGTCCTGAGCCTGCAAGCCGCTGGCGATTTCGCGCAAACCGTCATGCAGTTTGCCGAGCGTCACCGGGCGAACTTCAACCTTGTTCTGCGCATTGAGCACGTAGACGACTTTGCGGGTCGCATCGACGCCGATTGCGGTGTCCGGCAGGAGCAATGCCGAGTAAGGCGCTTGACTGGAGAACTGCACCCGGCCAAATTGCCCCGGGCTCAAATGCAGGTCTTTGTTACTGACGCGGGCCCGCTGACGCAAGGTCCCGGTCGACTGATCAAGACGGTTGTCGATGAAGTCCATGCGCCCGTTCATGCTCGGCTCGACTTCACCCGGCAACGCAATGCGCACCTGACTCTGATTGGCGGCAGTATTCGCCTGGCGGCGGTATTTGAGGTAGCTCTGCTCATCGATATCGAAGTAGATATCAATCGGGTCAATCGAGACGATGGTGGTCAGCAACGTGGCGCTGCTGTTACCGCCGTTGACCAGGTTGCCTTCGCTGATCAACTTGCGGCTGATCCGCCCGGTCATGGGCGCGGTGATGCGGGTGAACTCCAGATCCAGCTTGGCACTGGTCAATGCTCCTTCGGCGCTCAAGACTTCGGCTTGCGCCGCCTGACGCGCCTGCAAGCGCTGATCGTAGAGGCTACGGGCGATGGTTTTGGATTCGATCAGGACATTGGCCCGGGCAAACTCCTGCTCGGCGAGGGACAGTTGCGAGCGCACCTGCGCCAGTTTGCCTTGAGCCTGTACCACGGCGGCCTGGAACGAGCGCGAATCGATCACGAACAGCAAATCGCCTTTCTTGACGATGGCACCGTCCTGAAACGCGACTTTTTCCAGATAGCCACTGACCCGCGAACGAACGTCTACCGAGTCGGTGGCCTCGAAGCGCCCGGTAAAACTGTCCCAGTCAGTGATCACGGACTTGACTGGCTGGCTGACCGTCACACTCGGTGCAACCGGCGTACTACCGGCGTTGTCCGGCCCACAGCCGGTCAAGGCCGCCGTCAGCGCAAGACTGACGGCGGATAAAGCCACACCTTTGATAACCTTCGATTTGACTGAGGACGATGTTGCCAACTTCCCCGTTGTATGCGAGTTCATGTTTAGTAGTCTCCACAGCTGGCCACTGAATGAACATCATTCGATGACCTACGAATTGACCGAATAAAACTTCAGTTCATTTAATTAAGTACCGACAGCGATGTGAAACGGGAGACTTAACGTTGGTTCGAACTTTCACCGTATGATTTATTACGCTCGACAAAGACACCGGATTCTTCCGCATGAATTGCCAAGGACGTAGAAAGGGCTGCCAGAGTAGCGAGCAGAGCAACTGCTTTTTTGAAGTAAGTCATTTGTGGTGTTCTCGGTGGTGATCAAGTAGGAAAGGATTTTCCGATACCACCGAGAGAAGATAAACCGCATGAATGGGAAAAGAATGTTGACTAAAAAGCAAGAGCAGGCGCTCTAGCACGGCACATACAAAAGTTCTATCGCACGAATCAACACCTGCACGCCAATAACTTATGAAGCGCATTCACTAATGCTTTAACAAAGCACGACGCCAGCAGAAGATGATTTATTAAAGCGAGAACGCTACTGATTTACTTGAAGGGAATGGGGCTATTAAACTCAATAAAAAGGAGATGACCTGGCGGCCATCTCCCCAAACCTATCAGCGATCAAGTCCCCCCCAGGCAGAGGTACTTGATTTCAAGATAGTCTTCGATTCCGTACTTGGAGCCCTCACGACCAAGCCCCGACGACTTCACGCCACCGAACGGTGCCACTTCCGTCGATATCAACCCCTCATTGATCCCGACGATGCCACACTCAAGCGCTTCGGCCACGCGCATGATCCTTCCAATATCCCGACTGTAGAAATACGAGGCCAGACCGAACTCGGTGTCGTTGGCCATCTCGATGGCTTGCGCCTCGGTACTGAAACGGAACAGTGGTGCCACGGGACCAAACGTCTCCTCACGGAACACCTTCGACTCCCTTGGCACGTTCACCAAGATGGTCGGCCGGTAGAAACTGCCCCCCAACGGATGGCGTTCACCCCCCACCAGGACAGAGGCTCCGCGCTCAACGGCATCGGCGACATGCTCCTCGGCCTTGCGCACGGCGGCGTCGTCAATCAGCGGGCCGATCGTCACACCGTCCTCAAATCCGCTCCCTACTTTCAGGGCCTCGACGGCGGTTTTCAGTTTGGCGGCGAAAGCATCATAGATACCGTCCTGGACCAGCAGACGGTTAGCGCACACACAGGTCTGCCCGGCGTTTCGGTACTTGGACGCGAGCGCACCCTGCACCGCAGCATCCAGATCAGCATCGTCAAACACGATAAAGGGGGCGTTGCCGCCGAGTTCCATGCTGGTCTTTTTGATCGTCGGCGCGCATTGGGCCAACAGTGTGGCACCGACCTCGGTGCTACCGGTAAAGGACAACTTGCGCACGTCCGGGTTGGAGGTCAGTTCGGCCCCGATTTCACTGCCCGGCCCCGTAATCACGTTGCACACGCCGGCAGGCAGACCGGCACGCTCGGCCAGCACTGCAATTGCAATCGCCGAAAAGGGTGTCTGACTGGCGGGACGCAATACACCGGTGCAACCGGCCGCCCAGCCTGGCCCGGCCTTGCGGGTGATCATCGCTGCCGGGAAGTTCCACGGGGTAATCGCGGCAAACACCCCGATGGGTTCTTTCTGAACGATGATTCGGCTGCTCGTTGAATGGGAGGCGATGGTATCGCCATAAACACGCTTGCCCTCCTCCGCGAACCATTCAATGAAAGACGCGGCATAGGTAATCTCACCACGACTTTCGGCCAGCGGCTTGCCTTGTTCGGCGGTCATGATCCGCGCCAGGTCTTCGCGGTGGGTAATCATCAACTCGAACAAATGGCGCAGTTTTACCGCGCGCTCTTTGGCAGTGAGCGCTCGCCACGCCGGTTGCGCGCGCTTGGCGGCGGCGATGGCCAGGGCGGTCTCACTGGCCCCAAATGAAGGCACGCGCCCCAGTACCTTGCCGGTGGCCGGGTTCGTAACGGTAATGCTGCGTCCCTCACCCACCTCCAGCCACAGGCCGTTGATGTAGTTCGCCTCACGGAACAACGTGGGATCGTCGAGCGTTGCCAGGAAGTTTGTATCGGCCATGCTGTCACTCCTCAAAATTCAATAACCTGACGCACCGCGCTGCCGTCATGCAGGCGGTCGAAGCCTTCGTTGATGTCGTCCAGTTTGAGTCGGCCGCTCAGCAACCGATCCACCGGCAAGCGACCATCGCGATAAAGCTCAATGAACCGCGGAATATCGCGGATCGGCACGCAAGTACCGATGTAGCTGCCTTTGAGCGTACGTTCCTCGCCCACCAACTGAACCACATTGACGGACAGTGCCGAACCTGGCGGCGGCAGACCTGCAGTCACGGTCATACCACCGCGCTTGGTCATTTTCATGGCGTTATCAAGTGCCCGGATCGAACCGGCCATTTCGAAGACGTAGTCGGCGCCGCCACCAGTCAGTTGCAGTACCTGCTCAACGGCGTCCGCGTCGCCGCCGTTGACCACCGCGGTGGCGCCGACGTCTTTGGCCAATGCGAGCTTTTCTGGTGAAAGGTCAACGGCAATGATTTTGCTCGCCCCAGCAGCTCTTGCACCCAGCACTGACGCCAAGCCGACGCCACCCAGACCAATCACCACGGCGGTTGAGCCGACCCGCAATTGCGCGGTATTGACCACGGCGCCGACCCCGGTCAACACCGCGCAACCAAAGAGTGCCGCTTCGATAAAGGGCAGATCTCGATCGATTTTGACCACCGAGTTGCGCGACACCACAGCGTATTCGGCAAATGCCGAGACCCCCAAGTGATGATGCACGTGACCTACAGGACTGCTCAAACGCACTGATCCGTTGATCAGCGTACCGGCCGCATTCGCTTTCGCACCCGGCTCACAGAGGGCTGGACGACCTTCGGCGCATGGCAGGCAATGCCCACAACTGGGCATAAACACCATGACCACATGATCGCCCGGCTCAAGGTCGCTGACTCCCTCGCCCAACGCTTCGACCACGCCAGCAGCCTCATGGCCGAGCGCCATGGGCATCGGCCGAGGGCGATCGCCATTGATCACCGAAAGGTCGGAATGACAAAGACCTGCGGCACGGATACGCACCAGCACTTCGCCCGGCCCCGGAGGCGCCAGCTCGATGGTCTCAATAACAATTGGCTTGCTCTGGGCATAAGGCGGCTTAACATTCATGTGTCTTAGAACAGCAGCTCTGACTTGCATCTTGTGTCTCCGACGCAGCTGGACTCGATAGTGAGTACTCATCACTATGCCGCAGGCAGCCGGTGTCAGAAACGCATCACCGGGCGCAGCTGTTTGGAATTGAATTCGCAAAAAAGAGTCGCTCCGGATGCACTTATAGTGGTGTCGCTGTCACTCCTACGTCGCTGGACGCCGCATGTCAGAACGCCCTCATCAAATCGTCAGCGATCTACCGCGCAGAACACGAATCCGTATCATGTTCGTGTGCGCCGCTCGCTCCTCCCTTACAGCGGGCCTGGCCTTCGGTATGGCCGTCCTGTTGCAGCTCCATCAACCGTTGTGGGCACCTGTCTCAGCCTTGATCACCAACAAGGAAAATCTGGGTGACACCTTTTCCGAGTTCCGTAATCGGGTGATTGGCACAACGCTAGGAGCGACACTGGCGATCCTCTGTCAGATATCCATGCAACATCTGCACTTGGCGCCTTCTACCGAGTTAATGATCGTCACGGCTGTGACTGCAGCGGTAATCGCCAATCGTCCAGAATGGCGGGTTGGGTTGTGGACTGCAGTCATTATCCTGCTGAGCAAGGATGTGGGCTCGACCATTTTGGAGACAGGACTCATGCGTTTTCTGGAAGTCACATTAGGCTCGACGGCTGCTATCGTGATAGCCGCACTCGAAACGAGAGCCCGGCGGTTCTGGTCTGATACCACAAAGCACTGAGTGGTTATTCGGGGGCGTTAGTGAGCTCCGCAGCGCTCTAGTCAAAACACAGTTGTTATTTTAATTCTCAAATCTTGTGCTCCCCCGCAGCGTTCTCCGCAATCAGTCCAATGCTTATCCTGAACCCACAAACAACATCGCAGCGTCCTCTGAAAGGACACCTGAATGAGGGTTTCAAGATGACCGAAGTAAGCACCCGAAAAAAACTGGTAGAGGCTGCGCCTCATGCCTCGTTTAATCTCGATGCGATCGTCAAGACGTTCCCCGAGACCGCCGAAACGCTGCTGGTTGATTCAAGACTGACCGACGAAGACGAGGCTAGCGCCCGGGTCTTCCGTGTCTACCATCCGACACCTGCGCATTACCACGCGACCTGTGATGAGTACCTCATCGTCATGTCCGGGCGCGCCAGGTTTTTCATGGGCGACCGTGAACCGTTCGAGGTCGGTCCCGGTGAGATGCTGTTCTTCAAGAGGTTCACTATCCACGGCATGCCAGAGATCCTTGAGCACCCGCTGTTCATGGTGTCTGTCGATACTCCACGGCGCGACCCCAGCGATATCATCTTTGTCGATCCGACCGCCGGCACCGCAGCATCCTTCGTCAAGGCTCTGTCATGAACACCCATCAACTGGAGATCTTCGCGACGTTCCCGGTTGAGCGCCCGGGTAATCCGACGGTGATGCCAGATGGGCGGGTACTGGTATCGGTATCCGCCATCATTGCGCCGGACATCTCCGTACGTGCGGTGGCCGAGAACGGTGAGCATCCGGCTTACCCAAATGAAACCTGGGCGGGTAAACCCGGGGCGGATGGCCGCGGGATGTCCGCAGTGATCGGCATCCGTACCGACCTTCAGGGGATCGTCTGGATACTCGACATGGGCGGACCGGGCCAACAGCCACGCCTCATCGCCTGGAATGATCGAGAAGACCGCCTGCACCGCCTGATCGTACTACCGCAGAACGTGCTTCGCCCAAGCTCTTTCACTCAGGACTTCGTGATCGATTGGCGGCGTCAGCGCATTTACATCGCAGACATGACGATGAACCCCAGCGGTGAAAGCGACTATCCGGCCATTGTCGTGGTCGATCTCCAAACAGGTCTTTCATGGCGATCGCTTGAGTGCTACCCGGGGTTGATGCCTGGAGATGTACCGCTGATGATCGGTGGAAAAGCCCTTTCGCTGCGTACGCCAGAAGGCGAAATCATTCCTTACCGCTACGGCCTCAATCCCATCGCGATCGACCCGTTGGGCCGCTGGGTCTATTTCGGTTCGATGTCCGCTCGCAAGGTCTATCGAGTATCAACCGAAGTCCTCGCGGAACCTGCAGGCATCGCACCGCTGAGCGAGGCCGTTGAGTACTGGTGCGACAAGCCTCATTGCGACGGGTTTGATGTCGACGCAGAGGGCAACGTCTATGTGACCGACATCGCGAATAATGCGATTGGGCTAGCGTCGCCTGCCGGCTACCGCATTCTTGCACAGGACGATCAATTGCTCGCCTGGCCGGACGGCGTTGAGCTCGATGCCCAGGGGGAATGGCTCTACATCACAGCCAACCAGCTGCACCGCCACCCACTGCTCAATGCGGGTGAGGACGACAGCCAGCCGCCGTTCCATGTATTGCGGTTGCGGGTGGATGCGCCGATGGGTTCGAGCGAAAAACCATGAGCTATAGCCGTGTTGCGTTCGTTGTCATTGCACTGCTGCTCACGGCCAGCGCCATAGGCTTGGCGCTGGCCGAAGGTGACGCCGGTCTCGGCGTCTGGATATACGCCGTGGTGGCCATCGCCGCAATAACGTTTTCGCGAGCCAGGCCAGACTTTTGGCCCGGCCGCCTGTTCGAGGCGTCGAGCCCTTCACGGATTTCGCTGGCCCATCGTCTGCTGACCCAGATAGCGGCTCTGGTGTGTCTGCTGGCCGCCCATGCTTTGAGCGGGAAAGTATCGGCAATTCTCTCGGTTGCTGGCCTGCTGCTGTTCATTCATACCCTAGTGCTGGCGCGTCTGCCCCGACTTGCCCGATCACAAAGGACCCACTGACCGATGACAACAAAGACTTCGTTGTCGGAACACCCCGGAATGCGTGCCGTCCCACCATCGCCTATGCCGGGACGCCTTTCGCTGCTGATGGGACCCGGACTGTTGATTGCAGTGGGTTACATGGATCCTGGCAACTGGGCCACCGGTATCGCTGCTGGCGCTCAGTTCGGTTACAGCCTGCTATTCATGGTGGTGCTGTCGAGTCTAGCGGCCATGCTTTTGCAAACACTCGCCTTGCGTCTCGGCGTCGTCACAGGTCAGGATCTTGCCCAGACCTGTCGTCTTCGCTACGGCCGACCAGCCACACTCGCGCACTGGGCAATGGCGGAGATTGCCATCATTGCCACCGATATTGCCGAGGTTCTGGGTGCGGCGTTGGCGTTCAAATTACTATTCAACTTGCCAATGGCCCTCGGCATCGTGCTGACGGCTGTCAGCACACTGGTCATCCTGGGCTTGAAGGGTGCCGCCAATGGCCGAGTGCAGAAGATCGTCCTGGCCCTGGTGGCGACCACTGTCCTGTGCTTCGCCATTGAGCTGGCATTGATCACGCTCGATGTAAACGCCATGTTTCGGGGGTTCATTCCTTCATTGGACACGCTGGCTCAGCCAGGGGCACTGTTCATCGCGGTGGGTATCATCGGCGCCACCGTCATGCCCCACAATCTGTACCTGCATTCATCACTGGCCCGGTCCAATAGCGTCACACATGACGGAGAGCAGGTAAAACGGTCCCTGCGCCGGGGTTCCAAAGATACGATCCGCGCGCTTTCAATTGCGGCCGCCGTGCAAGTTGCCATTTTGTTGGTGGCCGCCGCCGTCTTCCACGACAGCGGGCACACTGAGATTGGCGGGATCGAGCAGGCCCATCAATTGCTGGCCCCCCTGACAGGTGTGGCCATCTCTGCCGTGCTGTTCGCCCTGGCACTGCTCGCCTCGGGCCAAAGCGCGACGTTGACCGGCACCCTCGCCGGTCAGGTCGTGCTCGAAGGGTTCTTGAAGCTCAAAGTTTCATTGTGGAAACAGCGCGTCGTCACCCGCCTGCTGGCCATGGTGCCAGCGCTGTGCGGGATTCTCTGGCTGGGCGACGCCGCGGTGTGTGATCTGTTGGTGTTTTCTCAGGTGGTGTTGTCAGTGCAACTGCCGTTTGCGGTGTATCCGTTGATTCGTTTCACCAGCAATAAAACGCTGATGGGTGATTTTGCTATCTCACGCCCGGTCGCCGTCATGGCCTGGTGTATTTTCCTGCTGATCAGCGCCGCCAATCTCTGGTTGGTTACATCCGTCATTCTTTGAATGCCTTCCTCCCATACAGGTTAAAAACATGAGTGAAGTCCGTATCTTGATTAGCATTGCACGTCCAGCCGAACAGGTCTGGTCGCTACTCGGCGGGTTTGATTGGCTACCTCGCTGGCTCGATGTCATCGCGAGCAGCACCCTCAGTGATGGCGGACGTTTGCGTCACCTCAAAACTGCCGACGGTGCGATCATTGTCGAGCGTTTGCTCACGTTTGATGAAGACGAAAAGCACTACAGCTATGCCCTGCTTGAGGGCCCTTCGCCAGTCACTGACTATGTAGGCACGATGTCAGCGAAGGACGATGGCAACGGGGGGACACTGGCGTCCTGGTCCAGCACCTTTCTCGTCCAGGGCGCAGATGAGGCCGAGGTCATCGGGCATTTCGAGGCACTCTACCGCGTAGGGCTGGAGCGCCTGAAGGCCGTCGTCGAATCCACGGACTGACGACGGCACGCGGGTCACCCCCGATTCATGAACGCTTGCAGACGCGGCACCATAAAGTCGAGGAACGTTCGGATACGCTGGGGCACATGCTGTCCACCCTGATACAGCGCATTGACTTCCTCGCTGTCATGGCCTGTTTGCGCGAGTACCTCGACCAACCGGCCAGCGGCGAGATCCTCATCGATGTGAAAGTCCGCCAATCGGGCAATCCCCACCCCGGCGATGGCCATACGTCGAACGGTCTCGCCATTGTTGGCTTGCAGGTTGCCCTGGACGATTCGATCAACGATGCGGCCACTCTGATGCATGGGCCACACTGGACTAGAGCGCCGAAAGTTGAAGCTCAAACAATTATGCTCGGCGAGGTCTTCGAGGGTGTCGGGGACTCCGTACTTTTCCAGATACTCAGGTGAAGCCACCATCTTGCGCCGAGCAATACCGATACTCCTCGCACGTAGGGTCGAGTCAGTCAACACGCCAACACGGAATGCAACGTCTGTTCGATCCAGGTACATGTCAACGATATCATCACTCAAGGACAGGTTGATCTGGATGTTCGGGTGGGCTTCCCAGAAGGCCGGCAAATTGGGTTCGATCGCCATTGTGCCAAACGCAACCGAGGCATTGATGCGCACGGTTCCGCGTGCTTTCTGTGCGCCTTGGGCCAACACTCTTTCAACGTCGTCGAGTTCTGCCAGCAAAGCGTTACTGCGTTCATAGTAGATGCGTCCTTCGTCGGTCAGCGACAGCTTACGTGTCGAACGCTCGAGCAGACGTACCCCCAGACGCAGCTCCAGTCGAACAATCAATTTACTGACCGTCGAAGGTGTCATCAGCATCTGTCGCGCTGCTTGTGAAAAGCTGCCGGCGTCGACGACCCGTACAAATACCTGCATCTCGCCTGCTCTGTTATCCACGTCCGCCTCCCCACTCATTGATTAGTGAAAAAATATCACAAGCGCTACTTGGCGATACGTAGCAATAAGTGAGAAAACGTTCATTTATCTTGTGAAACCAATTCCATATACAGTGGAATCGAATGCACAACGCAGCCAAGCTCTGCAGGGTTGAGTAAACTGTGAAACGGCTTCACAAATCATGTTCGGCCGGATCGGGTTATCAGTTTGCTATGTCAGGCCTACCTTCTTGAGCAACATAAAGAAAGGACAGGTCCCCATGAGCTCATTATTTGATCCCATCCAAGTCGGCACTCTTACGTTGCGCAACCGTATCGCCATGGCGCCGATGACACGGGCGCGGAACCCGGATGGCGTCGCCAACGACCTCACTGCGCTTTATTACAGCCAGCGCGCCAGCGCCGGACTGATCATCACCGAAGGCACCCCCATTTCGCGCTCGGCCGAAGGCTTTTTGGCCATCCCCGGCATCTACACCACGCCACAGATCGACGGCTGGCGCAAAGTAACCCAGGCAGTGCACGCTACCGGCGGCGTTATCTACATGCAGCTATGGCATGTCGGGCGCGTTTCCCATGTCAGTATTCAGCCAGGCGGTATTGACCCGGTCAGCTCGACCTCGCAGATTGCCCGTAACTCCCAGGCCTGGGGTTTGACTGAGCGTGGCGAGCTCGGTCCGGTCGACGTCTCCCAACCCCGCGCCCTCACCACGCCGGAAGTCAAAGCGGTGATTCGTGACTTTGCCCAGGCAGCCGCGAATGCTATTGACGCCGGTTTCGATGGCATTGAACTGCACGGCGCCAACGGCTACCTGATCGAACAATTCCTCAACCCGTTGGTCAATGACCGCACAGACGAATACCGCAGCGATACCCTCGAAAACCGTTCACGCTTCTTGCTGGAAGTGGTCGACAGCGTCATTGAACGTATCGGTGCGCAACGCACCGCCATTCGCCTGTCACCCTTTGGCGGCCTGTTTGACATGGGGCTTTACGAGGATGTCGAAGAAACCTATCTGTATGTCGCCGACCAACTCTCCCGACGCGGTCTGGCCTATGTTCATTTCATGGATCAGCTGTCGCGGGGCAGTTCGCCCATTCCTCGGGATTTCCTGCAAAAATTTCGCACCCACTACCATGGCACGCTAGTGCTCGCAGGAGGCATGACTAAGGAACGAGCGGAACAATTTCTTCGCGATGGGATGATCGACATCGCAGCATTTGGTGAACCTTTCATCGCGAACCCCGACCTGGTTGAACGACTACGCAACGACTGGCCATTGTTGAAACCGGACCGGGCATTGAGCTATGGAGGAGGCACCCAGGGCTATACCGACTACCCGACCTATCCGATCGCTTGACGCTCGTTGAGTGGCGTGTGGGCTTGATCTGCCACCCCGCGAATCAGGAAGTCGATCAGCGCCCGGGACGCAGCCGATAGCTGGCGATGAGGCGGGAAAATCACCGAGAACGGTCGGGACCGTCCACTCGACTGTTCGAGCAGCGGCACCAGGCGTCCGCTTTGAATCCGCTCCCGAACAATAAAATCGTAGGTCTGACAAATACCCATACCGTGCTCGGCCAAAGACACAGTGCCAAGTACGTCGTCGGACACTTGAACACTCGCCTCAGGTATCCACTCCCGATCAATACCCTGCTCACAGAACAGCCAGGGGCCGACCCGACCGCTGCTGGGCATCACAAATGGCAGGCAAGCATGCGCTGGCAGTTCGTCGACGCTGTGCGGCGTACCTGCACGCCGGAGATAGTCCGGCGCGGCGACCACGCACAAACGCGCATCCTCAAGTTTGCGTCCAATCAGGCCACTGTCAGGTAATGGCCCAAGGCGAATGGCCAGGTCATACCCTTCGGCCACCAGATCCACATTTCGATTGCTGATGCTCAACTCGATGCGCACCTGCGGGTACTGCCGAGTAAAGCGGCAGAGCAATACCGGCAGCCGGTAGTGGCCGTAAGTCGTCGGCACACTAAGCCGTACACGGCCAGTCAACGCGCCTTCCTGCCCCTGGATCGTCCGCTCTGCATCATCGATCAGCGAGAACGCCGCGCGGGACTGTTCGAGGTAAAGCAGTCCCGCCTCGGTCAGGCTCAGGCGTCGAGTCGTGCGCCGTAACAACTGAACACCCAGGCGTGTTTCCAGACGTGAGATCGCACGGCTGACTACTGACGGGGTAGTTGCCAGAAGAACGGCCCCTGCGCTTAGGGAGCCTTTCTCCACCACAGTGATGAAGACTTCTACGTCTGCGAGATAATCGAATCGCCGGCCCACCTTTACCTCCAAAGAACAAGTGCTTTTCCTTTGCGCAAGTTTATCTCCCATGGAGGCATGAATATAGTCGTATCGGGATCAGACACCTGCTGATCGAATTCACTCTCTACTGCTCGGAAATCCCATGCGCCCTATCACTCGTCTCGCCCTTGCAATGACCATTTGCACCTCAGCCTTCAACGCACAGGCCAGTAACGTCCTGGTCGTGCTGTCTGATTCAGACCACCTTGAGCTCAAGGACAAGAAAGTCTTTACAACCGGCTTTTACCTGAACGAATTGATGCAACCCGTAAAACTACTGCTCGATGCCGGCCACTCGGTGACCTTTGCGACGCCAACGGGCAAGGCGCCAACGCTGGACCAATCGTCCAACGACAAAATGTATTTCAACAATGACATTGCGGCACTGCAGGAGCACAAGGCACTGCTGGAGCACCTCAAGATTACCTCGCCGGGTGAGTCACCGGTCATTAGCCTGTCGCGGGTCGAACAGATCGGCTACGAGCACTTCGATGCTGTCTATGTACCCGGTGGCCACGCACCTATGGAGGATCTGCTGCATAGCGCCGCATTGGGGAAGTTGCTGAACAACTTCCATAACAACGGCAAGACAACCGCCCTCGTTTGCCATGGCCCGATTGCGCTACTGTCGACTCTGTCCGACCCAACAGCCTTCACTCGGAAACTCGAAGGCGACGGCAAAGCCCCAACGCATGGCTGGACTTATGCAGGATACAAATTCACGGTCATCAGCAATCAGGAAGAGGAACTGGCCAAAGGCTTGTTGAATGGCGGTGCGATGAAGTTCTATCCGCAAACGGCACTGGAACAAGCCGGCGGCGTATACAGTAGCAACACTTCACCGTGGACCAGCCATATCGTCATCGATCGCGAACTGGTGACCGGTCAAAACCCTGGTTCTGCGCTGGATGTGGGTAAGGTGATACTCGATCGACTCAAATCCCAGAGCCAAGCAAAAGATTGATCGATTCAAACTCTCACTTTTTCACCGACAAAACATTGCGCAGGGTGATTGCCTCTTCCTCCTCCAGACAGGAAAGCTTTCTAATCGTGAATTTTAATCAAGACTATTGTGCTGCCTGATGCATTTTTCTCCGGGATGGAGCCGCAGATACTGTCGGTATTCACCTATGGAGTCGCCCTGCATCACGCACGGCGCAGGAGACCTGATGAACTCACATTTTCAACGTTTACTCGGCCCTAACAACTTCTCCATCGGACTGGAGTTGCCGCTGGACAATGATTGGTCCACTGCCGGTCAACGCTTGAGCATGGCGGAAAAGCGCCCTTTTGGCGCTCCCGATCTGAAACAACATGCCCAACTGGCCCGATTGGCGGACAACAGCGGTTTTCGAGCCCTGTGGGTGCGGGATGTGCCGGTCTATGACCCGAGTTTTGGAGATGCTGCACAGGTCTTCGAGATTTTTTCCTACTTGGGTTATCTGGCCGGCATCACCCAAAACATTATGCTTGGCACTGCCGCGGTAGTCTTGCCGCTACGACAACCGTGGTTGACCCTCAAGGCTGCCAATAGCATCGACGAACTGAGCGAGGGCCGCCTGCTATTAGGGGTGGCCAGTGGCGATCGGCCGATGGAGTACCCGCTGTTCGGTGTCGACTACGACCAACGGGGAGCGCTTTTTCGTAACACCGTTGAACTGCTGAAAAGCCAAGGCATTGGACGTCTGCCGGAGGGAGCCCAACTATTACCGCAGCGTGAAGATCCCTTTCCCCTGCTGGTTGCCGGACTTGGCCAACAATCACCGACCTGGATTGGAGAGCACATGGATGGGTGGCTCGCCTACCCTGGAACGCCTCAGGAGCATCGTCGGCGTGTAGGGCTCTGGCGAGAGGTGGGGGCTGACAAACCCTATATCAGTTTTCTGCATCTGGACCTTGAAGCCAATCCGCATTCGCCAATGAAACCGCTGCGTTTCGGTGGACGCGGCGGGCGAATGGCGCTCATTGAGGAGCTGGAGGCGTTGCGTGAGTCGGGTGTACAGCATGTTGGCCTGCATCTGCGTCACAGCGAACGACCCGTTGCGGAGGTGGTTGAAGAGATTGCCGAGTGCATTTTGCCCAGATTTCACAACGTAGTCTGACGCGCTATAGGGAGCGGCAGTTGAAGGTCATTCAACGCCCTTTTGGCGCCGACGCCGAATTGATCTGCGTACCGACGCAAGGCTGACCCAACTCCAATCGGCAGAATCCAGCACAGGAAATTGTTCGCGAGGAATCCGACTGGGTCAGTGGCATCTCGGTAACGAGGTCAGTTCAGCGTCGGCTTCCAACATGCTGATGCTTCATTCAGCCTGGACGAAAGCAGTGAGGACTCTACTGAGAGCCAACCGTTTTGTAGGGGTAAAAACGGCCTTAAATAAAAAAGGGTCGCGAGATAAAATCTCGCAACCCTTTGAATTATATGGTCGGGACGGAGTGATTCGAACACTCGACCCCTAGCACCCCATGCTAGTGCGCTACCGGACTGCGCTACGCCCCGACTAGGCGTGAAACTGGGTTTGCTTCGCAAGGAAGCGATCAGGAATATACCGCAAGCTTTTGAAATGTGGAAGTATTTTAAAAGCCTGAATTACTTTTTCAGAACCACCAGCACATCTTCCAATTCGGAGATCATCTGGCGGATCAGTTGTTTGTACTGGGTGGTGTCGTCTTTGGCTTCATCACCCGACATACGTTGGCGCGCACCACTGATGGTGAACCCCTGGTCATAGAGCAACGCACGGATCTGTCGGATCATCAGCACATCCTGGCGCTGATAATACCGACGGTTCCCGGTGCGTTTTACGGGGTTGAGTTGAGGAAACTCCTGCTCCCAATAGCGCAGCACGTGCGGTTTTACCGCACATAGCTCGCTGACTTCACCGATGGTGAAGTAGCGCTTGCCTGGGATGACGGGTAGCTCGTCGTTATGACTTGGTTCCAGCATAAGCCTCAACTCGGGCCTTCAACTTCTGCCCTGGACGAAAGGTGACCACACGGCGAGCCGTGATCGGGATTTCTTCTCCCGTTTTCGGATTGCGGCCCGGCCGCTGACGTTTGTCCCGCAGGTCAAAATTACCGAAACCGGACAGTTTGACCTGTTCGTTGTCTTCAAGAGCGTGCCTGATTTCTTCAAAAAACAGCTCGACCAATTCCTTGGCCTCGCGCTTGTTCAGGCCCAATTCTTCATACAGACGTTCCGCCATCTCAGCTTTCGTCAAAGCCCCCATACGTCACTTCCTTAACGTGGCGTTTAACCTTTGTTCAAGCGAGGTGAGGATGTTTTGTGTCGTGGTATTCACCTCATCGTCATTAAGAGTGCGCGATGGATGCTGCCAGGTCAAGCCAACTGCAAGGCTTTTTCTATGCGGATCAATGCCTTTACCCTGATAGACGTCAAATAGCCTGAGGTCCGTCAGCCATTCCCCTGCATTTTCACGGATTACGTCCAGCACAGCACTGGCTGCCACTTCGCGATCGGCGATCAACGCCAGGTCGCGTCGTACTTCAGGGAAACGCGACAACTCGCTGAATTTCGGCATTTTGCCCGACGCCACTTCCGCCAGTACCAGCTCGAAAACGAAGACCGGACGATCGAGACCGAGGGTTTTCGACAATTCAGGGTGAATGGCACCGACAAAACCGACCAGGCGCCCTTCGCGCTCAATGCGCGCCGTCTGGCCTGGATGCAACGCCGGGTGGCTACCAGGAACAAAGCTGAATGCGTCCAGCGCTCCCGCAAAGCCCAACACCGCTTCCACGTCAGCCTTGACGTCGAAGAAGTCCACCGCATCGCGTCCTTGTGCCCAACCTTCCGGCAGACGGCTGCCACAGACCACGCCAGCCAACATCGGCTCTTGCTTCAGGCCTTCCAATTGTCCGACAAAACGCAGTCCACTTTCGAACATGCGTACGCGATCCTGCTGACGGTTCAGGTTGTGGCTGAGCGCCTTGACCAGGCCCGGCCACAACGACGAACGCATGGCCGCCATGTCATTGGAAATCGGGTTAGCCAACAGCAAGGGCTCGACACCCGGATTGAACAGCTCGAACTGTTTCGGATCGATGAAGCTGTACGTCACCGCTTCCTGATAACCGCGAGCGACCAGCAGCCGACGCAGTTCCGGCAGATGGGCACGGGCCTCGGCCTTGGCCTGCGGCGCCAAGCGGGCTTGCGGATAACGAACCGGCAAGCGATTGTAGCCGTATAGACGCGCCAGCTCTTCGATCAGATCGACTTCAAGGCTGATATCGAAGCGATGGCTTGGCACTTCCACACGCCACTGCCCTGCCCCATCTGCCGCGACGCCAAGACCCAACGCCGACAGCAGGCGCTCGATCTCAGCATTCTCGATCACCAGGCCGAGCATCTGCTCAACCCGTTGGGCACGCAAAGTGATCGGTGCGATCGACGGCAGGTGCTGTTCGCTGACGGTTTCAATGACCGGACCGGCTTCGCCGCCGGTGATTTCCAGCAGCAGGCCAGTGGCGCGCTCCATGGCTTCACGGGCGAGGTTCCAGTCCACACCGCGCTCGTAGCGGTGCGAAGCATCGGTATGCAGGCCGTAGGAACGGGCCTTGCCAGCGATGGCGATCTGGTCGAAGAACGCACTCTCAAGGAACACATCGCGAGTGGTCGCGGATACGCCGCTGTACTCGCCACCCATCACGCCGGCAATCGCCAGGGCGCGGGAGTGGTCGGCGATGACCAGGGTGTCGGCGCGCAGGCTGACTTCCTGACCATCGAGCAGCACCAGCTTCTCGCCTTCTTCGGCCATGCGCACACGGATGCCACCGTTGATTTCGGCGAGATCGAAAGCGTGCAGCGGTTGACCCAGCTCCAGCATCACGTAGTTGGTGATGTCGACGGCGGCGTCGATGCTGCGTACGTCGGCACGGCGCAGGCGCTCAACCATCCACAGCGGGGTTGGCTTGGACAGGTCGACGTTACGAATTACACGGCCCAGATAACGTGGGCAAGCGTTTGGCGCCAGCACGTCGATCGGGCGCACTTCGTCGTGCACAGCCGGCACGGGAGCAACGACTGGTCGGGTAACCGGGGCGTTGTACAACGCGCCGACTTCACGCGCCAAGCCAGCCAGGGACAGGCAGTCACCACGGTTCGGGGTCAGGTCGACCTCAATGCTGGCGTCTTCCAGTTCCAGGTAAACGCGGATGTCCTGGCCCACTGGCGCGTCGGCCGGCAGCTCCATCAAGCCATCATTGCCCTCGCCGACTTGCAGTTCGGCCTGGGAGCACAGCATGCCGTTGGACTCAACGCCACGCAGCTTGGCCTTCTTGATCTTGAAGTCGCCCGGCAGTTCGGCACCGATCATGGCGAACGGGATCTTCAGGCCCGGACGCACGTTGGGCGCTCCGCACACGACCTGAAAGGTTTCCGCACCATTGCTGACCTGGCAAACGCGCAATTTGTCGGCATCGGGATGCTGCTCGGTGCTCAGCACCTCGCCGACCACCACGCCGCTGAAAACACCGGCGGCCGGCGTAACGCTATCGACCTCAAGACCGGCCATCGACAGACGAGCAACCAGCTCGTCGCGATCTACCTGCGGGCTTACCCAGCCACGCAGCCATTGTTCACTGAATTTCATCCTGCTCTCCTAAAGATCCGTTACGACTAGCGAAATTGCGCGAGGAACCGCAAGTCGTTGTCGAAGAACAGACGCAAGTCGTTCACGCCGTAACGCAACATGGCCAGACGCTCAACGCCCATGCCAAAGGCAAAGCCGGAAAACTCTTCCGGATCGATCCCGGACATCCGCAGCACATTGGGGTGAACCATGCCGCAGCCCATGACTTCCAACCAGCCGGTCTGTTTGCAGACGCGGCAACCCTTACCGCTACACATCACGCATTCCATATCGACTTCAGCGGAAGGCTCGGTGAACGGGAAGTACGACGGACGAAAGCGCACCGCCAGCTCTTTCTCGAAGAACACCCGCAAGAATTCTTCGATGGTGCCTTTGAGGTCGGCAAAATTGATGTCGCGATCAACCAGCAGGCCTTCGACCTGGTGGAACATCGGCGAGTGAGTGATATCGGAGTCGCTACGGTACACACGGCCAGGGCAGACGATGCGGATCGGCGGCTGCTGCGATTCCATGGTGCGGACCTGTACCGGCGAGGTATGGGTGCGCAACAGCATGTTCGCATTGAAATAGAAGGTGTCATGCATCGAACGGGCCGGGTGATGGCCTGGGATGTTGAGCGCTTCGAAGTTGTGATAGTCGTCTTCGACCTCAGGACCTTCAGCGATGCCGTAGCCAATATGGGTGAAGAACTGCTCGATACGTTCCAGAGTCCGCGTAACCGGATGCAGACCGCCTGAGGTCTGGCCGCGGCCAGGCAGGGTCACGTCAATGGACTCGGCGGCGAGCTTGGCCGCAAGATCGGCCTCCTCGAACAACGCCTTACGTGCATTGAGAACCTCTGTGACACGCTCCTTGGCAACGTTGATCAGCGCGCCAACTTGCGGACGCTCTTCTGCCGGCAAATTCCCCAGGGTCTTCATCACCTGAGTCAATTCACCCTTTTTGCCAAGGTAGTGAACCCGGATTTGCTCCAGGGCATTGATATCTTCAGCGCTTTGCACAGCCTCAAGAGCTTGAGCGACCAGCGCATCCAGGTTTTCCATGTACAGACTCCAGATACAAAATAGGGGAAGAGCTTGAAGGCTCTTCCCCTATTTATGACGTTTAACACCTTGGGCCACGGAAGTGACCCAGGGTGACTGTCGGGGGTACTTAAGCCAAGGTGGCTTTAGCTTTCTCGACAATCGCAGCAAACGCCGCTTTTTCGTTCACTGCTAGATCAGCCAGAACCTTACGGTCGATCTCGATGGACGCTTTTTTCAGGCCAGCGATGAAACGGCTGTAGGACAGGCCGTTAACACGAGCACCAGCATTGATACGAGCGATCCACAGAGCGCGGAACTGACGTTTTTTCTGACGACGGTCACGGTAGGCGTATTGGCCTGCCTTGATTACCGCTTGCTTGGCAACACGGAATACGCGTGAACGCGCGCCGTAGTAGCCTTTAGCAAGTTTCAGAATTTTTTTGTGACGCTTACGGGCAATGACGCCACGCTTTACACGAGCCATGAGTTACTTCCTCTATTCTTGATCCAAAATTAACGAAGGCGCAGCATGCGCTCGACTTTTGCCACGTCAGACGGATGCAGCAAGCTGCTACCGCGCAGTTGACGCTTACGCTTGGTCGACATTTTGGTCAGGATGTGGCTCTTGAAAGCGTGCTTGTGCTTGATACCGTTAGCAGTTTTCAGAAACCGCTTAGCAGCACCACTTTTAGTCTTCATCTTTGGCATGTTCGGATACTCCGCATTCAGTTGATAAACATAATCAGAAGGCCTGCCGTGCCCTATTGATTACTTCTTCTTTTTCGGGGCGATGACCATGATCAGCTGGCGTCCTTCCATCTTAGGATGCTGTTCGACCGAACCGTACTCGAGCAGGTCAGCTTCAACCCGCTTGAGGAGTTCCATCCCCAGCTCCTGGTGGGCCATCTCACGGCCGCGGAATCGCAAGGATACCTTGGCCCTGTCCCCATCACTCAGGAAACGTACCAGGTTGCGCAGTTTTACCTGGTAATCCCCTTCCTCCGTCCCTGGACGAAACTTGATTTCTTTAACCTGGATCTGCTTCTGGTTTTTCTTCGCTGCGGCAACCTGCTTCTTCTTCTCGAAGATCGATTTGCCGTAGTCCATCAGCTTGCAGACAGGAGGTACAGCATCGGCGGAAATCTCCACCAAATCGAGCTTGGCTTCTTCAGCCTTAAGAAGCGCGTCTTCAATTGACACAATCCCAAGCTGCTCGCCTTCAGCCCCAATTAACCGAACCTCACGTGCCGAGATATTCTCGTTGATCGGGGCTTTCGGTGCAGCTCGTTTATCTTGTCTCATTTCACGCTTAATAGTAATTACTCCGAATCTGGGCGACCACGCCGGGAAACCGCTTGCGCGAGAAACTCAGCGAACTGGGCGACGGGCATCGAGCCCAGGTCAGCACCTTCACGAGTACGCACAGCGACAGTCTGCATCTCGACTTCCCGATCTCCGATAACCAAGAGATAGGGAACCTTGAGCAAAGTATGCTCGCGGATTTTAAAGCCGATCTTTTCATTTCTCAAGTCGGACTTGGCACGAAATCCGCTTTCATTGAGAGTTTTTTCAACTTCAGCGGCAAAATCCGCCTGTTTATCAGTGATGTTCATGATCACTGCCTGGGTCGGAGCCAGCCACGCAGGGAACGCGCCCTCGTAGTGCTCGATCAGGATTCCGACAAACCGTTCGAACGAACCGAGGATCGCCCGGTGCAGCATAACCGGGTGTTTACGGCTGTTGTCTTCGGAGACGTATTCGGCTCCCAGACGGATCGGCAGGTTAAAATCGAGCTGCAGGGTACCACACTGCCAGACGCGACCAAGGCAATCTTTGAGCGAGAACTCGATCTTCGGCCCGTAGAACGCACCCTCCCCCGGCTGCAGATCGTATGCAAGGCCCGCGCTGTCCAGCGCAGCGGCCAGTGCAGCCTCGGCGCGATCCCACAATTCGTCGGAGCCAACGCGTTTTTCCGGACGAGTGGACAGTTTCATCTCGACTTCGGTAAAGCCGAAATCGCGATAAACATCCATGGTCAGCTTGATGAAAGCGGCGGATTCGGCCTGCATCTGCTCTTCAGTGCAGAAGATATGAGCGTCGTCCTGGGTGAAACCACGTACACGCATGATGCCGTGGAGAGCACCCGATGGCTCGTTACGGTGGCAGGCACCGAACTCGGCCAGACGCATCGGCAGCTCGCGATAGCTCTTCAGGCCCTGATTGAACACCTGCACGTGGCAAGGGCAGTTCATCGGCTTGATGGCGTAGTCGCGGTTTTCCGACTGCGTGGTGAACATGTTGTCGGCGTAGTTGGCCCAATGCCCGGATTTCTCCCACAAGCTGCGATCAACCACCTGCGGAGTCTTGATCTCCAGGTAACCGTTCTCGCGCTGAACCTTGCGCATGTACTGCTCGAGCACCTGGTACAGAGTCCAGCCGTTCGGGTGCCAGAACACCATGCCCGGCGCTTCTTCCTGGAGGTGGAACAGGTTCAGGCGCTTGCCGATTTTGCGGTGATCACGCTTTTCGGCTTCTTCGATACGCTGGATATAGGCGGCCAACTGCTTCTTGTCAGCCCAGGCAGTACCGTAGATCCGTTGCAATTGCTCGTTCTTGGCGTCACCGCGCCAGTAGGCACCGGACAGCTTGGTCAGCTTGAACGACTTGAGGAAACGCGTATTCGGCACGTGCGGGCCACGGCACATGTCGACGTATTCTTCGTGGTAGTACAGCCCCATGGCCTGCTCATCTGGCATGTCTTCCACCAGACGCAGCTTGTAGTCTTCACCACGGGCGCTAAACACGTCGATCACTTCGGCGCGCGGAGTGACTTTCTTGATGACGTCATAATCTTTCTCGATCAGCGCATGCATGCGCGCTTCGATCGCCGCCAGGTCGTCCGGTGTGAAAGGACGTTCGTAGGCGATGTCGTAATAAAAACCTTCTTCGATGACCGGTCCGATAACCATCTTCGCCGTCGGGTACAACTGTTTGACGGCGTGACCAATCAGGTGCGCGCAAGAGTGGCGAATGATCTCCAGCCCCTCTTGATCCT
Organism: Pseudomonas mucidolens; assembly: GCF_900106045.1. Classification (NCBI taxonomy): domain Bacteria; kingdom Pseudomonadati; phylum Pseudomonadota; class Gammaproteobacteria; order Pseudomonadales; family Pseudomonadaceae; genus Pseudomonas; species Pseudomonas mucidolens. The sequence goes on along the minus strand of NZ_LT629802.1, from coordinate 1,136,762 downwards.
TGGGCGTGATGATTTGCAGGCTGGCATCGCTGGTGATCAGGTCGCTGGCGTCAACCAGCTTGCCGTTGACCTTGCCAGCCACGGTGGCTTTGGCCAGGCCGGCACCAATGGATGCGGCGACATCGGCTACGGAAACCGCATGATCGAATGAACGTTGACTGCCGTCGGGAAGAGTAATAGTTGGCATGGCGCCTCCTCTCCTAGTGGTGACCCCTACCAAAGGTCACGTGGGTTGGGATGAGCCAGTACAAGATCCAACACCAGGCCGTTCAATGATGAACGCCTGCCTTACAGCGGCAGGGACCTTTCGGCCAACCGATAATCGAACCAGAGTGACTGGAGTTAAACAAAAAGGAAAACATGGCGAGGTGGCAAACGGCACACCGCAAAAGAGCCAAGCGGGAGATGCTAGCACAGATGAACGGTCATCGCGCCGACACGCTCACCTGCAACCACAAAATCCACTCTTTATAGAGGCAAAAGTGAACTTGAGCTGTACGCGTGCCCTCAAACCCACTGAGAATCGCCGTTCGCCCTCGACTTTAAAGGAGCACCCATGATGCGTTTTACCTCGACCCTCGCTCTCGCCGCCTCCCTCACCTTCCTGTCCCTCGGCGCCCAGGCTGCGGCCCCTTCGAACTGGCCCGCCGGCGCCCGTGACAGCTTTGTCAGCGATTGCAGCGCCGCCGCCAGCCAGAACGTGGACGCCAAAACGGCCAAAACCCATTGCGAATGCGGCGCGGACAAGATCAATGCCGAATTGAGCTCTGCGGAAATCAAGGAACTCATGACCAACCAGAACGCCAGCGCGGAGCTTAAAAACAAAGCAGTGGCGGCTATTTCATCCTGCAAGGTCGTGAAGAAAAAGTAAGATCGGCCACCGTTCGGACCCGTGTTTTGACGGAAAAACAGCCTGAAAACTGCTATTTCTCACAAATTACGTAGCTTTTACGGCTTTTTTTATCAACGGATATTTCGCATGAAAGCCCCGTAAACCGGGGCTTTCAGCAAAAAAAGGTGTTCAACGCAACGCGATTGATTAGCAAACAGTGCCTTGGGGGGGCTCCCAAGCCGAACATTTCGACTATGATAGCCCAGTGTGCCCAGTTGGCCTGAGCAGCACAGTACACTGAAAATATATGTTTCTTGGAGATACACCATGTCTAATCGCCAAACCGGCACCGTTAAATGGTTCAACGATGAAAAGGCTTCGGCTTCATCACTCCTCAAGGTGGCGGTGACGACCTGTTCGTACACTTCAAAGCTATCGAAAGCGACGGTTTCAAAAGCCTGAAAGAAGGCCAGACCGTTTCCTTCGTGGCTGAGAAAGGCCAAAAGGGTATGCAAGCTGCACAGGTTCGCCCAGAGTAATTTCTGCGCCAATCAAAAAACCCCGTCCATGCGACGGGGTTTTTTATGGGAGAAACAAAAGCGCTGGGCAATCAGCCGCAGTTAACGCGCGTGATGACCAGATTGGTATCGGTGTTGAGATTCAGGCGATCAGAACGGTATTCCAGGGTAATCATGTCATTGGGCTTGAGAATCCGTGCATTCTGCGCCCCCGCTCGAGTGCGGGCCTGTTCCAGCAATTGAGGCGAGGCTTTCTGGCCGACTGCGAACTGCGCAGCCGACGACTCACAACGCGTATAGGCAGCTTCAGCCACAGCCGCGCCTTTGGCGGGCTCAGAGGTACTCGGGGTGCTGCAGCCAGTCAAAAGAGCTGCTGCCAACAAAGTACCGAATGATGCGAGCTTCCAAGGCATGAAGCCTCCTTTGAGAAAAAATAGTCAGAGATCGTGCGACAGCCGTTTCCCGGAATGGTTTCAGGAGTGTCGCTGTTCATCGTAGGCAGTCTGCCTGAGTCAACGACTGATCCCGGGGATCAATCGTCACCAGATATGAATCTCAGTAGATGTCGATGTAGTCAAACGGGGGACTCGGCCAGTTCTGCTTCAGTGCATTGAAAATCTGCGTGACCCAGACTTCATCGCTGGCCGCGACATTGCCGACATAACCGGAACCCTTGGCCCAGGTCTCCAGGCGAAACAGCAGCCCGTCGATACCCACACCCGCTACCTGCCGCCCGGATGAGATGTAGGCGATACCGGCCTTGGTCACGCGCAACTGAGTGTGCTCGTCATCGCTGGCACTCGCGATCAATTGGCGCACGGCCGCCAGCGTCAGGCTCTCAGGGTTGTTCAAATCGATCTGCACCTGGTGTTCCCCGCAACTAAACAGGTGGACAGTGTCGCACAGCCCTCTCCTCATGCCTAAGTAGCAGTGCCAAATGCCGCGCGAAATGGTTTACTGGCTCGGCAAGAATCGCGTTTTAGCGCATCACCCCGTTTTTTTTAGCCCCGTGAGACACCCATGACCACCGTGACCCTCCAAGCCGACATCAAAGCCAAGTGGCCCCAAGGACAGAGCTCCTACAGCCCCGGAAGCCCGGAGGAGTTGGCGATCATCGGTATCGACCTGCTCGTGAAAGAGCTGGGCACCCAGTCGGCGCAAGCGTTCATCGGCCAGATATTCGAGAAATACCCGGCCGATTATACGGGGGCACATAACCCCGAACGCGATTAGAAGTCGAGCGCCAACGCTTTACTTCAAACGTGCAAGGCGCTCAGTAAGCAGATCGAAGAAGCCTTGGGCGTCGCCGTTTTCAACCCAGAACACGTTCTTTTCCTGCTTGAGGCCGTCATACCAATCTACGATGGTCTGGCCAAAGGTCGGGCCTTCGCGGCTGTCCACCACCATGTTGGCTTGTCGCCCGCTGAACAGCGCCGGTTTGAGCAGGTAGGCAATGACGGTAGCGTCATGCACCGGACCGCCCGGGATGCCGTAGTGCTCCATATCGCCCTTGACGTATTCATTGAGAATATTGCCGACCACTTTGCTGGCATTATTTTTCAGGTCTGCGATCTTCTGCAGGCGCGCCTCGCTGGTGAGGACCTTATGGGTCACATCCAGTGGCAGGTAAGTCAGCTTGACCCCACTTTTCAGCACAATTTCAGCCGCAATCGGGTCGGCGAACAGGTTGAACTCGGCCACCGGCGTAATATTGCCACCGTTGAAATGCGCGCCACCCATCACCACCACTTCCTTGATGCCCTGGGTGATTTCAGGCGCCTGGGTCAATGCCAGCGCCAGATTGGTCTGCGGGCCGAGCATCGCGATAGTGATGCTGTGGGGCTTGGCAGTGCTGAGCGTCTTGATCAGGTAGTCGACCGCATTCCCCTCCGCCAGGCCTTTTTCAGGTTCATGCACGGCAACGCCGGAAATACCCTCTTTGCCATGGATGTTCTCGGCATAGATCGGCGTGCGCAGCAGTGGCTGCGGCGCACCGGCATACACCGGAATTTCCTCGCGCCCCGCCCACTCGCGCGCCAGTCGTGCATTGCGCGAAGTCTTGTCCAGGCGCACGTTGCCCGCCACGGTAGTCAGCGCGCGAATATTCAGCTCTTCGGGAGAGGCCATGGCAAACAGCAACGCGACCACATCGTCGGCACCGGGATCGGTATCAATGATCAGGTCGATTTTTTCCGCCGCCTGGGCGCTCGCAGCTGTTAATACGGACAAAAGCAGCACACTCCGGAACAGATGTCGCAGGGTTTGGGCACTACGTTGCATGACACTCTCCTTGTCATTGGGAAATACTAGAAAGTCACGCCGGAAACCAGCGCGATATTACAGTAAGGCTGACACTCGCCAGTACGCACCACCGCTCGCGCCTTGCGGCTGAGCAGCTTGAACTCGTCATGACTCAACAGGCTCCGCTCGCCAAGATCAGCCGCCGCGAACGCATTCAGATGCGCCAGCGCCGGCGGCTGCTTGAGCAGGATTTCTTCGGCCAACACGTGGCTTTCGACCTGCATCTCGCTGAGTACGATGCGCAAGGTGCTGATGAAGTCCGGGATGCCCTGGGTCAACGCCAGATCAATCAACTCGACACCCGGTGGCACCGGCAAGCCGGCATCACCGATCACCAGGATGTCGCCGTGGCCAAGGGATGCGATCACCCGCGACAAGGCGATATTGAGTAACGGAGTCTTTTTCATGCAGAAACAAAACCTTGTACGTCGTGCAACGTGGGAATGGAGGGCTGCGCACCGGCGCGGGTGACCGACAACGCCGCCGCAACCTGGCCAAAACGGATGGCCTCGGCTTCGCTTTTGCCGCTGGCCAGCGCGGCGGCAAAGCCACCGACGAACGTGTCGCCTGCCGCAGTGGTGTCAATCGCCTTGACCTGGGGCGCCAGCAAATGCTCGAAATCCCGGCCATTGGCGAACAACGCGCCTTGTGCGCCGAGGGTCACAATCACCTTGCCCGCTCCCGCCTTGATCAGGCGCGTGGCGGCGACTTTGGCGGTCTCCAGCGAGTCAACCACTACGCCGCTCAAGGCCGACGCCTCGCTTTCGTTGGGGATCAGGTAATCGATCGAAGCATACCAGTCATCAGGCAGCGGGCCGCTGGCCGGTGCGGGATTGAGGATCACCGTCTTTCCCAGTTCACGACCGCGCTTGAGGGTATGGGCCACCGTCGCCATCGGCACCTCAAGTTGGCAGACAATCACATCGGCGGACTGCAACACAGCGTCGAACGAATGCACCACGGCGGGCATCAACTGCCCGTTGCTGCCTGCCACGATGACTATCGCGTTCTGGCTGCTGTCATCCACCACGATCAACGCGACACCGCTGGAGCCATCGACCTGGCTGACGGCCTGGCAATCGATACCTTCCACCAACAGTGCGTCGCGCAGCTCGGCGCCATAAGCATCGGAGCCCACGCAGCCAATCATCGCAACGTTGCCTCCCAGACGCGCCGAGGCTACTGCCTGATTGGCCCCCTTCCCGCCCGGGACCGTGAAAAACGATTGGCCGATCAAGGTTTCACCGGCGCGGGGCAGCCGACCGGCCCGGGTGACCAGGTCCATGTTCAAGCTGCCGACTACCACTACTTTTGCTGGCATACATCAATACTCATCAATTCGTTCAGCGGGTTGAGGCGAATACAGCGGCCAACGGTGCTGTTGACTCACGCAACACAATGCTCGGCGTCACGATACGTTGATCAACCGGTAGCTGGGGTGTAGAAATCCGTCGCAGTAAAAGCTCCGCCGCCATCTCCCCCAACTGCAGGATCGACTGGCCGACCGTGGTCAGTGCCGGATAGACATAGCGGCTCATTTGAATATCATCGAAACCGATGACCGACAGTTCGGCAGGCACCCGCAGGTTGCGTTCGGCGGCTGCCCGGAGTACGCCAAAACCGATCATGTCGTTGCCGGCGAATATCGCCGTGGGTGGATCGCTCGCCAGTAACTGTGCCGCAGCGGCATAACCGCCGGTGCTGGTGAAATCACTTTCCAGCATGCGGCTTGCCGGGACCTCGATTCCCGCCTCATGCAGCGCACGGCAATAGCCGGCCAGGCGCATTTGCGCCACCCGGGTGTGAGCCGGCCCGCCGATACACGCGATATCCCGGTGCCCCAGTTCCAACAGGTGCCGGGTCGCCAGGTACGCACCTTGTTCGTGATCGATGCGCACCAGATCCACATCAATGCCATCAAGGCCCCGGTCGACGATGACCATCGGCGTGCGCACCGCTTTCAAGCCGGTGGCCAGGCCACTGTCATCGCCTCCGACCGAAGTGACGATCAAGCCGTCGATGCGCTTTTCCAGCAGCACCCTTAGATAACTGCGCTGTTTCTCGGCATTGTCGTCGGAGTTGCACAGGATCACGCAGTAACCATTGCGTTCGCAGTAATCCTCGATGCCCCTGGCCAACTCCGCGAAATACGGGTTGAGGCTATTGGGCACCAGTAGACCGATAGTGGCGGTGGTCTTGGCCTTCAAGGACCGTGCAACGGCGCTGGGCACGTAGTCCAGTTGCTTGATCGCCGCCTCAACCTTGATCCGCACGGGCTCGCTGACCGGGCGCGTCTTGTTCACCACATGGGATACCGTGGTGTAGGAAATACCCGCGAGTGCCGCCACATCCTTGATCGTTGCCATGACTCAGGCCCGCCGACTGGCGCGTTGACTGCGGTAGGTGTCGAGGATCACGGCGATCACGATCACAGCACCAGTAATGATGCGCTTGGTAGGCTCACTCGCACCAATCTGTGCCAGACCGGCAGCCAGCACGGAAATGATCAGCACACCGAAAAAGGTACTGATGACCGAGCCACGCCCGCCCATCAGACTGGTGCCGCCGATCACCACCGCGGCGATCACTTGCAACTCCAGCCCGGAACCGGCATTCGGGTCCGCCGCTTCCAGACGGGAAATCTGGAACAACGCCGCCAGACCCGCCAACAACCCCATCAGGCTGAAGACCAGGACTTTGTAGGGTTTTGGATTGATCCCCGCCAGGCGTACCGCTTCCTCGTTGGTGCCAATGCCGATCAGATACCGACCGAACACGGTACGGGTCAGTACCGCTTGGGCAACGATAATCACCAACAAAGCAATGATGAACGACGGCGAGATGCCAAAGGCAATCGGGTTGGACAACCAGGCGAAAGAATCACCGATGTATGCCGTGCGCGAGCCGGTCAACTGATACGCCACGCCACGCGCCATTTCCAGCACGCCCAGGGAAACAATGAACGACGGAATACGCCAGGCCACGGTAATCGAGCCGGTCAAAGTGCCCGCCAGCGCGGCACACCCCATGCCCAGCAACGCCGCAGGCACCACGTTCCAGCCCCAACTGAGGATTGCCACACTGACTGCCGACGCCGCCGGCGCCAGTACCGAGCCCACCGACAGGTCGATGCCGCCGATGATCAGGATAAAGGTCATGCCCACCGCCAGCACCATCAAGTCAGGGATCTGGTTGGCGATGGTACTGAAGGTGTCATAGGACCAGAAGTGATCGCTCAGGGTCGAGAACAGCGCAATCATCGCCAGCAAGGCGCCGGCCAGGCCCAGGTACGTGCCCAGTCCATAAAAGTTGCCGCCTGGCTTGGCGGTGGAAGACGTTGTTTTCATGGGGCAGTCCTAGGCGCTGCTTCGTTGAGCAGCGCATCACGTTTTTGATAGCCGGCAAACGCGGCGGCGAGCAATTCGTCCTGAGTCCAGCTGTCGCGCTCGAAGGTTTCGATCAGGCGCCCGGCAGACAGCACGCCGATGCGGTCGCAAATCAGCATCAACTCGCGCAGGTCGCTGGACACCACCACCAGCGCCTTGCCCTGACGGGTCAATTCGCCGAGCAGCGCATAGATATCAAATTTGGCCCCCACATCAATGCCGCGGGTGGGCTCATCAAACAGCAGCACCGAACAGTCGCGCTCGAGCCAACGCCCGATCACCACCTTCTGTTGATTGCCACCCGACAGTTCGGACACCAGTTGCTCCGGCCCCGAGCTGCGAATATGCATGGCATCGATCTGGCGCTGGGCCAGGGTCGTTTCGTCATGCCGATTGACGACACCAGCGCTGGAGATTTCCGGCATGTTGCCCAAGGCGATATTGGCGCTGATGGTCTGGGTCAGCAGCAAGCCTTCGCCCTTGCGATCCTCGGTAATCAGAGCGATGCCATGGGCAACCGCATCGACCGGCGAGCGGATGCTCACCACCTGAGCCGGAGAACCGAGGGCCACCGTGCCGCTATCGGCCGCATCCGCACCAAAGATCAGGCGCAGCAACTCGGTTCGTCCCGCGCCGATCAAGCCGGAAATCCCGTAGATTTCACCGGCGCGCACCTCAAAGGAAACATCGAGGACCTTGTCCGCACGGGTCAGGCCCTTGACCGTCAATGCCGGGGCACCAAGGGTCCGCGCGCCCAGATCAATGTGCTCGCCCAACTCGCGACCTACCATCAAAGTCACCAGTTGCTCACTGTTGTAATTGGCCATGGGTTCGACACAGACCAACTGACCATCACGCAATACCGCGATGCGCTGGGCCACTCGGGCCAGCTCCTCCAGGCGATGGGAAATGTAGATGATCGCCACACCGCGGGCTTGCAGACGAGCGATTTGCTCAAACAGCATCTCGACTTCACGGGCGGTCAGCATCGCCGTCGGTTCGTCGAGGATCAGCACATGGCAATCACCGATCAGGTTGCGCGCGATCTCGACCATTTGTTGATGACCGATACCCAGGCTGCCCACCAGCGTATCGGGGTCGATGGCATCCAGCCCCACGTGGGCCATGGCCTCGATCGCCGCCTTGCGCAGTTGCTTGCGGCTGATCCAGCCACCGTGGCTGGGCAGATTATCCAGAAACAGGTTCTCCGCCACCGTCAGGGTGGACAGCAGATTGAGCTCTTGCATGACCATGCGGATGCCCAGCTTCTCTGCTTGAGTCCGGCTGCCGGGAGCGTAGTCCTGGCCATTGAACTGCATCTGGCCGGCGGTCGGTGTGACCAGCCCGCCGATAATCTTCGATAAGGTACTTTTACCCGCACCGTTCTCACCGGTCAGCGCCAACACTTCCCCGCGATTGAGCGTCAGGGTGATGTCAGCCAGAACCGGCTGGGCGTAGGTCTTGCCTATACCGCTGACCGAGAGGACAGCAGTCGGGGCGCAAGATGACATAGGAAAATCTCCAGGCGTCCGCTCGGGATGAGCGGACGCTGTGTTGCACAGCGGGGATTACTTCTTGAGAACGAGTTCGACCGGGGTTTCGATCACACCGTCAACAGATTCGACTTTTTCACCCTTGATCAGCTTCAGCGCATTCTGGATACCGAAGACCGCTTGCTGGGCGGCGGCCTGGTCGGCGGTCGCCAGCACACGACCGTCTTGCAGCATCGGCTTGATGGCGTCGATGTTGTCGTAGCCAACCACTTGAACCGTGTCTTTCTTGCCTGCGGCGCGAATCGCCGAAACGGCGCCTACCGCCATGTTGTCGTTGCCGGCCAGCAATGCCTTGAGATCCGGGTATTCGCTCAACATCGCGGAAGCGACCTTGTTGCCACCGTCGATTTCCCAGTTACCGGATTGGATGGAAACGATCTGCATGCCTGCCGCTTCCATCGCATCCTTGAAGCCGGCGGTGCGTTGCTGGGCATTGGTGGTGGTGGACACGCCTTCAATGATGCCGACCTTGTCACCGGCACTCAGTTGCTTGGCCAGGTACTCACCCACCAGGCGGGCGCCCTTGCGGTTATCCGGCCCGACAAAGGGAATATCCAGGGATTTGCTTTTCAACACTTGCGGATCAAGACGGTTGTCAATGTTGACGATCTTGATCCCCTTTTTGCTGGCTTTTTCCAGGGCTGATGCCAATGCCTTGGAGTCGGCGGGCGCGATGACCAACGCATCCACCTTAGCCAGGACCATCTGGTTGACGATATTGATCTGCGCCGCGGTATCGGTTTCGTTCTTGATGCCGTTGGTAATCATGTCGAAATCGGCGGCGTGGGCTTTTTGATAATCCTTGGCGCCGTCTTGCATGGTGACAAAAAATTCATTGGCGAGAGACTTCATCACCAGACCGATCTTCGGTTTGGCGGCGTCTTCGGCAAATACAGGGGAGAGGGGCAACGCAGCAGATGCGGCAACCAGCACAGCGGTAGCAAGAAGACGTCCAGCAAATGGCAGCTTCATGGGTTCACTCCGATCTTATGATTATTCTGAGCAACGCTTGCGCCGATACCTGTCTCGGCAGTCATCCCGCCGAAGCGAATATACGAGCCTTCACGATAGCCGTTCAGCACAGGTGAAACATCTCGCAAACGTTTGCGTTAAGCAAACTATGCGAAGCTTGTCGACATTTGTCAACGAAAGAAAAGGCCTTTTTCCTCACCCGCTCTACGCCCTGCCCCACGGCCTGCTAGCCATGCCTCTAAACATCCGCTGCGGATATTCGTTCTCTGCACCGACAGATCGCAGTAGGTATTTGGGAACGCGGATTCGAGAATTTTCCGTCATCGTTTTCGGACAACCGAACGCCGCATGCCTCCCTGTTCGGAAACTCGGACACGAGTCGCGAAGGGCTAAATAAATCAATAACAAAAATTGTTGTAAATCAATAAGTTAAATTCATGAAGTGGACAAAATCGGACTGGTACAAATCCTGCTCTTAATCCGCACCTCGTGGCGTTTAGCGCAGCCCTAGGTGTTCTGGATGAACCTGCATAAGCAATCATCAAAACTAGAGAGAAAAATAATGAAATCCGCACTCAAGAACTTTGTCCCGGGCGCTTTAGCCCTGCTGCTGCTCTTCCCTGTTGCCGCCCAGGCAAAGGAAGTTGAATCCAAGACCAAGCTGTCCAATGTGGTCGTTCTCGCCACGGGCGGCACCATTGCCGGCGCCGGCGCCAGCGCTGCCAACAGTGCGATCTATCAGGCGGCCAAGGTCGGTATCGAGCAATTGATCGCGGGCATTCCCGAACTCAGCCAGATCGCCAACGTGCGCGGCGAGCAAGTGATGCAAATCGCTTCCGAGAGCATCAACAACGAAAACCTGCTGCAACTGGGCCGACGTGTCGCCGAGCTGGCTGATAGCAAGGACGTCGACGGCATCGTGATCACCCACGGGACCGATACCCTGGAAGAGACCGCTTACTTCCTCAACCTGGTGGAGAAAACCGACAAGCCAATCATCGTAGTCGGCTCCATGCGTCCAGGCACCGCCATGTCGGCTGATGGCATGCTCAATCTGTACAACGCGGTTGCCGTTGCCGGTAGCAAAGAAGCTCGCGGTAAAGGCGTGTTGGTGACCATGAACGACGAAATCCAATCGGGTCGCGACGTCAGCAAGATGATCAACATCAAGACCGAAGCCTTCAAAAGCGCCTGGGGTCCACTGGGCATGGTGGTTGAAGGCAAGACCTACTGGTTCCGCTTGCCAGCCAAGCGCCACACCATGGACTCCGAGTTCGACATCAAGACCATCAAAAGCCTGCCGGACGTGGAAATTGCCTACGGCTACGGCAACGTAAGCGATACCGCTTACAAAGCCCTGGCCAAGGCCGGCGCAAAAGCCATCATCCATGCCGGTACCGGCAATGGCTCGGTGTCTTCCAAGGTCGTGCCTGCCCTGCAGGAACTGCGTAAGGAAGGCGTACAGATCATCCGCTCCTCCCATGTCAATGCCGGTGGTTTCGTTCTGCGTAACGCCGAACAGCCTGACGACAAATACGACTGGGTTGTCGCCCATGACCTGAACCCACAGAAAGCCCGCATCCTGGCCATGGTCGCCCTGACCAAGACCCAAGACAGTAAAGAACTGCAACGGATGTTCTGGGAGTATTAATCCCGCCCCGGTCTGGTTTTTATAGCCAGGCCATCCCGCTCGCGGCCTACCGCGAGCGGGGCAACATCTCTGCGCTCCGCCTCCTTTCGTAAAAATTCCTTAAAAAACAGTGCATAGCTGCATAAAAGCAGATATTTCACTGTCATAGGGTGCTTCTTCAGTTTTAAGCAGTTGCGAATTTTCCCACAGTTAAATACTGTATGTTCGTACAGCTTAATAAGGAACACTCCATGGCAAAGCCTTCCTCCGCAGCAGCGACACCTCCTGACGCCTACGAACGCCTGGCGATCCGTGTGCAAAAAATCATCAACTCGACCAACGCTCAAAAAGCCAAGGCGGCGCTGATCTTTCGTTTGCCGGACGAACCGGTGGATGAGTGGGAGCGACTGCTGGAAGAAATTGCAGAAAACGACAACGTCACCCTCGCCTATCGCGATGACGGCGGCGTGCAAATTTTCTGGGTTGTACCGAAGGAAGATTGATTCAATGAGTGTCCGTTTTACTGCGCTGTTCTGCCTGTTTTTTGCTGTCACCGCCCAAGCCCAAGCCCCACGCACTTTCAGTGAGGCCAAGAAAATTGCCTGGAAGCTCTACGCCCCTCAGTCCACGGAGTTCTATTGCGGCTGTAAATACACGGGCAACCGAGTCAACCTGAAAGCCTGCGGCTACATTCCACGCAAGAATGCCAAAAGAGCGGCCCGCATCGAATGGGAGCACATCGTTCCTGCCTGGCAGATCGGGCATCAGCGCCAATGCTGGCAAACCGGTGGACGCAAGAATTGCACCCGTACCGATAGCGTCTACAAGCGCGCCGAGGCCGACCTGCACAATCTGGTACCGAGTATCGGCGAGGTCAATGGTGACCGTAGCAATTTCAGTTTCGGTTGGTTGCCGACGCAGAGCGGACAATACGGTTCCTGCCTGACGCAAGTGGATTTCAAGGCCAGGAAAGTCATGCCCAGGCCTTCGATTCGCGGCATGATTGCGCGGACGTACTTCTACATGAGCAAACAGTACGGGTTGCGCTTGTCGAAACAGGATCGCCGACTCTATGAAGCCTGGAACAAGACCTACCCGGTCCAGCCCTGGGAACGCCAGCGTAATCAAACCGTGGCGTGTGTGATGGGCCGCGGCAACGAATTCGTCGGCCCGGTGAACCTGAAAGGCTGCGGTTAAACGCGAGCGGGTGCTAACAAATCCCGCTCGCCATCGCCTTATCGAATGATCTTGTGTTCAATCACCAGCGATTCGGCATCGGTTTTTTTCTTTTTCGCCAGCCTTTCGGTCAATTGCGCCTGCCGGGCCTCGGCCTCGGCCTTGCTGGCGAAGGGTCCCAATAACACCAGGTCCTTGCCATCCTCCTTGGCCAGATAGAAATTGAAGCCGTTTTCCAACAGCCACGCGGTCAGGTCCGTCAACGCCTGCAACTTGTTGTCGGGCGAGCGTACCAGGACATCCCACTGCGGGGCCGCAGTCGCTGATTCCTGGGCCTGAACCTTGGCTGCTTCAGCCTTGTCCCTGGGGGTATCGAGATTGGGCCCCTCACCACAACCGGCCAATGCCAACACTGCAATCGCCATCGCTACTTTACGCACTGCCTTGCCCCTTTAGGATCAAAGAGGCAACTTTATCATTCACTGTCTATTCTGGCCGTCATAAACCTTGGCTTAAACATTGCGAAGGATGTTTCCCAGACCTGTATGATGGCGCCATGGGAATTAATGCGGCCTCTACGCGTCCTAGAAAGAGGCAGCCACAGGGAAGCGCTTCACAGTAAGCTGTACAAACCGACGTCCGCCCTGTCCGAAACATGCGTCCTTTAAAGCAATCAAGGAGAAGTCCATGCTGATACTCACCCGCAAAGTCGGTGAAAGCATAAATATCGGTGATGACATTACGATCACCATCCTGGGCGTTAGCGGCCAGCAAGTAAGAATCGGCATCAATGCACCCAAGAACGTTGCCGTGCATCGGGAAGAGATCTACCAGCGTATTCAAGCCGGCCTGACTGCACCGGACAAACGCGAAACACCTTGATGCCCCTCAGTAGCCAGCCCTTTCGTTTACTGTAACGGCTGGCGAAAACCCGATTGGCCCGTGCGCTGCGTCTCTCTCGTCTATCCACGCCCGGCCCGTTACCCCAGCACCACACCTCGTGCCATGCCGCTCGCCGCAATGACCATCAGCAGCACCAGCCCCGCCTGTACATGACTGATCATTGCAAAACGCCCCACCCCCGTCATATCCACGCGGGTACCCCGCCCCAATGCAATCCGCCATTTGATCAACCGAATCATGGGCGCGAATTCCAGCAGCAGGATAAGGATTAACACACCCATCTTCAGATGAAACAGCGGCTGGTGCAGATAGTAGTCGGTGCCTTTCTCATAGCCCGCAAACGCTCGTATGCCCCCTGTCAGCAACAGTCCCAGCGCGCTGAGCCCCCAGATATTGTCAGCCATCAATACCCGTCGCACCTGCGTTGGATCAGCAATATCGAGCCCTAGAAACGCCTTGCCGCGCGCCAATACCGCAGTAAAAGCCACGGCGAAAGCCAGCAAATGAACAGCCGCAAGAAACCAGTGCATCAACATGACGCGCATCCCCCGACAGTGATAACAGGCTGGACAGCCCCAAACGCTCTCAGTATTGACCCGAAGTTGCCACAGCGCCTGCACCCAAACGGAACTTGCTGGGCGTTTGACGGCCGAATGTCGTGAAAATGTAATAAACCTTACGGTGCATGGGGAATGCGTTGATGGGGCGGACCAATAAACAGCCTTACGTCTCCAAAGCGTGGATGATCGCCTTGGTGATCGGTCTCGTCTTCGTGGCGATCGGGTATGGCGTCAGATTCGTAATGGACGACAGCAGCAAAACGGACGCCCAGTCGTGGCTGGATCTAGCGCTGTTTCTCTGCGGCTACCTGCTTTTCTTCTGTCTCAAGCCCATTCAAGCGGCGATCCATCGAAAATTGCGTCGACGCGCGTTTCGCAACGCTCGCCAGAAGACCTTATCCTGATAAATACCGCCGGGACGCGATCTTCATCATGGAAGGCTGCTCGACCGAATGCCAGGGCGGCCTCGGCCGCCCATGACAGCTAGCGGCGCAGTAAACGCAAGTAACCTGCATCGTCAGCCTGCGCGTGCACGCCCTCATAGCTATCAATCATTGGGTGCTCTGTGTGCATCGGCGCCCGATGCGCCGATGTCACCACTATTACATCAGCGCCCGACGCAACACCTGCACGGATCCCCACCGGCGCATCCTCGAATACCAGGCACTCTTCCATCGACACCCCCAATCGCTGCGCACCCAGCAAGTAACACGCCGGGTCCGGCTTGCCCCTGGCAACATCTTCGGCCGTCACCATTACCGCTGGCGGGGCGATACCTGCCGCCAGCAAACGGCGTTGGGCCAGAGCGCTGGGGGCGGAGGTGACCACCGCCCAGCGGTTCGCTGGCAAGCTGTTCAGAAATGCGACCGCTCCCGGGATCGCAACCACGCCCTCGACATCAGCGATCTCGGCCTCGGTAATGCCACGCGCCTCGGCCTGCGCATCGATCCCAGGCAACGCCTGGCGAGTGATGGTATCAATGGCCCGGGCGCCATGAATCGTGGTCAGGAACGCCTCGACGTCCAGCCCGTGCCGTTCGGCCCAGGCGGCCCAGACACGCTCCGCGGCGGCGATGGAATTGAGAATGGTGCCGTCCATGTCGAACAAAAAGGCACGGTATCGATGATCGAATACGCTTGAATCGTTGGCGGACACTGCTGGATTTCCCCTTGCTATCGTCACCCGGTCTTGGGTCCTGACGAACACACCCCTGCAATCTACGGATCGATCCGAGGCTTGTAAACGCGCACGGGCAATCCGCGTCTAGCTGACCTGCCCACCTGTTTCCACGATATCCACCTGCGTACACCAGGCCGCCATCACCGCGACTCGCAACCCTTCAACCAGCGTCGCCAATGCCATTGACGGCAGCCCAGGCGCCCCCTGCTCGACTTGCTCGGGCAGCCACGGAACATGAATAAATCCACTGCGCACTCCGCTTCCGGCAAGTGCGTGCTGCAAACTGTAAAACACCTGATTGCACACGAAGGTCCCCGCCGTTTGCGAGACTGACGCGGCAATCCCCGCCTCGCGCAGCGCCTTGACCATGGCCTTGACCGGCAAGGTGCTGAAGTACGCCGCAGGGCCACCTGGCACCACCGGTGTATCGATAGGTCGCTCACCGAGGTTGTCCGCAATTCGCGCATCGTTGAGATTGATCGCAACCCGCTCGATGGAAATATCACTGCGCCCCGGCCCCAGCCCGGTGGCAATCACCAGCTGTGGGGCATGCTCGACCAGCAATTGGTTCAGGCAAGCGCCAGCAGTTGCGAAAGCACAGGGCAATTGGCGAGCGACGATGCGTATCCCGTCGTCCAGTTGCACACCGTCGAGCAGGCGCACCGCCTCCCAGGACGGGTTGACCAGGTCTTGGTCAAACGGTTCGAAACCGGTCAGCAGCACAGTACCCATCACGACCTCACATCAGCAGGTAAAGAAGGACGATATTGACCAGCAACATCATCAACGCCGTCGGCATCTGCGCCTTGATCACCGCGTTCTTGTCGGGCAACTCGAGCAACGCGGCGGGCACGATATTGAAGTTTGCCGCCATCGGCGTCATCAGCGTACCGCAGTATCCCGAGAACATGCCGATCGCCGCCATCACCGCTGGATTGCCACCATAGACACCCACCAACACCGGTACCCCGACACCACCGGTCATGACCGGAAACGCGGCAAAGCCGTTGCCCATGATCACCGTGAACAGCGCCATGCCCAAGACGTACACCATTACCGCCACCAATTTGAAATCCAGATTGATATAGGTGGTGGTGACGTGGGCTACGGCAGTACCGACCCCCGCTTCGTTGAACAGCAACCCGAGCATCGCCAGCATCTGCGGCAGCACCATCGCCCAGCCAAGCGCTTCCGTCAGCCGCCGGGATTCGCGTAACGCCTGTACCGGCGTGTCACGGGTCAGCCAGCAAGCCAGCGCCAAGGCGATCAGACAGCCCAGACCCAGCGATACAAACGTGGTGTTCTTCGGATCCAGCAGCGGCACGCCTGCAATCTCGGTGTGCTTGAGCAGCACCGAACCAATCACCGTGG
The DNA here is from genome assembly GCF_900106045.1 of Pseudomonas mucidolens. Taxonomy (NCBI): domain Bacteria; kingdom Pseudomonadati; phylum Pseudomonadota; class Gammaproteobacteria; order Pseudomonadales; family Pseudomonadaceae; genus Pseudomonas; species Pseudomonas mucidolens. The sequence continues at coordinate 1,120,381 of NZ_LT629802.1, read as the reverse complement.
TCAACGGGATGGCCAGCGCCGGAATAAACAGCTTGTGCCCCAGCCGACCGGCGCTGGCCCGGGACGCCTTGTTGTGCAGCTCGGTGTGAGAGCCACGCCCCACGCCGCCTAGGCCGGCAATCACAGCCATCAGCACCACGCCCACGCCGATGACGACCGAAGGCAAACGCTCTCCCACCAGGAACGGAACGGCGAACAGCAGCCAGAACACTGCGCTGGACCAGCGCTTGGGATGCGTGCGATCCGCCAGGATCATGCCGGCAGTGATCAGCAACAGCACGCCGGCCAGCCAATACAGGTATTGAATGGAAATAATCATTGCGCGGCCTCCACCTTCTGCAGGGCGATCGGCTCGGCATTCATCAGCTCGCGCGTCAGCCTTCGATCAAAGCGGTGCAGACGTATGGCGTGGACGATAAAGGCGCATATCGCCGTAGGAATGCCCCAGACGGCAATATGCAACGGCTCGACATCAATCCCCGAACCCAGCAGGAACGTATGCATCAACGCAATCGCGCCAAAGGCAACAAAGATATCCTCACCAAAAAACAGGCCGACGTTATCGGTGGCTGCGCACATGGCCAGAACCTTGTGCCGAACCTTGTCCGGCAGCTTTCCGAAACGTTTTTCAGCGGCCCCTTCGGCCATCGGTGCCAGCAGCGGACGCACCATCTGCGGATGCCCGCCAAGACTGGTCAACCCCATCGCCGCAGTGGATTCGCGAACAAACAGATAGATGATCAACAGTCTCCCGACCGTGGCCCGCTCAAAACGGGCAATCCAGTTCTGTGCATGCAATCGCAGGCCATGCCGCTCCAGCAGACCGATGACTGCAAGCGGCAACAACAGGATCAGTTGCAAAGCGCGGGTCTGCAGGAAACCGTCGCCCATGCTGGCGAGAATTTTTTCCAGGGGAAAGCTGGCGGCCAACCCGGTGGCAATCGCCGCCGCAGTCACTACCAGTAACGGATTGAAGCGCAACACAAAGCCGACCACGATGACGAGCACGCCAATCAGCGGCCAAAGGTTCACAACAGTTTGCATGGCGTTGAGTCCTTGATTGCGTGCCGCGAAGCCAGATTGCGCAGGGCGATTGGCGTGCAGGCCGACACGGATTTTTATTATTGACCTGGAAGGTCCGGAGTCAGTGGCGGGCATCTTTGCTGCTGGAAGCGGGAGGTGTCCAACAAGAAAAACTGTTGCTGCAAACCAATAAAGTTTGTCGGGGGAAAGACCATTGCTTGCAGGTCTTTTGAGGCAGACAAGGCAGGATTCGACAAAACGCGCGCAACAAAAAAGGGCTCACCTTTCGGTGAGCCCTTCTAGACCGCCCAGCAGAGCGGATTTTGTTTGGTAGGCGCGATTGGACTCGAACCAACGACCCCCACCATGTCAAGGTGGTGCTCTAACCAACTGAGCTACGTGCCTGCTGTGAGGCGGCATTCTACGGAATTCCAGAAGGCTGTCAATACCTTTTTTGCAGCTAAGCCTATGAATATGCGTATTTTTTATTTTCAGCCAATGCGGTCACGTATTGCCGGTGGCTGGCAGGGGATTTTCAAGTGAGGTAGGATCGGCGCACTCGTAAAAAATATAAAACAGAGGTTCCAAGATGGCGAACACACCCTACCCCCAATCGTATTACGCCGCCTCCGCCAATGCGGTTCCTCCGCGACCCGTTCTGCAAGGTGAAGTCGAAACCGATGTGTGTGTGATCGGTGCGGGCTATACCGGACTTTCCAGCGCACTGTTTTTGCTGGAGAACGGTTTTCGCGTGACGGTACTGGAGGCCGCCAAGGTGGGGTTTGGCGCCTCGGGCCGCAACGGCGGGCAGATCGTTAACAGCTACAGCCGTGATATCGATGTGATTGAACGCAGCGTCGGCCCCCAGCAGGCGCAGTTGCTGGGGCAGATGGCATTTGAAGGCGGCAAGATCATTCGTGAGCGGGTGGCCAAATATCAAATTCAGTGCGACTTGAAGGACGGTGGCGTGTTCGCGGCGCTCAACAGCAAGCACATGGGCCACCTGGAGTCACAGAAGCGTTTGTGGGAGCGCTACGGCCACACCCAGCTTGAGTTGCTGGACGAACGCCGTATTCGCGAAGTAGTGGCTTGTGACAACTATGTCGGCGGCCTGCTGGACATGAGCGGCGGGCATATCCATCCACTCAACCTGGCACTGGGTGAAGCGGCGGCCGTGGAATCCCTCGGCGGCACGATCTATGAACAGTCGGCCGCCGTGCGCATCGAGCGCGGCGCCAATCCGCTGGTGCATACGGCCGAGGGCAAGGTCAGGGCCAAGTTCATCATTGTCGCGGGCAATGCTTACCTGGGCAATCTGGTGCCCGAACTCGCAGCCAAGTCGATGCCTTGCGGTACACAGGTCATCACCACCGCGCCGCTGGGGGATGAGCTGGCCAAGACCCTGCTGCCGCAGGACTACTGCGTCGAAGACTGCAATTACCTACTTGACTACTACCGCCTCACCAGCGACAAGCGCCTGATCTTCGGTGGTGGCGTGGTCTATGGCGCACGGGATCCGGCCAATATCGAAGCGATAATCCGACCGAAGATGCTCAAGGCCTTCCCCCAGTTGAAGGACGTGAAGATTGACTACGCCTGGACCGGTAACTTCCTGCTGACTTTGTCGCGCCTACCGCAGGTCGGTCGCCTGGGAGACAACATTTATTACTCCCAGGGCTGCAGCGGTCATGGCGTGACGTACACCCACCTGGCGGGCAAAGTACTGGCGGAGGCGCTGAGAGGCCAGGCAGAGCGTTTTGATGCGTTTGCCGGCCTGCCGCACTATCCGTTCCCGGGCGGGCAACTGTTGCGTACACCATTTGCAGCAATGGGCGCCTGGTATTACGGGCTGCGGGACAAGCTGGGATTCTGATCAATCTGTTGGAGCCGGGTGACCGGTTCCAACAGATAGGCAAATCGCACAAACAAAAAACCCCGGTCTTTCGACCAGGGTCTTTGCTATCGGATCAAAGAAGCCAGCGGCTTTCTTTGTGCTTCAAGGCGTTCAGTGGGCCTTGGAGCAGATATGGCGCAGCGGACGGGACTCGAACCCGCGACCCCCGGCGTGACAGGCCGGTATTCTAACCGACTGAACTACCGCTGCGTATCGCTTGACCGGCTGAGCATTAGCTCTCAACCGTCTTTAAACATCTGACTGACCAACCTTGGCTGTTCAATCTCAAGCCCGACAAGTCAGGCCTGGAAAATATGGCGCAGCGGACGGGACTCGAACCCGCGACCCCCGGCGTGACAGGCCGGTATTCTAACCGACTGAACTACCGCTGCGCGTCGGTGCAACCTTTGACGTTGCGTCTTGCCCTGAAGCAAAACTCTCAAGAAGTGGTGGGTGATGACGGGATCGAACCGCCGACCCTCTGCTTGTAAGGCAGATGCTCTCCCAGCTGAGCTAATCACCCTTTGCTTCGTTGAGGCCGCGAAATTTACGCAGGTAGCGGACCTAAGTCAATAGCAGGATTGGTTTTTTTTCAAAAACAGCAGTAAGTTGCAAGCTTCAAGCTACAAGTCAAAAGCCAGCACAAATCAGCCTTCTCTTGAAGCCTGAAGCTTGAAGCTTGAAGCTTGCACTTACACATAAACCATCTTCTTGCTCATGCCGCCGTCGACGACAAATTCCTGCCCGGTGACAAACCCGGCGTGACGCGACAGCAACCACGCCACCATCGACGCCACGTCCTCGACGGTGCCCACCCTCCCCGCCGGATGCTGGGCATGATCAGCCTCGGTCAGTGGCTCCGCGCGCCGGGCAGCGGGGTCACGGGCATCGATCCAGCCGGGGCTGACCGCATTGACCCGCACTTCTGGCCCCAGACTGATTGCCAGGGCATGAGTCAGTGCCAGCAGGCCTCCCTTGCTCGCGGCGTACGCTTCGGTATCCGCTTCCGACTGTCGCGCCCGGGTCGAGCTCAGGTTGACGATAGCGCCGCCATGGGCGCGCAAATAAGGCGCACAGTGCTTGGCCAACAACATCGGACCACTGAGATTTACCGCCAGCACGCGATTCCAGTAAGCCAGCTCCAGACTTTCCAGAGTGATATTGCGCGGGTCAGCCACAGCAGCGTTGCACACCAGGGCATCCAGGCGACCGAACTGCCCGAGCACTTCGGCAACCCCAAGGGCGACCTGCTGCTCATCAGACACATCCATGGTGATAAACCAGGCATTATCCCCCAGCACCTTGGAGACTTTCGCGCCGCGCTCGCGATCCAGATCCGTCAATACCACTTGCCAGCCGTCACTGATCAACCAGGCAGCGATGCCCAGGCCGATGCCGCGCGCCGCGCCGGTAACCAGCGCGACCCGGCCATTACTGGACCCGCCAGCCCCTTCGGACCACTCAATCACAAGGCGGCCAGCCCGCGGGCCAGGTCGGCCTGCAAGTCAGCCACATCCTCCAGACCCACCGCGACGCGAATCAGGCTGTCACGGATACCGGCCGCTTCACGCTCTTGCGGCGCGAGGCGACCGTGGGACGTGGTACTCGGATGGGTAATGGTGGTTTTGCTGTCACCCAGATTAGCCGTGATGGAGATCAAGCGCGTGGCATCGATGAAGCGCCACGCGCCCTCTTTGCCGCCCTTGACCTCAAAACTCACCACAGCCCCAAAACCGCGCTGCTGGCGCTGGGCCAACGCGTGTTGCGGGTGACTTTTCAGACCGGCGTAATGGACTTTCTCGATCCCGTCCTGCTGCTCCAGCCACTCGGCCAGCGCCTGGGCGTTGGCGCAATGTGCTTTCATCCGCAGGTTCAAGGTTTCCAGGCCCTTGAGGAAGATCCAGGCGTTGAACGGACTCAGCGTCGGCCCGGCCGTGCGCAAGAACCCCACGACTTCCTTCATTTGCTCGCCGCGGCCGGCAACCACGCCGCCCATGCAGCGCCCTTGGCCGTCGATGAACTTGGTCGCCGAATGCACCACGATATCGGCACCCAGCTTCAGCGGCTGCTGCAATGCCGGTGTGCAGAAGCAATTGTCGACCACCAGCATTGCACCTTTGGCGTGCGCCACTTGCGCCAGGGCGGCGATGTCCACCAATTCCGCCAAGGGATTGGACGGCGACTCGACAAACAGCAACTTGGTATTGGCCTTGATAGCCGCGTCCCAGCCAGACAGGTCCGCCAGCGGCACGTAATCGACCTCGATACCAAAGCGCTTGAAGTACTTCTCGAACAGGCTGATGGTCGAGCCAAACACGCTGCGCGACACCAACACATGGTCGCCAGCGCTGCACAGGCTCATGACCACCGCCAGGATGGCTGCCATGCCGGTTGCCGTTGCGACGGCTTGCTCAGCCCCTTCCAGCGCGGCGATACGCTCTTCGAAGGCGCGCACGGTCGGGTTGGTGTAACGGGAGTAAACATTGCCCGGCACTTCGCCGGCAAAACGCGCCGCGGCATCCGCCGCCGTGCGGAAAACATAGCTGGAAGTGAAAAACATCGGATCACCGTGCTCGCCTTCCGGCGTACGGTGCTGGCCGGCGCGCACAGCCAGAGTGTCGAAAGCCACACCATCGAGGTCGCTGTCCAAGCGACCGGCATCCCATTCCTGACTCATGCTGTCACTCCTTTAACTCAATTCTTTATTGAACATGCAAAACCGGCCCCTCAGGGCCGGTGTCTACTCAGTTGTTGTACAGATCAATGATCGCGCTGACCGCCTGGGTCTTGATCTTGGAGGAATCGTTGCGCGCCTGCTCGATCTTGTCCAGGTAAGCCTCGTCGACGTCACCGGTCACATATTTACCATCGAAGACGGCGCAATCGAACTGGTCGATCTTGATCTTGCCGCCACCGACCGCTTCGATCAAGTCGGGAAGGTCCTGGTAAATCAACCAGTCGGCACCGATCAGGTCAGCAACATCCTGGGTCGAACGATTATGGGCGATCAGTTCATGCGCGCTCGGCATGTCGATGCCGTAGACGTTCGGGTAGCGAACGGCAGGCGCTGCAGAACAGAAGTAGACGTTCTTCGCACCGGCTTCGCGGGCCATCTGGATGATCTGTTTGCAGGTGGTGCCGCGCACGATGGAATCGTCCACCAGCATCACGTTCTTGCCGCGGAACTCCAGCTCAATGGCATTGAGCTTCTGGCGCACCGACTTCTTGCGAGCCGCCTGGCCCGGCATGATGAAGGTCCGGCCAATGTAACGGTTCTTGACGAAACCCTCACGGAACTTGACGCCCAAGTGGTTAGCCAGCTCCAGGGCCGCCGTACGGCTGGTATCCGGGATCGGGATCACGACGTCGATATCGTGCTCAGGACGTTCGCGCAGGATCTTCTCGGCCAGCTTCTCGCCCATGCGCAGACGCGCCTTGTACACCGATACACCGTCGATGATCGAGTCCGGGCGCGCCAGGTAAACGTGTTCGAAGATGCACGGGGTGAGTTTCGGGTTGACTGCACACTGACGCGTGTGAAGCTTGCCGTCCTCGGTGATGTAAACCGCCTCTCCCGGCGCCAGATCACGGATCAGGGTGAAGCCCAGCACGTCCAGGGACACGCTTTCGGAGGCAATCATGTATTCGACGCCTTCGTCAGTGTGACGCTGGCCGAATACGATAGGACGAATGCCATGGGGATCACGGAAACCGACAATGCCGTAACCGGTGATCATTGCCACGACCGCATAACCACCGACGCACCGGTTGTGTACGTCGGTCACCGCGGCGAACACGTCTTCTTCGGTTGGCTGCAGCTTGCCGCGCTGGGCCAGCTCGTGAGCGAACACGTTGAGCAGGACTTCCGAATCGGAATTGGTGTTGACGTGACGCAAGTCAGATTCGTAAATCTCCTTGGCCAATTGCTCAACGTTGGTCAGGTTGCCGTTGTGCGCCAACGTGATGCCATAAGGCGAGTTGACGTAAAACGGCTGGGCTTCGGCCGAGGTTGAGCTACCGGCAGTCGGGTAACGCACATGGCCAATGCCCATGTGCCCGACGAGGCGCTGCATGTGACGCTGATGAAACACGTCACGCACCAGACCATTGTCCTTGCGCAGGAATAACCGGCCGTCGTGGCTGGTCACAATACCGGCAGCGTCCTGGCCGCGGTGCTGGAGGACGGTTAGCGCGTCATACAGCGCCTGATTGACGTTCGACTTACCGACGATACCGACGATGCCACACATGCGACGCAACCCCTACTTAATGAATCTTGACTGAACACAGCTTACTGCGGCGTGTTGCCCGGCAAGAGGTGTTCCTTGAACGGAATATCAGCGGGTACGCTGACTCCGCTGGCCAGCCACTGACTGCTCCACCCCAATATGAGGTTTTTGGACCAGTCTGCAACCAATAGAAATTTTGGCACGAGACTCGACTCCTGCCACCATGCATCCTGCTGTACCGGGCCCAGGCTCAAAAGCCCGACCGCCACGACCACCAGCAAGGCGCCACGCGCCGCGCCGAAGACCATGCCGAGAAATCGATCGGTTCCGGAGAGGCCGGTGACACGTATCAATTCGCCGATAAGATAGTTGACCATTGCTCCCACCAGCAGCGTGGCGATGAACATAATGGCGCAGCCCGCAATGACGCGGGCCGAAGGTGTTTCGATATAGCCGGCAAGGTACACGGCCAGGGAGCCGCCAAACATCCAGGCTACGACTCCTGCAACGATCCAGGTCAGCAACGACAACGCTTCTTTTACGAAGCCGCGACTTAGACTGATCAAAGCGGAGATGGCGACGATTGCAACGATCGCCCAGTCAACCCAGGTAAATGGCACAGTACAGCCTATGGACGGATAAGGCGGCGCATTTTAGCAGAGCGCCGGGCTATCGGTAAGCTGTGATTGTCGACGCCCTGTAAATCAGTAGTTTGTGGCGAGCCAGGCGCATTTCAAGAGCCCCAAAACCAATGTGGGAGCGGACTTGCCCGCTCCCACATTCAAATCCTATTGCCAACCGGAGCCGGCCATCGCTCAACCGCGCTCGGGCTGGAACCGGGTGACGAAACCCTTCAGTTTCTGCTGACGACTCAGCAAGTCACGCAGACGGTCTGCCTCGGCACGCTCGATCAGCGGGCCGACAAACACGCGGTTCTTGCCATCCACGGTGCGGATATAAGCATTGTATCCCTGGCTGCGCAGGGTTTTCTGCAAGGCTTCGGCGCTGTCGCGATTGGCCAGGCTGGCGAGCTGCACGGACCAACTGATCGGCAGGCCATTGGGATCGATACGGCTCTGCCCGACATCCGGCTTGCCTGGCGCGGCAGGTTGCGGGGCCACAGGCTTGGGCGCTGGGGCGGGCGCAGCCGGCTTGGCCGCCACCGCTGGGGCCGGGGCCGGCTCCACGACCGGAACACTCGGCTGAACCGGCATCGACGGTGCCTGCTGCTCGGCGATTTCTTCGTCGCTGGGCACAGGCTCCTGCGGCAACGCCTGAGGCTCAGGCACTATCACCAGCTCAACCTGAACCTGAGGCATCGTCGGCACCTGAGGCGCGGACGGTGCATCGACGACGACCTGGCGCTGCTCATCCTGGCGGGAAAACAACATGGGCAGGAAGATCACTGCCAACGCCACCAGAACCAGAGCTCCAACCATTCGCTGCTTATATGCGCTATCCAGTAATGCCATGTGCAGCTTCCTCCGTGGAGCGCCGGGCCAACCATTCAAGCGCCTCGGCAACACAATAAAATGATCCGAACAACAGAATTTCGTCTTCGGCCGTTGCCACCGCACACTGCGCCTCCAGTGCCGCGATCACGCTTGCATGGGACGTTACCGGTGCGCCAAGGTTCTGCAACGCAACCTGCAACTCAGCAGCGGGACGCGTGCGAGGGGTATCCAGCGGTGCAACAGCCCAGGCCTGGACACAGCCCAGCAACGGCGCAACCACGCCTTCCAGATCTTTGTCGGACAACAACCCGAACACCGCCAGACGCCGTCCTGTCGGCGATCGAGCCGACAAACGGTGAGCCAGGTACCCAGCGGCGTGAGGGTTGTGCCCGACATCCAGCAACAGATTCAGACGCTTACCCTGCCACTCGAACGAGCGGTGATCAAGGCGCCCGACGACCCGCGTACGCTGCAAGGTATCGGCAATCTGCTGCGAATTCCACGGTAAATCCAGCAGCAGATAGGCTTGCAGGGCAAGCGCGGCATTTTCCATCGGCAGGTTCAGCAGCGGCAGTTCGCGTAATTCGACCAACTGACCCCGCGCATCGTGACCGCGCCATGACCAATGCGCCTTCTGCAGTTCCAGGGAAAAGTCACGTCCGCGCAGGAAAAACGCACAATCGAGCTCACGGACTTTATCCAACAGCGTCTGGGGCGGGTCGAGATCACCGCACAGCGCGGGCTTGCCTTGACGGAAGATCCCGGCCTTCTCGTAGGCCACGGACTCTCGGGTATCACCCAGGTAGTCAGTGTGATCGACGCCGATACTGGTCACCAGCGCCAGGTCGGCATCCACCACATTGACGGTGTCCAGACGCCCACCGAGGCCGACTTCCAGCACCACGACATCCAGTTGCGCGCGCTCAAACAGCCAGAACGCCACCAAAGTGCCCATTTCGAAATAGGTCAGGGAAATTTCGCCACGCCCGGCGTCAAGTGCCGCGAAGGCTTCACACAACTGCTCATCAGTGGCTTCGACACCATTGAGCTGCACACGCTCGTTGTAGCGCAGCAAGTGCGGTGAGCTATAGACGCCAACCTTCAACCCCTGAGCCTGCAACAAGGCCGCGACAAAGGCACAGGTAGAACCTTTGCCATTGGTGCCGGTGACCGTGATCACCCGCGGCGCAGGCTTGCCCAACCCGAGGCGGGCCGCTACCTGTTGCGAGCGCTCCAGGCCCATGTCGATGGCTGACGGATGCAACTGCTCAAGGTAGGCGAGCCATTCGCCCAGGGTGCGTTGGGTCATAGGTTTGCAGGGACCGGAGGCACCACGATAGGCTCGACCATCGGCGCGACGTATTCAGGCGTCGGCAGCCCCATCATTTGCGCCAACAGGTTACCCAGCCGCGGACGCAGCTCGGAACGGGCGATAATCATGTCGATCGCACCATGCTCCAGCAGGAACTCGCTGCGCTGGAAACCTTCCGGCAGTTTTTCGCGCACGGTTTGCTCGATCACGCGCGGGCCGGCGAAGCCGATCAGCGCCTTGGGTTCACCGACGATCACGTCACCCAGCATCGCCAGGCTGGCGGAAACACCGCCGTAGACCGGGTCGGTGAGCACGGAGATGAAGGGGATACCTTCTTCACGCAAGCGCGCCAACACCGCGGAGGTCTTGGCCATTTGCATCAGCGAGATCAACGCTTCCTGCATCCGCGCGCCACCGGAAGCGGCGAAGCAGATCATTGGGCAGCGGTTTTCCAGGGCATAGTTGGCGGCACGCACGAAGCGTTCACCGACGATGGCACCCATGGAGCCGCCCATGAAGGAAAACTCAAACGCCGACACCACCACGGGCATGCCCAGCAGCTTGCCACTGACGGAAATCAACGCGTCCTTCTCGCCGGTCTGCTTTTGCGCAGCAGTCAGGCGGTCCTTGTACTTCTTGCCGTCACGGAACTTGAGGCGATCCACCGGCTCCAGGTCAGCACCCAGCTCGGCACGGCCATCGGCATCGAGGAAAATGTCGATACGGGCGCGGGCGCCGATACGCATGTGGTGGTTGCACTTGGGGCAAACGTCCAGGGTCTTTTCCAGTTCGGGACGGTACAACACCGCGTCGCAGGATGGGCACTTGTGCCAAAGACCTTCAGGGACCGAGCTTTTCTTCACCTCGGAACGCATGATCGAGGGGATCAGTTTGTCTACTAACCAGTTGCTCATGCTTTCTTTCTCCAGTACCGGTGGCTTGAACACAGCCCCGCGTATGCCCTTGAGCTAAATTCATTGATGTGGCGATAACCGATCCGGGACGGGGTCAGACGTTCGACCAGCCATTTCCCGCATCGGCCCTCAGCCGTCCAGACAACCCGCCAGCGCGCGGTTGCCACTTAATTGCGCGCTGCCTAAAGGCAACGCCGAGCTGTTTTACACAGTGGTAGTTACTGACGGCGGCAACCCGCCAGCCGTCACATCAAGCCACCGTTGCCGCGCACTGCCTGCATAAATGCGTGAATCCTGGCGTGATCCTTGATGCCTTTGGACTGTTCCACCCCGCCGCTGACATCGACGGCATAAGGACGAACCTGGGCAATCGCCTGTGCCACATTGTCGGCGGACAAGCCACCGGCGAGGATGATCGGTTTGTTCAACCCTTTGGGGATCAACGACCAATCGAACGCTTGGCCGGTGCCGCCCGGCACCCCTTCGACATAAGCGTCGAGCAAGATCCCGCTGGCCCCGGCGTATACCGCGCAACTGGCGGCGATATCGTCACCCGCCTTGACCCGCAGCGCCTTGATGTAAGGGCGGTGATAGCCTTCGCACTGCTCCGGGGTTTCGTCGCCATGGAACTGCAGCAAATCCAGGGGCACGGCGTCGAGGGTTTCATTCAGTTCACAGGCGCTGGCGTTGACGAAAAGCCCGACGGTGGTCACGAACGGCGGCAAGCCGGCAATGATCGCCCGAGCCTGCTGCGCCGTTACCGCCCGTGGGCTTTTGGCGTAGAACACAAAACCGATGGCATCGGCACCCGCCTCGACCGCAGCCAATGCGTCTTCCATGCGGGTAATCCCGCAAATCTTGCTGCGAACGGCTGACATGTCGTGGGAACCTCACGGGTTATCCGGGAAAGTCCCGGATGGTAACAAATGCTTTTCCGGGCGTCAGCCGTCAAGTTCGCTGAAACCGGTCAAGAAGTGTGGCCCGATAAAACGCTGCGGCAGCTCGAACTCGTCGCGGTACTCGACATCCACCAGGTACAGCCCGAACGGGTGCGCCGTGACCCCGCCGGTGCGACGGACCCGACTGTCCAGCACGTCCTTCGCCCAATCAATCGGACGCTCGCCGGTGCCGATTGTCATCAACACCCCGGCGATATTGCGCACCATGTGATGCAGGAAGGCGCCCGCACGGATATCCAGGACAATCATCTTGCCGTGACGAGTCACTCGCAGGTGATGAACTTCCTTGATCGGCGACTTGGCCTGGCATTGGCCGGCCCGAAAGGCGCTGAAATCATGCACGCCCACCAGGTGCCGGGCCGCCGCCGCCATGCGCTCGACATCCAACGGGCGGTGGTTCCAGGTAATTTCTTGGTTCAAGTGCGCCGGACGGATCTGATCGTTGTAGATCACATAGCGGTAACGCCGGGCAATCGCCTTGAAGCGCGCATGGAAGTGCGCCGGCATCACTTTGGCCCAACTGACGCTGATATCGTGGGGCAGATTGATATTGGCGCCCATCACCCATGCCTTCATCGAACGCTCGGCCTGGGTATCAAAATGCACCACCTGCCCGCAGGCATGCACGCCAGCGTCGGTACGCCCGGCACACATCAGCGACACCGGCGAGTCTGCAACTTTCGACAGCGCCTTTTCCAGGGTTTCCTGGACGGTCACCACGCCGGAGGCCTGACGCTGCCAGCCACGGTAGCGCGAGCCTTTGTATTCTACGCCCAAGGCGATTCTGAAAAAACCGGCGGCCGCCATTTCGGCGGCCGCGTTATCTATATTTGCCAAGAACTGAGAGCCTGATGAGTTGCGCAAAGGCGGTCATTATAAGGCTGTCCGGCCTCAACGCCATGTCTCAGACGGTTTTAGTTGGAGGCACAGACAAAAACGGCAGCCCGAAGGCTGCCGCAAGGTTCAGCCCGATCAATCAAGCCAGGCGGCTGAGCATTTCCTTGGCTTCGTTTTTCTGACCATCGTCGCCTTCAGTCAGCACTTCGGAGAGGATATCCCGCGCGCCGTCGGCATCCCCCCATGTCGATATAGGCCTGGGCCAGGTCCAGCTTGGTGGCCACTTCATCGGTGCCGGAGAGGAAGTCGAATTCCGGCTCGTCGTCGCCCGTCGCCGCATCTTCAGCCGTGAAGCTCGGCTCGAGCGAGGGTTGCTCAAGGCTTTGCGACAAACGCTCCAGCTCGGCATTGACGTCATCCAGCTCCGAGGCGAAAGCGTTCGGCTGGGCCGCTTCCGGCGCATCCATCTCATCGGCCAGAGACAAGTCGAAATCCTCCGGCAGATCGAGGTCATCCAGCGCAGCCGGCGTCAGTGTGGGCGGCTCAACGGGCGACGGGTCCTTCATCTGATCTTCCAGGCCCGACAGGAAATCATCGTCTGCCTGGGAGGACGGCGCATCCAGTGGCAGGTCCAGGTCAAAGTCAGCCAACTCATCCCGCTCGGCCTGCGCCTCGGTCTGCTGCTGCACCACCGAATCGAAACTCAGGTCATCAACTGGCGAAGCCAGCGCTGCCGGCGAAGCGGCTTCAAGCTCGTCCAGGCTCAGGTCGACGTCCACGTCTGACGGATCAGCGGTATGCGGTTCCGATTCATCCTTGAGCAAGTCCTTGACGTACTGTGCGTCCAGTGCGGCGGCAGCGACCGCGGCACTGATACCGGCAGCCAAGACCGCCATGGCCGGGAAGCGACTTTTCAGCAGTTCGACCTGGACATGGTTCTCGCCATTGGCGACCAATTGGCGCTCCTGAGTCACGAAGCCGTCTTTGTCGCCTTGCAGGCCGTAGACTTCCATCAGCTTGAGACGCAGGTCACTGCGCTTGGGCTCCAGGGTGATGGCTTCTTCCAGGATGGCGGCCGCCTGGTTCAGATGACCACGATCCAGATGAGACTGCGCTTGTGCCAAGGCGTCGGTAGAACCGGCCTCAATGATCGGCTTGAACGCAGGCGCCATCACCGGCGCCACGACTGCAGCGGGAGGGACGGGAGCTGGAGCTGGAGCTGGAGCTGGAGCTGGAGCTGGAGCCAGCTTGACGCTGGCCGGCGGGACGTCAAGACCTTCGAAACTGTCGGAGGGCAGGTCTTGCTCAAGGTTCGAGGAAAACTCAGGCTCTTCGGCCAGCGCTCGCGCCATGCGCAGGTGCTTTTCTTCTTCCAGGCGCGCATTGCGATGACGGGCCCACAGCAACAGAAGCAGCAGCACCAGCAAGCCCGCCGCACCACCCACCACACCCAAGACAACCGGATTGGTCAGCAGGTCATTGAATTTGCCTTCTGTGGTAGCAGCTGCATCAGACTCGGCCGGCGTCTCGGCGGGCGCTACGACAGGTGCAGACGCCTCGGCGGGCATCGCGGCCGGTTGTGCCGGAGCACCACCTTCAGCCTGCAACGTGGCCAACTGGTTGTTCTTGAGTTCGATCAGGCGCTGCAGCTTGTCCAACTGACTTTGCAGGTCAGCCATGCGGCTTTTGAGCTCTTCGTTTTCACGCCGGGCCAAATCCAGGTTTTCCTGGGTTACCGCCAACTGACTGTTCAACGCCTTGGTGTCGCCCGCCGCGCCTTTGGCGCCGGCCTTGGCGGCCTCAGCCGAGACCAGGCTCAGGTTATCTTTTGCCGCGGTTTGCGAAGGTGCCGTACCCGCCTGATCACGCTTGGTCGCGTCCAGTTGCTGACGCCCCGCAACCTGTTGCGCACCACCACGACGCCCTTCGCGCCAGGCCGCGTTCTGCGCTCTCACCTCGGCAATCGCCTGAGGTTGCGCCAGGCTGGTACTTTGCACCGGATCGGGCAGGCGCAAGACCTGGCCCGCCTTCATGCGGTTGATATTGCCGTCAAGAAAAGCGTTCGGGTTCAGCGCCTGGATGGCCAGCATGGTCTGCTGAACCGATCCGCCATTGCGGTGCTCGGCGGCGATTTCCCACAGCGTGTCGCGGGAATTCGTGGTGTATTCATCAGCCTTGCTCACCGCGGGAGCAGCGAGGCGCGCGGCCGGTGTGCTGGTGGCCTGCGGCTCCTGGTCAAACTTAGCGGGGTCCAACAAGACGCTGTAATCACGCATCAAGCGGCCGTTAGGCCATTGCACCTGCAACAGGAAACGCACATAGGAATCCGGCAGCGGCTTGCTGGAGGTGACACGCACCACGCTACGGCCGTTGGGATTGAGCACCGGCGTAAACGTCAGTTCATCGAGGAACGCCTGGCGATCGACACCGGCATCCACAAAAGCCTGGGTGGACGCCAGGCTGGGGACGATATCGGAGGCGGTCAGGCCACCTACATCCAGCAGTTCGATCTCCACCGACAGCGGCTGGTTCAACTTCGACTTGAGGGTCATTTCCCCCAGCTGCAGCGCATGCGCCATACCGGAGGACAGCGCCGAGGCGGCCGCTATTGCTAACACCAGTTTGCGAACTTGAACCATAGCCTCATCCTTTGTTTGAACACTCCCCGGCTCGCGAGAAGGTTGATTACCGCTGCCATTCGGCATGGCGAGCCGATAAGTCACCGACGCGCAATTTTTCCTACATGCTGCCAAGCATAGCGCTTGGCTAGAATCAATCTACAAATTGCTGCCAAGTATCTTTTACACAAGACCTTTTATCAACAACTGCGCCAGTTGTACGGCATTCAGTGCGGCACCTTTGCGTACGTTATCTGACGTCAGCCACAGATTTAGTTCCGCCAAGTCATCAATCCCGGCGCGGACCCGGCCGACGTAGACCACATCCTGACCGACCGCATCGCCAACAGCCGTAGGGTAATCGCCCTCCTCCACCAGCTCGACGCCGGGTGCCGACTCCAGCACGCGGTTGACGGCGGCGAGGTCGAGATTCGCCCCCAACTGCAGTGACACACTCAAGCTATCGCCAAAAAACACCGGGGCTTGAACGCAAGTGACCGAAATCTTCAGCAAAGGTAATCCAAGCACAGCGCGCAGCTCGTGAACCACACGCTTTTCCAGAGAGGTATGACCCTGAGTATCCGGGGTACCCACTTGGGCCAATAGGTTGAAGGCCATCTGCCGATCAAAGAACTTCGGCTCCAGCGGGCGGACATTTAGCAGTTCAGCGGTTTGCCGAGCCAGTTCGCTGACGGCTTCGCGCCCCTGGGCCGAGACCGCGAGGCTCGCCGTAACACTGAGCCGCTGAATCTGGAGCAGGTCGCGCAGCGGCGCCAGCACCACCGCCAGGTGGGTGGCGGACGGGCTTGGACTGCTGAGCTGGAAGGGTTTTTTCAGGCCCTTGAGCACCTCGGGATTGGCTTCCGGCACTACGTGGGGCGCTTGATCGGCCGGCAAGGCGCCCGACAAATCGATCAACGAACAACCGGCGGCGGTGGCTCGCGGGGCAAAGCTCAGGGTCACCGCCGGGCCGGCGGCGAAGAACGCCAGCTGCACGTGGCTGAAATCAAACTCATCGACTTCCCGCACCCGCACATTCTTGCCGCGAAACGGCACCGACGCGCCCGCTGACTCACTGCTGGCCAGCAAGTGCAGGTTACCCACCGGAAAATCCAGTTCTTCAAGAATCTGCACCAGGGTTTCGCCAACCGTGCCGGTGGCGCCGATCACGGCGATATCAAAAGTCTGGGTCATGGAGACGGCCTCGGGCATTGCGGGGGGAGCGGCACTTTACCGGGTGGCTGGGGGTGAGGCAATTGGCCTGGGCTTTGTCGCGCCGCTGATGGCCCCCTGACCAGCAACAAAAACCCCGCGCCTGTCACCAGAGCGCGGGGTTCTCTTATTGCCTCAAGCAATCAACGCTCGAGCAGAATCCGCAGCATGCGACGCAGCGGTTCAGCGGCGCCCCACAGCAGTTGGTCGCCAACGGTGAAGGCGCCCAGGTACTGGGTGCCCATATTCAGTTTGCGCAGACGGCCCACCGGCACATTCAGGGTCCCGGTAACCTTGGTCGGGCTCAGCTCCTGCATGCTGGTTTCGCGGTTGTTCGGCACCAGCTTGACCCACGGGTTGTGCTGGCTGATCAGCCCTTCGATATCGGCGATCGGCACATCTTTGTTGAGCTTGATGGTCAGCGCCTGGCTGTGGCAACGCATGGCGCCAATCCGCACGCAGATGCCATCCACTGGGATCGGGCTCTTGAAGCGACCGAGGATCTTGTTGGTTTCAGCCTGGGCCTTCCACTCTTCTCGGCTCTGGCCGTTCGGCAGTTCCTTGTCGATCCACGGGATCAGGCTACCGGCCAAGGGCACGCCGAAGTTTTCGGTCGGGTAGGCTTCGCTGCGCATGGCTTCAGCCACACGGCGGTCGATATCGAGGATGGCGCTGGCGGGATCCGCCAGTTGATCGGCGACAGCCGCGTGGGTCGCGCCCATCTGCTTGATCAGTTCGCGCATGTTCTGCGCGCCGGCGCCCGAGGCCGCCTGATACGTCATCGCGCTCATCCACTCCACCAGGCCGGCTTCGAACAGGCCACCCAGGCCCATCAGCATCAGGCTGACGGTGCAGTTGCCGCCGACGTAGTTCTTGGTGCCGGCGTCGAGCTGCTGGTCGATGACCCTACGGTTCACCGGGTCGAGGATAATCACCGCATCGTCTTGCATGCGCAGGCTGGAAGCCGCGTCGATCCAGTAGCCCTGCCAACCGGCTTCGCGCAGTTTGGGGAAGACTTCGCTGGTGTAGTCGCCACCCTGGCAGGTCAGAATGACATCGAGGGTCTTCAGCTCTTCAATGTTGTAGGCGTCCTTGAGCGGGGCAATATCCTTGCCCACGGACGGCCCTTGGCCACCCACATTCGAAGTGGTGAAAAACACCGGCTCGATAAGATCGAAATCCTGCTCTTCCAGCATCCGCTGCATGAGCACGGAACCGACCATACCGCGCCAACCGATCAGACCTACACGTTTCATCGCAACTACACCTTGTTAAAAAGTGGGCCGTCTTGCAGCGACAACTGCAAGCGGGCCCGAGAGATTACAGATTCCGCAGCGCGGCGACTACTGCGTCGCCCATTTCCTGCGTACCCACCTTGGTGCAACCCGACGACCAGATGTCCCCGGTGCGCAACCCCTGATCAAGCACCAGGCTCACGGCTTTCTCGATGGCATCCGCGGCGTCCGCCAGATTGAAGCTGTAACGCAGCATCATCGAGACCGACAAAATGGTCGCCAGCGGGTTGGCAATACCCTGCCCCGCGATGTCCGGCGCCGAACCGTGGCACGGCTCGTACATACCTTTATTGTGGGTGTCCAGGGACGCCGACGGCAGCATGCCGATGGAACCCGTGAGCATCGACGCCTGGTCGGACAGGATATCGCCGAACAGGTTATCGGTGACGATCACATCAAACTGCTTCGGCGCGCGCACCAGTTGCATGGCGGCGTTGTCGACATACATGTGGCTCAATTCGACATCCGGGTAGTCCTGGGCCACTTGCTCGACGATTTCACGCCACAACTGACTGGACGCCAATACGTTGGCCTTGTCCACCGAGCAGACTTTCTTGCCACGCACACGCGCCATGTCGAAACCGACACGGGCGATGCGCCGGATTT
This sequence comes from Pseudomonas mucidolens, assembly GCF_900106045.1. Classification (NCBI taxonomy): domain Bacteria; kingdom Pseudomonadati; phylum Pseudomonadota; class Gammaproteobacteria; order Pseudomonadales; family Pseudomonadaceae; genus Pseudomonas; species Pseudomonas mucidolens. The sequence continues at coordinate 1,102,028 of NZ_LT629802.1, read as the reverse complement.
CGCTTTCGCTGTACGGCAGTGTGTCGTAGGCCTGGCGCTCGCCATTTTCCAATTCGCGCACGCCACGTGGCGAGCCGAAGTAGATGCCGCCGGTCAGCTCACGGACGATCAGGATATCCAGGCCCGCTACCACTTCCGGCTTCAGGCTCGAGGCGTCAGCCAACTGCGGGTAGAGAATCGCCGGGCGCAAGTTGCCGAATAGCCCCAGTTGCGCACGGATTTTCAGCAGGCCGCGCTCAGGACGGATGTCACGCTCGATCTTGTCCCATTTCGGGCCGCCCACGGCCCCCAGCAGCACAGCGTCGGCCGCGCGAGCCCGTTCCAGGGTTTCATCGGCCAAGGGCACGCCGTGTTTGTCGATGGCCGCGCCGCCGATCACATCGTGGCTCAACTCGAAGCCCAGGCTGTATTTGTCATTGGCCAGTTCCAGGACCTTGACCGCTTCGGCCATGATTTCCGGACCAATACCGTCGCCTGGAAGAATCAGAATCTGCTTGCTCATGTTTTCCTCATTTCATCGGGCGACCCGCCCACAGGCAGGTCGGGAAAAATCACTGGCGTTCGGCCCACACCACCAGCACATCGCTGCTGAAGGAGCCGTCGGCTTCAATCTCGAAATAATCGCGGACTTCCTGGCCCATCGCCTGTTGCAACGCAAGAATCGCGCTGCGCAGGACCTGCGGGGTACGCATGCGTTCGACCCAGGACGTGTATTCCAGGCGCAGGCGCTGGCGACTGCTGCTGCGCACGTGCAAGCCGGCTTCGTTGAGTTGGCGCATCCACTCGCCGGCGCAATAATCGCGCACATGGCTGGTGTCGCGCAGCACTTCGACCGCTTGCAGGTAAGTGTCCAACAGCGGGCTGCCCGGCGACAAGATGTCCACGAATGCCGCCACGCCGCCGGGTTTGAGCACCCGACGCACTTCACGCAGCGCCAGGCCCAAGTCACTCCAATGATGCGCGGAGTAGCGGCTGAACACAAAGTCGAACTCGTCATCGGCGAACGGCAGGCGCTCGGCGGCGCCACGCACCGTGGTGATGTTATCCAGCCCGCGCTCCAATGCAGCGGCAGTGACCACATCGAGCATCTGCTGCGACAGATCGTAAGCCACCACATCCTTGACCAGCGGCGCGACATTGAAGCTCACATGACCGGCGCCGCACCCTAGATCCAGCAGTCGCGCACTGCCCTGCCCGGCCAGTTCGGCCTTTAGCAGCGCGAATTCAGTGCCTTGAGCGTGGACAGCGCTGCTCAGGTAGGCCGCAGCCTGTTCGCCGAATTGTTTTTGCACAACTTGGGTGTGGGCGGTGCTGGTCATGGAAAGCTCCTTATGGTGGTAATGCTGTTCAGTTAAGCAAGTGAAGCGCCTGATACTGCTTGTGTGGCGAGGGGGCTTGTCCCCCGTTGGACTGCGTAGCAACCCCAAAGGCCTTCCCGGTCGTCCAGTCAACCTGGGGGGGCAGGTTTGAGGGCCGCTACGCAGCCCAACGGGGGACAAGCCCCCTCGCCACAGGAGGGTGTTCGGCACGCGACTTTCTTAACTGAACAGCATTACCTTAGGGTGGTACTTTTTTGTAGGAGCGAGGGGACGCCTCGCGCCTACAATCGATGGTGCATTCAGTCATCAAGCATCGCGAAACAACCACGGTTGGCTCGCCCGGTGCTTGGCTTCAAAAGCGGCAATCGCTTCGCCGTCCTGCAAGGTCAGGCCGATATCGTCGAGGCCATTGATTAGGCAATGCTTGCGAAAAGCATCCACTTCAAAGTGGTAGACCTTGCCATCCGGTCGGGTCACGGTCTGCGCGGCGAGGTCGACAGTCAGTTGGTAGCCCACATTGGCTTCCACTTGCTGGAACAGTTCATCCACTTGCGCATCGGTCAAGATGATCGGCAGCAGGCCGTTCTTGAAGCTGTTATTGAAGAAAATATCGGCATAGCTCGGCGCAATGATGCTGCGAAAGCCATATTCTTCCAGAGCCCAGGGTGCGTGTTCACGGCTTGAGCCGCAGCCGAAGTTTTCCCGGGCCAGCAGCACGCTGGCGCCCTGGTAACGCTCGGCGTTGAGCACGAATTCCTTGTTCAGCGGGCGCTTGGAGTTGTCCTGGTAGGCGTAGCCCACGTCCAGGTACCGCCACTCGTCGAACAGGTTAGGACCAAAACCGGTGCGCTTGATCGACTTGAGGAACTGCTTGGGAATGATCTGATCGGTGTCGACGTTGGCACGGTCCAACGGCGCTACAAGACCTGTGTGTTGGGTAAAAGCTCTCATCGGGTATTCCTCAGATCAATTCGCGAACGTCGATGAAACGACCGTTGACGGCGGCGGCGGCGGCCATGGCCGGACTCACCAGATGGGTACGCCCACCGGCGCCCTGGCGCCCTTCGAAGTTACGGTTGGACGTGGACGCGCAGTGTTCGCCCGACTCCAAGCGGTCCGGGTTCATCGCAAGACACATGGAGCAACCCGGCTCACGCCATTCGAAACCGGCCTCGAGGAAAATCTTGTCCAGCCCTTCGGCTTCGGCTTGCGCCTTCACCAACCCCGAACCCGGCACCACGATCGCCTGCTTGATGGTCGAAGCGACTTTACGGCCCTTGGCGATCACCGCCGCGGCGCGCAGATCCTCGATCCGCGAATTGGTGCAGGAGCCGATGAACACGCGGTCCAACTGAATGTCGGTGATCGCCTGATTGGCCTTCAAACCCATGTATTTCAAGGCGCGCTCGATGGAACCACGCTTGACCAGATCAGCTTCCCGAGCCGGATCCGGGACGTTTTGATCAACCGCCAAGACCATTTCCGGCGAAGTGCCCCAGCTGACTTGCGGCTTGATCTGGGTGGCGTCGAGCTTGACCACGGTATCGAACACCGCGTCAGCGTCGGAGACCAGGTCTTTCCAGGCTTCGACCGCGGCATCCCAATCGGCGCCTTGCGGTGCGAACGGGCGACCCTTGACGTACTCGACGGTTTTTTCGTCCGCGGCCACCATGCCCACACGGGCACCGGCTTCAATCGACATATTGCAGATGGTCATGCGGCCTTCGATGGACAGGTCGCGAATCGCACTGCCGGCGAACTCGATGGCGTGGCCGTTACCGCCGGCCGTGCCGATCTTGCCGATCACGGCGAGCACGATGTCTTTGGCCGTGACACCAAACGGCAACTGGCCTTCGACGGACACCCGCATGTTTTTCATTTTCTTAGCCACCAGGCACTGGGTGGCGAACACATGTTCGACCTCGGAGGTGCCGATGCCGTGGGCCAGAGCACCAAATGCGCCGTGGGTCGAGGTGTGCGAGTCACCACACACCACGGTCATGCCCGGCAACGTCGCGCCTTGCTCCGGTCCGATGACGTGGACGATGCCCTGACGCACGTCGTTCATCTTGAATTCGGTGATGCCGTATTCGTCGCAATAGTCATCGAGCGTCTGCACCTGCAAACGTGACACCTGGTCGGCAATGGCTTCGATACCGCCCTTGCGCTCCGGCGTGGTCGGCACGTTATGGTCAGGCGTGGCGATGATCGAGTCGACGCGCCAAGGCTTGCGCCCGGCCAGACGCAGGCCTTCGAACGCTTGTGGCGAGGTCACTTCATGGATGATGTGACGGTCGATGTAGATCAGCGACGACCCGTCATCGCGCCGTTTCACTTCATGGGAATCCCAAAGCTTGTCGTAAAGCGTCTTGCCGGCCATCAGTCGGTCCTCATCAGCGTCTTTCTATGCCCTGGGCATTGAGCAGTTCAATAACCCTTTGGCTTGTGAGGCTGATGCTATGGCGTTACATTAAATAACTCAAATTCATATTTTTTATGCTTTGGATAACCTACTGGAATACACCCATGGACCTGGCCAATCTCAACGCTTTTATTGCCATCGCCGAAACCGGCAGCTTCTCGGGTGCGGGTGAGCGGCTGCACTTGACTCAACCTGCCATCAGCAAGCGCATTGCAGGGCTGGAGCAGCAATTGAAAGTGCGCCTGTTCGACCGGCTGGGTCGTGAGGTAGGCCTGACGGAGGCCGGGCGCGCCCTTCTGCCCCGCGCCTATCAGATTCTCAATGTGCTGGATGACACCCGCCGCGCCTTGACCAATCTGACCGGGGAAGTCAGCGGTCGCTTGACCCTGGCCACCAGCCACCACATCGGCCTGCATCGCCTGCCGCCCGTCTTGCGCACGTTCACCCGTGAATATCCGAACGTGGCCCTGGATATTCAGTTTCTGGATTCAGAAGTTGCCTATGAAGAAATCCTCCATGGCCGTGCAGAGGTAGCGGTCATTACCCTTGCCCCCGAGCCTCATACGCTGGTCCGGGCCACCGCGGTCTGGGATGACCCGCTGGATTTTGTCGTGGCGCCCGAACACAGCCTGGTCAGCAACGGGAAGGTCAGCCTGACTGATATTGCCCGACACCCGGCGGTATTCCCCGGGGGCAACACGTTTACCCACCATATCGTGCATCGCTTGTTCGAGGCCCAGGGCCTGACGCCCAACATCGCCATGAGCACCAATTACCTGGAAACCATCAAGATGATGGTTTCCATCGGCCTGGCCTGGAGCGTGCTGCCGCGCACCATGCTGGATGAACAGGTGACCAGTATCGCGTTACCGGGCATACAGCTCAGTCGCCAGCTAGGCTATATCGTGCACACCGAAAGGACGCTGTCGAACGCTGCGCGGGCCTTCATGAGCCTACTGGATGCACAGGTCGATCCGATGTCGGTATAAAGCCTCGCGTCCCTAGATCCTGAGCCCACGCCGAACGCCCATTGAGCCAAGGCCCTTTGATAATGCCAAACCCCGTCGACCCCACGCCGCCGCTGCCGCATATCCACGCTCTGGACCCGCAGGAGGCAGAGCAACGCTGGAAAAACGCTCCGCAGCTGTTAGCCGCGCTCAATGCCGCACGGCTGGGCGCCTGGAGCTGGGACATCAATAGCGGGCAGATCAGTTGGTCACGGGGCACCCAGGCGCTGTTCGGTTTTGATCCCCGGCAGCCGCTGTCCAGGGACCTGAACTATCTCGACCTGCTGCCCGCCGAGGACCGGAGCCGGGTCATCCGGGCGTTTCATGCGGTATTGGCGGGGGAACCCGTCGAGCACGCCATGCATCACCGCATTCAATGGCCTGACGGCAGCCTGCACTGGCTGGAAATCAATGGCAGCCTGTTAACCGACAAAAACGGGCAACGCCACATGATCGGCGTGATACGCGAGATCACCCATCAGCGCGAACGTGAACAGGCGCTCAGTTATTCGGAAAAGCGCTTCGCTACATTGTTTCACCTGTGCCCGAACATGGTCCTGCTGACTCGCCAGGAAGATGGCCTGATCACTGAAGCCAACCAGTATTTTGAAAGCCTGTTCGGCTGGCCGGTGGCCGACGTGATTGGGCGTACCACGCTGGAACTGGGCCTGTGGGTGCATGCCGAACAACGCGCACAGCTGGTCAAGGCCACCCAGCGCAAAGGCGAGCCGATCACCATGGAGGTGCAATTTCGCGCCAGTAACGGGCAAGTTCATGACGGCACACTCAGCGCACAAAAAGTCGAGCTGGACGGCCATGATTATCTGATCAGTACGTTTCTCGACACCACTCAACGCAAAAACGCCGAACAAGCCCTCAAGGACAGCCAGGAACGCCTGGACTTGGCCCTCGATTCGGCGCAAATGGGCACCTGGGACTGGCACATCCCCAGCGGGATGCTGTACGGCTCGGCACGCGCGGCACAGTTGCACGGCCTGCCACCACACCCCTTTCATGAGTCCTTCGATGCGTTTTTTGAGGGCATGCCCGATGAGGAACGCGACAACATGCGCCACGCCTATCGCACCCTGCGCGAAGGCCCGGCCGGCAATTACCAGTTGACCTATCGCGTGCAACTGGAGGATGGCAGCTCGCGCTACCTGGAAAGCCGGGCCCGCCTCTATCGGGATGAGAACGGCGCACCGCTGCGCATGGCCGGTACCTTGCTGGACATCACCGACCAAGTGGAACGCGAACAACGCTTGAGTGCCTCCGAGGAAAAGTTTGCCAGCCTGTTCCTCGCCAGTCCCGACCCGATTTGTGTCACCAGCCTGGCAACCGGCCAGTTCATCGAAATCAATCCCAGCTTCACCCAGACCTTCGGCTGGACCGCCGAGGAACTTATCGACCAAAGTGCCGAGGAAATCGGCCTGTGGGATGAATCCATCCAGCGCCTGCAACGCGTTGAACAGGTGATCCGGGAGCAGGCGCTGAACAACGTTGCGCTTATCGTCCATCACAAGCACGGTCAAAGCCTGACCTGCGTGATTGCCAGTCGCCTGATCAAGGTGGGCAACCAGCCATGCATCGTTACCACCCTGCGGGACATCACCCAGCAACAGCGCTCGGAAGCCGCGCTCAAAGCCAGCGAAGAGAAATTCGCCAAGGCATTCCATTCGAGTCCCGACGCCGTGTCTATCACCGAACGCGATACCGGGCGTTATCTGGAAGTCAATGATGGTTTCTGTCGATTGACCGGTTACCGAGCGGAAGAAGCCATTGGTCTGACGCTCTACCAGATCGGCATCTGGGCGGACGAAAACCAGCGCACGGCGTTAATGACAGAGTTGCAAACCAACGGGCGTGTTCATCACCTGGATATGTTGTGGCACAACAAACACGGGGCATTGCTGGCGGTAGAGGTGTCGGTGGAGCCGATTACCCTCAATGAAACCCCTTGCCTGCTGCTGACCGCTCGAGACGTGAGCCTGCTGAAAAACGCCCAGGCGCAGATCCGTCACCTGGCCTACCACGACCCGCTGACCAACCTGCCCAATCGCGCATTATTGATGGACCGCCTGAGCCAGCAGATCGCCTTGCTCAAGCGCCATAACTTACGCGGCGCATTGTTGTTTCTCGACCTTGACCACTTCAAGCACATCAACGACTCACTCGGCCATCCGGTGGGCGACACCGTACTGAAAATTGTCACCGCACGCCTGGAAGCCAGCGTGCGCACGGAGGACACGGTTGCACGCCTGGGGGGTGATGAGTTCGTGATACTGCTGAGCGGCCTGGAAGGTACGCGGGTGGCCGTCAGCACCCAGGTTCAGGCGCTGGCCGAGACCCTGCGCGAATTGCTCTCCGAACCGATGTTTCTCGATGGCGAGCGTTTGCAGGTCACCCCCAGCATTGGCGTCGCGCTGATTCCCGATCACGGCTCCACCCCGGCGGACCTGCTCAAACGTGCAGATATTGCCTTGTATCGGGCCAAGGACTCGGGTCGTAACGCCATCCAGATGTTCCATAACAGCATGCAACGTACAGCCAGCGAACGGCAGCGCATGGAAACCGACTTGCGCCTGGCACTTGCACGTGGCGAGTTCAGCATGCACTACCAGCCGCAAGTGGATGCACGCGGTAATCACATCATCGGCGCCGAGGCGCTGGTGCGTTGGCAACATCCACAGCTTGGGCCGCAATCACCGGGCGAATTTATCAAGGTGCTCGAGGACAGCGGCCTGATCCTCGAGGTAGGCACCTGGATTCTCGACGAAGCTTGCGCAGCTTTTGCACAATTGATTGCCGAAGGCCTTGTAGACCCGTTGAGCTTCAGCCTGTGCGTCAATATCAGCCCCCGACAGTTTCATCAGAACGATTTTGTCGAACGAGTGGAACGCAGCCTGAACCGTCATCGGATACCGTTCACCTTGCTGAAGCTGGAAATCACCGAAGGCATTGTGATCCAGAACCTGGACGACACCATCAGCAAAATGCGCCGCCTGAAAAAACTTGGCGTCAGTTTTGCCATGGATGACTTCGGCACAGGTTATTCGTCATTGACCTACCTTAAGCGCCTGCCGGTGGATGCGCTGAAGATTGATCAGTCGTTTGTACGCGACGCGACGCATGACCCCAATGATGCCGAAATCATTCGCGCCATCCTGGCCATGGCCCGCAGCCTGAACCTTGAAGTGATTGCCGAAGGCGTCGAAACCCTCGAACAACTGGAGTTCCTGCAAAAGCTGGGTTGCTACCTGTATCAGGGCTATTTGCACAGCAGGCCACTGCCACTGGAAACCTTCAGGTTAACGCTGCTGGAAGCCGCCGCTCACCTGCGCCTGAGCGAGTGAGCGCGGCGGCTGATCAAACCAGCTTGATTGCCTGATAGTGATGCAGGTCCGCAGGCGGCGCGTTCCATTTTATGCCGTAGCGCTCCTCGTGGCTGCCGATCACCGCCACCGAGTGTCCGTTGTACGCCAGGGTGCCCAATGCGCCGTCCGCCAACTCTTGCCGGGTCGCGTGACGCATATACGCAAAAAGTCCCAGGCGCCTGAACCCCTCTCCCGGCAGCTCGCCATCGTTCAGGCTATCGAGCGCCGCCTTGAAACTCTTCCCTGCGCCTTCATGATTTTCCAGTTGCGCGCGTTTGGCGCTCACCGCATAGAGGAAGTTGGCATCCTTGAGCATGCCCGCGTCATGCCCCTTGAACCCCGAATGGCGGGCCGCAAGCCGCAACTCGGCATGGGACACCGCCAGCACCTTGCCGTCGCGGGTGGTCACTGCATAACCTTGGTCGGTGGCGTGTATTTCACGGTAGATGCCGAGCGGGTTCTGGCCAAACCGCATCATCGCCGCCTTGATGGCCGAGACCGTCACGCAGTTGCCTTCCACCGATTGATAAAAACCGCTCCAGATATCGGCAGGCGCTTCGCCTATGGCTTTGCTTGAAGGATAAGCAGGACTTTTGTCCACCAGGGTCGGCAGCCTTTCCCGTGAGCGCGATAAACGCTCCAGCAGCGACGAAAGCTGGATCAGCAACGCGCTTATAGCGCGTGGCAACTCCGCCGGGGCAGGCAACGGTTTTGCCAGCAGCGGCCGGTTCAGGCGTGCACAGTCATCGACAAGGCGCGCACGCGCGTCGGCCGCCCTCTCCACTTCCGGCACAGCGACGATGCCAGCGTGGGGCGCCTGATTGTATAAACGGATATTCATCAGCCTGGTCTCCTCAGTTCAATACATAGCCACGGAACCCGCCTGGTGCGACCGCTTCGCTCTTGCGCCCATGCCGATCGATGGCACCTTCGGCAAACACGGCCCCGCGCTGAATGCCTTGCTCAAAAACGCCAATCGCATCCTTTTCCAGCACTTGATCTGGCAGCGTCATCTGCATATGGCCGATCAAGCCCAAACCTTGCAGCATACGTTTCGGGAACTCTCCCCTCAGACTGGCCTGCTGGGCAGCGTCGAAGCTTGCGAAAGGCGGGTTGCCCAAGCTTCCGTCTTTTTTGCGCGCGATAAAGGCGGCCGTGATGAAGTGGGCATCCTTGAGCATGCCTGCGTCATCGCCGGAAAAATTCGCTGAACTCGCCACTTGCTTGAGCTGATCGCGGCTGATGTGCACCTTGTAATCATCGCGCATCACCACGTCATAGCCGTCACCGCTGGGCGTGATCTCCCTGAATACGTCCATCGGGCTTTGACCGAATCTAAGCATCGCGGCCTTGACGGCGGCGACATGAACGCTGACGTTGTAGGTCTGGCCGAACTCCCGCGGGGATTCATATAACCCGGACCATGGTTTAAGCGGTCGTTCGCCATTTCGCCTGACGGAAAAGTCCTCAAGGACTGAGGGCGGATCGAGTTCCCGCGGTGTCACCGGGTCTATCGGCACCTGGACCGAGGGTTTTATCTGCGGCGCCACGGTGTCGGGCACGGTTCCATCACCGAGCAGTTTGGTAAGCCTGCCAATGACGTCTGTCAGCAGCGTGAACAAGGACATAAGCGTCATCATGAAATCCCCCCCATCCTGCCCGTCCGCCGGGCGCACCGGTGAAGATTTAACCCAATCAGCGGGCGGCGCCGACGGCGCGTTGTTAAATACATTATTAAATACCTTGTTTAATACTACCGGCGGCTTGTCACACGTCTGCCGCACTTGCTCATGCAGACAGGAATGTTCACGCGAGCCCGTGGGGCTTGAGGAAATAAGCATGCTAAAAACCTTTTAGTGAAACAACGAGATCGTTATGTTGCGCGGCGAGGTCGTAAGGTGATTAAGGGCGTAGCGATTGTTTGATTAGAGCAGACACACGCCGTGCAATAAGTTGCAGGTATTAAAACCTCGCCGTAGCCCATGGATAACTTTATATAAGCGCTGAGCGATACGTGAGCTCACACAAGCCCGGTAATGGTTTCTGGCCAATAGGGAGTTCTGCCTCGGCGGCCCCACAACTCTTCGACGCCATCAATCACTGCCACAGAATGTCCGCGTCGTTCAATAGTGCCAACCATGCCATTAAGTAATGCCGATAACGGAACATTGCGAACATGTTCTCTCAGGCCGAGGCGCATTAATCCCTCTCGCGAATGTTCGCCATCGTTCAATGTTCGTATCGCCTGCTGGAAACTATGTGCCGCCGTGCGGTCGTTATTCTCCAGCTGCGCGCGTTTGGCACTGGCGGCGAACAGAAAGTGTGCGTCGTCGAGCATGTCTCGATTATTGCCGAGGAACGCTGAGCGTCTGGCAGCGATTTGCAGTTCATCGTGAGTCAACTGAAGTTTAAAGCCATCGCGCATCACCACATCAAAACCGGCCTCGGTCTTCTCCACCTCCTTGAATATATCCCGAGGTTTTTGTCCAAACCGCATCATCGCCGCCTTAATCGCAGAGACCGTCACGCAGTTACCATCGGTTCCCTGGCGGAAACCACCCCATATATCGTCGGGCTTTTTGCCGGGGACATACTCTGGCATGACTGGGGACGGCCGCACCGGCGTCACCACAGCCGGTGCAACCCTCGGTTCAGGCACAAACGGTACAAAACCAGGTTTGCCCGGCGAGAAACGAGTCGGATTCGGAGAAAGTGTTTCCCTGAGTTTATTTATCATGCCATCGAACAAGCCGATCATTTTTTTTATCGCATCCACCATACTTCGCAAACCTTCCATGTCCATAGTCTGACGTTGAGGCGTGGCGGGAGGTTGTGGATGGTGAATAGCAGTGGAGTATTGCCAATGACGTGCACGTTTTGCATGTGCCTGACTTGCTGCCTGCTTATCCTGTGCGAATGAGTGAATATCGACACCGTTACATTGACCCGATATGCGCATGGGCTTCTCCAGAGTGGCCAGCTTAAGAAAGCACTAAGCAACAAAAGCCTTATCACGATCAGATAAGTCCGAATCACTATCAGATCGTGCTTAGTACATGTCGTAAGTGGCCGAAAGGGCTTACGCGTTCCAGCAGCACAAGTAACCATACACTGCAAACGGTTAAAACGGCTTCAGTGCCTAGAGGCTTAATCTGTCCATCTGCAGGATTTATCCGACGCCTGTGACCTGCGCCACACCCCGCTCCACGCGGCGTGCCGGGGTGTTCGGCGCGCCGCCGCCAGATGAGCAGGCGAGTTGCGCCGTGTAGTGTCCTGCCACACTTGAGCGGCTGAACGACGCGCACAAAAAAGGGCGCCAGTGGCGCCCTTCTTGACTGCGTGTAATTGAAAAAGTGACTACTTAATGCTGCAAGGCAGGCTTCTGCGCCCCATTGATCGGGATACGCTTGGCTTTCGCCTCTTCCGGTACAACCCGTAGCAGGTCGATACTCAGCAGCCCGTTGCTCAGGTCCGCGGCCTTGATTTCAATGTGATCCGCCAAGCGGAACGACAATTTGAAAGCGCGCTGGGCAATGCCCTGATGCAGGTAAGTGACGCTCTCAGCCTTGGGATCGCGCTTGCCGCCACTGACGGTCAAGACGCCTTTCTCCACTTGCAGCTCCAGATCGTCTTCCTGCAAGCCGGCCGCCGCGATCACGATGCGGTATTGATCATCACCGTGCTCCTCGACGTTATAGGGCGGGTAGCTGCTGCCGGGCTCATTGCGCAGCGCGGTCTCGAACAGGTCGTTGAAACGGTCGAAACCCACGGAAGAGCGAAACAGCGGCGCCAGGGAAAATGCAGTACTCATGGTTCAAATCTCCTGAAATATCAGCAAGGTTTTTATCTCCACGACCCGAATTCGGCATCGTGTACTCCCTAGATAAGGATCGCCGCTTGCATTTCAAGAGATCTTTTTGAAAAAAATTTACGCTGCTGCAGGATGCGCCATGCCCAACAAACCACTGACTTGCTGCAGATCGGTTTCCCGGCGCAGGGCCGTAAACAGCTCCACCGCCTGCGGATAATTGCGCGTCAGCATGGCCAGCCATTGCTTTAAACGTCCTGGCGCCTGCCGTTCAGTCAGTTGCGCCACCGATTGCGACCAAAACTCCCGTAGCATGGGCTGCATCTGCTCCCAGGTCATCTCGACGATCTCTTCGCCGGCACGCGCTGCAGCGATTTGCCGCGCGAGGTCCGGACGCGCGACCAGGCCGCGGCCGAGCATGATGTCCTCGGCTCCACTGATCTCCCGACAACGCCGCCAGTCCTCGACACTCCAGATATCCCCATTGGCGAATACTGGCACCTTGACCACATCTTGCACCCTCGGGATCCACTCCCAATGGGCGGGCGGCTTGTAGCCATCGGTCTTGGTCCGCGCATGCACGACGATGTGAGACGCACCGCCTTCGGCCAGCGCCGTGGCACATACCAGCGCGCCATCCGGGCTGTCGAAGCCCAGGCGCATCTTGGCCGTCACCGGGATGTGCGCAGGCACCGCCCGACGCACATGTTCAACGATCCGGTTGAGCAGCTCCGGCTCCTTGAGCAGCACGGCGCCACCGCGTGACTTGTTGACCGTCTTGGCCGGGCAGCCGAAGTTCAGGTCGATCACCTCGGAGCCGAGTTCACAGGCCAATACGGCGTTTTCCGCCAGGCATACCGGGTCGGAGCCGAGCAATTGCACGCGCAATGGCACACCGGCGGCGGTTTGGGCACCGTGCAGCAATTCAGGCGCGAGTTTGTGGAAATAGGCCGGCGTCAGCAGGCGGTCGTTGACCCGGATAAACTCGGTCACGCACCAATCGATACCGCCAACACGGGTCAGCACGTCCCGCAGGATGTTGTCGACCAACCCCTCCATGGGCGCCAAAGCAATTTGCATGGAAAACACTCAATGAAAAACAAGGCTACGAAAAACGCAGCGCAGTTTACTGGTTTCCCAGCGCAACGGTTAATCCATGTGTCAGGTGTGCAACGCCACACCATAGCCATCGATGAACTCCGCCGGCATGCGTTTGGGTTTGCCGCTAGACAGTTCGATACAGACAAAGGTGGTTTGCGCGCGCAACAGGGTGCTGCCGTCACGGGGACGCAGCAGCTGGAAACGCCGGGTCATTTTCAAGCGCTGATCCCAATCGACGATCCAGGTTGCCAGCTGCAACTCATCACCCTCGTAACCCGCAGCCAGGTAATCGATCTCATGGCGCACCACCGCCATGGCTCGATCGAGGCGTCGGTACGCAGTGAGATCCAACCCCAGACGCTGGGAGTGGCGCCAGGCACAACGTTCCAGCCAGGCTACGTACACCGCGTTATTGGCGTGGCCGAGACCGTCGATATCTTCAGGCCCGACCGACAGATCAATGATAAACGGTGTTGCCAGATCCCAGCCCATGCCTTGCTCCCGGTCGATTAATGTCGGCAGCGAGCAGTGTAACCCAATGATCCTCTCAAGCGGTTTGGCGTTCGGACTGACGACAACCGGCCACTAACGCCAGCACACTTTCAATCACCCGCGGGTCAGCCAGCACTTTCTGGTGCCCGCCTTGCTCCAGGCGCAGCAGGCGGCTGTCGAACCAGGCCTCGTGAATCGCTTGGGACGCCTTGACCGGCACCACGTCATCGTCTGCAGCATGCACGATCAGGCCCGGCAGGTTCAGTTGATAATGCGCTACATCCAAGCGCTTGAGCGGCATGCCGAACGCGTGCTCGACCTGCTGGATAAACGCCGCCCGCGCCCGCGCCGGCAGCCCGACCATGCCGGCAAAACCACGTAGTACATCGAGAAACCTCGAAGGTGCGGAAATACTCACTAACGCATTGGCGCGCAAGCCCAACTGCACGGCCAGCATGGCACTGGCGCCGCCCATCGAGTGACCGACTACCGCGTGCAGCGGCGGTAACTCGGCCGCCGCCTCAAGCATCGCCCGGGCAAACAGCAGCACGTGAGCTTCATGACCTGGCGAGCGACCATGGGCCGGCCCCTCAAGGGCGATCACTGAATAACCGGCATCAACCAATGCCGTGATCAGGCTGGCGAACTGAGTTGGGCGCCCTTCCCAGCCGTGCATCATTAACACCGTCGGCCCTTGCCCCCAACGCAGAGCAGACAAACCGAACCGCAACGTAATGCGCTCTGATTGCGCGAGCAGCGGCAACTCCCAATCGCGTGGCGGTAAATCCCGAGGCGTCATGAAAACACGGCGCATCTTGCTGGCAATGGTCTGCGGCGCCAGCCTGCCGACGGCACCGTTGACGCCACGAACCCACTTTAACGTGCCCATCATTCACTCCTCAGGTTCCAGAGCCTTCTCAGCGCACTGCCGACTTGGATGCACGCAATATGCGATCCGACAATTCTCCCGGCCCCAGGCCGCGAGCCAGGATCAGACCACCAATCATCAGCGCCATATCAGCCAGCGCGTTGTCGGTTTCTTCCGGATGGGTAGCCAGCTGTGCGGCCATCAGCTCGATGTGCTCACTCAATACTTCGCGAAAGCCGTCCGGCAAGCGCCCCATCTCGCCGACCGTTGCCGGCATCGGACAGGCTTGCTCAGTAGAATCGCGGTGTTTGCGTGACAGATAGAACGCCGCCACCAAGGCGCGACGCTCTTCACCGGTGAGGCTCGCATCCATCTCCTCAATAGCCGCTCGACGCCGTGCCAGCAGTTGCTGAAACGCCTCCAACATCAACGCATCCTTGCTTTCAAAGTGCGCGTAGAAGCCACCGACGGTCAGCCCCGCCGCCCCCATGACCTCGCCCACACTAGGCTCGGCTGGGCCGCGCTGGATCAACGCGGCGCTGGCGGCCTGCAGAATGCGTTCTCGGGTTTGTGCTTTTTTATCGCTCATCACTGCCTCCGAATATTACGAATAAAATATTATACTCATAATTATTTTTCGCAAGCGCCGAATATGACCGCTGGTCAGGAGAAGATATAGAGGGAGGAGGAAGGGGCGGGGAGAAACCCAAACGCCAGACAAACAAAAGGGCCATTCAATAATCGAATGACCCTTATAAATCCCGCAGAGCGGGTAATCGTGGCGTCCCCTAGGGGACTCGAACCCCTGTTACCGCCGTGAAAGGGCGGTGTCCTAGGCCACTAGACGAAGGGGACACAAACCTTCTATACAATTTGATCAGGCTGAACTTGAAACCTGGCCTGATCGATTCAAGGACGCTGTGGCCGCAACCTTGAACCTGTAAATTGGTGGAGCTAAACGGGATCGAACCGTTGACCTCTTGCATGCCATGCAAGCGCTCTCCCAGCTGAGCTATAGCCCCGGATTTTTCGCCTCGCGGCGCAGCAGACCTTGCGAGCTGCTTGTTGAAACTGGCGTCCCCTAGGGGACTCGAACCCCTGTTACCGCCGTGAAAGGGCGGTGTCCTAGGCCACTAGACGAAGGGGACAAAACCTTCTGTACAACATGATCAAGCCGGTCTGGGAAACTGGCCTGATCGATTCAAGGACGGTGTGGCCAGACCTTGAACCTGTAAATTGGTGGAGCTAAACGGGATCGAACCGTTGACCTCTTGCATGCCATGCAAGCGCTCTCCCAGCTGAGCTATAGCCCCTCGTCGGTGAGGACGGGGCGAATCTTAAGGGCGTATTGGAAAGCTGTCAAATTTTTTTTCAACAATTTTCAAAATTTTTTGTCGGCATAACAATCACTTACCGATCAAACCCCGCAAAGCCGGGGTTTGACCCATACAGCAGCGGGCTTAAGCGATAGCGCCCAGCAGCTTTTCCCATTCCTTGTTTTCTTTCTTCGACACACCACCAAGCAAATCAAGGGCTTGGCGCAGACGGAAACGGGTCAGATCCGGACCGAGAATTTCCATCGCATCGAGTACCGAGACCGAACTGGCTTGCCCGGTGATCGCGGCAAACATCAACGGCATGGCATCCCGCAGTTTCAACTCCAGAGACTCGACCACGGCCTGGATCGTCGCGGTAATGGCCTCCTTTTCCCACTGGCGCAGGCTTTCCAGCTTCCACAGAATCAACTGCATCAACTGGCGAACCTGATCACCCGAGAGCTTCTTGGATTCAAACAGCTTGGCATCGGGCGCCACGCCACCGGCAAAAAAGAAACCGGCCAACGGCGCGATCTGGCTAAAGGTTTCCACCCTGCCCTGCACATGCGGTGCAATCTTCATCATGTACTCGGGATTCAACGCCCACTGCTGTACCCGGCTGGCGAATTCTTCCACCGGCAGGTCACGCAACCATTGGCCATTGAGCCACGACAATTTCTCGATGTCGAAAATCGGCCCGCCAAGGGAGACGCGGGACAGGTCAAAATTGTCGACCATTTCCTGCAGCGAGAACTTCTCGCGTTCATCCGGCATCGACCAACCCATGCGGCCCAGGTAGTTGAGCATCGCTTCGGGCATAAAACCCATGCGCTCGTAGAACGTCACCGAAGTCGGGTTCTTGCGCTTCGACAACTTGCTCTTGTCCGGGTTACGCAGCAGTGGCATGTAGCACAACTGCGGTTGCTCCCAGCCGAAGTACTCGTAAAGCAGAATCAGTTTGGGCGCCGACGGCAGCCACTCTTCGCCACGCAGCACGTGGGTGATGCCCATCAGGTGGTCATCGACGACGTTAGCCAGGAAGTAGGTCGGCAGGCCGTCGGTCTTCATCAGCACCTGCATGTCCATGCGATCCCACGGGATCTCGACATCGCCACGCAGCATGTCCGGCACCACGCACACGCCCTCGCTCGGCACTTTCATGCGGATCACGTGGGGTTCGCCTGCCGCCAGGCGCCGGGCCACTTCTTCCTTGGACAGCAACAGTGCGCGGCCGTCGTAGCGCGGAGTCTCACCGCGGGCCTGTTGTTCGGCGCGCATCTGGTCGAGTTCTTCGGCGGTGCAGAAGCACGGGAAAGCGTGGCCCATATCGACCAGTTGCTGAGTGTACTTTTTGTAGATCTCGCTGCGCTCGCTCTGGCGATACGGACCGTGTGGACCGCCGACATCCGGACCTTCGGCCCAGGTGATACCCAACCAGCGCAGGGCATCAAAAATCTGCTGCTCCGACTCGCGGGTCGAGCGCAGTTGGTCGGTGTCTTCGATCCGCAGGATGAATTCACCGCCGTGCTGCTTGGCAAAGCAGTAGTTGAACAAGGCGATGTAGGCAGTGCCGACGTGGGGATCCCCAGTGGGCGATGGCGCGATGCGCGTGCGGACGGTGGTCATGACGGGTCTCGAATGGGCAATAAAGCTGAAAATTGAAGCAAGGGGCGAATGGTAACAGCCCCGAGTTCCATATTGTAGGAGCTAGCTTGCTCGCGAAGAACGCGAGGACATCGCGTTTAACCAGAATGCCCGCGTTATCGTTGAGGTTTTTCGCGAGCAGGCTCGCTCCTACAATGGGTAAGGAACAAAAGGGTCAAACAGTCAGCAAACGCTCGCGCAACTTGCCAATCTCATCACGCATCTGCGCCGCCGCTTCAAACTCCAGGTCACGCGCCAACTGGTACATTTTTTCTTCCAGCTGACGGATACGCTTGGTGATTTCGCTCGGCGACCGCAGTTCGTTTTCGTACTTGGCGTTTTCCTCGGCGGCCTTGGCCATGCCCTTGCGCTTCTTGCTGCGCGAACCCGGCACGGTAGCGCCTTCCATAATGTCGGCGACGTCCTTGAACACGCCTTTGGGGGTGATACCGTTCTCCAGGTTGAAGGCGATCTGTTTGTCGCGGCGCCGCTGGGTCTCGCCGATTGCCCGCTCCATAGAACCGGTGATCCGGTCCGCATACAGAATCGCCCGCCCGTTGAGGTTACGCGCGGCCCGCCCGATGGTCTGGATCAGCGAGCGCTCGGACCGCAGGAAGCCTTCTTTATCCGCGTCGAGAATCGCCACCAGGGACACTTCCGGCATGTCCAGGCCTTCGCGCAGCAGGTTGATCCCCACCAGCACATCGAAAGTGCCGAGGCGCAGGTCACGGATGATTTCCACGCGCTCCACAGTATCGATGTCCGAGTGCAGATAGCGCACCCGCACGCCGTGATCCGCGAGGTAGTCGGTCAAGTCCTCGGACATGCGCTTGGTCAGCGTGGTCACCAGCACCCGCTCTTCCAGCGCCACGCGCTTGTTGATTTCCGACAGCAGGTCATCGACCTGGGTCAATGCCGGACGAATCTCGATTTCCGGGTCGACCAGTCCGGTCGGACGCACCAGTTGCTCAATCACTCGTCCGGCGTGCTCGGCCTCGTAGTTGCCCGGCGTGGCCGAAACAAAGATGGTCTGCGGGCTGATGCTTTCCCATTCGTCAAAACGCATCGGCCGGTTGTCCAGCGCCGACGGCAGGCGGAAGCCATACTCCACCAGGGTTTCCTTGCGCGAACGGTCACCCTTATACATCGCGCCGACCTGCGGAACACTGACGTGGGATTCGTCGATCACCAGCAAGGCGTCCGCCGGCAGGTAGTCGTAGAGGGTCGGGGGTGGCGCACCGGATTCACGGCCTGACAGGTAACGCGAATAGTTTTCGATGCCGTTGCAGTAACCCAGTTCCAGAATCATCTCCAGGTCAAAGCGCGTACGCTGCTCCAGCCGCTGGGCCTCCACCAGCTTGTTGTTCGAGCGCAGGTACTCCAGACGCTCGGCCAGCTCGGTCTTGATCCCTTCGATGGCGTCCAACAGGGTTTCACGCGGGGTCACGTAATGGCTTTTCGGATAGAAGGTAAACCGCGGCAGTTTGCGAATCACTTCGCCCGTCAGCGGATCGAAGGCGGACAAGCTCTCGACTTCATCATCGAACAGCTCGATGCGGATCGCTTCCAGGTCCGACTCCGCCGGGTAGATATCGATCACATCGCCACGTACGCGGAATGTTGCGCGGGCGAAGTCCATGTCGTTGCGGGTGTATTGCAGGTCCGCCAGGCGGCGCAGCAAGGCACGCTGGTCGAGTTTGTCGCCGCGATCCACGTGCAGCACCATCTTCAAATAGGTTTCCGGGCTGCCGAGGCCGTAGATGCACGACACCGTGGTGACGATGATCGCGTCCTTGCGCTCCAGCAACGCCTTGGTCGCCGACAAGCGCATCTGTTCGATGTGGTCGTTGATCGAGGCGTCCTTCTCGATAAAGGTATCGGAAGACGGCACATAGGCTTCCGGCTGGTAGTAGTCGTAGTAGGAAACGAAGTATTCCACCGCGTTGTTCGGAAAGAACGCCTTGAACTCACCGTACAACTGCGCGGCCAGGGTTTTGTTCGGCGCCAGCACCAGCGTCGGGCGCTGGACCTGGGCGATCACGTTGGCAATGCTGAACGTCTTGCCAGAACCGGTCACCCCGAGCAAGGTCTGGTGGGCCAGGCCTGCGTCGATGCCTTCGACCATCTGGCGGATGGCTTCCGGTTGATCGCCGGCGGGTTCGAAGCGGGTGACAAGCTGGAATTCCGACATAACGTACCTCTGAAGCCACCCCCAGCGCGATGAAACCGGCAGGGACGGAAAAGACCACATGCAACGAGGGCTGTAACAGCGCCCATTGCAGGAAAAAACCATGATAACTGTAGAAGTGGAGGCGAACATCAGCGGTTTCAAGGCAATCGTTCTACATGCCGGTCGCCATCAATGTTGCAATAAGACTAACGGTCGAAAAATAAACCGAAAAACTTGGCCGAAAAGCCGTTTCGGCTGTCGCCGCGAGCGGTGATGGCCTCTATACTAGCTCCCCGTTTGTGCATCGCTCTAGTGCATTCGGCTGGAGCGTGACACGTCCCTCCTTTTCTCACTCAGAGCCGCCGCAAAAATGAGCCTGTTCTCCGCTGTCGAAATGGCACCACGCGATCCTATCCTGGGCCTCAACGAAGCATTCAACGCTGATACCCGAACCACCAAGGTCAACCTGGGCGTGGGCGTTTACTGCAATGAGGAGGGGAAGATTCCACTCTTGCGTGCCGTTGCCGAAGCGGAGGCCATTCGTGTCGC
Organism: Pseudomonas mucidolens; assembly: GCF_900106045.1. NCBI lineage: Bacteria > Pseudomonadati > Pseudomonadota > Gammaproteobacteria > Pseudomonadales > Pseudomonadaceae > Pseudomonas > Pseudomonas mucidolens. The sequence continues at coordinate 1,081,958 of NZ_LT629802.1, read as the reverse complement.
GCAACACGCCGCCCGTGGCTACTTGCCGATCGACGGTATCGCCGCCTACGACCTGGCCGTACAGAAACTCCTGTTCGGCAGCGACTCAGCGCTGCTCAGCGCCGGTCGCGTGATCACCGCGCAAGCCGTCGGCGGGACGGGCGCGCTGAAAATCGGTGCCGACTTCCTCAAGCAACTGTTGCCCGACGCCGTCGTCGCCATCAGTGACCCAAGCTGGGAAAACCACCGCGCACTGTTTGAAAACGCCGGTTTTGCGGTACAGAACTACCGCTACTATGACGCCGCCACCCACGACGTGAACCGTGCCGGCCTGCTGGAAGACCTCAACGCCCTGCCGCCCCAATCGATCGTGGTCTTGCACGCCTGTTGCCACAACCCGACCGGCGTCGACCTGAGCCCGGCGGACTGGCAACAGGTGCTGGACGTGGTCAAGGCGAAAAACCTCGTGCCGTTCCTCGACATGGCCTACCAGGGCTTTGGTGACGGCATCGACGAAGACGCCGCCGCTGTGCGCCTGTTCGCCGAATCGGGCCTGACGTTCTTCGTCTCCAGCTCGTTCTCCAAATCGTTCTCGCTGTATGGCGAGCGCGTCGGCGCACTGTCCATCGTCAGCGAATCGAAAGAAGAAAGCGCGCGCATCCTGTCCCAGGTCAAGCGCGTGATCCGCACCAACTACTCCAACCCGCCGACCCACGGCGCGGCGATTGTCGCCGCGGTGCTCAACAGCCCGGAACTGCGCGCCCAATGGGAAGCGGAACTGGCCGAAATGCGCCTGCGCATCCGTGGCATGCGCGAGCAGATGGTCGCCGAACTGGCCAAGGCTGCGCCCGGCCACGACTTCAGCTTCGTCGGTCGCCAGCGCGGAATGTTCTCCTACTCAGGCCTGAGCGTTGAACAAGTCACCCGCCTGCGCAACGAATTCGGCATCTACGCCCTGGACACAGGCCGCATCTGCGTGGCGGCGTTGAACCAGGCGAATATTGGCGCCGTGACCAAGGCGATCGTGCAGGTGCTGTAAACCTGCAGAGGATGTCAAAAAGGGGAAGCCATCGGCTTCCCCTTTTTAGTACGCAGAAAACTCCTTTTTCCAGCACGCAGCCCCTAGACTGATGAAACAACCGCCCCTTGCGACGAGATCACCATGCGAAATGACGACCTGAACCTGCGTGCCGACCGCGACGAGCTGGAGCACTTCACTCCCCGTGTCCCCCACGCGAAGCGCCAGAAAAGCCTGGTGTTGCAGGTGGCCCTTGGGGTTTTTCTCGGCGGCCTGGCGCTCTGGCTGGTGCAATTGGGCGCCACGGCACTGTTCGCCAGGCTGGCCATGGGCACTTTGCAATTTGGCGGCTAGCCGGCACGTAACGTGCACCGGCTCGGGTTTCTATGGCTGGGTCAAGGCACGTTCTTCGAGCAGGCGCACAAAGCTGTTCAGGCTCTGTGACACCGTCCCACGCCGCCAGATCAGCCAGGTATGCAATACCCGGAAGCTGTCCGTCAGCGGCCATACACTCACCGCGGCAAATCCCGGCATGCTCTCCAACATGCTGCGGGGCATCAGCGCCAGTCCAGCCCCGGCGCTGACGCACGCAAGCATGCCGTGGTACGACTCAATCTCGAAGATCTTGCCCGGCACCGCGCCATCCAGTGAAAACCAGCGCTCGAAATGATGTCGGTACGAACAGTTTGATCGAAAGGTATAGATGTTCTCGCCATTCACATCCTGCCCCCGAGTGATTGGCGCGTGATGCAGTGGCGCTATCATCACCATCTCCTCTTCAAACACCGCCACGCCTTCCAGGGTCGCATGCAACACCGGTCCATCGACAAACGCCGCAGTAAGCCGTCCGGACAACACGCCCTCGATCATCGTCCCAGACGGCCCGGTGCTCAGGTCCAGCTCCACCTTGGCGTACTTCTGGTTATACGCGGCGAGCAGGGCCGGAATCCGCACCGCTGCGGTGCTTTCCAGCGAACCCAGGGCAAACGCGCCCTGGGGCTCCTCCCCCGCCACCGTCGCGCGGGCCTCTTGCACCAGATCGAGAATGCGCCGCGCATACCCAAGGAAATTCCACCCCGCCGGTGACAGCCGCAGGCGGCTCTTCTCGCGAATGAACAACGCCACGCCCAAATCCTGCTCCAGTTGCTTGATGCGTGTGGTCAGGTTCGACGGCACCCGATGAATCAACTGCGAGGCGGCGCTGATGCTGCCTTGTTCGGCAACAGCCTTGAAAATTTCCAGCTGCACAAGATCCAAGTCATTCTCCAATCGTGAACGTATTACTTAATATTATTCAGTTTAAGAAAAGATACAGCCCCCTATCCTGTCTTCAACCCATTCATTCAGCAGGACGGCGCCATGCACGCTATTTCGCACCAGACCCACGCCCTGTCGATCAATCCCGCCACAGGCGAAACCGTCGGCAGCTATCCCTACGAAACCGCATCGCAACTGGACGCAGCCCTCACCCGCGCCACCGATGCCTTCCGCGCTTGGCGCCATACGCCGGTCGGACAACGCGCCGAGTTGATGCTGGCGCTGGCCGCGACCCTGCGCGATCAGGCGGAAACGATGGCGCAGATGATTACCCTGGAAATGGGCAAACCCATTGCCCAGGCCCGCGCCGAAATCGGAAAATGCGCGGGGCTCTGTGAATGGTATGCGGCCCACGGCCCGGCAATGCTCGCCCCGGAGCCGACCCTGGTGGACAACGGTGAGGCACATATCGAATATCGCCCGCTGGGCCCGATCCTCGCGGTGATGCCGTGGAATTTCCCAGTCTGGCAAGTACTGCGCGGCGCCGTGCCAACCCTGCTCAGCGGCAACACTTACGTGCTTAAACACGCGCCGAATGTGATGGGCAGCGCGTACCTGATGCAACAAGTCTTTCAGCGCGCGGGTTTCGCCGACGGTCTGTTCGAAGTGATCAATGTCACCCAGGACGGCGTGTCCAGTGCCATCGCCGACCCACGCATCGCTGCTGTCACCCTTACCGGCAGCGTGCGCGCCGGCATCGCTATCGGCTCCCAGGCCGGCGCGGCGCTGAAGAAATGCGTGCTGGAACTGGGTGGCTCCGACCCGTTTATCGTGCTCAACGACGCCAACCTCGACGAAGCGGTCCAGGCCGCTGTGATCGGCCGCTTCCAGAACTCCGGACAGGTCTGCGCCGCCGCCAAGCGCCTGATTATCGAAGAAGGCGTGGTGCACGCCTTCACCGCCAGATTCGTCGAAGCCAGCCGTCAACTGGTGATGGGTGACCCGACGTCGATCGACACTTACATTGGCCCCATGGCCCGCTTCGACCTGCGCGATGAACTGCACGGCCAAGTCCAGGCCACCCTCGAAGAAGGCGCCAGCCTGCTGCTGGGCGGGCATAAAATCGAAGGGGCTGGCAACTACTACGCACCGACGGTACTGGCCAACGTCACCGACCAGATGACCTCGTTCAGACAGGAACTGTTCGGTCCCGTGGCCTCCATCATCACCGCCCGCGATGCCGAGCACGCCGTGGCCCTGGCCAACGACAGCGAGTTCGGACTGACGGCCAGTGTGTTCACCACCGACGCGGAGCAGGCACGGCACATCGCCAACCAACTGGAAACCGGCGGGATCTTTATCAATGCCTACAGCGTCTCCGACCCACGGGTGGCATTTGGGGGTGTGAAAAAGAGTGGTTTTGGCCGCGAGTTGTCGCACTTTGGTGTGCGGGAGTTCTGTAATGCCCAGACGGTATGGCTGAATCGCCGCTGAGTGCAAAACAACCCGCTCAATGCTAGTTAAGCAAGTGAAGCGCCTGATACCGCTGTTGTAGCGAGGGGCTTGCCGGCAACCCGCCGGTTAGCGGGCTGCCGGCAGGTGTATTCAGGGCTTCACTTGCAGTGGGTCGCTGATACCCAGGAGATAGAAGCCGATCATGCCGATGATACCGGCCAGGATGATGTAGTACAGGGTTGGCAGCAGGGTCTTGCGCAGGGTGATCCCTTCGCGTCCCAACAGGCCGACCGTCGCTGACGCCGCCACCACGTTGTGGATGGCGATCATGTTACCGGCCGCCGCGCCCACCGATTGCAACGCTACCATCAGTGCGCCAGAGAGGCCCAACAGTTGCGCAGTGTTGAACTGGAACTGCGCCAGCATCAAGTTGGACACAGTATTGGAACCGGCAATGAACGCACCCAGCGCGCCCACCGCCGGGGCGAAGATCGGGTACACACTGCCGACACTGTCTGCGACCAGTCGCGCCATCGCTACCGGCATCGACACCAGGTCCGACGCGTTCACCCCTGAGTTGATCAGGATACGCACCATGGGAATGGTGAAAATCAACACGAACCCCGCGCCGAACAAGGTTTTGCTCGATTCGCTGAAGGCCGCTACCCACTCCCCGGCACGCATGCGGTGCAGGAAAAAGGTCATCAGCGAAACCACGCAGAGCAGGCCACCTGGCAGGTAAAGCAATTCCAGGCTGGCGGACACACCTGTCTCCCCCAGAATATCCGTCCAGCCGAAGCTCAGTGACAGCAGCCAGGTTTTCAGTGGCGCAATATTGCGCGACAGCACCAACAGCACGGCCAGCAGTACATAGGGCGCCCAAGCCATAGGCACGGAAATCGCCTGCTTGCCGGCCATTTCGTCGATTTTCATCTCGATCTTGCCCATCCACTCGGCTGGCCACTCGCTGGCCGGGGCAAAATCCCAGGTGGTCTTAGGTAGCAGGAAACCGGCTTTGACTGCGGGGATTACAATGCTCAGGCCCACCAAGGCACCAATCATCGAGGGGAATTCCGGACCGAGGAACACGCCGGCGGCGGCGTAAGGAATGACAAAAGCGAGGCCGGTGAAAATCGCAAACGGCGCCATCTCCAAGCCTTCGCGCCAGGATTGGTTCTTGCCGAAAAAGCGCGTCATGATGCTGACCATGATCAGTGGCATGAGGATCCCACAGAGGGCATGGACGATCGCCACCCGCGAGACAATCAGTTGGAAGAATACCTCCCAGTTGCTTCCCAATGCCGCCAGTTGCGCGCTGAGCCCGCTCTGGTCAAGGCCGCCCGTGACGCCAACCACCATCGGCGTGCCGACCGCACCAAAGGAAACCGGCGTGGACTGCACCAGCATGCCCAGGACGACGGCGGCCATGGCCGGGAAGCCCAGCGCGACCATCAGCGGAGCAACCACCGCGGCAGGTGTGCCGAAGCCGGAGGCGCCCTCGATGAAGCAGCCGAACAACCAGGCCACGATCAACGCCTGAACCCGACGATCAGGACTGATAGTGGCGAAGCCGCGGCGAATAGCGCTGATGCCGCCAGAATGTTTAAGGGTGTTGAGCAGCAGAATGGCGCCGAAGACAATCCACAGGATTGCCGCCGTGAGGACGAGGCCCTGTAGCGTGGAAGCCAGGACTCGATTGAACGTCATGTCCCAGGCCCCAAGGCCGATCAGTGCGGTAAGCACGAAGACGACCGGCATGGCGTATTTGGCTGGCCAGCGAAAGCCGATCAGCAACACACCCGCCAGTACCAGCGGCACAAATGCCAGGATGGACAGCAGCGTTTGACTCATGGTTTGGTTCCTTTTTATTGTTGTGAACCACAGTTTGCCGGGGGTCTCCGGCGCCACGCATCGAGAGCACAGGTGCTCCGCGAACCACGACGACAGGGATCACCGGTCGCCGCGCTCATGCTCGAGAGCCCCGGCAGCCATGGGCTGCCGGGGTCGGTTGTGCTGCACCCGGTTAACACCGAAGCTCCAGCTTCTGGAATCAACTCAGGGCGGCAATAGCGGCTTTGGCCACGTGTGCGTCTTGATCGGCCTTGACCCCGGAAACGCCCACCGCGCCAATCACCTGGCCGTCAACAATCACCGGCACACCACCTTCCAGCGAGGTCAGCAGCGGCGCGGACAGAAACGCGCTACGTCCGCCATTGACCATCTCTTCATAGCCTTTGGTTTCGCGACGGCCGAGGGCGGCACTGCGCGCCTTCTCGCTGGCGATGTAGGCCGTGATCGGTGCACTGCCGTCGAGGCGTTCCAGGGCCAGCGGGTGACCGCCATCGTCGACCACACTGATGCTCACGGCCCAGTGGTTTTTCTCGGCTTCGCTGCGGGCGGCGGCGAGCATTTTGCTGACCTCGGCCTGACTCAATACGGATTTGCTGAGCATGCTCTTCTCCGGTTAGTTCAAGGCTTCTTCGACGAGTTCGATCCAGTGCCGCACAGGGGTGCGACCGGCGCCGTCGAGATGGATCTGGCAGCCAATGTTGGCGGTGACAATCACCTGCGGCTTGCCGCTTTCAAGAGCGTTGAGTTTGCTGTCGCGCAACTGCCTGGAGAGCGCCGGCTGGGTTAACGAATAGGTGCCGGCCGAGCCGCAACACAGGTGGCTGTCAGGCACGGCAGTCAGGCCGAAACCAAGGCGTGTGAGCAGGCTTTCCACTGCGCCCCCGAGCTGCTGTGCATGCTGCAGAGTGCAGGGACAATGGAAGGCCAGGCGCTGGTCGGCGTGTATGCCGAGCGGCTCCAGAGGTTCTGCGCCGATCACCTCAACCAGGTCTTTGGCCAGCGTACTGACGCGCCGGGCCTTCTCGGCATACGCCGGGTCTTGCGCCAGCAGGTGCCCGTACTCCTTGACGAAAGCGCCGCAACCGCTGGCGGTCTGCACAATAGCCTCGGCACCTTGCTCGATGGCGGGCCACCAGGCATCGATGTTCTGCCGTGCACGCTGCAAGCCTTGCGCCTGGGCGTCGAGGTGGTAGTCCACCGCACCGCAGCAACCGGCTTCATTGATCGGCGTGACGCTGATCCCGAGGCGATCGAGCACCCGCGTCGTGGCGGCGTTGGTGTTGGGTGCCAGGCCTGGCTGCACGCAGCCCTCGAGCATCAGCACACGGCGTGCATGCCGGGGTTCGGGGCGTGGCTTGGCGGCACGTGCAGTGCGCGGCAACTTGTCCTTGAGGTGGCTCGGCAACAGCGCACGGAAAACCTGACCAGCCTGGATCAACCCTTTGAACAACGCCGCACGGGGTACCACGGCACGCAAGCTTTCCCGCAACACGCGCTGAGCCAACGGACGCGGCACGGCGGCGTCGACTACAGCACGGCCGATATCCAACAGATTATGGTACTGCACACCCGATGGGCAGGTGGTTTCACAGTTACGACAGCTCAGGCAGCGGTCCAGGTGCAGTTGGGTCTTGGTCGTGACTTCGTGGCCTTCCAACACTTGCTTGATCAGGTAAATGCGCCCACGCGGGCCGTCCAGCTCGTCGCCAATGAGTTGGTAGGTCGGGCAGGTCGCGTTGCAGAAGCCGCAATGCACACAACTTCGCAGGATGCGTTCGGCTTCCTCGGCGCGCGGCAGTTGTCTGGCCTGCTCACTCAGGTTGGTCTGCACGGCTACACCTCACAATACAGACGACCAGGGTTGAAAATGCCCTGGGGATCGAGTCGGTTTTTCAGCTGTTGGTGGTAGCGCAGCAACGGCGCGGCCAGTGGGTGGAACGGACTGTCACAGTGGCCGGCAGTGAAGCAGGTGGCGTGGCCACCGACTTCGGCGACGGTCTGGCGGATCAGCGCGGCATCGGCAGCGCATTTCAGCCAGCGCTGGGCGCCACCCCAATCGATCAACTGCTCACCCGGCAGCGCCAGCACTGCGCTGTTGGGCGGTAACGATAACCGCCACAGCGGTCGTGGGTCGGCGAAGAAATCCAGGCGTTGCTCACGCAGATCAGCCCAATAGGTGTTCGCAAATAGTTCACCGCCGAGGCGCTCGCGTGCGGCCGCCACCGAGCCTTCACCGCCTTCCAGGCGCAGGTGCAAAGCCCGCCCATCATGACTGGCAGCGCTCAGTGGAATAGGTTGCCGGCCCCACTCGGCGAGTTTGCGCAGGGCCAGGGCAACGTCCATCTCCAGGCGCAGACTGAGGCATTGGCGCGGCTTGGGCAGCACTTTGAGTGACACCTCGGTTATCACCCCCAGGCAGCCAAGGCTACCGGCCAGCAGGCGCGACAGGTCGTAGCCGGCAACGTTCTTCATCACCTCGCCACCAAAACGCAGGTGCTTGCCCGTTCCGCTGATCAAGCGAGTGCCCAGGACCAGATCACGCACCGCGCCGGACCAGGGCCGCCGCGGGCCCGACAGACCTGCTGCAACCATTCCGCCAAGGGTCGCGGCGCCGTCGAACTGCGCAGGCTCGCAAGTGAGCATCTGCCCCGCCGCATCCAGCGCCGCTTCCAACTCCGCCAGCGGCGTGCCGGCGCGCGCGGTGATCACCAACTCGGTCGGGTCGTAGCTGACGATGCCGCGATGGGCACGGGTATCGAGCACTTCGCCTTCGACCTTGCGACCGAGAAACGCCTTGCTGTTGCCACCTTGAATGCGCAATGCACACGAATTGTTGAGGGCGTGATTGACCTGTTCCAGCAGTGCCTCGCTGGCGTCGCAGTCAGGCTGCATGACCATTAGAAGCGCTCCAGTTCAGGAAAAGGTAGCTTGCCGTGGTGCACGTGCATCGCACCGAATTCGGCACAGCGGTGCAGGGTCGGAATGTTCTTGCCGGGGTTGAGCAAGCCATTTGGATCGAAGGCGGCTTTCACCGCGTGGAACAGGGTCAGTTCGTCGTTGTTGAATTGAACACACATTTGATTGATCTTCTCGCGTCCCACGCCATGTTCGCCGGTGATGCTGCCGCCCACCTTGACGCAGAGTTCGAGGATCTTGCCGCCCAGGGACTCGGCGCGCTCCAGCTCGCCGGGCTGGTTGGCATCAAACAGAATCAGTGGATGCATGTTGCCGTCGCCGGCATGGAACACGTTGGCCACCCGCAGGCCGAACGCCTCGGACAGCTCACGGATGCCCTTGAGTACACCGGGGAGTTCGCGACGCGGGATGGTGCCATCCATGCAGTAGTAATCCGCTGAGATACGTCCTACCGCGGGGAAGGCGTTCTTGCGCCCCGCCCAGAACTTGACGCGCTCAACCTCATCGCGGGCCATGCGTACTTCAGTGGCACCGGCCTTGTCCAGTACCGCGCGGACACGTTCGCACTCGTCCTGCACGTCGGCTTCCACGCCATCCAGCTCGCACAACAGGATGGCCTCGGCATCCACCGGATAACCGGCGTGAATAAAGTCCTCGGCAGCGCGAATTGCCAGGTTGTCCATCATCTCCAGGCCGCCCGGGATGATGCCCGCCGCGATGATTTCCGCGACCGCGTGCCCGGCGTTTTCCACCGAGTCAAAGCTGGCCAGCAGCACTTTCGCCACCTGCGGCTTGGGCAGCAGCTTGACCGTGACCTCGGTGATGATCCCAAGCATGCCTTCGGAACCGGTGAACAAGGCGAGCAGATCGAAGCCTGGCGAATCCAGGGCATCGCTGCCCAGCGTCATGCGCTCGCCTTCAACGCTGAGAATGTCTATCTTGAGTAAGTTGTGCACGGTCAGGCCATATTTCAGGCAGTGCACGCCACCGGCATTCTCGGCGACGTTTCCGCCGATCGAACAGGCGATCTGCGAGGACGGATCGGGCGCGTAATACAGGTCATAAGGGGCGGCGGCCTGGGAGATAGCCAGGTTGCGAACACCAGGCTGGACGCGCGCAAAGCGGCCCTCTGGATTGACCTCAAGGATGTGCTTGAAGCGCGCCATCACCAGCAAGATCCCCTGGACCAACGGCAGCGCGCCGCCTGACAAGCCCGTCCCTGCCCCGCGTGCCACCACGGGCACACTGCGCTGATAACAGAGTTTGAGCAGACACTCGACTTGCTCGATGCGCTCAGGCAATACCACCATCATCGGCGTGGTGGTGTAGGCGCTGAGCCCGTCGCATTCGTAGGGTTTGAGGTCTTCCTGGGTATGCAGCACCGCCATGTCCGGAAGCTGCTCACGCAGTTCAGCCAACAAGGCGGCCTTGTCGACCTTGGGCAGCGCACCATCGACGCGCTCGTCGTACAGAATACTCATGGCAGGCGTTCTCGCTGGATATTGTTTTTTGCGACACCGGTAGCGAGCCGGTCCGCTTGTTGTGGCTCATGTGTAGAGCCTTGCAGTCCCGCCGTCTATCACCTCACATACTGGTATGACCAGTTTCTGCAAACGGACATCCAGGCAATCGCTGTCATGTCCCCGCAAAAACAGGCATGGGTAGCTATATTAGAAGGTACGTGTTCGCCCAATTAAAACTGGTACTACCAGTTGTCCGAGGTACTCAAGATGCTTGAAGAGAGAGCAGGCATTCGCCGCCAGGTCAGTGATGTCGTTGCCGAACGGATTGAGCGACTGATCGTCGATGGCGTGCTCAAGGTCGGCCAGGCGCTGCCTTCGGAACGCCGCCTGTGCGAGAAATTGGGGATCTCCCGCTCGGCGCTGCGAGAAGGATTGAAGGTGCTGCGCGGGCGCGGCATCATCGACACCGCCCATGGCCGTGACTCGCGGGTTGCCACGCTGAACGGAGCCCGCGATGCCAGCCCGCTGATGCACCTGTTTAACTCGCAGCCGCGCACCCTGTTTGATCTGCTGGAAGTGCGCGCCCTACTGGAAGCCGAGTCGGCGCGCCTGGCCGCCTTGCGCGGCACAGATGCGGACTTCATCCTGCTGACGCGACGCTACGAAGAAATGCTCGCCGCCCACAGCCAGTCAGCGTCTATCGAGCCACGCGAGCATGCCCGCCTGGACCACGCCTTCCACCTCGCGGTCTGCGAGGCCTCGCACAATCCGGTGTTGCTGCACACCCTGCAGTCGTTGACCGACTTGATGCTCAGCACCGTGTTCGCGTCGGTCAACAACCTCTATCACCGCCCCCTGCAGAAACGCCAGATCGACCGCCAGCACGCACGGCTCTATCACGCGGTCATCGAGCGCATGCCAGAGCAGGCCCAACGTGCTGCGCGAGAACACATTCACAGCATCCGCGACAACCTCAAGGAGATCGAACAGGAGGAGCAACGCCTGGTGCGTGCGACCATGCGCCTGGAGGGCTGGGTGTAAGCCATCCTAGGCGCCTGATGAAAGCTCGCGGGCCAGCCAGTTCAGGTACTCACTGATCGCGACTTCATCACGTTTGCAATAGGACCATTTCAGGTGTTTTCGCACCTTGATGAAGCCTGCCTCGCGGATAATCGCCAAGTGCCTGCTGGCTGAGGGCTGAGCAATTGCCAACGCTTCGGCGATCAGGGTCATGCAGACCCCGAACTCGAGGGGATCAGCCGACTGTTGGTGACAGAAGTGTTTTTGCGGAGCGCCCAGTAGCTTCAGGATCGTCAATCGCTGCTCGCTGGCCATCGCCATTATTTGTATTGATCTATTCATGCTGTCTATCATATCGTCATATAGCTATTTGACAATATGAGGTGAGGAGATGCTCGAGCTGCCAAACACCACAATCATCGATGGCAACGCAGTACGTTGGGGCAGTTGCGGAAACGGACCGGCACTTGTCGCGATTCACGGGACGCCGTTTTCGTCACAAGTCTGGCGCAGGATAGTGCCGCACCTCACTGACCGCAGAACGGTGTACTACTTCGACCTGGTCGGTTACGGACTGTCCGAGATGCGCCCTGGTCAAGACGTATCCCTGGCGGTGCAGAATACGCTTCTTGCCGCGCTGTTTGCCGAGTGGGGCCTGCAGCGTCCGGATGTCCTCGTGCACGACTTCGGTGGGGCCACGGCCTTGCGCGCCTATTATCTGAACGGCTTGCGTTATGCGTCGTTGACGATATTTGATGCGGTCGCGCTGGCGCCCTGGGGTTCACCGTTCGTGCAGCATGTGCGCCAGCACGAAGTGGCATTTGCCGGCATGCCAGACTACATGCACCGTGCGCTGCTGCATGCCTACCTGCAATCGTCAGCGCACCATCCATTGTCGGAGCAAGCCCTCGGCATCTATAGCGCTCCATGGCTTGGGCCTGTGGGCCAACCTGCGTTCTACCGCCAGATTGCCCAGATGGATCAGAAATGGACGGACGAGGTCGAGGGACTCTACAGCCGCCTTGACTGCCCTGTCAGCGTCCTTTGGGGGAAGGACGACGATTGGATACCCCATGAGAAAGGCCTGGCCTTGGCTCGGTTGATCGCTGATCGTGACTGCCATTTGATCCCGGACGCAGGTCATCTGGTTCAGGAAGATTGCCCTGAAGCGATCGTGGCGGCAGTTCTCAAAAATATCGGGGACTAGCAAGTACGTGAGCGCCCTCGTGGAGGTATGCGGGGTCCGGGTGTCATTGCCCGACGGCGTAGTTGTACCGATCCCGGATGCGCTTCAGCTCGCCCGAACGACGCATCTGCTCCAGCGCGCGGGCCCATCGGGCGACCACTTCGTCATCACTGTCGCGGCTGAACGCGATGTACAGCGATGAGCGATAAAGCTCGACGGGAATCTGCCGCAGCGTGCCCGGGGCGATGCCCAGTTGGCGACTGTAGTAAGTCACTCCCGCAGCGGTGTCACCGATAATAATGTCGGTGCGTCCGGCCAGCAGCATACGGTAGAGCTGCAGGCTCTCGGTTGCACTTTTTTCGAGGTTATTGAACCCCAGCGCTTGCAGCGTCTCGGGTATCAAGCCTGCATGTCGCGTGGTGATCCGCGGAGCACGCATCAATTGTTCCAGGGAGTTCACCGGCTGAGGCGCACTGGCTAGCTGATAGGGGTAAATGGACTCTTCCACAATCGGTCCGACCCACTTGTATAACGGTTCGCGCTCTGCCGTGCGGAACAGCGAATACATTATGCTTTTCGGCCGGGTTTCCAGTACGCGGGCGCTTCGCATGCTGGGCTGCAAAACCACGTCAAAGTCATCCCCGGTCAGCGCCATTATGCGCCGAACGATCTCGGTGGCCATGCCGGTGAGCTGGTTGTCCTCCCGGTAGTTATAAGGCGCCCATTCTTCAGTAACCACCTGATACTGTCCGGCCCCTACAACGGTGCCGAACAATAGGCAAAGCAGCGCCGTGATGAGTGTCGAGAGTTTCATGTGTTCTGCCTGGTGGGCTGTGCGGTGATCAAGAGCGGGCTGTTTTAAAAAGTAAAATCAGTATAGCTCCTCCCAGTCGCCCATTTTGCCTGGTGCCTTTTCATTCAAGCGCTATGCTTTGCGCGACACACCCGGCGGATGGCCCCCGAGCTGAGCCCCTTGGATCCATTTGTTTTAGGGAGCGCACACCCTATTCGGAATATTTGTTGTTCCCCCTCAGCAGAAACTCATCTCAACGACAGACGCAAGAGGCGTCATTACCTACTGCAATGACGCCTTCGTCGAGATCAGCGGCTTCGACAAAGTGGATCCGATCGGCGCGCCACAAAATATCGTTCGTCACCTCGATGTTCCCCCGCCGTATCCGCCCACCTGTGGGCCGCACTCAAGCAAGGCAAGCCCTGGATGGGGATCGTCAAGAATCGCTCGAAAAATGGTGATCACTACTGGGTAAATGCCTACGTCACCCCCGTTTTCGAGGGTAGCCAAGTTGTGGGTTACGATCGGTCAAAGTAAAGCCGACCACCGAGCAGATATCCGCCGCGGTCAATCAGATGGCGGCGACCACCCAGATTGCGGCGGCGACCGAAGAACAAACCGCCGTTGCAGAGGAAATCAGCCGCAACATCACGACCATCGCAGGTCTTGCGGATCAAACATCTGAACAGGCCAGGCATTCCGCACAGCTGAGTCGGGAATTAACGCAGACAGCCATGACCCAGTATTCATTGGTCGAACGTTTTAATCGCTAGTCAATCAACTGGCGCGACAACAGCCCGCTGCGCGCGGGCAATTTCGCGCTGGGTCGACTTCGGCTCGTTGTGACTGGCCGAATTCGGCCGGCAACGCTGCCCCGCGCACGGTTCCTCGCCGAGATGGATATGTAACGCCTCCCCGATCCGCTTCTTGAATAAGTTGTCGCTTCCGACACTTTCTCAGGAAGAGAACATGCTCAATGACAACCCCTTGCTTGATCCCGATGACTTGCCGTCGTTCACAAGGATTCGCGCGGAGCATCTAGCACCTGCCATCGAAAAAATCATTGCTGACAGTCGCCTCAAAGTCGCCGAAATCATCGTCAGCCAGACACCTTTTCCTACGTGGGACGACCTGGTACTGGCAATGGATGCCATAAAGTCTCGGCTCGAAAGCACGCTTGAAGTGATCAATATTCTTGGCACCGTCAGAACCGGGCAGACCTGGACCGCCGCCGTGTCACGCTGCGCTGACTTGGCCGCTGCGTACAAAACGCAACTGGCACAAAACACCGAATTATTTACGTTGTATCAAGAACTCGCCGACAGCCCGGCCGCCGCATTGTTTGAAAAGCCCCGTCAGAGAGTGCTGCAGAAAATACTACGGGAATATCGATTATCCGGAATGGCCCTTGCGCCGGATTCGCAACGTCTTTTGGCTGAGTTGAACAGCGAAATCAAGCGACTGGAAGGCACATTCAAATCGCACTCGCGCCTGGCAGCCGATGCCTGGAGCCAGCACGTTACAGACGAAGCGCTGTTGGCAGGTCTGCCAGCCCCGATAAAACGGTACATGGCGAAAAAAGCCCAGGAAAAAAATCTGCCGGGCTGGCGGCTCGACTTGAGCAACGAACCGTTTCAAATGGTGATGCGGTATGCCGAACATCGTCCGCTGCGCAAAGCTGTGTGGATCGCGTTTTACTCAAAGGCGTCGGCGCAGGGTTATGACCCCGCCCACAATAACGATGAGGTATTGGCATCGTTGCTGAATGCCCGACACAAGAAAGCCAGGCTGCTGGGCTACGAAAACTTCGCTGAATATGCGCTTGAAGGCCAGATGGCTGACTCCACTGAGCACGTAACGGCATTTTTACGCAACGCGGTTGATGAACAGCAGGATGCGTTTGCCCGGGAAGCCGAGCAACTTGAAGCGCGCGCGATACAGCACGGTATTACTGAGGTACAGCCTTGGGATTATGAATTCCTCGGCGAAAAAATACGTCAATACGAAGGAAGCTCTTATGAGCCGTTACATGAATATTTTCCGTTGGAAAGAGTCTTGAGCGGCTTATCCCAGTTCACCCAGTTGCTATTTGGCGTTGAAGTACTCGAGCGTTCGGATGTTGAGGGCTGGCACCCAGATGTACGGTGCTTCGAAATCAGAGAGTATCAGCAAGCGATTGGCTATTTGTTTGTGGATCTTTACCAGAGTGCCGTGAACAACACAGAGGGCGAGACGATCGGGCTGCGCAACCGCCGCATCACTGCCGAAGGTCGACCCAAATTACCGATTGCCATTCTGCGCAGCGGGCTGTTTCCGCGCAGCGATGATAAATCCCACCTGCTCGACCACCAGAAGTTGCACGTGATGCTGCATGAATGGGGGCATTGTCTGCAGCAACTTTTGACACAGGCGGCATATCGGGACATTTCCGGAATAAACGGATTGGCGCACGACACGGTTGAGTTCGCCGGCCAGTTCATGGCGCAGTGGTGTTTTTCCAAAGCGTTTCTGACCTGGCTATCGAGCCATTACCAGACTGGCGAAACGATTCCGGACACGCTGCTGGAACAGCTGATGACGGCTCTGCGCACGCAAACCAGTTGGGCAACAGCCGATTCGCTGCTGATGATGCTTTTCGATTTTGAAGTGCATTTCACCCAGAGTGATGGTCGCAGCGCTCAAGAGATATTCGAGGCAGTAAACGCGGTTGTCGGCCACTTGCAGTGGCCAGAACATGTACGTCCTTTCAACGCTGCCGAGATGATGACTACAGGCTTTGCGGCGAGGGTTTATTCCTATAAATGGTCGTACGTGCTTGCCTGCGCCGCGTTCGAAAAATTCCTGAACGAGGGGGTTTTCGACCCCGCGACGGGACGCGCCTTCCGTGAAGCTTTTTTGGCTCAGGGCGACACGCGCTCATTGACGCAATCGCTCGAGGTCTTTCTGGGTGCCCCCTATACAGCCAGGCTGATGCGTGCCGACGGCCTGCGCACGTTCAAGGCACTGCGTCGCGTCGAAGAATCGGCTGAACCAAATCATCTGGGCGGACGCCCGCAAGCCGATACAGCCCCGGACCCCAGCGCCCATCTGACAAAGCAGATAGAAGCTTCACAGCGACAAATGATGCGTCTTGACGAGGCCGTACCGCTGGCTTCAGCCGTGGCCGCAGAGTGTCTTACCGAGGCATTTAAAACGGCGTTCCCCTCACTGGCTGAACAGGTCTCGGTCGCAGAGCTGTCAGTGCGCAGCGTGCGGCAAGAGCCTGTTCCACCCGCGGAACGGTTGCCCGGCGAGGCGCTTTTCAGACAGCGCGTGATAGACACCCTGCCCCTGCAAACGCTGTTCTGGCGCGCACTCGCCGGAAAGACCGACCTGAATGAACGCTTCCTCGACATGAGCCTGATCGAAGTGGTTCGTCATACAAACGGCACCACGCAAGTGCCCGCTTCTCTGAACAGCAACGCCGCAAAAGACAGGCTCGAGCGACTGCTGAACACTACGCCGCTCGCGTACCCAAGACAGCTTGAACGGGCACTGAACACCTTCTGGGAAACACCTGCCACCTTCAGCCAGGGCCACAGCGTCAGCGACTGGCTGGCTCAGGAATTCAGCACCCAACTCAGCACCCAGGCCGATCTATGCAAGGCTGACGGGACGCTCGGTCCGCAGCTGCATAAGGCCGTGACCGATTATGCCCTCGCGGTACCGCACGACGCATCCCGTGAAGCGACGGCGGGCGATGCTCGCCTAGGGGTATACGCCTTTCACTACACCCCCGCAGACTGGGGGGCCAGCGTGCCCATGCCAGGCGCGTTTGCGTTGACCCTGCACAACCCCGACGCGCAAACAGAAGCAATGCTCTACGGCCTGGGTCAACCGCTTGAGGTGTACAGCAACCTGTCGCAACTCAAGACGGGCCTGATGCAGGACAGCGCGACAAAGGAAGAGGTGCACACTGCGCCGATGACGCAAAAGCTGTTTCCACGACGGGTCCAGGACCTGCGGGCCAGGCAACAAGAGGCCGTGAGGAATGTTATTTCAAGCGGCCCGGCAGAAGAAGAGGACGTTACCGCCTGGGTCGACAGAATCGATGCGGCATTGAACCTCTCAGGGCAGTTGGACTTGGCGCAAGTCCTGGACGAACACCAGTTTCGGCTTAAACAGCAAGCGCTGGACACTTGGCTGCATGGCAGTCGCGCAGTCAGCGGCAGTGATCGCCTCGCCTGGTGGGCGGCGGCGCGGGATTGGCGAGAGGCGGTGGTCGACCTGACGTCCTTGCCACCTGACCCGGCGACACTGGGAACGCCAGAAGCCCTGCGCAAATGGACCCGCACGGAGCTTGCCCGCCTAATCGAGGAAAAATACCCACCCGCCGACCCGGATGCGGTGTTTCTGAGTATCCACAAACAGAAAATCGACCCGCGTGCGCCCGTCGGCGCATCACCCTACGGCTCCGGTCTGGCGGTGACCGACCTGTCGTATGTGGATGACCGTCGTTCGCTGAGCGAATGGGCGATCTCTAACCTGACACCCCGAGAACGCAACGCGCAGCACCATGCCGAAGAAGGTCCGCTGAGCTACGAAGCCATTTGCGCGCTGATCGAAACCGCTGACGTGGGCAGGCGATTTCTCGAATGGCTCGGTCCTGAAGCCCGGCAACGGCAGACCGAATGGATGGCCTTGAAAGCCAGGCAGATCCGGGCGCACCTATGGACAGCTCATATTTCCGCAGACCTGACGCCTGACCGGCACAATACAGGACTGCATCTGGTGCTGGCCGCGCTGGACAGCCCAGAGCCTGAAGGGCGTGGGACGGTCAACGGGCATGAAGTGGTGGTCCATCAACTTCAATGGAACCACGACGTACTGAATGACGTCCTGGCGTTTGCGGTGAAGACCCCGGCGAGCCGGCCTTCGCTGACGCTGTACACCCCCGGGGCTCCTGACGGCAAGCAATTCAGGGAGGTCCACGCCGCGTCCATCCGGACACTGGGCGCAGCGGTTACCCAGGCGCTCACAGGCTCCCGACAGATGGTGCTCTGGCTTATTTCAAAGTTGCCGCTGGCTGCGCAGGCTGATCAGTTGGACAGCATCACACCAACCTCGCCGAACCTGTCGACGCAGGCGAAAGTAAAGCAGGTAACGCAATCAATTTTCTCACCCACCCGGTCTCGGGCATGGGAGAGTTTTGCTTCGGGGATTTCCTTTCCTGTCGCGACAGAGAACCTGCTGAAAGTGCTGCACGAAACGCAGATAGCCAACGCGCTCAAGACTGCCGATGTACTCACCGTGTCCAACGCCGAGCGCAACAGCACGGCGGCGCAGGAGGGACGTAAAAAAGGCCTGGCCCTGCTGACCGGCGCCATGTCGATGTTCCCGGCGGGCCGGATGGGCGCAGTGCTGGCGCGCTCGGTCCTGCCTGAAATGGTGGGCGGCGCCGCAGTGGCGGCGATAAAGGACGAAGGTGGCAGTGCCAGCCAATGGGTCAGTGATTTCATCAGCGGATTAGGCGAAGTGCTGGCAGAAGGCGGTGAAGACTTGATCATGAGCCGCGCGGGCAGAAGAAGGAGCAAGACAGGCGTGGAGTCGTCGTCCGGTCCTCGCCTATACGATCCGCAGTTGAAGCCTTTCCAACTCAACGGGTTCGATGATAAAGGGCTGGTGCCCGAGGGCCGTTACGTATTCAGGGACGCGGGGGGACAAGGCTATCTGAAACAAGGCAAGCACTATTATAAGACCGCCGTGCAAGGGGGCCAGCGCATTGTCTACGCGCCGAATAACCGCGCGCAACAGCGGACAGTGCGTTGGGAGAACGGCAAATGGCGGGTTGAAGAGCGATCAAGAGCACTGGGTGGCGGTCAAGGTTCAATCTCACCCGGGGCTCCGCAGGCAACCCAACAACAGAGGAAACATGCTTTGGTGCAAGGCGTGCTGATGCCCCTGCGCAATCCCCCTCCCGCAGAAGCACTCACGGCGAGGGAGTCTATCAACGCCATGCCCCCGGAGCTTGCCAATCGTATACTGGATGAGAGTTTGCACGACTTCAACACGCCAACCATCAATCGTTTTCACACACTCATCAGCGATGTGCAAAATAACCGTCTCGACCCCACGCCTTATAAATTCGCCTACCAGACACTGAAGTTCAAATTTTTCCTGTGGCGGGCGGTGGATGCGCACATCAAACACTTCGAAGAAAATTTAACTGGCATGACCTTTACTGACGCCCAAAAAATAAAACTATTTGATATAGCACTTCCTCTCAGAAATGACTTGGTTGACAGCGATGGCAAATTTACAAAAATTGAAATGACGGCGATGCCGGATAATTTTACCGGTGCAGTATTCATTGCGTTAACCCCCCCCCCACAGGGCAAAAACAAGGTAGCACTCGAAAAACTCAAGCACGAAATGACCCAGCTACTTTCCGAGGCAGAGGCTAAATCCGTGGCTAATCTCAAAACGCGATTCCCGGGGGAAGCCCACGAAGTAGCAGCCGCGATAAAAGAATATATAGACGCCCCCGGCAACCGTGAAGCGTATAAAAAAATGATGCTGGAAACGCTCAGGGCGCAAATGAAAGCCAAAAATAGACTTGGGTTACTGACGGAAATCCGCAACCGGGGCATTCCTTACATCGTGGTAAAAAAAGGAACGTCACAGCAGAAATCCAAAATGACCACCAGTGAAGATATTCAGCGCTTCACCAAGGATCTCTCAAAGTACAAGGAGCCCTTTGAGGTTGAACCGGTGACCAAGGTTACATCGAAGAAGGCAGAAGGCACATCGGCATCCGTGACCGAAGCCCCCCTTGTGCCGGAGGCCCCAGCCACAGCAGACAAGTTTACGGTCACCCTCGGCCCGCTGGCTGAAACGCAGATGTCTTACGACAACTTCCCCGCCCCGGCCAAAGCCAAAATCATGGAAATTCTGGAAGATATCCGCTCCGGCAGAGCCACGACCAAAAGGATCAACGGGTATTACTGGTACGACATGGCCCAGCTGGAACCGGGCGCGGGCCGAGGAGCATGGCGCGCCGCGTTTGAGCGCACGGGCACGACCTGGGTACTTCAGGGTTTCTATGATTACCACAGCAACAAACCCGCGACGGTCTGGGGAGAGTAAGCAAAACGGCGCGGCGCTCAGTCACTCAAAGCCGCAAGCCGGGCTGTTATCCACGCGTGACTGTGTGCAAGCACCTTGCCCGCCAACGCATACGGAAAATGGATAAACCCATGGGCAGAAGCCGGTAAAAGGTGCAGCTCAACCGGCGCGGACGCCCTCCAGCGTTCCGCCAGCTCCAGCGTGTCATCCCGCAACGGGTCCAGCTCCCCGGCAAACATCAGCGCGGGGGGCAGCCCGGCAAAGTCGCCATACAGCGGTGACAACGGCGGCCGTCGGCGCTCTTCGTCGCTCATGCCTGGCGTCAGCAGGCGCAACGCCTCGACCATGCCGGGGCCGTCCAATACCAGAGTGTCGGGGCCCGCCGCGCGCACGCTTGGCGTTCCCGCCAAATCGTAGACGCCGTAATACAGCAACGCCCCGCTCACCCGCCCAAGCAGGTCGGGCGACTGCTTCAATGCCAATAAGGTGGCAACAGCCAGATGCGCCCCTGCCGACTCGCCCACGACGATAACCGGCAGGCCGGCGAACTCACCGCGCTCGTCACTCAACAACCAACGAGCGGCGACCAGACAATCGTCCAGCAGGCCTTCGACCGGCGTGGTGACGGCAAGACGATAGTCGACCGAAACCACGGTCACGTCGCAGGCGTTGACGATGGCCAGGTTCAGGCCGTCATTCATCTGCGCGTTACCGATCACCCAGCCACCACCGTGAAAATCCAGCACCACGCCTTTGGCTTTGCCCTTGGGCCTGATGATCCGTACGGGCACTTGAACGTCGCCCGCGCCAATCACTTTGTTGGCGGCCTCAACCCCCTGTTTGCGCAACTTACCTGCGCCGCCCAGTTGACCTGCGCGCAACAGCGCCTGAATCACGCGAGGCGTGAAGCGATTACGGATCCGCAAGCGCGGCAACCAGGCGAGGGTTTTATTGAAGCGCCGCACCTGGGCCAGTTCCTGCTCAGTGACGGGCCAAAGCCTCGTAGTTGGCCGTTCGGAATCGTTCATCAGCGATTATTGCGCAGGATGGAAAAATTCAACGCGGCGGCGACCGACAGCCACACCAGATACGGGAACAGGATCAACCCGCTGATCAGGTCCAGCCGTAACGCCATGACCACCATTGCCGCGACCACCAGCCACAGCAGCGTGATGATGACCAGTCCGGCGAACATGCGCTGTGCGCCGAAAAACACCGGCGTCCACAACGTATTCAAGGCAATCTGCGCTGCCCATAACGCCAGCACCCTCTGGCTTCCTGGTAGCTGGCTCAAACGATAACCGGCCCAGGCCAGCAGCAGATAGATAAGCGTCCAGGCCACCGGAAACAGCCAATTGGGTGGGGTGAAGCCGGGCTTGACCAGCGATTCATACCATTGACCGGGCTTGAATATGATACCGGTGCTGGCCGCAGCGCCACAGGCGAGAAGGAAGATAAAGAAGGTCATCGTCTGTCCTTGGTTGTCAGCTGTCTGAAGGTTGTTTCAGGGTTGGACGCCTCGGAAACCCTGAAAAGTTCACTGTAACGGCAACAACCGACTCGCCCCGCGAAGGACTCCAACGATAACCTGCAGCGCTGACGTCTAGCCCTTCAATTCGCTCAACCGATGGCTCGCCGCGTCGTCATAGACCACATACAGCGATTCGGCGACCTGGCTTTTGATGGCTTTGGTGCTCTCCAGCCCCAGCACAAAACCTTCGGCCTTGCCGCCGGCACGGTTCAGGTCTTCTTTTGTATCGGCACCGGTGATGGCGTCCATCAGCTTGGCAGCGTGTGGGCCGACGCCTTTGGGCAGGCTGATCTGGTCGATGCTCATTGCGCCACCTCGGATGCAAGAGAGGCTGGGGTGTTGCGGGTCAGCGAGGTCATTGGCGACTCCTGAAAAGTGAAGGTCGGGAGCGCGAGAAACCACTGCCGAGGCGCACATGGTAGACCGGTATGGGGATTAAAGGGGGACAGAGTGCTCAAGGCCAGCCAGCGCCCCCTTCGGCAGATGTGCCGCGAGTCGACGTCGAACAAAAAACATGACGTCTACACATTCACGGCCTTGGAGTTTGTGCGCTGATTCGCACCTGACCGAGCAGAGTTGCCGGTGCAACTGTCAGCGACCACTGTAGGAGCGAGGGGGCGCCTAGCCATTGCTCGCAAAAAACGTCAACGATAACGCGTGTTTCCTGGATAAACGCGGCGCCTATGAGTTTTTCGCGAGCAAGCTCGCTCCTACAGTAGTGGTCACTATTGGCTTAACTGAACAGCATTGCGTTCCTGTCTCGGGCCATTCAAACCTTGTCGGTGCCTGCTGCTTCAGCGCAAATGACTGGATCCTCACTGGACTCGGCAGCCAGCTTCAAGCGATCAGCCTTGCTGATATACGTATTCTTGCTGGCCGGGGCCAATTTGGCACTGGCTTTTTTGGCGTGGGCTTTCAACAACTGCTTGATTTTTTTACGGCGATTCATGATTTCTACTCAGCGTGTAAACGCTTGAATCATATCTCACCGCAACCGAAACCTCGCCGTATTCCCGCTCAACGCCCGGCTCCCCTCACTCAGCATGTCCGCCGCTTCGTTCACCGCGCGCGCGCCCTCCAGCAAGCGCCCCGCTGCCTGATCCACCTGTTGGATATTCCCACTCACCTCGTCCGCTGTCGCCGCCTGTTCCTCTACCGCCGCCGCAATCTGCGCCAAGGTATCGGTCACGTTTTGCACGGCGCTGGCAATTTCCCCCAACCGATTGCCCAACCCTGTCACCGCTTGCGCATCGGTCAGCGCCTGATCGCACGCGGCCGCCATCAAACTGACCGCCTGGCTCACTGTGGCGCGCAGGCTGTCGACGGTGCTGGCGATTTGCGCGGTGGAGGCTTGGGTGCGTTG
Source organism: Pseudomonas mucidolens (assembly GCF_900106045.1). Lineage (NCBI taxonomy): Bacteria > Pseudomonadati > Pseudomonadota > Gammaproteobacteria > Pseudomonadales > Pseudomonadaceae > Pseudomonas > Pseudomonas mucidolens. The sequence goes on along the minus strand of NZ_LT629802.1, from coordinate 1,059,022 downwards.
CGACAGGCTGCGCACTTCATCGGCGACGACCGCGAAGCCGCGACCTTGTTCGCCGGCTCTTGCGGCTTCGATGGCTGCGTTGAGTGCCAGCAGGTTGGTCTGTTCGGCAATACCACGAATGGTGTCGACCACTGATTGGATTTGCTGGCCTTGCTGGCTCACCTGACTCAGTGCGTCGGCGGTGTCGCTCAGGCGCTGGTTGAGTTGTTGGATGCTAGCCGTGGTGCGTTGGCTGTCGTGGCTACTGTCTTCGGCAATGCGCCGGGTCTGCTGGGCGCTGCCGGAGGCTTGCTCGCAGCTTTTGGCGACCCCCAGAGAGGTCGCCGCCAGTTGTGTGGCTGCCGCCGCGATCTGGCTGATTTGGTGTTGCTGATCTTCCACTTCGGTGAGGGTGCTGCCCGACTGCGCGGTGAGTGTCTGCACCGCAGCACCCAATTGCTGCGTTTCGTGATTGACACCCAACAGGCTGGTGCGCAGTTGCACCACGGCAACGTTGAGTGCGGCACTAATAGCAGCCAGTTCATCGCGCCCATCTACGGCGACCTCGACACACAGGTTGCCGTCACGCAGGGATTCGGCCAGTGTGGTGATGCCACTGGCGCTACGGCGAATCGAGGCTTGCAGGCATATGAACAGGTACAGCGCCGCCAACACCAGCAGGCTGAACGTCGCCGCCACCGGAATGAATTGTTTGAGGGAACGGTCGCGGTAGTAATTCAAGCGCGCATCCAGAGCATTCAATGATTGATTGCGCAACGCGCCCAAGGTCCCGAGCATGCCGTCGACACTGCTGTCGAACGTGTCTGTGTCGAGCTTGATCGTGCCGTCGAACACGCCGTCGTCCAGCACTTTGAGTTGGTTATCCAGCAGTTGCGAGCTGCTGTCGTATTGAGTGATCCAGGGTTCCATGCCTGGGTATTGCTTGGCCTTGAGCGAAACCGCGGCCTTGGCCAACTGCTCCCGGGCATCGCCAATCCGACCGCGCAGGTCGCGCATCTGCAAACGACTTTGCAGGCTGAACTGCCCCGAGGCGATGGACGACTGGCCAACGCTGGCCATGCGCCCGATACGCTCGATCAGATCAGGTGCGTGCTGCGTGGCAATTTGCATCATCAGGTAGGTTTCAAGCCAGGGGTCGAGGATCAAACCGGCATCCAGGGTGATCTGTTCACGCACGGCCTGCATCGCACTCCGCGCCGAGGTGAAGCGATCGTAGCCATCCGGCCACCAGCCGACAGTGCGCAAGGACTGGGTGTCCATGCCATCGACCGCGGCCTGGAGCGTCTCGAACCGAGCCAGGGATTGCGCACTGGCGTTCTGAGCTTTGAGCGCGTCGCCCAGGTTTTGCAGGCTCTGCACGATAAGCGGGTGATTGGCATCGACCGCGGCCATTGCCGTCTTGGCCGCAGGTGTGGGTTCACGCAGAATATCGAGCGCTTTCCAGCGCGCTGCCAGGTTGCGCTGAGCGGTCAATTGGTCATCCAACGTATCGAGCGTCAATAGTTGCCGCACGCCGGATTGCTCATTGGCGATCACCGCAAGCTTGGCGCGATAGTCCTGCCCCATCACCCACAGGCTGCCGGCCAACGGCAGCATGAACAGGAAAAACAGAATCTGAAACTTGCGCGCAAAACCAAAACGCCCGAGCAGACGGATACCTGGCGATAAAACACTTTGCATGTCCGACGACTCCCCTGAACAACCTGCACACTTTAACGGTGGCTGAAGCACTGAAATGCTTAGCGGCAAAATGCCATGCCGTTGATTGGAAAGGCCCAAGCAAGAAACGGACCGTGGGTCGGCGACCTTGGAAATACCGGCTGTAGCGCTGTCTCATCAACGCCTTGGTGCGCAAAAATGGGGCAAAAACACTCAGTGGTGAAGGTGGGACTGTAACCGTCAGCGGCTCGGTGGCACACCAAGCCCAGTCGGCGCCGAAGGTCATGGTGCCCAAGGCGAGCGCTGAAACGCGCATACCTGATCGTCCGAGGGCGAGTGCTGTGATAGTGAGCATGATGCTCTTCTTTGGTTTCGCCCCACCACTCGGCATTCTGCCGGGGTGCCTACCAAAAACCACAGCCGCCTTCTGTAGGAGCGAGCTTGCTCGCGAAAAACCTGAGATCGCCTCGGGGGGCCAGATTTCCCGTGTCATCGTTAACGACCTTCGCGAGCAAGCTCGCTCCTACAGAGGGAACACGTTCACAAAAAATCAGGTCGGCTATCAGGCCGCCGTGCGTTTGATTTTGATCTTAGGCGCCCCGAGTGGTGGGGCAAGAGCGTCTTGAGAGCCACCCCAGCGCTCTCCCCAGCGGTGACTCCACAATCGACGCGGTTTTCCAGGTCACCCGTTTTTTCAGCACACTTCGCTCGCCCCCCTCTGGGATGAAGGGTGGTTCTCAAGCCAGCAATTCAGTGATCCAACGGACCTGCTGGGCGATAGCTTGCACCTTCCCCTCAGGCAGCGTCTGCCGCGCCCGGGCGAAATGATTCAGGGTCTTCTGCTTATGGCGCAGCAGACGCTGCCACTTGGCCAGGAACACCGGGCTGCGGCCCTGCATTTGCAGCGGGCCGAAGTACAGTTGCTCGGCGGTGTAGATCACCGGGCCGGTGCGTTCGGCGACGATGATTTCGTAGTCGAAGCGGTTTTCCCGCAGCAGCTCCTCGCAGAGGATGCGGTAGCCGTTTTCCATCAGCCATTGGCGCAATGGCTGCTCGCCGCCGTTGGGTTGCAGGATCAGGCGTTCATGGCCGCTCAGGCGTGCCTTGCCGCTGTCGAGAATGTCGCGGATGGTCTCGCCACCCATGCCGCAGATGCTGATCGCGGTGATCCGGTCTTCCCACTCGATCGCTGCCAGGCCACTGGCCAGGCGCACACTGATGTAGAGCGCCTGGCCATTTTCGCGCACAGTGCGCTCGGCCGCGTGAAACGGCGTCAATGCCACCTCCCCGGCCACCGCCGCCGCAATGGCACCGCGACGCATCAGCGCCACCGGCAGATAGCCGTGATCCGAGCCGATATCGGCTAGCCGCGCACCGCCTGGCACATGCGCCGCTACACGCTCCAGGCGCAGGGACAATGTGTGTTCGTTCAACTGTGCTTCCTCTTCAGCACAAATGTGCCATACCGTTGGCGGCGCATGATGCTGGGTGCGCGCGCCAGGGTAAAGTGCCAGTGTGGGTCAGGTGACTGAAGGTGGGCTGAACCCCGCGGACATTTCGCGACACACAATGATTGCGTTACGCAGGGGAAGTCTTTAACCGCGCAAATCCTGCAGCGCCCCTTCCCCGACTGAATCGATTCAGGCCCCATCACCATTGATTACAGCTTTGCAGCGAACCTTTGTCCGGCAACATCGTCCGAGCTAGCACACCGATGCTTACCGCACCCTGCGAGGTTTCCGTTTGAAAGCTGCCATCCTCAAAAAGTACCGTTTGATTATCAAGACCATGGGCTATGTCGGTTGGGCGCTGTTCTGGTTGCTGCTCTGGGACATTGCGGTCACCGTGGACTTCATGCTGTTCCTCAACACCAAGATCAACCTGCCACTGATGCCTCTGACGTTGCTGGGTTCTGCGCTGGTGGTGCTAATCAGTTTTCGCAACAGCAGTGCTTATAACCGCTGGTGGGAAGCACGCACGTTGTGGGGCGCGATGGTCAATAACTCGCGCAGTTTTGCCCGCCAGGTACTGACGCTGCTGGATGACCCGGATCAGGAGGTCAACCCGATCAAATCGACGCTGCTGCGTCGTCATGTGGCGTATGTGAATTGCCTCGCGGCGCACCTCAGGGGCGAGCCGTGTCCGGTGGAAGTACAGGCGTTCATTCCCGGTAACGAATTCGCCCGCAGCGGCACCACCAATAACTTTGCCAACGATATCCTCACCGGCTCCGCCGCGCTGTTGGCCAGGGAGTACAAGGCCGGGCGCCTGGACAGCATTCGACTGGCGCGGCTGGAATCGACCCTGGTCGACCTGTCCAACAGCCAGGGCGGTATGGAGCGAATCGCCAACACACCGCTGCCCTACCCTTATGTGTATTTCCCACGGCTGTTTATCTCGCTGTTCTGCCTGATCGTGCCGGTGGGACTCGTGGAGTCCCTGGGCTGGTTCACCCCGCTGGCATCGACGGTGGTGGGCTTCATGCTGTTGGCCATCGAGCGCATCGGCACCGACCTGCAAAGCCCATTCCGCTCAAGCGAACACCAGATCCAGATGGAAACCATCTGCGAAACCATCGAGCGCAACCTGCAGTCGATGCAGCGTGACTCGTTGGGTATCGAACGTATGAGTTAACAACGATCAGCGACACCAAGCCCGCCGTTGTTCAATGGGCGACGACGGGTTTGTCCATCGTGCGTTTTCCCGGTTTGAATCCATGGCTGCGCGCCGACCAGGCGATGGCAAACCCGATCACCAGCAACACCAGCATCGCCCACGGGAACGACGCCACACCCCATGTATCCAGCAGCACTCCACCTACCACGCCACTGCCGGCAATTGCACCGTTCCAGGCCACCACGTTGAGCGACAGCGCCACATCCGCACCATCGCCCGCGGCGTCCGCCAAGGCCGTTTGCAGCAAGGTGGCGGCACCGCCGAAGCTCAGCCCCCAGACCGCCACGCCGACGTAGATCACCTGCGGCACCTTGGCCAACAGACCAAATATCAGGCAGGTCGCCGCAAAGGCCGCCAGGCTGACCAGCACCGTCTTGCGCAACAGCGGCTCGACCCGTTTGGCGGTGATCCAGATCCCGGCCAATGCGGCGATGCCAAACACCAGCAGCACCATATCCACTCGCCCCAGCAGTCCGGCAGGCGCGACAAAGGGCGCGATGTAGGTGTAGAGAATGTTGTGTGCCAGCATCCAGGTAATCACCACCGCCAATACCGGGCGCACGCCAGGAGTCGTCAACACCTGGCGTAACGGCAGGCGTTGGTGGGCAGCTTGTCCGGGATAATCCGGCACCTTGAGCAATACCCAGACGATCAACAACAGCGTCATCAGCGAAATGATGCCGAACGCCGTACGCCAACCAACCACCCCGCCCAGCCAAGTGCCGAGCGGCACACCAAGTGACAGCGCAATCGGCGTGCCGACCATGGCCAGCGCCAACGCCTTGCCCTGCTGTTCCGGTGCCACCATGCGCCGGGCATACCCGGCCAACAGGCTCCACGCCAGGCCCGCCGCCATCCCGGCGAAAAAGCGTGCAACCAGTGTGACTGCGTAGTGAGATGACCAGGCGGTGATCGAATTGAACAGCAGGAAACCGACAATGGTCAGCAACAGCACGTTACGTCGGCGCCAGCCTTGCGTCGCAATCGTCAGCGGGATCACCGCCAGCATCGATCCCAGCGCGTAGGCCGTGACCATCTGGCCAGTCAAAGAGGGGGAAATCGCCAGGCCCGCGCTGATCTGCGGCAACAGGCCTGCCGGCAGGGTTTCAGTGATGATGCAGATAAAGCCTGTCATCGCCAGGGCCAGCAAGGCACCGATGGGGAAACGGTCAGGCTCGGCGGCGGCCGAGGCAGAACGGGAAGAATTCACAGTGAGCGTTCCTGAGTTGAGTGGCTGAAGGGCGACTTAAGTATCGATCGGTACAGATGTTGAGGGAGGCACGCTTACGTTGTCAACGACTTATGTATCGAATAGTATTTAAGTCATCACTCAGAGGAACTCGTCATGGCGCAGATGGGCCGCCCCCGCAGCTTCGACCGCGATCAAGCCATCGAACAGGCGTTGCACCTGTTCTGGGAGCATGGTTACGACGCCACGTCGTTGAGCCATTTGAAGGCGAGCTTGGGCGGCGGAATTTCCGCGCCGAGTTTTTATGCGGCCTTCGGTTCCAAGGACGCGCTCTTCCAGGAATGCGTGCAGCGCTACCTGGGTACGTTTGCCCAAGTCACCGAATGCCTGTGGGATGAACAGCTGCCGCCCCGCCAAGCGATTGAAAGCGCCTTGCGCCAGTCGGCACGCATGCAGTGCGAGGAAGGCCACCCCAAGGGCTGCATGGTGGCTTTGGGTGTGATGAGCGCGCCCTCCCCGGAAAATGCGCACGTGAGCGCCGCCCTGACCGCGTCGCGAGCGCGCACGCGTGCCGGAATCGTGGCGTGTGTCGAACGCGGCATAGCCGCCGGGGCGCTCCCCGCCAACGCCGATGCCTTGGCGGTGGTGTTCGACAGTTTCCTGCAGGGTATTTCGATCCTTGCTCGGGATAGCGTGAGGCATGACCTCATTGATGCCGCTATCTCGCACATCATGCTGGCCTGGGATCAGTCGGCGACTGAGAATCCCGGCCATTGAGCACATCAGTCGATCCCACGACCGTCGAAATCAGTCGCAGCATGCCGTTCCGGCAACTGCTCGGCAGGCTCTCCCCACACGCGATTGACGATCCGTCCGCGCTGGACCGCAGGCCGTGCGTCGATGGCGTCGGCCCAGCGCATTACGTTCTTGTAGTCCTGCACCGATAGAAATTCGCCGGCATCGTACAAACGACTTTTCACCAGGCCGCCATACCACGGCCAGATCGCGATATCGGCAATGGTGTACTCATCGCCGGCGATGTATCGATTCTGCGCCAGTTGTCGGTCCAATACATCGAGCTGACGCTTGGCTTCCATCGCGAAACGGTCGATGGCGTACTCGATTTTTGTCGGCGCGTAGGCGTAGAAATGCCCAAACCCGCCGCCCAGGTAGGGCGCGCTGCCCATCTGCCAGAACAGCCACGACAGACACTCAGCCCTGGCCCCAGGCTCCGTCGGCAAGAACGCGCCGAACTTCTCGGCCAGGTACTGCAGAATCGCCCCAGATTCGAAAATCCGGATTGGTTTTGCCCCGCTGCGATCCATCAGCGCCGGTATTTTCGAGTTGGGGTTGACCGCCACAAAGCCGCTGGAGAACTGATCGCCTTCGCCAATTTTGATCAGCCAGGCATCGTATTCCGCGCCGGCGTGCCCAAGGGCCAGCAGCTCTTCCAGCATGATCGTGACCTTCTGGCCATTGGGTGTGGCCAGGGAATACAACTGCAGGGGGTGAGCGCCCACCGGCAAGTCTTTTTCATGGGTCGCGCCCGCGACAGGCCGGTTGATATTGGCGAATTGCCCGCCATTCCCGGTGTTCCAGGTCCAGATCCTTGGCGGAAGATAATCGGTCATGCTTTTTACTCCTGAGGCACTGGGTCATGACGAAGGGAAACGCATAGGACTGTAAACGCCTATAGCACATCTGACCTATATGCCCACCCTGAAAGCCATGCTGAAATAAATTTCTCCAGTTAGTTAGCCAGATCAGGCGGGTGACTTAAACCCCCCTTGATTTAAACGCTCTCTCAAGCGCGGGCTATTCCAACCGCCGGGAACTCGTGAGAAATACGATTAAGGAAGATATGGCATGAACAAAACCTCTATGCTTGCCCCCGCTATGCTGCTTCTGGCAGGTGCACTGGCAGGCTGCTCGACCAATCCCAACGTCTTGCAAATGCACAAGGTCACCGCTGAAGCAATTGGTCTGGCCTCGACGGATGAGCTGACAATGGGCCCGGTCACGAAAGGGAAAGAGGACTTTCTCGGCGGTACGCAGTTGACGTACAAGGCGACTACCGCCAAGGGCCGCGTCTTCAACTGCTCGACGTTCATGACCCCGGGGATTCTGCTGGACCCGCCGACATATTCGCGGCTTACTTGCACCAAATAAACCGCTCTGCCGGATCAGTTGGTGAAATTCAAAGCAAAAAAAAGCCTGCATCTCTGCAGGCTTTTCTTTATCTGGCTCCACGACCTGGACTCGAACCAGGGACCCAATGATTAACAGTCATTTGCTCTACCAACTGAGCTATCGCGGAATACGTCGTATGTTACTGATTAAAAAGGACAAGTCAAGCACTGAGCAGGCTTGGGTGAATTTCCAGGCAGTTGCTTCACTTATCGGGGCGAGCTCCCACAAGCATAGGTACCTACACAATTTTGCCCCAAGCAGATAGAGCTGTCGTGGCGAGCGGGCTGCTTCGCAGCCCAACGCGGGACAAGCCCGCTCGCCACAGGGGATGTTGTCAGTTTCTGAACGTTGTGTAGATACCTATGCCCATAAGTGGAGGTCGATGTCGCTCTGCGGGTGTTAGTTCTTCACCACTTCCTCAAGGGTAAAGCGCCCCATCGGGTTTTGCAGGAAGTTGCTGACGTTCTTGCGTGAAATATTGATATACGGGCTGTAGTACAGATCGATCCAGTTCACGTCCTGCTTGGCCATTTTCTGCAGGTCGACATACATTTGCTCACGCTTGACCGGATCAGCCTCGATCCGCGCCGCAGCGACCAGGTCCTTGACCTTGTCGTTGGTGTAGCGGGTCATGTAGTTCTGGTTGGTATCGTGACCGAGGACGAAAGTGGTCTTCTGGTCCGGGTCGAGAATGTCGTTGGTCCAGTACATCACCGACAGATCGTACTCGCCGTCCACCAGCATCTGCCAGCTTTGGGTCGGATCGACCTTCTGCAGGTTGGCGGTCACCCCGACCTTCGACAGCTGGTCCTTGATCATCACCGCTATCTGCTCATCCGCCTCGTTGCCGGCGTTGACCACGTAGTTGAGCTTCAAGTCCTTGGCACCGGCATCGGCCAGCAGCTTCTTGGCCGCAGTTGGGTCATAAGGACGCTGCAGATTGTCGGCATAGTGAAACAGTGAGCCTTTCGGAATGTAGGAATACGCCACTTCGCCCTGACCGAAGGTGGCAGTTTTCACCAACGACTTCTTATCGATTGCCATATCCAGCGCCTGACGCACTTCAGGCTTGGCCAGTAATCCGTGGGAATGGTTGATCAACAGGTGATCTTCACGGGTGGAAGGGTCGGAGTGAATCACCACGTTCTGGTCTTTTTTCAGCTCCTCGACGCGGGAGAACGGTACGAAGATCGCCGTATCCAGTTCGTTGTTCTGGACCATGCGCATACGGGTGTTGTCATCGGTTACGGAAACCCATTCCACCCCGTCCAGGCTTACGCTCTTGGCCTGCCAGAAGTTGGGGTTTTTCTGCAGGATCACCCGATCGCCCTTGAGCCACTCGTCAACCGTGAACGCACCGGACGTCACCGGATTCTCGGAGTAGGCATCTTCGCCCATCTTCTCCATGGCTTTTTGCGACAGGATCGACACGGTCGGTGACGCCACTTGCGAAAGGAACGGCACCGATGGGGTTTTCAACGTAACCACCAAGGTCTGCGGATCGGCTGCCTTGGCGGTATCGATCAGCTTGAACGAGTCACTCCACAACGACGCCTTGTTGTCGCGAATGCGCAACAGGCTGAATACCGCATCGTGCGCCGTGATCGGCGAGCCATCGGAGAACTTGGCCGCACGCAGTTTGAAGGTGTAGGTCAGGCCGTCCTTGGAGACCTCCCAACTTTCAGCCAGGCCCGGCACGAGCTTGGTGCCCAGGTTATCCACGCGCACCAGGGTGTCGTAGACGTTGGCGAACACCCAGGTATCGCGGTTTTGCGCGCTTTTGATCGGATCGAACGTCGTGCTGTCTTCACGGCAACCGATGGTCAGCACGCCAGCAGCCTGAGCCAAACCAGCGGTCAACGACCACGCGGTGAGCGTGGCGGCGGCGAGCAACTTCAAGTGGCGGGATTGCATGTCATAACTCCTTGTTAATGAATGGCGATTGTTCAAGCACACAACTGTAACGGTGATCTTGCAGAAAATGGGTCGGCGGTAATTGCTCGCTACATGTCTCACGAGCGTGCCGGCATCTCGGATGGAAGGCGCAACCTGTCGGCAAATTCAGCGGGCTCGGCGGTTCGCCGGGCAAGGGTTCGCCAGACAACGGCCGGTGCGGATCAATTTCCGGGATTGCCTGGATCAGCGCGGCGGTATACGGATGACGCGGCGCCGTGAAGACCGCTTCCACCGGCCCCTCCTCGACAATCTTGCCCAGGTACATCACCGCCACCCGATCACACAAGCGCCGGACGATGGCCAGGTCATGGGCGATAAACAGAATCGCCAGGTTCATCCGCGCTTGCAGCGCCAGCAGCAGGTTAATGATCTGGCCCTGAATCGACACATCCAGGGCTGCCACACATTCATCGGCGATGATCAGTCGCGGCTCCACCGCCAACGCCCGGGCGATGCCCACCCGCTGACACTGGCCACCGCTCAGAGAGCCCGGCTTACGCCCGGCCAATTCCGGACGCAGGCCGACCAGCTCGAGCAATTCATGCACCCGCTGCGGTATCTGTTGCGGCGCCACCTTGCGCTGCACCTGCAACACTTCGGCAAGGGTCTGACCGATGCTCAAGCGTGGGTTCAGGGCGGCATAGGGATCCTGGAAAATCATCGCCGTCTCGTGTCGCAAGCGGGCGATATCGATCGGGCCGCCGTGGGCCATATCAACACCCTCGAACAACACCTGCCCGGCACTGATGGGATTGAGGTGCAAAATCGCCCGACCCAGCGTGCTTTTACCGCTGCCCGACTCGCCTACCAGGCCCAGGGTTTGCCCGGCGGCCAGGGTCAGGGAGACGCCATTGACCGCCCTTACCCATTGTTTATTGAGCCCGAACATACCGCTGCCGGCAGCCGCAAAACGCACCTCGAGGTCCTTTACCTGCAACAAGGTCATCGACGGTCTCCCAGTGGATAGTGGCAGGCCACGCGTGGACCGGCGCCAGTCAGTTCCGGCAATTGCGCGGTGCACAACGCACCGAGATGGGGGCAACGCGGGTTGAAACGGCAGCCGTCGGGTAACGCATCAAGCAACGGCGGCTGCCCGGCGATGGTGCGCAGCAACGCATGACCGCTGCTGGTGGCGGGCTGACAGTCGATCAGTCCGGCCGTATACGGATGCTGGGGATGGGCCAGCAGCTCGTACTTGCTGCCGTGTTCACAGAGTCGCCCGGCGTACATCACCGCAATCGAATCACAGGTCTGCGCCACCACGCCGAGATCGTGGGTGATCATGATGATCGACAGGCCCCGACGATCGCGCAAATCAAGGAGCAGGCGCAGGATTTGCGCCTGCACCGTGACGTCCAGCGCGGTGGTCGGCTCATCGGCGATCAGCACCTGGGGGTTGCAACCGAGGGCCACGGCGATCATCGCTCGCTGGCGCATGCCGCCGGAAAATTCATGGGGATAGTTGTCGACCCGCTGGCCGGGATCGGGAATGCCGACCTGGCGCAGCACTTCGATGGCTTGCAGGCGCGCGTCACGCTTCGAGGCTCCCTGATGCAGCCGAATGCCCTCGGCGATCTGCTCGCCAATGCGCATCAACGGATCGAGGTGGCTGCTGGGGTTCTGGAAAATCATCCCCAGTCGCCCGCCACGCACCTTGCGCATACCGGCGTCATCCAGGGTCAGCAGGTCCTGCCCGGCAAGACGCACTGCGTTGCCGTGCACGCGCAGGTTGGGTGATGGGAGCAGCCGCATCAATCCCCGACACGCCATGGTCTTGCCCGAACCGCTCTCTCCCACCAGCCCGAGGATTTCCCCTTCAGCCAGGTCAAAGGACACGCGGTCCACCAAGGTCACATCGTGGCCAGCGTTTTGGGCAATGACGCTCAACTCGCGCACCTGTAACAGACTCATGAGCGATCCCCCAGCACATGCGCGACACCGTCGGCCAGCAGACTGAAGCCCATGGCCAGGGTGACGATGGCCAAGCCGGGAAAGGTGCAGATCCACCAGGCAGTGGTGATGAAGGCCTGGCCTTCGGCAACCATCGTTCCCCATTCGGCCGTCGGTGGTTGCACGCCCAGGCCCAGGTAACTGACTGCGGCGCCGTTGAGCAACACCAGTACCGCGTCGGACATGGAAAACACAATCGAACCGAACAAAGCATTGGGCAGCAAATGCCGAAACAGAATGCGTACGTGGCCAAACCCAAGGCTTTTGGCCGCCAGCGCAAAGTCGCTTTCCTTGAGCACCAGGATCTGCGAGCGAATCAACCGTGCGTAAGACACCCAGCCCACCAGCGCCATGGCGATATAAAAGCTCTTCAGACCCGGCCCGAGGATGGCCATGATCGCGAGCATCAGCACCAGAAACGGAAAGGCCAGGATCACGTCGATCACACGCATGCAGAAACTGTCGAAACGCCCGCCAATATAGCCGGACACCGCGCCCACCACGGTGCCGATCACAAATGGAAAAATCACCCCGAGGATGGCCAGTTGCAGATCGATTCGCGCGCCCCAGATCACCCTGGACAGAATGTCGCGCCCGTAATTGTCGGTGCCGAATGGATGGGCAAGGCTGGGGGCAGTCAAACTGATGTCGGGGTTTTGCGCGATAGGATCAAAGGGCGCGATCCACGGCGCAAACAACGCCAGAACCAACCAGGCCAACAGGATCGCCAGCCCCCAGGCGGCGGTCAACCGGCCGTTGCGAAAACCGAAACGCAGGCGCAAACGCCAGGCGGGGATCAGCGGTCGACTGCTCATTGCATTTTTACCCGTGGGTCGAGCGCCACTGTCACCACATCAGCGATAAAGTTGACCGCCACCGTGGCGCAGGCCAGCACCATGGCCACGCCCTGCACCACCATGTAATCACGGGTGAAGATCCCGCGCACCAGCAATTGGCCGATGCCGGGGATGGCGAACAGGCTTTCGATCACCACTGTCCCGCTGATCAACCAGCCGATGTTGACGGCCAACAGATTGACCGCCGGCACCAGGGAATTGGGTAATACGTGACGCCGAAACACCTCGCGCTCCGACAGCCCACGCGCCCGGGCGGCGGTGACATGATCGGCCTGCAACTCCATCAACATGCTCGCCCGCAAGTTGCGCACCAATACCGCCGACAGCGCCAATGCGATGGTCAGGCAGGGCAACACCATGTGATGGACCTTGTCCAGCCAGGTGCGACCGTAACCCGACACCGGGAACCAGCCCCATTGCACACTGAGCAACAGGATCAGCATCAACCCCAGCCAAAACGCCGGCATGCCCAGGCCGACGGTGGTGAACAGGCGAATCAGGTTATCCGGCCAAGCGCCTTTATTGCGCGCCGCCAGGGTGGCGAGCGGGATAGCAATCAACAGCGCCAGCAAAACACTGCCCAGCACCAGAAACAGGGTTGGTTCGATGCGGGTGGTGATCAGTTTCAGGGCGTCGACTCTGTACAGCAACGACTGGCCCAGATCGCCATTCAGTAAGTTCTTCAGGAAGTAGAAATACTGTTGCCACAAGGGTTGATCGAGGCCGTACTGGGCGCGGATTTTCAGCAGCGCGTCCGGGGTGCTGCGCGAGCCGAGCAAGGCTCGCGCCGGATCGCCGGGGATCGAGCGTACCAACACAAAGGTAATCAGGCTGATACCCAACAACACCGGCAGCAACTGCAGCGGCCGGGTCAGTACAAAGCGGTAACGCGCCAGGTTCATCCGTCAGCCTCGATGGCGAGCAAGGAAGTCCAGCAACACCGGGAAATACGCCTGGGGCTCTTCATAGAACGGCATATGGCTGCTATTGGGGAATACGTGCAACTCGGCATGCTTGACCGCCATTTTCATACGCATGGCACACGCAGGGGTCAATTCATCGTGCTGGCCGGTGGTGATCAATACCGGCATGCGGAAATCGGTCATCTGCGGGAGGCGATTCCAATCCTTGAGGTTGCCGACATAGAGAAACTCGTTGGGGCCTTGCATGGTTTCGTACGGACCCATGTTCCAGTCGCCGAGGGAACGGGTGACCGGTGCCGGCCATTCGTCCAGGCGGCACACATGGCGATAGTTGAGCAAGGTGATTGCCGCCTGGTATTGCGGATGATCGAGCGTGCCCATGGCTTCATGGCGTTGCATCATTGCCACGGTTTCACTGCCCAACGCACCACGCAAGCGCTCCAACTCCCGAGAGAGATGGGGAATATCGCCGACGGTATTTTCCAGGATCAGGCTTTTGAGGGCGTCAGGATAATGAATGGCGTACTCGATGCCCAGCCAGCCACCCCATGAGTGCCCCAGCAGGTGAACGCGCCCGAGGTCGAGCGCTTGGCGCACGGTTTCGACTTCTTCGACATAACGGCTGATTTCCCACAAGGAAGCATCCGTGGGTCTGGCTGAAGCGCCCGTGCCAAGCTGGTCGAATGCAACCACTCGCAGGCCATTATCCTTGAGCCAGCCATGCGCATCGCGCAGGTAGTCACACGGCAGCCCTGGACCACCGTTGAGGCACAGCAACACTTCATCGCCTGCGCCAAAGCTGTAGACCACGACGTTGTGGCCGTCGACTTGTACGTTGTGTTGCTGGTCGGGGGCAATTTCATGCCACATGTTTACATTCCTTGTTGTGTGTCGGCCTGGCAGGTAGTGACCGTTCGAACCAACACTACCGAGGATGCCGCGCGTCCATAACCTAGCAATTCTTATAGGTTTGGTCTGGCAGTCCTTCGCCGTGGCGTGGCATTCTACTTGCGGTAAATCGAGATTCAAATAAATTCGGGAGCAGAAAGGATGCTGGCCAAATTATCTGCACTTAACGGCTATCTCACGCCCGGCAGGAGCCTGGACGAGCAGATGGATAACGCCCTGGTGTTAGCCCAGCGACTGGGTTTTGATGCCTTGGTGTATGACTATTCGCCAGTACCGATCGATCATGACGGCTCGCTGATCACCCCCTCGGTGCTGCAACTGCGCAATACCCCTGACGATTGGCACTCATTATGGTGCAGCGCGGGGTTTTACCAGATTGATCCGGTGCAGCACCTGGCCCTCGACACGGTGTCACCGTTTGTCTGGTCCTACGAAAGCAAGGCCGACACGGCACTGCAAAAGATCATCAAGCGTCATCACGCCCCGGTCTCCATCTACCTGCACGACCAGCAAATGACGTGCGGCGTCAGCGTCCCCATTCACTTGCCCAAGGGTGGTTTTGCCTCACTGACCGGGCTGCGCACAGGCAAGGCCCACAAAGTACTGCAAGATGCTCGCCAGACGCTGGGCGATTTCAGCCTGATTACCCACGCACTGCAGGAAGTGGCCTACCCGTTATTCAGTAAAGAGCTACGCTCCTACCCGCATATTCGCCTGACCAAACGCGAGCGTGAATGTTTGAAATGGGCTACCGAGGGTCTGACCGCAGGAGAAATCGCCGAACAACTGAACCGCTCACTGGCCGTTGTCACCCTGCACCTGGCCTCGGCCATGCGCAAACTGGGGGCGAAAAACCGTGTGCAGGCGGTCGTCAGGGCCAGCCATTACCGCCTGCTTGACGACTGATTCGAAGGAAAAACCTAGCTGTTTTGCTAGTTACTTAAATTTTTCATGCCGATTATCGTGTACCTGACCAATTTTTTCATGGCAGGGCAGGAAATGGAATTCATCGAACAGATCCACGAAGGTTTTGCGGCCTTTCGCAACTACCAGACCTGGTACCGCGTGACCGGCAACCTGGGTAGCGGCAAGACACCGTTGGTGATTCTCCATGGTGGTCCGGGTTGCACCCATGACTACGTGGACGCCTTCAAGGACGTCGCCGCGAGCGGACATGCGGTCATTCATTATGATCAATTGGGCAATGGCCGCTCAACGCACCTGCCGGACGCAGATCCTTCGTTCTGGACGGTTGACCTGTTCCTGGAAGAACTGGACAACCTGCTGGATCACCTGCAAATCAGCACTAACTACGCGATTCTCGGACAGTCCTGGGGCGGCATGCTCGGCAGCGAGCACGCGATGCGCCAACCCAAAGGCCTGCGCGCATTTATCCCGGCCAACTCGCCGACCTGCATGCGCACCTGGGTCGCCGAAGCCAATCGCTTGCGCAAGCTGTTGCCTGAAGGCGTGCATGAAACCCTGCTCAAGCATGAACAGGCCGGCACCTATCAGGATCCGGAATACCTCGCCGCCTCGCGGGTTTTCTATGATCAGCACGTGTGTCGGGTCAACCCTTGGCCGGAAGAAGTGGCGCGCACCTTCGCCCAGGTGGACTCAGACCCGACGGTGTATCACGCCATGAGCGGCCCGACCGAGTTCCATGTGATTGGCAGCCTGAAGGACTGGAAGAGTATTGGCCGGCTGTCGAAAATCAATGTGCCGACCCTGGTGATTTCCGGTCGCCATGACGAAGCCACACCGCTGGTGGTCAAGCCGTTCCTGGATGAGATCGGTGACGTGCGCTGGGCGTTGTTCGAAGACTCCAGCCACATGCCCCACGTTGAAGAACGCCAAGCATGCATGGGGACGGTAGTGAAGTTCCTGGATGAGGCCTGCTCAAGCGCTAACAACCACACAGACCAAGACACACGCATCCTGGCCTGAATACCCGTGGCAGCTGGCTGTTCGACAGCTGCTACAGGTCATATTCCGGTTTTTTCCTATACCTCGCTGGTCTCGGTCCTGCCCGTAACCGGCGCCCTTGCCGGCGCCTCGGCCACTACCGGAATTTCCGTGCCTTCGGCATCAAACAGCTTGCCGGCCCGGAAGTAATCCCCATCCCGCAGTGCTGCTATATCCTGAAAGCACAGCCTGCGTTCAGTACCGGCGACGAACACCGACTGTTGATCGGAATTACCCGCCGTGAAATGGTTGAACGCCAGGTTCAACAGGATCGCCATGATCGCTGACGAACTGATCCCCGAGTGAAAGATCGTGGCGAACCAGCCAGGGAACTGGTCATAGAAGCTCGGCGCGGCGATCGGGATCATGCCGAAACCGATGGAGGTGGCCACGATGACCAGGTTCATGTTGTTACGGTAGTCGACCTTGGACAAGGTGCGGATGCCACTGGCGGCGACGGTCCCGAACAGCACGATCCCGGCGCCGCCCAGCACCGAAGTCGGTACTGCCGCAATCACCCGGCCCATGAAGGGCAGCAGGCCAAGGATCACCAGGAACAGGCCACCGGTGGCGACCACGTAGCGGCTCTTGACCCCGGTGACCGCCACTAGGCCAACGTTCTGGGCAAACGCACTTTGGGTAAACGAGCCGAAGATCGGCGCCAACATGCTCGACAGCATATCCGCGCGCAGGCCATTACCCAGGCGCTTGGAGTCGACCTTGGTGTCGATGATTTCGCCCACCGCCAGGATGTCCGCCGAGGTCTCCACCAAGGTCACCATCACCACGATGCACATGGAGATGATTGCGGCCACATGGAAGGTCGGCATGCCGAAATGGAACGGTGTGGGAAAGCCAAACATGGGTCCTTGAGTCACGCTGGAAAAGTCAGCCATGCCGAGGAACACCGCGATCAGCGTACCGATCACCATCGCCAGCAGGATCGACAGCCGCGAGAGGGTTGCACTGCCGATCTTGCTCAGCAGCAGCACCAGTACCAGGGTAATCGCCGCCAGGCCGATGTTCGACATGCTGCCGAAATCCTCGGCACGACTGTTGCCGCCCATGGCCCAACGTGCGGCGACGGGCATCAGCGTCAAGCCGATGGTGGTGATCACAATCCCGGTCACCAAAGGCGGGAAAAACTTGGTAATGCGTGAAAACACCGGAGTGATCAACAAACCGATGAGCGATGCGGCTATCACCGCCCCGAGGATCGCCGGTATACCGCCCGCCCCCTCGCTGCCGACAATCGCCACCATCGTCGCCACACCGGAGAAAGACACGCCTTGCACCAAAGGCAACTGGCAGCCAAAAAACGGCAGCCCCAGGGTTTGCAGCAACGTCGCCAAGCCACCGGCGAACAACGAAGCAGCGATCAACAGGCCAATGTCTGCGGGTGACAAACCCGCTGCCTGACCGACGATCAACGGCACGGCCACGATGCCACCGTACATGGTAAGCACATGCTGTAGGCCGTAAGCCATGTTGGCAGCGATGCCGAGATTCTCATCTTCTGGCCGTTGCGGTGACGTCTTCGGAATAGTCATTGTGAGGGGTCTCTGTTTTTGTTGTGCGCTCACTGTATGCAATAGAAAGATTGGATGTCCATAGAGTTGTATACAATCAAGTCCACAAGATACCCTGCATTGAGGTTACAAAAATCCATTCAGCCGCCGTGCCCCGTGGCTTGAAGCAGTGCCCTCCAGGATCTGAAAAAAATGCTCAACCCCACGCTCCGTATCCATTCCCCCGCCATCTGCTACTTCGACATGGTCCGTCGCTGTCATTCGATCCGTGAAGCGGCGCGCCGGCTGAATGTCGCCTCATCGGCAGTGAACCGGCAGATTCTCAAACTGGAAGACGAAGTCGGCGCAGCCCTGTTCGAACGACTGCCCCGCGGGTTGCGCTTGACGGCGGCCGGCGAGATCCTGACCCGCCACGTCATGCTGGTGTTGCAGGATGTGGAGCGGATACGCGCTGAGCTAGAAGGTTTGCACGACGTGCAAACCGGTCACGTGGAGATCGCCACGGTGGAGGGCGCAGCCGTGGCGTTACTGCCTGCGGTCCTCAAGCGAATGCGCCTGCGTTACCCTGCGGTGACCGTCGGCGTGACGGTGCAAGGTTCGCAATCGATTCCGGCAGCGGTGATCAACGGCCAGGCAGACCTCGGGTTGGCGTTTGCCCTGCCCCGCAGTGCGGAAACCAGCTTGTTGTGCGCCGGTCATTTTCGTCTCGGAGCCTTGGTCGCGCCCGGACATCCGCTGGCCTCACACACCAGTATCAGCTATGCCGCCTGCGCCGAGCACGGGGTGATTCAGGCCAACAGTGAGTTATCGATCCATCACTTGGTCGCCCCGCTGCACAAACACGCGGCAGTCGCCCATAAACCCTTGCTGCAAAGCAATTCGATGGAGCTGGCACGCCAGCTTGTACGCCAGCAACTGGGCGTCGCGTTCCAGACGCGGATAGGCGTGGAAGCTGATCTGGCCAGGGCTGAGTTGCTGCATATTCCGTTGAATGACCAGGGCGGGATATTCAGCGACCTGGGTTTGTATGCTCGCAAGGGACGGGATTTGCCTACAGCGGTGAGGTCAATGGCTCACTTGATCGGCGAAGAAATCGCCCTGCGCGAACGTGAAGAACAGCCGCGGACGCCGCGCATTTCCTGACTTTAAAGCCTGCTTCAGTGCTGCCATTTCGGCAGCGGCCCAGTCGATATTCTGTTCTTTGAGCGCCCGCCTGACTGTGTCGATACTGCGCCCGGCGGTGCTTGCATGGCCGTCATGAGCCAAACGCCAAAGGAACTAAAACAATGAAAAAGGCACTGCACGGCGCAACCGTATTCCTCACACTTCTCGGCGGCGGGGAGGCTGTCGCGGTGGAATGGATGAACAACAGCTTGGGATTTCGCTACGGCCAGCAGTTCACCAATCCGAACAACCCCAACGCCTTCAGCAAACGCATCTACAGCTTCACCCATGCCAGCGGCTACCAGTACGGCAGCAACTTTCTCAACCTCGACGTGTTCCTGTCCGACAGCCGCGACCCACGCAAAGGCACCGATCAGGGCGGCAGCGAAGTCTATGCCGTCTACCGGCATCAGTTGTATGCATCGCGGGTGTTCGACAAACCGTTGGGCACCGGCTTGATCAAGGACTACGCCTTGACCCTGGGTTTCGACGCCAACCGCAACAACAATCTGGCGTCTGCGAAAAAGCGTGCGGTGGTGATCGGCCCGACCTTGAAATTCAATACCGCCGGGGTGCTGGATTTGAGCCTGATGTACTACAAGGAAAAAAACCATTCCGGCATTCCCGGAGCAAAAGATCCAAACCACACCTTCGATGACACCTACATGCTCAACTTGACGTGGATGCGACCGTTCGAGATCGGCAACCATGCCGCGAAGTTCCAGGGGTTCATCAACCACGTCGGGGACAAGGGCCACGACTTCAATGCCCGTGATACTGCTCCGGAAACCTTGATGCGTACTGCGCTGCTGGTCGCCGTGCGCCCCGGAACAAGCGTCAAGCCCAACCTGTATCTCGGTGTGGGTTACGAGTACTGGCACAACAAGTTCGGCGTGGATGGCGGCCGTGGCAGCCGCACCTCAACGCCCACCGTGAACATGGAACTGACGTTTTAAGCAGTTGCCAGTCTCGACTTGTCGAGCTTGGGCCGCGCCAACCAATACCCCAGCACCGCCAAAGGCGCGGTTGCCAGCATCACGATCACGGTGATCCGCAACGGCTGGTCGATCATCGATGACACCAGCAAGCTGCTGACAAAGCACAACCCCAGTTGCAGGGTGTTCTGCAGTGCCGCGGCCTTGCCGGAATTTTCCGAAAATGGCATCAGCGCATTCGCCACCACAATCGGATAGCTGGCGCCATTGACCAAGGCCATCAGGCAGAACGGAATCAGCAAAGTGGTCAGCGTCGGCACCGTCAAAGTCGCCACCAGGTACAACCCCACCATGCTGATGCAGTACGCCACCAGTAACCAAGGCAATAGGACCTTGCCCTGAAATCGTTGCAAGGCGCTACGGCAACTGTAGCCACCGACCAGAAACGCCAACGTCGGCAACACATAACTCAGCCCGATGTCATTCGGGCTGTAACCCATGTCTCCGAGGATGAAAGGCGACGCCGTCAGCCAGGCGAAGAAGCTGGCGGAACACGCGGCAAATATCATGACGTTGCCGGTGAACAGCCGCGACGTGAGTAATTGTCCGTAGCCGAGCTTGGACTTTTCGCCATTGGCGGTCAGGCGTTTCGGCGTGGACTTCAGGAACAGCGTCGGCAACAGCAGCAGGAGCGATACGCCCAACAACATCGCGAAAATCGCTTGCCAGCCCCAATGATTCAAGACCATCGCCCCCAACAGTGGCGCCAGCGCCGGTGACAATGACATCAGCGGCATAATGCCGGCGAACACCCGATGAGCCTGGTCGGCCGGATAACGATCGATCACCAGCGCCTGCCAACTGACAGCGGCACTGCACACACCGATCGCCTGCACAAAGCGCAACGCCAGAAGCTGCGCAGTGCTCTCGACCCAGAACATTCCCAGGCACCCGAGCACAAACAGGCTCAAACCGGCGAGCAGGATCGGCTTGCGACCCAGGCGGTCAGACAACGGTCCCCACAACAATTGCCCGACAGCGAAACCCGCGAGGAACACACTCAAGCTGGCGCCCACCGCGCCTGCTGAAATCTGCAACTGCTCGCCCATGGCGCCGAACGCCGGCAAGTACATGTCCATGGCGAGATAGCCGAGCATGCTCAACCCCGCCAGATACCACGTGAAACCAAAAGAGTTTTTCATTGAAGCCTTTCAAGTACTGACATCAAACACTTTGCTGCCTGGCGCCCATTATGAAGCTGACAAATCTCATGTGAAGCGATAATAATTGGACACTCTTATCAATATTTTTGAAGGCTGACGCTATGTGGTCCGAATACTCCCTAGATGTCATCGATGCCGTCGCACGCCACGGCAGCTTCAGCGCCGCCGCCCAGGAGTTGCATCGCGTGCCGTCAGCTGTCAGTTACACCGTGCGTCAGTTGGAAGAGTGGCTGGCTGTCCCGCTGTTTGTACGTCGGCATCGCGATGTGGAACTGACGCCCGCCGGCAAGCTGTTTGTCGACGAAGCACGTGGCGTGATGAAAAAAATGCTCGGCACCCGCAGGCTGTGCCAGCAGCTCGCCAACGGCTGGAGCGGCCAATTGAAAGTCGCCGTGGACTCCATCGTCAAACAACAGCGCTGCCGACAGCTGGTGCTGGATTTCTATCGGCAGTTTCCGGACGTCGAGTTGCTGCTCGAGTACGAGGTGTACAACGGCGTGTGGGATGCCCTGGCGGATGAACGCACCGATATCGTGATCGGCGCTACCAGTGCCGTGCCGGTGGCCAGCCACTTCGCCTTTCGCGACATGGGCTTGTTGAACTGGGTGTGCGTGGTCAGCGCCCGACATCCGCTGGCACAGGTGGAGGGCTTGCTCAACGATGATCAATTGCGACCCTTTGCGTCGCTGTGCATGACCGACACCTCGCGCAACCTGCCCAAGCGCGACACCTGGACGCTGGATAACCAGCGGCGCCTGGTCGTGCCCAATTGGGCGTCGGCGATGGACTGTCTGTGCGACGGACTGTGCGTCGGCATGGTGCCGGCGCATCGGGTGCAGACGCTGATCGAGAGCGGTGAGCTGGTGTCGCTGCAACTGTCCCGGCCCTTCCCCGCCAGCCCGTCTTGCGTGGCCTGGGCACAGAATAAGCTGTCCCCGGCCATGACCTGGCTGCTGGAATACCTGGGCGATACCGAGACCATGAACCAAGAGTGGCTGAATGGCCTGCCCGGCGCCCCGGCGTAGAGCCGACCGGCCCATCCCGACGAGATAGGACGCAAGAAAGGAAGGCGTTCAGTCCAGCAACCGGGCAATCCCCCGCACAATCATTTCCACTTCCTTGGTATCAATCGTCAACGGCGGCAGCAGGCGAATCACCTTGCCCCGCGTGACGTTGATCAGCAAACCCTGCTCACGCGCGGCCCGCACCGCCAAATCCCGCTGGGGCGCGACCAACTCAATCCCGATCATCAAGCCCTGCCCCCCGGATCGCCAGTACTTGGGCATGTTCGCTCAGCTCCACGCGTAATCGCGCCAGCAACCGCTCCCCTTGGCTGGCCGCATTCTCCAGCAGGCCTTGTTCGTCGATGATATCCAGCACCGTACACCCTACACGGCACGCCAGTGGATTGCCGCCGAAGGTGCTGCCGTGACTGCCGGGAGTAAACAAGCGGGCCACGGCCGCGCGGGCCAGGCAGGCGCCGATCGGGATTCCGTTGCCCAGGCCTTTGGCCAAGGTCATCACGTCCGGGACGATGCCTTCATGCTGGAAGGCGAACCAGGTGCCGGTGCGACCGATCCCGGTCTGGATTTCATCGAGCATCAGCAACCAACCGTGACGCGTGCAGTGATCGCGCAAAACCCGCAGATAACCGGGTGGCGCCAGTTGCACACCACTTTCGCCCTGGATCGGCTCCAGCAGCACCGCCGCGATGCGCGTGCCGAATTGCACGGTGATCGCCTCCAGCGCCGCCAGATCACCAAAGCCGATCTTGATAAAATCCCCCGGCAAGCGCTGGAACCCCAGCCGCACCGACGGTCCGTCGCTGGCAGCCATGGTGCCGAGGGTGCGGCCATGAAAGGCGTTTTCCATCACCACCACCAAGGGCTGTTCGATACCTTTTTTCCAGCCATGCAGACGCGCCAGTTTCAATGCCGTTTCGTTGGCTTCGGCGCCGGAATTGTTGAAGAAGGCCTGATCCAGGCCCGACAACTCGGTCAGTCGCCTGGCCAGCCGCTGCTGCCAATCGATACCGTACAAGTTGGAGGTATGTAACAGCAATCCGGCCTGTTCGCTGATGGCCGATACCAACCTTGGGTGGGAGTGACCGACATTGGTCACGGCAACACCGGCCACCGCATCCAGGTACTCCCGACCCTGCTGGTCCCACAGACGCGTGCCCAGGCCCCGGGCGAAGCTCAGGGGCAAAGGTTGATAAGTACTCATCAAACAGGCGGCGGTCATGGTGTCAGGCTCCAGTGCATCGTAATGATGGCTCAGTATCGTTAACCACCTGAGCTGGATAAACTGCGCCAAACTGCAATGACTTTAAACCAGGGCTTGATAATGGATGTGTTCCAGGCAATGACCGTCTACGTGAAACTGGTAGAAGCCGGCAGCATGACAGCGGCCGCCAACGCCTGCGGCATGTCCACCACAATGGTCGGCAACCACCTCCGGGCGCTGGAGCAGCGCCTGGGTGTAAGCCTGCTCAAGCGTACGACCCGTAAACAAAGCCTGACCGAATTCGGCGGCCTCTACTACCAGCGCTGTCTGGAGGTGCTAGGGTTGGTGGCCGATTCAGAGCGACTGGCCGAGCAGATCCACAGTGAGGCGCCCAAGGGGTTGTTGCGCATCACCGCACCGCCGGCGTTTGGCGCCGAACGGCTGGCTCCCGCGCTGAGTGAGTTTTCCCGTCGCTACCCACAGATCAAATTGTATGTGGTGCTGAGCGACCAATCGATGGACCTGATCGACAGCGGTTTCGACGCGGCGATCCGTCTCGGTGAATCGCAGCCGTCCAGCCTGATCGCGCGATCGTTGCAGGACTACACCATGACCCTGTGCGCCGCACCGCAGTACCTCGCACGCCGGGGTACGCCACAAAAACCTGCTGATTTGCAGCAACACGACTGCCTTGCGTTTGCCTACCCCTCGAACGATGACTGGCGCCATGCCGACAAACAATGGCGGCTGCAAGGTCCCGAAGGTGTCGTCGAGATTGCCGTCAGCGGCCCGATGACCATCAACAGTTCCCAAGCCCTGCAACGCGCAGCCGTTGAAGGCATGGGCATTGTCATGTTGCCCGATGCACTGGTGGGTCAGGATTTGCTGGCCGGCAAGCTGGTGGCCTTGCTGCCCGACTATCAACCACCTTACCGACCGATGCACTTGCTATACGCCCCAGACCGCTACCGATTGCCCAAACTGCGGGCCTTCGTCGATTTCGCGATGGAGCAATGGGCGCGTTAGGCCATGCCGATCAGTCAAGCAGCGGAACCTGTGGGAGTTGGCTCAACTGACTGGCATTAGCCCAAAGGCTGCTTTTTGTAGGGCAAATCGCTTAAGCCTGAACCAGGCCTTCGATCTTCACGGTCGGATTGACGTCGGCGTCATAATCCACGCCATCGATCTCGAAACCGAACAGACGCAGGAACTCGGCCTTGTAGCCGGCAAAGTCGCTGATCTCGTTGACGTTGTCGTCAGTCACCTGATTCCACAACGCGGCCACGGCGTCCTGGACTTTCGGCTCCAGTTCCTTGAGATCGGCGCGCAGGCGGCCGTCAGCGTCCAGCTTCGGCTCGCTGCCGTACAAGCTGTCCTTGAACAAGCCGTAGACCTGTTCGATGCACCCTTCGTGAGTACCCTGCTCTTTCATCACCTTGAACAGCAACGACAGGTACAGCGGCATGATCGGGATCGCCGAGCTGGCCTGGGTGACCACGGCCTTGAGCACCGATACGCGAGCGTCGCCTTTCAGGGCGGCCAGGTTGTCGCGCAGGGTCAGGACTTTCTTGTCCAGATCCTTCTTGGCCTCGCCAATAGAACCGTTCCAGTAGATGTCCTGGGTCAGTTTTTCGCCCAGGTAAGTGAACGCGGTGGTCTTGGCGCCTTCGGCCAGTACATCGGCATCACGCAGCGCGTCGATCCACAGCTGCCAGTCTTCGCCACCCATCACTTTGACGGTACCGTCGATTTCTTCCTGGGTTGCCGGCTCCAACGTCGTGTCGACTACAACCCCTTTGTCGGTATTGATCCCACGCAGGGTCACGGCCTTGCCGATTGGCTTGAGGGTGGAGTTATGTACCACGCCTTGCGGATCGGTACGGCGCGGAGCGGCCAGGCTGTAGACCACCAGGTCGATCTTGCCCAAGTCTTTTTTGATGGTTTCGATGGTCAGGCGCTTGATCTCGTCGGAGAACGCATCGCCATTGATGCTCTTGGCGTACAGGCCTTTTTGCGCGGCGAATTTGTGGAAGGCGGCGCTGTTGTACCAGCCGGCAGAGCTGAGCTTGCCTTCTTCGCCTTCTTTCTCAAAAAACACGCCAAGGGTGTCTGCGCCGCAGCCGAAAGCGGCGCTGATGCGCGCAGCCAGGCCATATCCGGTGGACGCGCCGAGGACCAGAACTTTCTTCGGGCCGTCGGTGATGGCGCCGTGTTCGGTCACGTAGTCGATCTGCTCTTTGACGTTCGCTTCACAGCCAACAGGATGAGCGGTCACACAGATAAAGCCACGAACCCGCGGTTTGATGATCATAAAATTTCTGCCTCTTCCAAGGTGCCGAAGGCCAATGGTGGCCATTACAGCGTCAATCGTACTGGTCTATGACGTCCGAAAAACCGAAGCGTCACGATAGTCGCAATTCTTCTGTTCTCAAAATCCAATCCACACGGGGCAAACGCTCTATTTTTTCGTTGCTGGCGCGAATCCGGCAGATTCTGCGGCATGATGAGACGCGACTGTATTTGCGTCCGGCCCGCGAGCCGGAGAAAATGCCAGCCAATGCGACCGTATTCGGCGCTTCTCATCCTCAAGCCACTGGCCGCACGCGGTCCGGTGGTTGCGCTTTCAGGGAACCAGAATGCCACAACGACACGTCATCAACGCCTCCGTCAGCCCTAAAGGCAGTCTCGAAACGCTGTCTCAACGTGAAGTCCAGCAGCTCAGCGAAGCCGGAACCGGCAGCATTTACACCCTGTTCCGCCAGTGCGCCCTGGCCATCCTCAACACCGGCGCGCATATCGATAACGCCAAGACCATCCTCGATGCCTACAAAGACTTCGAAGTGCGGATCCACCAGCAGGATCGCGGCGTACGCCTGGAACTGTTGAACGCACCCGCCGACGCATTCGTGGATGGGGAAATGATCGCCAGCACCCGCGAGATGCTGTTCAGCGCTCTGCGCGACATTGTCTATACCGAAAACGAACTGGACAGCCAGCGTATCGACCTGAGCAACTCCCAAGGCATCACTGACTACGTGTTCCACCTGCTGCGCAATGCCCGCACCCTGCGCCCGGGCGTCGAGCCGAAAATCGTGGTGTGCTGGGGCGGGCACTCGATCAATACCGAAGAATACAAATACACCAAGAAAGTCGGCCACGAACTGGGCCTGCGCAGCCTCGACGTCTGCACCGGTTGCGGTCCCGGGGTGATGAAAGGCCCGATGAAGGGCGCGACCATTTCCCACGCCAAGCAACGGATCACCGGCGGGCGCTACCTGGGTCTGACCGAGCCGGGCATCATCGCCGCCGAAGCGCCCAATCCGATCGTCAACGAACTGGTGATCCTGCCAGACATCGAAAAACGCCTGGAAGCCTTCGTACGTGTTGGCCACGGCATCATTATCTTCCCGGGCGGCGCCGGCACGGCCGAAGAGTTCCTGTACCTGCTGGGCATCCTGATGCATCCGGATAACCGGGACGTGCCCTTTCCGGTCATCCTCACCGGGCCGCAACAAGCCGCGCCGTATCTGCAACAGCTGCACGCGTTTGTCGGCGCAACCTTGGGTGAAGAGGCGCAAGCCCACTATCAGATCATTATCGATGACCCGGCTGAAGTCGCCCGTCAAATGACTGCCGGCTTGAAAACCGTCAAACAGTTTCGCCGCGAGCGCAACGACGCATTCCATTTCAACTGGTTGCTCAAGATCGATGAAGGTTTCCAGCGGCCGTTCGATCCGACTCACGAAAACATGGCCGGCCTGCAACTGAGCCACGACCTGCCCCCTCACGAACTGGCGGCCAACCTACGCCGGGCGTTCTCGGGGATCGTGGCGGGTAACGTCAAGGACAAGGGCATTCGGTTGATCGAACAGAAAGGGCCATATGAGATCAATGGCGACCCGAGCATCATGAAGCCACTGGACGAACTGCTGAAGGCGTTTGTGGCGCAGCACCGGATGAAGTTGCCGGGTGGCGCAGCCTATGTGCCGTGCTATCGCGTCGTGCAGTGACCAGGAAACGGCTGGAACCCGGGCTTAGCAGCCCGGTTGCAGTCGTGGAGTTGGGGGGCTATTGCAGACTTGTTATCAGTGCGTACACGCAGACCGACGGAGGAGAATCAAAACATCAAGGCGGAGGGATATAAGGAACTGGGCACGAAACCACTGGAAGCAGTGTTGCTCAAGGAAATGAGATTATTAGGAACAAAAAAACGACATAAACTATTTGCCCGACGACCCTGGATATCCAGCGAATATTTTTAGTTCCACACACTATTCTTACATTAAATAGTTAGCCTGTTACAGCCTTCCCCGCTCGTTATGATTTGGGCACCTACCCCAAACGAACGACCGCAATGACAACGTCCCTCAAACCCAAATCATCCGAATCAGGCGCGGCTATTGCCCGTGCCGAACAATTGGCCAATACATCGGCCGAAAACAGACACGCATCGTTTATTGCTGATCAGCTCCCCCTCTGGTTTAAAAATGCCACGCCTACCGTACGAGCAGCTTTACGCGCCAGTTTTGAAGCAGCTGTAGAAACCCAACGGGAGGTGACAGACATCCTGGCGCAGGTTCAATCGATTGAACAGTTCGCCGAGCCGCTATTAAAAACGGCGCTGACCGCCAGAGGCTGGACAGGTATCAATCCACGAAACTACGGTTTCAAACAGGTCCGCCTTTTAAACAATCTGACTATTTTTGTTGCAAATCAGCAACTCAAACTGGCGGACACGCTCATTAAGTTGACTCAACCTGAATTCCTTTTGCCCGAAACACTGGAATTGAATTTGATCTCCAGCATCAGTCGACACAGCCTGCTTCAAGCCGCATTACAAAATTTTGAAGCCTTCGAAGCTGTCCCAGGTGGCCTCGATGCGGGATCGGCTATCTACTCGGTCAACGATAATCGGGAAGTTGTTCAACACACGTTAAAACCTGAACACTTCGCCCTTATCTGCCGAGACTTGAACTTGGGAGCGCAGTATCAGCGGCATCTGCAGACTGTTTTTGAACCGACTGATGACGGGCTGCCAGCCCATGATATTCACTCCACAGCTTACAGACGCAAAGTAATATTCAGTCAGAACCTTCGCCATGAATTTACGTCCGCACTGCATCTATCCTTCATGAAAAATGAACTGCCGATGCCTCATTATGAATTCATAAAGTCGCTACTCAACACTACGCCTCCAGCACTGTCGCGGACCAGCCCAACCTGCAGCACGCTTAAAATCACGGATTTTGTGGTACCGGGCATCCTGATTTTCTGGCCCGAAAGCAAACCCGTCATGCAACAACAAACATGTGTGCTCTATCTACCCAACAGTCCGGATAAAGCGTTTCATACATTCAACTCATTTTTAATCTTAACGGCAACACTGTCCAGGTGGTTGAAAGACCCTGCATTCGCAAACTATTTTTACCCGCTGATTCCTCTCCGTCACCGTAGCGAGTTCATCCAACGCGTGGACACGGTCAAAAACTCGCAAGCATCTCTATTCCTTCGACGAATCCCCATTTCAAATTCATACATTTCAATCAATGACCTTCATCATTTGTCTCATCAAGACGATCCCTTCATGGTGACTTGGCAATTACAATGGGCAAAAATCAGAGACGATGCCAGATTGCTGGTTGTTCCCACGGAGGACGAGGACTCTAAAAGCCGATTGGAGAGACAAGCAACTTATTTGAATGTCGGACTCAGTGCCCTGACGCTGGCCCTGGGCTTCGTACCGGTACTGGGGGAGATCATGCTGGCAAGCAGTGTTCTTCAACTCGGCGTGGATATTTATGAAGGTATTAGCGCTTGGCAGCACAATGATCGCGTCGAGGCTGTAAAGCACATCTTTGATGTTGCGGAAAACATTGCTTCGGCCGCGATCACCAGCGGCGCATTACGCGCCCTTAAGCCAGCCCCCGTAGTAGAAACATTGATGCCCGTTAAATCTGTTAACGGCCAAAAGCGATTGTGGCGGCCCGACTTGAAACCCTACGAATCGGCAGACATTTCATTGTCAGGTCTTCTGCCTGATGCGCAAGGCATCTATAGCAAAGACAGCAAACAGTTTATCAAACTGGAAGATAAGGTTTATGAAGTGGGTACCGATACACAGACGCAGCACTATTTTATCCGCCATCCTCACGACCCACTTGCCTACACACCCAGACTCACGCATAACCTGAGCGGCGCCTGGTTGCATGAAGGCGAAACCCCGCAACAATGGTCGCGGACAAAGTTGTTTCGGCGTCTGGGTCCAGAGGCCGAGGAAGTATCGGATACTGCCATTGAGTACCTTTTGAAGGCCTGCAATGTCAATGACGACGTACTGCACAAAATACACATGGATAACCTAGCCCCTCCGCCTATATTGCTCGACAATATTAAGCGTGTACGCCTGAGTGAAAAAATTGAGCGTTTCATCGCGTTGATGCAACAGGGTAATAGTGGCGGCGCAGAGTTTTCAGCATTGCAGTTGGAGTTACTTACCGGACTGGATGGCTGGCCGCTAAATAGCGTATTGCGGGTGGTAGATGCGCAAGGAAGCACACTTAAGGAGTTCGGGAACGACCTGTTGCCGACTCACCCACGCATACAAATCGTTGAGAGGCAAATCAAAAATGGCGACGTACTTAAATTCACCCTGGAAAGTTTGTCGTCCGCACAAATCGATAGATTACTGGGCCCCGCATTCGACCATCTTGATACGCAGATAACCGCGCTGTCGCGCAAGCTGGGAAGACACGCCCAGGCGAACAAGCTTGCACTGCTCGACAGGTTGTATAAGGCTGATGAAAAAGTGACTGCAGAGATGCAGGTGCTGCACCGTCAGTTCCCGGGCTTGCCCGCTAATGTGATGACAGAGTTATTGGACAACCTGAACGCCACAGAGCAGATTGCACTGCACGCGTCCGGCCGTCTTCCATTGCATGTGCTTGAAGAAGCGCGGATCTATGCACGGGAACTACGCCTTAACAGAGCACTGACGGGGCTCTATTTCGAGGGTTTAAGCAACGCGGACAGTCAACGTATCGCGTGGAACAGCATGCTTCACTTGCCCGGCTGGCCAAGCAATCTTGGAGCGGTACTGCGGGATAAACATACTGCTGAAGTGCTCAGCACCGTGGGCGGTGAGTCCGCGCCACTCAATCGCGAGTTTTATAAACATGGCAGCCTGTACGAATACGTTGCACCGAGTACAGGGGAAATCTACAGCAGCCCTGACCTTATCCATTGTGTGTTCAATGCTTTACTGCCTGCCGAGCGAGCCACACTTGGCCTGACAGACACTGACTCTGCAGTGGCGTTGACTCGTAAAATTGCAGATCAAGTGGCTCACGACCGGTCACACAGTGCCACCTTATTGGGAATGCAGCCCATAAAGCCTTGGTTTGTCCCTCCCATGCGCTTAGCCTCGGGGCGTCGAGGATATACATTGGGTGGGCGTTCGGGCCATGTTATTGATGAGAGCAGGACTCCGTTGCTCAAGGATCTCATCAGGGAACTTTATCCTCTAATGAGCGAGGAGCAGGCCGGACAGTTTCTTTATCGACTACAACTTTCAACCCAATTGACCACTCGAGCCTTGTCTAGACTCAAGGCTGAGCTCGACACCTTACGTCACGACCTCGCTCGATGGGCAGCGTCGTCCGTGTGGACAGAACCGCGCAATGGACCTCGCCGAGAGGTGTCAAGCCGGGATAAACGGGACATCAGTCAAGCGTTGATCCAGGTATGGCGCAGACAAACTGAACGTGTTCGTATAGGTGACCATACAGGCTACATTCTGGACCTAAGAGCCTGGCCGGTTGATTGCTTGCCAGAACTGTCTGCTGATTTTGGCCATGTTAGCGGGCTTTTTTTGAGCCATTCGCCCAACGCTAATTTTCCTCCGATTTTTCTTGAACAATTTTCCAATCTACGGATTTTATCTCTAAAAAATAATCATCTGACTGAGTTCCCGCTCGCCATTAAAAATATGATCGAATTAACCGATCTCAACTTACAAGGCAATCAAATCACCTTAAATGATCGCGCCATCACGGTACTCTCTGGGCTTAGAAGACTTAAATCACTCAATTTAAATGATAATGAATTAGGACGACGCATTTCGGTGCGAAGCATGCTTGCCCTGGAACATCTTTACTTGCGCAATACCGGCTTATTGACATGGCCTGAGGGCGTTGAAGCGCTCACCCATTTGCAGGCAATGGACCTGCGAAATAACGCGATCAGTCGTATCCCGCAAGACGTTTTTTCCCCTGAAAGAATCGCAGTCAATCGGGTGACTCATTTGCATGATAACCCGTTAAGTGCCGACTCTCTGCGCAGACTGGAACTCTATCGACGTGAGCACGGTATCAGCTTTGGCATCACGCCGCGGCGGCAACATCGACCTCCGATAAACGGAATTAACAATTGGACAGCTAAGCCGACACGTGAAGAATCGTTCATCTGGAGTGATTTGAACCGTATTGAAGAGTCGTCCGATTTTTTTCGCGTGCTGGAGGACTTGAGTGCATCATCTCAGTTCAGGTACGAGCAAGAGTATTTACGTCAACGGGTCTGGAACGTACTTAAGGCGATGTACGAACACAGTGAGTTAAGAGCCCAGTTATTTGAGATTTCGGCTAATCCAGAGACCTGCGCCGATGGCATTCCGATGATTTTTTCGGATCTGGAACTTCGCTATAAAATTTTCATGGCTCAAAGGCAACTCAACGCTGGCGAAGCGCTGGTGAGTCTGGCCCGCGGCCTCTACCGTATCGAGTTGCTTAACGCGCATGTACAAGGTGTTATTGATGCACGTATTGCGGCAATCCATGCAGACCAGCGAAGGTATGTGCAGCAATTACAAAACCTGATCGACACGGTGAGCCCGGATTACGCGCCTGAGCCTTTGGTTAACATGACGGCTGAGGAACAGCAGGGTATCGCTTACCGGTTAAATACACCAATAGCCTTACTGTTGGCTCAGCGGTTAAGCCCTTTGGATTTCCAAGCGAGAATTGATCGAGTGGATCCCTTGGAGATACAGATGTTCTACCAGGTCCATCTGACTGAGCAATTAGACTTACCTGCCCGCCCTACCAGCATGCTGTTTGAAAAATTGGCAAACATTACGCCTGAGCAGTTGGAAAGCGCCAAACAGTATGTGTTAAGGGAGGACACCCCGATTGCCAGGCTCGCGCATCTCGAAAAACTAGTCTTCTGGGAGGCGTTCCTGGAGAAGAAATACCCCGACAGTTTCCGGAAAATCGACTCACCGTTACACAAGCGCCTGGAAGGAATCTTCCTGGCGCGCGAGAAGCTTTCCAGTCAGGAATACGTCATCCAGACAAAGAATGTTCAAGAAAATCGCCGTAAAGCAAGGGAAGGATTGATCCATCGGCTGACAGCAGAAGAAATCGAAAAACACCGTTCTCCCCCCACTGATAAACCTTCCAGAGCGAGCGTAGACCAAGCTTGATTCTCGAACCCTACAGCGTTTTCCAAACCGCATAATGAGGGCGGCAAAAATCGCCGACACCTCCAGGTCTTTCCTGAAGCCCCAAAAAAACCGCTGACCGTTACCGGTTCAGCGGCTCTTTTGCAGCGGCTCAGCCCTGACTCAGGGCTTCATCCGCCGTCTACAGCGCGATATCAGCCGCAGGCTTACTCGACTCGGTCGCAGGCTTGGCAGCCTCGGTCGACTGTGGAGCAGCCTGTTGCGAAATCGCTGGCGGTGGAGCCAGTTGCAGAACCTTGGCGGTGTAGGCCCATTCCTCAGCAACACGCTCCGGATTACCGTTCAACTGAGTACCGTAGCTCGGTACGATCTGGTGCAGCTTTTCCTGCCAGGCAGGAGAAGCGACCTTGTCCTTGAACACTTTCTGCAGCACGTTCAGCATGATTGGAGCCGCGGTAGACGCACCTGGCGATGCACCCAGCAGGCCTGCGATGCTGTTGTCGGCGGAGGTGACCACTTCGGTGCCGAGTTTCAGGACGCCGCCCTTCTCTTCGTCACGCTTGATGATCTGCACACGCTGACCGGCCTGCCACAGACGCCAGTCATCTTGCTTGGCGTTCGGGAAGTACTCTTGCAGCGCCTTGAAGCGGTCGTCGTCCGACAGCATTAATTGACCGGCGAGGTACTCAACCAACGGATACTGCTCGATGCCGACTTTGGTCATCGGCCAGATGTTGTGGGTCGTGGTGCTGGTCAGCAGGTCGAAGTACGAACCTTCTTTGAGGAACTTGGTGGAGAACGTCGCGAATGGCCCAAACAGGATCACGCGCTTGCCATCCAGCACACGGGTGTCCAGGTGCGGAACCGACATCGGCGGCGCGCCCACGGACGCTTTACCGTAGGCCTTGGCCAAATGCTGCTCGGCGATGCTCGCGTTCTCGGTCACCAGGAACGAACCGCCCACCGGGAAACCTGCATACTCGCGAGCTTCTGGGATACCCGACTTCTGCAGCAGATGCAGTGCACCGCCGCCCGCACCGATGAA
Organism: Pseudomonas mucidolens; assembly: GCF_900106045.1. Lineage (NCBI taxonomy): Bacteria > Pseudomonadati > Pseudomonadota > Gammaproteobacteria > Pseudomonadales > Pseudomonadaceae > Pseudomonas > Pseudomonas mucidolens. Next base: position 1,025,172 of record NZ_LT629802.1, on the reverse strand, counting down.
CACGAACTTGGCGTCGGTCTCGGTCTTGCTACCGTCTTTCAGGTTCTTGTAGCTGACGCGCCACGAGCCGTCGTCATTACGGGTGATGTCCTGCACTTCGCTCGACAGTTTCAGGTCGAACTTCGGTGTGGTCTGCAGGTGCGCGACGAACTGGCGGGTGATCTCGCCGAAGTTCACGTCGGTACCCAGCTCAGACCTGGTGGCCGCGATTTTCTGGCTCGGGTCACGCCCTTCCATCATCAGCGGAACCCACTGTTTGATCTGCGCGGGGTCTTCGGAGTATTCCATGCCAGCGAACAGCGGGCTCGCTTGCAGCGCGTCGTAGCGCTTTTTCAGGAATTTGATGTTGTCATCGCCCCACACAAAGCTCATGTGCGGAGTTGAATTGATGAACGAACGAGGGTTCTTCAGAACGCCTTGTTGAACCTGCCACGCCCAGAATTGACGGGAAATCTGGAACGCTTCGTTGATCTCGATCGCTTTCGGGATCTGCACATTGCCGTTCTGGTCTTCCGGGGTGTAGTTCAGCTCGGCCAGCGCGGAGTGACCGGTACCGGCGTTGTTCCAGCCGTTGGAGCTTTCCTCGGCGACGCCGTCGAGGCGTTCGACCATCTCCATCGACCATTGCGGTTCCAGCTCATTAAGCCAGACACCCAAGGTCGCACTCATGATGCCGCCGCCGATCAGCAGCACATCGACTTTCTTTGTCTCTTGCGCCTGGACGGATGTGATCCCCATCGACAAAGCCAGCCCCAGCAGAGCAGTGTTTACTTTTTTGAACATCGTAGCACCTATGATAAAACGCCATCCGCCCCACAGCCCTGTCTTATCCGGCAACCTTGATTCACGCTGCATCAAGCGACGCATCGCGGGTTCCCGCATCGACCAGAGACCGAAGAGTGGGCACACAAGACCGACGTATCGACCTCACTTTTATGTCCCTTCTGCGCTGACTTCTTATCATTATTGGCTTCAGCCATCTCGGCGACAGCAACTCACCGGTACCTGTTCGGATGCACGTACCGTGGAAAGAGTAGACCAAGACGGCACGCAGAATATCACGGCAAACAGCCGCTATGCGCTGTTTGGCCAATTGACACCGCTAAAACGCAGGTTTCAGCCAGCCTGAATGGGCTCAGTGTCAAGCCTGGCCGACGCGACGTGAGGTCACAGGCACGGAACTCTCGCGCTGGAGCCTGTTCTAGACACCTTCGCCGCCGCTTGCGTAGCATCGACGGCATTCCCTTGAACCACCTTTCAACAAAGAGCGATCCATGTCTATCCACCAAACACCCGGGCACATACTGCCCGCGCGCAGCGCCGCCAAGATGGAAGCTGCGATGGCCGTGGGCGCCTTCGCTATTGGTACCGGCGAATTCGCCATCATGGGGCTGATGCCCGACATCGCCAGCAACCTGAACCTGGACGAACCGCAGGTAGGCCACGCCATCAGCGCCTACGCGCTGGGAGTGATGGTCGGCGCACCATTGCTGGCGATCCTCGGCGCCAAGCTGCTGCGCAAACACATGCTGTTGCTGCTGATGGCACTGTACGCCCTGGGCAACCTAGCGACGGCATTCACCCCGACCTTTGGCAGCCTGGTGGCTTTTCGCTTCATCAGCGGCTTGCCCCACGGCGCCTACTTCGGCATCGCCGCCGTGGTAGCGTCGAGTATGGTTGCCACGGATAAACGCGCCGGCGCCGTTGCACGGGTGATGATGGGCTTGACCCTCGCGATGCTGTTGGGCAACCCGATTGCCACCGTCCTTGGGCAATACCTGGGATGGCGCTCGGCTTTCGCGCTGGTGAGCGCACTCGCTCTGTGCACCATCGCCCTGGTCTGGCATTTCGTCCCCGACCGCCACGACGAGCCGCGCAGCGACCCGCGAAAAGAGCTGCGCGCGTTCAAAAAACCACAGGTGTGGATGGCGCTTTCCATTGGCGCCATCGGCTTCGCCGGGATGTTCTGCGTGTTCAGCTATTTGGCCCCGACCATGCTCGAAGTGACCAAGGTGTCGCCACAGTGGATTCCATTTGGCCTCGCGGCATTCGGTCTCGGCGGCATCATCGGCAACATCGCCGGCGGCAAGCTGTTCGACCGCCTGCAATTTCGCGCCGTGGGCCTGATTCTGGTGTGGTCGATGGCGATACTGATGTTCTTCCCCTTGGCCGCCGGCTCGTTGTGGGGCGTACTGTTGGGCATTGGTCTGGTGGGCACCATGGTGTCCCTGGCAGCGCCGTTGCAAATCCGCCTCATGGACATCGCCCACGAAGCGCCGAGCTTGGCGGCAGCGTCCAACCATGCGGCATTTAACCTGGCAAATGCGCTGGGGCCGTGGTTTGGCGGGATGGCGATTACCGCAGGATTGGGCTGGACCAGTACCGGATATATCGGCGCAATGACCGCGCTGGTGGGATTGGGGGTTTATCTGGTGGCGCGGCGGATGCAAGGCGGGCATTGAAACACCCTGCGCCTTGCAGCAGCCGTGGCCTGTCAAGCAATTCGCCGCACTCACCACCGGTAGTTTCAAGCGATTCGGCCCCAACTGCTGGCGACAGTCCGGGCCATCGTTTTTACTTATGCTCGTCTGCCGCGCCTTCTTGCATCTGCACCGAAGATTTACTGCCATCGGTATTGTCTTTGGTGATGTTATCGGAATTGTCAAAACAGCCGTGAAGCAGGAATACGCTGCATAGACCCAGGCACATATATAACTTTTTCATGATCTCTCACCTGTTTGCGGGTTTTCTATCTGAGTTTGCTTCAGCACCTTCTTTATAGGTGTGCAAGCAGGAACCGGATGTTCAAAAATTCCGCGTCGCGACTGACCAGCGGCGCACTGCACGGTTCGGCAGGCCACACTTCAAGTTCAAACCTCTTTGAACTATTCGACGGATACCGTCGGTCATCGTCTCCCCCCAATAAACGAAATTTCTCCTCGCGCTGTCTTTCACAATTTATGCGTGCCCCATCGCCCACGGTGCTGAGTACGCCTTTAGCATATCCTTCGATGGCGCAAATGGTGAATTAGCGGCGGCAGCGCGCTATTTCACCCAAGCATTGGCCGAAGAAGACCCAGGCCGTAAAGACCTGTTGATGGATATTGCCACCGAAGAACTGAGCCATCTGGAAATTGTCGGTTCCATCATCGTGATGCTCAATCGAGGAGCCAAAGGGCAGCTGACAGAAGGCGTACAGGAAGAAGGTGAGCTCTACCGAGCCATTAATGGCGCCGGTAATGACTCTCACATCACCAGCCTTCTCTATGGCGCGGGTGCTCCCCTGGTGAACTCCGCCGGCGTTCCGTGGACAGCCGCCTACGTCGATTCAATTACTGAACCCACCGCCGACTTCCGCTCAAACATCGCGGCTGAAGCGCGCGCGAAAATTCTCTATGAACGTCTGATGAACGTCACCGATGATCCCAGGGTGAAAGAGGCACTGGGGTTTCTGATGACGCGAGAAATCGCCCATCAAAAGTCATTCGAGAAAGCACTGCACTCCATCCAACCCAACTTTCCGCAAGGGAAACTCCCGGGAATGCCGGAGTTCACCCGCAAGTATTTCAATATGTCGGGCGAACCCAATGTACGGGGCCCATGGAATGAAGGTGGCGACTGGGAATATGTTGAAAGTCCCGAGCCCGCCGTCGACGGCGGCGACGGCCTGGCCTCCGTGAACCTTTCTCCAGCCGATGAAGCCGCCGTGGAAGCGATGAAGCTGCGAACCGCATCTGACCCACTCAGTGAACCTGTGACAGGAGCAGATTTGGGATCAGGCCTCGTGCAGGGCAAAAACGCTTGATTCATCTAACTCATCATCAGCGACCTCGCCTTTGAGGTCGCTTTTGGTGACGAAAATTCATGCAGGATTCCGCAAGGTTTAAACACCCCCAAAATGCCAAACAAGCACCCAGCCAGCCTCGCTTTTATCGGGGTGCAGAAGTGCGGAAAAAAAAACCTATTTAGCCCGCAGGCGAGGTGGGGAGACGACGGCGCGCGACAGCTCAGACTTGCACTACACCTCCCCCTTGTGGCACATCAACGCCCCCATGTTCAAACGTCCGCACAATCCCGGTCGGTCAGCCTCCTTCCGGTCAGCCAAAAAAAACCACCCATTAGGGTGGCGTGTGTGTTGATTCACGACTAGTGGCAGGAGATATGCCAGAGCTGGTCAAGCCGCGTTGTGTAGCTCTGACTCATCATGTCCCAGGCCCCCCAGTCAGGGTTCGTCGGCACACTGGCCGAGCGCAGCGTTCCCCTTCCCCACCGACCATTGATCTGGTTCAGCACCGTCATCACCCTGTTGGCCTCCGCTGACTGCGACACCGCGGTAGATCATCGGTGTATTCACCGGGCTGGCAAAGGTTGAGCAGCATCACCTCCGCCTTGCTCTATTTGAAGCCTGGCCGGTAGATGTGGTCGACCGCATCGACTGCCGCCTATGTCGGCAGGCGCACGTCATCGGTTGGATGCAGCCTACCGGTGCGGACGAGGTACGCATTTAGCGCGGAGGTGCGGATAGAAAAGCGCCACAAGACAGTGTGTACGGGTAGTTCAGAGCCGAATAATGCGTAAGTTTTTGTTTTTTGCCGAACGCCTGAAGCAAGTTGGTCGGAGTTTCCCTAGCTACGGTATCCAACCATTGCGTTAACAAAAGACTCAGTAATAACCTGCGGGCGGGTTATCGCGCTTCCCACCACGACTATATCCGCTCCTAATTGGAGGACGCGACGAGCGTGTTCAGGGGTGCCTATTCCACCTTCAGCAACCAAAGGGCACTGGGAAATGACCCGTCGTATGGCTGTAAAATGAGAAAAATCATTCTGACGCAGGCTCTTTCCTGCTGTGTTTTTGGTAGCACCATAGGCTGCCGTAGATAAGCAATCAAACTTTAACGATTGCACATAAATAGCTTCCTCCACCGTTGCAACTTCGGCCATCAGCAATAGATTAGGATATCGAGAGCGTATCATCTCAACAAAGGCCTCAAGGGATTCTCCGTTGGGACGTCTGCGATCAGTGGCGTCAAGCCCGATCATATCTGGGGCCTCTCTCGCCAAGGCCGTTATTTCTACAATAGTAGGTGTCAACTGGATAGATGATTCTGAGTAACCAGCGGTCATGACGCCGATTATAGGCAACGTAACAAGCTTTTTTATTGCAGAAATATCGTGTATGCCATTCGCTATAATACCCACCGCACCTGCCTGAGCTGCCGCTAACGCCATAGCGCTCATATGAGTAGAGCCGTGTAAAGGCTCATGTTCCAATGCTTGACATGAAACGATGAGGCCGCCCATTAGCGTGTCGAATAACGAACCAGTAAACATACCTAGGTTTCTCCCTGAAAAGGCTTCTCCTGCAATCGCCACCTTGCTGAACGATTTATCGACTCAAGCATATGGGTGCTTGATCAACGCACTCTAGCTTACTCTATTACACGGCATAGATTAATTTGGAATATAAGCAGCTGCATTATGAGCACGTCTAAAGCCTATATTACGGTTCAGGGCGACGACTGAGAGCCATGTAAAAATATTTTTATTTTTTTGCAAAAAGACGAAACCTACCTAGAATATCCAGCGACAGTAGTGAGCAAGGAGTACGCGGCCTCGTTGAGCACTTATTAAGGACTATGCTTTTAAAAGGAGTTATATATGCCTAGTCAATTTGATGAACTCGCAGCTCTGTACGAAAATATGGCCAACTGGCCTTTTAGAAAGCACTGTGAAATCCCTTCTGTTTTAGATGTTGTGGGTGATGTGTCAGATCTAAGTATCTTTGACTTTGGTTGCGGTAACGGTCTCTACTCCCGAATACTAAAAAAACAAGGCGCTAAAAAAGTAGTCGGTTACGACCAGTCAGCCGGCATGCTTGATTATGCAAGTCGGAGAGAGGAAAAAGAGCAGCTAGGGATTGAATTCAACTCCGAAATAACCTCAAGCCTTCTAAGTAAATTTGATTTAGCTATATCTATATATGTGCTTCCTTATGCAGCAAACGTTCAATCGCTCGATTCTATGTGCCAAGGTATGGCGTCCGTGCTTAAGCCAGGAGGAAGGTTAATAACGTTACCCATCCATCCTGATTTCTGCATGCGCGCAAATTACTATGAAGACTATGGTTTTCGACTTATACCTGGCCATGAGAGTCAAAAGAGCGACGCATCTACTGTAACTTTAGATTTATGCATGCCGCCATACGACACTCAGGTAGAAGCCTATTATTGGACTGCTGCGACCCTAGAAGCTTCTTTAAAACGATCTGGATTTAGTAGCATACACTGGAGAAAGCATTGGGTCGACAGAGCAGGATTTGAGTTTTTAGGACAGAAATACTGGAAAAACTACATCAACTCCCCTCACGCAGCGATCTTAGATTGCACACTGGGGGGCTAGCATGGGCGACTTTACTCATGCCGACCTAAAGACTCATAACTGTGAGTTGAAATCGGATATTTCTCACTCTATTCCATATATTGACCGACATGAGTGGGACGGGCTAACAGCGGATGATAATTTTTATAATTCGTATGGGTGGCTTGCAAGTTTGGAAGATGCTCAGGGTCCCACGGACTTTTTGACAGTCTATGGTTCCTCTGGACTCTTAGCCGGTTGTGCCCTATGGGCTGGAGAACCAGAAGGGCCAATGTTCAGCACGCAGGCACTGTTTCCAAGCATGTCTGAACAGTGGGGTAATAAATTTTTGTGGGGCGGCGCACGTCGCAGCACTCATAATGAGGTCGTTTGCACTCAAGGCGTTAGCCGTCGAAATGCACTTCGTCGCTTCTTTTATTCTGCTCAAACGTATGCAGGAGAACGAAATCTTTCCGGTTTCCTTATCCCATACATGCCCTTGAAACGGGCTCTGGAAATCGTGAGATACGTACCTGAGACTCACGCACTACTGCATTCCGCAGAGGCAACGATGCCTGTACCTAGAGGGGGGCTAGCAGAGATGCTCGGCTCGTGGGGTTCTCATGAGCGCGTACGTAGCAAGGCGGAAATAGCAGCATTTGAAAAATATGGGAATAGGACTCGGTGGCTCCCTCTGACGAGTGACCTTGATGAAAGTATCGCCACATTAATAACTAACAATCGAAGCAAATATGGATCAACTCAAGATAGGCAGTGGATGATAAGAAATCTTCAAGGACAAAGAAAGTCTGGAGTTATTCATAGCGCCATCGCTGTGCTTGCCGAGCGAGAGAACAAAGTATCAGCTGTAACTGTATTTTATAAATTTGGCCATTCGCTACATGCTCGATACTTCGGATCCGACTACACCTTGGCAGATAATGATTTTCGTTATTTTGTACTAACCTATTATCTTTCACTGGAGTACGCGGCATTTCACGGGTTCAGAAAATGCTGTCTCTCTACCTCCGCATTAGAAGCAAAAGCTAAGCGCGGAAGCGTAATTGAGCCTTTAGCAGTCGTGGTTATTCCTTGCAAAAGTCCCCTTGGGAGAGAGGCAGTAGAAAACCACAATCGTTTTTTTTACGAAGACTATGAACGTCGCTTCAGGTCTAACTTAAGCGCAGACTGGAAAACTATAACAAATTAAATAAAGGAGCTTTAATATGCTACATCTTATATATCTGCTTCGTCCCAGCGCAAAAGCCAGATCCAATCATGCGGAATTCTGGACCTGGGTTCGCGAAAGAGAGGCATGGTTTTATGATGGGCTGGAAATGGCTTTAGAACCCCGGTGGTATGTACAGACAATCGCTCCAGATGTGCATTCAATTGAACACTGGATCTCTTTTGAAGATGAGGCTGCATGGGGCGCATACCGAAAGGCAGTTTCAGAGCGATCCCATATTGCAAGCTGGGAGAAAAAGCGTATAGAGCAAGATCAATGGTGGGATATTATGGAAGCCCGCTTATTAAACGACGCCCCAGTTTCAAGAGGGCAGAAATCATGATGCCTTCCATAACAGAAAGGTGCAGAAGGCTGTTAAGCACCACCCGATTTATAACATTGGCAACAGCATCCGCACAAGGTTCTCCTTGGGCGTCTACCGTGAACTACGTATATCGACATAAAACCGAAAGCCTTTTATGGTACTCAATGTCTGATTCGCTGCACTCAAAAAATATCGACCGCGATCCAAATATATCTGGCTCTATATTTAGGACGGATTTTGGCGCCTCGGCTCCACCAGTCGGACTTGACGGCATACAGCTTTCCGGTCTTGCACGATCGGTACCGGATGATGAAATAGAGGTCATTTATGAAGAATACTATCGAACCAATTTTCCCGACGAACTTGCCAGGGCGCAATGGGCGTTACCTTTATCCGATTTCAAAAAAATCGGTAAACGAAGCTTTTATGTACTTACGGTACAAAGACTGTGGCTATTAGACTTAGAGCGATGGGCTTATGATAAAAATGACCAGCGCATCGAAGTTGAACTCCCGCTTCCGGATGCCAATTGATTTTTTACTACAAAATTATCAGTCGGTCGATAACTTTCTGTCTAATAGTAGCCTTAGGCTCTGTACGAAGTCATCTGAACCTCCTTTGAACCCAGCAAGCGTCGGGACTCAGTAAAGTCCGCATCCATCAAAGGCAGGAGCCCACGATGGCCAAACGGTACGAACTCCCGGACGCAGCCTGGGATTTGGGTGCAGACATATTCAGTGAACCCCTCCGTAACGGACGCCCACGAGCAGATGATCGACTGATGCTCAACGGCGTGCTCTGCTCGGGAGCTGCTTGGCGCGACATGCCTGCGCGCTTCGGCCCATGGTCGACGGTGTCAGCGCTTTCGTGACTGGCGCACGCGGGACATTCGCGCAGATGCTTAAGCGACTTCACATCAGGTTGAACGAGCAAGGGTTAATCGATTTGGAGACCTGGATGATTGACTCCACGGCGGTAAGCGCAACCCGGGAGGCTACTGATTGAGCTTGAGCCGCAACACACTGTTCCCTGACTTAAATCGGCACATCAGCAGATGTGGATTTGCGTAGAAACGCGATTTCTAGTCTGGTTTTGAGTACCTGTCGCACTGAAAAACGTTTTTACACAGCCTGGGCCACAAGCGGACATTCGAACCACACATCAATCCGGCGGGCTTGGCCAATCTACTAGACGAACACCGTGATCGATCCGTAGCGCGCAAAGCGCTACCTGTGCCACAAGACATCTTTCCAGGCTGTCCTAATTTTAGCTGAGTGGGCAACCTTTCATGACAGACGGGTGCGCCTCGACTTTACAGATTGTCTAGTTTTGGATATTGTGTCTGGAAGCTCTATTGTGCCAGGCGCGTAAAATGTCCAAGATCGAAATGCTAAAACTGCTGGATAGGGATAGTGTCAATGCCCTAGTGCTACCCGAGCAGATCCTCTTCGCCGTACGCGAAGCCTTCTACCTGCATAGCGCAGGAGATGGCCAAGTCTTCCCTGTGGTTCGCGAAGCGCTTAGCACGGGTGGCATCTTTGGAATCAAATCCGGTGGTATCGCTAATCAGGGCGTGCTCGGGTTCAAAGCAGCCGGTTTCTGGCCCACCAACCGCGCCCTGCAAAGTGAGCCTCATCAAGCGACCATTCTGCTGATCGATCCTGCGACTGGGCGGCCGCTGTGCGTCATTGACGGAAACGCTATTACGACACTCCGAACCGGTGCTGCCGGGGCTTTGGGTCTGGAGATGCTTGCTCGTCAAGACAGCTCGCAACTCTGCGTTTTCGGCACTGGCGTACAGGCCAGCATTCAAGTGGATTACGCGCTTCGCGTGATGTCCGGCATCAAGCATGTCACCTACCTCACGGCGGATGGCATACCGAATGCGCAATTTGAATCGCAGTTTTCAGAACGTGTCTCCGTGCGCCACAGCGCATCGGCAAACGATGCCGTATCGCAAAGTGATGTAGTCATCACAGCAACGCCCGGAAGACAGGTACTGTTTGACCTGGAAGCCGTCCAACCTGGTACGCATTTCAACTGCGTGGGTGCAGACACCAAGGGCAAACGGGAAGCACCGGAAGGGCTTCTGCCCAAGGCCAAAGTCTTTGTCGACGATAAAACCCAAGCTCGTCAGCTTGGCGAAACGCAATGGGTGCCGGCTTCACCAGTAATGGAAATCGGTGACCTGCTGACAGGGCAAGTTGAATTCATCCGTAGTGCCAATGACATCACCCTCTTCGACATGACGGGATTGGCGCTGCAAGACCTGACAGTTGCTCAGCTTCTGTTCAAGCAAGCCAGTATCGAAGGTATTGGCCACGATATTTCTTGGCCGTGGTAAATCTTTGAGGACATTTTGCTATGCAAATCACTCTGCCAACTTATCAAGACGTAGTCGACGCGGCTACGCGACTTAAGGGAGTAGCCAACGTCACGCCTGTTCTGACCTCTCGTACGATCGATGAGGAAGTCGGTGCGAAGGTATTTTTCAAATGTGAAAACTACCAACGTACTGGCTCTTTCAAATTCCGAGGGGCATACAACTCGCTCGCTAAATTCAGCGCAGAGCAACGTCGAGGCGGTGTTGTAGCGTTCTCTTCGGGGAACCACGCACAAGGCATCGCTTTGGCGGCCAAACTGTTGGAGATCCCTGCCACCATTGTTATGCCAACTGATGCTCCTGCAGCCAAAGTCGCGGCTACCAAAGGCTATGGCGCTGAGGTTGTGTTCTACGACCGTTATACCGAAGACCGCGAGGCTATCGGTCGGGCGCTGGCCGCCAAGCATGGTATGACGCTGATCCCGTCCTACGATCATCCAGACGTTCTGTCTGGCCAAGGTACTGCCGCCAAGGAACTGTTTGAAAGCGTCGGTCAGTTGGATGCTTTGTTTGTAGGCCTAGGTGGCGGCGGCATGCTATCGGGAACCACTTTGGCGACGCGTGCACTGGCACCAGAGTGCACTCTGATTGGCGTTGAGCCTGAAGCAGGTAACGACGGACAGCAATCGTTCAATTCAGGTGAGATAGTTCACATCGAAACCCCTGACACCATCGCTGATGGCGCCCAAACGCAGCATCTTGGTAATTACACCTTTCCAATTATTTTGAATGGAGTGAACCGAGTTGTAACTGTCACTGACGAAGAACTGATATCTGCAATGAAGTTCTTTGTTCAGCGCATGAAGATTGTGGTCGAGCCCACTGGATGCCTGGGCCTTGCCGCAGTAAGAAAGTTCAAGGATGAGCTCCAAGGCAGACGAGTCGGCGTCATTATTACAGGCGGTAATATTGATATCGACACGCTTGGAAAATTTCTCCAGCCCTAAGGAAAGCTAGCTTTAGCTACTGAAAAAAATCAGATGTTCAACAGCGCCTGACGGCACCGTCTTGCCAAAATCTAATGAACACACATTTAGCCCAAACAATATGGCCATTAATTAGGCCACTATAAAAAGAGGTGCACATGAAAAGCCGCCTTCTCGTTAAAGCGATAGTTATCGCGATGATTTTCGGCGTAGTCCTAGGAGGCACGCTCCACAGTCAGCTGGATGCTGCGGCCGCAAAAGAAATTTCCGGATACCTGAATCTGGTCACTGACGTGTTTTTACGTCTGATCAAAATGGTTATCGCACCCTTGGTGCTTGCCACCTTGGTGACCGGCGTTGCCAGCATGTCAGGGAACGGTTCGATGGGCCGTGTCGGCTTTAAAGCCATCACCTGGTTCATGATTGCCTCCCTAGGGTCCCTATCCATCGGTTTGCTCTTCGCCAATATTTTCCAGCCAGGTGTCGGTTTGAATCTGACTGTGAGCAGTGAAGCCGTGAACACGGGCTTGAACACTTCCGGCTTTAGCCTGCCGATCTTCCTCACCCATGTATTCCCTCGAAGCATTATTGAGGCAATGGGTACGAACGAAGTGCTGCAGATCGTTGTGTTCTCACTGTTCTTCGGCTGCGCACTGGCGTTCGTCAAGGGCAAAGGCAAGTCCATCATCGTGGACATGCTCGAAGAACTGGCCAATGTCATGTTCAGGGTCACCGACTATGTGATGTATGTGGCTCCGCTGGCTGTATTTGCAGCCATCGCCGCCACCATCACCGTGCATGGTCTAGAAATGGTCGTGACCTTTGGCAAGATGGTTGGACAGTATTTCCTGGGTCTGGCACTGCTCTGGTCGTTGATCACACTTGCCGGCTACATGGCCCTCGGCCCACGCATCAAAGACCTGTTCAAGCATATGCGTGAGCCAATTCTGATCGCCTTCTCCACGGCGAGCAGCGAAGCCGCGTATCCGAAAACCATTGCCGCCATGGACAAGTTTGGTGCCAACAAGCGCGTAAGCAGCTTCGTCCTGCCGTTGGGTTACTCATTCAACCTGGACGGCTCGATGATGTACCAAGCGTTCATCGTGATGTTCATCGCCCAAGCGTACAACATCGAAATGACCCTCTCGCACCAGATCATGGTGCTGTTGACCCTGCTGGTTATCAGCAAAGGGACTGCAGGTGTAGCGCGAGGCTCTCTGGTCGTCCTGGCTGCGGGACTGCCAATGATCGGCCTTCCGGACGCCGGCCTGCTTCTCATCCTCGCCGTCGACCCAATCCTGGACATGGGACGCACCGCCACCAACGTTTTCGGCTGCGGTGTCGCAACGGCGGTCATTGGGCGACACGGTAATGAAATCGAAGAAGTTGAAACAGCAATCGATGCTGAAAAAATTCCTCAAGCCGTTTAATCAACAAATAGCTCTAACAACAATTAAGAAAAAAATGACTGTCAAACCCCTAAACTTCAACAGCAGCCATACCTTTTGGCGGGTTTTATGCTCTCGATCTTGGCAGGCTTAACCGTTGGTGTTCCGTTTACGCTCGCCTAGGAAACAACCATGAGTTCGAATAATCAACAAGTGGAATTGCCACGTGTCTCGTTACTTGCAACGGTTGGAACTATCGCAGGTTCCGCCGATAACCGTGGCACGAGTGCCTACAATGCCGGCGCCATTGGGCCTCAGCAGTTGATGGCCGCTGTTTCGGGACTCGGGATTCTGGCACAACTACTTATCGCCAGCGGCGTCACTGAACCTAGCAAGGCTCAAGCAGCTTTCACAAACACTCATTGATACATCCAAGAGTTGACGCCCTGGGCATCGCCTGCAGCGTCGGCTCCACCCTATACAAGGTCACTTATGAAAATTGTTAGCACCGATGCGGCTTCCCAACCTGCCGGTCACTACTCGCAAGCGGTTATTCACCAAGGCTCGCTGTACATTTCGGGCCAGCTCCCCGTTAGTCCGGACGGCACTCACAACATTGAGGCGTCGTTCACCGAACAGGCACAAGTTGCACTGAACAATCTGTTGGCCATTCTGCATGCCGCAGGTTGCACTCCCTCCGACTTGGTCAAAGTCACTGTGTACGTCGCAGGCGTGAAGCACTGGCCAGCCTTCGACCGGATCTACTCCGAAATGCTGGGCAGCCACCGGCCAGCTCGCGCAGTGGTACCGGTGCCAGAGCTGCACCATGGCTATCTGGTGGAAATTGAGGCTGTCGCACGTATTGTGACCAACGCGGCTTGAAGCGTTGAAGGTACGCCCATTTCTGGCATTACAGAGGAGATCGATGATGCTCAATGTCGCGTCGAATGAAGCTTGGCCTACGGGCTTCCATATCAATCCGTCACCCGCCATCATCCCTGAAAAATGGCTGACTGCGTTCAGCCAAGTCCCCAGCGCAATCATCAGTGATTGCTTGGGTCGCAACGTCGGCGGGTTAGGTCTTCGTCCATTTCACGGTCGCGGCCACATGTGCGGAACAGCGATTACCGTGCGGGTGCGCCCCGGCGATAATTTGTTGACGCTTAAAGCTATACAGATGGCGCGCCCTGGCGACATCCTGGTGGTGGACGGTAGTGGTGACCAGACCAGAGCCGTCATTGGCGGGATCATGCGGGCAATGGCTCTCAAAGCCGGGATTGGCGGGATCGTCGTAAACGGTATGCTTCGTGACCATGATGACTGGCTGGACGGCAAGATGCCGATTTTCGCCCTCGGCTGCGTCCACCGCGGCCCAAGCACGGACGGTGCCGGTGAAATCAATGTACCAGTGTCGTGTGCAGGGTTGGTCGTTAATCCGGGTGACCTAGTGGTAGGCGATTCCGATGGCGTGGTTGCCATCTCTCAGGCTCAGCTCACAAGAGTTTATGAACGCTGCCGCCAGTTGCTGGATCGGGAAGCGTTGATCCTCAAGGGAATTGAAGAAGATACGCTTGACCCTGATCGGTTCAATGCGATGCTCAGGGCCAAAGGCTGTCCCGTGTAGCCGAGGTCACCTCGTATCGCTGTACACCGTTGCACGTGATACACCAAGGTGTGAAGCCACCGTTTCCATGGCCTTTCTGATATCCAGGAGGCCAGATTCCTTCAACTCTTGAAGTAAAACTCGCCGATCACCAGCCTTCAGCGCACGGGGAGACGTGGATAGCCGTGCAGCAAACTGATCAATGCGCGCGCGAATTGATTCTGCACCGCTCGATTCGAGCGATTCATGCGGACGATCGCCACTGAAAGATCCGAATTGATCCAGCATGCCCTGCAGTCCCCTGAACAGGGTGAGATCAACGTTCATGCAGAGCGCGGCCACGTACCGTCCAGTGGAATCCTTAATGCCAATCGAGGTGCTTTTGGCCTGCCGGCCATCTTTGAATTGATTGGGATAATTGGCAATAATCTGGGGATAGGCTGGATCAGCAATCCGGGCAAGCCCCAACTCGGTAGCAGGATGTCCGATCTCCCTGCCAGAAAGATTGTTGTGAATGGCCAGTATTGCGTGCTCGGGATCTCGCAGATCGTGCAATACGACCTCACAAAATGGGCTGAAGGTCTGGCTCAAGCCTTCTGCAATTTGCTCAAGCTGACTGATCAGCGCTTGTTGCTCGGGGGTCGTTTTCTTCATCGTGAAGATGTCCAGCAAAAGTAAAAGGTTTCAATAAGAGGACGATAACAGCCTATGACCGGCTTTTCTCAGTGCCTTTCGTTTTGAATGATTCGTTCAAGAATGAAGCAAGAGCCTGTACTTTTCGGGACCTGTGTTTTCTGGTCGGTATCAGCAGAAGAATCGGGGCGGTCTCGAACTCCCAGTCGGCCAGCACGCGAATCAGGCTACCCTGGGCAATCGAATCAACCACGTCCCATTGCGAACGCAGAACCAAACCAAGATCCTGCTCCGCCCATCTGCGCGCCACTCCACCATCGTTGCTGACCATGCTCGGAAAGATTCGCAGAGACTTGCTCTCGTTGTCCCTGCGCAAGTGCCAGTACGTCGCGTGTTCGTCATTCTCGCGAATACAAATACACCGATGAGCTGTCAGGTCTTCAGGCGCTATTGGGGCCCCATGCTCTTTCAGATAGAACGGGCTTGCACACAACCATCGTTCATTGGATGCCAGCACTTGAGCAGTCCATGAGCTGTCGTTGATGGAGCCAATGTGGATTACCGCATCGCAATTGCTCCGATCTGGCCAAGGGGTTTCTCGCAAATCGAGCTCGATTCTTAGTTTAGGGTGAAGCTTTGCAAACCGTGCCAGCAAGGGAGCTAAACGCAACCGCCCAAAGCCGAACGGTGCAGATAGGTGGATCACTCCCTGAAGGCGCTCGTCGTCAGCCACCATTGAGTCTGACAACTCCTCCAGCGCCTGCAGCAACCGTCGTCCTTCCTCGGCCATGCGCTCTCCATCCTCGGTCAATGCCAAGCGCCTGGAGTCTCTGCTGGCAAGCTTCATGCCCAATTCCGCTTCGAGTTTTCGCAGTCTCATTGAGAGAGCTGCCGTGGTGACTCTCAGCTTGCGAGCAGCCTCGCTCAATGAGCCGGAAACGGAAATTGCCGTAACCAGTTCTAGATCGGAGAACGTAATCATTAAGTAGTTCTTAACATTCGTTTAAGTGACCGTTAACCAAAAATATACCGTACTGCGTAGAGTTGCAAACACACAGACACCCACGAGATCTAGCTAATGACTTCCTCCATTGATTCCCTCGATACCCCCGTAGCCGTGGTGGATGTAAGCCGCATGCAGCGCAACATTCAACGCATGCAGAACCAGGCTAATCGCCAGGGAGTAAGGCTACGACCCCATGTAAAAACCACCAAATGCGAGCAGGTGGTAGCAGCTCAGGTGAAGGCTGGAGCCCAAGGCATAACGGTTTCCACACTCAAGGAAGCTCAAGCCTTTTTTGCCCAAGGCATCACCGACATTCTCTACGCCGTAGCAATGGCCCCCACCAAGCTCAACCAAGCACTGGCACTGCGCCGCGCCGGATGTTCCCTGACGATTGTCACTGATAGCGTTGCGGGCGCGAGAGCGATCACCGACTTTTGCCGCACCCATGGCGAGCGGTTTGAGGTTTTCATCGAAATCGACAGTGACCATCACCGCTCGGGTGTTCGTAGTGACGATCCTGTGCTGATCGAGATCGCCAGAATCCTTCATGAAGGTGGTGCTGTGCTCAAAGGCGTGATGACTCACGCCGGCGAAAGCTACAAGCTGAACACCCTTGAGGCGCTGCAGGAAATTGCGGAAATTGAACGTTCAGAATGCGGGATGGCTGCTGAGGCCATTCGGTCTGCGGGCTTGCCGTGCCAGGAAGTGAGTGTCGGCTCAACGCCCACCGCATTGTCCGCCGTTCACCTCGACGGCGTCACCGAGCTCCGTGCCGGCGTGTACGTTTTCTTCGATCTGGTCATGCACAATGTTGGCGTATGCCAGCTGGACGAACTCGCCTTGAGCGTCCTCACCACCGTGATCGGCCATCAGCCAGAGAAGGGCTGGATCATCACGGATTCCGGCTGGATGGCAATGAGTCGCGACCGGGGCACGCAGTCCCAGCAATGCGATTTCGGCTACGGCCTGGTTTGCGATACTGAGGGCAAGCTCATCGACGGGCTTCAGTTGCGCTCAGCCAACCAGGAGCACGGTGTGGCGTCTTTCGAGGAAGGCCAACAGGTAGAAATCGAGCAGCAGTTTCCTATTGGAACCCGTCTGCGTATTCTGCCCAACCATGCATGTGCCACAGGCGCTCAATACCAAGCATACGAGGCCCTAGACGAAAATGGTGAGATCAGTCTCTGGCCTCGCCTGAACGGTTGGTAGGGAACATTTCCCAAATAGATGCTGCTCTGAACTGGCACGTGAATCGCGAAAGGAAACAGTGACCGTTTGGCGCCACGCGCACCAAACGGTCAACCTCAATTCAAGTGTCCCCTTATGGCCGGTTTCTGCCTATCGACCTATGCAGCGATCACGGATGCAGCCCACTGTCTTCATCTGTTGCGCATTCGTTGAACACACCCTTTCGCTCAGCGAGTAGGTCGTCATCTATCGACTATTTGTTGTCGCAGTTCGCGCCTGACGTATGCCATCCAGATGCTCAGTCCATTTTCGTTAACGATACCGTCGGCACTGGACGTGGAAGTGTTGAGACTTGCCTCCTTCATCCGGTGTCGGATGATCGCTTCGATCTGCGGAATCAGGAAATGAGCGGCTATACCAAGGTCCCCTGCGAACCCCCAGTACAACCCCTTCCCGATCATCTGCGCTCGATTTGGAGGCACGTGCGACGACGCCTTGGCCCACTCCACCCTATCGATCTCTTTAACGCAGTGTTCTGAGATGATCGCAAGCGCCGGCAAAACTACACGCCTCACCGTCAGCTTGATAGTGTGTAAGTGATCGCTGACCACCTTGGCCTGGACTGTGTACTCATCAGTCTCAGTCAGTTCAGCACTGAAGGGCAACGGAGGTCGACGCTCATCGCTGCTGCAACCGGACCTTGCAGGCGGCCATCGTCATTGTTGATACTGTCGCAAAATTCATGTGCAGAACTGTAGTTATAATCGGGAGTTTTGCGACGAATAAAGAGAGCGGATGACGATGGAAAATCCGCTCGGTATTGGCCCACACAACGGCAAAGGGATTGATTTGATGATATCTGGAAGCATGACGCTGCAAGCGTTATATCGCGCCTACCTAGACTGCCTGAATCGCCAAGATTGGGATGCGCTAGGGCGGTATGTTGCCGACGATGTCAAACACAATGGCCGTCCGTTTGGGCTGTCAGGCTACCGCTCGATGCTGATCAAGGATTTCGAGGATATTCCCGATCTGCGTTTCGTCATCGATCGTTTGGCGTGTGACCCGCCGCTTATTGCGGTGAGGCTATTGTTCAATTGCTCACCCAAAGGATACTTCCTTGGCCTGAAGATCAACGGTCGGCGCATTTCCTTCGCAGAGAATGTGTTTTACGAGGTAAAGGATGGCAAGATTGCCGATGTGCTCTCCGTCATCGATAAAACCGCCATCGAAGATCAGATCACTTGAGACGTGTTTGTCGCGTAACTCATGAATTTGCCGCCAGATCGCCGACACTGAAAAATCAGGCGAAAGTTGGGCGCAAAAGCCGTGACATTCAGGGGACTTTTGCGACATCTGACGGCCGCCTCATTGCCAACCAATCCGAAAGCTGCCCGACCGGTATCCACCCCGTTTCTGCGATTTCCTATCCGCCAAATAACGCGTTCAAAATGCCGCCAAATAGGGTGAGAAAGGAGAAAACGGGACAGTTTTATTAAATTTCGACAATCTCAACGGATTTGGCTCTGCTCATCCTCAGCAGCCCATTCCTGCTAAACTGCCCTCCCTTCGCATTCGTCACCTCAGATCCTCATGCCCTCACACACCGCATCAACCCAAGCCCTCTCCCGTCGCTTCTCCGTCGCCCCGATGATGGATTGGAACGACTAAACTCAGGAGCCTTTAAAAACATGGCCTCCGGAAACCTCCAGCTATTCTCGTACCAATTCTGTACCTCCGAGGCCGTCAGCCCCCCTTGTTATGAGGTAATAGCCGGCTACGCTCTGTGGGTGACTGCTTCACATGAGGCAGATAACGGCCAGAAGCGAAAGCTGAAACATTTCATTGCAATAAGTAGCTTTTCGATATAGAACGCGCGAACCACCTCAACACACTTTTTCCAACACTCGATAAATATTAATAAAACATACTAATAAAGGATAAACAATATGTTTTCTTCTGACATTAACGAAGATAAAATTAGAAAACGCATTTTGGATTTCCGGACTCTCGCGCAAAACGGAATCAGCGATAAGGACTGTATAAACGCTGTATCTTCAATCTTTGGAAATGTGTACTCATATGTCACAGAAACCAGAACCTACGAACAAGGGACAACCTTTTTCCGCGCAAGGGCAATTCCGTCGAACGATACTATTACTCCACCCCGAACAATCCAAAAAGTTGGGGATGCCTGGGAACCGCCCCCGCATATAGTTAAAGTGCAAGGGCGACTTAACGCGATCAACCAAAGCATTTTATACTGCTGTGCGGGCGATCCTAACTTGGCAATTGATGAAGCCAGAGCAAGAGATCACACACATGTCGCAATTATGGTCTATAGGTCGTCCCGACCAATAAACGTTGCGGTTCTCGGTGATTATAACGGATCAACGCTACCGAAAGATCATAGATCAAATTTGTTTTATTCGTTTTTAGACGAAGAATTTTCAAGAGTTGTACCGACTGGTGAAGAGGCGCGCTACTCCATTACTCGTGCAATCGCGGACACCTATTTTAACTATCCAGAACAAGATGCTTGGTGCTACCGTTCCGTTCAGTCACCGGAAAAATTCAACGTGGCTTTCTTGCCTGGAAGATCAAAATTCAACCTAGATTTGATCGGAGTATTGATTTGCGATCTTAGTGCGTCATCCAATGACGCTCTGAGCGTCAAATTCGTTGTTGATTTCGACAAGAACTCAGGAGAAGCCCGCTATCATGCAATTGGCTCAGAGGAGCAAAAAAAGATATTTCCAGAGATAACGTAAAGGTAAGAACAGGTACCCTCCAAGCCAGCCAAATGAGATATCTCCTGAGCCCTCTAGTTTTAGAGGAGGCTTATTTTCTCTTGAAATGACGGGGTCGTACAGCGACGACAGAGAGATTCGAAAGTACCCGCACCCGCATTCGGTCAGCCGAGGCCCCGGAATACAAGGGCTCCAGCGGTGCCAGTTGCGCAAAAGCATTCCCACGCCATTCCCATGGTCATCAGCATGCATCTCTGTACGCGTGCGCATCACACGTATAGGGGCCTGACGTTCGGGGTCTGGAGGGGGGCAAAAAAAAGAGTAACATAAGTAATCTTGACCGTTTTCTACTCTCAAGCTATTGAAATTAAAGGGTTTTATATTTAGAGCAAAAGGTAATCTTTAAGTAATATTGAAGTAATCTGATTGCTCTTTATAAATGTAATTCTCTACTTTTATAAACCCCTTTAAAATCAATAGGTTTACAAAAAATTACCTTTTCAATTACTTCTCTGTTACTCCTTTTTGTAATCTCAAAACCCACGGAATACGTGGCCTCCAGACCATTTCTGTGGGGAGATTACTGAAGTTACTTTTTTTGAGACTCCCCCCCTCCCCCTCAACAGCAGAGCCTTTAGACGCCTTCAACGAAATACCCCCTCGGTGCAGGGTTCCGCAGGCTTTTGACCACCCCACAACGCCGAGCAGCCCCCCAGCCAGTGCCGCGTTGGGCTGTCCGCAGGGCCGCAGAAAAAACGACCCATTTAGCCCGCAGGCGAGGTGGGGGGACGACGGCGCGCGCCAGGTGCTGAAGCACGTCACCGTCTTAGCTTGTGACACGCCAACTCCCCCGGCACCAGAATACCGCTCCTGCCTCTGTGAGTGAGAGGAAAGCCGGACCTTTGCCGAGAGAAAGCTAATCGCCAGGCAGCAAAAAGCCGCCTCATGGGCGGCCAATTGTCTTTGAGAATGATCTTTGGCGACTAAGCCTTCAGTTCATCCGGTGTGTGCGTTTTGAGCCAATCGGCCAAAGCGGCGTTCATTCGCGTTTGCCAGCCTGGTCCAGAAGCCCTGAATCGCTCCAGTATTTCAGCATCAAAACGAACATTGACGTGCTCTTTAGTGGCTACCGACTTCGGCCGGCCACGCTTTGGCTTGAGCATTTCCTTTGCCTGGGCCTTGCCAAACAACCCAGCCAACACGTCGCTGGCTGGCTTGGCCTTAGCAAAGTCCTTGTCCGACCACTCAGGGTTTGCCGTGTCGACCATCTCAGGACTGGGTTTCTTGGTCATAATTTTTGACCTCTCGTTTGTTGGCTTTACGAAAGCTGATGACGTGGACCGCGTTACCCCGTGGGGTAAACACTACGACATGCAGCCGATCCCCTATGTACCCCATTGCCCGATAACGACACTCGCCGTAGTCGAATCGATCATCTTCCAAGATCAAGGCCGTAGACCATTCGAAGTCCCGCACCATGGCAAACGGGAGTCCACGTTCTTCAGCGTTGCGAGCGTCTTTGGCTGGATCATAAGTAATCTGCATTTTATTATTGTATCCACAACAAATCACCAGCACAAGGTGTTGACTCCCTACGGTCTATCGAGGAGTGCCTTTTAAACGCTGCTCATGCTGCGTAACTCGTTGCGATTGCTGAAAAACTGCGCAAAAGGCAACCACCGCCAGAGCGCATTCGCTTCCGAGTTAATGAGTGATTTTCTCTCCATGAGAGATCAGCAACTGTCCGGCGGCATTGACTCGACGTGTGCTATGAACTCGAATGTAGCCAAGGTCAAATGAGGGAAATCGTATGCAGAGTCATCTGATGCCTGTGCCGTTTTACGAGGCCCGTTTATCTGATCAGCAAAGACAATGAGCTCTATGTGGCAATTCGGCCAATCGTTATCAATGTCGGCCTGGGAAGGTCAGTACACTAAGCTGAGCAATTCTTCTGACCGATCAGGTGTTGAGGCTATCTCAACACCTTCGCTAGATAGGGCACAGGAGGCTCTGTGCTTCCCTCTTCAGAAGCAGGCGTATCGGCTGATAGCCCTCCCCCTAACAAGGTGCGCCTGATCCGCATAATAAAATCATCCGCTATGCTAAGGGTATCAATGATACCTTGTGGATCATCAAAACTTGCTTAAGCAGAAGAAAAACGAGGTCTCGAAATTTTATCACCCCCAACACAAGCTTGACAGAATTAATTAATAACACGATCAGGACGGAGCACTAATATGGCTAAACTCTCAGCAGATCAAATAACGAGTCTTTGCGAAAATTACCGAAAAGCGGCTTATGTCCAACCTGGTCGTGCAGAAATGGGACAAAAATCCGAGAGCTTTCGACTTCTTGAGCACGGACTGGAATTCCACAATCTCGACTTCGATGAGTTAATCGCTTCTATACTCGGACTTACAAGTACACTATCAGACCCTGGACTTTCAATAATATCTTCCGACCACACCGCACTATGGTCGTGGTGTGGAGAGTTTTTATTCGGAGTAAGATCTACTTTTTTTGAAGGAGAAAAACCCAACTTAAAACCATTATTCAAAAATGCAATCCTAGTATCTATCGCTCACTCAAAAGCTTATGACCCACGTGAAATCGATCTATCCCTAATTCTCTCTTACATTGTATTCCCACTACTTGAAGCCATCCTAAAGCGAGCGGCGTGTGAGTACATGGCACCAGACGGATCAGTTATAAAACCCTTTCATAAGCCGGATGGAAAAAATCTATATACTAATAAAAACACATGCAGCAATCTCTACGCCATGTTAACACTACATTACACACACATTGCCTCACCTGAATTAAAAAAAGACCTAGACACTTACAAAGCACACATCGAACTACTCGACAA
The DNA here is from genome assembly GCF_900106045.1 of Pseudomonas mucidolens. Classification (NCBI taxonomy): domain Bacteria; kingdom Pseudomonadati; phylum Pseudomonadota; class Gammaproteobacteria; order Pseudomonadales; family Pseudomonadaceae; genus Pseudomonas; species Pseudomonas mucidolens. Next base: position 1,002,514 of record NZ_LT629802.1, on the reverse strand, counting down.
AGAAAAAAGTCCTTTTGAAATGATTTTTTTCTGGCGAAATGACACTCTTCATGGAAACTTGCACTACCCAACCATTGCTGGCACCTTACTAAATCTATGCTTACTCATCATCATTCACGAACTCAAAGATCAGTATAATGAGCGCCGGGATACTTTAGTACAACGTATCGAGTGGTTTTTTTGCAAGAGCCCTGACGCTTTTTTATATTACCCACAACAATAAACTCATTTTAAGTCACAGCTTACAAAACCCTCAATAAACTAAAGCACCAAACGCATCTATCCAATAACCTTTCTGCATTAATTTTTCTTGTGGTTGGACCTCCCGCTTTCCCTGTCTAGGTCGCTCTTCAGTCCCGGGGAGCGACTCAGCATCGAGTAGGATGTGCCCCTCCAGTGCGCCACCTGTTTACTGAACCAAGGTGTTAGGTCCCCACAGGAATTTCGTAAGGTTTGAAGCGCACGACCTCCTCCCCAAGCCATTCATTCACTTGCGCCATGCGCGCCTGAATAGGCTCCAGTTCATTGGCTGCATAGATTTGCGCCGCTTCCCTGATTGATCCAAACCCACCCGCGTTCTGCGGCACGATGCCCATCAGCTGCGGCGGAATGCGCAAGCTGGCCAGCACATCGTCGCGGGTCTGGTTTTTGATCGAATTGAATTCATCTTTGGCCGTCACTTCGCTGACGGGGATGACCTGCAGCCCGTCTTTTTTTCCATTCGGCGAGTACACGAACAGGTTCCGAAAATTGCCTGGCCCCTTGGAGTCCTTCAGCGCCTTGCGCAGGGAATCGACGTCCGCTTCGTTCTGCGCGGCGTCGGTCATGTAGAGGATGAAACCGGCATGACTGCCGTTCTCGTAGTACTTGCGACGGAAAAGCGTGGCCGACTCATTCAGCAGCGCCGACTGCAAGGCACTGATCCACTCGGGGAGGCCATACACCTCCTGGTGCAGATCCGCCTCCCGAAGATGAAAAACGGTGCCTGGTTCAAATTCGTGCTCTTCCTTCCAGCCCTGGACCATGAACTGCCGGCCGTCCTTGCCCTGGCGCATGTATTTCGCCAATGGCGGTACCAGCTCGCGCACCGGGCCAAGCATCGAACGCCGCCCTTCCAGATAACCGTTGCCTAGGCAAAGGAAATCCAGCGCGAACTGTTCGAACGCCGCGCGCGACAGCAGCCGGTGCGGGATAAAGGTCTTGCTCAGCAAGTTACGCTTGAACATCAAGCCCGAATGCAGATGCACGCTGGAACCCACCGACCGTGCCAGGCCATCCAGGGATAATGGCGGCTCGTACCACCGCCCGTTAAACCAGCACTCCAGATAATCGAACACCTCCCGGCCGCTCAGTACGGGTGATGGTTCGCCGAAGCTGAACGCCTCCATCTTGCTGTCACTGCGAGGGATAAACTCCTGCGTTACCAAGGCGGGAGCCTGGGCCAGTTGCTTGTTATTTCTGCGGCGGTTCGACATCAAAAAATCTCCATCCGCCCGGTGTTGGCAGAGGTCTGCCCCTCCAGCGGTTCGTTGTGCAATGCGTGAAAGAGCGCCCATGCCAGGTCGGCGTGGCCGGTGTTGTCGTTACGGCCGGCGGTGTAGGTGAATTGGCGACCGCCTGCGGTGATGGTCTTGCGGATCGCCATCAGCGATTGCGCCATGTCGGTCCAGCCGGCGTCGAACTCCAACCGGCCCCGGTGGATCACGTCATAAGCCTTCAGCACCAGGCGGGTCTTGACCTCGGGCGAGTAGCTAAAGGTGGTGACGTTGGGGAAGAATTGGCGCACAAGCTGCGCCACGCCACTGCCCAGACCGGTGACGTCGATCCCGATGTAGGTTACCCAGTAGCGGTCGCAGACGGCCTTGATCACGCTGGCCTGATCGGCAAAGTCCATCCCGCGGAACTGGTGACGTTCCAACACCCGGAACTTGCCCCCCGGTACGAGCGGCGGCGCGACTACCACCAGGCCCGAGCAGTCGCCGGTTTCCGCGGGGTCATAGCCCACCCACACCTGACGGTCACCGAAGGGGCGCATGGCAAATGGTTTGTAGTCCTCGGCCCACTCGACCCAGCTGTCGACCATGCACGGCTGCAGCACCGTCAGCGGGAAGATGCTCGCGCCGTCGTCGACGAACTCGCACATCAGCAGGTTGGCGAACGCCTCGGGGCTGTACTCGCGACGCAGCTCTTCGATGTCGAACAGGTCGCAACCGCCCTGCTCTGCGTCGAGGATGGTGACGATCTGCCGCCACAATCGATCCTCACAGAACCGCCCTTGCTGGAGCGCGCCATGGGAAACATCGACCTTGGTGTGTTGCGCCGCCGGCTTGCCCTTGTTGAAGCGCTCACCCGTCCAGAAGGTGTATGCCTCGTGGGCCATGGTCGACGGCGTCGAGAAGTAAGTTTTGCGCCACTTCTTGTGCATCGCCATGCCAGACGCAACCTTGTTCAGCTCCTCAAACTTAAACGTCCAGAAGAATTCGTCGAAGTAGAAATTGCCGTGGTAACCCTGGGCGGTGCGCGCGTTGGTACCGAGGAAAAAAAGCTCTGCTCCGTTCGGCAAGACAATGGGATCACCCGTCAGCTCGACGCCGATAACCTCGCGGGCAAATGCCTGGATGTACCCGCGAAAAAGGTAGGCCTGATTCTTCGATGCCGACAAGAAAATCTGATTACGCCCAGTTTCCAGCGCATCAATGAACGCCTCGCGGGCAAAATAGTAAGTGGCGCCGATCTGCCGGCTTTTGAGGATGACGCGCGTGCGCTGATTGCCCGCTCGGTGCCAGTCTTTCTGGTAATCGAAGCACCCGTCGATAAACGCTTCGCGCAGCAGCTCGATCTGGTCTTCGCTGATGTCGTTTTTCGGCGTCTTTTTCTTCGGGCCTTCGTTGCGCTTGGCGAGATTGGGGTTGAGTTCGGTTTCGGTACCGCCGCCCTGGAAGCGCTGGATGCGTGCCTGGCGCTCCAACTGCCGGTGCAACAGGTCGATCTCTTTGAAGTCGCCGCCGCTCTTACCTTCCTTGAGGATCAGTTGCACCAATCGGGCTTCCAACGCCCCGCCGATCCGCTCGACATTGTCGGCCCGGTCCCACTCGTCGCGGACCTTCCAGCTGTGTAGCGTTTTTTCCTTTTCGCCCGTAGCCTCGGCAATCTCGCAGATACGCCAACCCATCCAATAGAGGAACTTGGATTGGCGCCGGGGATCAATGGGGAGTAGTTCGGTCGTAGTCATGGCCGCGATGCTGCCGCTCTGGCCTGCGAGTCAATAGCACCGCCCCTTGTAGCCCAGCCCCTTACAATCCCGTCCCGTTGCCGCAACTCGCGCGCGTCACGACCATGCCCCTCATTGCAACGCACTTAGCGCCCAACGCATTGAGGATTACCGGCATGAAGAAATTTCGCAGCAATTGGTTCCGCGTCGCCGTCGAGGGCGCTACCTCCGACAAGCGCACGATCAAACGCTCCTGGTTGGAACAGGCCGCGAAGAACTTCAACCCGTCCACCTACGGCGCCCGCATCTGGCTGGAGCACTTCCGCAGCCTGCTGCCCGACAGCCCGTTCAAAGCCTACGGTGACGTGCTCGCGGTCAAGACCGAAGAAGTGGAAATCAACGGCCAGAAGAAGCTGGCCCTGTTCGCCCAGGTCGAGCCCACGCCTGAGCTGATCGCTATGAACAAGGCCAAGCAGAAGATCTACACCTCTATCGAAATCGACGACAGCTTCTCCGACACCGGTGAGGCGTACATCGTCGGCCTGGCCGTCACAGACTCCCCAGCCAGCTTGGGTACTGACGTCCTGGCGTTCTCAGCTCAAAAACCTGATGTCAGTCCGTTCAAGGATCGCCATTACTCCTCTACTTCGATGTTCACCGAGGCAGTGGAAACCGAGCTGCAGTTTGAAGAAATCGAAGAGAAGCCCGGCCTTGGCGCCCAGCTTTTCAGCAAAGTTCAGGCGTTACTGGGCGGCAAACAGGCGAAGGACGATGCCGAGTTCGCTCAAATCGGCCAGGCCGTCGAAGCTATTGCCGACCACGTCAAAGACCTGCCGGACCAGTTGGCCGCAGAGAAGAAATTCTCCAGCGAGTTGAACACCAAGGTTGAGACGCTCAGCAAAGACCTGGCCGACCTGAAAACCACCCTCGGCGCCACACAAGACCACTCCCAAACCCAGCGCCCACCGGTAACCGGCGGCGGCAAACAAGCCCTGGCTGAATTCTGACCTGCGGCCTCAACCGCCCAGCCCACTATCGGAGACACCCATGCGTAACGACACTCGAAAACTCTACACCGGCTACCTCGGCCAGGTTGCACAGCTCAACGGCGTTGACTCGACCACCGCCACGTTCAACGTTGACCCAACCATTCAGCAGCGCCTGGAAACCAAGATCCAGGAGTCGAGCGAGTTTCTGACCAAAATCAACATCATCGGCGTTGACGAACAGGAGGGTGAAAAGGTTGGCCTTGGCGTCGGCAGCACCGTTGCCAGCCGCACCAACACCAAGGTCAAGAAGCGTGAGCCGAGCAGCATTGGCACCCTGTCCAGCGACAAATACCGCGCTGAACAGACCGACTTTGACACCTATGTCAGTTACAAGCAGCTCGACGCCTGGGCCAAGTTCCCGGACTTCCAGACTCGCCTGTCCAGTGCCATTGCCCAACGTCAGGCGCTCGACCGTATCCAGATCGGCTTTTACGGCACTTCGGCCGAAGAGCAAACCGACCGAACGGCGCACCCACTGCTTGAAGATGTCAACATCGGCTGGCTCCAGCAGTACCGCACTCACGCACCTGACCGCGTGCTGACGGAAGGCGCCGTCGCTGGCAAAATCACCATCGGTAAAACCGGTGACTTTAAGAACATCGACGCGCTGGTCTACGACGCTATTCAGTTGCTGGAACCTTGGTACCGCCGCAACCCGGGTCTGGTGGTGTTGACCGGCCGTGAGCTGGTACACGACAAGTTCCTGGCCCTGGTCAACAAGGACCAGGACTCCACCAATACCCTTGCGAGCGACCTGATCATCTCGCAACGTCGCGTCGGCGGCCTGCCGTTGTACGAGGTGCCCTACATCCCCGAAGGCACGATCCTCATCACCACCTTCGCCAACCTGTCCGTGTACTGGCAGATCGGCGCGCGTCGTCGCTACCTCAAGGAAGAGCCGGAGTGGAACCGCGTCAGCAACTTCGAATCGTCGAACGAAGCCTACGTGGTGGAGGAATACGGCCTTGGCTGCCTGCTGGAAAACATCACTCCAGTCGAAGAAGCAGGAAGTGAGGGTTAACCCTATGGCACTCAGCATTGCTCAAGCCCACCAACGCCGCGCTCGCGCGGCCATGGAGGCAGCAAAAACGGCACCCCGGCAGTCCATGGCCGGCGCCACAGCTTACGAGCATCAGTTGAATCAACTGCTGCAAGACCGTTTGCGCTTGAAAGCCATCCAATCCAACGAGGGCAAGGCCGCGCTCAAATTGCAACTGCTGCCCGAGTACATCCCCTATGTCGAGGGTGTGCTTGAGGCCGGTAACGGCCCCCAAGACGACGTCATGACCATCGTCATGGTGTGGCGTGTCGACGTCGAGGACTACAGCGGCGCGCTGGACATCGCCGACTACGTGCTCAAACACAAGCTGATCATGCCGGATCGCTTCGAACGCACCACCGGTTGCCTGGTGGCAGAAGAAATTGCCACGGCAGCGCTGAAGGCACAGAAAGCCAACGGCAGTTTCGACCTGAGCATCCTGCACCGTACCGTCGAGTTGACCGAGACCGAAGACATGCCCGACCAGGCCCGCGCCAAGCTGTTCCTCGCAACTGGCCGCGCCACTCTGCACGGTATTACCGCCGAGGAACCAGGCCAGCCTGGACAGATTCAAGCCGGTATCGACCTGCTCAAGCGCGCAATCGAATTGCACGACGGTTGCGGCGGCAAAAAGGATTTGGACGGCGCCGAACGCCTCCTGAAAAAACACGCTGCTCCCAGCAGCTAACCGAGCGTCCCCACGCACCCCGCCGGCTCGGGGCGGATCGGCCAGGCCGCTCCTCCTTAACGTGAAGCCCCGACCACCGGCGACCTATTTTTGAGTGTCGTTCTATGAGCGCCTTTGTAGCCAGCGGCTCCGTCGCAGGCGGCCATATCAACACCGATCCGTTCTGGCCGTCGATTGACCTGGAGAACCTGCGCGCCACACTGCGCATCGACTCCAGCGTCACCCCTGCCCGCTTGGAAACTGCCGTGATCGCCGCTGCCATCAACCTCAACCGCGAACTGAGTGAATGGCGGGAAGCCCAGCAAGCGGCTGGCTACGCCACGCTGGACGACGTGCCGGGTGATCGTATCAACGACATATCGGTAAAGGCCCACCTCTACCGTCGCGCCATTGAAGCCGGTACCGGCGCCGAAGTCTGCGAACGGTATCGCGATTACAGCGCCACCAACACCGGCAGCCAAAAGGCCGAAGAACTCACCCCCAACATCGACGACTACCGCCGCGATCTGCGCTGGGCCGTGCGCGACTTCCTCGGCCGCACCCGCACCACCGTGGAGTTGATCTGATGGCCGTCGCCGTCCGCGCCAATCAAAACGACACCGTCGATGCCTTGTGCTGGCGCTACTACGGCCGCACCGCGGGTGTCACCGAGGCGGTGCTTGAAGCCAACCCCGGCCTGGCCGACTACGGCCCAATCCTGCCGCTAGGCCTTGTCGTCAACATGCCCGAAGACCAAACCAGCGCGCCCCAACGGCAGATGGTGAACCTATGGGACTGATCTCCTACAACCAAGGAAACCCACACCATGGCTGACCCAACCTCCAGTGCCGTGACCGGCCTCCTCATGGGCCTGGGCCTGGCAACCGTCACCCCGATCATCGACGGTGAGGCGTTGTTTGGCGCGATCCTCGGCGCCTGGTTGGTGACCAGTATGAAACACGAACTCAAGGTCTGGCAGCGCCTGGGCTCTCTGTTCCTGTCGGCCGGGGTGGGCTACCTGTTCGCGCCCATGGCCTTGCAAGCAATCCCGTTTATCACCAGCGGCGGCGGTGCTTTTCTCTGCGCCCTGGTGGTCATCCCCATCAGCATCAAGCTCATGGTATGGGTGGAAAAAGCGGACATCTGGGATATCTGGCGTCGCATCAGAGGGGGCAGCTGACATGCCAAACATCGAATTGATAGTTCAACTGATCACAGCGCTGACCTATCTGTTCAGCGCCTTTCGCCTGGCCTGTTACACCCGTGGGACAGCCCGGTATCGGCTCCGAATTTCATTGCTCGCCAGCGTGTTTGGTTCTGCGCTCTGCATCAGCGGTCTGGAAATCCTTCTCTATCGTCAGCCGGCCAGCCTCTGGCAAGCCGTGTCCAGCGTGCTGCTCTGCACCCTGATTTTCCGTTCTCGCGGCAACGTCGCCGCCCTGTTGAGGCCCAGCGCATGACCACTACCCTTCGCCACGGCGACCGTTCGCAAGCGGTCCGCATTCTGCAAAAGAACCTCAACAACCACGGCGCCAAGCTGGTGGTGGACGGCGATTATGGCGATGCGACCGAAGCCGCTGTTCGTGCCTATCAGGTGAAAACCGGCCTGGTGGCCGACGGTGTCGCTGGCAGCAAGACCCAAACCAGTTTGGCCGGCGGTGACTGCGCGCAACTGCTGCGTAACAACGACCTGCTCGCCGCCGCCGAACGCCTCGGCGTGCCTCTGGCGAGCGTCTACGCGGTCAACGAAGTGGAATCCAAGGGCAAAGGCTTCCTCGACAACGGTAAGCCGGTGATCCTGTTTGAGCGGCACATCATGTACCGCCAGCTCGCCAAGGTGCGGCACGAGGGCGATGACCCGACCGAACTCAAACGCCACGCGGACCAGCTCGCCGCCGCCAACCCGGCTCTGATCAACCCGAAAGCCGGCGGATACACTGGCGGCACGGCCGAACACCAGCGCCTGGCAATGGCCCGCCTGATCGACGACACCGCCGCCCTTGAGTCCGCGTCCTGGGGCGCTTTCCAGATCATGGGTTTCCACTGGCAACGCCTCGGATACACCAGCGCTCAGGACTTTGTGGCTGCCATGAGTGCCGGCGAATCGCAGCAGTTCGACGCCTTCACCCGTTTCATTGAAACCGATCCGGTACTGCAAAAAGCCTTGAAGGCCCGTAAGTGGACCGAGTTCGCCAAGCTCTACAACGGGCCGAACTATCAACGCAACCTCTACGACGTGAAGCTCCTGCGCGCCTACGAACGGCACGCCAGTTGCGAGTGCGGGCAAGGGGTGGCGGCATGATCGACTTCGAAGCCGTGGAGAAATTACAGGTGCAGGACGGCGACCTGGTGGTGGTGCCGGAATCGACCGAACAGGACGACATGGTGCGGTTAGCCGAATGCATCCAATTAATGAACGGCGCAAGGGCTGTGATCGTGCGCGGCCCGATCAAGCTGCTCGACACTCCAACCATGAACAAGCTCGGTTGGTACCGCGCATGAGCACCCTGCGCCAGGCCCTGTACGGCATCGCCTTGCTCGGCGCCCTGGCGCTGCTGATATGGGGCCAGCAACAGCGCATCAATGTCGCGGAAGGCCAAGCCGAGCTGGCGAGAGGTGCCGCAACGACCGCCCGCCAAGACGCCGACCGCAACCTGAAATCCGCCAACACCCTCACCGACACCCTGAAACAGGAACGCGATGCACAGAGCGCCCTGCGCGCTCAACAGGATCAGTTGCGTCAAGGCCTGGCAAAGCGCGAGCGAACCATAGAGGAACTGAAACGTGAAAACGCCGAACTACGCAATTGGGCTGCTCGGCCTTTGCCTGACGCTGCTCGCCGGCTGCGCGAGCGCCCCGCCCTTACCGGCGCCGACGCTTATCGTCAATGGCTGTCCGGCCGTGGTGCCCTGCCAACTGCCAGCGACCAGCCCGCTCAATAACGGCGACCAGCTCACCGACCAAGACCGCGTCGAAGCCGCCTGGGCGGAGTGTGCCGCGCAGGTCGACATAATTTATCAACATCAGCAGGTCAACCCATGAACAAACTCGAAAGCCTGCGCACTCACCTTCTGGCCACCGTCGCCGAGTTCAAGCACAACCCCGATCGCCTGCTGATCTTTATCGACAACGGCAAGGTCCGATGCACCAATGCGGCCAGTCTGTCGTTTGAGTACAGCTTTGACCTGCAGATCATCCTCACCGAGTTCGCTGGACACCCTGACAGCGTGATGTTGCCGCTTCTGGGCTGGCTCAGCATCCACCAAACGGAACTGCTGGAGAGCCTTGATAAGGTCAATACCGGGATCCAGTTCGAAGCCGATATCCTCGACAAGGACAAAGTTGACCTCAGTATCAGCCTGGCGTTGACAGAGCGAGTCGTCGTTGCCACGGATGACCAGGGCAACATCACCGTCACGCATCCAGGCGAGCCGCAGCGTGTAGCGGGCTACCTCGATCCAAACTGGAAGCCTGGCGCCCAAGGCAACACCAGTGAATTCATGGTGCTAGATGGCAAATAATCTGGAAGCACTGGCAACGTGGGCGTCTGGACTGCTGCAACAACTCCAACCCGCCGCCCGTAGTCAACTTGCCCGGAGCATCGGCCAGGAACTACGCCGCAGCCAGCAAAAACGGGTGGTTGCCCAGCAAAACCCGGACGGCAGCAAGTTCGCACCGCGCAAAAAACGGGATTTACGCGGGAAACAGGGCCGGATTCGGCGCAGGCTGGAGATGTTCAAGAAGCTGAAAAACGCCACCTACCTCAAGGCGCGGGGCGACAGCAACGCCATTACTGTGGGCTTTACAGGGCGAATCGCCCGTATTGCCAGGGTTCACCAGTACGGTTTGAAAGACCGTGCGGAACGTGGCGCACCCGACGTGCGCTACGAACAGCGTGAGGTTTTGGGGTTCACCGAAGCGGATCTTGATGTGATTCGTGACAGCTTGCTCGCACACCTGACACTGTAAATACCCTTCCTACAAGGCAGTGAAGCTGCACCCGCACGCGCGTGGCGCCACCATCGGCGCCATGAACGATCTAGCCGCCCTCTCCCGTCTGCTCGAAAACCTCATCCGCTTCGGCGTCATCGCCGCCGTGCAGATGGAGCCCCCGCGCGTGAAAGTGAAAACCGGCACGCTGACCACCGCTTGGCTGCCCTGGCTCGCCCAGCGCGCCGGTACCGACCGGGAATGGGACCCGCCCACTGTCAACGAACAAGTGATCTTGTTCAGCCCATCCGGCCAGCTCGCCAATGCCATCGTCGTAACCGGCGTATTCAGCGACCACATCCCCGCCAACGGCAACCGTGCAGGCCTACACCGCCGCACCTACGCCGACGGCACGGTGATCGAGTACGACAGCGTCGCCCATCACCTCAACGCCACCCTGGTCGACGGCGGTACCACCAACCTGATCAGCAAGGGCGGCATCAACCTCGTCGGTGATATCACGCACCAGGGCGACTACACCCAGACCGGCAATCAGAACGTGACCGGCAAGGTCACCGTTTCGATTGACGTGGTTGCGGCCGGCGTCAGCCTGGTCAAGCACCCGCACACCGGTGTGCGAGCCGGCGGCGATCAGTCAGGAGCGCCAGTCCCATCATGAACAGACAGACCGGCGGCGCCCTCGACAACCATGCCCATATCGGCCAATGCGTGACCGACATCCTCACCACCCGGATCGGTACCCGCGTGATGCGCCGCGAATACGGCAGCCTACTCCCCGAGCTGGTGGACCACCCTTTCAACGACGTCACCCGCCTGCGCGTGTACGCGGCCACGGTCATGGCGCTGATGCGCTGGGAAACCCGTATCAGCATCAGCCGCGTGCAATTCACGGGCGCAAACCTGCAAGGCCAAGCGGTTCTGGATTTGGAGGGCAGCGTGGTCGACACCAATGAACCGCTGAGCCTGAGCCTGCCGTTGCAACTGGGAGCCAGTGTATGAACAGCTTCGCCGCCATCGACCTCAGTCAGCTTCCGCCGCCGCAGATCGTCGAGCAGATCGACTTCGAACAGATCCTGGCCGAGCGTAAGGCTTACATGATCAGTCTCTGGCCGGTCGAGGAACAGGCAGAAATTGCCACGCGCCTTGATATGGAATCGGAGCCCTTGACGAAGCTGCTGCAGGAGAACGTCTATCGCGAGACCATTTGGCGTCAGCGGGTCAACGAAGCCTCCCTGGCCAACCTGCTCGCCACCGCTCGCGGCACTGACCTGGAACAGCTGGCTGCCAACTTCAACGTCAAGAAGCTGGTAATTCAGGAAGGTAAGCCCAACGCCGTGCCGCGGGTACCGAAGCTGATGGAGGGTGACGACAGCCTGCGCGAACGGGCGCAAATGGCCTGGGAAGGCTTGAGCACCGCCGGCCCGCGCAACAGTTACATCTTCCATGCTCGAGCAGCTGATGGCCGGGTGGCCGATGCCACCGCGGAAAGCCCATCACCGGCTGTGGCCGTGGTCACCGTGCAGGCGTTGCTCGGCGACGGAACCGCATCCGCCAGCTTGCTCGCAGTCGTTAACACCTACCTGAGCGATGAGGATCGCCGGCCGGTGGCAGATCGCCTGATCGTCCAGGGCGCGCAAATTCTCAACTACCAGGTCAAAGCGAAACTCTACCTGCTCTCCAGCGGCCCGGAGTCGGAGCCGATCCTGGCTGCGGCAGAGCAACGCTTGAAGGCCTACGTCCACCAGCGGCGTCGCCTCGGCATGGAGGTCTCAGAATCCGCCTTGCACGCTGCCTTGCATGTCGAAGGCGTGCGCAAGGTGGAACTGGAAGGCTGGGCGGATATCGTTGCCACCAAAGCCCAGGCGCCCTATTGCACGGCGATCACCATTGCTCGAGGGGCTGAGTGATGAATGCCGACTTGCTACCGGCCAATGCCACCCCGCTGGAGCGCCAGGTGGCGCAGGCCCTCGCGCAGATCCGGCGTGTGCCTATCCCTCTGCGCCAGCTGTGCAATCCAGATACCTGCCCTGCCGAGCTGCTGCCGTACTTGGCCTGGGCGTTTTCGGTCGACCGCTGGGACGGCAAATGGACCGAGGCTGCGAAACGCGCCGCTATTCGCTCCTCCCACTACATCCATTCGCGCAAGGGAACCATCGGCGCACTGCGTCGCGTGGTCGAGCCGCTGGGCTACCTGATCGAGGTGCTGGAGTGGTGGCAGGCCGTGCCATTGGGCGTGCCGGGTACCTTTGCCATCAAGGTCGGCGTACTGGAAACCGGCATCACCGAGGAGATGTACCAGGAACTGACCTGGCTCATCGATGACGCCAGGCCAGTCACCCGCCATCTGACGGGCCTTGCTATTAGCCTGGAGACCACCGGCCACATACAAATCGGCGCCTGCATCACCGACGGCGACGAAATTGATATTTACCCACCAATGCAGCGTGACATCGAGGTCACCGGCTACATCCGTCAGGGTGGCCGTGAACACCAGATCGACACCATGGACATCTACTCATGACAGACGAAAACAGCCAGTTCTTTGCCATCCTCACCGCCGTAGGCAGGGCCAAGCAGGCCAACGCAGATGCCTTGGGCGTCGCCTGGACCTTTGCACAGATGGGCGTGGGCGATGCCAACGACACCGACCCGATCCCCAGCGAGCAGCAGACGCAGTTGATCAATGAGCGTCGACGCGCTCCGCTGAACCAACTGAGGGTGGACCCAGCGAACGCCAACGTCATCATCGCCGAGCAGGTCATCCCGGAAAGCGTCGGCGGCTGGTGGATTCGAGAGGTCGGGCTGTATGACGCTGACGGTGATCTGGTCGCGGTAGCCAACTGCGCACCGAGCTTCAAGCCTCTTTTGTCTCAGGGTTCGGGCCGTACGCAAGTGGTACGGATGAACCTGATCGTCAGCAATACCGCCAACGTTGAACTGAAGATCGATCCCTCGATTGTGTTGGCGACCCGTCAGTACGTTGACTCAAAGATTCTGGAGGAGCTGTACAAGCTTGACACCAAGCAGTCGGTACGGGTTGCTACAACGGCCAACATTGCCTTGGCTGGCCTCCTGAACATTGACGGGGTGACCTTGCTGGCAGGTGACCGGGTGTTGGTGAAGAACCAAACCGCCGCCAAGGACAACGGCATTTACATTGCTGCATCGGGCGCCTGGAAGCGCGCACCGGATGCCGATAGCAACCTTGAGGTCACCTCTGCGTTGCTGCTGTCTGTTGAGCAGGGTACCACTCAGGCAGACACCCGCTGGCAGTTGGTCACAGACGGTGCGATTGTTTTGGGCACCACGGCCCTGACGTTCCAGAACGTGAAACAGGGCTACGCGCCGATTGACTCGCCGGCGTTTAAAGGCACGCCTACAGTCCCAACGCTTGAGCCGACCGATGTCAGTACGAGGGCCGCGAACTCAGCCACAGTACGCGCGATTATGGAGCTTTTCGGCATCGGCGCGTCAGCCTCGAAAAACCCACTCATCACTGACTTCTCGGCAGATATCCTTCCGGGTATCTATCGTGCATTCGCATCAGGTAACGCTGCTGCATCCATAGGGGGGCCGCCAGATACTGGTGATACCTCGATGTCGGTGATTGCGGGAGGTGGTTTCACAAATCCCGGTTACAAGACGTTCATCGCGGTTATTAACTCGTCGGGCGTAACGCGATTATTCGTAGGTAGCAAAATCTTGGTCGGCGCGCAGCCAGTCTGGACAGAAATCACGCAAACCCTACACCTGCCGTTCCGAGGGACGACGAGCTATAAATCTGCGGGTGTGTTCACTTGGGAGGTTCCTGGTGGGGTGAAAAAAGCCTGGGTCACTGTGATCGGCGGTGGTGGCGGCGGCGGACGAGCGGGTTTTGCCGAAAACGGATCGGGCGGAGGAGGTGGCGGTGGTTTCGCGCAAGAACTCGTCGACCTAACAGGCATTACCAGCGTGACGGTAACGGTAGGCGCCGGCGGTGCTGGCGGCGCAACGGACGGCGCCACCGGTGGAGCTGGGGCCGCGTCGTCGTTTGGCTCCTATCTGTCTGCAACCGGGGGGGACGGTGCACAGGGCGGCGCGCCTTATACCTTGAATAATGGACCTGGCGCTGGGGGGCGAGGTTTCGGCGGGGACATCAATACATCTCTCGGCCCTGGTCAGGTAAGTTACGGCACTGTCGGCGGGTGTGGTGGAGGCCCCGGTGGACGCTGCACACAAGGACCATACCCAGGAAACGGTGGTATTGGGCCGGGCGGAGGTGGCTCTGGTGCCGTGTTCGGTAATAACGGCGGCCCTGGTGCTGCCGGCAGCGTAATTATTCAGTGGTGATCAACATGTGGGCAAGAATCGAAAACGGGACTGCGGTCGAACTCACCGACATTGATCCAACTGATCGTTTTCACCCGGAGCTGGTATGGCAGGCCTGTCCTGTAGAAACGCAGCCAGGTTGGACAGTCGTAGAAGGGGCGCTCACTCCACCGCCGGAGGATACCTCTGACCAGCAGGCCGGTGCCGAGCGGCAATGGCGCGATTTGGAGCTGGCTGGAACTGAATGGTTGGTATTGCGCCATCGTGACGAACAGGACCTGGAGTTAACCCCGACACTTGCGCCGGAGCTATTCACAGAATTGCTCTCATATCGCCAGGCGCTCCGGGAGTGGCCGCAGACAACGACCTTCCCTGACGCTGAGTTCAGACCAGTGGCCCCGCCGTGGATTGCTGAGCAGACTCAATGACAGCCTCTCTCCTTTCCCTGTAACACCCTTCCCTACAAGTCCCCGCGCTCGCCCAATCGGCGCGCGCGCGGCAGCCTGTGCACTGTCATTCCATCACAGCGCAGGCACAACCCATGGCCGATTATCTCCACGGTGTGCGGGTCCTCGAACTCAACGACGGCACCCGCCCCATTCGCACTATTCCCACCGCAGTCATCGGCATGGTTTGTACTGCTGAAGATGCGGATCCGCTTGTTTTCCCCCTGGACACGCCCGTCCTGATCACCAACGTGCAGACCGCTGTCGGCAAGGCCGGCGTTCAAGGCACCCTGGCAGCCAGCCTGCAAGGCATCGCAGATCAGACCAAGCCTTACTGCATCGTGGTGCGGGTCAAAGAAGGCGCCGACGAAGCGGCCACCACCAGCGCGCTGATCGGTGGCACTACCCCGACCGGCCAGTACACCGGCATGAAAGCCCTGCTCGCCGCCAAGGCCCGCGTCGGCATGACGCCGCGCATTCTCGGTGTGCCAGGCCTCGACAGCTTGCCGGTTGCCGCCGCCCTGGTCGCCATCGCCAAAGACCTGCGCGCCTTTGCTTATGTCAGTGCCTGGGACTGCAAAACCAAGGAAGAGGTGGTCGCCTACCGCGAAAACTTCGGTGATCGTGAAGTGATGGTGATCTGGCCGGACTTCCTCAACTGGGACACCGTCGCCAACAAGACCGCGACCGCCTCGGCCGTGGCCCGTGCCTTGGGCTTGCGCGCCAAGATCGATCAGGAAACCGGCTGGCACAAAACGCTCTCCAACGTCGCCGTCAGCGGCGTCACCGGCATCAGCGCCGACGTGTTCTGGGATCTGCAAAACCCGGCCACCGACGCCAACTACCTCAACAGCAACGAAGTCACCACCCTGATCAACGCCAACGGCTTCCGCTTCTGGGGCAGTCGGACCTGTAGCGACGATCCGCTGTTCGCCTTCGAAAACTACACCCGCACCGCGCAGATCCTCGCCGACACCATGGCGGAAGCGCACATGTGGGCCATCGACCGCCCGATGCACGCCTCACTGGTGCGTGACCTCGTTGAGGGGGTCAACGCCAAGATGCGCGAGATGAAGTCCCAAGGCTATCTGATCGGCGGCAGCTGCTGGTATCCGGACGACATCAACACCAAGGACACCCTCAAGGCCGGCAAGCTATGGGTGGATTACGACTACACCCCCGTGCCGCCCCTGGAGGATCTGACCTTCCGCCAGCGAATCACCGACCGCTACCTGATCGACTTCGCCAAAGGCATCAACAGCTAAACCGGGCCTCCCCGCGAGGGGAGTTCACCCTGCCCCTGAATCCCGGAGAACACCGCCATGGCTATGCCTCGCAAACTCAAGAACCTCAACCTGTTTAATGACGGTAACAGTTACCTCGGCGTGGCGAAGTCCGTCACCCTTCCAAATCTCGCCCGCAAGATGGAAGCCTATCGCGGCGGCGGCATGAATGGACCGGTCAAGGCTGACCTGGGCTTTTCCGACGATGGCATCCAGTTCGAATGGAAAACCGGCGGCATCGATCTGATCTCGCTGCGCCAGTTCGGCAGTGTCAATGCCTCGGGCGTGGCCCTGCGCTTCTCTGGCCCCTACCAGCAGGACGACACGGGCGAAATCAGCAACGTGGAAGTGGTCGTGCGTGGCCGGCACGAAACCATCGAGATGGGCGATGCCCAGCCCGGCGAAGACACCGAACACTCCATGACCACCACCTGCAGCTATTACAAGCTGACCGTCGACGGCGAAGAGATCATCGAAATCGATCTGCTCAACTTCGTCGAGAAGATCAACGGCGTGGACATGCTCGAGCAACAGCGCACCGCCATGGGCATCTGACCAGCCAACCCAACATCACCACCCTAACGATCTGGAGCTTTTTTCATGACCACCAAAGCAGCCACCGAACAGCCTGACGTACAACCACTGGCCGACGACAACACCGTCACCCTCGACACCCCGATCCGTCGCGGCACCACCACCATCGACAGCATCACCCTGCGCAAACCAGCCTCGGGCGAACTGCGCGGTGTGAGCCTGGTGGAACTGCTGCAAATGGACGTCGCCAGCCTCATCAAGGTGGTGCCACGCATCAGCAGCCCGAGCCTCACCGCCATTGAAGTCGCCGGCATGGACCCGGCCGATCTGCTGGCGCTCAGCAGCAAGATCTCCGGTTTTTTGTTGCAGAAGTCGGCGAAGACGGACGCATCCCTCGTTGCGTAGAGGACGCCATGGCCGACTTGGCCGTGGTTTTTCACTGGGCTCCGGCTGATATGGATCAGCTGGGCCTGCAAGATCTAATGGACTGGCGCGAGCGTGCCAGGGTGCGGAGTTCCACCGATGGCGAATGATCTGAGACTGCAGGTGCTGCTCAGCGCCATCGACAAGGCCACAGGTCCGCTGAAGCAAATCACGGGCGGTAGCAAAGAGACCGCCCGCGCACTCAAGGCCGCCCGCGACCGCCTCAAAGAACTCAACACTCAGCAGCGCGACGTCAGTGCCTGGCGTGAGCTGCAAGCGGCTACCCGCGCCACCTCCGATGCACTGGGCGCCAACAACACCAAGATCGGCGAACTGTCCCGCATCACCGCCAAGGTCCGACAGCAACTCGCGCCGACACAGGCGCTTTTCGAAAAGTCGCGGCACAAGGTCGACGCCCTCAAAACCAGCCAGCACGAACTCAAGCTTGAACTCACCGGTGCGCGCAACGCCCTTGGTTTGCTGGGAGACGAGCATCGTAAAGCCGGCAAACAGGTCGCGGCGCTGAATGCAGTTATGCAGAAGGGCAACACCCTTACCCACGAACAGCACGCTGAATACACACGCCTCACAGCGGCCCAACGCGAGCGCAAGACGCAGCTGGACCAGCTGGCGGCCAAGGAAAAGACCCTGGCCGACCGCTTCACCCTGAATAACGCACAGCTGCGCACCAGCCGCGCAGGCCATGCCGGCCTACGAGAGGAAATCCGCCGACTGGAAACTCCTTTCAAAGCGCAACTGGCGCAGTTGAAGCAGCACAGCGCCGAGTCGAAGCGCCTGGGCGAGCAGTACGGCCAGCAGAAAGGCAAACTCGCCAGCCTGAGCGCGCAGCTCAAGAGCGCCGGCATCAATACCAATGCCCTGGGCGCATCGGAATTGAAGCTCAAGCGCGATATGGACAGCGCCACACGGGCCATGAAGACCCAAATGGACAGGCTGGATGCCCTGAAACGCAAACAGGAGAGTCTCGCCAAGGTCCGTGGGGCTTACGACCAGGGCAAGCAGTTCGCCGGCAGCGCCGCGGTCGCAGGCGGTTCCAGCTTAGGCGTGGCCTACGCGGCAAGTCGGCCAGTCATCGGTGTGGTCAGGGACTATGTCGATTTCGAGAGCGCCATGTTGGGCGTCGCCAAACAAGTCGACGGCGCGCGTGATGACAACGGCAAGCTCACCAGCACCTATTACGAATTTGCCGACGCTATCAAAGCGGCCAGTAACGAAATGCCCATCGCCACGACCGAGTTCGCCGCCTTGGTTGAGGCGCAAGCTCGGGCCGGTATACAGGGCAAGGAAAATCTTTTGACCATGGCGAAGGTCTCGGCCACTGCGGCTGTAGCCTTCGACTTACCTGCCGGACAAGTCGGCGAAGATATGGGCCGGATTGCCGGGCTATACAAGGTGCCGATCAAGAACATCGCCGAATTGGGCGACGCGCTCAACTATCTCGACGACAACACCCGCTCCAAGGGGGGCGACATCATCGAGACGCTGACCCGTATGAGCGACGTGGCCGACAAGCTCGACTACCGCAAGGCGGCGGCACTGGGCAGCACGTTCCTGTCGCTGGGCTCCGCACCTGAGGTCGCCGCCAGCGCTTCGCGGGCGATGGTGCGAGAGCTGGCTATCGCTACGATGCAGGGCAAGAAGTTTCAGGAAGGCATGGCGATGGTGGGTCTTGACTCCAAGGCGGTGCAGACAGGTATGACGAAGGACGCGATGGGCACAATCATGGGGGTCCTTGAGCGCATCAAAAAACTGTCACCCGAGCAGCGGACAGAAGCCTCAACCCGCTTGTTCGGCAAGGAGTTCGGCAAAGACGCCAGCAAACTGGTCAACAACTTGGAGGAGCTGCGTCAGCAGCTCAAGTTGGTGGATGACGCTGGTGCCACGGGCTCGATGCAGAAAGAAATGGACGTCCGCGCCAATGCTATCGAAGGCCGTTGGCAGGTTTTGCAGAACAAGTTGTTCAATACCAAAAGCGGTGCGGGGGAGTCCGTGCGAGCAACCATGGTCGATGTCATGGATGCCCTCGGCAATGGGCTGGACAAGGTCAACGGGTGGGTAAAGGCTAACCCGGTCCTGACCGCGTCCTTGCTGAAAATCGTCGCCTCTGTAGTGATATTGTCAGCGGTGTTCGGTGGGCTAGCTCTCACAATTGCAGGCATTCTTGGGCCGTTTCTGTTCCTTCGTTTCGGCCTGGCAATGCTTGGCATACGCCTGCCCGGTATCATCGGTATCTTCAAGGTGTTCGGCACAGTCCTGCGAACCTTGGGAGGGATTCTGATTGGTCCGGTCGTTACCGCACTGCGTACGGTCAGCATCGCCTTGTGGGGACTCGCAGCAAACCCCGTCGTCCTGGCTATCGCAGCCGTTGTCGCCGTGCTCGCAGGCGCTGCCTATCTGATCTATAGAAACTGGGATGCTGTAAAGGCCTACTTCACTGATGCCTGGGCCGAGATCACGGCTGGCTTCCAAGGTGGATTCGGCGGGATCCTCAAGACGCTGACGAATTTCAGCCCGCTGGGCTTGATCTACCAGGCCTTTACCGGGGTATTGAGCTACCTGGGTATCAAGCTGCCAAGCCGCGTTACCGATTTGGGTCGAGCGATCATCAACGGGCTGATCAACGGAATCTCCGCAGGGTATGAATCGATCAAAACAGCCCTAGCCCCTGTCGTCCATGCGCTATCAAGCGGGGCCACCCTTCTTTACCAAAGCTGGGACGCAGTGAAGAATTATTTCTCCCGCTCCTGGGCAGAAATAAAGACCGACTTCAGTGGTGGAGTCGGCGGAATTCTCAAGGCACTGATGAATTTCAGCCCGCTGGGCTTGATCTACCAGGCCTTTTCCGGAGTACTGAGTTATCTGGGGATCAAGCTGCCAAGCCGCTTTACCGAGTTTGGCCGGATGATTATCAACGGACTGATCAACGGAATCTCCTCAGGGTATGAATCAATCAAAACAGCCCTAGCCCCTGTCGCTCAGGCGCTATCAAGCGGTGCCAATCTCCTCTACCAAGGTTGGGATGCAGTGAAGGATTACTTCTCCCGCTCCTGGGCAGAAATAAAGACAGACTTCAGTGGTGGAGTCGGCGGGATCCTCAAGGCGCTGATGAATTTCAGCCCGCTCGGCTTGATCTACCAGGCCTTCGCCGGCGTACTCAGCTATCTGGGCGTGGATTTGCCAAGCCGCTTTACTGAGTTCGGGGGCATGATCGTCAACGGCCTGGTCAACGGTTTGAAAGCTGGCCTCGGTGCCGTCAAAAGCGCTATCGGTTCAATCGGCGATTCCAGCATTGGTTGGTTCAAGGAAAAGCTCGGCATTCACAGTCCGTCGCGTGTTTTTGCGCAGCTGGGCGGTTTCACCATGGCGGGCCTGGCCCAAGGGCTGGAAGGTGGCGAGAAAGGTCCACTGAAAGCGCTGACACAGATCAGCGAAAACCTGACTGCCGCCGGAGGAGTAACACTCAGTGTCCCCGCTGCTCCTGTCCTACCTGCAGGAGTTGAAGACGCCCGCAAGCACACTCAGCAACTGCCGCGATTGTCCCTGGAGCCTGTCGCGCGGGCAGCGAAGCCAACACTGCCCATAAATGACGGACTGCTGAACCTGATAGACCTCGGCAAGCAGATCGCGACGGCCGGTGCTCTCGCGGTGGGCGCGTTTAGCCTCCCGGCACTGGCGGTCGATGATCGGCCACCCATCGCCAGTGCCCCCGTACAAGTGGTGCACGACAGCCATGACGTCTACCAGATCAACATCCCGGCCACACCAGGGATAGACGCCCAAACCATTGCCCGCGCTGTACGGACTGAACTTGCCCGCATCGAAAGCGAGAAGAAAGCCCGCAACCGCAGCAAGTTATCTGACTTGGATTAATCGCCATGATGCTCAGCCTCGGCATGTTCGTATTCAGCCTCTCGACACTCGCGTACCAGGAACTGCAACGCCAAACCGAATGGCGCCATGCAAGCAACAGCCGCGTCGGCGCCGCTCCGGCTCGGCAGTTTGTCGGGCGCGGCGACGACACCATCACCCTACCCGGCGTCATCCTCCCGGAGCTGGCCGGCAGCGCCCTTAGCCTCGACGCTCTGCGGCTGATGGCGAACACCGGCAAGGCCTGGCCGATGGTCGAAGGCAGCGGCCGCATCTACGGCTTGTGGATTATCGATGGTCTGAGCGAAACCAAAACGCTGTTCTTCCGTGACGGCACGCCTCGGCGTATTGAATTCACGGTCAACCTCAAGCGCATCGATGACGACCGGATCGATCTGCTCGGCGCCGGTACCAGCGCAGGCGTCAACATTTTGAGGGCGCTGCTGTGATTGATGCTGCCCTGTCCAAGGTTACCGGCTACGTCGAAGACCTGGTCGAACGCTACCGCCGCGATGCGGCCTACCCGGTGCCGGCGTTTCGTATCACGGTCGATGGCAACGACATCGCCCAATTGATCAGCCCACGACTGATGAGCCTGGAGCTGACCGACAATCGCGGGATCGAGGCCGACCAGCTCAGCATCACCCTCAGCGACCACGATGGGCTGCTGGCGATCCCGCCCAAAGGCGCGACCATCCGACTGTGGCTGGGTTGGAGTGATACAGGCCTGGTGGACAAAGGCACCTACACCGTCGATGAAACCGAACACAGCGGCGCGCCGGATGTATTGAGCATCCGCGCCCGCTCGGCGGACCTTCGCAAAGGCCTGAAGACCAAGCGCGAGCGCAGCTGGAGCAACACCACCCTCGGAGATGTTCTGGGCGATATCGCCCTGGGCAACGGCCTCACCGCCACCATCGCCGGCGCCCTGGACGGATTGCCCATTCTTCAGCTGGACCAGGCCAACGAATCCGACGCCAACCTGATCAGCCGCGTAGGGGAAGAGTTCGACGCGGTGGTCACCGTCAAGGCCGGCTGCCTGCTATGCCTGCCGGCGGGCGGCGGCAAGACAGCCACCGGCGCCGAGCTGCCGCATATCACCCTCACTCGCGCCGACGGCGACCAACATCGCTACCTGCAAGCTGATCGCGACAGCTATGACGGTGTGCGCGCCTATTTCTACGATGTGAACAGTGCAAAGAAACAGGAGGCCATCGCCGGCGGCGGTGAAAACCTCAAAGACTTGCGCCACACGTTCAGCGACCGCCAGTCCGCCCTGCGCGCAGCCCGGGCAGAATTCAATCGCCTGCAACGTGGCAGCGCGACGCTCAGCTACACCCTCGCCCGGGGTCGGCCGGACCTCATTCCCGAACTGACCTACACGCTTCAGGGCGTTAAGCCGGAGATCGACGAGATCATCTGGTACGGCGGAAACGTGCAGCACACCCTCAGCCCGGACAATGGATACACCGTCAGCCTGGAGCTGGAGAGCAAGCTGCCCGAGGATACGGTTGAGGGGCTGGCCGAGGAAAACAAAGGCAATTACACCGGGATCATCGCGTACTACCGCGACAAGAATACTGGGAAGGAAAAGACTGTGACGGCGGGGGATCAGAGCAAGCCAAAGCGGTTGCGGTGGTTGTATGCTGGTGAGAGAACCGCGAAGCGAGCAGTTGAGCGAGAATGGCTTAGAATGGAAAATAGCCTCAACGGATGAGGTAATAAAATAGCCAAAGCCTGAATTAAACTTTGGCAACTAAACAGCAACCAGAACCTTGCACGGATCAGCCCATAATAATTTTTTCCGCATGCGCATGAGAAAGGTATGACAACTTATTTTCTTTTTGAGATGCCTGAATAGCTGTTGAATGTCCTGATTTAATGCTGAGCATACTTATAAAAGGAGCAGCAAGCGTACCAACTGGAGCTGTAAACATATTACTAAAAAAATCGAACGCAGCACCTGCCGCAAACGCGCTTGCGATTTTACCACCATCCAAATTAAAATTTACTGAGAAGTCGAATTTCGATGTAACGCTCCACCTCTCGGAAGAAACTGCATTCAGATCAGAAATAGCCTTCTTTAAATCAACCACAGCTTTTTTTGCCGAAAGATCTTGATCTGGAGATTTAAGTACCTCCAAGTAGAGACTGTCAATAGCATCATGTAGAATGTGCAATTCATCTGCGCGCCGTTCTTTGAAGTCCAGAATATCAGGAACTAATACAGTCCCCAACGGCACTGGCAAAGCATTGATCAGCTCAAATCTCAGAGATCTCTTTTGGTCCACTGCCACGCCTGGTAGAATCAACTTATCACCTACTTGATGCAAAACCCAATCCACATCACTATTAGACTCGATAAGACTCTTCGCTGTATCTACCTGAATCTTTGACAAATGGGACGGAAGATCCTCTGAGTTTATACTCTCGTTAAAAATAACACGAGGACGCTCGATCAGACCACAATCCACGAGCATTGCCTCGTCATGCACTCGAACATTCATAATATTATTCGTGGGCAATACTACACGATCCCAGTACAACGCATAAAAGCTTACCTCCTCAACGCTAACGCCCCGTTCAAGCGTAAAACCATCACGAAGGGCACTTATTACATGCGCGCTAGCTACCACACCTCTTTTCATAGCAACTCCTTATTAAATAATCGAGACTGAACACGTAAACGATGAAGAGTAGAGTCCCGGCATAAAGCCGGGAGATTTTTATTTGGTAGACAGTAGTACGTTTAGAAATCGTATTATATCGTTCTGACTTACATCATCGAGGAATCTGAATAACTGCACGACCATTCTCTCGCGCTCATTCAGCTCATCCAATGCGATTAAATCCGATTGTTTGGGATCTATCTCGTTCATCACTGACATGTGTCACTCCATTCAACACGCTCGGGCGCCCGGCACCAACATCGGTACCAACCAAAGCCCCCGGGGAGTGAGTCATTCTCAGCATGTTTATGTGTGCCACCAGCCGCTTGATGAATAATTTATTGCAAATTACGCCTCACCGCAGAGCGCCTGAGCACGCTGGACAATATCACTGTAGTCCATTTTGATAGACGGTATCGTAGGATTGGGTTTCGTGATGTCCTGGCCGTCCGACCAACCGCGATCTTTTGCCTGACTCCGTGCACTCCCGCTCAATGCGTAGACGGTCCCATCCGACGTCCGGGCCAACGCCTTAGGCGACGGTCCAAAGCACAACAGGTCAACGCTATCGACCGTAAACGGCCAAGCGTCTCCGTAGTCCTTACTCGAAACCTCCTCAGTCCTTTCCTTGGCACCGCACACACCCGAAGCGAGCATTGCCAGCATCACTACCGATAACGTCATCCTTTTCATGTCAAAACTCCTTATCTGTTAACTGTAAAAGCCCTGAGAAGGCGCATCACCGCCCCCTTATCCTCATCGCCCAGGTTGCGTACGTGCTTCACGATTTCTAAGTCATCGTTCGACAGCTGATTTTCGCCCATAGACAAGCGTTGGCCGGTCACCACATAGAGAACATCCACACCCAATCCCTCAACAGCAGCCAAATACTTGGCGTCCGGTGTCCCGGCGCCCTTTTCGTAATTGATTTGGGTGGTTTTACCGACGCCACCAGCAGCGCCTAAATCAGTCTGGCTAAGTCCCAAGCGCGACCTTTCTTCCTTCAGTCGCTCGCCAATGGTCATATTTTTTGAACCTCAAGCATTGACAGGTTCAAATATCTGAACCAATATCTTCGCACCATTACGCGAAATCACACGAATCTGAACTATGCACGCCACCTACGCACCCGAGCAAGCCTGCCAGGCCGCCAGAAAGCGCTTGGAGCTTCGAGGCATTTCCGTCAAGGACTTCGCCATTGAGAACGACCTTCATCCCTCGACCGTTTATGCGGTGCTGAATGGGCAGAAGAAATGTCTGCGCGGTGCAGCTCATCGTGCGGCTGTCCTGCTGGGCATTAAAGCTTCCGAGACTACAAACTAGAGCCTTGGGCTCCTGGGAGAAACCAGAAGATGAAACGCCCAGTTCTAGTGACCAAACGCCAAGTCATGAGCGCGGTCATTTGCGACTACCCCGGCGGGCGCGAATGCGCTGCAGCCCGGCTTGGGTATGAACTCAAAAAATTCGACAACCATGTTTACGAGAATGCCGGTAGCCGGCCTCTCAGCGATGAACAAATACATTTGCTCGAGCAGGACGCCGGCACGACTCACCTGCCTGAATACATCGCAGCCATGTATGGCGGCATGTTCGTGCCGCTCGCTAAACCCGAGACGCTAGACAACATCGACCTTTACAGCCGGTCGGTACATGTCGCTGCGAAGCGCGGTTACGTTGATCAGATCATCGCGAAAGCGCTGGAAGACGGGGTGGTTGAACCAGGCGAGGCTGCGGCGATTCTCGGCGCTCACAATCGCTACATGGCTGCGCGCCACTCCGAAGTGCTTGCCACCATCCAACTGCACAGTAAGGAGCGCAAGCATTGAGCACTTACAAGCTGGTATGCCCTCACTGCCTCGGCCGCATGCGTATCCGCACCAGCGAAGGCACACACATTTTCCTGCGGGTGGCCTACCTGCAATGCACCAACGAGGCCTGCGGCTGGTCGGTGCGGGCTGAGTTCGAAATGACTCATGAAATGAGCCCCAGCGGTATGGCTAACCCCTCCGTCAAGTTGCCCATCGCCGACATTGCCCTGCGCCGTGCTGCGATGAAGTCCGCCAACGATCAACCCGACCTGCTCGACCAAATGGAAATGGAGTGTGCGCAATGAACCATGAAGAGCTTGACCACGACTACCGCAGCAGCATGCAACGGGTGGCGTTCGCCTACCTGCAACGGCACGAAGCGCAGCACCTGGTGGACTCTGACCTGCTGTACGAGAACTGCGTTCGGCACATGACCACCGCGCTGGAAGTGCCGGTGTTCATGGCGCAGAAGCTGGTGCATAACGCTTGGACAGAATTGCAGGTCGTCAACCAGCGCAAGTGTATCGGCGTGGACTGGGGCAACAGCCCAGGCAGCACTGTCGTCCACCTGATCGATACACGGGCCGACCTTCGGTACCCGGTTCCGGCAAGGCTGCTGCCGCAGACCCTGCTCGCCCAGCGCGATAACGCTCTGAAGCAACACCCTCAGTAACCCCCGTTTAAACAACCCGCCCTGCCCCGCTTCCCGTGGGTTTGGGTGAGCTTTGCCCGAAATCCGAGGTGGACCATGCAAATCGACGTCGCCATCACCGCAAAACTGCCACGCGAAGAGGCCGAAGCGCTGCTCCAAGCGCTACGAAGCCAGTACGCCCAGCAGTTCAACGAGCATTGGTACGACGACCGCTTTCGCAGGATCCCCGAGGGTTTGCGGCATGGCTCGTTGCTCGCGGCCTTCCCGGTGATGGCCGCGCAAAAACGCCTGATTGGCGCCATTAAACACAGTCTCGACGAAGCGAAGTAAGCCACGATGGAAATGCAAGAAAGGCTGCGAGCCGACGTCATCCAACGCATTGAGCGGGATTACCAGCTCAAACACATGCCCGGTACCAACTACATGCGCAAGGGTGTATGCCCTGCGCCAAGCTGCGGCCAGAAGACCCTGTACACCTTCTACGATTCGCCCTGGACGCTGATCTGTGGACGGCCGGAAAAATGCGGCCACCGTGTCCACGTCAAGGACGTCTACGACGACTTGTTCAACGACTGGAGCAAGACCGCACCGTCAACGCCAGATAACCCGGTTGCCACGGCACGCGCCTACCTTGAGTTTGCGCGGGGCTTTAAATTTGAGCTGATCGCCGGTTGGTTCACCCAGGAAAACTACTGGGATAGCCGGCTGAACATTGGCAGTGCCACGGTGCGTTTCCCCCTGGAAAAAGGTGGCTACTGGGAGCGTCTGATAGACCGGCCTGACCGATTCGGCAAGATGAAAGCTCGCTTCCGCCCAACCGGCGAAGGCTTGCCAGGTTACAAAGGCGTCTGGTGGTGCCCGCCAAGCGTGAACCTGTCGAACGTCGATGAACTCTGGATCACCGAGGGCATCTTCGACGCCATCGCACTGCTGCATAACGACACCTCGGCCGTATCGATGATGTCCAGCGCACCCTGCCCGACCGACTCGCTCAAGGCCTTGGTCACACTTCGCCATGACGCTGACAAGCGCCTGCCACGCCTTGTCTGGGCGCTTGATAACGAGCCAGTCGCAAAGGCCAACATGCGCCGCTGGGCAAAGGAGGCCCGCGACCTGGGGTTCACCTGCAAAGCGGCAGTGATTCCGCAGCCCAACGGCAAAAAAGTGGACTGGAACGACCTTCACCTACGGTGGAAGTCGATTGAGGGCGACGACAAACGCGCCGAGCAGATCGAGCGAGACTTCGACGAAGCCGTCCACCACGGGGACTTGCTGCTGGCTGATTCCGCCGAGGAAAAGGGTTTTCTCATCTACCTGCGCGACGAGCGCAAGGAATTCCATTTTTCGTTCCGTAAGCGCTTGTACTGGTTTCGGCTGGACCTTGAACGGTACGACCGAGCCATGGGCGATCTGGAAAGCTCAGAACGTCATGAGGATCAACTGCTCACTGACGAACAGCGGCGCTACAAGGCACTGCGCCAATCTGGCTCAGTGACCAGCATCGCCAACTGCAATTTCCAGGCGCTGTATTACATGCGCAACGACCTCACCGACGAGGCCTGGTACTACTTCCGTATCGAGCGCCCGCAGGGGCCGGCGATCAAAAGCACCTTCACGGCCAAGCAACTCACGTCAGCACCTGAGTTCGCGAATCGCCTACTCAACGTCTCGAATGGCGCGATGTTCGAGGGCAGCGCCCAGCAACTAAAACGGATTCTGGCGCCCCAGCTCGACTGCCTGAAAACCGTCAACACCATCGAATGGATCGGCTACAGCCGCGACCATGGCGCCTATGTCTTCAACGACTTGGCCTTTCACGGCGGGAAGGTGCAGGTGCGCAACAAGGAAGATTTCTTCGACTTGGGCAAGCTGAGCATCAAGTCACAGAGCCAATCACCGGTATTGCATATCAATACCGACCTCAATGCTTACAACGAAGAGTGGTTCGACATCTACTGGCGCTGCTTTGGCGTGCAGGGGTTGGTGGTCTTGGCTTGGTGGCTGGGCGCGCTGCACGCCGAGCAGATCCGCCAGATTCACAAATCACTGATGTTCCTTGAACTCGTGGGCGAAGCCGGCTCGGGCAAGACCACCTTGGTAGAGCTGCTGTGGAAGTCCGTCGGGCGTACTGATTACGAAGGCTTCGACCCATCCAAAGCAACCGCGGCGAGCCGTGCGCGCAACTTCTCGCAGGTGAGCAACTTGCCGGTGGTGCTGATCGAGTCGGAGCGTGAGCAGAAGGAAGGCCAGCCGGTTAAACACTTCGACTGGGACGAACTGAAAACCGCCTACAACGGCCGCAGCGTTCGTTCCACCGGCGTGAAAAATAACGGCAACGACACCCACGAACCGCCATTCCGTGCCGCGTTACTTATCGCCCAGAACAACCCAGTGAACGCATCGGAACCCATCCTGCAGCGCATCTGCCATGTCCACCTGACGCGCGAGCACCACACGCCGGAGACCAAGCAGTACGCCGAGCAGTTGGAGCGTATGCCGATGGATAGCATCAGCGGCTTCCTCCTAAAGGCGTTGCAGCGCGAAGCCGAAACCATGCGCCTGTTGGAGGAAAACACCTCCGGCTATGAACAGGAGCTGCTGGCCCAGCCCGGTGTGCGCACCGTCCGTATCGCCAAGAATCACGCCCAGCTGCGCAGCCTAGTGGATGCATTGGCCGGTGTCGTCCCGCTTGGCGAACGCCGCAAGGCCCTCGCTCACGCCGAAATCAGCCGCATGGCCCTCGAGCGGCAGCAGGCAATCAATGCCGACCACCCGACCGTTACCGAGTTTTGGGACCTGTACGACTTTCTGAACGGCATGGACGAGAAAGGCGCGTTGAACCACGCGCGCCGGGACGGGTTGATCGCGGTGAACCTCAACGAATTCGTCGAGATGGCTGCCAATAAGCGCCAGCAGATTCCCCCGCTGAGCGACCTGAAGCGCCTGCTCAAAACCAGCAAATCACCCAAGTTTCTGGAGTCGAACAAGCCCGTCAACTCGGCGCGAGTGCTGGACGCGTTCGACAAATCGAAAACCATTCGCTGCTGGGCATTCCAGGGCGTGTAACCACCGCAACAACAGGAGCAGCACCATGCAAAACAAACTGAAAACCGCCATCCGCTTTAACGATTTTTTGGCGTACTTCGGGCCCCGTGGAGTAGTCGTTATGGCCTGGTGGCTGGGGGCGGTCCACGCCGCTCGCATTCGCCACGATCAAAACAGTTTCCCGTTCCTGCAGATCATCGGGGATGCCAGCGTCAGCAAAACTCTCCTGCTCAACTACCTCCAGAAGCTGACAGGCCAAACTCCGTACGCTTACTCGCTAGCCCAATCAACTCCGGCGGCAAGAGCACGCGTAGCAGGGAACTCCGGGCAGCGGGTGATCATCTGCGAACAAGAAGGTGAATCGGATGAACGGATTGACTGGGACGAGCTGAAACCGCTCTACAACGAAGGTAAGTTCGTTGTCAGACCAGGAGATAGCCAGGCCGAGCTTCGCCCCTTCCAAGGTGCATTAACGATCACCGGCAATCAGCCATTGCAATGCAGCGATGCCGTCACCAGTCGCATGGTCACCGTCAACTTTTCGGACGATGGCCCACATGCAATCCGAGTCTCGCCGAAAGCTCTAAACGATCTCAATGGAGAAAAGGCTATCGCATTCGGTATCAAGGTGGACCAGTCCGAAGAATGGGTATCCAGCAACTTGGAGACTCTGTTGCCCCGGTACCAGGCCCAACTAATCCACAAATACGGGCATGGCCTCAGCCTCCGGACTGCCAAAAATTGCGCCCAAATGCTCGCTCTGATCGATCTGCTTTGCACGCTTCTTTCGATCTCAGAAGGGCTTCGACTTGAAGTCAGGAAAGTGATTCATGACATCGCTTTTAACGACACCATTCCTTATTGATCCGGCCTTCGAAAGGAGAATCCGTATGAATACGCGTGCCCCAAAACAGCAGCCCAACTGGTTCCAGCAACTGCAGGAGTTCGAAGCCAGGCGCCCCGCCATTCGCAAGGCCGGTATTGAAGCACTGGCCCGGCTGGTCCCTGTCGCACAGCGTGATACAGGCCAGAGCGCGGTGATCGGTCGCTTCCTGCTCGGGCTCTACAACGGCCGCGACTACCCCTTCGTCCTGACCAGCCTGCGCGGCCTCGACACCGCACTTTTCGACGACTGCCTGGCGGTGCTGCAACTGGACTACTCGCCAGAGCAAGAGGTGCACACGTACCTCCCTGACGGCGATGCCATCTGGGAAGAACTGATCGGGACGTGGGCATGAAGTGGGCACCGAAACGCAATAAGGAAGGGCAAGTCCAGCAGAACTGCTGGGTTACCGACAGCGGCTACACCGTCGCGCTGTGCCGGCTGCCAGAGTCCCGCTACCCCGTCACTCGCCCAGGGGGCGAACTGCCCTTCGCTTATGCGAAAGACCGAGACGAAGTCATAACGATCATTGAGCAAGACCAAGCCAAACCGGCCTGAAAGATGGTGTCGAGGAGCGCCAACTCCCCGACACCTACCACCAAAAGGAGAAGCACCATGCAAGTGAATCAACCCCAAAGCGGCAACGCAGAGGCTACCACACCGCGATACGACACCATCGTTATCCGTGGGGCCCAAGGAAATGCCGTTCCGAAAGAGGTAGACGGCGGTGAAGTCACCTCTTGGAGTCGCGGCCATGAACTGGCGGCCATGGACGCCCTAGAAGAATTCGTTGAAGACCTGGCCGCTGGCGACTGCTCATACCCGACTGTCATTGCTGTGCGAGCACAAAACGCCCTGAATCTCATGACGCTGCGCCGGCTTCATGGCTGGGATGCAGACGCAGTCAATGCTATCGAGCAGCAGGAGAGTGACCGCAAAGCAGGTGTTGATGAACTGATTAAGGTTTTAAACCCTTACGTAGGTGCGTGCTTGACCATCTCGCAAAGCGCGGAAGCTCTGTATGACGCTGGCTACCGCAAGCAGATGGCCAAACTATGAACCGCCCAGGCATAACCCTTAATCCCATCGTGGTGGAAAAAGGCCTGACCTGGCACATGTTCCCGGTCGACTTCACCACGCTGGAGGGCACCTACAGCGTTTACATCTACGCGCTCGACCGTGAGCACGCAGTAGCAGTCCTATCCGAACTGAAAGCTACTGCCGCATTGCGTGACGGTGATCTGATCAGTGTCACTCCGGGAGCAACGTCATGAGCGTCCTACTTCTGTTGTACCTGTGCACAGATGCAACTCGAACAAATTGCCAGGTGATACCGGCTGAGCGCTGGAAAGGTCCGGACGCGTATGAGCAATGCATTGGCACCGTTCCTGGCCTGACCAAAGCACTGACCGCCCCCAACCGGGAACTGCATCGGTTTGTCTGTGAGGTCCAGGTTGAAAGCGCACAACCTGCAGAACACACGGCCCGACCGACGTTCATTCATCAATCATTTCGGATGTGAGGGAGAGACCTAATGCACGCAATCTCTCCGTACAAAATATCTGGACCGACAGTGGTGAGCTTCTTCGGCGGCCGTAGGGGCGGCCACGGGTCGATCCCCGGCTACATCTACAACGCCACGGTACAAGAGCACTTCCGATACATCTGGGAAAGCACCGGCGGCGACTACTTTGCGAATCCTTGGGTTTGGGTGATCGATTTCAAACGGGTCACTCAAGGCCGGCCAGCAGAGGGCGACCGCGATGACGCATAAGTGCTACCGCCGCGATCCGTCCGCGCGCGACATCACCGATCTGGTGAGCGATGAGCAAATGCAAGCCGCTTTCAAAGGCACCAACTTCGGGCACACAGACTTCCGTGGGCTCCTGGCCCAGGGCTGCGTAAAGGCGTTGGCCGGTTGGCACCAGGGCCACACCCTGACCACCATCCTGCAAGAGCTTCGCCTGATCAGCTGGAATAAACAGGTGGGCAAAATCAAGGTTACCGCTAAGGGTCGCCACTACATTTGGCTTGCCTTCAAAGGCCGTCCGGGAGTTTAGCTATGAATACAGCGTTCATCCTCATGGCCCAATACGACGGGCAGGCGATTATCTCGCTGGAACTGGTGTGCCGGGATTACTTCACACATCTGACGCCGGACATGTTCCAGCGCAAGGTGATGAGTGGTCAGATCAAGCTACCCATCACCCGCCTGGAGCCGAGCCAGAAGTCGGCGAAGGGCATTCACCTCACCGATCTGGCCGTCTACCTCGACCTACAGCGCGCCGCTGCAGTTAAAGAACACAACCAACTCAACGGGTTAAAACCCGCCGTTTGAGCCACTTCATTGATGCGGCGCCCAGTTGGACGGGTGCCCTCAATATCTTTTCGTGCCACTCCCACCCCACGTAACGGTCACCCTTTCCACGCAGGTGTGTGTAGCGCCTCATCGAATTCCAATCCCTGTGCCCGGAAACACTCGCCACACGAGGGATATCCCAGTCCATTTCAAACAGGCGGCTCACACCTTCATGACGAAGGTCGTGAAAGTGCAGGTCTGCGACTTCCAGAAATTTGCAGGCTTTCGCCCAGGACGTGGAGATAGATTCAGGGCTGTAGGGGAATATGTCGTCGCCGGCCTTCGGCATTGTCTGGAGAATCTGCCACGCCTCGTCCGGCAGGTAGCACCAAACATCGTTGCCGATTTTCTGCCCGGGGTTCTTCATATCGCGCACGAGCACCCGCTGACCAGCCTCGTCGACATCCGACCAACGAATACGGGTTATTTCATCCAGCCGGCGCGTGGAGAACAGAGCAAAGCCCACGACCTTCAGCATATTGGTGACAGTTGGGCGCCTCGCCTGCATGGCCTGGTAATGCTTCAGCACCTTTCCCAGTTCGTCCAACGTCGGCCGGCGGTCACGCTCGCGGCTTTTCAGGTTGTAGCCCAGTTTCCGTAGCACCCGTCGGGCGCCGCCCATCGCGAGAGGATCGACCTGGTAACCCCACGCGTCTTTGGCAATCGACAGAACAGCACCGAGGTGCGCCAGGTCATTGCCGGCGGTTTGTGGCTGAACCCCTCCGCCCTCCTTGCTCATCCGCCACAGTGCGAAATCGACCAGGCACTGAGTATTGATGTCCGTGTCGGTCAACTCACCCAGGTACGTCTCACCGATGGCATTGAGTGTTGCGCGCTTGGTCTTGCCCAGCGGCCGGGCTTTCTCTACTTCGACCAGGTAGCGATCGATCATCTCTTTCAACGTAGCGCCCTTGCGACTCGCCCGCTCGATCGCACCAGGCTCATCCAGCTCCGATTCGCGCTTACGCGCCCAAGCCTGTGCGGCCTGTTTTCGGGCGAAGGTCAGGCTCTCTTGGTAGACTTGCACTCCGTCGCGCTTGATGCGGATCTGAGCGGTGTAGCTCACAGTCCCATCTGCCAGTTTTCTTGCCCTGATAGTCGCCATATCGAAAGTGGTACGCGTCAGTTTTTGAGTGGTACATCGTACCACCGAGACTTAAAAAACGCCTGAAAACGCCCAAAAACACGCCGAAAACACGTTGAGTAAAATGATTCAAAAACATAGCTTTAGCCCAGCAGAATCAAGCACCGCACTGTCTCGGCGCTTCAGCGTTGCACCCATGATGGATTGGACCGACCGCCACTGTCGCTTTTTCCTGCGCCTGCTCTCCAAACACACCTTGCTCTACACCGAGATGGTCACCACGGGGGCGATTCTGCATGGTGATCACGAGCGTTTCCTGCGGCACGACGAAGCCGAGCATCCGCTCGCCTTGCAGTTGGGTGGGAGTGTTCCGGCGGATCTGGCAGCCTGCGCGCGCATGGCTGAAGCGGCGGGTTATGACGAGGTGAACCTGAACGTCGGCTGCCCCAGTGACCGTGTGCAGAACAATATGATTGGTGCTTGCCTCATGGCACACCCGGGGCTGGTGGCGGAGTGTGTGAAGGCGATGCGCGATGCGGTGTCGATTCCGGTGACGGTGAAGCACCGGATCGGGATCAATGGCCGGGACAGTTATGCCCAACTGTGTGATTTTGTCGGGCAGGTGCAAGACGCAGGGTGTACCAGCTTTACCGTGCATGCGCGGATTGCGATTCTGGAAGGGTTGTCGCCGAAGGAAAATCGGGACATTCCGCCGTTGCGTTACGAGGTGGCCGCGCAATTGAAGCAGGATTTTCCACAGCTTGAGATTGTCCTCAACGGCGGGATCAAGACGCTTGAGCAGTGCGAAGAGCATTTGCAGGCGTTTGACGGGGTGATGCTGGGTCGGGAGGCTTATCACAATCCGTACTTGCTGGCGGAGGTCGATCAGCGGTTGTTTGGAAGTTCGACCCCCGTGATCAGTCGGGCTGAAGCATTAGCCCAGCTGCGTCCTTATATAGCCGCGCACCTGGCAACGGGTGGATCGATGCATCACATTACGCGGCATGTATTGGGGTTGGGAACGGGGTTTCCGGGGGCGCGCAAGTTTCGCCAGTTGTTATCGGTAGATATTCATAAGGCCAGCGATCCATTGGCCTTGCTGGACCAGGCGGCGGGATTATTGGAGGGGCGGTAACTGGGCGCATGTGCATATACCTGCGCCCCTGCGAACGAGATCGGTCAACCCACAGAAACTGCTGTCCAGTTCACCCACCCGAACCCCCAGGTCGCCAAGATCAGCAAACCGAAGACAATCCGGTACCAGGCGAATACCGCGTAGCTATGGTTGGCGATGAATTTGAGCAAACCACGCACTGCGATCATCGCGAAAAAGAACGCGGTCACAAAACCCAGGGCAAATACCGGCAGGTCACTGGCCTGGAACAGATCCTGGTACTTGTAGCCTGAGTACACGGCGGCGCCAACCATGGTCGGCATCGCCAGGAAGAACGAATACTCGGTAGCGGTCTTGCGCGACAGGCCAAAGAGCAAGCCACCGATAATGGTCGATCCGGAGCGGGAAGTGCCGGGTATCATCGCCAGACACTGTACAAAACCAACCTTTAGCGCATCGGACCAGCACATGTCATCAACATGTTCGACGTGTACCGCGTGTTCGCGCCGCTCTACCCACAACATGATAATGCCACCCACCACCAGCGCGACGGCTACGGTTATCGGATTAAACAGGTACTCATGAATTTTATCGGCGAACAATACCCCCAGCACCACCGCAGGAAGAAACCCGATCAATAGGTTCAGCGTGAAGCGTTGTGCGTTACGCTGGGTTGTCAGCCCGCTGACAATCTCGAGGATCTTAGGGCGGAACTCCCATACGACAGCCAAAATGGCGCCCAGTTGAATAATAATATTGAACGCCATGGCGCGCTCCCCGCCAAACCCCAACACATCCGCCACAACGATCTGGTGGCCGGTACTGGAAATCGGCAAAAACTCTGTCAGCCCTTCTACCGCCCCTAACACCAATACCTGCACAAAGGTCCAAAACTCCATCAATCCTCCATCAGGCCATTCTTATTGAACGGCTCGTTAATCGCATTAGGGCATCCAGTAATCGAACAGTAATAAATGGCTGTCAGCAGACACGTGCGCTCGCATAAAGACAATACTGAATACAGCGTATCCCTTTAGCGCAGAGAACCTGCGAATAGTACGCCTGAACTAACCAACCACTCATTAATTGTTAGTAATCGTCCAAATAACAAACCGCCAGGCGATTCGATGTAGATGGGTTGCTTCGCTAGCATAAAAATGTGACAGGTTTCACATTTTAGTATTTCGGCGCCAATCTCCCGGGAAGAAATGATGGCCTTTTGAGGACATAAATAAATTGCCACCCTTCCAATAATAGTGGCACAATTTCAATTCGCCATCATCTAAGCATGCCAATTCGCTAGTTCAGCAAGGTGCAAAAATCAACTAAAAAGATCGAAAAACATCTTTTATGTTAGAAAAGTCTCTACGCACGTGCAAAATCCGCGCGAATGTTACCAATTGTCAGTCACAGATGAGAACCGGTGCTTTAACATCCCGATGTCAGCACCTATTCGAGTCAAAGCATGATGCTTACAGGGAAATTAGCGACTGGAAGCCAGCGCCCGACAAATGAGGGACCAGGTGTTCTCACCTTGGGCCGTACTCGCACTGTGGCCGAGAACTTTAAAGCATTAGTCGCGCGGCATGTGCATTCTGATATAGCTGTTGATGCTAGTTCATATACCCATTCATACAAGAGAAATGAAGATCCGGACTTGTATCGCGCTATCTTCATCATCATCGACGACCCTCAGGCACTCGATGAGAATCTGGCGCTGGTGGAAAACCTGCGCGCCACACATTTGGATTTAATCATCTGTGCCGTCATCACGGGCAGGGGCGCCTACAACAAGATGAAATACTACCTTGCGGGAGCCGACTGCTGTATCAAGCTCAATACCTTGTCCGACGAAAGCTCTGAGTTGCTATCCGGGTTCTTCAGCAGTGAAGAATGGCAACGAGAAGTCAATCTGGTGCTGGACCCCACTCGTATATGCCTGTTAGGCACCCGCAAGAAGCTGGATATCTCGTTTGCAGAAATGAAAATTCTGGAGGCGTTGGCGCAAACCAGCAACCACATATTAAGTCATGATGAAATTGCCAGAATCATGGGTCTGAACGCCAATTTTTACGACCCCAGAGCGCTGGAGAAATCTATCAGTCGGCTTCGTGGAAAAATCAAAGAGGTGTATGGCACCCACAATGCTATTCAAAGCATTCGCGGGCATGGATACCGCTTGATGAGAGGTCTGATCTCGACCGCCTGAATGACCAATTACCTCAAGGTAGGAGTTGTGGCATGAATGCGATTGGAGGTATCTCACCTGCAACGGCCCCGAATCGCTGCCAGCCCCCAAGGCTTGCGTCAGTCGATAAGCGCCTACTTGCCAACGAGGCGGGAATCAAGGTGCAGGCGCACCGCCCAACGCCGCCGGGCCGTTCATGCAAGGGAAGCTGTGAGGTATGGGCACGGCCGCACGGGACGTCTTACCTGAGGAACGACCGTCAATCGCCCGGCGTCAAAAAAAATCTGAACCGAATGTTTCCCCGCCTGTCCAAATCGCGTCTTGCCAAATTCTTTCCATCCAAAGCGCTACACCGATCTGGCAACAACTTGCGTGACCTGCGCCATACAGTGGTCATGTCACTCAATGCGCCCCCACTCTGGGAAGTGGGTTCCAAATATAAAAAAAACAATATTATTGATATGTACCTTTTAAAAAATCATGGTATAGAAATCACGTTGAATGATTACAGTACTCAACGCACGACGCTAACAAGCTTCAGCACCCTGATTCAGCCAAACTACATCAAGGTATCGACCCCATCCCTGGACCAGTGCTTGAAACTCAATGGTAATCCTGAGTTTCTCAACAACCCCCATGATTGCATGGTGACACTATTCCACAATAACAAGATTTCTTTTAAAGCCGATCGCGTAGAGCATATCGAGAGCCTTCATCGGCCTAGGCGCTGTTCTTTGATTATTCCCCTGCCGGTCAACTTTTAGCCGAAATTTGGTGAACACTTAAGGAGAGAGAGACGTGGAAATCAGTACAACCCTCCCCAGAAAATATTTTGTCGTTGTGACTCACAGCACAACCTCCCAACGTGAGCTTGAGAGCATACTTTCGAGCAAGCGTTTCAATTCGTTTGGTACCTCCCAGGCGCAAATGTTCATCGAAGATACCCCCCCGGTACTGGTGGGGTTCTCATACACCAGCGTGAGCAGGAAGAACGTCGCCCATCGTATCGAACATGAAACACAGAAAATACTCGCCACCCTTGAAGCAGAGTGGCTGGCGGAGCAGTCCGAGGGGCGAACCTGCGTCACCCCAACGCCAACCGGACTCAGCAACCGACCTCGCGAACATGAAGATGGCGCTCTCTATAGCGAGGCCTGGCAGCTCGACAATGATCAAAGTGTGCTGATTAAGGAAAACGTCGAGATTAACTTGACTGGGCTGGAAGCCACCCTCGTAAGGAAGATGCTCCATCATGAAGATCGTGTCGTCAGCCGAGATGAACTGATCCTCAGCATCGGCAGGCAACCGGAGCAATACCGCGGCCTGGAAATGTGCTTGAGCAGGTTGCAAGACAAGTTCAAAAGCGCCAGCAAAGGTGAACGCCTGTTTCGCGCCGTGAGAAACCGCGGTTACTGCCTTATCCAGGAAGTGGTCTCCGAGACACACCCTGCCTGATACCCTTCTAACACAAACATACGACAGTGCGATTACAACAATAAAAAGCGCACTTTGTTTGTGCCCTCCCCGCCTACTCATCGCCCCTCGTTAATTATCGACGTTATTCATTGTCGACGTTTTCTAACACTCAACATTTCCCTTCAGAAAAATGGCACTTCGCCACTTGTTAGAACTCGTCAGACAACCCCCTTGCTCAATAACTTAATCTATTGACTGACGACAGTTCGACTTCTTGATGCTGTTAGCTTCAGGACATTAGTTAAAACAATAACAAATCCGGCTTAAACAACTCGCGTCTCGACTGCCGATATTTGGATGGATGTCTTAGGGGATATCGCATGGAAAGTACGCTTCGTATCAATCGCAATACCGGCCTGAAGGGACTTACCTTTTGGGGTCAATGGGCACTGGCGCAGGCCTTTGCCGTGACATTGCTGTTCATACTCGCCGAGCGGCAGACCGGAACGGTCGAGTTCTATTACCGTGTGTGCGCTGCATTGACGGTACTGGCTTCGGTTCCGGCCTATACGTTCAGCGGTGTATACAGAAAACGAGACAGTTACCTGACGGGACTGGGACGGTTGTTCATGGGTTGGTCCATGACGATGGCTGCGCTGGCCTGCATGGCATTTATCTGTAAAGCCGATGCACTGTTTTCCCGCCAGGTGATTCTCAACTGGGCGGTCTTCGGGTTTCTCGGACAGGCGCTGCTGTATGCGCCCTTGCACGGATTTTCCAAGTACTATCAACGGTCGCGAAAAAGCGAGCATAGAACGCTGATCGTCGGCACGGGCGAGCTTGCACTTGGCCTGGCCAAGAAACTGAGCAGTCTCGAAAATTTACCCTTGGTCGGCTTGGTCAGCACCGGCGCCGTAGCCCCACTGGCGCCAGGCGCCCCACGCATCGCGGGTGCACAGGAAGATCTGCTGGAGCTGATCGGCATCCATGATATCCGACGCTTATACATCACCCTGCCGCTAAGTGAAGCAGCAAAAATCGAAGCCATGTATGTCGACTTGCTCGACGCCAACGTCGACGTGGTGTGGGTGCCGGACTTGAACAGCCTGACGCTGCTCAATCACTCGGTGAGAGTCGTGGACGGTCTGCCGGCGATCTATTTGAATGAAAGCCCATTGACCAGCCAGCCCACCGCCGCACTGAGCAAAAGTCTGCTGGAAAAAAGCGTGGCGCTGCTGGCAATCATCCTGCTGAGCCCGGTACTGGCGCTTATTGCGCTGTCCGTCAAACTCAACTCACCCGGCCCGATCCTCTTCAAACAGGACCGTCATGGTTGGAATGGCAAGGTGATCCAGGTCTGGAAGTTCCGCTCGATGCGCGTGCACGATGACCATGAGGTCAAGCAGGCCAGCCGCAACGACTCGCGCATTACCGCCGTCGGACGCTTTATCCGCCGCACCTCGCTCGATGAGCTGCCGCAACTGTTCAACGTGCTGCAAGGGCATATGGCCCTGGTCGGCCCGAGGCCTCACGCTATTGCCCATAACAACTACTACTCGGGGAAAATTCTTGCCTACATGGCACGCCACCGAATCAAACCGGGCATTACCGGCCTGGCGCAAATCAACGGTTGCCGCGGCGAGACCGACACCCTCGACAAGATGCAGAAACGCGTCGAGATCGACCTTAAGTACATCAATAACTGGTCATTGTGGCTGGATCTCAAAATACTGCTGAAAACGCCCTTTACCTTGCTCTCGAAGGACATTTATTGATGGCTTGAGCAGCGAAGGCGCACTGCCGCAAGGGGACGAGAGTCCCCTTTTTCGTGGCTGTGATTCAGGGTATCGACGGGACCAGGTGGGCGCAAAAGATCCTGCGCATCGCGGGCAATGCTGATCACCAAAGATGTGATCTACAGGGCGGCTGGCCCTGTAGATCGACAACCTTTACTCAGTGATCTTCTCGAAGTTGCGGTAGAACATGTCGTTGTCGCGGCTATCGGTCATCGAATGCAACTGGAAGCTGCGATTGAGTCGTGCGCCACCGTCCCGTGTCAGGGGCGCCCAGACCAGGTTGGCGCGGCGCATGGTCGACATGCTCATCAATTCGTCGAACGGGATGGAGAGGTATAGGCCTTTGTCGAAACTACCTTCGCCATATTCGGCGCCGCTGGCAGTGGTCACCGACGCCCAGGCACCAAACCGCACACCGTTGGAAAACTCTCGCGAAAGATCGATCGTAGTCCCCCAATCCCCTGCCAGATAGCGTCCGACACTGACCGCTGCGAGCGTGTCGAAGGGCAAGTCCGTATAGCCGGTGATGTGGCCTGTGACGACCGAGTAATCGCGCAGTCCAAAGCCTTGGTCGAATTCGCGCTGACGCACGTAGTTCAGATCCGCCCCGACCGACCAGCGCTGGCCCTCCGGCCGAAACAGCACCTCGCCCCCCACCCCGGCAAACATCGACTCCAAATAGCCGCCGTAGACCATGCCATACAGGTCTTTGTCCAACTGTTCGGCGTGACTGAACTGGAACAGCGGCATGGTGACTTCGGACGTTGTCAGGTACTTACGCAAATCCGTGCGAACTCGAGGCAAGCCACTGGGTGCGTCGTAATCAAAGTCGTCAAAGTTGTTCAGCAGATTGGCACTGAGCATGCCGCTCCACCAGGTATTGCGGTTGAAACGATACTCGGCGTCCGCG
Source organism: Pseudomonas mucidolens (assembly GCF_900106045.1). NCBI lineage: Bacteria > Pseudomonadati > Pseudomonadota > Gammaproteobacteria > Pseudomonadales > Pseudomonadaceae > Pseudomonas > Pseudomonas mucidolens. The sequence continues at coordinate 961,791 of NZ_LT629802.1, read as the reverse complement.
TCGGCACTGAACTGATAGAGGAAGCCGTCAGGGCCGCCGACGTTCTGTTTGAAGCCCAGTCCCATGCCGTAGCTGAAGGGGTCGCGGGCTTCGGTATAGAGGGTCTTCTCGTTGTGCGGCATCGCCGGATTGATCTCGGTGGTGCGGTGCAACGTTTGCAACGGCTCTTCGTTATTGAGCACCTCGCGAAAGGTGTTGCGAGGCACGCTGGTTTCTTCCAACGGGAGGTCGTAGCGCTTGTTCACCAACGTGAACCAGTCGATATCCTCGTTGACACTGTTGTCCAGAATCCGGCTAGCTCGACCCACCGCCTTGGCCGAATGAAAATACCGACCCTGCTCACCGTAGACAATTAACTCGGGACCACGCTGGCTGATGCGCTCGACCTTGTAGCCGGCGTTTTGCTGCAGGCGCCGGGACACATCCGGCCAATCGACCTGCCCCATTGCGGTGGTTGGCGCCTTGACCGGCAGCGGCTCCGCCGGCGGATCAAAGGACTTGGCCGGTGCCTTGCGGCTGGCGAAGTTGGTGTGAAAGGTGAGGCCGAACATCGCGGTGTTGCCCCGCTCCCAGGCCGCGCTGATATCCATCGAGTCGGTGACTTTAAACACCGCGCCGAGGTTGATCGGTGAATCCTGTTTAATCAGGCTGTCACTGGGCTCGTTTGTATAGTCGTTGCCTTCGTACTCGAGTTTCAGGCTGAGCCGGTCCCAGGGCGTCTGGTAGGTCACGCCGCCGAACAACGAAGGCCGCCCGCGAAAGTAGGCGCCAGCGTTGACATCACCGGTACCTTCCATGTCTGGCCGGGTCTCGAAGCGATCGTCGACCCACCCCGCCGGGTTGTCGAAATCGCCGCGATTACCCAAGTAACCCCAGGCGATGCCGGCACTGAAATCAAAATTGTCATAACGCTTGCTGGCCACCAGGAACTCACTGGAAAACAGGCCTGTACCGCCGACGTCTCGAAACCCCAACGCCACATCCGGCGTCCAGTGGGTTTCTTTCCACAGGCGGACCTTGAGGTCGACCGCCTTATCCTTGTAGCTCTGGCTGCCGCTCAAGGATTCCGGGCCGTAGCGGCGGTCGGTGATTGAGGTGTAGCGAAACGCGCCTTCCAGCCAGTCGAACGGCTGTAGCGCCACGCTATAACGACTATAGGGCTCGGTCCGGTTGGCATTCACGCTCAACTCTCCGGCCGGGGACATTCTGGCGGTGGGCGTCTGCAACAAGCCCACACCACCGAAATCATTCTGAGTTAAACGCGGCTCTGCATGAGCAAAACCACAGGGCAATAACAATACGGCTGCAAAACGTAATTTCAATGAACCACCTCAGCCAGCTGCGTGGCAAGAAATTCGGCCAACTGCTGATTCAGTTCAGGAATAGGCGGATCAAGATCATCATTTTTGATCGGCACCAGTATCTTGCTGCCAGCGGCAGGCACTTGCCCGCTCTCACGATTCCACGGCGCTATGCCGACCTGCCGGGTAACGCCATTGGGTTGGATCAGCCACAGGTAATCGGCCTCGGCGTCGGCCAGTGTCGCGCACCCTTGCAGATACTCCCGGGCCTCCTGCAACGCGACGAAAGGTAATCGGCACGGTTCGACAACGGCGCCGAGCACTTCAACCTCGTCGACGCGTAACGGATAGATGAGGTGATCGCCGTCATCCAACCGAACATTGCGGGCGAACCCGACCTCGATGGCAACCGGGTCCAGAACCGTGACCTGGCGCCCGGTGACCGGCATGTCATTGATTTGTTCGTACAGACGCATTGCCAGGTTTGCCCGGCTGGGTCTGTCGAAAATCAACGCTGTACGCTGCAACACCTGTAAATCGAACAGCACCCCGATTTTCAGCCGAGTCTGCTTTTCCACTAATGACTGGCGCAGCAACGCGGCTGCCAGCCAATAGCTTTCGGCATTGGGCACCGCGACGCTGATCACGTCCGACAACCGTCCGCCTGGCGGCAGATCAACCGGCCCCGGGCTGAGCACATCGCCACTGACGGTGACCGCTGCCTGGCTGACGCTGCTGATCAACAGTAGGCACGCCGTCAGAAACGCTAGCCGCTTCAACGGGCAAACCTGCGCTCAGGGGTCAGTTGGACAATCTTGACCCGCAGTCGAGTAGTCAATTGCTGCTCGCTCTGCACAATAAAACCGTCCACCGGGTCCACCCAGTAATGATTAGTCGCACGCAGGCCAATGGCCGGGGCGTCGATGTGCTCATCGACACGTAGCACGGCATATTCCTTGTCGAGGATGTCGAGGGTTTCCATGGCTTTGCGGGAGAAGCGGCTGTTCAACGTCACACCCACCTCACTGCCTTGGTAAAGATCAATCCAGCGCTGGCTGGTGTAGCCATCAGGCAGCGTGTGCAGGCCTTGCTTGAAAGGCGAGGCCGCAGCGAGCCGCGTGCCGTCCAGGTCACCTTCGAAACCCAGGCCGACGGTGCGTACCGCGAGCCCGTCGCGCAGCAGCAGCACCTGCTTGCCGGACGCGACCCAAAACTGCAGGTCGCCCCGCTCACGCACCATCGCCAACACCCCGGAGCCGGTGGGCGTGGTCAATGTGAGCTGGGGAAAGTTAACCTGCGCCACCTGGGCCGCAGTCACTTGCACATCATCGGGTCCACCCACCGCCGCTTTGAAGTTGGTCAAAGAGGCGTTCATCAGCGGGTTACATCCACACAACAAGGCCGCTATCACGCAGACGCAAAGTTTCAACGTTCTCACAATCAGACCAGGCCTTATTTATTACTGCTGCTGGCATCATTCAGGTTCTTCGCTGCCGAAGCCCCCGCCCCGAGGATGGCTGCCGACGGCACCAGTTGGCTGATGAAACGGTTCCAGCGCGTCACATTGGCCGGGCCCACATAGACAATGTCCTGGGGACGTACATCGAAATGCGTGGCCAACGCCATGGCGGTCGGCGATTCGGCTTGCAGTTGATAGATTTTCGCCGGCTCCACATCAAGGTTCTCAACGCCCCTGATGACGTAGACCGCGTTGCCGTTCGAGGTGGTCTGGCTCAACCCACCCACCGAGCCCAGTACGTCAGACAGGTTCATGGTGGCGGTTTTGAACGTCAGCGCGCGCGGCTGATTGACTTCGCCCATGACGTAGATGCGCTTGTTATCGTTGTAGGGCAAATACAACTGATCGCCACCTTTGAGGTAGACGTTCTGCAATTCGGAATCCTGCTGATTGAGGACGTCGAGGTTCAGCGGATACACCCGCCCGCCGCGCGTCAGCAGCAAGCCGGACAAATCCGCATTGAGCGGGTCGATACCGGCAGAACCGAGGGCTTCGACCAGACTCAGCGGGTTGGTGGAAATCGGTTGCGGACCGGCCTTCGATACCGCACCCGACACCACCACCTTCTGGCTGGCGAAACGCAACATGGCGACATCCACTTGCGGGTCCGCGATAAAGGCCGACAACCTTGAGGCGATGTCCGAACGCAGTTGCTGGATGGTTTTACCAGCAGCCTGGACTTCTCCGATATAGGGGTAATACAAGGTGCCATCGGAACGCACCAGGCGCCCGTTGGCATCGATCTGCTGCTGCGCACCGGAAGGCGCCGTCAGCTCGGGGTGGTCCCAGACCGTGATGTACAAGACATCATTGTTGCCGATGCGATATTCCGCAGGCGCCGCCAGCAGTTCCGCGGGCAGCGATGCGCGTTTTTGCGTGGCCCTGTCCATCGCGATGAGCTTGGGGGTGATCGGGATCAACTCGACGCGACTGCTTTCACCGGCCCCTTGGCGCGTGATATCGCTGGTACTCAGGTGTTGCCCCGGAGAAAACATACAACCTTGCAAAGCGATACTTGCCAGCATCAAAAAAGGAAAACTACGAGTCATAATGGCACTACGCTATTCAAGGGCAAATCTAAACAAGATCACCCGACTTTCATCGGGCGACCTTGTATTACACCTACAGGGTTTCTCAGTTACTGGTGCCGGTAGTACCGGTAGTACCTGTGGTCCCGGTTGTACCGCCGTTGGCGTTGCCGCCACTGTTGGAAGCCGCCACTGCACCCGCTACCATTGCCGTACTGGCCGCAGGAGCTTGTGAAGCTGCCACGCTGCCGACGACATTGGTTGCCAGTGTCAGCGGTGTTTCCGCTGCGGACGCCCAGTTGCCAAACATCGACAACAGGGCAATTGCCATCACTTTTTTCATATCAACTCCTTTTCTAACGTTCGGGCCTGTTAAAAAACAGGTACTCGGTTAGAGGTGGAAAGTTCAAGTCGCAAAAAGTGCGAACAAGATCCGTTTTTCATTCACAGTCAAACCTGACGAATAAATGTCGAACGGCAGGGTTTATATCTACGGATTTGCCGGATGCATTGCCAGCCGAATTTCCCGACGATAATTAACGTTCCAGCCGATTTATAACATTCAGTACAGTCGCTGCGAGCACAATGGCAGCGCCCTTATCCGTGGTAGCCCTTCGGGTGGTTCGATTGCCAGCGCCAGGTGTCTGTCATCATTTGCTGCAAACTGCGCGTGGCCCTCCAGCCGAGTTCACGGGCGGCCTTGGAAGGGTCTGCCCAACTCTCGGCGACGTCACCCGAGCGGCGCGGCATTACCCGATACGGCACCGGCCGACCTGAGGCCTGCTCGAACGCGCGCAGCACCTGCAACACGCTGTAGCCATCGCCCGTGCCGAGATTCCAGATATTGATACCCGTGCGTTGCGAGATCGACTGCAACGCCTTCAGATGCCCGTCCGCCAGATCCACAACGTGGATATAGTCACGCACACCGGTGCCATCCACCGTAGGGTAATCGTCACCGAAGATCGACAGCTCTTGCAGACTGCCAACCGCTACCTGACTGATGTAAGGCACCAGGTTATTCGGTATGCCGTTGGGGTCCTCACCCAGATGACCGCTGTCATGCGCACCGATCGGATTGAAGTAGCGTAACAGGGCGATGCTCCAGCGCGGCTCCGCCGCACACAGCTCGCGTAGCAGGTTTTCGACGATCAGCTTGGATTGGCCGTAGGGATTGGTGGGGCTGCCAGTAGGCAGGTCTTCGCTGATCGGCATCTGCTCCGGCGTGCCGTAGACCGTGGCCGATGAACTGAACACCAGGCGAAACACACCCGCGGCAGTCATCGCCTGACACAGTGTGAGGCTGCCACCGACATTCGCTTCGTAATACTCAAGCGGCTTGCGCACGCTCTCGCCAACCGCCTTGAGCCCGGCGAAATGCAGGACCGCATCAATGGCATGTTGCTGGAAAATCCGGTCCAGCAACGCTCTGTCGCACACATCCCCGTGAATCATCTGCGCACTTTTACCGCAGATAGCCTCCACGGCGTGCAACGCAGCGTCGGAGCTGTTGCAAAGATTGTCCAGCACCACCACGTCAAAACCCGCTTCAAGCAGCGCAAGTGTGGTGTGCGAGCCGATGTACCCGGTGCCACCCGTTACCAGAATCTTCATAGCGCGGTCCATAGTAGGATCAAGGGCTTAATAAGCTGTGCAGCGCCCAGCACTAGAGGTGCGTAAAAAAATACCGCACAGAGCACCAGGCACGATAACAACAAGCAGTACCGTTAGTTCAACTGCCGCCGATAAATATTCGGGCCAGGCAAGCGTACTAGCGGGTACTTATTTAGCACTATGAAACGCTCACCACTATCAACGGATACCGACGAAAAATAACTAACATGGCACAGACTGACAACTCATAACATTCGACTGTTATACAGCTGACACTAATTGCCATTAACAACCCATCTCAGGTATTAAAGTAGTCGTTTAGTAAAACTTATCATCTTTGCTTATTGCCCACCTCAAGTTACCCGTGATTCGTGACTACCAGGATAAATTATGATTCGTAAATGTTTGTTCCCCGCCGCTGGCTATGGCACGCGTTTCCTGCCGGCCACCAAAGCGATGCCCAAGGAGATGCTGCCGATCGTCAACAAGCCGTTGATTCAGTACGCCGTAGAAGAAGCACGGGACGCCGGCCTGCAACACATGGCAATCGTGACCGGGCGAGGCAAACGCGCACTGGAAGATCACTTTGACATCAGCTATGAGCTGGAGCATCAGATTCGCGGCACCGAAAAGGAGAAATTCCTCGCAGGGACCCGCGAGCTGATCGAAACCTGCACCTTCTCCTATACCCGACAGATCGAGATGAAGGGTTTGGGCCACGCGATTCTCAGCGGTCGTCCGTTGATCGGTGATGAACCTTTCGCCGTGGTGCTCGCGGATGACTTGTGCCTGAATCTGCAAGGAGATGGCGTACTGGCGCAAATGATCCAGCTCTACAAGAAGTACCGCTGCTCGATCGTGGCCATTCAAGAAGTCCCCCGTGATCAGACACACAAGTACGGCGTGATCGCTGGCGAGATGATTTCCGAAGGCGTCTACCGGGTCAACAACATGGTTGAAAAGCCCAGCCCGGAGGACGCGCCGTCCAATCTGGCAATCATCGGCCGGTACATTCTGACACCCGATATCTTTGATCTGATCGCCGATACCCAGCCCGGCAAAGGGGGCGAGATCCAGATTACCGACGCCCTGATGAAGCAGGCGCAGGCTGGTTTCGTGCTGGCCTACAAGTTCGAAGGCCTACGCTTCGATTGCGGCGGCGCGGAAGGCTACGTCGAGGCGACCAACTTTTGTTACGAGCACCTCTACCTCAACGGCCTTTAACCAGGGCGCCACCTCAGCACATTACGCACACGACACAACCGTCGCCAATCGTCATTCAGGCAGACCACTATGAACATTGCAAAACGCTCGGCAGACATTGAACGGCAGATGGGTAACGTCGGAGTGATGGCCTGGTTGTCACTGTATCCGTCGTTACCCTCCCCCGTCGGGGCCTGGCTGGGTTCCACACTGATGGTTGAACGGATCGGGCTGTTTCCCTCCTCCGGAGAAATCCGTCGACCGGTGCTCGACCCTGCCTCCCTTCTCACCCATCTAAAATCGCTGTACAGCCAACAGGCGCTGGATATTGACGAACGCGACGGGCTGAAGGTGATTTTCAGCGATTGGCGATTTCGCGCGCGTATGCACGGCAGCGATCCCGCCATCATCATCACGGTGGAAACCCGCTGTGACCCACTGTTGATGCCCCTCAAAACCGCGGAGTTGCTGAGCCAGTTGGAGCACTTCGAGAAAGGCATGTGTAGCGGTATCCCGCAGCAAACTGAAGAGCTGTTTTGAGCTGAAGTTCTACACAACTTTCAGAAACTGACGAACTTCCCTGTGGCGAGCGGGCTTGTCCCGCGTTGGACTGCGAAGCAGCCTCGAAACCAGCCGCCACGGAGTATCTGATACACCGCATTCGGCTTACTGGGGCTGCTTCGCAGCCCAGCGCGGGACAAGCCCGCTCGCCACAACAGCCTTATCTACTTGGAGTTAATTGCGCTTCTCAAGGCCATTACCTTGTCGCACCGCGCCGCAGGTGTCCTGCGGCGAAACCGCATCATTCCCACCGACAATCAGGCGATAAAGGTAATCCGCGATCACCCGCCCTCCCGAGCCGGGGATAGGGTGAATGCTGTCCGGGCCGATCATCGGCGCGGCGCCATCGCTGGCGTAGCGTTTGAAGTCGAGACCGAACGCGCACTGCATATCGGCGTAACCCAGGTGTTCCATGCGTGCCCACGGCTCCAGAACCCGCGCGTAAGCCGACATCGGATAAGCACTCGAGCGCGTAGTGTCCTGACGCAGGATCAGGTTGATACTCGCCGCAGGCTGAATCTCACGCACCATCCGCACCAGACCTTGAATGTTGCGCAGATACTGCTCAGGTTTCACGCCAAACCCCTGGTCATTGCCACCCAACATGATCAGGTACATGTCCGCAGGAATCTTCGACACCACTGCTTTCCACTGCGTCTGCCACTGATCATCGCTGTTGTAGAAATCTGCAGATGCCGCGCCGGATGCCGCGAGCTTGGACACCCTGACCCCCTCTTCGTGATTGCTCAACCACAGGCCGAACAGGGTTGGCGCACCTTTGACCACCTCAAGCCGGAACGCCCACTCGGCGGTGTCAGGCGCGCCGGACAACAGCACTTCCTGGACGCCTGAGCCCCCGATCTGCAATGAATGCCACCGCCCAGAAGCCGTCCAACGGTAGCGCACCTGATTAGCTTCTCCGTCCCCCAGGTAGAGTAACTTCGCCTGGGCAATGCTCGTATCAACAGCGGCTGTCGGACTGGCATCTATCTCCAGATAAGCACCGGGACGGCCTCTGATTGTGCGGCTGTCGGGGCTCGCCTGGCCAAGACGGGACACCGCCCAATCACCGCCGAAATACTTCTCGCTGCTTCGGGTGTATTTGTAATGGGTACCGCCGAGCGCCGCGCCGTGGTTGAATCCGATATAGCCTGGCCCGGCAAACCCCGTCGCTTTAGTGAGCCGCTGGACGAGCCTGTTCAGATAAAAATCTTGCCCGGCACTGTAGCTGTCACCGATCACCGAGATGGCTAGCACCTTCCCCGACGTTCCTGCGCGCCATTGCTCAAACCGTTCACGAGCATCACCGACCTCGATCACCGAAGCCGGCGCGTGAGGTACGTCATCGATTGCGAACATGTGTCACTTCCTTTATCCGAGCAATCATCAGGATTGCGATACAGCAACGGCGGCCGGTGCTTTTCTACGGGCTGCCCGCTCCCCCAGAAACAGCGTCGACGTGAGGGCAAAGCGGCTGAAAATACTCGACAGCAGCACCGGCCCCAGCAAACCACAGGCCACGCCACTGAGTACCAGGACCATTTCATCGTTGACGCCCAGGCGCCCCAGCGCAAATCGCGAAGTGGCGGCAAACAACACGTGAAACAGGAAAATCGCGTAGGAATATCCACCGAGCCAGATCAACCCTTGCACCCGCATGTTGCTCGACAGCAGCGCCACGCACGACACGCATCCCACCACCAACCCGACCAGGCTTCGGCGATCGACAATCAACTCGCGATCCACCGCTGCCACATACAGCAGCGCCAAGGATATCAACATGAATACCAGCGGCCCGATCACCTTGAGTGATTGCCTTATCGCGTTGACCTTTTCATGGCCAATCATGCCCATCACAAAAAACGGCAGCAGATAGATCGCTCCATTGATGCCAAACGCATCTACCGCAAAGGGCGGCAGCAGAAACACCAGCGCCGCGAACGCCAGCAACAGGTACAAGCGCCTCGCTGTCTGCAACAGGCCCCGCCACTCCAGCAGGCCGACAAATACAAAGATGATGAACACCGCCTGTAAAAACCAGAAGTGATTGACCGGCACATAGAACGACAGCAATGCATCGACCAGTCCCACGTCCTTGTTCACCCCGGGCCCAATCGCCTGCAGCACCGAAAACGGAATCCCCACGCAAAACAACGGCACGATCAACCGCCTGACCTTGCCGACAAAATAAGCGGAGAAGTCATTCCCCCTGATTTTGTAGATGGAATAGATGTAGCCCGAAATAAACGTGAACAACGGCATGCGCACATAAACCATGGAGTCAGCGATCACCCGCAAAGGCGAGCCCAGGTCTATTTTCAAACCGCCGCCCAAAGGACCTATCACGTGATAAAGCACCAGCAACAGGCAGGCAAGTCCCCGTAGGGTCTCGATCTCCAGCGACTTTTTATTGCTCGACATAAAGCACCCGCCTCAGTTCAGGATTCTCGATTCAACCAACTCAGGCTTCTTGGCGCGCATCTGCAACCCCAGGCCCAGGAACAGCACCGGCACGACCATGGAAAAATGTCGGGCAAAGGAGCCGAAGTCGGGCTCGAACAAACCCTGCACCAGCAAAAAAGACAGAGGAATGGCGATCAGCTCTTTGACTTTGGGTGGGATGTGCACGCCCTTGTAGTCGCTGGACGTGATCATTTTGAACATCAGCAACGAGGTCATCATCATCAGCACCACAAAGATGATCTGGCCGAGACCGGAGAGCAGAATCAACTCCACAGGAAACGACAGGCGGAAGAAGATAATCAGCGAATCAAGCGCCTGCGACACGAAGTCACCACCATTGAGCCAGGAAACAATCAGCGACTTGGACCCCTCCTCGCCCGCCGTGCGCAACTCATTGTTGCTGGCGCGAATCGATGACACCGAATAACCGGCCACCAGTTGAATCGCCGTGGCGATTGCCAGGTAGAACACAAACAGCATCAGGAAAAAGGTCAGTCGAGACACGTACTTCTTCATGAAGCACACGCCGATCCAGACCAGCGAAAACAAGATCCAGTAAGGCCGGATCAATACGCCGTAGATCAGCGCGGAGAAGAAAAATCCGCCGCGGTACCGCCTGGAAAACGAGAACAGCAAAATAGAAATCATCGCTACCGAGACAATGATTTCCTTGGTCAGGTTTTCCAGGAAAAACGACCGCACCACGCCCCACAAGCACAGGGTCAGAAAAATCGTCAGCGGCATGCGCCTGAAAATAAACACCGGGATGGCTGTCAGGAACAGGTTGCACGCCATCCCGTACGCCCAGGCATTGGTCAGATTGATGCCGGTGGGTCGCAGTAGATAGGCCGAGCATTCGTAGGAAGACCGGTCTGGTGAGAAGGGATTCCAGAAGTTGCAGTTGTCAGCACGCGCGTAGGACGACCACAACGTCATGGCATCGGGCCCCGGATCGCGGTGCATCAGAAGCGGCATGGCGACAGAAAGAAACAGGCCACTGAACAGAATCAGAAACGAGATCGACGAATCGAGCTTTCTGCCGCGAAACTCGATGGAAGGTAATCTGAACCCCATTACAGCGTCACCTTCGCTCGGGAAAACCGGGTCAGCAAGGCGATAGCGCCGAGCTGTACGGTGATCGAAAAGACGTTCCCCCATGCCGCACCATAAATGGAATGATGCTTGATCAGCATGTAACTGACCGGCAGGGAAACCAGCAGGCAGATGGCCGCGCTAATGAGTGACAGCCGACTGTTCTTCGATGCGATAAGACCGCCCCAGACGATGTCGCCGACAGCACGCAGGGCAAAGGAAAAAATCAGTACGCCGAGAATGGCGTTATCCGGACGCGGCACCGTGGTACCGACATAATCCAGCGCGACATTGAAGAACAGATAAATCATCAACGCCACAACACCTGACACCACCAGGGAACGCATCACCCACTGATTCATGAACAATTGCCGGATGCTCAGCGCTTGTTGCTGGTTCTGATAGCGCTTGGCAAGTACCGGGATGCCCACTACCGCAACCACGGCGTAGGAAAGCGCTTGCAAGGTGTTGGCTGCTGACCAAGCGTAAACGTACTTGCCCAGACTCGCGTAGGGCTCGATGTCGAGAATCAGGAAGCGCTCGGTGTATTGGCTCAATGCGATCAAGCCAGTCCCCAGATAAAACGGTAATCCGGCTTTCCAGACCGAGGCCGTGGTGAGGGAACCTGTCGCCCGCCCACGGTGAACGTTCACCACAATCAGGTAGCCGGCAACAATCACCAGCACATTGGCCGCCACCCATAACCACAGCACACTGGCGATGCTCGATACCCAGCCCGACAACAGCCCGCCCAACGCCAACAGCGCCCAGAGCCCGGTTTTGACAAAATAGAGAATCGCGCCCCACGTGGCTCTCTGGGCAGAGAACACAAACGAATTTATTTCAAAGGACAGGTGCTCGGTGAGCAGCAACAGTGCCACGCAAGCCACCAGTGCGGCACTCGCCTCGACCGCCTGGAACAACGAATAGACCGCCACCGTCGCCACCGACAACAAGATCCCCACGGCCAGGTACAGCAACAGGACCTTATCCACCACCCATCGCGAACTGTCACCCACGCTGATCAGCCGATTGATTTCGGAACTGAACCCCACGCTGTAGAACTTCGACGCAATCAAAGACGCGGCCATCACCACGCCGTAAAACCCCAACGCCTCATACCCTAGATAATGGGTGATGGCCAACACCAGCAGAAACTTCGCGCCTAAAGCTCCGCCCCGGAGCAATAGCCGGAATATCATCGCACGATGCCCTTGATGATCGAGTCCATGACCAGCGTCTTGGCCTCAATCTCCTTGCAGGTATCCGTCAACTGCTTGCCAAATCGGGACAACGCATTCGGTGCGTAAACCGTGTCAATGATGCTGTCGACATTGATCTCGCCGCCATTGATCACCCAGTCTTCCACACCCATGTCCTGATAGGCGCCAAAGCCCTTGCGCTCATAACTGATGTGGTACGCCGGAACGCCCGCCAGCAGCGATTCGATGGCCCCGTGCAACCTGACGGAAATGACCACGTCTGGCTGATATTTGGCGAGGGTCGCCTTCAGTGACAACAGCTCCTCGGTAATGCCCAGTTCTCGATAGAACGCGCCGTCATCATTGCCGCGCACAGCGCTTTGCACCGCGCAGACGACTTTGCTCTTGTTCTTCAGGCGCTGCAGCAGGCGCTTCAAGTTAGCCACGTAAGCGACTTTCTTCTCCTTGCTCCACGCTGGCGGTTTGCGCAGCACCACGCAGACCACCGCCGGCGAAGAGGCACAACGGGTGAACTTGGGTTGCAGGAGAATCTTGCTGGCCAATGCCTGCACCGCGAGGTCAGGCACGCGGTAGACATTTTCATGGGTCGCGAAAATCTCCGACGACCTGTTGTCCCGGACAAACACCGCGTCGGCATTCGCGTAGTGCCCGACGATCTTGCTGCTTTCACCGTGAAAGGGACCGATGCTCTGCGGCAGATACACCGAAGGCACCTTGCTGAGGATCGCCGTTTCCAGTTGCTTGGCATGCCCCAGTTTCAACTTGATGTGTTCAAACGCGCTTTTGGAGCGCATATAGCCGCCGCCTACCCCGACGATCAAGTCGCTTGAACGCAAAAGATTCGCAAGGCCGGTGTAGGACTGATCAAGAAACAGCGCCTGCCTGACCCGCCCCAACCCCTTGGCCGCCATCACCGGCGCGTCATAGCGTTTGTAAGGCAAGTAGCTGAATGATTGCGGATCCGAGGCCACGACGTTGATCGAGGTATCCGCGCCAAAGTTTCGCAGCACCAGGGCGATTGCCAAATCCACGAGAAGGCCATCACCGGAGTTGGAGGCGCTGTAGCCATGCAAAATAGTTACGTTCATGAGCTGAGTTCTACTTGATAAGAGGGAGCGGAATACACGTCGTAGGTTTGCCTGATCATTAACGTGGCACTGAATCGCTCGCGGACTATCTTGCGGCCTTCGGCACCGAGTGCCAGCAACCCGGGCTTCTCGATATTCGCCAACAACTCGGTCAGGGCCTGGTGGTCCCCGGTGGGGAAGATGTAGCCGGTCACACCATGGGTGACCAACTCGGGCAACGAGGTGCAGTCACTGGCAATCACCGGTAGCCCCATGGCCATGCCTTCCAGAGGCACCATGGCAAAGCCCTCCCACCGACTGGGGACGATCAGCGCATCCGCGGCCTGATAAAGCGCGTTCACTTCGGCCGGCGTCACCCACGGCACGTACTCGACTGCGTCTAACACCGGGCGGTCTACGGCGTCTTCGATGACCGCACTGCCAACCACGGTCAGTTTCAGATCAGTGCGCTGCACCCCGGCAAACGCCTTGAGCAACACGTCAAAGCCCTTCTGATAGTCGAGTCGCCCCACAAAAAGCAGATGGACGGGCCCCGGCCCACTGCTTGCAGGCACATCGTCCTTGTGGTGGATACCGTTGTAGATCAAGGTCATGCGATGGCGATCAATACCAAACGTCGCGGCGGTGTCCAGCTCGTATTGGCTGACGCAAATGATCACATCCGTGACTTTCTGCAACAGCCGCTCAATCAGCGAATAGACCTTCTGTTTGGCCGGCGAACTTTCCATCAAAAACGAAAAGGCATGGGGGCAGTAAATAATCCTCGGCGAACGCCACGGTTTCAGGAGCACGCACACGCAACGGCCAATGACCCCGGAAAAGGTGCTGTGCAAGTGCACCACATCAGGTTTTTCCTTGAAAATCACACGGGTCAGGTTCCAGGCGAATCGCAGCAACGACAGTGCGTCCCGCTTGGTTCTGACGAAGGTTCTGATCTGTCGCTCATCGATGCCCTGCAGTTCTTTTTTCTGGTCGAGCGGGATCAGATAGACCAGTTCATAGTTCGATGCTTCGCCCTGAGGTGGCGCCGATATCGTCCGAATAACGGTAGCGACACCGCCTTTAATCGTTTCGGCCACGTGCAGTACTTTTTTCACAATCCACCCATTTCCATGCAGGTAATGCCCCTCTTCGAATCAAGATTTGTCGGAGGCATACTCGTAGTTGTAACCGCCATTGCCGTAGTAGCTCGCTGCACGTTTCTCGACACCATTGAACACCGCACCCTTCAACTGAATACCGTTCTGGGCGAATCGACGAATCGTCAACTCGATCTCTTTGGCGGGGTTCACGCCGAAGCGCGTAACGATCAGGCTGATCGCCGCATCACGGCCGACGATAGCCGCGTCGGTCACGGCCAGGAGTGGTGGCGTGTCAATGATCACCACGTCATACAGGTCGCTGAGTTGCGCGAGCAGCTCACGGAAGTTCGCATGCATCAACAGCTCTGACGGGTTAGGCGGGACCTGTCCGCGACTGATGAAATGCAGCTTATCAATCTCGGCTTCATGGATGCCCTGCTCGAGGCTGCAGCGCTTGACCAGTAGGTCCGACAAGCCATTGGTGATGGGCGTATTGAGCGTCTTGTGCAAATGCCCCTTGCGCATATCGGCATCGATCAGTACCACCCGCTGCCCACTTTGCGCCATGACTGCGGCGAGGTTGGACGAGACGAAGGTTTTACCTACCTGGGGGCTTGGGCCGGAAATCATGATCCGGTTGTTGGTCGAATCCAGTCCCGCGAAGTGCAGGCAGGTACGCAAACTACGGATGGACTCGATAGACAGGTCTGTCGGGTTCCGTAGAGCCAACAGAAAAGCCTGCCGGCCCGACTCGTCACTCAAGCGCAGTTTTTTACTGTCCTCTTCCTGTTGCAGCGCGCTGTAGGGAATCGACGCATACACCGGCAACCCGAGTTGCTCGATGGCCTCCGGCCCCTCCAGGCCTCGACTCAAGGATTTACGCAGGAGTACCAGGGCGACGCCGACAAACGCGCCGAGGAAAGTCGCAATCAGCACGATCAGGGCTTTGCGCGGTTTGACCGGCGTGGTCTTGTCGACATCCGCCGTGTCGATCAGACGCACATTGCCCACCGCCCCGGCCCTGACGATGTCCAGCTCCTGGGACTTGTTCAGCAACTGCGTGTAGATCTGCGACGCCACTTCCACGTCGCGGGTCAGGTTGAGCAACTCCTGCTGCGTGGCGGGCAGATCTTGAACCTTGCTCTCCAGGCTCTGCTGCTGGCGAGTCAATTCCCCGATCTGCGTCATCAGGGCCCGATAGGCCGGATGCTGCTTGGTGAACTTACGATCAAGCTCCGCTTGTTGCAGCTTCAAGTCGGAAATACGCGTGTCCAGGCCGACAATCTGCTCCAGCACCGATTGGGTTTCGAGGGAAATATTGACGGTCTTGCCGCGGGTCTGATAACCGTTGAGCGCATCGCTGGCCTTGATCAGATCGTTTTTGACTTGCGGCAGCTGGGCTTGCAGGAATTCCAGGCTTTGCGCCGCTTCGGCCGACGTGCGCTCCACGTTTTGCTGTACATATAACGTGGAAACCTTATCCAGAATCTTCACCGCCTGGACGTAGTCAGGGCTGGCCAACGCCAGACGGATGATGCCCGACTCCTTGCCTTGCTCGGAAACATCCAGCGCTTCCTGATAATCAAGGATGGTGACAATGCGCGGATTGCGCACCACTTCAAAACGGGTACCGGGATTGGCCGCCAGCGTGGCGATCAGCCCTTCGATGCCATTTTGCCGAAACCCTTCACCGACAACGCCGTCCACCAACAGGTTGTCGTTGTCATCAAAAAGCTGGAATCGATGCTGTTCGGCGGCCACCAGCGTGAGTTTCCTGCCCAGCAACTCTTCAGGCAGATTGAGCTGTGCGATGTCCAGGTGCTCACCGCCCCAGGCGTAGCTGTTCAGGCCAAAAAGCGCGGTGGCGACAGAATTGCCCTTATAGCGTCGGGCGAGAAAACCGCCGATCAGCGGGAAGGTGTTGGGCGTGACTTCGATATCAAGGTGTAAATCATCGACGGTTTTGCCAATGACTGCGCGAGACTTGATGATGCCGATCTCGGTGACCGACGGAGATTGTCCATTGAGCATGCTGTTGAGGTCGGAGAAACCGAGCATGTCGTTCTTTTTCGGTTCGACCTGGACCAATGCGTTCGCCAGATACACCGGCGTCGACAAAACCGAATAGGCCACGCCGCTCACCATAAATACACCGGTGCACGCGCCTATCAACCATTTCCGATCAATTAAACTGCCTAATATACCGAGAAGATCAATATCATCTCGATCGTTATCCCGAGTGCCGACTAGTGACGGTAACTGCATAAGTGGGTTCTTACCCTTTACTGATCTGAAAAGTATTCATCAATGCCCGAGGCGCTGCGCCCATGAGCAAACAGCCGCTTCAATCAATGCATGAGCATGAATAAAAGCTGCTTTTCCTTGACGATAGGGATCCTGTATTTCTCGATCACTTTGCCACTTGCCGAGAAGAAACACTTTCCCCCTGGCGTGCGATGCAATCTTCAGCACTTGGTTCACATGCTCTTTTTCCATGACCAGAACCAGGTCCGACTCATTAACAATGTCCGGGGTTATTTGCCGCGCTGTAAAGGCTTGCGCGCTATGCCCATGTTCTTCCAGAACCTGGCGTGCCGCCGGTTCCATGGACTCGCCAACGCGAGCGCCGAGACCTGCGGAGGTGACTGCAATGGTTGAGGATGCCAGCGCATTACGCAGCAGTATTTCTGCTGTCGGACTTCGGCAAATGTTGCCTACGCAGACGACAAGGATATTTCTGAACAAGGCAACGCTTCCCGTGTCATGTCGAATCGACCAATACGTAGCGGGGATTTGAGTGAACCCGCGGGTTCATTTCGCACTCAGAAACGAATCAGCCTTGTAAATACAAGCGTATTTAGTACCACGACACTTAAAAACCACCCAACTAGAATAACCGGACCAAAAATAACGCCGGGTTTCTAACATTGACGACCTGACAAAAAATAACATTCGCGCACTTCGAAACTTAACCACGCATCGAACTAATAACATCACACCTGTCTGTTCATCGTTATAGATAGATCGATTTGAGGAAGCCCGACATGCACTCATCACGTTTCAAACGACTTGCCGTTTCAACCCTGCTCATGCTCGGTGCAGGCAGTCAGGCTCACGCCAGCGAACTGTTCCCCGCGCTGACCAGCAACAAAAACATCGGAGTCCAGGTCAAGATCCAGAACTTCAGCGCCACCGACGCCAGACAGATCAAAGCGACAGGGTTTGGATTCGTGCGTTTTGGCGTGTGGACCAACAACCTGACTGGCCCGGCGTATCAGAAGCAGATCAGTGATGCGTTTGCCGCCGCCAAGTCCGCAGAATTGCCGGTACTGATGACCGTTCGCTCAACCAAGGCACTGACGGCTACACCCGGCGACCCCGGCGAACTGGCGACCGCCGGCGAACAGTTCGCCAACGCGGTGTTCGCCCTGGAACAGTCCTACGGCACGCAACTGGTTGCCATTGAAATATGGAACGAGCCGGACCTGGAAAAATACTGGCCAACCCGCGACTTCGAAACCACCTTCGTTCCGTTCATGAGCGCCGTGTGCCATACGCTGCAGCAAAAAGCGCCAAGCACACCGCTGATCGGCTTTGGCTTCGCCAGGGCGCCGAGCGCGGGCAGCGCGTCTACAGTCGCGCTGAACAAGCTGGTCAGTGATTACCCCAAATGCCTGAGCGCGATTTCTTATCACCCCTATGGCATGTCCGCCGCCAAGATCGAGAATGCCCAAGCATTCATTCAGCGAAACTTCCATCTCCCGGGGGTTATCAGCGAATGGGGCGTGCCCTCGCTCGACTCCAACGGCGGGATCCACGGGCAAGCCGGCAAAATAAGCACGTTCATCTCCGATGTGAAAAAACTCAATATCCCGCTGACGTCCCTGTATGAATGGAAGAACAGTGATTCAGGCGGGAATGATCGAGAACGCAATTTTGGCCTGTTGACGTCCGAAGGTCAGTCGAAGCCGGCGGAAACGTCCGCCAGGACACTGCTCACCCGACCGTAGGCGTGACTCGATACCGGGGCACCGAAGTATCTATGCTCAGTTGCTTTGAACCTGTGCCTCGATTTGGCATCGTATTTAGCGACACCGGGTCTCGCCATTCAAACGTCCGTTTTGCAGATGTTGCCGCTGGGCCCGTTGATACGCGCATGCACCCTTGAGCGTCTATCAGCCCTCGGGTAATGTCATCAGACCCATAGGACAGAGCACGCCCATGACTTCCAAGCTGGAACAACTCAAGCAATTCACCACTGTGGTTGCCGATACCGGTGACTTTTCAACACTCGCCAAGCTCAAGCCGCAGGATGCCACCACTAACCCTTCCCTGCTGCTCAAGGCCGCCTCGATGCCAGGTTATGCAAAGCTGCTGGATGAGTGCGTCACCGACTGCAACGGCGATGTAGGCCTGGCCAGTGACCGTTTTTCGGTGGCTGTGGGCCAAGAGATCCTCAAAGTGATTCCCGGGCGCATCTCCACCGAAGTGGATGCGCGCCTGTCGTTCGATACCGATGCCATGCTCAAGCGTGCTCATCGCCTGATTGACCTGTACGAAAAAGCGGGCATCGGCCGCGATCGCGTACTGATCAAGATTGCTTCCACTTGGGAAGGCATCCGTGCCGCCGAACAGCTGGAAAAAGAAGGTATCCAGACCAATCTGACCCTGCTGTTCTCCTTCGCCCAGGCCGTGGCGTGCGCTGAAGCGGGTGTATTCCTGATTTCGCCGTTCGTAGGCCGCATCTATGACTGGTACAAGAAATCCAGCGGCAACGACTACACCGGCACCGATGATCCGGGCGTACAGTCGGTCACGCGCATCTACAACTACTACAAGGCCAACGGCTACAAGACCGTGGTGATGGGGGCGAGCTTCCGCAACCTGAGCCAGATCGAAGAACTGGCTGGCTGTGATCGCCTGACCATCAGCCCGGACTTGCTGGAGAAACTCGCTGCGGATGAAGGCAAGCTGGAACGCAAGCTGTCGCCAGGCCACGCAGGCGAAGCGCGTGTGCATATGACTGAAGCGCAGTTCCGTTGGGCATCCAACGAGGACGCGATGGCGACCGAGAAGCTGGCTGAAGGCATCCGTCAGTTTGCTCGGGACCAGGAAAAGCTTGAGGCGCTGTTGACCGCCAAGCTGTAACGCAGGCGACGACAAATTAAGGGCGGTACCTGTGAGGGTACCGCCCTTATTTGTGCTGAAAATCTGTGGTGAATGGTCTGGCGCTATCGCGAGCAAGCCCGCTCCCAGAATAACCGCGTGGCATCAGTGACGTTCGAGGGCATTGACCAGATCGCGGAAGGCTTCGCGATTAGACTCGTTCAAGCTCATCAGGATCTTGTGCGCTTCGAGCACCTTGATCCGCACCACTTCCTCGGATTGATCCTGGGATGGCAGGTCAGTCAGACATTCCGGGCAGGGAATCGGGCGATCCACGATGTTGAACACCTGATCAAAGCCCATCGACTGCAGCAGACGCGTGATGTCGTCATGGGTGGTCACAACGGTGGGCAGCAGCCCGACCTTCTGCCGCGAAAGAATAGACAACTTGGCCAAAAGCCCAAGGGTGGTGCTGTCGATGCTGCGGGTTTCGGTCAGATCGATCACGATCGCCGAGAAGTTCAGGGCCGTGAAAATCCGCTCAATCGTTGCATCCAGCGCCGAACACAAGGTCAGGCGCACTTCACCGACAAATTTCAGGACAAAAGTCCCGTCTTGCTCGGCGAACTGGATTCTTCCGGTACTCATCAAAGATTCCTGCTCAACACCAATAGGGCGATATCATCCGGCATCTCCCCTAGCGTGGCCAATCCAAAAACCTGGCGCAAGCCGTCCAGGCTGCCGCCCGCCGACCTGACCCGTTGGGGTAAGGCGGCTTCTTTCTCTTTGAGTGTAGGCTCTGATAAAAGGTCCAGGATGCCATCGGACATCAGCGTCAAACTGAAGGTCGGCGGCAGTTCCAGGATATGGTCTTCGTAGGTGGCCTCATTGAATAAGCCCACCGGCAAACCACGCCCTTCCAGATAACGCACACTGTCGGGAGTGTATAAAACCGGCAATGGCAGATGACCGCCAATACTGTAGGTCAAGAGCCCGGTTTCTTCATCGATCACGCCCCCCACCATCGTCACGTGCTTGCCCAGCTTACAACTGATCAGGCCACGGTTGATGTGACCCAGCACTTGCGAAGGCGTGAACTCCGGCAAGGTGCCGTTGCGCTTGGATTCGAACAGCAGTCGCGTGGTCATGAACTTCAACAACACCGTCACAAATGCCGAAGAGGCACCGTGGCCGGAGACATCGGCCAGGTAGAACGCAACCCGCCGCTCGTCAACGCGAAAATAGTCGACAAAATCCCCAGACAAGTACAGCGACGGAATGATCTGGTGGGCGAACTGGAACTCGTCGGTGGTCCAGGGACTGACCGGCAGCATGTTCATCTGCACCTGGCGACCGGCGTTCTGGTCTTCCTGGAGCAGGTTCAGGCTAGCTTCGAGTTCACGGTTGGCGGTTTCCAGCTTCTCGCGGTAACGCTGGTTTTCCACCAGCAGGCGCGCCCGGTCCAAGGCCCGGCGCACCGAATGTTCCAGCACGGCCAGGTCTTCCAGCGGTTTGATCAGATAATCCGCAGCACCCAGGCGCAGGGCTTCCACGGCGTCGTTCATCACGCCCGCGCCGGACACGACAATCACCGGGGTCTGCGGGGCGAGGTCCGTCACTTGGCGGATCAGCTCAAGGCCGCCCATCTGAGGCATGCGCAGATCGCAGATCACCAGGTCGGGCTTGTCGCGCTCGAACACCTGAAGACCCTGAAGACCATTGCTGGCCTGCAGGACGCTGAAGCCACTGTCTTCCAAATAGGCCGCGAGGCTCGCGCGCACTACTTCGTCGTCATCGATTAACAGCAGCGTGGCACTGGTTTTTTGCATGTGGGCAAACGGCGCCAGAATTAGGTTGGCGTAGGCAGCTCGACAAAGGCCGGACTCACACTACTGGATTCGCTTTCTAGCCTCTCTGTCCTACAAAACATGAGCTTTTAACCCACGCACAAAGGTAAAACAGAGGTGCCCTTCTAAGGCGCAGACGGTACTCCCATCCGTCAGGGGTTTCAAGCTCATGCCGATGGTGGCCGGGCGTCTTTACATCGCAAATCACCGGGAGTTATAAGAACAGACAGAACCACAACTCAATGGAAGGATGAAACCTATGAGCGGAAATGAGCGTGGCTATGCGCAAAAGCGCGATTTCATCCGCATGCGTGTAGATGCTGACGTCTCATTGATCCATGCCGAGCAGAACGTCGCAGGCGTGTGCGTAACCTTTCCAGCGCCGGCATACAGGTTCAGGCTCAACATCCGTTCAAGGTAGGCGACACCTCGAAGGTGCGCATCGAGTCGGAGCATGCCGCCCTCAAAGGTCTGGAAGCCGACACTCAGGTGGTATGGGTCCGGGATGAGGACGACGGCAAACACGTGGGACTGAAAATCCTCAAGATGCACTGAAATCAATGCATACAAAAAAGGCGACCCCGAAGGTCGCCTTTTTCATTCAAGGCATGCGCCTTAAAAGTCGTCCACCACCTGGCCGTCTTTTACCTTGAACTCGCGGTTCTGCAGGTAGGCATTACGGATAAACGTGTATTTGTCGCCGCTGATCATCTTCTCGGCCGACAGCAAGCTGGCGCGGGTATCGACGATGTCCAGCCCCATGGCGCTGTTGCGCGATGGGATATCGTTCATGTAGCGATACGGTTTGGTGAAGCTGTCGACGTACTTGGACGGCGCGTCACGCAGGGTGCTTGGCCCCAGCAACGGCAGCATCACGTAGGGACCACTGCCCACGCCCCAGTAGCCGAGGGTCTGGCCGAAGTCTTCGTCACTGCGCTGCAGTCCCATTTTGGTGCCGACATCAATCAACCCCAACACCCCGAACGTGGTGTTGACCAGCAAACGAGCGGTATCAACGCCCGCCGCATGGGGCTTGAGTTGCAGCACATTGTTCGCCAAGTTGCCAACGTCCCCGATGTTGCGGAAGAAGTTGTGGATACCGTCTTCGACAAATTGCGGGGTCACGAATTGGTAGCCCTGCGCCAGCGGCTTGAGCGCATACGTATCAAGGGTATCGTTGAAGGTAAAGATCGGACGGTTGATGCTTTCCCATGGATCTTCTTCCGCCGCCTGAGCTGCGAAAGGCACCAGCAGGAAGCTGGCACACACCGATAGCTGAGCAAGACACTGGCTCCAACGCATAGCTTGAACTCCTTGAATAGTTTGTCACGGGCGCTATGCCCTGAATTAGGTCGTCAGTATATGACGGAAGTGACGGATTAGGCAGCCCGAAGGAAACTTCCCTCGGAAAATGTACAATTCCCCTACAACTACAATAGCGTGTCATCTACCTGTCATCGGGCTTCGATAGCGTCATAGCTATTTTCAGGGACGTCGAAATGCCCCACGCCGAAACCCTTGCCGACATTACCCCATCGCTGACTGCCGTACTGTTTGGCCTGAGTGGCTGCCTGGTGGATTTCGGTTCCCTGGCTCGCTCCGACACCGTTCCCAACAGCGAAGCACAAGCGACTCCCGGCGCGCTGAAGATCTTGCAATCCCTGGAAGCACAAGGTGTTCCCTGTGCCTGGCTCGACGAACTGCCCCTCAACGTGACCCGCGCGCTGGCTGGCGAACTGCCGAGCTGGATCAAGGCCGCTACCCCCGCCAGCATTCGCTGGCCAGCCCCCCCCACGCCTGCTGGCAAGCCCTGATGGAGCTCAATATCGAGCAGTTGGAAGGCTGTGTGCTGGTCAGCGGTGAACCGCGACTGTTGCAATCAGGATTGAATGCCGGGCTCTGGACTATCGGCCTGGCGTCATGCGGCTCTTTATGCGGACTCTCGCCTACCCAATGGCAGGCGCTGAGCGAACAGCAGCGCGAATACAAAAGAGGCAAGGCAACCGTCGCACTGTACGGACTGGGTGTGCATTCGGTGATCGATCATCTGGGCGAACTGGGCACCTGCCTGGAAGATATCAACCTGCGTCGGCTCAAGGGCGAAAAACCCTGATCAAGATCATGCACAGTGCGGGCGACTGGATTAATCTACAGGTCAGTCCATAGACCTTTATCGTCACGCTGCGGTCTATGCCAATGCCTATCGATAAAAGGAACAACGCCATGCCTGCCCGCGAAAAACTGCAAGAACAGGTCAATATTCTGCGCGAGCAACTGGAACAGGACCCACCGCTGCCGCTTGAAAAACGTCAAGCACTTGAAGCTTTGCTCGCCAAGTTTGAATTGCAGCTTGAGCTGGAACCTGCCACTCAACCACCGAGCATCAGCGACGATGTGAACCGGGCGGTGGAAGGCTTCGAACTGGACCACCCGGGCATTGCCGCCACCTTGCGCAATATTGTCGTGACCCTGGGCAATATCGGGATCTAACGCAAGCCCACACCCAACACAACGTCAAAATGTGGGAGCAAGCCCGCTCCCACTTTTGATTTGGATAAAGGCTACTGACGAACCAGACGCTGGTTCTGGAAGGCCATATCCTCAGTGCTGCGATACGGATTGATATCCAACCCGCCCCGACGCACATACCGCGCATACACCGTCAGCTTCGAAGGTTTCAGCAAGCGCTGCAAATCGAGAAAGATCCGCTCCACACACTGTTCGTGAAAGTCCGAGTGCTGGCGAAAACTCACCAGGTACTCCAGCAAACTCGCGTGATCCAGGGCTGAACCGCAATACTCCACCGCCACGCTGCCCCAGTCCGGCTGGCTGGTTACCGGGCAGTTGGATTTGAGCAGATGGCTGTGCACGCTCTCCTCCACCACACGTGAATCATCGCAGCGCAGCAGCTCCGGACGCGGTTGCTCATAGTTGCTGACGCTGATATCCAAGTCGTCGATGCACACGCCCGGCAGGGCAACCACGCCCTCGCCTTCCACATCGCCAAGACTGCGGATGCGCACGCCCACCGGTTTTCCGGCCGCCGCGCTCAGGTCGGTACGCAAGGTCGTCTCAAGGCTTTGCACATCGGCAAAGGGCGTCTGGTTCAGCGAATTGAGGTACAGCTTGAAGGACTTCGACTCAATGATGTTCGGCGAATCAGCCGCAATGCTGAACTCGCCGATAGCCACCACCGGTTTGCCAGACGGCAGCAGCCAGGACAATTCGAAGCAGTTCCAGAAGTCCACGCCTTTATACGGCAGTGTCTCGGCAGTCAGGCCAAGTTCAGCCCATTTGGCCGCGCGCGGTATCGGGAACAGCAAGGATGGGGTGTAAGTAGAGATGTATTCACTGGACTTGCCCAGCGGCGAATGTTCGGCTGCGGGATGCATGGCGGAAACCTGGCTAGATAAACCCCGCCAGTCTACCAGCCTTTGCCCCCGCCTTTGCGTGCCAGCTGCTCACTGGCTGACGTTCAGCTTGCCAACCATGCCGGCTTGATAGTGCCCCGGGATATTGCAGGCAAACTCCAAAGCGCCGGCCTTACTGAATGTCCAGGTCAATTCCGCGGTTTTGCCCGGTTCCACCAGCACACTGTTGGGATCGTCATGCTGCATGCCCGCCATGTCGGCGTGCCCCATCGCGCTGTGGTCCATCTGGCCCATGCCGGTCGCGGTCAACATGCCACTGGCCTGCATCTTGAGCATTTCTTTCTGGTGATCCGCATGCATCGTTGCGTCGCCCAGATTGAATTCGTGGAGTAACCGGCCTTTATTAACCAACACAAAGCGCACGGTTTCACCGGCCTTGACGTCGAGGGATGTGGGTGAAAAGGCAATATCCTCAAGCAGCACTTGCACCGTACGCGTGGCCCGGGCCGCCGGCGCCGCTTCACCAAAAGCGAAAGTATGCCCGCCCGCAGCCAGCGCCGGGGCGCTCAACACCAGCAAACAACCCGCCAACCACCAAGACTTGCGCAAAAACATGTTGATCCTCCAAAGGTATGGGACTCGCCTGTGGGAAACTCTAATGATGCGCCGCTGCCAGCCAGCTGACTGCTAGATTACAACTTTGTCAGGTTGCGCCTGCGCCACGGCGCGCAAGGTATAAAGCCGCAGTTACCCGTTACCACGAGCCATCCATGAAACTATTGATCGTCGAAGACCAACCGAAAACCGGCCAATACCTGCGCCAGGGACTGGCCGAAGCCGGGTTCAACACCGAACTGGTGGCTGATGGCACGACCGGTCAACATAGGGCGCTGACCGGTGACTACGACCTGTTGATCCTTGATGTGATGCTGCCGGGCCGCGACGGCTGGCAAATCCTCCAGGCGGTGCGGAATGCAGGCCTGGAGATCCCGATACTGTTCCTCACCGCGAGGGACGCGGTGGAAGATCGCGTTCACGGCCTGGAGCTGGGAGCCGACGATTATCTGGTCAAGCCCTTTGCGTTTTCCGAACTGCTGGCCCGCGTCCGCAGCCTATTGCGTCGTGGCAGCAGCGGGCCACAAGACACCAGCCTGCAACTGGCTGACCTGCGCCTGGACTTGATCCGTCGCCGGGTCGAGCGCGGCACCCAACGCATTGATCTCACGGCCAAGGAGTTTGCCCTGCTGGAAATGCTCCTGCGCCGCCAGGGCGAAGTACTGCCCAAGTCGTTGATCGCCTCCCAAGTCTGGGACATGAACTTCGACAGCGACACCAACATCATCGAAGTCGCAATCCGCCGCCTGCGCCTGAAAATCGATGATGGCTTCCCCAACAAGTTGATCCACACCGTACGCGGCATGGGCTACGTACTGGAGGAGCGGTTCAGTTGATCACGCGATTGTCTTTGGCCGGCCGCCTGGCCTTGTTGTTTGCCGCCTGCACCACCGTGGTCTCGCTACTGGCGGGCGTGTTGTTCAACCACGCCAGTGAGAAGCACTTCATCGAGCTGGACCAGCAACTGCTCGACAGCAAACTGGTGGCCCTGCGCAGTGCCTTGCAAGGTGCCGATACGCCGGCGTTATTTGCCCAACGCGAACCGCAACTGCGCGAGGAACTGCAGCGCCAGCCCGACCTGACCCTGCGGGTCACTGCCAGGGATGGCCGGCGCTGGCTCGACGGCGCGCCGGGCATTACATTGCCCCAGGCGCCCGGCCTGCACAGTCTGCAAAACGCCGGGACCGATTACCGACTGTATAACGTGCCGCTCAAGGGCGGTGACGTTAACTCGCCACACCTGACGCTGATGCTCGACATCACCCATCACCAACACTTCCTGCAGCGCATGCAGCACCTGATCTGGCTGACCGTCGGCCTCTCGGCCCTGGCTACCGCGCTGCTGGGTGCCTGGGCCGCGCGCAGTGGCCTGCGCCCTTTGCGCCGGATGAGCGAAGTGGCCGCCGGGGTGTCCGCACACTCCCTGACCCAACGCCTGCCCCAAGAGCAAATGCCCGCGGAACTCGCGGAGTTGGCCCACGCCTTCAACGCCATGTTCGGCCGCCTGGATGACGCCTTCCAGCGACTCTCGGCGTTTTCCGCCGACATCGCCCATGAACTGCGCACACCGCTGTCGAACCTGTTGACCCACACCCAGGTCATCCTCACCCAGCCGCGGCCGCTGGAGGATTACCGCGAGGCTTTGCACAGCAATCTGGAAGAACTGCAATGGATGGCGCAACTGGTCAACGACATGTTGTACCTGGCCAAGGCCGATCATGGATTGTTGACCCCCAAGCGTGACCCGCTGGTGCTGGCGGATGAAGCCGACGCCCTGCTGGAATTTTTTGCGCCCTTGGCGGAAGACAGCCAGGTCAGCCTGCAGCGCGAAGGCACAGGACACGCTACGGGTGACCGCAGCATGTTGCGCCGCGCCCTGTCCAACCTGCTGGATAACGCACTGCGGTTCACGCCACAGGGTGGCAAGGTCAGTATGCAGATCGCGGAGGGTGCCCAGGGTGTGCAACTGACGGTGGAAAACACCGGGGACGGTATTCCCGAAGCGTCGCTGCCGAGGTTGTTTGATCGCTTTTACCGCGCGGACCCGGCGCGCCGTGAAGGCAGCAGTGAACATGCCGGGCTGGGGTTGGCGATCACTCAGTCGATTGTGCGGGCGCACGGTGGACGGATCTGGTGTGAGTCGGGGATGGGCTGGACCAGGTTTGTGATTGAGTTGCCGCTGGCGGAGTGAGGCTGGTGGTGCGAGCCCCTTCGCGAGCAAGCCCGCTCCCGCCTTCGACCGCATTCCAAAAGGTGTACGCGGTCAACCTGTGGGAGCGGGCTTGCTCGCGATAGCGCTCTTAAAAAACTACGAATACCTCAGCGCATGCGCCGGCTCAATCTTCGCCGCCCGGTACGCCGGATAAATCGTCGCCAAGAAGCTCAACACAAACCCGGCACTGCAAATCAGCAGCACATCTGCGCCCTGCAACTCGGAAGGCAGGTTGCTGACGAAATACACGTCCGAGCTGAAGATATGCTGCCCGGTCACACGCTCCATCCAGCCCACCAGCTCACTGACATTCAACGCGGCGATCACCCCCAGAACGCCGCCAATCAAGGTGCCGACAATCCCGATCACCGTGCCCTGGACCATGAAGATCGCCATGATCTGGCGCGGCGTGGCGCCGATCGTGCGCAGGATCGCGATGTCCGCGCCCTTGTCGTTCACCACCATGATCAATGTGGCGATGATATTGAACGCGGCAACGGCGACGATCATCAGCAGCAACAGACCGATCATGGTCTTTTCCATTTTCATCGCACTGAACAGGCTGCCTTGGGTGTGCGTCCAGTCGTCCGCCTTGTAGGCGGCGCCCAGGCCGCTGGCGATGTCCGCCGAGACCTTGGGAGCCGCGTACAGATCCTTCACCGCCAGGCGCACGCTTTGCACCTGATTCGGCTGCCAATGCTGAATCTGCGCAGCGTCGGCCACGTGGATCAGGGCCATCGAACCATCAAGCTCGGCCCCCACCTTGAACACACCCACCACATTCAAGCGCTGCATGCGCGGCGTGATCCCCCCCGGAGCGCTGCTGATCTCCGGAACGATCAAAGTCAGCTTGTCACCGACATTCAAGCGGAAGCGACGGGCCGTGATCTCACCGATCACCACGCCGAACTCGCCGGGTTTCAAGTCTTCCAGTTTGCCCTGGACGATATGCTGCGCCACGATCGAGACCTTGCCTTCCTGGGCCGGGTCGACGCCACTGATCTCGATCGGCTGCATCGCACCCTTGTAGGAGAACATGCCGTCCATTTGAGTGAACGGCACGGCGGCGGTCACTTCGGGATTTTTCAGCGCAGCGGCGGCCACCGGCTGCCAATCATCGATCGGCTTGACGCCGACGAGGGTGGCGTGAGGCACCATGCCGAGGATGCGTGAACTCATTTCACGCTGGAAGCCGTTCATCACCGACAACACCACGATCATCGCCAGCACACCCAGGGCGAGGCCGATCATCGAGGTCATCGAAATAAACGAGACAAAACGGTTACGGCGCTTGGCGCGGGTATAGCGCGTGCCGATGAAAATCGATAACGGTCTGAACATTCGCGGGCACCGTTGAAAAAATGGAAAACCCGGCGTCAGGCGCCGGGCTTGAAACAGCTCAGATGGCGACCAGATGACCTTCCTGCAGATGCAACACGCGGTCCATTTGCCGGGCCATGCTCATGTCATGGGTCACCACCAGGAACGCGGTGCGCATCTGGGTGCTCAGTTCCAGCATCAAGTCCTTGATGCCCTGGGCGGTATGGGAGTCGAGGTTGCCGGTGGGCTCGTCGAGCATCACCAGGCCTGGATTGTTGACCAGGGCGCGGGCAATCGCGACACGCTGGCGCTCGCCGCCGGACAGCTCAGCCGGCTTGTGCTCCAGACGATGGCCGAGACCGACCCGCTCCAGCAATGCCGTGGCACGTTGCCGGGCCTCGGGAATCGCGGTCTTGCCGATCAACAGCGGCATGCAGACATTTTCCAGCGCCGTGAACTCCGGCAACAGGTGGTGGAACTGATAGACGAAGCCCAGGGAACGATTGCGCAACTGGCCGCGCGCGCGCTCGTTCAAGGCCGACAGCTCTTCACCGGCCAGCCAGACACTGCCCTGGGACGGCGTATCGAGGCCGCCCAACAGGTTAAGCAAGGTGCTTTTACCGGAACCGGAACTGCCGACGATGGCGACGCGCTCACCCGGATGCAGTTCCAGTTGCAGGTTGGAAAGCACCACCACGGATTCCGGGCCTTCCTCGTAGGATTTGCCCAGGTTGCGGCAGCTCAGGATTGCTTTTTCACTCATGCCCGACTCACTCATAACGTAAAGCCTGCGCTGGCTGGGTACGTGCCGCGCGCCAGGCTGGATACAGGGTGGCAAGGAAACTCAGGAGCAACGCGGCGCCGCCGACCATCAACACATCCTGGCTCTGGACCTGGGACGGCAAGTAGTCGATGAAATAGACATCTGCGTTGAGAAACTTGTGGCCGATCAGGGTTTCGAGGCCGGCAATCGCCGCACTGACGTTCAGCGCCGCCAAAATCCCCACGGCGGTGCCGATCAGGGTACCCACCACGCCAATCACCGTGCCCTGCACCATGAAGATCGCCATGATCTGTCCCGGCGTGGCACCCAGGGTCCGCAGGATCGCGATATCGCCCTTCTTGTCATTCACTACCATCACCAGCGTGGAGATGATATTGAATGCGGCAACAGCCACGATCAGCAGCAATAATAGGCCGATCATGGCTTTTTCCATGCGGATGGCCTGGTACAGGTTGCCGTGGGTGCGGGTCCAGTCGCGGGCGTAATACTCGCTTTCACCCAGATGCTGGGCGATTTCCCATGACGTACGCGGTGCATCGAACAAGTCATTGAATTTAAGACGCAGGCCTTGCACCTGATCCGGCTTCCAGCGGTGCAGACGGGCCAGGTCGGTGAGGTTGGTCAGGCCGAGGAAGCCGTCAATCTCGCCCGCCCCGACATGAAAAATACCCACCACGGTGAAGCGCTTCATGCGCGGAAACATGCCGGCCGGGGTCACGGTGACTTCCGGGGCGACAAAGGTCAGCTTGTCGCCGATGCCCACGCCAAGCTTGGCCGCAGCCCGGTCGCCAATGACGATGCCGAAGCTGCCAGGCGACAATTCGTCCAGCTTGCCCTGCTGCATGAACTGGTCAATGATCGAAACCTTGCGCTCCTGCACCGGATCGATGGCGTTGAGCAGGACTTTCTGCACCTTGCCATCATGGGTCAACAGTCCTTGCATCTGGGTGAACGGCGCGACCGCCAAGACCTTGGGGTTCTGCTTGACCTTGTCGGCCAGGCCTTGCCAGTCGCTGAACGGTTCGCCGGATTCGATGGTCGCGTGAGGCACCATGCCCAGCACGCGGGTGCGCATTTCATGATCGAAGCCGTTCATCACCGAAAGCACCACGATCATCACCACTACGCCCAGGGCGAGTCCGATCATCGAGGTCAAGGAAATGAACGACACAAAATGATTGCGACGCTTTGCACGGGTATAACGCGTGCCGATAAATACGAAGAGAGGTCTGAACATGTCGGGGCTTGTTCGGAGGAAAAGAAGACGTCCCTGTGGCGGGGTCTGATAAGCAGCTTTACACTCAGACCATTACCGCTACCCGGGGTTCGCCATGACCACATTAGATGAAGAAGAACGCCGCGAATACTACCGTATCGAGGACATGATCGCACTCCAAATCAGCAGCCTGTCTGCGGCGCAAGCCAGGGGCAAGGAAGTGTTGCTGGATGAGTCTCCGCTATTCAACCTGCTCAGTGAATTGCACCTGAGTGAATTTGAATCCCAGCACCTGTTGCGCCAGCTCGGCGAGCGCGACCGCACCCTCGCCGCCCTCCTCAAAGTACAGAACAAACGCATGGACCTGCTCGGCCAGGTCATGGCGCACAGCCTCGTGGGCGAGATCGGCGCACCGCAGCCGGTCATCATTTCCGAAGGCGGTATCGACTTCCAGCACCCCACGATGCTGCTGCCCGACAGTCACCTGGCGGTCAAACTGGTGCTGATGCCCCAGGCGCTGGGCCTGTTGTTGCGGGCCCGGGTCACGCATTGCGACCCGAAGGGCGACGGTTTTGACGTCGGCACTGAATTTGAATCCATGACTGATGCCCAACGCCAACTGCTGGCGCGCTACATTTTGCAGAGACAGGCTCAGGAACGACGCCTGGCCCTGGAGCAAAGCGACGGCCAAAGCACCTGAATTCGTATTTATCCTGCCAGAACACCTGGCGCAAGGAGCAACTGTGACACTGATTTATGGCCACCGCGGCGCCAAAGGCGAAGCACCGGAAAATACCCTGACCAGCTTCCAGCAGTGTCTCGAGCATGGCGTACGCCGCTGCGAACTGGACTTGCACCTGTCGATGGACGGCGAACTGATGGTCATCCACGACCCGACCCTCAAGCGCACCGCCGATCGGCGCGGCAAGGTGGTGGAATATTCCGCCGCCGACCTGGTGAAGATGGACGCCCGCGCCGGCGGTCCTGGCTGGGTCACTCGCTGCCCGATCCCGCGCCTGGAAGAGCTGTTTGAAAAGTGCGACTTCGATCACTGGCAGTTGGAAGTCAAAAGCGCTTCACGCACCCGCGCGGCGAGCACCGTGCTGGCGATTCGGGAAATGGCCGTGCGGTTCGGCATCATGGACAAGGTGACAGTGACCTCCAGCTCGCGGGAAGTACTGAAAGCCGCTCTGGAGTTGACGCCGGACCTGTCACGGGGACTGGTGGCGGAATACGCCTGGCTCGACCCGCTGAAGGTCGCGCAAAACTATGGTTGTGAGATTCTGGCGCTGAACTGGACGCTATGTACCCCTGAGCGCCTGGCCAAGGCCCAGCGCCAGGGGCTGCACGTTTCCGTGTGGACAGTCAACGAACCTGCGCTGATGCGCAGGCTCGCCGACTTCGGCGTAGATAGCCTGATTACAGACTTTCCCGGTTTGGCCACTGCCACCCTCGGGAATTACTGAAATCGGTCTCCCCGGCCGGCTCAGGCCACCGGCCGGAGCCGCTCAAAAAAGCCGGTTGAGGCCGTCGTAGGCGGCGACCCGATAGGCTTCAGCCATGGTCGGGTAGTTGAACGTGGTGTTGACGAAATACTTGAGGGTATTTTGTTCACCCGGCTGGTTCATGATGGCCTGGCCGATGTGTACGATCTCCGACGCCTGGTAGCCGAAGCAATGCACGCCGAGGACTTCCAGGGTCTCGCGGTGAAACAGGATCTTCAGCATGCCTTGCGGCTCGCCGGCGATCTGTGCACGCGCCATGCTCTTGAAGAACGCCTTGCCCACCTCGTAAGGCACCTTGGCCTTGGTCAGCTCGTTCTCGTTCTTGCCGATGGAGCTGATCTCAGGAATCGTGTAGATCCCGGTCGGCACATCGTTGACGTAACGCCAGCTGCCATTGTCGACGATGCTCCCAGCGGCCGAACGCCCTTGGTCATGCGCGGCACTGGCCAGGCTCGGCCAGCCGATCACGTCACCGGCACCAAAGATATTGGTGACACAGGTGCGGTAGTTCTCATCGACTTCGATCTGGCCACGGCTATTGACCTTGACCCCGATGTTTTCCATGCCCAGCTTGTCGGTGTTGCCGGTACGCCCGTTACACCAGAGCAAGGCATCGGCCTTGATTTTCTTGCCGGACTTGAGGTGCAGGATCACACCGTTGTCCAGGCCTTCAACGCGGTCGTATTCCTCGTTGTGGCGCACGGTGATGTTGTTGTTGCTGAAGTGGTAGCTCAACGCCTGGGAGATTTCCGAGTCGAGGAAGCTCAGCAACTGGTCGCGGTTATCCACCAGCTCCACCAATACGCCCAGGCCGCTGAAGATCGAGGCGTATTCACAGCCAATTACGCCGGCGCCGTAGATGATCAGTTTGCGCGGGGTGTGGCCCAGGCTGAGGATGGTGTCGCTATCGTAGATACGCGGGTGGTGGAAATCGATATCCGCCGGGCGATACGGTCGCGAGCCGGTGGCGATGATGATGTGCTTGGCGACCAGCTTCTCGACCACGCCGTTGGCGCAGACCACTTCGACGGTTTGCTCGTCGGCAAAGCTGCCAGTACCGAAAAACAGGTCGACACGGTTACGAGCGTAGAAGCCGGTACGCGAAGCGACTTGCTTGGAAATGACTTTCTCGGCGCTCTTGAGTACGTCTGGGAATGAAAACCAGCGCGGCTCACCAATCGCCCGGAACATCGGGTTGGTGTTGAACTGCATGATCTGGCGCACCGAGTGACGCAAGGCCTTGGACGGGATGGTGCCCAGGTGGGTGCAGTTACCGCCGACCTGGCGACGGCTATCGACCATCGCCACCTTGCGCCCTGCTTTGGCGGCGTTCATCGCCGCACCTTCTCCAGCCGGGCCGGAACCCAGTACCACTACGTCGTAGTTGTAGACAGCCATGCGTACTCCTCAGAACAGGCCAGTGCGCACGGTTGGGCGCCTGGCTAAATCATGCCGCGGCCAGCGGTCATGAAGGATCAAATAGGCTCATGTGTGTGAGCCGGGGCACAGTCTATAGAACGCTTAACGCCGCGCACATTAACCCTTGGTCGCGTCGTAGGCCAGTTTTGCCTTTACTACATGGCAATTGTTACGGCTCGGACGTTGTCAGTTGCTCGAATGCCTTGTTACTGCGTGTGACGAAACCAGCCCCCTCACGCATCACAAAAAATGCCGCGATCCGCTGTTTTTCCGCGTATTCCCAGCCTTGCCGTGGCCCGAGGATCAACAGCAACGAGGACAAGCCATCGGCCATCAGCGCCGACGGCGCCAGCACGGTAACCGACGCCAGCGCATGGGTAATCGGCGCGCCAGTCCGTGCATCCAGCGTGTGAGAGTAACGACGACCATCCTGCTGGAAATAGTTGCGATAGTCACCCGATGTAGATACAGCGAAGCCATCCACCGCAATGATGCGCTCGGCTACTTGCTGGTCGTCACGGGGCTCTTCCAGCGCCACGCGCCAAGGCGAGCCGTCAAGCTTGCGGCCAGCGGCCTTCAACTCGCCGGTGGCTTCCACCAGGTAACGTCTTATGCCCAGCTGATTGAACCGGTCAGCAATCTGATCCACCGCATACCCGGCAGCGATGCTGTTGAAGTCGACTTGAACCGCCGCCTCCTTACACAGCCGATCACCTTCGATACGCAAATGCTGGTGGCCAACGCGCTCGCGTGCCGCAGCCAGCATCGCCGGATCCGGGACTTTTACCGTGCGCGCCTGGGGACCGAAGCCCCACAGGTTGAGCAAGGGCTCGACCGTCAGATCAAAAGCGCCGCCACTGGCCCGGGATAACTGCTCGCCCACGCGTACCAGCCGCAGGACCGCCTCGGGCATCGGCTGGCAGCTATTGGCCGGCAGGTCGTTGAAACGCTCGATGTCGGAGTCGCTGCGATAAGTCGACATCTGCCTGTCGACCTCATCGAGAATCGCCTCCACCTGCGGCTGCACATCGTCAGGCGCGGGCACTCCAGGCGTGCGGATGTACTTGATCGAGTAAGTGCTCCCCATCGTCGGACCGGCAAAGCTCTCCAGACTCTCGCCATTCCCGCACCCCGCCAGTATCACCAGCGCCCAGCAAACCGTTACATATCGCAGGTCAACCATAGGAGACGCCACCTTATCGCCGTGGGAAATTGACTGAAGCCGTACTCAAACACGTTTCCAGGCCCCACCATTATGTGGCATGTCGTCGCCGTTGCTCAGGGCAAGCGAACCGATCAACCCGCAGACACGAAAAAGCCCCGACCAGTCGGTAACGCTGTTCAATCAAGAAAGTCGCGTGCCGAACACCGTCCTGTGGCGAGGGGGCTCGTCCCCCGTTGGGCTGCGCAGCAGCCCCAAAAAGGCCTCCCCGTTCGTTCATTCAAATCGGGATGGCCGCTTTGAGGGCTGCTGCGCAGCCCAACGGGGGACGAGCCCCCTCGCCACAAAGGCGGTATCAGGCGCGTCACATGCTTAACTGAACAGCATTGCCGAACTGTCGGGGCTTTTTCATTGACGGCTGACGCTTAGCGCGGGAATGCTGGCGGGTTGACCCCTGCCATGTCTTCCATCACGCGCACCACCTGGCAGCTGTAGCCGAACTCGTTGTCGTACCAAACGTACAGTACAACGCGGTTGTCCTGGGTAATGGTCGCTTCCGCGTCCACCACACCGGCGTGGCGCGAGCCAACGAAGTCGGTGGAAACCACTTCCTGGGAATTGACGTAGTCGATTTGCTTGTGCAGATCGGAGTGCAGCGCCATGTAGCGCAGGTACTCGTTCATCTCCTCACGGGTGGCGGCTTTCTCAAGGTTGAGGTTGAGAATGGCCATCGACACGTTCGGCGTCGGCACACGAATCGCGTTGCCGGTCAGCTTGCCGGCCAGCTCAGGCAAGGCCTTGGCGGCAGCGGTGGCAGCACCGGTCTCGGTGATCACCATGTTCAGCGCGGCGCTACGGCCACGACGATCGCCCTTGTGGAAGTTGTCGATCAGGTTCTGGTCGTTGGTGTACGAGTGAACCGTTTCGACGTGACCGTTGATGATGCCGAACTTGTCATTCACAGCCTTCAGCACCGGCACGATGGCGTTGGTGGTGCAGGAAGCGGCGGACACGATCTTGTCGTCAGCAGTGATTTCAGCGTGGTTGATGCCGTGAACGATGTTCTTCAGCTTGCCCTTGCCAGGCGCGGTCAACACAACGCGATCGACACCCGGGCAGGCCAGGTGCTGGCCCAGGCCATCGGCGTCACGCCATACGCCGGTGTTGTCCACCAACAGCGCGTTCTGGATGCCGTACTGGGTGTAATCCACCTCGGTCGGGTTCTTCGCATAGATCACCTGGATCAGGTTACCGTTGGCGGTGATGGTGCTGTTTGCTTCGTCGATGGTGATGGTGCCATTGAACGAACCGTGCACCGAGTCACGACGCAGCAGGCTGGCGCGCTTGGTCAGGTCATTCTCGGCGCCTTTGCGCACGACAATGGCACGCAGGCGCAGGCCATCGCCGCCACCGGTTTTCTCGATCAGAATGCGCGCCAGCAAACGGCCGATACGCCCGAAGCCGTACAACACGACGTCGGTGCCTTTCCGAGCGACCGCACTTTGCTGACCGACGATGTCGGCCATTTCTTCACGGACAAATTGCTCGGCGGTACGGCCGTTGCCTTGAGTCTTGAATTTGACGGCCAACTTGCCCAGATCCACCGACGCCGCGCCGAGCTTGAGCTCGCTCATGGCTTTAAGCAGAGGGAATGTTTCGTGGACGGAGAGTTCGACATCGTCGGACTGACGGTGGCGAGCAAAGCGATGAGCCTTGAGAATCGCGATGACTGACTGGTTGATCAGGCTGCGGCCATAGATCGAGCTAACCACATTGTTATTGCGGTATAGCTGACCGATAAGCGGAATCATCGCTTCTGCGAGTGCTTCACGGTCGATCCATTCACCAAGACACTGGTCGGGCTTCTGAGTCACGGGAACCTTCCACATGTAGGGGCTGAAAAAAGGGGCTACATTATGCCGTCCGAGTCTCTGCGGAGCAATGCGCGCCCCGCAACAAAACCATTTGCAAAAAACTTTCACCGCGCCAGAGCCCAGTAAATACGCGGCTTCCAGAACTGCTCTTAGGAAACGCCCGGGGCGCGTTGTCCGTAACCCTCCGAAACATACGTGCATTTCGGCACTACATATTGAGTCAAAACCCGGCATTGTTTGTCATAGCCACTACATTTCCCACAAACTGCATTAGACACAGTCAGCAACTGACAGGCGGCACTCCGGGCCGTTACAATTACCGACTTTGTCGCAACGCTGGAGCTCAACCTTCCGTGCCCGTCCTGCGTCTACCGCTACTCCCTGCCGAAGCAGGTAAACAGCATTGGGGCAACTTGCCCGGTGCCGCCTTGAGCCTGGCTATCGCCGAGGCTGCCAGCGCAGCCAAGCGCTTTACCCTGCTGCTGACCGCCGACAGCCAAAGCGCTGAACGGCTGGAGCAGGAGCTGAGCTTCTTCGCCCCCGATTTGCCGGTGCTGCATTTCCCGGACTGGGAAACCCTGCCCTACGATCTGTTCTCGCCGCATCAGGACATCATTTCCCAGCGCATTGCCAGCCTGTACCGCTTGCCGGAACTGGCCCACGGCGTGCTGGTGGTGCCGATCACCACTGCCCTGCACCGCCTGGCGCCGACCAAGTTCCTGCTGGGCAGCAGCCTGGTGCTGGACATCGGCCAGAAGCTCGATGTCGAGCAGATGCGCACGCGCCTCGAGGCCAGCGGCTACCGGTGTGTCGACACGGTGTACGAGCACGGCGAGTTCGCGGTGCGCGGGGCGCTGATCGACCTGTTTCCGATGGGCAGCAAATTGCCGTACCGGATCGACCTGTTCGATGACGAAATCGAGACCCTGCGTACGTTCGACCCGGAAAACCAGCGCTCCATCGACAAGGTCGAATCGGTCAAGCTGCTGCCAGCCCGGGAATTCCCGCTGCAAAAAGACGCGGTCACCCGTTTCAAGGCACGCTTTCGCGAGCGCTTCGACGTGGATTTCCGGCGCTGCCCGATCTTTCAAGACCTGAGCAGCGGGATCACTCCGGCGGGTATCGAGTATTACCTGCCGCTGTTCTTCGATGAAACCTCGACCCTGTTCGATTACCTGCCACAGGACACACAAGTGTTCTCGCTGCCCGGTATCGAACAGGCAGCGGAGAACTTCTGGAACGATGTACGTAATCGCTATGAAGAGCGGCGCGTTGATCCATCCCGTCCTTTACTGCCACCCGCCGAGTTGTTCCTGCCGGTGGAAGACTGTTTCGCCCGCCTGAAAAGCTGGCCGCGTGTAGTCGCCAGTCAACAGGACGTGGAAACCGGCGTCGGCCGTGAGCGCTTTCCCGCGCAAGCGCTGCCAGACCTGGCGATCCAGGCCAAGGCCAACCAACCCCTGGAAGCGCTCTCCAACTTCCTCGGCGACTTTCCCGGCCGTGTGCTGTTCACCGCCGAATCCGCCGGTCGCCGCGAAGTGTTGCTGGAGCTGTTGGAACGCCTGAAACTGCGTCCGAAAACCGTCGACAGCTGGCCGGACTTTGTCGCTGGCACGGACCGCCTGTCGATCACCATCGCACCGCTGGACGAAGGCCTGCAACTGGATGACCCGGCCCTGGCGCTGATTGCCGAAAGCCCGCTGTTCGGTCAACGTGTGATGCAGCGCAGGCGTCGGGAGAAACGCACCGACGCCAATAACGACGCCGTGATCAAGAACCTCACCGAGTTGCGTGAAGGCGCGCCGGTGGTGCATATCGACCACGGTGTCGGGCGCTACCTCGGTTTGGCGACGCTTGAAATCGACAATCAGGTCGCCGAATTCCTCACCATGGAATACGCCGAGGGCGCCAAGCTCTACGTGCCGGTGGCCAACCTGCACCTGATCGCCCGCTACACCGGTAGCGACGATGCCCTGGCGCCATTGCACCGCCTCGGTTCTGAAACCTGGCAGAAAGCCAAGCGCAAGGCCGCCGAGCAAGTGCGCGACGTCGCCGCCGAACTGCTGGACATCTATGCCCGCCGCGCGGCACGCGAGGGTTATGCGTTTGCCGATCCTAAAGCCGACTACGCGACCTTCAGCGCCGGCTTTGCCTTTGAAGAAACCCCGGATCAGCAAACCACCATCGACGCCGTGCGCGCCGACATGCTGGCGCCCAAGCCGATGGACCGCCTGGTCTGCGGCGACGTGGGCTTCGGCAAGACCGAAGTGGCGATGCGCGCCGCCTTTATCGCGGTGCACGGCGGTCGCCAGGTGGCCATTCTGGTCCCCACCACCCTGCTCGCCCAGCAGCATTACAACAGCTTCCGCGACCGCTTCGCCGACTGGCCGGTGACCGTGGAAGTGATGAGCCGTTTCAAGTCCACCAAAGAAGTCAACGCCGCCGTTGCCGACCTGGCGCAAGGCAAGATCGACATCGTCATCGGTACGCACAAGCTGTTGCAAGACGATGTGAAGATCAAAAACCTCGGCCTGGTGATCATCGACGAAGAACACCGCTTTGGCGTGCGCCAGAAAGAACAGCTCAAGGCCCTGCGCAGTGAAGTCGACATCCTGACCCTCACCGCCACGCCGATCCCGCGCACGCTGAACATGGCGGTATCGGGCATGCGTGATCTGTCGATCATCGCCACGCCACCGGCGCGGCGCCTGTCGGTGCGCACCTTCGTCATGGAGCAGAACAAAAGCACGGTCAAGGAAGCGTTGCTGCGCGAGCTACTGCGTGGTGGGCAGGTTTATTACCTGCACAACGACGTAAAGACCATCGAGAAATGCGCCGCCGAATTGGCCGAATTGGTGCCGGAAGCGCGGATCGGCATCGGTCACGGACAGATGCGCGAGCGCGAACTCGAACAGGTGATGAGTGACTTCTATCACAAGCGCTTCAACGTACTGATTGCCTCGACCATCATCGAGACCGGTATCGACGTACCGAGCGCCAACACCATCATCATCGAACGGGCCGACAAGTTCGGCCTGGCACAGTTGCACCAGCTACGCGGCCGGGTCGGGCGCAGCCACCACCAGGCGTATGCGTATCTGCTCACGCCGCCACGCCAGCAGATCACCTCCGACGCCGAAAAGCGCCTGGAAGCCATCGCCAACACCCAGGACCTGGGCGCGGGTTTTGTACTAGCCACCAACGATCTGGAAATCCGTGGTGCCGGCGAACTGCTGGGAGACGGCCAGAGCGGGCAGATTCAGGCGGTCGGTTTCACGCTGTACATGGAAATGCTCGAACGCGCGGTGAAAGCCATCCGCAAGGGTGAGCAACCGAACCTTGATCAGCCGCTGGGTGGCGGTCCGGAAATCAACCTGCGCTTGCCGGCGTTGATTCCCGAAGACTACTTGCCGGACGTTCACGCACGATTGATCCTGTATAAACGCATCGCCTCGGCCACCGACGAAGAAGGCCTCAAGGACCTGCAGGTCGAGATGATCGACCGCTTCGGCCTGTTACCGGAGCCGACCAAGAACCTGGTGCGCCTGACGCTGCTCAAATTGCAGGCCGAGCAACTTGGCATCAAGAAGGTCGACGCCGGCCCTCAAGGTGGGCGCCTCGAGTTCGAAGCGCAGACGCCGGTGGACCCGCTGGTGCTGATCAAGCTGATTCAAGGCCAGCCCAGTCGTTACAAGTTCGAGGGCGCTACGCTATTCAAATTCATGGTGCCGATGGAACGTGCCGAAGAACGCTTTAATACACTGGAGGCGCTGTTTGAACGCCTCCTCCCGAAATCTGCTTGAAGGACGCCTCATGCGCCTGTTTCGTATCCTGAGTCTGTTGTTGGTGGTCGTTGCACCTTCGGCGTTTGCCGACAGCCTCTATCAGGTGGAAATGATCCTGATCCGCCAGAATGCGGAACCGCTGATCAAGAGCCGCGCGGCCCCGGAAGACTGGGATGCCGGTGCGCCGCGCCAGGGCAGCGAAAAGCCCAGCCCGCCACGCCTGGACACCATCGTCGAGAAGCTTCAGGCCAGCGGCGACTACAGCGTGCTGCTGCACAAAGCCTGGGAACAGAACCTGGGTGAGCAGCCGGTCAAGGTCAGGATCACCGACGGCCAGGAGCAGTTCAGCCAGTTTCCTATCGAAGGCATACTGAGCCTGCAACTGGGGCGTTTCACCCATATTGATGCCGATTTCTGGATCAACCAGTTCGACGCCAACGGCAGCGTCATTGCCAGTGAACACCTGAGCCAGAAAGACGTACTGACCAAGAACAATCAACTCAATTACCTGGACGGCGGCCATCTGGCGCTGCTGATCAAGATCACCTCATTGACCGCAAAACCGCCCAGCGCGCCGCCGTCCGACCTTCAGGACTGACACAGCGCCATGCCCGTGACATTGTCGCTGACCAAGCCCCTGGCCCCTTCATGGGCCAATCGCTTCAAAGAGCAAAGCCTCGAGCGTGGCCGACGCTACGCGCTGGAAAACCGCGTGCGGATTGTCGAGGCCGGTGACAGCACCATCATTGCCAGTTGCGAAGGCTCGGGCGCCAATGTCTACCGCCAGACGATTGCCCTGCGCGAGTCGGCCAAGGGCACGCTGATCCTGGTAGACAGCCGCTGCACCTGCCCCGTGCATACCAATTGCAAACACATCGCCGCAGTCCTGCTCAAAGTCCAGGAAACCCTGGCCTACCCCGCCGCCGTCAAGGATGCGCAATTGCTGGAAAAACTGCAGGCGGTACTGGATAACCGCGTGGTGCTGCCACAAGTGCTGCTCGAAGATATTCAGCCTGTCCCGCGTTTATGGCTGGCGAGCATCGAGTTCAGCGCCTTTGAGCCACGCAACGGCAAAATGCAGCGTTATATCCAGCACCGGGCGGCGCTGTCTTTCAACTATCAAGGCAACTACGTCAGCGGGCATAAAAACGCCGACATCATTGTCCGTGAGGAAACCCAGAGCCTGCGGATCAAGCGTCATCCAGAAGCTGAGCAATAGTTTCGCGAGCAACTGCGACGGCTTGGCTTCAAGATCGCCACCCGCCAGAGCAAGGCTTTGCCGGAAAGTGCCGGCGAACTGTTTGAGATGGTCAACGACAGCGCCTGGCTGAACTTCACCCTCAACGCGTCACCGACGCTGCGGGCCGAAGGCTGGGAGTTACAGATCGAAGAGGATTTCGGCTTCGACTTGAGCCCCGTCGAGGACTGGTACGCCAGCGTCGAAGAGGCGCCGGAGCGCGACTGGTTCGACCTTGAGCTTGGCATCATCGTCAACGGTGAGCGGTTGAGCCTGCTGCCGATCCTGTTGAACCTGATGCGCTCGCACACCGAAATCCTCAACCCGGAAAAACTCGCCCGTCGCCGCGATGACGAACTGATCCTGGTGCACATTCCCGGCCTGCCCACTGGCGGCCACGGTTCGCTGCAAGTCGCATTGCCCTATGGACGCCTGAAACCGGTGTTGGCCACGCTCGGCGAGTTCTACTTGCAGGAGCCCGGCAGCACCGTCCTGCGCCTGGCCAAGGCCGACGCGATTCGCCTCAACCCGCTGGAAGACCTGCCGCTGCAATGGCAAGGCGGCGAACAGATCCGCAACTTTGCCCAGCGCCTGCGCGACATCAAGAATTTCAGCGCCGTCGCACCCGAGGGCTTGAATGCGACCTTGCGCCCTTATCAACTGGAAGGCCTGAGCTGGATGCAGTCCTTGCGTCAGCTTGAAGTGGGCGGGATTCTTGCGGACGATATGGGCCTGGGCAAAACCCTGCAAACCCTGGCGCATATTCTCAGTGAGAAGATCGCCGGGCGCCTGGATCGACCTTGCATGGTGGTAATGCCCACCAGCCTGATCCCCAACTGGCTCGACGAAGCAGCGCACTTCACCCCACAGCTCAAGGTATTGGCGCTGTATGGCGCAGGGCGCAAGAAGCACTTCGCCGAACTGCAGAATTACGACCTGCTGCTGACCACCTACGCCTTGCTGCCCAAAGATATCGAGCCACTGGCCGCATTGCCCTTGCACGTGCTGATCCTCGACGAAGCCCAGTACATCAAGAACCCCACCAGCAAGGCCGCGCAGGCTGCCCGCGAGCTGAATGCCCGCCAACGCCTGTGCCTGAGTGGTACGCCGCTGGAAAATCACCTGGGCGAACTCTGGTCGCTGTTCCACTTCCTGCTGCCAGGCTGGTTGGGCGACGTGAAAAGCTTCAACCGCGACTATCGCGTGCCCATCGAAAAACGCGCCAGCGAAGTACGACTGCAACACCTTAATGGTCGGATCAAGCCATTCCTGTTGCGTCGCACCAAAGAAGAGGTGGCAACCGAACTGCCGCCCAAAACCGAAATCATCCACTGGGTCGACCTCAACGAGGCCCAGCGCGACGTGTACGAAACCATGCGTTTGGCGATGGACAAAAAAGTCCGCGACGAAATCACGCGCAAGGGCGTGGCCCGCAGCCAGATCATTATCCTGGAAGCGCTGCTCAAACTGCGACAGGTCTGTTGCGATCTGCGACTGGTCAACGACGCCACCCTGCCGCAGCGTGGCAGCAGCTCCGGCAAGCTCGACAGCTTGATGGCGATGCTCGATGAATTGTTTGCCGAAGGGCGCAGGATTCTGCTGTTTTCCCAGTTCACGTCCATGCTCGGTCTGATCGAAATCGAACTGCAAAAACGCGCCGTGGCGTACGCGCTCCTGACCGGCCAGACCCGGGATCGGCGCACGCCAGTGAAGGACTTCCAGAGCGGCAAGCTGCAGATTTTCCTGATCAGCCTGAAGGCCGGCGGCGTCGGCCTGAACCTGACGGAAGCGGACACCGTGATCCACTACGATCCCTGGTGGAACCCGGCCACGGAAAACCAGGCCACCGACCGCGCGTACCGCATTGGCCAGGAAAAGCCGGTATTCGTCTACAAGATGATTGCCCGGGGCACCGTGGAAGAGAAAATCCAGGCACTTCAACAAGAGAAGTCAGACCTTGCGGCGGGCGTATTGGATGGCCGGACCACCGGGGATTGGAAATTGGGGAATGAGGACATCGAGGCGTTGTTTGCCCCGTTGCCGAACAAACAAGAAAAGCGCTGAGGTGTCGAGCTGCATCCCGGTCATCATCCCGCAGCGCAGTCACTGGCGAGTTTCTGATACACATCAACTCCACTTTGCGCAAAACGGCCTAGACTGATACTTGTCCATCCTGACAAGGCCGTTACCCCATGATCCCGATGTCCGCGTTCCACTCCATGCTCATCCCCATCCTCACGGGCATGATCCTGCTGGCCGTGGGTTTCAATTTCCGCGACAAGAACCTCGGTGTGTTCGGCATGTGGGTCGGTATGCTGCTGATCCTCGGCACAGTGATCTACAAGATCCTTGCCAAACTGGCTGATTAGACAAATGCACTCGCATTGGGCATAACGGCCTCGTACACTCGGTCAATTCGTCGTTTACAAGGTTGACCGCCTCGTGCATTCCCGCTTGTTTGTCCTGCCGTATT
The DNA here is from genome assembly GCF_900106045.1 of Pseudomonas mucidolens. Lineage (NCBI taxonomy): Bacteria > Pseudomonadati > Pseudomonadota > Gammaproteobacteria > Pseudomonadales > Pseudomonadaceae > Pseudomonas > Pseudomonas mucidolens. The sequence goes on along the minus strand of NZ_LT629802.1, from coordinate 917,691 downwards.
ACCTGTTCGCCTGCCTGCTGATGTTATTGCCGGTCGCGCCTGCGCAAGCCGTCGGCCTACCCGGCATGCTGGGCAGTTCCAGCAAGGCCCAGCCACAAGCCGACGTTCCGTTGGGCCAGTCACTGGATGAAGTGATCAAAACCCTGGAGAACGACCAGCAGCGCACGCAACTGCTGAGCGACTTGAAAAAACTCCGCGAAGCCACTCAAAAAGCCCAACCCGCCGTTGAGCAAGGCGTACTGGGCCTCATCGGCGGTACCCTGACCAGCCTGGAACAGCAGTTCTCCGGAGCCGACAGCCCACTGGGCCGCTGGTCCGAGGAGTTCGACCAGGCCAAGGATGAATTCGCCGCGCTGACGCTTCCCGCGGCCGAATGGCTGCCGATCATTTTTGGCTTTGCGGTGATCCTGGCACTCTGGAGCCTGCTGGCCGCCGCGCTGATCTGGCTCAGCCATCGCGTGCGCGAGCGCTTCGGACTTCCCGAGGAACTGCCGCAACACCCCCGGACCTGGGACATGGTGCGCTTCGCCCTGCGCAAACTGGGGCCGTGGTTGATCGCCCTGGTGATCACCGTCTACTTAAGCTATGCGCTGCCCTCTTCCCTGGGTAAATCCCTGGCCATGGTGCTGGCCTACGCGCTGGTGGTAGGCACCTGTTTCTCGGCCATCTGCGTGATCGCGTTCTCGCTGCTCGACGGTCCACACCGGCATCGAGCGTTGTATATTCTACGCCGCCAGGCTTTTCGCCCACTCTGGCTGATCGGCAGCTTCGCCGCCTTCGGCGAGGCCCTGAGCGACCCGCGCCTGGTGCAAGGCCTTGGGTCACACCTGGCGCACACAGCCGCTACCGTCGCCAACATCATGGCGGCCTTGTCCACCGGCGTTTTCATCCTGCGTTTTCGGCGGCCCATTGCGCATCTGATTCGTAACCAACCGCTGTCCCGCCGTCTGACGCGTCGGGCGTTGAGTGACACCCTCTCCGTCGTGGGTACTTACTGGTACTTGCCAGCCCTGCTGCTGGTGGGTATTTCACTGTTCGCCACCTTCCTTTCCGCCGGCGATACCAGCACCGCCCTGCGCCAGTCGTTGCTCTGCACGGTGTTGCTGGTGTTGTGCATGGTGATCAACGGCCTGGTGCGTCGCCACTCGCTCAAGCCGCAGCGCGGACTCAGACGCCATACGCTGTATTCCGAGCGCCTGAAGAGCTTTTTCTACACCCTCGCCCACTTGCTGGTCTGGACCGTCTTTATCGAGCTGGGCCTGCGTGTCTGGGGCTTGTCGCTGATTCGGTTTATCGAGGGCGACGGCCATGAAGTCGGGGTCAAGCTGCTAGGCCTCGGCGGTACGCTGCTGTTTTCCTGGTTGATCTGGATCCTTGCCGACACGGCGATCCACCACGCCCTCACCCGTTCCCGCAAGGGCCTGGCCAACGCTCGGGCGCAGACCATGATGCCGTTGATTCGCAACGTGCTGTTTGTGACGATCTTCATCATTGCGGCGATCGTCGCCCTGGCCAACATGGGCATGAACGTCACGCCACTGCTGGCCGGTGCCGGCGTGATCGGTCTGGCCATCGGTTTCGGTGCGCAATCGCTGGTGGCGGATTTGATCACGGGCCTGTTCATCATTATCGAGGACTCCCTGGCCATCGATGACTATGTCGACGTCGGCGGCCACCTCGGTACCGTGGAAGGACTGACGATCCGCACCGTACGCCTGCGGGACATCGACGGGATCGTGCACACGATTCCGTTCAGCGAGATCAAGAGCATCAAGAACTACTCCCGAGAGTTCGGCTACGCGATTTTCCGCGTCGCTGTGCCCGCCACCATGGACATCGATGACGCGATCAAGCTGATGCGCGAAGTCGGACAGAAAATGCGCGCCGACCCGTTGCTGCGTCGCAATATCTGGTCGCCGCTGGAGTTTCAGGGCGTGGAAAGCTTCGAATCCGGCAACGCCATCCTGCGCGCCCGCTTCAAGACCGCACCGATCAAGCAGTGGGAAGTGTCGCGGGAGTTCAATCTATCCCTCAAGCGTCATCTGGACGAAGCCGGGATGGATTTGGCGACGCCGCGCCTGAGCGTGCAGGTGGTGACGGCGGCGAGCGGCCCGCAGGCCTTTCAGAGCACATCCACGCCCACGTGAATGGCGTCATGCCGCCAGAACTCCAGATCACAATCGATCAGCCGTTCGTGCTGATCGTAATTGACCCGGGCAATCCGCAGCCCGGGACTGCCCACTGAGACTTTCAACGCCGCGGCCGCTTCCACTTGCAGTGAGGTCGGCACAATTTCAAAACGCACCCGCCCGTAATGCAGGTCGTACTTGCGGGCATACAGTTCGGTCATTGACTGACTCAGATCACAGCCCAGAATCCCCGGAAAATACTGCGGGTTGAGGTAGTGCTCGACGTACAACACCAAGCGCCCGTCAATCCGCCGGCTCCTGCAAATCTGGATCACGCTGGACAGCGCCGGCAGTTGCAGCCAGGCACACACCGCCGCCGAGGCTGGTTGCAGCCGCGCCGAGATCACTTCAGTCGAGGGCACCCGGCCCTGGGCGCTGACCATCGCGTGAAAGTGACTGCGCTGCATCAAGTTGTAGGCCAGCCGGGGGGGGGGCGAGACAAACCAGCCACGGCGTTCCTCACGGTAGATCTGGCCCTGGGCCTCCAATTGCAACAAGGCTTCGCGCACGGTAATCCGGGTGGTACCGAACAACTCGCTGAGCTTGCGCTCGGCGGGCAGTTTGCTGGCGGCGACCAATAAACCGTGATTGATCTGCTCTTGCAACGCCAGGCCAATGGTTGTCACCGCTTTGGTTGCCTCATCACGCATCAACGTTACCTATCTGGACTAGACCAGCACTGTTTGGGTGCCCAAGGCGCCCCTGAAATGAGCGGTTGCTGGTGCATGCAAGCCTAGGCATTGCACATGACCGACAGATGACAACGCCTCCCGGAGCGCCGCCACATAACCTGCAAAACATCGGCCAAGACCATGGATTCCGGGGACGCGGCCATGGTCTACGCTTACCCGGCAACCGCCTGCCACAAGGTGCAAAAAACGCCATCGACACGAAACTGTCATCCAGCGCGCCTAAATTGGCTCGTGTATTGCTGACCTAGACCAATACCAACCGCGCCATCAAAAAAACGCAGCGTTGAAAACGCCCAAAGGAGCTTCGGATGAAACAGCTTTTCCTGGCATCACTGTTAGGCTCGACCATTGCCATGTGCACCACCGCCATGGCTGCTGATACCGATCTAAAAACCCTCGAAGCGGCCGCCAAGGCGGAAGGCACCGTCAACAGCGTCGGCATGCCCGATGACTGGGCCAACTGGCGGGGTACCTGGGCCGACCTGGCGTCCAAGTACGGCCTCAAGCACATCGATACCGACATGAGTTCCGCCCAGGAAATCGCCAAGTTCGCCGCGGAGAAAGACGACGCCAGCGCCGACATCGGTGGCGTCGGCGCGGCCTTCGGTCCGATTGCGGTGAAACAGGGCGTGGTCCAGCCTTACAAGCCGAGCACCTGGGAGCAGATTCCGGACTGGGCAAAGGATAAAGACGGCAACTGGGCGCTGGCCTACACCGGCACCATCGCCTTCATCGTCAACAAAAAGCTGCTGCACGGCTCCGAGGTTCCAAAAACCTGGAAAGACCTGCAGACCGGTAAATACAAGGTTTCCATCGGCGACGTCAGCACGGCGGCCCAGGCAGCCAACGGTGTACTGGCCGCGGCCCTGGCCAACGGAGGCCACGAGAAAAACATTCAGCCGGCACTGCTGATGTTCGCCGACATCGCCAAACAAGGTCGCCTGTCGCTGGCTAACCCCACCATCGCCACCATGGAAAAAGGCGAAGTGGAAGTCGGCGTGGTCTGGGACTTCAATGGCCTGAGCTACAAGGCCAAGATGGCCAACCCGGATGACTACGTGGTGCTGATCCCCGCGGACGGTTCGGTGATCTCCGGCTACACCACCATCATCAACAAATACGCCAAGCACCCGAATGCGGCCAAGCTGGCCCGTGAATACATTTTCAGCGACGCCGGCCAGATCAACCTGGCCAAGGGCAACGCACGGCCGATTCGCGCCGAGCACCTGACCTTGCCGGCAGAGGTACAAGCCAAGCTGCTGCCGAACGAGCAGCACAAGAAGGTGACGCCGATCAAGGATGCCGAAGCGTGGGAGAAAACCTCCAAGGCACTGCCGCAGATGTGGCAGGAAACCGTCATCGTCGAAATGCCGTAAGGCATTGACCACATTGGAATTCCGCTGGAGTTCCAATGTGGGAGCGGGGTTGCTCGCGATAGCGGACGGTCAGTTGAAGCCTCTGTAACTGATCCACCGCTATCGCGAGCAAGTCGAATCGTCGCACCGCCGCTCCCACACTTTTGACCCCGTTCCTCCAAAGACATTGAACCAAGCCTATTGCTGCGGAGCCTCAGCCCCCATGAAGCACAACGTCATCCTTGTGGTGCTCGACGGTCTCAACTACGACGTTGCCCGACATGCCATGGGGCATCTCCAGGCGTATGTCGGTACCGGACGCGCAGCACTCTACAAACTGGAATGTGAACTACCGGCCCTGTCACGCCCGCTGTACGAATGCATCCTCACCGGCGTCCCCCCGATTGAAAGCGGCATCGTCCACAACCAGGTTACACGCCTGTCCAACCAGCGCAGTATTTTCCATTACGCCACCGAGGCAGGTCTGACCACTGCGGCGGCGGCCTACCATTGGGTCAGCGAGTTATACAACCGCTCGCCGTTCATCGCCGCCCGTGATCGACATACCGACGACAGGCTGCTGGCGATCCAGCAGGGTCACTTCTACTGGAGCGACCACTACCCGGACGCGCACCTGTTTGCCGACGCGGAAAGCCTGCGGCTCAAACACGCACCCGACTTTCTGCTGGTCCACCCGATGAACATCGACGACGCCGGCCACAAGCACGGTCTCGATACCCCGCAATACCGCAACAGCGCACGCTCGGCCGACATTATCCTCGCCGATTATCTGCAAGGCTGGCTCGACGCCGGTTATCAGGTACTGGTGACGGCCGACCACGGCATGAACAACGATCGCTCCCATAACGGCCTGCTGCCGGAGGAGCGTGAAGTCCCGTTGTTTGTCCTGGGCGAGGCCTTCAGCCTTGACCCCGGGGCCCGCCCCAAACAAACCGAAATCTGCGGCACCGTCTGCGCCCTGCTTGGCGTTGCCCACGACAAACCTGTCTGCCGGGAGCTGTTGAAGTGAACTCCATGATCCGTGGCAAATGGCTGGCCGCCTTGTGCCTGGTACCCTTCGCCCTGTTTTTTATCGTGTTCCAGATCGCGCCGCTGTGCTGGGTGATGCTCAACAGCCTGCAATCGGAAGAGTTCGGCTGGGGCCTGGAGAACTTCACCCGGATCTTCAGTTCGAGGTTCTACTTGCAGGCGATCCAGCACAGCCTTGAGATCAGCTTCTACTCCAGCGTGTTCGGCATCATCATTTCCATATTGGGCAGCTACTCGCTGCGCAAGGTGGATTCGCCACTGCGCAATTTCGTCAGTGCTTTCGCCAACATGACCAGCAACTTCTCCGGCGTGCCCCTGGCCTTTGCGTTCATCATCCTGCTCGGGTTCAACGGCAGCATCACCTTGATGCTCAAGCAGGCCGGGATCATTCAGGACTTCAACCTGTACTCCAAGACCGGCCTGATCATTCTGTACACCTACTTTCAGATTCCCCTCGGGGTCTTGCTGCTCTACCCGGCATTCGATGCCCTGCGCGAAGACTGGCGCGAGTCCGCCGCGTTGCTGGGTGCCAACGGCTGGCACTTCTGGCGGCATATCGGCCTGCCGGTGCTGACCCCGGCGCTGCTCGGTACCTTCGTGATTCTGCTGGCCAACGCCTTGGGCGCCTATGCCACGGTCTATGCGCTGACCACCGGCAACTTCAACGTGCTGCCGATCCGCATCGCCGCCATGGTCTCCGGCGATATTTCCCTGGACCCGAACATGGCCAGCGCCTTGGCGGTGATCCTGGTGGCGCTGATGACCGTGGTCACGGTCGTCCATCAACTGCTGCTCAAGAGGAGCTACCATGTCTCGCGCTGAAACCCGCCAGGCCGCCCTCTACCATCGGGTAGTGGTGTACCTGTTGTTTGCCATCCTGGTGCTGCCGCTGATTGGCACCCTGGTGTATTCCATCGCCAGCAGTTGGTCGGCGACAATCTTGCCTTCGGGCTTTACCTTCAAATGGTATGTGCAGCTGTGGAGCGACCCGCGCTTCCTGCATGCCTTTGGCCAATCGTTGTTGGTGTGCGTCGGCGCGCTGATCCTCTCGGTGGTGTTGATCCTGCCGCTGTTGTTTGTGGTGCATTACCACTTCCCCAGGCTCGATGCGCTGATGAATATTCTGATCCTGCTGCCCTTCGCGGTACCGCCCGTGGTGTCGTCGGTGGGGTTGCTGCAATTGTATGGCTCGGGGCCACTGGCGATGGTCGGTACGCCGTGGATTCTGATCGGCTGTTATTTCACCGTAGCGTTGCCGTTCATGTACCGCGCCATCACCAACAACCTGCAAGCCATCAACCTGCGTGACCTGATGGACGCCGCCCAACTGCTCGGCGCCAGTACCTGGCAGGCGGCGTTCCTGGTGGTGCTGCCGAACCTGCGCAAGGGCTTGATGGTCGCGTTGCTGCTGTCCTTTTCGTTCCTGTTCGGCGAGTTCGTGTTCGCCAATATCCTCGTCGGCACGCGCTACGAGACCTTGCAGGTGTACCTCAACAACATGCGCAACAGCAGCGGGCATTTCACCAGCGCCGTGGTCATTTCCTACTTCCTCTTCGTGCTGCTGCTCACCTGGGCCGCCACTACCTTGAACAAGGACAAAAGCCAATGAGCTTCGTCAGCGTCCAGCACCTGCAAAAAAGCTACACCGGGACCCCGGTGTTCAGTGACATCAACTGCGAGGTTGCCAAGGGCGAATTCGTCACCCTGCTGGGCCCGTCCGGTTGCGGCAAGTCCACATTGCTGCGTTGCATTGCCGGACTGACCTCGGTAGACAGCGGCCAGATTCTGCTAGATGGCCAGGACATCGTTCCGCTGAGCCCACAGAAACGCCAGATCGGCATGGTGTTCCAGAGCTATGCGCTGTTCCCCAACATGACCGTGGAGCAGAACGTCGCCTTCGGCCTGCGCATGCAGAAAGTCAACGCCGATGACAGCCACGCCCGCGTACAGGAAGTGCTGCAACTGGTGGAACTCAAGGACCTGGCGAGCCGTTACCCGCACCAGATGTCCGGCGGCCAGTGTCAGCGCGTTGCCCTCGCCCGCTCCCTGGTGACGCGCCCGCGCCTGCTGTTGCTGGATGAGCCGCTGTCGGCGCTGGATGCGCGGATTCGCAAACACCTGCGCGAACAGATCCGCCAGATCCAGCGCGAACTGGGGCTGACGACCATTTTTGTGACCCATGATCAGGAAGAAGCCCTGACCATGTCTGACCGGATTTTTTTAATGAACCAGGGCCGGATCGTCCAGAGCGGCGACGCCGAAACCCTCTACACCGCTCCGGTGGATGCATTTGCCGCAGGCTTTATCGGCAACTACAACCTGTTGGACGCCGAAATGGCCAGCAAGCTGCTGCAGCGCCCGGTCAGCGGGCGTATCGCCATTCGCCCGGAAGCCATCGAACTCAGCCGCAGCGGCGAACTGGACGCCCTGGTGCGCAGTCACAGCCTGCTGGGCAACGTGATTCGTTACCGCGTCGAAGCCCGGGGCGTCGAGCTGGTGGTGGACGTACTCAATCGCTCGGCAGACGATTTGCACCCGGATGGTCAGCGCCTGGCACTTTCTATCGATCCTGGTGCGTTGTGTGAGGTAGCCTGAAGATGCAGCGTTTACTAAGGAAGCATGACTGATGGCATTGGTAATTTTTGATCTGGACGACACCTTGATTCACGGCGATTGCGCAAGCCTGTGGTGCGAACAGATGGGACGCTTGGGCTGGGTCGACGCCGAGTCGTTTATGCACCGCAACAATGAGCTGATGGACGCCTACAGTCAGGGCAAACTGGCCATGCAGGACTACATGGACTTCAGCCTCGAGCCAATGATCGGCCGCACGCCGGAAGAAATCGAGCATCTGGTGGAGCCGTGGGTGGAGGACATCATCGAACCGTTGATCTACAGCGACGCCACCAGGACCATCGCCCGGCACCGCGCCGAAGGCGACCGAATACTGGTGATCTCGGCATCGGGCACGCACCTGGTCAAGCCGATTGCGGCGCGGATCGGCATTGATGAAGTGCTGGCGATTGAGCTGGATGTCGTTCACGCGGTGTACAGCGGCAAGACCGTCGGGGTGCTGACGTACCGCGAAGGCAAGATCACCCGCCTGATGGAATGGCTGGCCCAGGAAGATCAAAGTCTGGAGGGCGCGTATTTCTACTCCGACTCACGCAACGACTTGCCGTTGTTGCTCAAGGTCGATCATCCGCAGGTGGTGAATCCTGATCCAGTGCTGCGCGAACATGCGCAAAAAGCCGGCTGGCCGATCCACCAGTGGACCTGACAGCCCTTCTCTGAGTTGACCCCCAATCAAATGTGGGAGCGGGCTTGCTCGCGATCGCGGTGGACCAGTGCCAGGTTGGTTGGCTGACACACCGCAATCGCGAGCAAGCCCGCTCGCACATTCTTGATCCGCTTCAACGTGGGATCGTGATCAGGCCAGCGTCTCGTCGATTACCAGCACCAGCTTGCCGGAAACCTGGTTAGTCGCCAATTCGGCAAAAGCCGCCTCGGCATCCAGGATCGGGAACGTCTTGGCCAACTGCGGGCTCAAGCGACCCTCGCTGAACAATGGCCAGACCTGCTGCCCCAAGTCACTGAGCAGATCGGCCTTGAACTGATCGTCGCGGCTGCGCAGGGTCGAGCCCAGCAGCTGCACTCGCTTGGCCAGCACCTGCGCCAGGTCGAGCTGCGCCTGGCGCCCGCCCATCAAGCCGATCAACACCCAACGGCCATCCTGCGCTATCAGCTTAAGGTTCTGCGTCGCGTAATTGCCGCCTACCGGGTCGAGAATCACGTCGAAGGGTCCAAAATCTCCCAGGACTTCGATGCCCTCAGTCCGCACCACGCCGCCCTGGGCGCCGAGTCCTTCGCAGTACGCCAGACGTTCCACCGAGCCGACACTGACCCAGCACGGGCTGCCGAACGCCTTGCACAACTGGATGGCCGCAGAACCCACGCCACTGGCGCCAGCATGCAACAGCACCTTTTCTCCGGGCTTGAGCGCCGCCAGCTGGAACACGTTCAACCAGGCCGTGCTGTACACCTCGGGCAATGCTGCCGCCTCGGCCAACGACAAACCTTCCGGCACCGGCAGCACGTGACGCGCATCGACTACCACTTCTTCGGCCATGCCGCCGCCTGCCAGCAGCGCGCAAACCCGATCCCCGACCTGCCAGGAAGAACCGGCCCCGACTTCACTGATCACCCCGGAACACTCCAGTCCAAGGACGTGGCTCGCCCCGGCCGGTGGCGGATAGAGCCCCGCACGCTGTAATAAATCGGCCCGATTCAGTCCCGCTGCCGCCACGCGAATGCGAACTTGCCCTACATCACATGTAAGACTTGGCTCTTCAAGCCACTCCACATGACCGTCAACGCCTTGCAATGCTTTCACAGTGCCTCCATAGTGAGTCTGGACTGAGCCCGTTGCTGTTGCGTCGGGCTTTTTGCATTATGCGACCGGCCCTCATGGAACCGGCGACTTCAAAGACGGCCTAATATGCGTTATCAATTGCCCCCGCGTCGAATCAGCATGAAGCATTTGTTCCCCAGCACCGCCCTCGCTCTTTTCATTGGTCTCGGCTTGACGTCGATGTCGACCAATACGTTCGCAGCCAATAGCTGGGACAAACTTCAGCCTGATCGCGATGAGGTGATTGCCAGCCTTAATATCGTCGAGCTGCTCAAGCGTCACCATTACAGCAAACCGCCACTGGACGATGCACGTTCGGTGATTATCTATGAAAGCTACCTAAAGTTGCTGGATCCTTCGCGCAGCTACTTCCTGGCAAGCGATGTCGCCGAGTTCGACAAGTGGAAGACGCAGTTCGACGACCTCCTCAAGAGCGGCGACCTGCAGCCAGGCTTCACCATCTACAAGCGCTATCTGGACCGCGTCAAGGCGCGTCTGGACTTCGCTCTGGCTGAGCTGGACAAAGGTGTCGACAAGCTCGATTTCAACCAGAAGGAAACCTTGCTGGTGGATCGCAAGGACGCGCCGTGGCTGACCAGCACCGCCGCGCTGGATGACCTGTGGCGCAAGCGCGTCAAGGATGAAGTCCTGCGCCTGAAGATTGCCGGCAAAGAGCCAAAGGCGATCCAGGAACTGTTGACCAAGCGCTACAAGAATCAACTCGTGCGTCTGAACCAGACCCGTGCCGAAGATATCTTTCAGGCCTACATCAACACCTTCGCAATGTCTTACGACCCGCACACCAATTATCTGTCGCCAGATAACGCGGAAAATTTCGATATCAATATGAGTCTGTCGCTGGAAGGCATCGGTGCCGTTCTGCAAAGCGACAATGATCAGGTCAAGATCGTGCGCCTGGTGCCGGCAGGCCCGGCGGACAAGACCAAGCAGGTTGCACCGGCCGACAAGATCATCGGTGTGGCTCAAGGCGATAAGGAAATGGTCGACGTGGTCGGCTGGCGCCTGGACGAAGTAGTCAAGCTGATCCGCGGGCCGAAAGGCAGTGTCGTGCGCCTGGAAGTGATTCCGCACACCAACGCACCCAACGATCAGACCAGCAAAGTCGTGTCCATCACCCGTGAAGCGGTGAAGCTGGAAGACCAGGCGGTGAAGAAGTCGGTGCTCAACCTCAAGCAGGATGGCAAGGACTACAAGCTGGGAGTGATTGAAATCCCGGCGTTCTATCTGGACTTCAAGGCGTTCCGTGCCGGTGATCCGGACTACAAGAGCACCACTCGCGACGTCAAGAAGTTGCTGACCGAGTTACAGAAAGAGAAAGTCGACGGCGTGGTCATCGACCTGCGCAACAATGGCGGGGGCTCGTTGCAGGAGGCCACCGAGCTGACCAGCCTGTTTATCGACAAGGGTCCAACCGTGTTGGTACGCAACGCTGACGGTCGCGTGGATGTGCTGGAAGACGAGAACCGCGGCGCCTTCTACAAAGGGCCAATGGCATTGCTGGTCAACCGTCTCTCGGCCTCGGCCTCGGAAATCTTTGCCGGTGCGATGCAGGACTATCACCGCGCGCTGATCGTCGGCGGACAGACCTTCGGCAAAGGCACGGTGCAGACCATTCAACCGCTCAACCATGGCGAATTGAAGCTGACCCTGGCCAAGTTCTACCGGGTTTCCGGCCAGAGCACCCAGCATCAGGGCGTATTGCCGGATATCGACTTCCCCTCGCTCATCGACACCAAGGAAATAGGCGAAAGCGCGTTGCCCGAGGCCATGCCGTGGGACACCATCCGCCCGGCTATCAAGCCCGCGTCGGACCCGTTCAAACCCTATCTGGCGCAGCTCAACAGCGACCACGATATTCGTTCCGCCAAAGATGCCGAGTTCGTGTTTATCCGCGACAAGCTGGCGCTGGCCAAGAAGTTGATGGCCGAAAAAACCGTCAGTCTCAATGAAGTGGAGCGTCGCGCGCAGCATACCGACATCGAAAACCAGCAGCTCGCACTGGAAAATATTCGCCGCAAGGCCAAAGGTGAAGACCCGCTCAAAGAGCTGAAGAAGGAAGACGAAGATGCGTTGCCGACCGAGTCTGAAAAGACCAAGCCGGAAGATGACGCCTACCTGGCCGAAACCGGTCGGATTCTGTTGGACTACCTGAAAATCAGCAAGACGGTAGCCAAGCAGTAAATGATGGCAATTTGATGTGATCACTGATCGGACAGTCATCAAATAGACATCATTCTGTCGTGAAATAAAGGACCGTGCGCCCCAGGCGCCCGGTCCTTTTTTTTGGCAGAGACCACCATGACCATGACCGAACAGCTGAATGCCCTGGGCTCCATTCTCGCCCAAGGCAGTTTGCACAGTCTGTTCCAACCGATTATCTCCATCTCCGAGCGGCGTATCGTCGGCTATGAAGCGCTGAGTCGCGGTCCGTCCAACAGCGCCCTGCACTCGCCTCTCGTACTGTTTTCAGTGGCCCGACACGCCGGACGTCTCAATGAGCTGGAAATGGCTTGCCGTCACAGCGCGTGTCGACGGTTCAGCGAACAAAAGCTGCCGGGCAAACTGTTTATCAACGTCTCTCCGGAGTCGTTGCTGGAGGCCGCCCATCAACCCGGACGAACCCTGCAAATGCTGCATGACGTCGGGATCACCCCCAGTCAGGTAGTGATCGAACTCACCGAGCAAAGTCCGACCGACGACTTTCAACTGCTGCAAACCGCGCTCCATCACTACCGTGCCATGGGTTTTTCGATTGCCCTGGATGACTTGGGTGCGGGCTATTCCAGTCTGCGGCTGTGGTCCGAGCTGCGCCCGGATTACGTGAAAATCGACCGACACTTTATCGACGGCATTCATCAGGACGCGCTTAAACGCGAGTTCGTCGGTTCAATCCTGCAAATTGCCCGGGCATCTCGCGCCCAGGTGATTGCCGAAGGCATCGAGTTGCAGGAGGAACTGGCGGTGCTGACGGAAATGGGTGTCGACCTGATCCAGGGTTATTTGCTCTGCCGGCCTCAAGAGCAACCGCCCCAGGAGGCACGGTTACTGCTGTCCAGACCGGACAACAGTAACGCCACGCTCAACGACGAAGCCAGCGACCTCAGCGCCCTGCTCAATGATCAGCCAGCCGTGGCGCAGGACACTGCCACCGCCCAGGTATTGGAAGCGTTCCGGCGCCAGGCCAATCTCAACTCACTGGCGGTGCTGGATGAGCGCGGCCAGCCCGTTGGCATCGTGCACCGGCATTCGTTGTCCGATGCCTTGCTCAAACCCTTTGCCACCGACCTATTTGCGCGCAAACCCATCAGTCGCTTGATGAGTGATGACTTTCTGGCGGTAGAGTTGAGCCAATCGTTGCAACAAGTCAGCCGCCTGCTCACCAGCCGTGCCCGGCAGCGCATCGAAGAAGACTTCATCATCACCCTCAACGGCAATTATCTGGGATTGGGTCGGGTGATCGACGTGCTCAAGTTGATTACCGAGCTGAAAATCCAGCAGGCCCGCTACGCCAATCCGCTGACCCTGCTGCCGGGGAACGTGCCGATTCAGCAGTGTCTGACACGGCTGTTGCAGCAGCAGCGCGAATCGGTGATTTGTTATGTGGATATCGACAGTTTCAAACCTTTCAACGATATCTACGGTTACGGCCGTGGCGATGAAGTGTTGCTCTGCCTGGCGCAATGCCTGACCGACCGGATAGACCCCAGCCGTGACTTTGTCGGGCACATTGGCGGCGATGATTTTCTGCTGGTGCTGGGCGCCCAGGATTGGCGCAAGCGCCTCAACCAGTTGGTGGATGATTTCCAGACCCAGTGTCGACGCTTCTATCGCAGCGAACACCTGGACGCGGGCTGCTTTGTCGCGCTGAATCGCCAAGGCGTGCGGCAGGAGTTTGCGTTGCTGTCACTGTCCATTGGCGTGGTGCATTTACACCCGCACAGCTGTGGACAACTGGATGCCAGCCAACTGGCCGAACTGGCGTCGCAGGCCAAGCACCACGCGAAGAATGTGGCGGGGTACAGCATCCATGTGATTGACAGCCGACAACGGCAAGCGGATCCCATCGACCTGTAGCGATCAGAGTTGTTCCAGGCGAATTTGCGCGAGCGGGTGTCCTGCCTTGGCCGCGATTTTCCACCAACGTGCGGCTTCTATCGGATCCGGAGCCTTGCCCAGGCTACCCGCCAGGCTCAACACGCCGACCTGATAGGCCGCCTTGCCGTCACCCGCCTGAGCAGCCAGACGCAGCAGGCGCACACCTTCCTCACGCGCCCCGAGGCCTTGACCACGAAAGGTCAGGATGTGCCCGTAAAAGCTCTGCGCTTGCACATTGCCCAGGTTGGCCATGCGCGCGAACTGACCTTCCATCCAGTGCCAGGCACGAGGTTGGCGCATGATCCAGGACCAGTGAAACAATTTGCGCGCCAACCAGTAACTGGCATACGCCCTGAGCTTCCAGAGCATGTCAGGCCTGCGCCGTTTCAGGGTAATCATACTCAAACACTCGGACCACCTCCGAGGCGTGCCATGACGCGGCAGCTACGCCATCGGACGGGCCGCAAAAACGCCCCAGGCGCTCCACACACTCGAAAAAACCCGTACGTGGCAAGCGGCTTGCCCCCTGGCTGATCACCAAGGAACTGCGCAGTGGCTGATCAGCCTTGGCATCCAGAGCCGCCAGGTGCTCCAGCGCCGCTGTCAGGGTCTGCATGGCCGGTGTTGGAAACTGCAGGCGCTCCAGCAACGCACGATAAGTCAAAAGGTGTCGCTGGCGCCGGGCCTGATCGAGTTCGTTGAGCAATCCCTCCCAATGTTGACGGCTGATGCGCAGACTCACACTTCTTCCCTCCAACCGGCGATTCCCAATTCCCAGGCCAGGCTGCGGCGAATGGCAGCGTCCGGCTGGCGCTCGCCACGCTCAATCAACCCCAGGTAAGACGGGCTGATGCCCACGGTGCGGGCCAGGGCTTCAATGGCCAGGCCCTTGGCTTCGCGCAAGCTGCGCAGTTGCGCCAAGGGGCGCAACTCCTGCTCGGCAACGGGACTTGAAGAAGGCTTCGACGCCTGATGATGCAGGCCGGCGGCGTTTAACAGCGCCTCGTACTGAGCCCATGGCAGTACCGCGTATTCGGGCTTGCCATCCCGTGAAATTATTTGAATATCCATGACCGCCCCGTAGGATTACAACACTTACTAAGTAAGTACTTTCCGCATGAGTGTAATCCTAACAGTCCTGAAGGGCGCAGGGGGATAGTTGGCGTCTTCAGTTTTTTTTCGGGCTTTCCGCCTGCAAGAGCTGAGGCGTGGCAGGTAAGCGCTCCACCACCACCAGCTTTTCCGGGCGCTGGCGCTCACGCCAAGCACGGAAAGCGCTCAGTTCGCCATCTAGGGTCTTCATGACCCAGGCCAATACCGCGATGTCGTCCAGCATGCCGAACATCGGCAGAAAGTCCGGAATCGCGTCAATCGGACTGAGGAAGTACATCAGCCCCGCCACCACTGACACCAGCGCCTTGGGACTGATCGCCCGATACTCGCCGCGCCAGTAGGCCAGGCACAGCGCCTGGAGTAATTTGAGATCATCCTTGAGCTTGCCCAACCGGTTACCCTGGCTGGAGCCTTTGGCGGCGACCGCGAACAATAACGTCGGCAAGCGTCCACGGCCGAGGAGGCGGGCGGCCAAGGGCAGGAAACGGGCGAAATTCCAGGGTGCTTTCATCATCACTCCAGTTCCAGTCGAGAGAAAAGGTTATCCACACAACTTGTGGATAACCTTGTGAACAGAGCGCATTTTCACGGCTGAAGGCCCCGATTTACAAGGCTCACAGTCAGATCGGGCGTTTTTTGCGCACATAAAAAAAACCCAAGATTTCATTGACTTGGAGCGCATCTGCGGCTAACCGTGCCCGACTCCTTATCTGACTGCTCTAACACGCGGGCGTTCGTTTGATTTTAAACCGACGCCCGCTGGATAGCACATCCCGTAGCCTCTGCCCTGCAAGGTTCCAGGCGGTATCGACAGAAAACACCGTCCTCCAGAAACCACAACGCCCCGTCGAGACGGGGCGTTGTGTGTTCAACCGCAGACTTACTTGGCAGCCGGTGCCTCGGGAGCTTCGGGTGCATCAGGTGCCTCAGCCTTGGCCGGGTCCTTGATAGCCAGCAGCTCCAGGTCGAACACCAGTACCGAATTGGCTGGAATCGCCGGGCTCGGGCTCTGGGCGCCGTAGGCCAGGTCAGCCGGAATGTACAGTTTGTACTTCTCGCCGACGTGCATCAGTTGCAGGCCTTCGACCCAACCCGGGATCACGCCGCTGACCGGCAGGTCAATCGGGCTACCGCGATCCACAGAGCTGTCAAAGGTGGTGCCGTCAGTCAGCTTACCGGTGTAGTGAACAGTCACTACGTCAGTCGGCTTTGGCTGAGCACCATCGGCTTTCTTCACAACTTCGTACTGCAGGCCGGAAGCAGTGGTGACAACACCGGCTTTCTTGCCGTTTTCCTCGAGGAATTTCTTGCCGGCAGCTGCCGACTCTTCGCTCAACTTGGTCATACGTTCTTCGGCACGCTTTTGCAGTGCGGCGAACGCTTCCACCAGCTCATCATCTTTCAGCTTCTGTTCTTTCTTGCCGACGGCATCTTCAATGCCTTGGGCAACCGCCTTGGAGTCCAGGTCATCCATACCTTCCTGAGCCAGGCTTTTGCCCATGTTCAGGCCGATACCGTAGGAAGCTTTCTGCGCCGGGGTTTTCAGCTCTACGCTGGTTTGCGAATCACAACCCGCAAGTACCAGGCTAACCAGGGCCACCGCCGCCGCCAACCGATGCTGTTTCATGCTATTTCCTTGTTCATGCGCCAAAAGGGCAATCGAATAAAGTCGCGAGCTTATCAGGCGGCCACGACCAATGGCTACCGGCATGAGAGCAGGAAATTTCTGATAAGTTCACGTGTTTAAAAGCATTTTCATCTATTCCAGGGCTCTGCGACGGCCTGCGGGACGGTTGAAACCGACTCAGCACGCCGATCATGGCTACTTGCCGCATACTGCGTTGAATGGCATAAGAACCTGACAATTCGACAAGGATAGTTATCTTGCGCATTTTTCTCCGTGTATTGCTGCTGATCGCGGCGTTGCTGGTACTGATACTGGCCGTGGTGCTCTATTACGTGGTCAATCCAAAACTGCCGGACTATGTGCCCGTGGAGCAAGTGCATTTCCAGGATCAGTGGAGCGCCGCCGACCGCCAGACGTACTATTTCACGCCTCAAGGTACCCAGGTCAAGGGCTTGCGTTATGAGTGGTTCACCGCCTTGGAACTGCCGTTCTCCGAACAGCGTTTTGCGGCGCCCGAGTACCTGGCGCGCTTCGGCTTTCTGGTAGAGCCCGGGCAGCGGGCCACACCCTCGAACCCCGGCAACCTGCCAGTGGGTTTTACCCGGCATCAAAACCCGGGCAGCAACCACGATTTTCTCGACATCACCTGCGCTGCCTGCCACACCGGCGAATTGCGCTTCAACGGCCAGGCCTTGCGCGTCGACGGTGGCGCGGCCCAACACGTGCTGCCTTCCAGTGTGCCGACCTTGCGTGGCGGCAGCTTCGGCCAGGCCCTGGTGGCCAGCCTCGCCTCCACCTATTACAACCCGTGGAAGTTCAAGCGTTTCGCCCACAACGTGCTGGGTGATCAGTACGACGCCCAATACGATCAACTGCGCGAGGACTTCAAGACGTCCCTGGATACGTTCCTCAAAGTCGCCTGGAATGACACGCATCGCGGCCTCTATCCCACCGAAGAAGGACCGGGCCGCACCGACGCGTTCGGCCGTATCGCCAATGCGAGTTTTGGCGATGCCATTTCCCCCGCTAACTACCGTATTGCCAACGCGCCGGTAGATTACCCGCAATTGTGGGACATGTGGACGTTCGACTGGGTGCAATGGAACGGCTCGGCCCAGCAGCCCATGGCCCGCAATATCGGTGAGGCGCTAGGCGTTGGCGCGACCCTGGCCTTTTTCGACAGCGCCGGCCAACCGCTCAAAGGCGACGCGCGCTACCCGTCCAGCGTGCGCGTGCGCGACTTGAACCTGATCGAGGAAACCCTGCAACGACTCAAGCCGCCGACCTGGCCGGAGCAATTGTTCGGTGCCGTTGACAAACCACTGGCCGCCCAAGGCCGCGCCCTGTTCAGCGAAAACTGCGCCGGCTGCCACGTGCCCAGCGTCACGCAGGAAAACGGCCGCCCGGTGCAACGCCTGAAAATGCTCCCGGTGGACGTCATCGGCACCGATCCCGGCACCGCCAACAACATTGCCGATTACCGCTACGACCTCAGCGCCCTGCAGTGGGATACGAGCGAGCTGGCGCAGTTGAACGTGGAACTGCATCCGACGCCCACGGAACCCTTGGACCTGCGCAACCTGTCGGTGGCCAAGGGCCTGGCATATGTCACAGCGTTTGTCGGAGAACATGCCTACCGCGCAGCAGGTGTGACGCCTGAAGAACGTCCGCGCCTGGACGGCTACGGTTTGCCGATTGGCGTGCGTGAACTGCGGGCCTACAAGGCTCGTCCGCTAGCCGGGGTCTGGGCCACCCCGCCGTTCCTGCACAACGGCTCGGTGCCAACGATCTACCAATTGCTCTCCCCTCAGGACGAGCGCAGCCGCACCTTCTATAAAGGCACCTTCGATTACGACCCGCGCCATTTGGGCTATCGTACCGAAGCCTTTAAAAACGCATTCCTGTTCGATACCGCAATCACCGGCAACCACAACAGCGGCCACGAGTTCCGTGCCGGCAAGCGTGGCAACGGGGTCATCGGTCGAGCGCTTGCGCCGCAGGAGCGCTGGGCGTTGCTGGAATACCTGAAAGTGCTGGGCGGCCCGCTGGAACAACAACTGCCATGACCTCCCCTCTTCGCCATAAGGATCGCCCAATGCTCGCTCGACTGTGGTTGCGTCTCGGCGCATTTCTCGGCAAAACCCTGTTGTGGCTGGTCGGCCTTGGTTTGCTCGGCTGGTTGCTCTCCACACTGTGGTTTGCCTGGCAGCACAGCGGCCCGGTGTCGCCGGACGAACAGATTCCCCCAGGGGAAGCCGCGATGACCCAAGGCATCATTCAGACCGCGGTACGCATCGTCGATCAGCACCGTGAAGGCACCCGCTACCTGCGTGATGCCCATGCCAAGGCCCACGGCTGCGTCAAGGCGCAAGTCAGTGTGCTGGCGGACCTCGACCCGGCACTGCGCCAGGGCGTATTCGCCGAACCGGGCAAGACCTGGCAGGCCATGATGCGCCTGTCGAATGGCAACGCGCATCCGCAGTTCGACAGCATCCGTGATGCGCGTGGCATGGCAATCAAGTTATTCGAGGTGCCAGGCAAACAACTGCTGGCCGATCAACAAGCGCGCACGGAACAGGATTTCGTGATGTTCAGTCATCCGAACTTCTTTGTCAGTGATGTGGCGGAATATGCGCAAAACGTCGGCGCCCAGGCCGATGGCAAAAAAGTCATGGCATTCTTCCCGAGCATCGATCCGCGCAGTTGGCAGATACGCCATCTGTTTATCGCCCTCGCGACCCTGGCACCCGCACCGGCCAGCCCGACGCAGACAACCTACTTTTCGGTATCGCCCTACAAATTCGGCACCGCCAACGCCAAGTTTCGCGTCGCCCCGGATCCGCAGAGCTGCCCGCGCTATGACCTGCCAAAACAGAATCAGGCCCTGCCGAATTTCTTGCGCAGCGCCTTGCACCAGCAGCTCTCCACCGACCGCATGGACGCGTGCTTCGTGTTGCAGATCCAGCGCCAGAATCCGCAAAAATACATGCCCATCGAAGACACTAGCATCGAGTGGAAGGAAAGCGATGCGCCCTACGAGACGGTCGCCAAGGTCCGCATCCCGGCTCAGGATTTTGATACACCCGCGCAGAACCTGGCCTGCGACAACCAGTCATTCAATCCCTGGTTCGGCCTGGAGGAACACCGGCCGATCGGCGGAATCAATCGCTTGCGCAAAGCGGTGTACGAAGCCGTCAGCGATTACCGGCATAGCCGCAATTCGCCTCCGCTATCCGACCGCGCGATGACGCAATGACAGGCACAAAAAAGCCCGCGATTAAGCGGGCTTTGCGTGGTGACCTGGCGTTCAGCGTTCCAGGTAACCGAATATGGCGCAGCGGACGGGACTCGAACCCGCGACCCCCGGCGTGACAGGCCGGTATTCTAACCGACTGAACTACCGCTGCGCGTAACACTGCAAGCGAATGGTGGGTGATGACGGGATCGAACCGCCGACCCTCTGCTTGTAAGGCAGATGCTCTCCCAGCTGAGCTAATCACCCTTCACTTTCGGTGTGGGCCGCATCATATACCAAAAAATCGTAATATGTTGATTTAAATGCAGTTTATTCAAAAAAACTTCAGAAGCCGACTGTTTGCTATTCCCCAGACAGCAAAAAGCCCGCGATTAAGCGGGCTTTCCGTGTGGTGACCTGGCGTTCAGCGTTCCAGGTAACCGAATATGGCGCAGCGGACGGGACTCGAACCCGCGACCCCCGGCGTGACAGGCCGGTATTCTAACCGACTGAACTACCGCTGCGCGTAACACTTGAAGCGAATGGTGGGTGATGACGGGATCGAACCGCCGACCCTCTGCTTGTAAGGCAGATGCTCTCCCAGCTGAGCTAATCACCCTTCACTTTCGGTGTGGCGCGCATTCTACGGAGCGCCCCAGACTCTGGCAAGCACTTTCTTTAATATTTTTTTCCATGCCTTCCAATGGCTTACGCGGGGTTGGCCTCGGGCGCTGCGAGGAGAATAATGCCCCCCTTTGTATAGAGGAGAGACTCACCCCATGTGGTTCAAGAACCTGCTTATCTATCGCCTGACCCAAGATCTGCCTGTTGATGCCGAGGCGTTGGAAACTGCACTGGCCACCAAACTGGCGCGCCCTTGTGCAAGCCAGGAGTTGACCACTTACGGTTTCGTCGCCCCGTTCGGTAAAGGCGAAGACGCACCGCTGGTACACGTCAGCGGCGACTTCCTGCTGATCGCCGCTCGCAAGGAAGAACGTATCCTGCCGGGTAGCGTCGTGCGTGACGCGGTGAAGGAAAAGGTCGAGGAGATCGAGGCCGAGCAAATGCGCAAGGTCTATAAAAAGGAACGCGACCAGATCAAGGATGAAATTATCCAGGCCTTCCTGCCACGCGCGTTTATTCGTCGTTCGTCGACCTTCGCCGCCATTGCGCCCAAACAAGGCCTGATCCTGGTCAACTCGGCCAGCCCGAAACGCGCCGAGGACTTGCTATCGACCCTGCGTGAAGTGATCGGCACACTGCCGGTACGTCCACTGACCGTGAAAACCGCACCGACGGCGATCATGACTGACTGGGTGACCACGCAGAAACCGGCCGATGACTTCTTTGTGCTCGACGAATGCGAACTGCGCGATACCCACGAAGACGGCGGTATTGTGCGCTGCAAGCGCCAGGACCTGACCGGTGAGGAAATCCAGCTGCACCTGACCACCGGCAAAGTCGTGACCCAGCTGTCACTGGCCTGGCAGGACAAGCTGTCGTTCATGCTCGATGACAAGATGACGGTCAAACGTCTGAAGTTCGAAGACCTGCTGCAAGACCAGGCGGAACAGGACGGCGGCGAAGAGGCCCTGGGGCAACTGGACGCCAGCTTTACCTTGATGATGCTGACGTTCGGCGACTTCTTGCCGGCATTGATCGAAGCGTTGGGCGGCGAAGAGACCCCGCAAGGCATTTAAGACTGGTGAAGATCAAAAGGAGGGAGCAGGCTTGCTTCCACCTTTTGATCCGATTTGCAGCCCGACTACCTCTCTAATAACAAGGATCTCCCCATGCGCGCACTCGCGGCCTTAAGTCGCTTCGTCGGCAATACCTTCGCCTACTGGGTGTTGATTTTCGCCGTGGTTGCCTTCCTGCAACCCAGCTGGTTTATCGGCCTGAAAGGCGCCATCGTCCCGCTGCTGGGGCTGGTGATGTTTGGCATGGGGCTGACCCTCAAGCTTGCGGATTTCGCTGAGGTTGCCCGTCATCCGGGGCGGGTGGCCCTGGGCGTGATTGCGCAATTTGTGATCATGCCCAGCGTGGCCTGGCTGTTGTGCCAGGTCTTCAACCTGCCAGCGGAAATCGCCGTCGGGGTGATTCTGGTCGGTTGCTGCCCAAGTGGCACCTCTTCCAACGTCATGACCTGGCTGGGCCGTGGCGACCTGGCACTGTCAGTGGCCATCTCTTCGATCACCACCCTCCTCGCCCCACTGCTGACGCCTGCATTGATCTGGCTGCTGGCCTCGGCGTGGTTGCCGGTGTCGTTCATGGAGTTGTTCTGGTCAATCCTGCAAATGGTGTTGCTGCCCATCGTGCTGGGTGTATTGGCCCAGCGTCTGCTGGGTGAGCGCGTGCGCCATGCGGTGGAGGTGTTGCCGCTGATCTCTGTGGTCAGCATCGTGATCATCGTCGCTGCCGTGGTGGCTGCGAGCCAGGCAAAGATTGCCGAGTCGGGCCTGTTGATCATGGCGATAGTGATGCTGCACAACAGCTTTGGTTACCTGCTGGGCTACCTTACTGCCCGCGCATTCAGACTATCGCTGCCGCAACGCAAGTCATTGGCACTGGAAGTGGGCATGCAGAACTCGGGGCTGGGGGCAGCCCTCGCGAGCGCGCATTTTTCGCCGCTGGCGGCGGTTCCCAGTGCGCTGTTCAGCGTCTGGCACAATATTTCCGGGGCGTTGCTGTCGACGTACTTCCGCCGCATGAGTGAGAAGGAAGACCGCGACCTGCTGGCGCAATCACGCCCGGACTGACGACGGAAACTTGATCGCCCGATGATTTTTCGGCACTCTGACGAGCTTCGCGGGGACGACCTCGCGGCTCATTCGAGTGCTCTATCCGGGGACGACCCCATCTACCGATGGAGACCATCATGTCCTGGATCATTCTGTTTTTTGCCGGTCTGTTTGAAGTCGGCTGGGCTGTCGGCCTGAAATACACCGACGGTTTCAGCAAGCCTCTGCCAACACTCCTGACCATTGTCGCCATGGCTATCAGTCTTGGCCTGTTGGGGTTGGCGATGAAGGAGCTGCCGTTAGGTACGGCCTATGCCATCTGGACTGGAGTCGGTGCGGTGGGCACTGTGATTGCCGGGATCATTCTGTTCGGGGAGTCCATGGCGCTGTTCCGCCTGGCCAGCGTGGCGTTGATCATTTGCGGATTGGTTGGACTGAAGATCAGCGCTTAGGCTGTTTTCCCTCGCTCTGCGTGTTGTATGTGTAGGAGCGAGCTTGCTCGCGAAAAACCTGAGATCGCCTCGGCGCTCCAGGTGTTGCGCGTCATCGTTAACGACCTTCGCGAGCAAGCTCGCTCCTACAGATCCCTCGCAGCTACCGCAGATCGCCGCGCAACATCCCCACCGCTGCCTGCAACTGCACAGGTGTCGCGGCCTCGAGCGCCACCGGCTCGCCTGCCACCAGCGTCACCCGCGACCAGATGCGGTGAAAGAACCCCTTGTTCGGATCCCGACTGAAAAAACTCCCCCACAGTCCCTGCAACGCCATCGGAATCACCGGCACCGGCGTCTCTTCGAGGATGCGCGTGACGCCCCCCCCGGAACTCGTTGATCTCACCATCGGCGGTCAGTTTGCCTTCCGGGAAAATGCACACCAGTTCGCCTTCCTTCAGGTATTCGGCGATTCGGGTGAAAGCCTGTTCATAAATCTGGATATCTTCATTGCGCCCGGCAATCGGAATGGTGCCAGCGGTACGGAAGATAAAGTTGAGCACCGGTAAACGGTAGATTTTGTAGTACATCACAAAACGAATGGGCCGACGCACCGCACCGCCAATCAACAGCGCATCGACGAACGACACGTGGTTACACACCAACAACGCCGCACCTTCGTCCGGAATGTTTTGCAGGTTGCGGTGCTGTACGCGATACATGGAATGGCTGAGCAGCCAGATCATGAAGCGCATGGTGAACTCGGGAACGATCCTGAAGATGTAGGTATTGACCGCAATATTGAGCAGCGACACCACCAGGAACAACTCGGGGATCGACAGTTTGACCACGCTCAGCAGCACAATCGTGACAATCGCCGAGACCACCATGAACAGCGCGTTGAGAATGTTATTCGCGGCAATCACCCGCGCCCGTTCGTTTTCGGCGGTGCGCGACTGGATCAAGGCATACAGCGGCACAATGTAGAAACCACCAAACACACCCAGCCCCAGGATATCGATCAACACCCACCAGGCCTGGCCGGAACGCAAAATCGCGAGCCAGTCGTTGGCCTGGATATTCTGCGGGAAACCGCCGGAATGCCACCACAGCAACAGGCCGAACACGGTCAAGCCGAATGAGCCAAACGGCACCAGGCCGATTTCCACTTTACGCCCGGACAGCTTTTCGCAGAGCATCGAGCCGAGGGCGATGCCCACCGAGAACACCGTGAGGATCAAGGTGACCACGGTCTCATCGCCGTACAACCAATCCTTGGCATACGCCGGGATTTGCGTCAGGTAGATCGCACCGACAAACCAGAACCATGAGTTGCCGACAATCGAGCGCGACACCGCCGGCGTTTGCCCCAGGCCCAGACGCAACGTGGCCCAGGACTGGCTGAAGATATTCCAGTTCAGGCGTATTTGGGGGCTGGAGGCTGCCGCGCGGGGAATGGCGCGACTGGCCAGATACCCCAACACCGCGAGACCGATAACTGCAATGGCCACCACCGATGCGTAATGCGTGGAAGACATTATGATCCCGGCGCCAATGGTTCCGGCCAGGATTGCCAGGAAGGTCCCCATTTCCACCAGGCCATTGCCGCCGACCAATTCATCTTCATGCAAGGCCTGCGGCATGATCGAGTACTTCACCGGGCCAAACAGCGCCGACTGGGTGCCCATGGCAAACAGCGCCAGCAACATCAGCCCCAGATGGTTGGACATAAAACCCACGGCGCCCACGCCCATGATCACGATCTCGCCGAACTTGATCGCGCGAATCAAGGCGTCCTTGTTGAATTTCTCGCCAAATTGCCCGGCCAGGGCCGAGAACAGAAAGAACGGCAGGATAAACAGCAAGGCGCACAAGTTGACCCAGATCGAACGATCACCGTCGATGTTCAGCTTGTAGAGGATGGCCAGGATCAACGATTGCTTGAAGATATTGTCGTTGAACGCGCCCAGTGCCTGGGTAATGAAAAACGGCAGGAAACGCCGTTTGCGCAGCAAGGTGAATTGCGAAGGGTGGCTCATCGTCCGTGTTCCTGCGTGGCCTGAAGGTTGTTATAGATTTTCAGGCCACGACTTTACCTAATCCTGGTTACTTATTCCCTAAACCTGCAATACAGGGTGAGACAAACAGCTCACCCTTATACGCACCCTGCACCGTGCGTTTGGCAACCACCAGCCACATCAGGACCAGAGCGGCGACCAGCGCGCTGCCGGCCACGCTGAAAAATGCCAGGTGCAGGCTGCTTCCCAGTTTCAAGGTGGTCAGCGCATACACTCCCAACGGAAAGGTGAACCCCCACCAGCCCAGATTGAAGGGAATGCCGGCCCGCAAGTAGCGCAGGGTGATCAGGATCGCGATCAACATCCACCACAGGCCCAGCCCCCAAGGAGTGATACCGGCGACCAGTCCCAGCCCCTGGGCAATCTCACCGATGCCGACAAACCCGTTGGCGCTGAAGATCGCCGGTGCGTCATCGCCCAACAGCAACATACCAAGGGCACCCGTGCCAATCGGACCTAAGGCCAGCCAGCTCGATGCGGCCATATTGGCGTGGGGCAGTTTATGCAGGGCCATGCGCAGCATCAGAATGGTCAGGATGCTGAACGCCACCGGCAGGGAAAACGCCCACAGTACGTAGCTGGTGACCAACATCACCAGTTGCGCAGGCGCGTCGGCCAGATGCGGCGCGAGCAATCCCCCGCTGGCGGCGGCGACTTCGGCGGCCACCACCGGCAACAGCCAGACGGCGGTCATCTGGTCGATGCTGTGCTCCTGGCGGGTAAACATCAGGAACGGGATCAATACCCCGCACGCCAGCGCCATGGCCACGTCCAGCCACCACACGGCTTCGGCCAGTTGCACCACGCCATCGCCCCAGCGCGGCAGGCCGAACAGCAGCAATCCATTGAGGATGGTCGCCAGGCCCATGGGAATAGTGCCGAAAAACATCGAAACCGTGGAGTGCCCGAAAATCTGCCGCGCCTCGTGGAAAAACATCACCCAGCGCGCGGCGTACAACGCGCTGAATAACACAAACAAAAAGATTGTCATCCACCACAGCCCCTCGGCGATGGCGTGTACGCCCGCCAGCGTAATGGGCAGTTGCGCCAGGGCAAGTGCCAGCACGCCAGTGCCCATGGTGACGGCAAACCAATTGGGGGTGAATTGACGAATGACTTCCCTGGGGCTGACCAGGTGACTGAACGGTTTGTAGCTGCTGGTGATGCTATTGGGGCACGTCATGGCTAACTCCTCTTCCTCGTATGGAAGTTGAGGCCATGATAGAAACAAATGGAATATCTATATAACGGGTAATTTCTCTATATATTATCTGTTTTACCTATATGAGATTATTCACTGCCTTCCGATTCAATCACCAAAATTCGCGCCGCGCCCTGCGGATGCGCGACATGCTCGGTGCCTGCACTGGCATAGAAAATGTCGCCGACGTTCAGTTCCGCGATGTGCTCGACACCCTTTTCACGGTAGTGCATCTGCACTCGCCCATCGAGCACCACGAACACCTCTTGCCCGTCGTTGACGTGCCAGCGATACGGCTGGTCAGTCCAGTGCAAACGCGTGGTAATGCCGTTCATATTGGCAATATCCAGCGCCTCCCAGGCACGGCTGCCGGTGAATTCCGTGCTGCGGATTATCTTCATGGGTGAATCTCGATCAGGCCCGACAAGGTGTTGGATAGTACTGATTCAGCCGCCCGACGTCGCCCTGATCCTGGCCGCATCCTGCAAGATCAGGCCGATCAACGCACCGAGCGCCAATACAATCAGCACCGCGCCATAACCGTCAGTGGTGGCAATCAGGCCGAAGCTACGCGTCAGGTTGCCCGCCAACAGCGTCGGCAAGCAAAACGCCAGGTAACTCAGTACATAAAACGCCGACATCAAACCGGCGCGCTCATGGGGCAACGCCAGCGGCACAACGCTGCGCAAGGCACCGAGAAACCCCGCGCCGAAACCGCTGCCGGCTACCAGCGTCGCCAAGAAAAACAGCGGCAAACTGCCCATGTGAGTGGCGCCGAGAATCAACGCGACACCGACTGCCAACAGACTCGCTCCCAGACGTAGCACCTTATCCGCCGCATGCTTGCGCACACTGAAAATCATCAACGCGCCACTCAACGTCAGCACCGCGACCAGGCCGCCACCAATCAGATTGGAGGTCGAACCGGTCACCGCCCGCACCAGCGATGGTGCCAGAGACAGATAAAAGCCGCCCACGGCCCATACCGCGACATCCACCGGCAACGACAACCACAGGGCGCGACGCGCCTGAGGCGGTACGTGCAAAGTCGGGCGCAGTGACGCCAGCGCACCGGGGACAGGACTCACGCTTTCCGGTAGACGCCACACCAAAAGGCCTTGCAACACCAACAGCGCGAGCAACGTCCAATAGATCAACTGGGTGGGCAGCGGCGCAAACTCCACCAGCAAACTGCTGCCCATCGCGCCGCACGCCATGCCCAGCAGCGGCGTGATGCTATTGACCAGCGGCCCCTGCTGGCGGTCGATATCGAGTAACGCGGCGCCCAGTACGGCAGTCGCCATGCCCGTGGCGAAGCCCTGCAGAGTCCGGGCGGCGATCAGCCAGGCGACACTGTCTGCGTTGATAAACAGCAGCATGGCCGCCATCTCCAGCACCAGCGCGACAAAAATCACCGGCTTGCGCCCCAAGTGATCCGACAATGAACCGACGGTCAGCAACGCCGCCAGCAGGCTCAAGGCGTACACACCAAAGATCAGCGTGAGGGTGCCGGAGGAAAAGTGCAGGCCTTCTTGATAAAGGTGATACAACGGCGTCGGCGCACTGGAGGCCGCGAGAAATGTCAGCAAGGTGATCGCCAGGAACACCAGGCCGAAGCGGTGAGAGATAACGCTGGACATGGGCATGCTCCACTAAAGCTAATATTTTGCTTTTGTGGAGTGTGCTACTGACGCCAGCTTAAAGCAAATTCTTTGTGTTAAGGTCGCAACATGGCAATAAAAGAAGGCCTTCGCCCGGGGGGCCGCAGCGCCCGGGTCCAAGAATCAGTGCACACGGCGGTACGCGAGCTGCTGCAGGAGCAAGAGCGCGCCAGTATCACCGTGCCGCAAATCGCCACGCGCGCGGGGGTCACGCCGTCCACGATTTACCGACGCTGGGGCGACCTTGCCGCCCTGCTCGCGGACGTCGCGCTGGCGCGTATGCGTCCCGACAGTGCCCCGGCCGAGACCGGCAGCCTGCGAGGTGATCTGCAAGCCTGGGCCGAGCAATACCTGGACGAGATGAGTTCGGAGCCGGGGCGCAACATGATGCGTGATGTGCAGTGCAGCCAGACGCCGGGCTATTGCGTGACGATCCTCGGTGGGCAGTTGCAAGTCATCCTGGATCGCTACGCCGACCGCGCCGAGCCGCTGCCCAGCGTCGATCGGCTGATCAATCTGCTGGCGGCGCCGACAGTGTTCAGGATTCTGTTTGCGAGTGCGCCGCTGCGCGTGGAAGAGTTGCACCAACTTATAGATCTGGCACTGGCAACTCCCGCCGCAGCCGACGAGTAGGACGTCGCTGGGGCCCGACAGTGGCCACACCATAAGGAAGGCTTGTCCTCTGGTTCAGTTAAGCAAGTGATGCACCTGATACCGCTTTTGTGGCGAGGGGGCTTGTCCCCCGTTGGGCTGCGCAGCAGCCCCAAAAAAGCCTCCCCCGTCCTTCAGTCCAAACTGGGGTGACAGGTTTGGGGGCTGCTGCGCAGCCCAACGGGGGACAAGCCCCCTCGCCACAGACAAGCCCTCTTGCCACAGGAAAAGTCCCTCTCGTCACAGGACAGGATTCAGGTACGCATCCCGCGCCCACTCACCAGTAACCGCGCACAACCGAAGTACAACACCACGGTCGCCACAATCATAAAGGTGATCGCCACACTGATCTTGATATCCGATACCCCAAGAATCCCGTAACGGAACGCATTGACCATGTGCAATACCGGGTTGGCCAGCGAAACGGTCTGCCAGAATGGCGGCAGCAGGGTGATGGAGTAGAACACCCCGCCCAGGTAGGTCAGCGGCGTCAGCACAAAGGTCGGAATGATGGAGATGTCATCGAAGTTGCGCGCAAACACCGCGTTGATAAACCCCAGCAGCGAAAAGATCGTCGCTGTCAGCACCACCACCAAAACAGTCACGCCCAGGTGATGCACCTGCAGGTGGGTGAAGAACATCGACAGGATCGTCACGATCACCCCGACCATCAGCCCGCGCAGCACGCCGCCCAAGGTATAGCCGATCAGAATGGTATGGGGCGATACGGGTGACACCATCAATTCCTCGATGGAGCGCTGGAACTTGCTGCCGAAGAAACTCGACACCACGTTGCCGTAGGAGTTGGTAATCACCGACATCATGATCAAACCCGGCACGATGTATTCCATATAGGTGAAACCACCCATATCGCCGATCTGCCGACCAATCAGATTACCGAAAATCACGAAGTACAGAACCATAGTGATCGCCGGCGGCAGCAGGGTTTGCGGCCAGATCCGGGTAAAGCGCTTCACTTCGCGGTAGACAATGGTTTGCAGCGCGACGAGGTTGGGTTGCAGTTCGGAACTCATACCGCCACCTTCGCCAGATTTTTCTCCACCAGGGACACGAACAACTCCTCCAGGCGATTGGTTTTGTTGCGCAAGCTCAGCACTTCGATGTTCTGGGTCGCCAATTGCGCGAACAGCGCGGTGATGCCGACCGCTTTATCCACCTGGACCTCCAGGGTGTGGTTATCCACCAGGCGGCTCGGGTAACCGAGCAAGTGCGGCGGCGCCGACATGTTGTGCTTGAGGTCCAGCAGGAACGTCTCGACATGCAACTGGCCGAGCAAGTTGCGCATGCTGGTATTTTCGACAATGGTGCCGTGGTCGATGATGCCAATGTTGCGGCACAACTGCTCAGCCTCTTCCAGGTAGTGAGTGGTGAGGATGATGGTGATGCCTTTTTCATTCAGCTCGGTGAGGAAGCTCCACATCGAACGACGCAGTTCGATATCCACGCCCGCGGTCGGTTCGTCGAGGATCAGCAAGCGTGGCTCATGCACCAGGGCGCGGGCAATCATCAGCCGACGCTTCATGCCGCCAGACAGCGAGCGTGAAGGCACGTCGCGCTTGTCCCACAGGCCCAGTTGCGTGAGGTATTGCTCGGCCCGTTCCTTGGCGACTTTGGGCGGGATGCCGTAATAACCCGCCTGAGTCACCACGATGTCGAAGGTCTTTTCAAACTGGTTGAAATTGAATTCCTGGGGCACCACGCCAATGCTGCGCTTGAGCGCGGCCGGGGATTTATCCAGATCGTGGCCAAAGATATTCACGCTGCCGCTGGTCTTGTTGACCAGGGTCGAGAGAATGCCGATGGTGGTGGATTTGCCGGCACCGTTGAGGCCGAGCAAGGCGAAAAAGTCACCTTCGGCGACGTCCAGATCGATACCACTCAGGGCCTGGAAACCGTTGCCGTAGGTTTTGGTTAGCTGCCGGATGGACAGAGCGGAACTCATATCGGATTACGCACCAAGAAGAAGGGAGACAGGAAATAGATAAGGGCGCGCCGTACTAAATGCAACGGCGACGCAGGACACGCATGGTGCTTGCCCGCGTCGCACAAGTACAGTCACCTGTATTAATAGTCAGTATTAAGTCAACGCGGTCATGACCGCTTTGCGATAGGCTGGACGTTGCTGCAAGCGCTGGTACCAGCCCTCTAGCGCGGGCATCGCTGGTCGCTCGATGGGCATCTCGAACCAGGCGTAGATAAAGCAGCCCAAGGGAATATCGCCCATGCCGATCTCGGCACCCGACAAATACGGTTGCCTGGTCAAGGCTCGCTCAACGGTCTGCAATACGTCGATGCAGGCCTGGCGACCGGCATGGATGGTGTCCCAGTTCTGCTTCTCGGCGGGGGTGCGCAACACGCCCCAGAACACGCTCTTGAACGGTTCAGCGAAGGTCGCGGTGGTCCAGTCCATCCACTTTTCAGCGTTGGCCCGCGCCTGCACGTCCCCGGGATACCAGGCGGAGTCGGCAACATGCTTGGCGCAGAGGTAACGCACGATGGTATTGGATTCCCACAACACAAAGTCGCCGTCCTCAATCACCGGTACCCGGCCATTCGGGTTCAACGCACGGTAGTGTGGGGTATCGACCACACCAAAAGCCCCACCCGCATCGATCGCCTCATAGTCCAGGCCAAGTTCTTCGGCGCACCACAGTGCTTTCCTGACATTTGACGAATTTTTCCGTCCCCAGATCTTCAGCATGACCGCCTCCCAATGGATGAATGCCGAGGCAGCATACGCCGGTTCAGCCGCGGCTTAAATCGCCCTGGATGTCGCCCAGCAGTGGCGGCATCTGCTCGCCAAACAGGTGGGGGGTAACATGTCTCCAGGTGGGTAAAAAAGAAGTCCTCAGGCACATCGGCAAACTGTCCATGATCCACCACGTATTCCATGGCGCGCTGCCCCTGGCGGTTGTACGGGTGGAAAACACTGTCGTTGATTCCGTCGAAATCCAGTGGCGGTACATCGAACAATTCGCACAGTTGCTGGTTGAACGCCGGCGTGGCCTTGACCCAATGCCCGTGCAAATACAGCTCGGTGTAACCGTGCATGGCGAACACGTCACTTTTGAGCAACTCGATCAAGCGCGGGGTCGACAGGTGATTTCGCACATCGGCCAGGCCGATGCGAGCCGGTATGCCGCAATGCCGCGCACAGGCCGCCAACAGGGTGGCCTTGGGCACGCAATAACTCTGACCTGCGGCCAGCGCGTAACTGCCGCTGAGGGTTTGCGGATCACGACTGAAGGTGTAAGGGTTGTAGCGCACCGCCTCACGCACGGCGTAGTAGAGACTGACTGCCTGGTCACGGGGATCAAGGCTCGAACCGCGATGTTTTTCAGCGAACTCCACCACCGCAGGGTGGTCACTATCGATGAAGCGGCTGGGACTCAAGTACGCATTCATGGGAATTTTCTCCGAGGCGAACCTGAAGTCTAACCACAGGTCCGGCCCAGGGATAACGACGATTCGGCCAAATGTCGGCGCTTCACGCCTGTGTCTGAATCGTACTGCCTGGCACAACACGTAACACCCTCGACGCACGCTTTTTCGGACACCGACTAAGCTCTGAGGGTGTTTTGCCCTGGTTTCACGGAGGATTGAATATGCTGTTGTTGTGGATACTGGTTCTGGTGCTCGGGATTGCCTATCTGGCACACCGTCGCACCGCGCCCCTGCCCGCCCTGGGCGTGGTAGCCGTCTACCTGTTGGCGATGGGCGCCTTCAGTCATGCGCCAGGCTGGTTGCTGCTGATCTTCTGGGTGTTGCTCGCGGTGGTGGCCGCGCCGTTGTTGCTGCCGGACCTGCGTCGTCGCTACTTCACCGCCCCGCTGTTCAGTTGGTTTCAGAAAGTCTTGCCGCCGATGTCCGAGACCGAACGCGATGCCATTGATGCCGGTACCGTGTGGTGGGACGGCGAGCTATTCAGTGGTCGCCCCGATTGGGACAAATTGCTGGCCTATCCCAAGGCGCAACTGACAGAGGAAGAGCAGGCGTTTATCGACGGCCCCACCGAAGATCTGTGCGCCATGGTCACCGACTGGGAGATCGGCCAGGCCATGGACCTGCCGGCCGCCGCCTGGGAACACATCAAGCAACACGGTTTCTTTGCCCTGATCATTCCCAAGGAGTTCGGCGGCAAGGGTTTCTCCGCCTACGCCCACTCCCAGGTCGCGATGAAGCTGGCGACCCGCAGTGGCGACCTCGCGTCTACCGTGATGGTCCCCAACTCCCTGGGCCCCGCCGAACTGCTGCTGCACTACGGCACCGATGAACAACGTAATCACTATCTGCCACGCCTGGCCCGTGGCGACGATATCCCGTGTTTTGCCCTGACCGGCCCGCTAGCGGGTTCCGACGCCGGCGCCATGCCCGATACCGGGGTGATCTGCAAGGGAGAATGGGAAGGCAAGGAAACCCTCGGCCTGCGCCTGAACTGGGAAAAACGCTATATCACCCTGGGCCCTGTAGCGACCTTGCTGGGCCTGGCCTTCAAGGCCTACGACCCGGATCATCTGCTGGGCGAGGAAGAAGACCTGGGTATCAGCCTGGCACTGATTCCCACCGATACTCCCGGCGTGGAAATCGGCCGACGTCATCTGCCATTGGGGGCGGCGTTCATGAACGGCCCCAACTCGGGCAAGGATGTATTCATTCCGCTGGACTTCCTGATCGGCGGCCAGGACATGCTCGGCAAGGGCTGGATGATGTTGATGAACTGCCTGTCGGTCGGCCGTTCGATTTCCCTGCCCGCGGTGGGCACTGGCGCGGCCAAGTTCACCAGCCTGGTGACTGGCCAATACGCCCAGGTACGCGAACAGTTCAACGTGCCGCTGTCGGCATTCGAAGGTATTCAGGAGGCGCTGGCGCGCATTGGCGGCAACGCCTGGTTGATGGACAGTGCACGGATACTGACCGCCAACGCTGTCGACCTGGGGGAAAAACCCTCGGTGCTGTCGGCGATCCTCAAGTACCACCTGACCGAACGCGGCCGTGAGTGCATCAGCCACGCCATGGACGTACACGGCGGCAAGGGCATCATCATGGGCCCCAACAACTACCTGGGTCGCAGTTGGCAAGGGGCGCCGATTTTCATCACCGTGGAAGGTGCGAACATCCTGTCGCGCAACCTGATGATCTTTGGCCAGGGCGCAATTCGTTGCCATCCTTTTGTACTCAAGGAGATGGCGCTGGCGGGTCGCGAAGACCATGCCCAGGCGCTCAAGGAGTTCGATGGCCTGCTGTTGCAACATATCGGTTTCGCCGTCAGCAACGCCGCCAGCACCCTGGTCTTGAACCTCGGCCTGGGACACTTCGAAAAAGCCCCGGGCAATCGCCTGAGCCAGGGTTACTTCCGTGCCCTTAACCGTCAGGCCGCTGCATTTGCCTTGCTGGCCGACCTGAGCATGATGCTGCTCGGTGGCGAACTGAAACGTCGCGAACGCCTGTCGGCACGACTGGGTGATGTGCTGAGCCACATGTACCTGGCCTCGGCGGCGCTCAAGCGCTACCACGACCTCGACTCCCCCGGGCATTTGGAGCCGTTGTTTGCCTGGGCCATGGAAGAAAGCCTCGGGCAGTCGGAACGGGCACTGGATAAACTGCTCGACAACTTCCCGAATAAAATCCTCGGCTGCCTGTTGCGAGTGATTGTGTTCCCGTTCGGTCGTCGCCACAAAGGCCCTTCCGATGCGCTGGATGCCGAAGTGGCAGCGGTGATCGGCCGTGCCAAGGGTGATCCGACCCTCGAAGCGTTGTTGGCCGGTTGCTATCGTCCACAATCGGCCGAGGATCCGGTGGGCGCATTGCAGCATGCCTACGACCTGCTCGACGCCAGCCATCCGCTGCAGAAAAAACTCCACAGTGCGCTCAAAAGCGGTCAGCTCAAACCGATCGCCGGGGAAAATGCCATCGACGCCGCGTTGCAGGCAGGCGTGCTGCAAGCGGCCGAGGCGCAGACGCTGCATGATGCCGAGGCGGCGCGACGCAAGGTGATCGATGTGGATGACTTCAGCAAAGAGGAACTGGCGCAAGCGCCAGGTCGGGTGCGCTAACCCAACGGTCATATAAAAACGGGCGCGGGAGCTATATACTCCCGCGCCCGTTTTTGCTTTTGAGGACTTATCTCGTGTCCAACGTCGTTGCCGATCATCTCGTCTTGCTCGACCACCTGCGCAGCATTCTGGTTGCCGTCGGCGAAGCCGAGCAGGTTCCAGAGGAAAGCCACGCGCTGTTCCTGGAACGCTTCGATGAGCTGCGCGCCCTATTGCCTATCGATCCCATCGAAAGCCAGTATCTGGGCCAGGACCTGATGAGTCAGGTCATCCTGCGCTACCCGCAAATCGCTCATCTGGTTCCACGCGACCTGCTATGGTTCTTTGGCGGTGATTGCCTGCATTTTATGCCCGACGACGAACTCGACCTCTACCAGGCACTGGAAGAACGCCGTTATGAAGCCGAGCAGAACGACGAACCGTTCGACTGGAACCAGGAAAAGCAGTTGCTGGCCATGCCCGACGACCAGTCCAAGCACTGACTTTCATGGGGGAGCTGGCTTGCCGGCTCCTGCCTTCCGGCGCAATGTCGGCTCTTTCGCCATACACGCCACCAGATAATCGATAAACACCCGCAACTTCGGCGGCAGGTACCGCGTAGGCGAATGCAACAACCAGGCATCACCGTGGTATGACGCAATAAAGTCCCACTCCGGCAACACCTGCACCAACCTTCCCGCCTCCAACGCATGTCGCGCCGTGAAGTACGGCAAGCTGCCAATCCCCACATCCTGCAACACCGCCTCCAGCCGGACGCCGGTATGGTTGGCCGCATAGCGCCCGCGCACGCCAACCGTCACCGCCTTGGCGCCCTGACGAAATTTCCAGCGTGCATCGCCCGGTGTTTCCCCCAGATAAATGCAGCTGTGTTGCAACAGATCATGAGGATGCGTCGGTGTACCGTGCCCATCCAGGTAGTGCGGCGTGGCGCAAAGCAGGTGTTCGATGGGCAGCAACTGACGCCCCACCAATCCCGGCGGCGGACTGTCGGTGATACGAATGCTCAGGTCGACATTGTCATCGATCAAATCCACATGCCGATCTTCCAGGATCAGTTGTACATCCACCTTGGGGTAGCGTCGCAAAAACTCCGGCATATGCGGATGCACGACAAACCGCCCGACCGCTTTCGGCACGCTAACCCGCACCAGCCCTTCGGCTTCATGGGTGTACTGGCCGCTGATTTCCATCACCGAGCGCGCTGCATCGAGCATCTCCTGACAGCGCTTGAAGACTTCTTCACCGCCTTCGCTCAGACGCAGCTTGCGGGTGGTGCGTTGCAGCAGGCGGGTGGCCAGGGTCTTCTCCAGGCGCGAGATACTACGGCTCACGGCGGACGGCGAGACGCCCAACTGACGCGCCGCCTCGGAGAAGCTGCCGGTCTCGACCACCTTGACGAAAATCGCCATATCGCTCAACAACGGCAAAGGCAGATTGATGCTCATCAGGCACAAGTCCATTGAATTTTCAGCGGATTATCACCTATTAACGCACTATTTATACTGCCAGACAGAACCCAGATGCGGATGCAGATGATGACCGAACGCCTGTTTTTTACCCACGACCACCTGATTGCCGATGTCGAGGTGCTGGAATGCACACCCCGAGAACAGCAGTTTGCAGTGGTTCTGCACTCAACCCCCTTCCACCCCCAGGGCGGCGGTCAGCCTTTCGACACCGGCTGGCTGGGGGATAGCCGAGTGTTGAAGGTGGTACAGGAAGCGGAGCACATTGTGCATTATGTCGACCAGCCGCTCGAACTCGGCATCACGCAAGCGCGGGTCGACGCAGAACGTCGCGTCTTGCATACACGCCTGCATTCCGCCGGGCATTTGATCGGCAACGCAGGTGAAAACCTGGGTTGGATGCCGATCAAGGCCCATCACTGGCCTGGCGAAGGCAAGATCACATTTATACCTGGCGAGTCGGCGCACGCCATAGACGCCGGTGCATTGCAACAGCAAGTCAATCAATGGATCAACGCGGACTTGCCCCGCCATATGCTGCTGGAAGGCGACACGCGAGCAGTCGGCTTCGGTGAACTGCCGGTCTATGCCTGTGGCGGTACCCACGTGCAAACACTGGGGCAAGTAGGCCAAGTGAAAATTCTGTCGCTGTCAGAAAAAAAAGGGACGCTGTCGGTCCGCTACACCCTTGATTAAGCCCTTCCTCTCCTTGCCGACTGGTGATAATGTGTGGAGATGTTTCTGACCTATAAATCAGAAATCTCCCACACACCAACCACAAAGGAATGCCAACAAACATGGATTTTTCGCTCAAGCACCTGGCCGCCGCTACCTTGATGGTCGCCGGCCTGTCGTCGTTCGCCACCCCGACCTTCGCCAACATTACGCCGCAACAAAGTGCGAGCATTCTCAAGACCTTCGATGAAGCGTCGGACAAGGATTTCCGCACGTTCCTAGGTAGCCTGGCCAAGAGCGATGCGGCTAAGACCGCCAACCTCGGCGCGGCGATCAAGACCTTCCTCGATAACAAAACGCTTTCAGCCGAACAACAGAACGAAATCCATCGCCTGCTGGGTCTCTACGCACGCGCGAAGTATGGGGCTGCAGCCACCGAAACCTTGCGCGAACTGGTTGCGATCCCGACCTTCCAGGTTGAAGGCGTCGCCCAACACGACAATCCTGAATTCCTCAAGATCGCCGACAAAATCAAGCACCTCGCGCAGTCCTTTGACCTGAATTTTCGCAACGTCGATAACCGCGTCTATGAAGTCTCCCTGGAAGGCACGGGTGATGAAGTAGTGGGCATTCACGCCCATGCCGACGTGGTTCCGGTGACGCCCGAAAACTGGGTGCTGGCGGATGGCACCAGGCTTGATCCTTTCAAGGTCACCTTGATCGGCGACCGCATGTATGGCCGCGGCACCGAGGATGACAAGAATGGCATCGTGGTGACGCTCTATGCCATGAAAGTCATCAAGGAAGAAAAGCTGCCACTGGCGAGAAACTTCAAATTGCTGGTGGATACCACCGAAGAAACCACCGGCGACGCCATTCCCTATTACTTTGAACGCAACCCCACGCCGAACTACAACCTGGCGCTGGATGGCGGCTATCCAGTGGTGATCGCCGAGAAAGGCTATGGCACTGTCATGGCGACTTTTGCCAAGCGCCAGGCAGAAGGCAACGGTGGCGAAATCATCTCGATGACCGGCGGTCTGGCGACCAACCAGATTCCGTCGGCTTCAGTGGCTACGCTGCGCAGTGACAAACCCGTCGAATTGGCTGCCAGTCTGCAACAGGCCGGCATGGCTTATGCCAAGGCGAATGGTGCCGATTTCCAGATAGACGCCAAGGTGGTCGGCAACGACGTCAAGCTGACAGTGACCGGTGTTTCCGCCCACTCATCTGAACCCGAGTCCGGCGTCAATCCGGTGGCGAGGATGCTTGACTTCATCAATAGCCTGAATGGCAAGGTGGCGCTCAAGCACAACGAAATGACCGACGCCGCCCGCTACGCTGCCGACAACTGGGGCCTGGATTATCTCGGTGGCAAACTGGGCGTGGGCTTTTCCGATGCGTTCATGGGACCGCTGACCGCCTCCCCGACGTTTATTGGCATGGATGAAAAAACCTTCAAGCTCGCCGTCAATCTGCGGGTACCAAAAGGTAAATCCCCGGAAGCGCTCAAGAAGGAAATTGCCGACAAGCTCACAGCGTGGAGCAACCAGACCCGTATCACACCGACCTTCGATTACTCGATCGCCAAGCCGATGTACCGCAACCCCGAAGGCGAGTGGGTCAAGGCGCTACTGGCAGTCGCCAGCGAAAACCTCGGCATGCAACACACTTTCGGCACCTCGGCCGGCGCAACGTCGGTACATGAACTGCCCAACGGTGTGCAATTCGGCCTGGCACGGCCCGAAGCCAAATACACCGGGCACACCGACAATGAGTTCAAGACCGTCGAGCAATTCCTGCTGGACCTGCAGATCGTGACCGAGATGATGGGCCGTATCGGGCAATTGCCGAAGCTCTGATCAGCCACGTGGACCTGCTATGTCGGCAGGTCCATTTACCGGCGCTGTATCGCACACAAACAAAAACGCCGCTCATTGCTGAGCGGCGTTTTTATTGAATATGGAGCGGGAAACGAGACTCGAACTCGCGACCCCGACCTTGGCAAGGTCGTGCTCTACCAACTGAGCTATTCCCGCAAATGGCGTCCCCTAGGGGACTCGAACCCCTGTTACCGCCGTGAAAGGGCGGTGTCCTAGGCCACTAGACGAAGGGGACACGCTAACTGAAACACATGGTGTGTATTCCAGTGCCCAGACCCTAGCCCTAAGACTTGGTCCTGGTTTCACTCAGTGCCGCCCTGGAGCCACACTGCTTAAAAATTGGAGCGGGAAACGAGACTCGAACTCGCGACCCCGACCTTGGCAAGGTCGTGCTCTACCAACTGAGCTATTCCCGCAATGGCGTCCCCTAGGGGACTCGAACCCCTGTTACCGCCGTGAAAGGGCGGTGTCCTAGGCCACTAGACGAAGGGGACACACGTACAACATTCACTGCTTATCGCGTTTCGCTGTGTGCTTTACGCTGTAAGTGGCGCGCATTCTATGGATGGATTGAAAGGTCGTCAACCCCCATGGATAAATTTATTTAAATCAATGACTTCGCCTTGCTTTACCAGCACCGGCGGAGTTTCTCGCCGTCCGCGGTTTGACGCCTATATTCTGGCACCCCACAAGGCGCTATAGTTCGCATCAGTAGATGATGGCAATCTGCACCCATGTAAGCCGCTTCCTATATAAGGAAAAGACGGATTCAACTCGTCGAACAGTTCTATCCGCCACACGCCGCAATCACTACACTTCAACGTACATCCCATAAAGAGGTCGCACCGGTGACACCAATCATGATCACCCTGCTGGTAATAGCCGGGATCGTAGTACTGATCGCCATTGGCTATATGAACCATGTGGTGGAAAACACCAAACTGGAAAAGGCCCGGGCTCAGATTGAACTCAACGACCGGTTGCGGCGCTGTGGCGAGATCACCGAAACCTTCCCGGGCCAATTGATGACTCCGGCGCTCAAGCTGCTGTTGACTCGCCTGGAACTGAACGTCAACCAGCGCCTGCTAACCCTCAACAAATCCAGCGCTGCCCTCAAGTCACGTATCAAGGAACTTGAGGCGCTGATCGGCCAGGGTGAATCGATCCCGGTGAACAACCCACCCTCCCCGATCCAGACCGAAGCCAAGGCCAAAGACGTGCGTTTTCTGCTGGAAGCACTCCACGGCCAAGTCACCCGCGCGGCTCAGGACGGCTTTTTACCCACCAATGAAGCCAAGCATTGGATCAGGGAAATCCGCCACATCCTGGTGTTGCTGCATATCGAGTTCTTCAACCACCTCGGCCAGCACGCCCTGCAACAGGAACAGCCCGGCCAAGCGCGCCTGGCGTTCGAACGTGGTGTGCAATACCTGCGCAAACAGCCTGAACCGGCGACCTACAGCCAACAGTTGCAGGTTTTGGAAAATCAGCTGGCACGCGCCAACTCCATGGTATTGAGCAACAGTCAGCCGGTCGCTGACGAGGTCAATGAGTTGACCGAAGGTTTGAAAGTCGTGGATGCAGACGCCGAGTGGAAAAAGAAGGCGATTTACGACTGACCCTCACCGCCGACCCCGTGGGCGCAGAGGGTTTGCGCCCGTGCCATCACTCTGCATCTATCCTCCTTCGCGCAACTCGCGTACAAAAGTGGGCTTCCTTCTCTTAACAAATGAGGCCCGCTATGCCCGTCGTCGTCGTTGATGGTCAACCGCTGCACTATCTGGATCAAGGCAGCGGTCCCGTGGTTTTGCTTGGCTCAAGTTACCTGTGGGACCGCACCATGTGGGCACCGCAGATAACCGCCCTGTCGCAAAAATACCGAGTGATCGTTCCCGAGCTATGGGGCCATGGCGAATCGGGCCCGCTACCCGCGCCCACACAATCCCTTGACGACCTCGCACGCCAGACCCTGGCCTTGCTGGACCAGTTGGACATCGCTCAAGTCAATCTGGTGGGTTTATCGGTCGGTGGCATGTGGGGCGCACGCCTGGCGTTGCAAGCGCCCGAGCGGGTCAACAGCCTGGTGCTGATGGACACTTACTTGGGTGCGGAGCCCGAAGCGACCCGCGCGTATTACTTCTCGTTGTTCAAGATGATTGAGGACGTGGGCGCTATCCCTGAGCCACTGCTGGATGTGATCGCGCCGATTTTCTTCCGCCCTGGCATCGACCGGGAATCGGCGCTGTACCAGAGTTTTCGCCAGTCACTGACGACGTACCCCAAAGACCGCCTGCTGCACAGCATCGTGCCCCTGGGCCGCTTGATCTTCGGGCGCGACGATCTGCTGGAGCAACTGCCGCGCCTGAACGCCGAGACCTGCCTGGTGATGTGTGGAGAGCAAGACACCCCGCGCCCACCCGCCGAATCCAGGGAAATGGCCGAGTTGATCGGCTGCGACCTGACGCTGATCGCGGACGCCGGACATATCTCCAGCCTGGAAAACCCTGACATCGTCAACGAGACCTTGCTCACCTTCCTCGCCAATCATACCTGACCACTCAGCCTTTGATCGCCGCGGCCTCGCGGTGATCAAAGACGAAAGTGCCCCACCATTCCTTTAAGCTCAGCCCCCAACTGCGCCAGCTCAATGCTCGACGCCGCGCTACCCTGCATGCTCAACGCCGATTGATCGGCGCTGGCGCGAATACTGGTGACGCTGCGATTGATTTCTTCGGCCACCGAACTCTGCTCCTCGGCCGCCGCCGCGATCTGCTGATTCATCTGTTGGATCAGCGATACCGCCGCGGCAATGCTGCCCAAGGCACTTTCGGTTTCCAATGCATCGCTGACCGCCAGCTTCACCAGCTCGCCACTCTGCTTGATCTCCTGCACCGACGATTGCGCCGCGCTGCGTAAGGTACTCACCAATCGCTCGATTTCTTCGGTTGATTGCTGGGTACGTCGAGCCAGCGCCCGGACTTCATCGGCCACCACCGCAAACCCACGCCCCTGCTCACCCGCCCGTGCCGCTTCGATAGCCGCGTTCAGCGCCAACAAATTGGTCTGCTCCGCCACACTCTTGATCACCTCCAGAACGCTCCCGATATTCTGGATTTCCGCGCTCAGCCTCTCGATGCTGGTGCTGGCGCTCATCGCGGAACTGGCCAGCAACTCGATGCGCTGCAAGCTCTGGCGCACCACCCGCTGGCCACCGTCGACCTTGGCATCAGCAGTCTGCGCGGCCTGTGCCGCTTCTTCGGCGTTGCGGGCCACATCGTGGACCGTGGCGGTCATCTGGTTCATTGCGGTAGCGACTTGCTCGGTTTCCTCTTTCTGGCTGCTGACTTCAATATTGGTCTGCTCGGTCACACTGGATAACGAGTGGGCGGAGCTGGCCAGTTGCTCGATACCCGCCTGCAGACCGCTGACCATGCTACTCAGGCCGCTCCCCATCTGCTGCATGGCCAGCATCAACTGCCCCATCTCGTCACGTCGGGTTACCTCCATTCGACCACTGAGATCGCCGGCGGCAATTTTCTGCGCAACCCCGATCACACTGCGCAATGGCGTGACGATCAACCGGGTGATGACCCACGCGGCAATCAATCCCATCAATAAAGCCAGGGCCGAGGAAACGATGATCAGCCAAGCACTTTCATGCAATTGCTCCTGCATCGAACGGTACTGCGCGTCGTAAGCCTGATTGACCTGCGAGACCACCTGGTCCGCGCGGTCATGCAATTGCTGGTAGACGATCTTTTCCTGAGCCAGCAAGCCGGTGTACTCATCAAGTTTCTCGCTGAACGCGGCAATGTGCCCGGCCACTTCATTCAATACAGTTTGATAGCCCGGATCCTTGACTGTGGTTTTCAGTTGTTCAGCCTGGACCAGGGCTTGCTCGGCCTGCTCGATTTTGCCTTGCCCGGCACTCTCTTCATCGTCGCCCTTGCGACTTTGATCCAGACGCACCCGCGCTTCGTTCATGGCCTGCAGCATCAGGCGCGAAACCTGCCCCACCTGCCCGGCCTGCTCGATAAGCTCAGCA
Source organism: Pseudomonas mucidolens (assembly GCF_900106045.1). Classification (NCBI taxonomy): domain Bacteria; kingdom Pseudomonadati; phylum Pseudomonadota; class Gammaproteobacteria; order Pseudomonadales; family Pseudomonadaceae; genus Pseudomonas; species Pseudomonas mucidolens. The sequence goes on along the minus strand of NZ_LT629802.1, from coordinate 874,997 downwards.
CCCTCCCTGCCCTGGCTTTCCTTGAGTTCGTAAGCACCGTCATCCGCCAGACCGGCCTGCAACACATCGAGGTTATTGGCAACGCTGGAAACCGACCAACTGGCCATTTCCAACGCCAGGTCCTTGGACTGGGTCAGCTCTACGAACTCGTCGAAGGCCTGGCGATAGGCAGTCAGGGCCTGCTCCACCGCCGTCATTGCCGGCTCGTTGGCTGCAGACAAAGCTTTGAGTGCCTGCGCTTCAGCCACCAGGCCATCCACGCCTTCATTCAAGGCATCCACGGACTCGGAATCGGAGCGCAATGCGTAGTTCTGCTCGATCAAGCGCACCTTCAACAAACCATTGTTGAGGGAGGACATACCTTTGAGTCCTTCGAATCGAGAGCCGATGGTTTGCAGGGACCACACGCCAATCGCAGCCACCGCCGCCGTCAGCAGAAGAACCAGGAAGAACCCCAGCGCCAGTTTTTTCGCCATTCCAAGGTTGGAAAAACGTCGTTGCATGCCCGAAATCATTGCGTTTGAGTCCTCTTGGCAAGGCGAATACCACAACCTCGGTATCCATGCGGGGAGATTCGCAACGACAAGCCCCGGAACACAAGATGCCAGCACGAGAATAATGGCAAAAAGCTACATCTTCGTCGTTTTCAGACTCGTGGAGGTCGATCCGGACGGGCCCATGGCCTTGAACAGCGCCTGCGCCCGCCGGTCACCTGCATAGGCCACATTGATACGTTGCCAGTCACTGTGCTCGCCCGTCGGGCTGAACAAGGAGCCCGACGATAGTAGGACCCCGCAGCGACGAGCCTGTGCCGGCAATTGTGATCTATCCCCCACCCCCGGCCTCGCCCAAAGAAACATACCGCCCGCTGGCACGGCGAAAACCTCCCACTCCTCATCTTCCAGCACTTGCAGGGTCGCGGCCATTTCTGCACTCAATCGCCGACGCAAACGTTGGACCCATTTGCGATAGGTACCGTTGGCCAAAAGCGTGGCCACTACGGCCTCGGCAAAACGCGAGGTTCCCATGCCCGTCAGCGTCTTGACCTTGACCAACTGCGCGATAATGGCTGCGCTGGCCGTGAGATAGCCGACTCGCAGCGCACTACTCAAGGTTTTGGAAAAACTCGCGACGTAGATCACCCTTTCGTCATGGGATAAAGCCGCCAGCCGGGTACACGAGGCGTGTTGCAGGTCGCCATAGACGTCCTCCTCGATAATCAGGAAATCCCGGGTACGCGCCAGATGCAACAGGCGCTCGGCCACCGCCAAGGAAAGACTGGTGCCTGTCGGGTTATGGTAGAGGCTATTGATGAACAAGCACCGGGGATGATGAATCGCCAGCAACGCTTCGAGGGCCTGGAGGTCCGGGCCACTGCGCGTCCTGGGAACCTCCAGCAACTTGACGCCATGAAAGGCCAGCAAGCGATAGAGATTGGCATAGCCCGGGCTTTCAATCACGACCGTGTCACCGGCCTTGAGCAGCGTGCGTATCAACAAGTCGTGGGCATGACTGGCGCCCTGGGTCGTCAGGATACGGTCGGCGCTGGCGGCCACTTGAATCTGGGTCAGGCGCTTGAACAACTGCTCACGCAATACCGGTAAGCCAAGGGGCGTACTGTAGTTGAAAACCCCGGCGATATCGGTGCGGGTGATTTCACGAATCGCATAGCTGATGTCATCGTTCTCGCGCCATGAGTCCGGCAGCCAACCGCATCCCAGCTTTAACTCGCCCAACGGGCCATCGGTAAAGGCGCCCCAGTCCTGTTCTGCCCCCTCATGCCATTGGCATTCAGTGGCAGGGCTGTCGGCAGGCGGTTGCGCCGCGACGAAAAAAACCGAACCGTGCCTTGAGGCCAACAGGCCGTCGGCCACCATTCGTTCGAATGCCTCGATCACGCTGGATTGACTGAGCAGGTTGTCATGAGCCAGTTGCCGGATGGAAGGCAGGCGAGTGCCAGGACTCACCCCGCTTTCCCGAATCCACTCGGCCACTGCGCTGACGATCTGCTGAACCACCGGTATCAAGGCTTGTCGATTGATCTCTAAATCCATGCGCCACCTGCTTAATCTGTTTGTCATTTAACCCAAACCAGTTAAGCACAGAAGGTCCACCACACTTCGTCCATAAGTTTATTAAAGCTTTGATTTTACTGGGTTATTTACCTATTGAAACATAATGGATCGAGGCATCTAGCCATCGCCGGAAAAGTCTCACAGCGCTCCAAAGGTCTTTCTGAATACCCCACGGCATCAGGTCCTAAATGGCCGTCGCGCCGCCATCTACGGCCAGTGCGTGACCGGTGGTGAATGCCGCACCATCGCTGCACAAGTAAAGGACCGCGCTGGCGATTTCCTCGACCTTACCGATACGCCCTACCGGGTGCATGGCGGCTGCAAACTCGGCTTTACGCGGGTCGGCTTCATAGGCGCGACGAAACATGTCTGTGTCGATCACCGCCGGGCAAACGGCATTGACGCGGATTTTCTTTTTCGCGTACTCAATCGCCGCCGACTTGGTCAGACCAATCACTGCATGCTTGGAGGCGGCATAAATACTCATTTTTGGCGCCGCACCCAACCCAGCGACCGAGGCAGTGTTGACGATGGCGCCACCGCCTTGGGCCAACAGCAACGGCAGTTGGTGTTTCATGCACAACCACACGCCCTTGACGTTGACGCCCATGATGGCGTCGAACTCGTCCAGGGTACCCTCCGCCAGCCGGCCTTTTTCGATCTCGATGCCCGCATTGTTGAAGGCGTAGTCCAGCCGGCCATACGCAACGATCACCTGTTGCATCAGGTGCTGCACATCCGCTTCCTCGGTGACATTACAGCGCACAAAAACCGCTTCACCACCTGCTGCATAGATCAGTTCAACCGTGCCCTCGCCGCCCGCCACATCCAGGTCTGCGACCACTACCTTCAAACCTTCGGCAGCGAATGCCAGTGCCGTAGCACGGCCAATGCCTGCGGCTGCACCCGTCACCAGGGCGACCTGACCGGAAAACGTCATACTCATGCTTCTGTCCTTGGGTATCGATTCGTCGGCCCAGCATAGCCAGTGCCCACGCCTGTACGTCAGCACTATCAGAAGGCCGGTTAAGGATCCATGAGTGACAGTGATAAGTCCTCAGGCCGCACTATCAATCCAGCCTATCGACGGGCATTCGCACCCATCGGGCAAGCTTGCCTCTCCTAACGGGAGGGTCTATCACTCTAGGCTCATTTATCCAGAGTCTCTGCCATGACTGCCCAGACCAATCGCCAATTTCTACTCGCCACACGCCCGGTCGGCGCGGCCACGCGGGATACCTTCACTTATCAGGAACTCCCGCTGGGTACCCTTCAGGAGGGTCAGATCCTGGTACGCAACGAGTACTTGTCCCTGGATCCCGCCATGCGTGGCTGGATGAACGAAGGCAAGTCCTACATTCCGCCAGTGGCTATCGGCGAAGTCATGCGGGCGCTCGGCGTTGGGCAGGTCATTGCATCAAATAACCCGAAGTTCAGCGTGGGCGATTACGTCAACGGCGCGCTGGGTGTACAGGACTATTTTCTCGGCGAACCTCGCGGTTTCTATAAGGTCGATCCGACGCTCGCACCGCTGCCGGTGTATCTGTCGGCCCTGGGCATGACCGGCATGACAGCCTATTTCGCCCTGCTCGACACCGGGGCACCCAAAGCCGGAGAAACCGTGGTAATTTCCGGTGCGGCGGGTGCGGTGGGCAGCATCGCCGGGCAGATTGCCAAAATCAAAGGCTGTCGTGTAGTGGGCATTGCCGGTGGGGCCGACAAATGCAGATTCCTGGTGGATGAACTGGGTTTTGACGCGGCCATCGATTACAAGCACGAAGACGTGGCGGCAGGCCTTAAACGTGAGTGCCCAAAAGGCGTGGACGTGTATTTCGATAACGTCGGCGGCGATATTCTCGACGCCGTACTCAGCCGCCTGGCCATGAAAGCGCGGGTGGTGATCTGCGGTGCTATCAGCCAGTACAACAACAAGGAAGCCGTGAAAGGGCCGTCCAACTATCTGTCATTGCTGGTCAACCGGGCGCGCATGGAAGGGTTCGTAGTGATGGACCACGCGGCGAACTTTGCCGCAGCCGGGCAGGAAATGGCCGGCTGGATGGCGCAGGGCAAGCTCAAGAGCAAGGAGGATATTGTCGAAGGCCTGGAGACGTTCCCGGAGACGCTGATGAAACTGTTCAACGGCGAGAACTTTGGCAAGTTGGTGCTGAAAGTCAGCTAAGCCTGTGGGGGCCGGTAAACCGGCCCCACAACAGATCAGGCGATCTCGGCCACGACGGCCGCCAAGGCCTTGGCTGGATCAGCCGCCTGGCTGATCGGGCGACCGATAACCAGATAATCGGAGCCCGCATCCAGCGCCTGGCGAGGCGTCAGAATTCGACGCTGATCATCCTGGGCGCTACCCGCCGGACGAATCCCCGGTGTCACCAACTGCAGCGACGGGTGGGCGCTTTTCAACGCCTGGGCTTCCAGTGCCGAACAGACCAGCCCATCCAGGCCGGCCTTCTGTGCCAAAGCTGCCAGACGCAACACTTGTTCCTGTGGTTCGATATCCAGGCCGATCCCGGCCAGGTCTTCACGTTCCATGCTGGTCAGCACGGTCACGCCGATCAGCAATGGCTTGGGACCGCCGCGTTGTTCCAGCACTTCACGGCAGGCCGTCATCATGCGCAAGCCGCCTGAGCAATGCACATTGACCATCCACACACCCATCTCCGCTGCGGCTTTGACCGCCATTGCCGTGGTGTTGGGGATGTCGTGGAATTTCAGGTCGAGGAACACCTCGAAGCCTTTGTCACGCAGGGTGCCGACAATTTCCGCGGCGCAACTGGTGAAGAGTTCCTTACCGACCTTGACCCGGCAAAACTTGGGGTCCAACTGGTCAGCCAGCTTCAGCGCGGCGTCACGGGTAGGGTAATCCAGGGCGACGATGATAGGAGTCTGGCAGACGGGCATTGGTATGGGCTCTCAGGCAAGTCGAAATCGGCGCGGATTGTAGCGCAAGCCGCGCCTTTGCGGGGCCCGATGATCGGTAAATCCTCCTTCGCAGACACTCAGCTTAGCCGAGCGTCGCTGTAGGAGAGAAAACCTCTACCCTACCTCATCTTTCCGCAGTGCCTGAGCCTGAGTCTGACTGGCACTCCAATCCGTCAACAGGCTGTAAGCCACCGCCAGCAACGTCGGCCCGATAAACAGCCCGATAAAGCCAAACGCAATCAATCCGCCAAACACCCCAAGCAACACAATCACCAACGGCAAGTTACCGCCACGGCTGATCAAGTACGGCTTGAGCACGTTATCCACGCCGCTGATGATGAAAGTCCCCCACACCCCCAGGAACACCGCATAGGTGTAATCGCCCTGCCACGCCAACCAGGCCGTGGCCGGGATCCACACCAGCGGCGGTCCCATGGGAATCAGGCTCAGCAGGAAAGTCACAATCCCCAGCACCAGCGCCCCCGGCACGCCGGCGATCAGGAAGCCGATCAATGCCAGTAGCGCCTGGGCCGCCGCTGTACCGATCACGCCGTTGACCACCCGCTGCACGGTACCGGCGACCAGTTCGATGTAGTATCCGGCGCGGTCGCCAATCAAACGCTCCAGCAACCGGTGGACGAACATCGCCAGGCGCGGCCCGTCCCGGTAGAAAAAGAACACGAACACCAGGCTCAGGGTCAGTTCCAGGATCCCGCCGCCAATCTGTGCGCTGCGGGCCAGCAGCCAGTTGCCGACCTGCCCCAGATACGGCTTGAGCGTGGCCATCAAGGCCGCGCCCTGCTGATCAATGCTGTCCCACATACCGACCAGCCGCTCGCCGATAAAAGGAAAGGAACCCAGCCAGGTGGGCGCCTCAGGAAAGCCATCGACCTGGATATTCTTGATCAGCGCCACGGCGTCGCGCACATGGTCCGCGAGGTTGAAACCCAGCCACACCAACGGCACCGCCACCAACAGCATCCAGCCCAACGTCAGGACTCCCGCCGCCAGGGATTCACGGCCACCCAGCGTGCGGGTCAGCAGACGCATCAACGGCCAACTGGCAAACGCCAGCACCGCGCCCCAGAACAGCGCCGACCAGAACGGCGCCATCACCCAAAAGCTGGCACCAAACAGCACCAGGAGCAGGATCTGCACCAGCAGGCGATCGTTGTTGAGCATGTAGTTTCTCGAAAAAAGTTGTCAGGACGTGAGTTTAGGCGAACGGCACCGATCCGTTCGCCCTGACCGGTCAGCGGATTACTTGCAGGTGCAGGCCCTTGGTCTCGGCAGTCCCGGTTTCCAGGCGCGCCTCACGCACGCCCTTCCCCACCAAGCCCTTGCGCCAGGCCTCGGCATCTGCCCCGCTCACACTGACCCTCAAGCTGGTATCCAGGTTCAATCCTCGAGAGATCAAGGTCAGCCAGACAGGATCGGGCTCGCCACTCAGTTCCGGAAAATCCAGCGTGTCGGTACTTTTTAACACACGCAGCAATGTCGCCGAGGTCGGTCGCACGTCCGCCAATGGCGTGCTCGCATCCAGTTGCTCGACATGCAGATAAGCCCGGCGATTACCACGAGTAATCCCGTACAGCGCCACCAACGAGTTATCCTGCGGTGCGGCGAGGCGTGACAGGAGGAACTCCTGCTGGACATCTGCGCCCACCAGCTTGGCGTTGCCCAGCACGTCATTGGCCCACAGGCTGCTTTCGCCGCAGTCACGTGCCTTGCACCAGAACAACAATTGCGCGCCCTGCTTTTGCAGCGCTTCACGCGCGGCCTTGAAGGCGTCGCTGGAGCTGTGTTCGGCGGGCAGTTCGTAGGTAAGTCCTGTGACCGGGCCACGAGCGGTGGCCTGGCCGTCGTAACGCAATTTTCCGCTGATCTTGCGGATCGCCCCCATGGGGTAAATGCGTTCCTTGTTTTCGGCCGGACGGTAATCGACGATTTTGGCATCGATCGGGCGCTCCACGGCCTCTAGATCCTGGCTTCCCGGCACGTCGGCGGCGAACACCAAGGGGCTCAAACAGCACAGCCCCAGAGTACGGATAACGTCTTTCGGCCTACTCATCGGATGGGCGCGCCTTGGCCGTTGGATGCCTTCAAGGTGTTCAGATTGCTCATGGTTGACTCCCTTTCAATCCGCCCAGCCTCGGCAGTTGACCGCATCAAGTCAAGGCGCGGTGAAGAACCGATTGAAACAGTCTGCAACAAGAGTAGCGCCCGACTCGTCGTTAAGGTGCAAATGATGGCCACCAGGAAGCCTTGTGACCGAGAAAGGCAGCTGAGAAAGCAATTCAGAATGTTTCGCCAACATGCCGTCTTCCGCGACCACCAATTGTGCCGGGCAGGTGACCCGTCGTACGAAAGCCATGGCCTGTTCTTCTGTCAGACGTATCGGCGAGGCCAGGGTCAAACGACTGTCACTACGCCAGGTATAACCGCCGGGCACCGGCATCAGACCCCGCTGGGCCAGCAGTTCAGCAGCTTCACGACTGACCGCCACCACCCCTTTCATCCGTGCCTGGACGGCACGGTCAAGGGTGCCGTACACCGGTTTGCGTTTATCTTGCAGACTCATTTGCGCCTGCAACGCCATGCCCAAGCGCTCGGCGGCGTTCTCGCCGGTGGCGGTCGGAGGGATCACACCATCGATCAACCCCAGGTGCGTCACACGCTCAGGCAAGGCACCGGCCAGCACCAGCGAGACAATCGCGCCGAGTGAATGGCCAAGTAATGCAAAACGTTTCAACCCCAGCTGTTCAGCGACTTGCAGTACATCGTGGACATAATCCCACAGGGCATAACCCGCTCCAGCGGGACGATGGGCCGAGTGCCCGTGGCCGGCCATGTCCAGGGCGATAATACGCACGCCGTGCAGTTTCGGCGCCAGCCGCGCGAAGCTGTTGGCATTGTCCAGCCAGCCATGCAGGGCGATCACCGGCAAGCCAGACTCGGGCCCGAACAGATGGGCGGCCAATTCAATGTGCGGCAGGCTGAGACGCACTTCTTCGACGGGACTGGTCATGCGCAACTACGCTCACGCGCTTCCCAGCGGCTGAACAGGCGCTTGATCAACGTCGCGGTGTCTTGCGGGCGCTCAAGGGGAAACATGTGGCCGCCGGGCATGGTCAGCATTTCGCCCATGGGCAGACGCGCGACGCCGCTGGCGTGGTGACGCATCACCACCCGGCTCTGTCGGCCACGCACCACCGCCAGCGGCACTTTCAATTGTCGGGCATGACCGGGACTGATGTGCGGTACGCCGCGATAGATGCTGATTTCGGTCGCCGGGTCAAAACGCAGGCGCAGACGGTCGCCGACCTGTTGCAAGCCATGTTGCAGGTAGGCTTCAAGGCAGTCCGGATCAAAGCCACGAAACAGCGTTTTGGCGGAAAAGTAGTGGCGTGCGGCGTCCATGTCGATGAACTCTTCACGCCGCCCCAAGGTACGACCGGCGGGCGTCAGGCGATCGATGAAACCAAAGCGCTTGGCGGCGCGAATCACCCAGCGGTCAGCCAGCGTCAGCAGCGGGGAGTCGAGCATGACGACCCCGCGATACAGCTGCGGACAACGCAAGGCCGCGTGCAAATGCAACACGCCGCCCAATGAGTGACCGACGCCCCATACCGGCGCGGGCTGCTGTTCAAGGTGGTGAATCAGTTCATCCACCAGGTTCTGCCAGTTGTCATCCACCGGAAACCGCGGATCGTGACCATGCAGCGGCAGATGCGCCACCGCATATTCGGGGGCGAGCGCATCGAATAACTTGCCGTAGGTCGCCGAGGGAAACCCATTGGCGTGCGTGAAAAACACCTGTTGCGACATAACCTGTCCATCATCAAAGGCAGAAGTGGATTGTCCCCACACCTGGCCGCCACAGCAATGACTGTAACTGCCAGGAATGATGACACTCACGCCACGCCTATCGCGCCGGCGGCTGTTCACCCAACGGCACCACCGCCATGGTCAGGCGCGATATGCAGCTGGCCTTGCCTTCGTCGCTGGTCAGGCGAATGTCCCAGACATGCGTCGTGCGCCCGATATGGACCGGCCTGGCCGTCGCCGCCACACGCCCGGAACGCAAGCCCCGCAAATGGTTGGCGTTGATTTCGAGGCCCACACAATAGAATTTGCTGGCGTCGATGCACAGGTAGCTGGCCATGGAACCGACGGTTTCCGCCAATACCACCGAGGCGCCGCCATGTAACAAGCCGTAAGGCTGATGCGTGCGGTGGTCGATGACCATGCTGGCTGTCAGCGACTCGCCGTCAAACGCTTCAAAACGAATATCCAGCACCTCGCCAATGGTGTTTTTCTGCAGGGCATTCAATTGCTCGATATTGGGAACGGTACGCCACACGCTCATTGCAGTGTCCTTATTGATTTCATCGGGTGCTCAATCCTGCCACAGCACAGCTTCGGCGCGCTCGCTCCAGGCTTGAAAGCGGGGACCATAGTTGGATTCGATCACATTGCGCTTGATCTTCAACGTCGGGGTCAGGAAGCCGTTTTCCACTGCCCAACTGTCCTTCACCACCACCAATTGGCGCAAGCGCTCATGTTTGTCCAGCGCTTGATTGACCTCCTCCAGCAAGCGCTCCAGACTGCCGTGCAATGCCGGACGAGCGGCACCGTCGGCTTCTTGCATCCCTACCGCGGAAAGCACACACAGGGCCATCGGGGCGCTCAAGCCGTCACCGACCACGCACACCTGCTCGATACGAGCGTGTTCCGCCAAACGATTTTCGATGGGGGCCGGCGCAACATACTTGCCCTTGCTGGTCTTGAATATTTCCTTGATACGTCCGGTCAGCCGCAGGCGGCCATCGGCATCCTGCTCGCCCTTGTCGCCGGTACGCAGGAAGCCATCTGCGGTAATCGCCTCAGCGGTTTTCTGCGGATCCTTGAAGTAGCCAAGCATGGTCGCACCGCTGCGCACCTGGACTTCGCCGGACGGGTCAATGCGAACCTCAACCTGCGGACACGGCAGGCCGATCCAGCCGATGGTCTGTTGGCCAGGCCGACACACATGGGAGTAGCCGCAGTTTTCCGTCATGCCGTACACCTCCAGCACATCCAGGCCCAGGCGCAGATACCAGCGCACTAGCGCTTCGGGTACCGGTGCCGCTCCGCAAAGGGCCACGCGCACTGCATCCAGCCCCAACCCTGCAAGTACTTTGTGTCCGACACGTTTGCCGATGAATGGCAGGCGCAATAAGGTGTCCAGGCGTTTTTCCGGGATTTTGCCGTAGACCCCCATCTGGAACCTGGTCCAGATCCGCGGCACGCCAAACAACGCGGTCGGTCGTGCCCGTTGCAGGTCGGTGAGGAAGGTGTCGAGACTTTCGGCAAAAAACACGGTTTGCCCGGTGTAGATCGAGGCCATTTCGACAAACATTCGTTCGGCTACATGGCACAGCGGCAAGTAGGACAATAGCCGATCACCTTCGCCCAGCCCGAACAGCTCCGTGCCACGCGTGGCCGCGAACGCCAGGGCGCCAAAGCTGTGCATCACGCCTTTGGGCAGGCCGGTGGTGCCCGAGGTGTAGATGATGGTCGCGAGGTCCGAAGCGGCGGGCGCGGGGTCGTCCTGGATCGGGGAGCAGGCTTGCACCTCGGCCCAGGTGAAGTCGAACCGCCCTTCTGGACACAGTGGCAGGCTGACGGTTGGCAATCCGGTTTTTACTCCAGGCGCCATGGCCGGCCAATCGTCGAGTTTGCCGACGAACACCAAAGCCGCCTCGGAATGCTCCAACACGCGGGCCACCGACTCGGCGGTGAGATTGGGATACAGCGGCACGGAAACATGCCCGGCCATCCAGATCGCCAGATCGGCGATGATCCAATGGGCGCAGTTCTTCGAGATCAGGGCAATGTGCGAGCCTTGGGGCAGTTCCTGCGCCCGCAACCAATGGGCGGCACAGCGGACCTGGTGACCGACGTCGCCCCATGTCAGGGTTTGCACCAAACCGCCGGCCATCGGTTGCACCAGAAATCGCTGGCGCGGGTGCCGCGCTTCACGCTCGAAGAAAACCTGCAACGGCAAACGAAAAGCGACAGACATGGGACGCGCTCCTGTGCGTGCTGAGGATAGCCAACCAAGCACTTGCTCGGGTGAATATATAGCACACGTCACTGAAGCCTCACCCACAGTTACTACGGGAGTGGTTAGGGGTTCTTGACGTGGTTGAGGTGCATCAACCCCGCCAACGGAAAATCCCCTTCCAACTCCGCCAGGCTGGCGGTGTGCATCGGTTGCGGCTGGCGCTGATGGCCATGCTGCAAAAAGCTGATCAAGCTACCCACTAACGGCTGATGGCTGACCAGCAGCACATTGTCATCGGTGTCGAGCTTCTCCAGCACCTGCAACGGATTTCCGTCAGGTGTCAACCACGGCACCGTGCGAATCTCCGGCTCGAACCCCAACACCTCGCGCACCAGTTGCGCGGTCTGCTGGGCCCGCACATAAGGGCTGGCGATGATCGCACTGATCGGTTGGCCAATCAGCTCGGCGGCGCTGCGCAACACTTCAGCGCGGCCATGCTCGGTGAGATTGCGCTCGGCGTCCGTGCGGGCATGCCCCTCGGCCTCACCGTGGCGCAACACCCAGACTTTCATAGCTTCGGCTCTTCATCACGCGCCGGATGCGGCGCGGCTGGCACGCTGTGCGCGGCTTCACCTTCCGGCGCACGCGGGGTTGGCCAGTCCGCGAAAGGCCAGGGTTTCTGTTCGCTGTGGAAGCTGCCGAAGCGACCAATCTGCGCCAGGAACTGGCTAAGGCTGTCGCCAAAGTTCATCAGCCCCAGATTCGGTGCGGCATAAATCAGGCGGTAAATCAGTTGCACCACCACCAATGCGCCGAGCATAAACTGCGCCACCTGCCACACCAGGACAAACACCAGCATCCACAGGACGCGCAGGAGAATGGATTCATATTTGGGTGCTGCTTTCGGATCGTTCATCGCGCGTTCCTCAATTGAAACCACTGGTGGAGATAAAATCGACATCGGTTTTCGGCTCGGCCCGCATCAAGACCTCGATGACCTGATTCAAGGTGCGCCCTTCAAACAGAATCGCATGCAGACCGGCGACCAACGGCATATACACGCCCACTTCCAGGGCCTTGGCCTTGAGCACTTTCAGCGTATTGACGCCCTCGGCCACTTCTCCCAGGCGAGTGACGGCGTCTTCCAGACTCAAGCCCTGGCCCAGGGCAAAGCCGACCTGATAGTTGCGGCTTTTCGGCGACGAGCAGGTGACGATCAGATCGCCCACGCCCGCCAAGCCGAGGAAGGTCATCGGGTTAGCGCCCTGGTTGACGGCGAAGCGGGTCATTTCCGCCAAGGCCCGGGTGATCAACATGCTCTTGGTGTTTTCCCCCATGCCCAGCGCCACAGCCATCCCGGCGATGATCGCGTAGACGTTTTTCAGCGCCCCGCCCAGCTCCACGCCAAAACGGTCGGCACTGGCGTAGACGCGAAAAGTGCGACCGTGCAGCACGGCCTGGACCTGCTCGCACAGCGCTTCGTCTTCACTGGCCACCACCGTGGCGGTCAAGGCGTGCTCGGCCACTTCGCGCGCCAGATTCGGCCCCGAGAGCACGCCGATGCGCGCCAACGGAGCGATCTCCTGGAGAATTTCGCTCATCAGTTTGAACGTCTGGGCCTCGATGCCTTTGGTCAGGCTGACCAGCAACTTGCCCGCCAGGCGCTCGGCGTGGGGCGCCAGCACCGAACGCAGGGCGCTGGACGGCAATGCGACAAAGCACAAGTCGCACGCCTCCAGGGTGGCCCGCAAATCAGTGACCGGCGAGACCGCCGCGTGAACCTTGATGCCTTTGAGGTAACGCGGGTTTTCCCGGTTGACCCGAATGGCCTCGGCCTGTTCGGGATCACGCATCCACTGACGCACCTGATGGCCGTTTTCAGCCAGCAGGTTAGCCACGGCGGTACCAAAACTTCCGCCTCCCAGGACCGCAATTGGGCGCTGCTCAGTCATATGCAATCCGTTAATCCATACCAGTGGCGATGGCGGCATTATACGGGCCGACCTGACGGCGGCCAGCCCCCGTGTGATTTCCCACGTTTTGTCGGAAAATGGCCGACCAGGCCACAGCAATTACGCGCTTACCGACTGGCAAAAGCGCGTACCTCAGTTAACATGGGCGGCTATCCGCAATTATCAAGGCCGAACCGTGTATTGGGGCCCTCCTCCTCGCTCATCCCTGTTGCTGGCGCTGCTGGCCAGTAACCCGTTGCTGGCCGATGATCTGTTCCTCGACAGCCAGCCGCTGCCGCAAGTCCTGACGGCGACCCGACTCAAGCAGTCGGCCGCCGCCGTGCCCGGTAGCATGACGGTGATCGACAGCGAACTGATCAAGGCCAGCGGTGCACGGGACATTGCCGAACTGCTGCGGCTGGTGCCGGGGATGATGGTCGGTTACACCACGGGAAACCAGGCCGCCGTCAACTATCACGGCACCAGTGCCAGCGAAGCCCGGCGCATGCAAGTGCTGATCGACGGACGCTCGGTGTACCGCGCTGGGCTGGCGACCGTGGACTGGAGCGACATTCCGGTCGCCATGGAAGATATCGAGCGCATCGAGGTGTTTCGCGGCCCCAATACCGTCAGCTACGGCGCCAATGCCCTGATGGCCGTGGTCAACATCCTCACGCGCTCGCCCGCCAACAGCCTAGGCACACGGATGAAAATCACCCGCGGCGAACGCGGAACCAACGACTGGTATGCCAGCCAGGGCCTGGGCTGGGACACCGGCAATTTGCGCCTGTCGTTTTCCGGGCAACAGGATGACGGCTTTGACAGCGACCGTTTCGGTGCCGACTACCGTGACGGCCGGCGTCTTAGCCGTTTCAGCCTGGCGGTCAGCCAGACGCTCAATCAGCAACAGAGCGTCGACTGGCAACTGAGCGCCAAGGAAGGGACTAACCAACGACCTTATACCTACAAACCGGTGTTCGACGGGATTACCGACAGCGGGACTGATTCCGATGTCAGCGCCAAGGACTACGCCGCCTCCCTGCGCTGGAATTTCGATTTCAATCCGGAGCACAGCCTGTATATCCAGGGCTCGGCCCAGCAATGGGATCGACGACAGGTCTGGAAAGCCTGTGATGCCAAGGTCTCGTTCAGCCCCGAATTGACCCGACTCTGGCAGCTCAACCCTAACTATGCCGAGCGTCTGGCGCGGCATATGCAGCGTTATGAAAACGGCACCCCACCATCGGGCTCCGCCGCCGAGCAGGCGCTGGCACAGCAGGTCTTGCAACAATGGAATAACGGGGGCAAAGAGAGCGTCTGCGGCAACATCGACCAGAGCACCAAGGAAAGTCGCTACGACCTGGAAGTGCAGGACACGCTGAGCCTGTCCGACAGCCTGCGCCTGGTCAGCGGCATGAACTACCGCTATGACCGCGCCGATTCGGAAACCTATTTCAATGGCACCCTGGACGACACCACCTGGCGCCTGTTCGGCCATCTGGAATGGCGGGCCAGCGAACACTGGCTGTTACAGGGCGGTGCCATGTACGAGCACACCCACCTGAGCGGCAACTCGCTCACGCCGAGGGTTGCAGTCAACTACCTGATCAATCCGCGCCACGGCCTGCGGGCGGTGTATTCCGAGGCCATCCGTTCGCCGGACATGTTCGAGAACAACGTCAATTGGAGTTACCGGGTTACCCAACTCAGCTCCCCGGTCTACGGGCAGACTTCCGGCCAGTATTTCGTCAAGACCCGCGGCCCGGGCAACCTCGACAAGGAGCTGATGCGCTCTCGAGAACTGGGTTACAACGGCTTTTTTGCCGATTTCGGGCTGAATCTCGACGTCAAGCTGTTCTATGACGAGATCACCGGCATGATCAGCGAGCCGCTGCGCAATAACCAGTACATTGCCAGCAACAGCAACCGCTCGCGCTTCATCGGCACCGAAACCCAACTGGACTGGCACCTGAGTACGGCTGACCGGTTGCGCGTGACTTATGCCTATGTCGACGCCAGCGCCAGTAACCCGCTGGACCAGCAGCAAACGGCGCGCAACAGTGGCTCGGCGGGCTGGTTGCGTGAATGGGGTCACGGCTGGTCCAGTGCGCTGTTCTATTATGGCAACGACGCACTCAACCAATACCGTTTTGAACGGGTCGACCTGCGCATTGCCAAGCGCATCCCCGTGGGCAAGGCCAATCTGGAGTTGGCCGGCATGCTGCAGCAGCGGCTCGATCACCAACCCACCACCTGGCCCGACAACAACTACGACCAGCGCCATGTGCTCTACTTCAGTGCGGAGTTAGAGTTCTGATATGAACCCTGCTCAGTCACGGATGACCACGCTCCGGTGCACCAGGTTCTGGCGCCGCAGCCTGCTGCTCGTCAGCTTGATATTCAGCATGCCCGCCTGGAGTGCGGAAATCCTGCTGACTGCTGCCGAAGACAGCGCGGGAGTGCAAGCGTTTGCTCAAGCCCTCGCGCAACAGCGTCCCAAGGACAACGTCGTCTTCAAACCGCTCAAGGATCTACCCGCGCCAGGCCGCTTACCGGCTGGCATTCGCCTGGTTCTCCTGGATCCGCCAAGCCTCGACTGGCGCCTGCGAGACAGCCAGGGCCCAGCGACGCTGGTGCTGCGCATCAGCCGCCTGCAAGCCCACCAGCGCCTGGGCGATCGCTGGCCAGACAAGATCAGCCTGCTGTGGAGCGACCCGCCACCGGATCGGCAATTGCGCCTGATCGCCAATATCTTGCCGCAGTACCGGCGCATCGGTGTGCTGTATGGCAAGGACAGCGAATTCCTGCTCCGGGAACTGCGCCAGTACGCCGCTCCCCTGGGGCTGGAAATTGTGGCGCAGTACTGGGAAGACACGAGTGACAGCCGCGCGTTGCAGGCCTTGTTCAAACACAGCGATGTATTGCTCGGGTTGGATGACCCTCAACTGTACAACCCGAAAACCGTGAAAAACCTGTTATTGAGCAGCTACGCCCGCCAACTGCCGCTGATCGGACCCAACGCCGGCTTCGTCAGGGCCGGCAGCCTGGCCAGTACCTACAGCGACCAGAACGACTGGCTGAAGGTCCTCGACCGTTTGCTGGATCAGCCGCCCGCCCATTGGCCACGATCGCTGTACCCGGAACATTTCAAAGTCGTGGGCAACCCGCAAGTGGCGCGCTCGCTGGGAATAGAACAGGTGGATGAGAACACCGTCGCGACCCGATTGGCCGAAGGGGAGAAACGCCCATGACCTTGCGTCGCCGCTGGGACATCAATACGCGTACCCAAATCATCACCCTGGGCCCGGCACTTCTGTTGACGTTGCTGTTGATCAGTTTCTTTACCTTTGTGCGAATCCAGGACCTGCGCCAGGAACTGGATCACACCGGCCAACTGATTGCCAACCAATTGGCCCCCGCCACCGAATACGGGGTAATTTCCGGCAACAACGACGTACTCGAAAGCCTGTTGCGGGCGACCCTGGCCACACCGCATGTGCGCTTCCTGGAAATCCAGGACGCCACGGAAAATATCCTGGTGTATGTCGAGCAGTCCTCGGAAAAACAAGACCGTTCGCTATCGGTAAAGGTCTTTCAAGCGCCGATTCGCTTGCAGCATATCCAGCTGGGCAACGACTTTTTCCAGGACAGCAGCGAGCCCCCCAAGGCACCACGGCCTGATTATCTGGGGCGAGTGATCGTCGGCATGTCCAACGATGCCTTCAGCCAGCGCCAACAGGAAATCCTCTTCAAGGCCGCGGTCCTCGCGCTGTTCGCCCTGCTGTTCACCTTCATTCTGGCCCGGCGCCTGGCCGCCAGTCTGTCGCAACCGATCAGCGCCATGGGCAATGCGGTCAAGGCGATCCAGCAAGGCGACTACAAGACGCAGTTGCCCATCGTGGATGACTCCGAGTTGGGGGACCTGTCGCGCCACATCAATAATCTCGCTGAAGGCCTGCACCAGGCCAGTCGCGAACAACAACAGGCCATGGCCCAGCTGATCCAGACCCGTGAAGAGGCCGAGCGGGCCAACAGCGCCAAGTCCGACTTCCTGGCCATGATGAGCCACGAACTGCGTACGCCGATGAACGGCGTACTGGGCATGCTGCAACTGCTCGAAACCACGTCCATGACCGACGAGCAAACCGAGTACGCCGCACTGGCATCGGAATCCACCGAACACTTGCTCAAAGTCATCAACGACATCCTCGACTTCTCGCGTATCGAACGGTCGGCCCTGGAACTGGAACACATCCCGTTCAACCTGCTGGAACTGATCCAGAGCTGTACCCAGTCCTTCCAGCACAGCGCCATACAACGCGGCCTGGTGCTGGAGTCCTCGATTCCGCCGGGCATGGACACCTTGCAGGTCCAGGGCGACCCGACGCGGATCCGTCAGATTCTGGTCAACTTGATCGGCAACGCACTGAAATTCACCGAACACGGCTCCGTCAGCGTCGAACCCCATTGGCAAACCCTCGACCATGAATTGCTGTGGTTCACATGCACGGTGCGTGACAGCGGGATTGGCATCTCGGCCGAGCGTCTGGAATTGATGTTCAATGCCTTCCAACAAGCCGACAGCTCGATTTCTCGGCGCTACGGCGGTACCGGCCTGGGCCTGCCCATTGCCCGCACGCTGGCAGAACGCATGGGTGGCACCTTGCGCGCCCAGAGTGAAGAAGGCCAGGGCTCGGTGTTCACCCTGGAAATCCCTTTGGCGATCCAGCAGCAACGCCTTCCGGTAATTGCCCCGGACGCCCAAGGCAAGGTTGGCGCGGGTGAGGGACGCACGGTATTGCTGGTAGAGGACAACCCGGTCAATCGCACGGTGGTCGAGGCGATGTTGCGCAGCCTGGGGTTCGAGGTGAGCATTGCGACGGATGGTGCCGAAGCCATTCGCAGTGCCGAAAGTCTGGTTTTTACCGCGATCCTGATGGATTGCCGCCTGCCGTTGATTGATGGCTACGAGGCCACGCGACAGATTCGCCGTTTGCCCGGTTGCGCCGATCTACCGATCATCGCTTTGACGGCCAACGCCCTGCAAGGTGACCGTGAAGCCTGCCTGGCCGCCGGAATGAACGATTACCTGGCCAAGCCGTTCAAACGCACGGACTTGCAGCAAATCCTGCAACGCTGGGTGCATTAGATGGGCACCATCAGCCAACTGCGACTGGCGTGAAAGACGAAAGTGCGGCAGTCTTAGGCACCCGGACGGGCCTGTAAACAGGCCAGGTTTAAATTTTCAGTGCACAAGTGTACATTCATGTCCTTGATGCTGTGACTTTCACTACAACGCAATAGTCTACGTGTAGGCTGCCGACGTGAGGCAAGCACGCTTCAGTCGGTCGGGAAGATTTGCCCTACCCTGCCGCATGGGATTATTGAGGAGCTCGCATGACCAAACAAAACGCCTTTACTCGGGAAGACCTGCTGCGCTGCAGTCGCGGTGAGCTGTTCGGCCCAGGTAACGCGCAACTGCCCGCCCCGAACATGCTGATGGTGGATCGCATCACCCATATCAGCGAAGAGGGTGGCAAGTACGGCAAAGGTGAATTGGTCGCCGAGCTGGATATCAACCCGGACCTGTGGTTCTTCGCCTGCCATTTCGAAGGTGATCCGGTCATGCCGGGCTGCCTGGGCCTTGATGCGATGTGGCAGCTGGTTGGCTTCTTCCTCGGCTGGCAGGGTCTGCCGGGCCGTGGCCGTGCCCTGGGTTCGGGCGAAGTGAAGTTCTTTGGCCAGGTCTTGCCGACCGCCAAGAAAGTCACCTACAACATTCAAATCAAGCGCGTCCTCAAGGGCAAGCTGAACCTGGCCATCGCCGATGGTTCGGTGAGCGTCGACGGTCGCGAGATCTACACCGCCGAAGGCCTTCGGGTCGGCGTGTTTACTTCCACTGACAACTTTTAAGGGTTATCCGCATGCGCCGCGTCGTTATCACTGGTCTGGGCATCGTTTCGTGCTTGGGCAATGACAAAGAGACCGTCTCCGCTAACCTGCGTGCAAGTCGCCCTGGCATCCGCTTCAACCCGGAATATGCCGAAATGGGTCTGCGTAGCCAGGTTTCCGGCTCCATTGACCTGCCCCTCGAAGAACTGATCGATCGCAAGATCTATCGCTTCGTCGGCCATGCCGCGGCCTATGCCTACCTGGCCATGAAGGACGCGATCGCCGATTCCGGCCTGAGCGACGACCAGGTGTCTAACGTGCGTACCGGCCTGATCGCCGGCTCCGGCGGCGCGTCAACCTTGAACCAGATGGAAGCGCTGGACATCCTGCGTGAAAAAGGTGTCAAGCGCGTCGGTCCGTACCGCGTCACGCGGACCATGGGCAGCACCGTTTCCGCGTGCCTGGCCACCCCCTTCCAGATCAAGGGCGTGAACTACTCGATCTCCTCCGCTTGCGCCACCAGTGCTCACTGCATCGGTACCGCAGTCGAGCAGATCCAACTGGGCAAACAGGACATCGTCTTCGCCGGTGGCGGTGAAGAAGAACATTGGAGCCAGTCGTTCCTGTTCGATGCCATGGGCGCGCTGTCGACCCAATACAACGAAACCCCGGAAAAAGCCTCGCGTGCCTACGACGCCAAGCGTGACGGTTTCGTCATCGCCGGCGGTGGTGGCATGGTGGTGGTCGAGGAGCTGGAACACGCCCTCGCCCGCGGCGCGAAGATCTACGCGGAAATCGTCGGCTACGGCGCCACGTCCGACGGCTACGACATGGTTGCGCCAAGCGGCGAAGGCGCCATCCGCTGCATGCAGATGGCCATGTCCACCGTTGATACCCCGATCGACTACCTGAACACCCACGGCACCTCGACTCCGGTAGGTGACGCCAAGGAAATGGAAGGTGTGCGCGCGGTGTTCGGTGACAAGGCTCCGGCCATCAGCTCTACCAAGAGCCTGTCCGGTCACTCCCTGGGCGCCGCCGGCGTTCACGAAGCGATCTACTGCCTGCTGATGATGGAAGGTAACTTCATGGCGGGTTCTGCCAACATCGACGAGCTGGATCCGGCCGTTGCTGACATGCCGATCCTGACCAAAACCCGTGAAGATGCCAGCATCAATACCGTGATGAGCAACAGCTTCGGCTTCGGTGGCACCAACGCTACCTTGGTACTGAAACGCTGGCAGGGCAAGTAAGCCTCGCAGGTTGATCATGTGAAAACGCCCCGATTTCGGGGCGTTTTTTTTTGCGGCCGGAAAGCTTGAGCCCTCCCGGGATGCCTCAACGAACGGTAAAACTCTTCTGTGTCAGCAGTCGATCGCCCTGGAACACCATGAAACGCCACTCACCCGGCACCACTTCGTGGTTTTCCGTGAATTCATACGCCATCACATCCTGGGGCGCACCGGGTACCAGTTTCTGGGTCACTTCAAATTTGTCGTGACGCTGGCCATCCGGGGTTCGGATCCCCGGAGTGAAATAGAGCAACGTCAGCGGTGTGTCTTCAGCGACCTTACCAAGCAATTGATAACGCAGACCGAATTTGGTGCCCAGCTTCGCAGGCACCTGCGTGGTGGGCTCGATCTGTTCATTGCTGCGACGCAGCACGCGCTCCCCCGCTTGCAGTTCGGCCTGGGGGCCTTCAAACACTCCATATTCCACCGGGCCTTCGATACGGACTTCGGCGCTGGCCAGGCCGCTGATCATCATCAGCGCCGCCAGGGCGCTTAAACGGGTGAGGTGCATAGTGCGCTCCTTGGTTGAGATGGCGGGAGCTTATGACGTTGGTGTGACGGGACGATGACAAAACCATGCGCGCCTCTCGCGCCTTAAAGAGCTTTAGGCAGAATCGCCAAGAAATTGTCCCGTGCGACCTTTTGCGCGACGTCTTCAGGCAAGGCATCAAGGAAGGGATCAAAGCTGTGCATTTTCTCTCCCAGCTTATTGAAGCGTCCGACCACATCCGAACCAATCATGAAGCGCTCAGGGAAGCGTTCTACCAGCTTTACCCACTCAGGTCGGGGTTTGCCCGCTTCATCCTGCAAATACGGCGTGAGCACGCTCCAGGACAGGTCGATATACAAGTTGGGATAGGCTTCCAGCATCCGGTTCAGGGTCGGCAACAGAAACTCCAGCTGCGTCTGATGGCGATGAATCTCCATGCTCGTGCCGGCATGTGCCCAAATAAACCGGGTGTGCGGATGATTGCGCAGCGGCTCCTCGATTTCGGGCAGGTACAGCGGATTGCGCTCGCGCTTGGAGGTGATGTTGGAATGCAGCATCACCGGCAGGTCGTTCTCGGCAGCCAAGTGATAAATCCGGGTCATGGCCTCATTGTTGGCCCGCGGGGTGTCGCCGGAGGTCAGCGCGGTCAGGTCGTCGTGGCGCGTGAAGACCTCGCCGATGCCCTGCCACAGGCCGGGATTGAGGTCGAGCATGCGCTGGATATGCGCGGCGGAATTCTTGTCGTTGGGGTTGAACCCCGACAGAAAAGGATGAAAGCGTTGGCGCTGCTCGGGGGCCAGTTTGTTGACCGCTGCCGCGACGATCACGTCGGTGGCGCTATACCAATAGGCGTCAGCGTCATCACCGGCGTAATAGCGCGGGCGCTTGGGTTCGTCCTCATGCCATTTTTTCGCCACCGGGACGCCGGAAATCATTACATGCTCGATGCGATTGTCAGCCATGGCCTTGAGCAGCTTGTCCATGCCCGCCGTCTCCTGGAAAAAGTCGACGTAATGCAGGTGTACATCACTGTAGGCATAGTCGCGAGCCAGGACAGCGCAACTGGTGGCGGCGAATAACAGGGCAACACTCAAGCGGGTCCAGGGCACGGGAAACTCTCGAACTAAGGCGGGTAAATGTAGACCGCGCGGCATCCTTCGGGGTTCAGCGAGGAAAAACATGGAACACCCACGTGCCAGCATGCTCTATAACTGCATGTCCTTCATCCTGTCACCTTATGAGGTTTGCCATGCCTGTTACCGTGAATACGCTGAACGCCGAAAACTTCCGCCATAGCGTCCACGTCAATAAACACGAGTTGTTTACCGACCTACCGAAAAGTCTCGGCGGCGACGATTCAGCGCCCTCCCCCCACGACTATTTCGATGCCGCACTTGCTTCATGCAAAGCCTTGACAGTCAGGCTCTACGCCCAGAAAAAAGACATCCCGCTCACTGGCGTAACGGTGGAAGTGACCCACGACAGCGAGGAAGAGCAAAAAGGCAAGTACAGACTCAGCGTCAAACTGACGCTCAAGGGCGTGCTCACCGACGCGCAGCGCGATGAACTGCATCGGGTAGCTGACAAGTGCCCGGTACACAAGCTGATGACCACCGCCGAAATCAGCATCGAGACCCGACTTGCAGAAGGCGCTTTCAGCCAATAACCCCCCTGTCCCGTCGAGCGGGTTATGCTCAAGCCCTCCAGACCCGCTCAGATTGGAATGCACCATGACCACATTGACCGTGATCCACCCTCGTCCCGAAGATGTCGAGGGCCAACCGATCCTGCGTCCGCTGCCTTCAAGGGAGTGTCGCAGCGTCGGGCCCTTCGTGTTCTTCGACCACATGCTTGCAACCCGCTACGCCCCGGGCACCGGCATGAACATTCGCCAGCATCCGCATATCGGTTTGTCGACCCTGACCTATCTGTTTGAAGGCGAACTGCTGCACAAAGACAGTCTCGGCTCCGATCAGCTGGTCAAGGCCGGGGATGTCAGCTGGATGACCGCCGGCAGCGCCATCGCACACGTCGAGCGCACGCCCCAGGCTCTCAAGACCAGCGGCTTCAGCCTGCATGGACTGCAAGTGTGGTTGGCCTCGCCCAAAACGCATGAGCAGGGACCTGGGCATTACAGCCATCATCCGGCCGCGACCTTGCCGCTCAGTGACACCTTGGGCGTCAGTATTCGTCTGATTGCCGGCACCGGTTTTTGTCTGGAATCACCGGTCCCGGTGCTGTCGCCGACGCTGTACGCCCAGGTGCGGATGCAGACGGCGACCACCCTGCTGATCCCCGATGAGCATGAGGAACGGGCGGTGTATGTGCTGGAGGGAGAAGCACAACTGGACGACGAACCGCTGGAGGCGCATAGCCTGGTGGTATTACCCAAGGGCCAGAGCATGGCGCTATTTGCCGAAACCGACTGCCATCTGGTGATCTTCGGTGGCGCACCTCTGGACGGGCCACGGCGGATCAACTGGAACTTTGTGGCGAGCGACCCGGCGTTGATCGAGCAGGCGCGACAACGGTGGGCGGCCGGGGATTGGCCGACGGTGCCTGGTGAAACTGAAAGAATTGAGTTGCCTGTGAGGTAGCATTCGCGAGCAAGCCCGCCGACCGCATTCATCCTGCAGGAATGCGGTCGAATGTGGGAGCGGGCTTGCTCGCTAAGAGGCCAGAACAGGCACTGAAGATTTAGCCCTCGAACACTTCATCCAGCAAGTTATGCATCGACTGGAAGGCCCGCGCAGCGGTTTTCGCGTCGTACATCATCTTGCCCGGCACATTCGCCTGCGGGTCAGTAAACGAATGCACCGCGCCGCCATAACTCAACAGTTGCCAATCCACGCCCGCCGCGTTCATCTCTTCTTCAAATGCCGGCAACTGCTCTGTTGGCACCAGCGGATCGGAGGCACCGTGCAGTACCAGGACTGAGCCCTTGATACGCTTCGCGTCCGCCGGATTTGGCGTGTCGAGGGTACCGTGGAACGAAATCGCGGCCTTCAACGGCGCACCGGTACGCGCCAGTTCCAGGGAGCAGCATCCACCGAAACAAAAACCGAAGGTTGCCAGTTTCGTCTTATCGACTGCTGCTTCGGTTTGCCCTTGCAATTGCTCGAACGCCATTTGCATGCGCGTGTTCAGCAATGCCCGGTCGTTCTTCAATGGCATCATCGCAGCGCCGGCTTCGTCGCCGTTGGCGGGACGAACGGCCTGCCCGTACAGGTCGGCGATCAGCACCACGTAACCCTTGGCAGCGACCGCCCTGGCAATCTCTTCGGCGCCCGCACTGACCCCCATCCAGTTCGGCGCCATCAACAGGCCTGGACGCGGGGTCTTCTGACTCGCATCAAACGCCAGTCGGCTTTCATAGGACTGGCCATCAATTTGATAGATCACGGAACGTACGGTGACTTGGCTCATCATCTTCTCCAGTTAAGGTCACTAGAACGAAAAAACCCGCCGAAGCGGGTTTTTCTACAGCGGTGTTAAACCGACAATTCAACCAACAACTTGTTCAGTCGACGCACATAGGCGGCCGGGTCTTTCAAGCTGTCGCCGGCAGCCAGGGCTGCCTGGTCGAAGAGGATGTGCGACAGGTCGCCAAAGCGCTCTTCACTCTGCTCGCCATCGAGTTTCTCGATCAGCGGATGCGCCGGGTTGAATTCGAAGATCGGCTTGGAGTCCGGAACCTTCTGACCGCTGGCTTCGAGGATCTGGCGCATCTGCATACCCAGGTCCTGCTCGCCGATGGCCAGGATTGCCGGCGAATCGGTCAGACGGTGGGAAACCCGCACTTCACTGACAGCATCGCCCAACGCAGTCTTGATTCGCTCAACCAGGCCTTCCTTGGACTTGGCCACTTCTTCAGCGGCTTTTTTGTCCTCTTCCGAATCCAGGTTGCCCAGGTCCAGATCACCACGCGCCACGTCGACAAAGGTCTTGCCGTCGAACTCGTTGAGGTAGCTCATCAGCCACTCGTCGATACGATCAGTGAGCAGCAGCACTTCGATGCCTTTCTTGCGGAAGACTTCCAGGTGCGGGCTGTTTTTGACCTGCGCGTAGGTTTCACCGGTCAGGTAGTAAATCTTGTCCTGACCTTCCTTGGAGCGAGCCAGGTATTCGGCCAGGGACACAACCTGTTCGCCTTCTTCGCCCTGGGTGGACGCGAAGCGCAGCAGGCCGGCGATTTTTTCCTTGTTGGCGAAATCTTCTGCCGGACCTTCTTTCATGACCTGGCCAAAGTTTTTCCAGAAGCCCTTGTACTGCTCAGGCTCGTTCTTCGCCAGTTTTTCCAGCATGTCGAGGACACGCTTGGTCAGTGCCGACTTCATCGAGTCAATGATCGGATCTTTCTGCAGGATTTCACGCGACACGTTCAGCGACAGGTCGTTGGAATCAACCACGCCTTTGATAAAGCGCAGGTACAGCGGCAGGAAGGATTCTGCCTGATCCATGACGAATACGCGCTGCACATACAGCTTCAGGCCTTTCGGCGCTTCGCGCTGGTACAGATCGAATGGCGCACGGGCCGGTACGTACAGCAGCGAGCTGTATTCCAGCTTGCCTTCGACCTTGTTGTGGCTCCAGCTCAGCGGGTTCTCGTAGTCGTGACCAATGTGTTTGTAGAACTCCTGGTATTCCTCGTCCTTGATCTCGGTACGCGGACGGGTCCACAGGGCGCTGGCGCGGTTGACCACTTCCCACTCCGCGGCAGGCGCTTCTTCGCCTTCCGCCGCGGCTTGTTCTTTCGGCAGCTCGATCGGCAGGGCAATGTGGTCAGAGTATTTTTTGATGATGTTGCGCAGGCGCCAGCCATCGGCAAACTCGTCGTCAGCGGACTTCAGGTGCAGGACGATACGCGTGCCACGCTCAGCTTTCTCGACGGTAGCGACTTCAAACTCGCCCTCGCCTTTTGACGACCAATGCACGCCTTCGCTGGCGGCAAGGCCGGCGCGGCGGCTGAATACTTCAACCTGGTCGGCAACGATAAACGCGGAATAGAAGCCCACGCCGAATTGGCCGATCAAGTGCGAGTCTTTTTTCTGATCGCCGGACAGGTTCTTCATGAAATCGGCGGTGCCGGATTTGGCGATGGTCCCCAGATGGGTGATCACATCCTCGCGGCTCATGCCGATACCGTTGTCTTCGAGGGTGACGGTTTTCGCGTCCTTGTCGAAGCTCACGCGGATTTTCAGTTCAGCGCCACCTTCCAGCCACTCGGGCTTGGACAGCGCTTCGAAACGTAATTTATCGACAGCATCAGAGGCGTTCGAGATCAATTCGCGAAGGAAGATTTCCTTGTTGGAATACAGCGAATGGATCATGAGGTGCAGCAATTGCTTCACCTCGGTCTGGAAGCCCAGGGTTTCCTTTTGAGTTTCCACACTCATGGTCATCAAACTCCAATATGGATGGCAATGGCCGCCCCCTTGAGGGTTGGCGACGGGTTGTCATCAAAGTTGGGGGCTAAGACCAGGATTTCAAGGGCGGCTGTACTCCGGGATTTTGAAATGGGCACGGGCGGTGGCGATAGGTTCAGCCTGGGTGCTTTGCCAGGCGGTGATCGCGACATTGGCCACCCGTCGCCCCTGACGCCACACCTGGCATTTGGCGTAAGTGTCGCGCAACTGCCCGGCACGCAGGTAATCCAGGGAAAAATCGATGATCTTCGGCAGGCTTGCCTGCGTGTCCGGCGCGCCGATGAATACCAACAGATGCAGGGCTGCCGACAGCTCCATGAAGCCTGCGATCACCCCGCCATGGATTGCCGGCAATATAGGGTTACCAATGTTGTCCTTGTTGGCTGGCATGCAGAACAACAACTCGTCGCCCTGGCGCGTGCATTCGATGCCAATCAGCCTGGCATAGGGAATCTGATCGAGCAGTGTCTTGTAGTCACCACGTCGGTGCGCCTGCTCCATACGCGTCCTGAATTGATGAGTCATGCCCGCTCTCCCTTGACCACACTGCCCAAACCCTGTGCGCCCTTGAGCCGCTTGCCCATGCGCATGAACGTGCCCACCACATGGGCAATCGGTCGCTCTGGATCATCCTGATAGGCAACACCACGGGTAAAAATCACATCCGTGGTCACGCGATAACATTGAGCGAAACCGAACACCGCTTTGTGAGGCTCGGCCTGGTGCATGTAATCAATGCGCAAGTCCAACGTCGGACACACTTCGAACTCCGGCAGCACACACAAAGTGGCCATGCCACAGGCCGTATCCATCAACGAGGTCAGCGCTCCGCCGTGGATCACCCCGGTTTGCGGATCGCCGATAATATCCACGCTGTAGGGCAACAGCAGCGTCATGCCATCGAGATTCGCGTCATGTACCTGGATACCCAGCACCTGACAATGGCGCAAGGCCGAAACGAAGCGTGCGGCACGCTCTAAAATGGGCTTGTCAGTCATTTGATAAAGACTCTTATTAGTGTTGCCTCGGTAAAAAAATCATCACGAAAGAGGGTGCCATAGCGAAATGCCTTATATATCTTTAAGACCGAAGGAACTAATACGCGCACCCTATGCTCGAAAGGCCAGTAGATATCTTCAATAAGGAGAAACACCCCATGCGCAAGACTTTCGCTGTTTCCTTGATGTTGGCCGCTGCCCTTGGCCTCGCTGCCTGCGATAAAAAATCCGAAGACAAAGCTCAGGATGCCAACCAACACGCTGAACAAGCTCAAGAAAAAATGAGTGAAGCTCAGGATAAAGTGAACGACGCTGCAAAAGAAAACGCCGAAGCAGCCAAAGCCCAAGCCGAATCTGACGCAGCCGCGGCTAAAGAAACTGCTCCTGCTACACCTGCAACCGGTTCTTGAGTCTGACGACTTCAACAGCCATGTTGTGAAAGCACGCCCGTCCTGAGGAAATGTTGGTAACGTCACTGCTGTCGCGTTGCCAGTTAGTCAGGAGCCGGGATAAAAAATGCCCCAGTCGTTATGACCGGGGCATTTTTTGTCGAACATTCAGGCCAGGCCGTTTACCCTGCCTGCCCTTGATAACCTGCGAATCAAACGTTGTTGCACCTTAATTCCGGGTTCCTGAACTGCAAGTTGAACGCCACCAGCGCCGCCAGCTTTTCAAACAAACCTGACGGGTCGGTCTGACTGCTAGCCCTTCCGCGCTCGATAGCCTCGACAATTTCGTCAGCTGACACCTTGCCGGAGGATTGATAGTAGGTTTCTGCGCCGCGACCGCGCACGACTACTTCGTGCAGTTCGGGCAGCAGCCTGTTCAGCTTCTGCGGATCGGTCAGGCTTGTATAGGCATCCTCATGATAGTTCATGGGTGTGCATCTCGCGCCCTCGGCAGAGTTGCTTCCTTGATTGATGTTTTTCAGGCCGGACTCATACCTGGAAAGAACCCCCATCGTACTGGTGGCTTTATCCACCGCCAGAATAGTCAAGGAAACATGATAGCCATTGTCCCTGGAAGACTTGACCAACTTGAACATTTCATCGTCTCGGGTATTGATGGATTCTTGCACCACCATGTTCAGTCGGTTATCAAAACCATAGTTTTTTAACCCTTCGACCAAATAGCGCGCAGTTTCCTTGCTGCCGGGCACTGTGCCGGGATATCCCTTGCAGGCCTGCGCCGAATAGCCCGGCACAAAACGTTTAAGGTCGTCGTAATCAATAATTAGAGCACCGTCCAGCTTTTCCGAAATACGGCTGGTGGCGGTTGACTTGCCGGCACCCATTTGGCCGGTAATGATGTGCATCTGCGGGTGTTTGCGGGGGGTTGCATGGGCTGCCAGTTCTTTAATAGCCGCGGTCAATATCCGACTGTTCTGTAGATCGTCGGCTGGCATGACCTGCCGAGGATCTGTCGTCACTGCGACCTGACGCAGCTCATGAAAACTATGGCACCTGCCTTGGCTTCCCAGGCGCGCTTGTGGCGCAGCACTCAGGCTGCGCGTTTGCTCTCTGGATGGGTGGTCAATAACAGCATGGGCGATATAAGTTGTATTTGCCGATCCTTGGGAAACAATCATATTGTTCATGCCACCGCAAAGTAGTTGAAAGAGCGGCGATTTTTACTTGCTAAAAACACATCGGTCAAGCTACCGAAAAGCGCGGATATAGATATAAATATTTCAGCAACCAACTGTATGAAATTTCTTGCCGGGTAAGCATTTCAATTATTTCGACATATATTATTTTTCAATATATAACTTCAGGATGTTCATCGCTACGTCCAACGCCAACCCCCAAGACTGCCCCTTAACCGCAATCAACACACCAGATGCGATAGTCACGACGTCGTATCTTTGGTCGATTCAGGCAAGGGTGCCTCTGTAGGGGTATAGACCATCACCTCCAGAACGTCGGAATGAAATTCCCGGCGGTACAACACCAGCACGACGCCTGCACTCATCAGCATGAACAGCCATGGGCTGATAAACCAGGCCAGCATGGTCATGCCGAAATAATAGGAGCGCAGGCCAAAGTTGAACTGGTTGGCGGCCATGGAAATGACGCGCGCTGCTCGAGAGGCAAATGCCTTGCGCTCCTGCTCCGAGACAAGTCGTTCGCCGACCATCGGCGCCGAGCCCACCAGAATTGCCGCAAAGTTGTATTGACGCATGCACCAACTGAACGTGAAGAAGGCATACACGAAGACCAACGCCAAACACAGTAACTTGATCTCTGACATGCCTCGGGATGCTTGTTGCACCATTGGAATATCCGCCAGCAACGATACCGCCCGCTCAGACGCACCCAGCACGGTTAAAATACCGGCAAGAATAATCAGGGTGCTGGAGGCAAAGAACGACGCGTTACGCTCCAGATTGCCAATCACGCTGGCATCAGCGATGCGGTTGTCGCGCAACAGCATCCGACGCATCCAGTCTTCACGATAAAGGTGCAGGACGCTGGCCAGGCACGCGGTATCCCGCGCTTTCCAGCTGGCGTAACGGGTGTACCCACCCCAGCAGATGACAAACCAGAGCGCGGCAAGC
Source organism: Pseudomonas mucidolens (assembly GCF_900106045.1). Classification (NCBI taxonomy): domain Bacteria; kingdom Pseudomonadati; phylum Pseudomonadota; class Gammaproteobacteria; order Pseudomonadales; family Pseudomonadaceae; genus Pseudomonas; species Pseudomonas mucidolens. The sequence continues at coordinate 845,332 of NZ_LT629802.1, read as the reverse complement.
AGGTGAATCAGGTTGGCTTCGACGAACGACATGCGGTTCCCTATAGGCATTGGCGAAATGACTCTGTGCCTGTTCGACGTTAGCTCAGAGAAAAAGACACTGCCTGTCGTCCATAAAAAATGCCCCGGATCGTTTGATTCGGGGCATTTCAGTGTCAGCTGGGGACAGATATTTTAGGCAATGGCTTCGCTGCGCTTGCCGAGCATCCGGTCAATGACCACAGCCACCACCAACGTCATCACCGACGGCACCAGCCAGGCCAGGCCCTGATCGCTCAGCGGCAGATGAGCCAGTTGCGTCGGCATCCAATGCGTCAGGCCTGCGCCTTTGAGCGCGTCAATGCAACCGAAGATGAACGACACCAGCATGACCGGACCGACAATACGCCCTTGCTCTTGCCAGAAGTCCTTGCAGAAGCTCAGGGCCACCAACACGATGCAAGGCGGGTAGATCGCGGTGAGCACCGGGATCGAGAACGCAATCAGCTTGGTCAAGCCGAGATTCGACACCACCAGCGAGAATACTGCGAGGATCACGACCAGAGTCTTGTAAGACAGCGGCAGCACACGGCTGAAATACTCGGCGCAAGCGCAGGTCAGGCCTACCGCGGTCACCAGGCATGCCAGGGAAATCAGTACCGCCAGGAAGCCGCTGCCCAGGGAGCCAAAGGTGTGCTGAACGTAAGCGTGCAACACTGCCGCGCCGTTAGCCGCGCCCGCCGCCACTTCGTGGCTGCTTGAGCCGAGGCGAAACAAGCTGATGTACACCAGCGCCAGGCCAACACCGGCAATCAAACCGGCAATGATCGCGTAGCGAGTGATCAACTGCGGTGACTCGACACCACGAGAACGAATGGCGTTGACGATGACGATACCGAATACCAGCGCGCCAAGGGTATCCATGGTCAGGTAACCATTGATGAACCCCTGGGAGAACGGTGCCGCCACGTACTCGGGCGTCGCGATCCCTACATTACCGGCCGGCAGCGCAAAGGCCGCGATGCCGAGTACCGCCAGGGCGATGATCTTCAAAGGCGCCAGGAAACGGCCCACTGTGTCCAGCAAACGCCCTGGGTACAAGGAAATGAAGAACACCAGCAGGAAGTACACCGAACTGTAGAGGAACAGCGCCAGCGGGCTTTCGCCGGTCAAGGGTGCCAGGCCTACTTCAAAAGACACCGTCGCGGTACGCGGGGTAGCGAACAACGGCCCGACCGCCAGGTAGGCAACCGCGGCCAGCAAGCCACCGGCGAACTTGCCGATGGGGCTGCTCAACGCATCCATCCCGCCACCGACCTTGGCCAGAGCGACAACGGTGACGACAGGCAAGCCGACGGCGGTAATCAGGAAGCCCAACGCCGCCATCCAGACATGAGGTCCGGACTGCAAACCGACGATAGGCGGGAAGATGATATTGCCAGCGCCCACGAACAGGGCAAATGTCATAAAGCCCAACGCCAGGATATCCTGGCTTTTCAACACTTTCATTTGAGGAAATACCACACTACTGAATCGGAATTTAGAGGGGGATTCCCTATGGATGAGGGAACTGCTGCCAACCCGGATGGGGGTCGACCGTTCTAGCGTGCAGCTTCTTTTTGGGAGGCGGACGCATAAAGAGGCGGCAAGGTTACCGAATTCGCCTGACAAACGCACTGTTGCGGTGCGGACTGTCCGATAAGCGACATTGTAATGTCGCGTTTTCGTACGATTCGAGCCTTACACGCCACCTGTAGGAACGAGCTTGCTCGCGAAAAAACCGACGATAACGCGTTCCTTCCGGTTTAACGCGGTGACCCGGAGTACTTCGCGAGCAAGCTCGCTCCTACATAATTTCGGTGAGCCCAAAAAGATAATTCTGGTGAGTCCATAACGCACAAAGGCCACCCGAAGGTGGCCTTTGTGTGGTGAAGCGTCAGCTAAGCGCGAAGCTTACTTGACTGCCCAACCCGTCAGCTCGGCCAGGGCCTTGCCGATGTCTGCCAGCGAACGCACGGTTTTAACACCTGCGTCTTGCAGCGCAGCGAATTTTTCGTCCGCAGTGCCCTTGCCGCCAGAGATGATTGCGCCAGCATGGCCCATGCGCTTGCCCGCAGGAGCAGTCACACCAGCGATGTAGGAGACAACCGGCTTGGTCACGTGTGCCTTGATGTAGGCAGCCGCTTCTTCTTCAGCCGAACCGCCAATCTCACCGATCATCACGATCGCTTCGGTCTTCGGGTCTTCCTGGAACAGCTTCAGGATGTCGATGAAGTTCGAACCCGGGATCGGGTCACCGCCGATGCCGACGCAAGTCGACTGACCGAAACCGGCGTCAGTGGTTTGCTTCACAGCTTCGTAGGTCAGGGTGCCGGAACGCGAAACGATACCGACCTTGCCTGGCAAGTGAATGTGACCTGGCATGATGCCGATCTTGCATTCGCCTGGGGTGATCACGCCTGGGCAGTTAGGGCCGATCAGGGTAACACCCAGCTCGTCGCACTTGACCTTGGCATCCAGCATATCCAGGGTAGGAATGCCTTCAGTGATGCACACGATCAGCTTGATGCCGCCGAATGCTGCTTCCAGGATCGAATCCTTGCAGAAAGGAGCTGGAACGTAGATCACACTGGCGGTAGCGCCAGTTTGAGCAACAGCGTCTTTCACGGTGTTGAACACTGGCAGGCCCAGGTGCTCGGTACCGCCTTTGCCTGGCGTTACGCCGCCAACCATCTTGGTGCCGTATTCGATGGCTTGCTGGGTGTGGAAACTACCTTGCGAACCGGTAATACCCTGGCAGATAACTTTGGTGTCTTTATTGATCAGGACGCTCATTATTTGCCCTCCGCAGCTTTGACAACTTGTTGAGCAGCGTCGGTCAGGCTGGTTGCAGCGATGATGTTCAAACCGCTTTCTGCCAGTACTTTAGCGCCCAGTTCAGCGTTGTTGCCTTCAAGGCGAACAACAACCGGGATTTTCACGCCGACTTCTTTCACTGCACCGATGATGCCTTCGGCAATCATGTCGCAACGAACGATGCCGCCGAAGATGTTGACCAATACTGCGGCGACGTTGGAGTCGGACAGGATGATCTTGAACGCTTCGGTAACGCGTTCCTTGGTAGCACCGCCGCCCACGTCGAGGAAGTTGGCAGGTTTGCCGCCATGCAGGTTGACGATGTCCATGGTGCCCATGGCCAGGCCAGCACCGTTGACCATGCAGCCGATGTTACCTTCCAGGGCTACGTAGTTCAGTTCGAACTTGGCAGCGTGCGCTTCGCGCGGATCGTCCTGCGACGGATCGTGGAAAGTCTTCAGCTTAGGCTGACGGTACATGGCGTTGGCATCGATGTTGATCTTGGCATCGAGGCAATGCAGATCGCCGTCAGCCTTGATCACCAGCGGGTTCACTTCCAGCAGGGCCAGATCGTGATCCTGGAACAGTTTGGCCAGACCGACGAAGATCTTGGCGAACTGGGCAACTTGCTTGCCTTCCAGACCCAGCTGGAAAGCCAGCTCGCGACCTTGGAATGGCTGAGCGCCAACCAGTGGATCGATAGTGGCCTTGAGAATTTTTTCCGGGGTTTCGTGAGCGATCTTCTCGATGTCCACGCCACCTTCGGTGGAAGCCATGAACACGATGCGACGGCTCGAACGGTCAACGACAGCGCCCAGGTACAGCTCTTTAGCGATATCAGTGCACGATTCAACCAGGATCTTGGTGACTGGTTGGCCATTGGCATCAGTCTGGTAGGTCACCAGACGCTTGCCCAGCCACTGCTGTGCGAAGGCTTTGGCGTCTTCTTTACTGCGAACCAGCTTGACGCCGCCCGCTTTACCGCGACCACCAGCGTGGACCTGGGCTTTGACAACCCACTCGCTGCCGCCGATTTTGTCGCACGCTTCTGCTGCTGCTTCCGGGGTGTCTACTGCGTAGCCCTTGGAAACTGGCAGGCCGTATTCAGCGAACAGCTGCTTACCCTGATACTCGTGAAGATTCATGCTTTTTACCGTCTTCGTTAGGTACTGCGCATTCGGCGCTGCGCTCTTTATGAGTGCCGCGCCACCTGTGACTGCTGCTTGCCCAGCTCCACCGCCCTAAGGCCTGCAAAGCTGCGCAAGGCTGCGTCCAGCGGATATTCCGCGGTGAGTCTTGCGCGCAAGGCTCACGACGGGCAACCGCCGTGGTTTCTTATTATCTCGATTAGCGCTTTTTCTTGTTGGCGATGTGGATGGCATGGCCATTCACTGCCAACGCGGCTTCATGCAGCGCTTCGGACAACGTCGGATGGGAGAAGACCATCATACCGATGTCCTCGGCACTGGTGCCGAATTCCATACCGATTGCGCCCTGCTGAACCAGTTCCGCTGCGCCTGGGCCAATCACATGGACGCCCAATACGCGATCAGTCTTGGCATCAGCGATGACTTTGACAAAACCACCGGTGTCGTTCGCTGCCATGGCACGGCCAGAAGCGGCAAACGGGAAGGTGCCGACGTTAACTTCAACGCCTTCAGCTTTCAACTGCTGTTCGTTCTTGCCGACCCATGCAATTTCCGGATGGGTGTAGATGACCGACGGGATCAGGTCGTAGTTCATCTGGGTCTTGTGACCCTTGATGCGCTCAACCACCATGATGCCTTCTTCGGACGCCTTGTGTGCCAGCATCATGCCGCGGACCACGTCACCGATGGCGTAGACGCCTGGAACGGTGGTCGCGCAGTAGTCGTCAACGTGGATGAAGCCACGCTCATCGATGGTCACGCCACAGTCGGAGGCCAGCAGGTCAGTGGTCACCGGACGGCGACCAACGGCAACGATCAGCTTGTCGAAAGTGATGGTCTGTTCGCCATCCTTGTCGGTGTAGGTCACGACAACTTCTTCGCCGTTGACCTTGGAACCGGTCACACGAGCGCCCAGCTTGATATCCAGACCTTGTTTGGTCAGGGTTTTCAGCGCTTCTTTGGACACTGCGGTGTCGGCAGCCAGCAGGAACGTGTCCAGGGCTTCCAGCACGGTCACTTCGGAACCCAGACGGGACCAGACCGAACCCAGTTCCAGGCCGATCACACCAGCGCCGATCACACCCAGGCGCTTTGGAACCGATTGGAATTCCAGAGCGCCGGTCGAATCAACGATCACGTTCTGATCAACTGGAGCCGGTGGAATGTCGATTGGACGGGAGCCTGGCGCGAGGATCACGTTCTCGGCTTCGATGATTTCAGTCGAACCGTCGGGCTTGGTGATTTCAACTTGCTTGCCGGCCAGCAGTTTGCCGTGACCTTGCAGGGAAGTGACGCCATTGGCCTTGAACAGAGTGGCAACGCCGGAAGTCAGGCCTTTAACGATGTTGGCCTTGCGGCCGACCATCGCTGGCACGTCCATGGTCACGCCAGCGTGGTTGATGCCGTGGATGGCAAAACCGTCCTGGGCTTCGTGGAACTTCCAGGAGCTGTCCAGCAGCGCCTTGGACGGAATGCAACCAACGTTCAGGCAAGTACCGCCGAGCGCCAGTTTGCCTTCCTTGTCAGTGTATTTTTCGATGCAGGCAGTCGAGAGGCCCAGCTGTGCGGCCTTGATGGCGGCAACGTAGCCACCAGGGCCCGCACCAATCACTACAACGTCAAATTTCTGAGACATGAAAATAGATCCTCTATTTAGCGGCAAGCTTCAAGCTTCGAGCTGCAAGCCAAGCTGCTTTTCTTGCAGCTTGTAGCTTGCAACTTGAAGCTGCTTCAATCAAATATCCAGGAGCAAGCGAGCCGGGTCTTCCAGCAGGTTCTTGATGGTCACCAGGAACGTCACGGCTTCTTTACCGTCGATCAGGCGGTGATCGTAGGACAGTGCCAGGTACATCATCGGACGGATCACGACTTGACCGTTGATCGCCATAGGACGCTGGATGATGTTGTGCATCCCCAGGATCGCTGCTTGTGGCGGGTTGACGATCGGCGTCGACATCATCGAACCGAAAGTACCACCGTTGGTGATGGTGAAGGTACCGCCGGTCATCTCATCGATGGTCAGCTTGCCGTCACGGGCTTTCTTGCCGAAGCTGGCGATGCCGCCTTCGATTTCAGCCAGGCTCATCAGTTCGGCGTTACGCAGAACCGGCACTACCAGGCCACGGTCGCTGGATACGGCAACGCCGATGTCCGCGTAACCGTGGTACACGATGTCGCTGCCGTCGATGGAGGCGTTGACTGCCGGGAAGCGTTTCAGCGCTTCGGTGGCCGCTTTCACAAAGAACGACATGAAGCCCAGGCGCACGCCATTGTGGGACTTCTCGAACAGATCCTTGTACTTCGAACGCAGCGCCATGACTTCGGTCATGTCCACTTCGTTGAAGGTGGTCAGCATCGCCATGTTCGACTGAGCTTCAACCAGACGCTTGGCCACAGTGGCACGCACGCGGGTCATCGGTACACGCTTCTCGGTGCGGTCGCCAGCGGCGAACACTGGAGCAGCGGCAGCCGGGGCAGCAGCCTTGGCAGGCGCGGCAGCCGGAGCGGCTTTCTTGGCCTCGACCGCGGCAACCACGTCTTCCTTGGTCACACGACCGTCTTTGCCCGTGCCCTTGACGGAAGCCAGGTTGATACCATTCTCTTCAGCCAGCTTGCGAGCGGCAGGCGCGGCGATAGCATCTTCGTCAGCAGCAGCCGGAGCGGCGGCTGGGGCAGAAGCAGCTGCAGGAGCGGCGGCGGCCGGAGCTGCAGCAGCGCTGCCCTCTTCGATCGAGCCCAGAACCTGGTTGGACAGAACGGTGTCGCCTTCATTGGCAACGATTGCGCCCAGCACGCCGTCGGCTTCGGCCAACACTTCGAGAACGACTTTGTCGGTCTCGATGTCGACGATCAGGTCGTCACGCTTGACGGCCTCGCCTGGTTTCTTGTGCCAGGTGGCAACGGTGCCATCGGCAACCGATTCCGGGAATGAGGGGGCTTTGATTTCGATAGCCATTATCTGTGGTCCTTAAAATTCGGTTTCAGTCAGCGCGAAGGCGTTAAACAGTGAAAGCATCTTGCAGCAGTTTTTCCTGCTGCTCGGCGTGCATCGATGCATAACCACAAGCAGGTGCGGCAGAAGCGTCACGGCCCGCGTACTCGAGTACGAGAGACTTGTTGTGACCGCCAACGATGCGACGCATGTGGTGCTGGCTGCAGTACCAGGCCCCTTGGTTCATCGGCTCTTCCTGACACCAAACGATGTGTTTGAGGTTGGAATAAGGCGCCAGGACTTCAATCAAGTCGTCCTCGGGGAATGGGTACAACTGCTCAAGACGCACGATGGCAATGTCATCACGACCTTCGGCACGGCGTTTTTCCAGCAGGTCGTAGTAGACCTTGCCGCTGCACAGCACCAGACGAGTGACCTTTTTCGGATCATGCGCATCGATTTCCGGAATAACGGTCTGGAACGAACCTTCGGCCAGATCTTCCAGGGTCGAGATGGCCAATTTATGACGCAACAGCGATTTCGGCGTCAGGACTACCAATGGCTTACGCAGGGGACGAATCACCTGACGACGCAGCAAGTGGTAGATCTGGGCCGGCGTAGTCGGCACGCACACCTGGATGTTGTGCTCGGCGCACAGCTGCAGATAACGCTCCAGACGGGCCGATGAGTGCTCCGGCCCCTGACCTTCATAACCGTGTGGCAGCAGCATGGTCAGGCCGCAGAGACGACCCCACTTGTGCTCGCCGCTGGTGATGAACTGGTCGATAACCACCTGTGCACCGTTGGCGAAGTCACCAAACTGGGCTTCCCAGATCACCAACGCTTGAGGCGTGGTGGTGGCGTAGCCATATTCGAACGCAAGTACGGCTTCTTCGGACAGGAACGAATCGTACAGATCGAAGCGTGGCTGGCCCTTGTACAGGTTTTGCAACGGGATGTAGGTGCCCGCGTCTTTCTGGTTGTGCAATACCGCGTGACGGTGCGAGAACGTACCACGGCCAATGTCCTGGCCAGTCATGCGGATCGGGTGACCTTCGAACGCCAGGGTCGCGTATGCCATGGTTTCGGCATAACCCCAGTTGATCGGCAGGCCGCCGGCTTGCATCTTCTGCCGGTCTTCGTAGATCTTCGCGACCTGACGCTGAACCACAAAGCCTTCCGGAATTTCCAGCAGCTTGGCGGACAGTTCCTGCAAGGTCTTGAGATCGAACGTGGTGTCGTGACGCGCAGTCCAGGCGTGGCCCAGGTACGGACGCCAGTCAACGAACAGCTCTTTGTTCGGTTCCTTGACCAGGCTTTTCACAACATGCAGACCGTTATCCAGCGCGTTGCGGTATTCATCGACTTTCGCCTGAACACGCGCCTCGTCCACCACGCCGGCCTTGATCAGGCTATCGGCATACTGTTCGCGGGTGGTGCGCTGCTTGGTGATCCGCTGGTACATCAACGGCTGGGTGCCGCTAGGCTCATCCGCTTCGTTGTGACCGCGACGACGGTAGCAGACCAGGTCGATCACCACGTCACGCTTGAACTGCATGCGGTAGTCGATGGCCAACTGGGTCACGAACAGCACCGCTTCCGGATCATCACCATTCACATGGAGGATCGGCGCCTGGATCATCTTGGCGACGTCGGTTGCGTACTCGGTGGAACGCGAATCCAACGGGTTGCTGATCGTGAAGCCAACCTGGTTGTTGATGACGATGTGGACCGTGCCGCCAGTCTTGAAGCCGCGAGTCTGCGACATCTGGAAGGTTTCCATGACCACGCCCTGACCGGCGAATGCCGCGTCACCGTGGATGGAAATCGGCAGGACCTTCTCACCGCTCGAATCATTGCGACGGTCCTGACGAGCACGCACCGAACCCTCGACCACTGGGGAAACGATTTCCAGGTGGGATGGGTTGAATGCCATGGCCAGGTGGACTTCGCCGCCGGTGGTCATCACGTTGGACGAGAAACCCTGGTGGTATTTGACGTCACCGGAGCCCAGCTCGACCTTCTTCTTGCCTTCGAACTCGTCGAACAGCTCGCGCGGGTTCTTGCCGAAGGTGTTGACCAGCACGTTCAGGCGACCACGGTGGGCCATGCCGATGACGATTTCCTTGGTGCCGTAGGAGCCGGAGCGCTGGATCAGTTCGTCGAGCATCGGAATCAGGCTTTCGCCGCCTTCCAGGCCGAAACGCTTGGTCCCCGGGTATTTTGTGCCCAGGTATTTTTCCAGGCCTTCGCCAGCAGTGACACGTTCAAGCAGATGGCTCTTGATGTCAGCCGAGTAAACCGGACGACCGCGCACGCCTTCCAGGCGCTGCTGGAACCAGTGGCGCTGCTCGGAATCGGTAATGTGCGTGAATTCAGCGCCAATGGTGCGGCAATATGTCTGCTGCAACGCTTCGTGAATTTCGCGTAGGCTCGCTTCCTCTTTGCCGATGAACAGGTCGCCGGCACGGAAGGTCGTATCTAGATCGGCATTGGTCAAGCCGTAGTGATTGATCGACAGGTCTGCAGGTGCAGGACGCTGCCACAGCCCCAGCGGGTCAAGCTGGGCTGCCTGGTGGCCACGCATACGGTAGGCCTGGATCAGTCGCAATACTTCAACTTGCTTCTTCTCGTGCTCACTGCTCACGCTGCCGGCAGATACCGGTTGGGCGCGGCGCTGGTTCTTTGCCAGCAGCACGAACTGATCGCGAATCGTAGCGTGCGATACATCGGTGGCAGCGTTGCCGTCAGTAGGCAACGTCTGAAATTTGGTGCGCCATTCTTCTGGCACAGCGTTAGGGTCGTGCAGGTAGAGCTCATAAAGCTCTTCCACATAGGCAGCGTTACCACCTGAAAGATAGCCGCTGTTCCACATGCGCTGCATCACGCTTTCTTGCATGCTTGGTCACCCTCGATTTGGGGACACCACCGGCGAAAACACCGAGTTTGCTTGCAGAAGTCCGAGTGCAGCGACTAAAACAAGCCACTTAGGATCACGCTGATAGTTCGGGTACCAACCCGAATGCCCCTGCTTGTCTCATTTCTTCAAAATAAGAGCCACGGCTTTGTAAGTCGCTGCTCAAGTTAAAACTACGGCGCCGGTTGAAGCCTGCGCCGCAGCATCTACGGGCACAACGGTCCTGCTTTTACCACAACGTCAGTTACACGCCGCTCTGCAGCAGCATGTTACGGATGTGACCAATGGCCTTAGTCGGGTTCAGGCCTTTGGGACATACGTTGACGCAGTTCATGATCCCGCGGCAGCGGAATACGCTGAACGGGTCATCGAGTGAAGCCAGACGCTCGGAGGTCTTGGTGTCACGGCTGTCTGCCAGGAAGCGATAGGCTTGCAGCAGGGCAGCTGGACCCAGGAACTTGTCCGGGTTCCACCAGAAGGACGGGCACGAAGTCGAGCAGCAAGCGCACAGGATGCACTCGTACAGACCGTCGAGCTTCTCGCGCTCTTCCGGGGACTGCAGACGCTCGATGGCCGGAGCCGGCGTGTCGTTCTGCAGGAACGGCTTAACTTTCTCGTATTGCTTGTAGAAGATGCTCATATCGACGACCAGGTCACGGATAACCGGCAAACCAGGCAGAGGACGAACGATCAGCTTGTTGCCTTTGACGACAGCGGACAGCGGCGTGATGCACGCCAGGCCGTTTTTGCCGTTGATGTTCATGCCGTCGGAACCGCAGACACCTTCACGGCAAGAGCGACGATAGGAGAAACCCTCGTCCTGCTCTTTGATCAGGGCCAGCACGTCCAGCACCATCAGGTCTTTACCACCGGTATCGACCGAGAATTCCTGCATGAACGGCGCAGCGTCCTGATCAGGGTTGTAGCGATAAACACTGACTTTCAACATGGCAGCCACCCTTAGTAAGTCCGAATCTTCGGTTCAAACGTCGGAACCGTCTTCGGCGAGAAGTTCACGGCACGCTTGGTTACGCGCTTGTCACCCGGGAAGTACAGGGTGTGGCACAACCAGTTTTCGTCATCGCGATCTTCAAAGTCTTCACGGGCGTGAGCACCACGGGATTCTTTACGAACCTCGGCGGCGATCGCAGTCGCTTCAGCCACTTCCAACAGGTTTTGCAGCTCAAGGGCTTCGATACGAGCGGTGTTGAACGCCTGGCTCTTATCGTTGATCTTGACGTTGGCGATACGCTTGCGCAGGTCAGCCAGCTGGGCAATACCCTTCTGCATGTATTCGCCGGTACGGAATACACCGAAGTAGTTCTGCATGCAGCTTTGCAGCTCGCGACGCAGGGTTGCCACGTCTTCGCCATCAGTGCGCTCATTCAGGGCGCTCAGGCGCGCCAGTGCGGCTTCGATGTTGGCGTCGGTGGCGTCATCGTATTCGATGCCGTCGGTCAGCGCCTTTTCCAGGTGCAGGCCGGCAGCGCGGCCGAATACCACCAGATCGAGCAGCGAATTGCCGCCCAGGCGGTTGGCACCGTGAACCGATACGCACGCCACTTCGCCTACCGCGAACAGACCATGAATGATCTCGTCCTGGCCTTCGGCGTTCTGGGTGATCGCCTGGCCATGAATGTTGGTCGGCACGCCGCCCATCATATAGTGGCAAGTCGGAACAACCGGAACCGGAGCAACCACCGGATCAACGTGGGCAAAGGTCTTGGACAGCTCGCAGATACCTGGCAGGCGGCTGTGCAGCACTTCTTCACCGAGGTGATCGAGTTTCAGCAGTACGTGGTCGCCATTCGGGCCACAGCCGTTGCCAGCGATGATTTCTTTAACCATCGAACGGGCTACAACGTCACGACCAGCAAGGTCTTTCGCGTTCGGAGCATAACGCTCCATGAAACGCTCGCCATGCTTGTTGATCAGGTAGCCACCTTCACCACGGCAGCCTTCGGTCACCAGTACACCAGCGCCGGCGATACCGGTCGGGTGGAACTGCCACATTTCGATGTCTTGTACCGGTACGCCAGCACGCAGTGCCATGCCGACGCCGTCGCCGGTGTTGATCAGGGCATTGGTGGTCGACGCGTAGATACGACCTGCACCGCCAGTGGCCAGAACGGTAGCCTTGGCGCGGATGTAGGTGGTTTCACCGGTTTCGATGCAGATGGCGATCACACCGACGAACTCGCCTTGCGCGTTCTTGACCAGGTCAACCGCGTAGTACTCGTTCAGGAACGTGGTACCGGCTTTCAGGTTGCCCTGATACAGCGTGTGCAGCAGCGCGTGACCGGTACGGTCGGATGCGGCGCACGTACGGGCAGCCTGACCACCTTTACCGTAATCCTTCGACTGGCCGCCGAATGGACGCTGGTAGATACGACCCTGTTCGGTACGGGAGAACGGCAGCCCCATGTGATCCAGCTCGAACACCGCAGCCGGGCCTTCCTGACACATGTACTCGATAGCGTCCTGGTCACCGATGTAGTCGGAACCCTTGACGGTATCGTACATGTGCCAGCGCCAGTCATCGTTCGGATCCGCGGAAGCGATGGCACAGGTGATGCCACCCTGGGCCGATACGGTGTGGGAACGGGTCGGGAACACTTTGGTGATCACGGCCGTCTTGTGACCGCCCTGGGCCAGCTGCAGCGCTGCGCGCATGCCGGCGCCGCCGCCACCAATAATGATAGCGTCAAAAGAAATCGTTGGAATGTTAGCCATGAATCAGATACCCCAGAGAATCTGCACACCCCAGACGAAGTAAGCGAACATTGCAACGCCGCATACTGCCTGGAAAAGGAAACGTACTGCAGTCGCGGACTTGCCCAGCGCCATCGGCGTCAGGTAGTCGGTCGCGATGGTCCACATGCCGACCCAGGCGTGAGCGCCCAGGGCTACAAGGGCCAGCAGACTGAAGATACGCATTCCGTTGTGGGAGAACAGACCGTGCCATTGAGCGTAATCAATGCCAGGGTTTGCAACGAGGTACCCGATCAGGAAAATGAAATAAGCCGCGAGAACGACCGCAGACACGCGTTGTGCCATCCAATCATAGAGGCCCGAACGCGACAGATTCGTAACGCTGGTTACCATATCCAAACTCCCGCAAGAACGATTACCACCACGGAAACGGCGATAACGATTTTCGAGCCCAGCTTGCCGCCTTCCAGCGTCTCACCGATACCCATGTCCATGATCAAGTGGCGCACACCGGCCACCAAGTGATACAGCAGAGCGGACAGGAGGCCCCACGCCACGAACTTGGCCAGCGGACTGGTCATGCATGCCTTCACCTCGGCATAACCTTCCTCGGAACCCAGGGATTTGCTCAATGCGTAAAGCATGATGCCCAAGCCCAGGAAGAGGATGATGCCGGAAACACGGTGCAGGAATGACGTTACGCCGGTGATGGGGAGTTTGATGGTCCTTAGGTCTAGGTTTACAGGTCGTTGGCTATTCACGGCTTTTTTTCACACTGAAGAGCCCCTAACAATCAGGGCAAAGTTGTTGGGGAGTGCACTGGTCAGGTAACCACCACCCAGGGATGCGACCCCCATCAGAACGGGCCCAAAAGCCCCTGGCGGTCGGAGGCCGAGTATAGACAGTTAGGTTACTAATGACAACGCGCACTCCTCACCCTAATAGCTGATTGCGCTGACGGCATAAAAGGCGTAAACGGCAGTCAATTTCGAGGAAAAAGTAGGGTTAAAGCCTTCTAGAGCAAGACTTTAGGCAAATTGACATCTGAATTTATCTCACTATAGTGGTGCGGGCCCTGCGTGGGGGGTCTGTCTGATGATTTGAAGCATAAATAGGAGGCCACATGGCTGACAAAAAAGCGCAGTTGATCATCGAGGGCGCAGCCCCCGTCGAGCTGCCCATTTTAACCGGCACCGTGGGTCCCGATGTTATCGACGTGCGGGGCCTGACGGCCACGGGCCGTTTTACATTTGACCCTGGCTTCATGTCGACTGCCTCTTGCGAGTCGAAGATCACCTATATAGATGGTGATAATGGCATTTTGCTGCACCGTGGCTATCCGATCGAACAGCTTGCAGAGAAATCGGATTATCTGGAAACCTGCTATCTGTTGTTAAATGGCGAATTGCCAACAACCGAGCAAAAAGCCCAGTTCGTCAGCACCGTGAAGAACCACACCATGGTGCATGAACAGTTGAAGACCTTCTTCAACGGCTTCCGTCGCGACGCCCACCCGATGGCGGTCATGTGCGGCGTAGTCGGCGCCCTGTCGGCCTTCTATCACGACTCCTTGGACATCAATAATCCGCAGCATCGCGAAATTTCCGCGATCCGTCTGGTTGCCAAGATGCCAACCCTGGCCGCAATGGTTTACAAGTACTCCATGGGTCAACCCATGATGTACCCGCGCAACGACCTGACGTACGCGGAAAACTTCCTGCACATGATGTTCAACACGCCGTGCGAGATCAAACCGATCAGCCCGGTGCTGGCCAAGGCCATGGACCGGATCTTCATCCTCCATGCCGACCACGAACAAAACGCCTCCACCTCTACCGTACGTCTGGCAGGTTCCTCGGGTGCCAACCCGTTCGCCTGTATCGCCGCCGGTATCGCTGCACTCTGGGGCCCGGCCCACGGCGGTGCGAACGAAGCCGTGTTGACCATGCTCGATGAAATCGGCGATGTGTCCAACATCGACAAGTTCATCGCCAAGGCCAAGGACAAGAACGATCCGTTCAAGTTGATGGGCTTCGGTCACCGGGTCTACAAGAACCGTGACCCACGCGCCACCGTCATGAAGCAGACCTGCGACGAAGTGTTGAAGGAACTGGGCATCAACAACGATCCGCAACTCGAACTGGCCATGCGCCTGGAAGAGATCGCCCTGACCGACCCGTACTTCATCGAACGCTCGCTATACCCGAACGTCGACTTCTACTCGGGGATCATCCTCAAGGCGATCGGCATTCCAACCAGCATGTTCACCGTGATCTTCGCCCTGGCGCGGACCGTGGGCTGGATTTCCCACTGGAAGGAAATGCTCTCCAGCCCGTACAAGATCGGCCGCCCGCGCCAGCTGTACACCGGCTACGAGTCGCGTGACATCACCAAGCTGGAAGACCGCAAGTAAGCATGTAACTGCTTGGCTGCACCGAATACGGCCTCCCCTGTGGAGGCCGTTTTTATTTGTGCTGTCCGCCAACCGCTTTCGCGAGCAAGCCCGCTTGTGTCTTGATCTAGGAATAAACTCTGGGGTGAGAGGGGTGGATGGCAAGCTGCAAGTCCGCGGTGCTCAAAGCACGTGTGGGAGCCGAGCTGCCATCCACCTTTCCACTCTGGCCTACAAGCCCGAACAGTTGGACGAGCAGCCACTCGAAATCACAAGCGTGGGCAAAGCCAGAGCACTCTCACATCTGAGTGTAAGAGGGTTTTGCCATGATTTCCTGGGTCGGTATCGACATCTCAAAATCAAACCTTGTCGTCTGGGTTAAACCACAGAGCGAAGGTTTCGATGTTTCAAACACTTCAGAAGGATTTCTTGAGCTGATTCGACGATTGAGTCAGTTTGAAGTCAGTCTGATTTTGCTGGAGGCCACCGGGGGCTATGAGCGTAATGCCATGGCGGCTCTGCAAGGCGCAAACTTCAAGGTGCTCAGGGTCAATCCTCGCCGAGCCAGATCCTTTGCCGTGGCGATGGGCAAGAATGCGAAGACTGACGCTATTGATGCGGCCGTTCTAGCAGACTTTGCTGAAGTGCTGAATGCCTCAAGCAGCAAGGTTATTTCGCCTGAGCGTGAAGCGCTCCGCGAGCTGGTTCAGCAGCGCGAGCATTTCGTTCAGCAACGAGACGACAATAAGCGCCGTCTTCAGCAAGCCCAGCTACCAGCCGTTATTGCGCTGATCAAAGGCCATATTCACTTCCTGCAAACGCAAATCAGGCAACTTGATAAGGCCATCAATCAGAGCATGCACGAACTGGACGCAGAAAAAGCCCAGCGGCTCATCTCTGTTAAAGGTATCGGTACGGTTGCCACCGCGAGTTTGCTGGTTTATCTGCCCGAACTAGGTGAGCTTGATCGCCGTGAGGTTGCGGCCTTGGCAGGTATCGCGCCCTTGAACGACGACAGCGGTAATCACAGCGGGAAGCGACATATCTATGGAGGCAGAGCCCGTGTCAGACGGGCTCTGTACATGTCCTGCTGGGTTGTAATCCGCCATCAGCCCGACTTCAAGGCACGCTACGAAGGCCTTCGAGAGCGAGGTAAGAGCGCGAAGGTCGCGCTCATCGCCTGCATGCGTGTACTGCTGATTAGGCTCAATGCCATGTTGCGAGATGGCACTGAGTGGCGGTGACGAATGGCATGGTGAAGACAGTTGCTCCCACATTCGACCGCACTCCAAAGGATGTACTCGGTCAAATGTGTACAAGCGGGCTTGCTCGCGAAAGCAATGACCCGGCCACCCAAAACCCCAGGCAAAAAAATGCCCCAGCCTTTCGGCCAGGGCATTTCTTGTTCAGCTACACCTTCAGTGGTTAACCGCCCCACTCGCTCCCAGGCCAGTCTGCGAACGCACAAACTGCGGGAAGTACAGCGCACGCTCTTTCTCCGCCGCCGCCGACTTGTCGGTGATGGAGAAGAACCAGATACCAATGAACGCAATGATCATCGAGAACAGCGCCGGGTACTCATACGGGAAGATGGCTGTTTCATGATGCAGGATCGAGACCCAGATGGTCGGACCGAGGATCATCAGGCCGACGGCACTGACCAGGCCCAGCCAGCCGCCAATCATGGCGCCACGGGTAGTGAGGTTTTTCCAGTACATGGAAAGCAGCAACACCGGGAAGTTACAGCTCGCGGCAATGGAGAACGCCAGGCCGACCATGAACGCAATGTTCTGACTTTCGAACAGGATGCCCAAGCCAATCGCCAGCACCGCCAGGGCAATGGTGGTGATCTTCGAGACGCGAATCTCATCCTTGTCGTTGGTCTTGCCTTTCTTGATCACGCTGGCATACAGGTCATGGGACACTGCGGAAGCACCGGCCAGCGTCAGACCGGCAACCACCGCGAGGATGGTGGCAAACGCCACAGCCGAGATGAAGCCCAGGAAGATACTGCCACCCACCGCGTCAGCCAAATGCACCGCCGCCATGTTATTGCCACCCAACAGAGCGCCTGCCGCGTCCTTGAACGCCGGGTTGGTGCTGACCAGCAGAATCGCGCCGAAGCCGATGATAAAGGTCAGGATATAGAAGTAACCAATGAAGCCAGTGGCGTACAACACGCTCTTGCGCGCTTCCTTGGCGTCACTCACGGTGAAGAAGCGCATCAGGATATGCGGCAAGCCTGCGGTGCCGAACATCAGCGCCAGTCCCAGGGAAAGCGCCGAAATCGGATCCTTCACCAGGCCACCCGGGCTCATGATCGCTTCACCCTTGGCGTGAACCTTGGTCGCCTCGGAGAACAGCATGTTGAAGTCGAAATTGACGTGCTTCATCACCATCAGCGCCATGAAGGAGGCACCGGACAACAGCAGCACCGCCTTGATGATCTGCACCCAGGTGGTCGCCAGCATGCCGCCGAACAGCACATACAGGCACATCAGGATACCGACCAGGATCACCGCGACATGGTAGTCGAGACCGAACAGCAGTTGGATCAGCTTGCCCGCGCCGACCATCTGTGCGATCAGGTAGAACGCCACCACCACCAGCGAACCACAGGCCGACAAGCTGCGAATCTGGGTTTGCCCGAGACGATAGGACGCCACGTCGGCAAAGGTGTACTTGCCCAAGTTACGCAGGCGCTCGGCGATCAGGAACAGGATGATCGGCCAGCCCACCAGGAAGCCGATCGAATAGATCAGGCCATCGTAACCGGAGGTGTATACCAGCGCGGAAATCCCCAGGAAAGACGCCGCCGACATATAGTCGCCGGCAATTGCCAGACCGTTCTGGAAACCGGTGATCTTGCCGCCGGCCGCATAGTAATCGGCCGCCGAGTTGTTGCGCTTGGAAGCCCAGTAAGTGATGCACAGTGTGGCGCCGACGAAAGCGACAAACATCACAATCGCCGGGATGTTGAGCGGTTGTTTCTGGACTTCGCCGGTCAATGCTTCCGCTGCCCAGACGGCAGGAGCAAAGAACGAAGCGCCGAGTACAGCCAATAGACGACGGATCATTGCGCAGCCTCCTTGAGAATCGCATTGTTCAAGTCGTCGAATTCGCCATTGGCGCGTCGAACATAGATGCCTGTCAGAACAAAGGCCGAGACAATCAGGCCGACCCCGAGCGGGATTCCCCAGGTAATCGACGAATCGGGGCTGATCTTGGCTCCCAACAAGTGCGGTCCGTAGGCAATCAACAGGATGAATCCGGCGTACAACCCAAGCATGATCGCCGAGAGAATCCAGGCGAATCTTTCCCTTTTTCTGACCAGCTCCTTGAAGCGCGGGCTGTTTTGAATCGAGAGGTAAATGCTGTCGTTCATTGTTTTTATCCTCGCAGCACAGCTTTTTATTATTGGAACAGTAGCCACTTTATGCGGCTTCGGCACAGGTTCCAGACGACCTTAGTCTTAGAGCGAGCTTAGCGAGGATGAGAAAAAGCTGTAGGAGCGAGCTTGCTCGCGAGAAACGCCGACGATAACGCGTTCATCCTGGATGACCGCGGTACTCTGGCGTTCTTCGCGAGCAAGCTCGTTCCTACAGTTACCGCGGGGTTATGGGGCGGTCCACTCGGCGACACGCTCAGGGTGCTTGGCAACCCAATCCTTGGCGGCGGCATCCGGCTTGGCGCCTTCCTGGATGGCCAGCATGACTTCACCGATCTCGTCTTTCGAGGCCCACTGGAATTTCTTCAGGAACGCGGCCACTTCCGGCGCTTTCTTTTCCAGGTCCTTGCTGCCGATGCTGTTGACGGTCTCGGCAGCACCATAAATCCCTTTTGGATCGTCAAGGAAACGCAGCTTCCACTTGGCGAACATCCAGTGTGGTACCCAGCCGGTGACCGCAATGGATTCCTTCTTAACTTCGGCACGGCTCAATTCGGCAATCATCGCGGCGCCGGAACTGGCTTGCAGCTTGTAGTCCAGACCGTATTGCTTGATGGCTTCGTCGGTCTTGAGCATCACGCCCGAGCCGGCATCGATACCGACGATCTTGTTCTCGAACGTGGTGTCAGTCTTCAAGTCCTCAATGGACTTGGCCTTGACGTATTCCGGCACGATCAAGCCGATCTTGGCGTCCTTGAAGTTGGGGCCGTAGTCGACCACCTTGCTCTTGTTCTTGGTCCAGTACTCACCGTGAGTCACCGGCAGCCAGGCCGAGAGCATCGCGTCGAGCTTGCCGGTGGCCACGCCTTGCCACATGATCCCGGTGGCGACCGCCTGCAGTTTCACGTCATAACCGAGCTTGGCCTTGATCACCTCGGCCGCCACATGGGTGGTGGCGACACTGTCCGACCAGCCATCCACATAGCCGATGCTCAGCGTCTTGCTGTCGGCGCTAGCCAGTGTGGAACTCATCGCAACTACCAGCGTGGCAGCTGCACCCAAGAGTCGTCGCATCTTCATAGTGCTTCCCCGAAAGTGCTGCGCTCGACGGATGCCGAGCGACGTCAACCTGTTGTTATGTGGTGCACTTCGATAATCAACCTGCAGCCACCGACGACCTGCTCTGACTACGACCTCAGGTAAGCAAGAAACGACATCACATAGCCAGCAACGCCATCCAGCAAAAAACGCCGGGAGAATCCGCCGGGACCTTGCATATCAACCGCACGCGCCCCCTGAAAATACGCAAATACAGGTAAGATGCGCGGCTTCGCCCCCAGACGGCCTGACCATGCCAGCGACTGCCCGCTTCCCTGCCCTGCCTTATTTATTCGCATTGACCCTTGGCCTGTTCGCCCTCATTGGTTACTGGTACGGCCTCGGCCAACCGGTGGCATTGCCGGATGTCGCCAGCGCCTCGCACAAGTTGCACTGCGCATCCTACACGCCCTTCGACAAGGACCAATCACCCTTTGACCAGCCGCTCAAGTTGCGTCCCGAGCGCATGGACGCCGATCTGGCACTGCTGGCTACGCGCTTTGAGTGTATACGCACTTACTCCATGACCGGTCTTGAAGCGTTGCCGGACCTGGCGCGCAAGCACGGCCTGAAGCTGATGATGGGTGCCTGGGTCAACCGCAACCCGGTGGACACCGCCAAGGAAGTCGACTTGCTGATTGCCTCGGCCAACGCCAACGCAGACGTGGTCACCTCGGTGATCGTCGGCAACGAAACCCTGTTACGCAAGGAAATCACCGCGACACAATTGGTGAGGCTGATTGAAAAGGTCAAGCGTCATATCCAGCAGCCCGTCACCTATGCCGACGTGTGGGAGTTCTGGTTGCAGCATCCGGAGATTGCCCCGGCCGTGGACTTCCTGACCATCCACCTGCTGCCTTATTGGGAAGATGACCCGGCGGGCATTGACCAGGCCCTGCGGCATGTCGGCGATATCCGTCAGACCTTCGGCAATCGTTTCGCGCCCAAGGATGTCATGATCGGCGAAACCGGCTGGCCCAGCGAAGGCCGCCAGCGCGAGACCGCGCTGCCGAGCCGGGTCAACGAAGCCAGGTTCATTCGCGGGTTTGTCGCAATGGCCGAAGCCAATGGTTGGCAGTACAACCTTATAGAAGCCTTTGACCAGCCCTGGAAACGCGCCAGCGAAGGAGCGGTCGGCGGCTATTGGGGGCTGTTCGATGCCGATCGCCAGGACAAGGGCATCTTGGCCGGACCGGTGACCAATGTGCCGTACTGGCCTATCTGGCTGGGCCTGGGCGGAATAATCGTGTTGGCTACGCTGCTGCTCGGCGGTCGTGTGCGCGGCACCCGCGCGGCCTTGTTGTTGCCGCTGCTGGGCGCAGTAGCCGCGGGCTCGATGGGCTCCTGGGCCGAACTGAGCCGCGTGACCGCACGCTTCACCGATGAGTGGATCTGGGCCGGCCTGCTGATGGCGCTGAACCTGCTGGTGCTGGCTCACGCCGCCCTCGCACTGAGTACGCGCCAGGGTTGGCGCGGACGCTGCTTCACCTGGCTGGAGCAGCGCGCCGGCTGGTGGGTGGCGATCGCCGGGTTTGCCGCTGCGGTGATGATGTTGGCGCTGGTGTTTGATCCGCGTTATCGCAGCTTCCCCAGCGCGGCCCTGCTGTTGCCGGCACTGGTGTACCTGCTGCGCCCGGTCAGCGGGCCACGCCGGGAGATTGCCCTGTTGACTTTCATTATCGGTGCCGGCATCGCACCACAGTTGTACCGTGAAGGCTTGCTGAACCAACAGGCCTGGGGCTGGGCGTTGGTGAGTGTGCTGATGGTTGCGGCCTTGTGGCGTTGCCTGCGAGTGCGTAGGTTTGACGCGCCCACAGGTTAATGCTCAGTCATGCAGCCCGTTGCGCCCTGACAAGGCGCAAGCCTGCAATCACCAGCGCAAACACCGCATAACTGGTGTTGTACAAAGCCAGCGCCGGTAATCCGAAGGCCAGCGCCAGTACCGCCAGGCCCCAACCGGCGCGCCCCGGCAACAAAAAACCGAGCACTGCGGTGATCAACGCGGCCCAGCCCATTACCTTGAAATGAATCATCAAACCCAGCTTCGCCCGTACCTGGCACTCCCAGCGACTGGCTTCATCCGCGCAAATGCCAACCCATTGACCGTGCTCCATAAACCCATAACGGGCGGCATAACTGGCGGCCAGCCATAAGGGCAAGGCGACGAGCAGCACAATCAACGGCAAACGGCGGGACATAGGGTGCTCCGATAGGCAAAAACGGCGCTCAGCTTAATCGTCCGGTTGCCGTTGGCAAGGTTTGTGCGCAGATAAGTGTTCAGTTACGCGTCCCAACGTGTATCGTCTAACTACTATTACCCCGACTCCTACGTTTTTATCCGAATTTTCGTGCCGAAGGCTGGCACTTCGGCTGCAACGCGGTGGTCATAGCCTGCGAACTTCATTCAGCACGTTTCCTCTTTAGGGATTTAGTCATGCTCCGTTCCTTGCGCTGTGTTGCCCTCCTGGGCGGCCTTTTTCTGAGTGCGTCAGCACTGGCAGTCGACGTCGACCCGGCCAGCTATGGCTATCCTTTGACCAATCCGTTCGAAGCGACCATCGCCACCACGCCACCGGACCTGCGGCCGGATTTGCCGTCCGTCGACGACATCAACCAATCCGACTACGACCTGACCATGCGTCCGGAGCGTGCATTCAGCCTGCCCGACAATTTTTGGTCAGTGAAAAAGCTGACCTACCGCATCGCCAAGCAGGACCGGGCAGCGCCGCTGATTTTCCTGATCGCCGGCACTGGCGCGCGCTTTGACAGCAGCATCAACGAATACCTGAAAAAACTCTATTACAAGGCTGGCTACCATGTCGTTCAGCTGTCGTCGCCCACCAGCTTCGACTTCATCAGTGCCGCCTCGCGTTTCGCCACCCCCGGCATCACCCAGGAAGACGCCGAAGACATGTACCGCGTGATGCAGGCTGTGCGTGCGCAAAACCCCACCCTGCCGGTCACCGACTTCTACCTCACCGGTTATAGCCTGGGTGCGCTGGACGCGGCCTTCGTCAGCAAGCTGGACGAAACCCGACGCAGCTTCAACTTCAAGAAAGTGTTGCTGCTCAACCCGCCGGTCAATCTCTACACCTCGATCACCAACCTCGACAAGCTGGTGCAGACCGAGGTCAAGGGCATCAACAACAGCACCACGTTCTACGAGCTGGTACTGAACAAGCTGACCCGCTACTTCCAGGAAAAAGGTCACATCGACCTCAATGACGCGCTGCTCTACGACTTCCAGAGTTCCAAGCAGCACCTGAGCAACGAGCAAATGGCGATGCTGATCGGCACCTCGTTCCGCTTTTCGGCAGCCGACATTGCCTTCACCTCGGACCTGATCAACCGCCGCGGCCTGATCATCCCGCCGAAATACCCGATCACCGAAGGCACCAGCCTCACGCCGTTCCTCAAGCGTGCACTGCAATGCGACTTCGACTGCTACCTCACCGAACAAGTGATCCCGATGTGGCGCGCCCGCACCGACGGCGGCAGCCTGTTGCAACTGATCGACCAGGTCAGCCTGTACGCCCTCAAGGATTACCTCCACGACAGCCCGAAAATTGCCGTCATGCACAACGCCGACGATGTGATCCTCGGCCCCGGCGACTTGGGCTTCCTGCGTAAAACTTTCGGCGATCGCTTGACCGTCTACCCGTTTGGCGGCCACTGCGGCAACCTTAATTACCGCGTCAACGCCGACGCCATGCTGGAGTTCTTCCGTGGCTAAATTCTTCCTGCTTCTCGCTGCCTTGATGTGCGCAGGCGTGGTTAATGCCGACAACAGCGAAGCCCATACGCCGACCGTGGTCGACGAAGATGGCTTCAAGCAGCCCCTGAGCAAACTCAAATTCAACCCCGGCCTGGATCAGCGCGAGTTCGAGCGATCGAGCCTCAACGCCCTTAACATCTATGACCCGCTGGAGTCGTGGAACCGTCGGGTGTACCACTTCAATTACCGGTTCGACGAATGGGTATTCTTGCCGGTGGTCGAGGGTTATCGCTACGTCACGCCAAGCTTCCTGCGCACCGGCGTCAGCAACTTCTTCAACAACCTGGGCGATGTGCCCAACCTGTTGAACAGCCTGCTGCAACTCAAGGGACATCGCTCTCTCGAAACCACCGGCCGCCTGCTGGTAAACACCACCCTTGGGGTCGCGGGCCTGTGGGACCCGGCCACGGCGATGGGCCTGCCTCGCCAAAGCGAAGACTTTGGCCAGACCCTGGGCTTCTACGGCGTGCCCGGCGGCGCCTACCTGGTGCTGCCGATCCTTGGCCCGTCGAACCTGCGGGATACCGGCGGCCTGCTCGTCGACTACGGTGCCGAGTCGCAGATCAACTTCCTCAACGTGTCCGAGGTCAGCTCCAACCACCCGGAAGTCTGGGGCCTGCGCGCGGTGGACAAGCGTTACCAGACCAGCTTCCGCTACGGCCAGTTGAACTCGCCGTTCGAGTACGAGAAAGTGCGCTACGTGTACAGCGAATCGCGCAAACTGCAGATAGCCGAGTAATCCCCAAACATAAAAAAGGCCATTCGATTGAATGGCCTTTTTTCATCGCGACAGACCTCAAGTCTTGAGGGCTTTCCAGGTTTTACCGAGCACACTGACCACCGCCAATACCAACGCCCCGGCAATAATTCCGGCCACCGCATTCAACAATGTCGGCATCAGCCAGCTGATTCCACCAATGCTCTGGCTGACCGTCTCGATCCAGTGATGCACCACCGGGATACCATGGGTGAGAATTCCGCCGCCAACCATGAACATCGCCGCCGTGCCAATCACTGACAGGCTTTTCATCATGTACGGCGCAGTCCGCAGAATCCCGGCACCGATGCTGCGCGCTATCTGGCCCGGCTTTTGGGTGAGCCACAGGCCCAGGTCATCCAGCTTGACGATACCCGCCACCAGGCCATAAACCCCCACCGTCATCACAATGGCAATGCCCGACAGCACGATCACTTGTTGCATCAGCGGCGCATCGGCCACCGTGCCCAGGGTGATGGCGATGATTTCCGCCGAAAGGATGAAGTCAGTACGGATGGCGCCCTTGATCTTGCCTTTCTCGAACGCCACCAAGTCCGTCGCGGGATCAGCCACCGCCTCGACCAGTTGGGCATGTTCGGCCTGTTTTTCAGCCTTGCTGTGCAGGAATTTGTGGGCGAGCTTTTCAAATCCTTCGAAACACAGATAAGCACCGCCCAGCATCAACAGCGGCGTCACTGCCCACGGCGCAAAGGCGCTGATCAGCAGCGCGGCCGGTACCAGGATCAGCTTATTGACGAACGAGCCCTTGGCCACCGCCCATACCACCGGAATTTCCCGTTCGGCACGTACACCCGAGACTTGCTGGGCGTTGAGCGCCAAATCGTCTCCAAGCACGCCGGCGGTTTTCTTGGCGGCCACTTTTGTCATCAACGCCACGTCGTCGAGCACGGCGGCGATGTCATCGATCAATAACAACAAGCTGCTTCCTGCCATGAATCAGGTGTCCTTCAGAAGAAATATGCGCGAGCATAGCGCGGCGCGGCGTGTCGCGGGCACATTCTTGAGACTCGCGGATAGCCGGTGCTACCATGCGCAACCGCCTGTTTCGGCAAGGAACCCTCTGGTCCATGAGCACCATTCGCGAGCGCAACAAAGAACTGATCCTGCGAGCTGCCAGCGAGGAGTTTGCCGACAAGGGCTTCGCCGCGACCAAAACCAGCGACATCGCCGCCAAGGCCGGGCTGCCCAAACCCAACGTTTATTACTACTTCAAGTCCAAGGAAAACCTCTACCGCGAGGTGCTCGAAAGCATCATCGAGCCGATCCTGGCCGCTTCCACGCCTTTCAACCCGGATGGCGACCCCAAGGAAGTGTTGAGCGGCTACATCCGCTCGAAAATCTGCATCTCCCGCGACCTGCCCTTTGCCTCGAAAGTGTTCGCCAGCGAAATCATGCACGGCGCGCCACACCTGAGCGCCGAGCAGGTCGAGCAACTTAACGCGCAGGCCAAGCACAACATAGATTGCATCCAGAGCTGGGTGGATCGTGGGCTGATTGCCGCGATTAATCCCAACCACCTGATGTTCAGCATCTGGGCCGCAACCCAGACGTATGCCGATTTCGACTGGCAGATCTCGGCGGTGACCGGCAAGACCAAACTGGATGAGGCGGATTACGAAGCGGCGGCACAAACGATTATCCGGTTGGTGTTGAAGGGGTGCGAGCGGGATCTTTGAATGGTGTGTCCGGCGCTGGATCCGCCCCTCACCCCAGCCCTCTCCCCAGAGGAGAGAGGGAGCCGATTGGGGGATATCGGGCAACTGCGGCGACCTGAACATGCGACACTGAATCCATAATCGACGCGATGGTTCAGGTCGCAAAATTCATCCGCATACGTCGGTCAGTCCCCTCGCCCCCTTGGGGAGAGGGTTAGGGTGAGATACCTCAAGCAGGCACTCCTGCATCCGCCAGCAATCCCAGGCTTTCGATCGCACTGATCGCGCACTGCTCATCAATATCCGACGTATCGCCGCTGATCCCGATCGCCCCCATCACGCGCCCGGCCTGATCCCGAATCAGCACGCCACCCGGCGCCGGCACCACACTGCCCTGCCCCAGGCTGTTCAACGCCGCAATAAATGCCGGCCGCTGCTGCGCATCCAACGCCAATAGGCGTGAGCCCTTGCCCAAGGCAATCGCACCCCACGCCTTGCCGATGGCAATTTGCGGGCGCAGCAGGCTGGCACCGTCTTCACGTTGCAAGGTAATCAGGTGTCCACCGCTGTCGAGTACCGCAATAGTCAGTGGTGCGGTCGAGAGGGTGCGACCTGCAGCGATCGCCTGGCTGGCCAAGTTGACTGCGACGTTCAAGGTTAGAGCGCTCATGGGTGCCGTCCTTATTTTGTTATTGGAAAAACTCAATACAACAAATAGAACACAATAGATTTATTTTTTGTATACAATATTTCTAAACATATGCACCACACGTCGAAATAAACGCGCTTGAAAGCCTTCCGACGAACGTAATGGCCCGGGTACGAAATGGATTGACCTGTGCCGCTCGCCGTGAATACACTTCAAAGCAACACCACTTGTATACAATTACAAAACGCAAGAGGCACCAAAACCATGAGCAAAATGAGAGCAATCGAAGCCGCCGTCCTGGTGATGCGCCGTGAAGGGGTCGATACCGCCTTTGGCATTCCGGGCGCTGCGATCAACCCGTTGTACTCGGCCTTGAACAAGGTCGGCGGCATCGATCACGTCCTCGCTCGCCACGTGGAAGGCGCTTCGCATATGGCCGAGGGCTACACCCGCACCAAGGCCGGCAATATCGGCGTGTGCATCGGTACTTCGGGTCCGGCGGGTACCGACATGGTCACCGGCCTGTACAGCGCTTCGGCGGATTCGATTCCGATCCTGTGCATCACCGGGCAAGCACCACGAGCGCGTATGCACAAGGAAGATTTCCAGGCAGTCGACATCACCAGCATCGTCAAGCCGGTGACCAAATGGGCGACCACCGTGCTGGAACCCGGCCAGGTGCCGTATGCGTTCCAGAAGGCCTTTTATGAAATGCGCTCCGGCCGTCCGGGTCCGGTGCTGATCGACTTGCCATTCGATGTGCAAATGGCCGAGATCGAGTTCGATATCGAGGCCTATCAGCCGCTGCCCCTGGCCAAGCCGCTGGCGACCCGTGTCCAGGTCGAGAAAGCCCTCGCCATGCTGGATCAAGCCGAGCGCCCGCTGCTGGTCAGCGGTGGCGGCGTGATCAATGCCGACGCCAGCGAACTGCTGGTGGAATTCGCCGAACTGACGGGTATCCCGGTGATCCCGACGCTGATGGGTTGGGGCACCATCGCCGACGATCATCCGCTGATGGTGGGCATGGTCGGTCTGCAAACTTCGCACCGCTATGGCAATGCCACAATGCTCAAGTCGGACGTGGTGCTGGGCATCGGCAACCGCTGGGCCAACCGCCACACAGGATCGGTCGAGGTTTACACCGAAGGTCGAAAATTCATCCACGTGGACATTGAACCTACGCAAATCGGTCGCGTATTCACCCCCGACCTGGGTATCGTTTCCGACGCAGGTGCAGCACTGACGATGTTTATCGAAGTCGCCCGTGAGTGGAAAGCCGCCGGCAAGCTCAAGGACCGCGGCGCCTGGCTCAACGACTGCCAACAGCGCAAAGCCACCCTGCACCGCAAGACCCACTTCGACAACGTGCCGGTCAAGCCGCAACGGGTGTACGAAGAGATGAACCAGGTGTTCGGCAAAGACACCTGCTACGTCAGCACCATCGGTCTGTCACAGATTGCCGGCGCGCAGTTCCTGCACGTCTACAAACCTCGGCACTGGATCAACTGCGGCCAGGCCGGTCCATTGGGCTGGACCATCCCGGCAGCGTTGGGTGTGGTCAAGGCTGATCCGAGCCGCAAAGTGGTGGCATTGTCCGGTGACTACGACTTCCAGTTCATGATCGAAGAACTGGCAGTGGGTGCGCAGTTCAAGCTGCCGTATATCCACGTGGTGGTGAACAACTCGTACCTGGGACTGATCCGTCAGGCGCAGCGCGGGTTTGAAATGGACTACTGTGTACAACTGTCCTTCGATAACCTCAATGCGCCGGAACTCAACGGTTATGGCGTCGACCACGTAGCAGTCGCCGAAGGGCTGGGCTGCAAGGCCTTGCGTGTATTTGAACCGGGCCAGATCCAGCCGGCATTGCGCCGCGCCCAGGAAATGATCGAAGAGTTCAAGGTACCGGTGATCGTTGAGATTATTCTGGAACGGGTGACCAACATTTCCATGGGCACCGAAATCAACGCCGTCAACGAATTCGAAGACCTGGCGCTGGTGGGCAACGACGCCCCTACCGCGATTTCACTGCTCGATTGATGATGCTGGATTAAAGAGTGTGCGTTCCCGTGGTTGTGCACGGGAACGTTGACGTTTTTGAGGAGACTCACATGCCGCGTTTTGCCGCCAACCTGTCCATGCTGTTCACCGAACAGGATTTCCTTGCTCGCTTCAAAGCTGCAGCCGACGCTGGTTTCAGCGGCGTGGAATATCTGTTCCCGTATGAGTTCAGCTCTGCCGAAATCAAGGCACAACTGGACGCCCACGGCCTGACTCAAGTGCTGTTCAACCTGCCGGCCGGCGATTGGGCCAAGGGTGAACGAGGCCTGGCCTGCCACCCGGATCGGGTCGAGGAGTTCCGCGCCGGGGTCAACCTGGCGATCGCCTATGCCCAAGTGCTGGGCAATACTCAAATCAACTGCCTGGCGGGCATCCGTCCACAAGGCGTCGATGAGGCGGTCGTGGAGAAGACTTTCGTCGACAACCTCAAATATGCCGCCGACAAACTGCAAGCGGTGGGCATCAAGTTGGTGATGGAAGCCATCAACACGCGCGACATCCCGGGCTTCTACCTCAACCACACCGCCCAGGCCTTGGCGATTCGCGAGCAAGTGGGCAGCGCCAACCTGTTCCTGCAATACGACATCTATCACATGCAAATCATGGAAGGCGATCTGGCCCGGACCATGGCCGCGCACCTGCCGCAGATCAACCACATCCAATTGGCGGACAACCCAGGGCGTAACGAACCGGGAACAGGCGAGATCAACTACCGCTTCCTGTTCGAACACCTGGACCGCATGGGTTATCAGGGGTGGGTTGGCTGTGAGTACAAGCCGCTGACCACCACTGAAGCCGGCCTTGGCTGGCTCAAGACCCACAACGCGATCTAAGCCACACCATAAAAACCTGTGGGAGCTGGCTTGCCTGCGATGCGGACACCACGATGCATCAGGCATACCCAGGTGATGCTATCGCAGGCAAGCCAACTCCCACAGGGGGCAGCGCCAGACCTGCACAACTAATAAAAAGAGGATTTCTCCATGGCTAAAATCGGATTTATCGGCACCGGCATCATGGGTCAACCCATGGCCGCCAATCTGCAGAAAGCAGGTCACCAACTGTTTCTTTCCGAACATCACGGCAAGGCGCCTGAGCCACTGATCGCCGCCGGTGCCGTGGCCCTGGCCACCCCGCAGCAGGTGGCTCAGGAAGCCGAGTTCATCATCGTCATGGTACCTGACACCCCGCAGGTCGATGACGTGCTGTTCCGCGAAGACGGCGTTGCCGCAGGTTTGTCACCGAACAAAGTGGTGATCGACATGAGTTCGATCTCGCCGACCGCCACCAAAGCCTTCGCTGCAAAAATCAACCAGGCCGGCGCGCAGTACCTCGATGCGCCAGTGTCCGGGGGAGAAGTCGGCGCCACGGCCGGGACCTTGAGCATCATGGTCGGCGGCGAACCGGGCACCTTCGAGCGCGCCTTGCCGCTGTTCCAGAGCATGGGCAAGAACATCACCCTGGTGGGCGGCAACGGCGACGGCCAGACCGCCAAGGTGGCGAACCAGATCATCGTCGCCCTGAATATCCAGGCCGTGGCCGAAGCGTTGTTGTTCGCCTCGAAAAACGGTGCGGACCCAGCCAAGGTGCGTGAAGCGCTGATGGGGGGATTTGCCTCGTCGAAGATTCTGGAAGTGCATGGAGAACGGATGATCAAGGGCACCTTTGATCCCGGTTTCCGCATCAACCTGCACCAGAAGGACCTGAACCTGGCCCTGGCCGGCGCCAAGGAACTGGGAATCAACCTACCCAACACGGCTGGCACCCAGCAAGTCTTCAGTACCTGCAACGCGCTCGGTGGCGGCAACTGGGACCACTCGGCGCTGATCAAGGGGCTGGAGCATATGGCGAACTTCTCGATTCGCGACAAGTAAGTACGCCTGCGATCCGCCTTTGGAACGCGATCAAAATGTGGGAGCGGGCTGGCTCGCGATAGCGGTGTAGCGGTCAACATGGATGTTGAATGCAAGACCATCGCGAGCCAGCCCACTCCCACATTTTGATTCGGTTCCAAGTCTCACATCTAATAACAAGCATTCTCCGGGAGCCCACTTATGTCGGTCGATCCGCAACACTTGCTCCGTGAGCTGTTTGCCACAGCCATCGACGCCGCCCATCCCCGGCAAGTCCTTGAGCCCTATCTGCCCGCCGACCGTAGCGGTCGTGTGATCGTGATTGGCGCGGGCAAAGCGGCGGCGGCGATGGCGCTGGTGGTGGAAAACTGCTGGCAAGGCGACGTCTCGGGCCTGGTCGTCACGCGATATGGCCACGGCGCGCCGTGCAAAAAAATCGAAGTGGTGGAAGCCGCGCACCCGGTACCGGATGCTGCGGGCCAGGCCGTGGCCAAGCGCGTACTGGCACTGATCAGCAACCTGAATGAAGACGATCGCGTGATCTTCCTCTTGTCCGGCGGCGGTTCGGCCCTGCTGGCGCTGCCTGCCGCGGGCATCACCCTGGCTGACAAACAAAGCATCAACAAAGCCCTGCTCAAATCCGGCGCGACCATTGGCGAGATGAATTGCGTGCGCAAGCACCTCTCGGCCATCAAGGGCGGCCGACTGGCCAAGGCCAGCTGGCCGGCGACGGTCTACACCTATGCGATTTCCGATGTACCGGGCGACCAGGCCAGCGTGATTGCCTCCGGCCCGACCGTCGGCGATCCGAGCACCTCGCAACAGGCGCTGGCAATCCTCAAGCGTTACCAGATCGAGGTCCCGGCGGCTGTACGCGATTGGTTGCAGAGTCCGGAATCCGAGACCGTCAAACCTGGCGATCAGTGCCTGGCACGCAGTCATTTCCAGTTGATCGCGCGCCCGCAGCAATCCCTCGAGGCCGTGGCGGTCAAAGTCCGCCAGGCCGGCTTCAGTCCGCTGATCCTCGGCGACCTGGAAGGCGAAGCGCGGGACGTGGCCAAGGTCCACGCCGGCATCGCCCGGCAAATCGTGCAACACGCTCAGCCACTCGCGGCGCCCTGCGTGATCCTGTCCGGCGGTGAAACCACCGTCACCGTGCGCGGCAATGGCCGCGGCGGACGTAATGCCGAATTCCTCCTGAGCCTGACTGACAGCCTCAAAGGCCTGCCCGGTGTCTACGCCCTGGCCGGTGACACCGACGGCATCGACGGCTCCGAAGACAACGCAGGCGCAATCATGACGCCGACCAGCTACGCCCGCGCCGAAGCCTTGGGCCTGTCGGCCAGCGATGAGTTGGACAACAACAATGGCTACGGCTACTTCGCGGCCCTCGACGGGTTGATCATCACCGAGCCGACCCGCACCAACGTCAACGACTTCCGCGCCATCCTGGTGCTCGAGAGCAATGAACATGACGCCTGACAAGAAAGTCAAAATCCTCGCCACCCTGGGGCCTGCCACCGACGACATTGATGACATCCGCGATCTGGTCGAGGCTGGGGTCAACATTTTTCGCCTGAACTTCAGCCACGGCGACCACGCCGATCATGCCCAGCGTTATGCGTGGATTCGCCAGGTCGAACGGCAACTGAACTATCCCCTGGGCATCCTCATGGATTTGCAGGGGCCGAAGCTGCGGGTCGGCCGCTTTGCCGAGGGCAAGGTGCAACTGGTGCGTGGCCAGGCCTTGCGCCTGGACCTGGATACGACGCCCGGTGATCAGCGGCGGGTCAACCTGCCCCATCCGGAAATCATCGCGGCCCTTGAACCAGGTATGGACCTGCTGCTGGACGACGGCAAGCTGCGCCTGCGAGTCACCCACAAATACAACGACGCCATCGACACCACCGTACTCAATGGCGGAGAACTGTCCGACCGCAAAGGTGTAAACGTCCCACAGGCTTTATTGGAGCTGAGCCCATTGACCGCCAAGGATCGGCGCGATCTGAGTTTCGGCCTGGAGTTGGGTGTGGACTGGGTCGCGCTGTCCTTTGTGCAACGCCCGGAAGACATTCGCGAAGCCCGCGATCTGATCGGCGACAAAGCCTTCCTGATGGCCAAGATCGAGAAACCCTCGGCCGTGCAACGTTTGCAGGAAATTGCCGAGTTGAGTGATGCGATCATGGTCGCCCGAGGTGACCTGGGCGTAGAGGTCCCGGCCGAAAGCGTGCCGCAGATTCAAAAAGACATCATCACCACCTGCCGCCAGCTGGGTAAACCGGTGGTCGTCGCCACGCAGATGCTCGAATCCATGCGATTCTCGCCCGCACCGACTCGCGCCGAAGTCACCGACGTGGCCAACGCCGTGGCCGAAGGCGCCGACGCAGTGATGCTCTCGGCGGAAACCGCTTCGGGAGAATACCCACTGGAGGCCGTGCAGATGATGAGCAAAATTATCCGCCAGGTAGAGAACGGTCCGGACTACGCGACCCAACTCGATGTCAGCCGGCCCAAGGCCGATGCCACGGTGTCCGACGCCATCAGCTGCGCGATCCGCCGTATCAGCAGCATTCTGCCGGTGGCAGTGCTGGTCAACTACAGCGAGTCCGGCACCTCCACGCTGCGCGCAGCGCGGGAGCGCCCGGCGGTGCCGATCCTCAACCTGACACCGAACCTCTGCACCGCCCGCCGCTTGAGCGTGGCCTGGGGTGTACATTCGGTGGTCAATGACCGCTTGCGACAAGTCGATGAGGTGTGTTCCACGGCACTGGAAATTGCCCAGGCCCAAGGGATGGCAGAGCGCGGCGATACGTTGGTGATCACGGCGGGCGTGCCGTTCGGCCAGCCAGGTTCGACCAACTCGTTGCGTATCGAAACGTTGATTTAGCGCCTGCCAGGGCCTCATCGCGAGCAAGCCCGCTCCCCCCATTGATCCGCGAACAGGGTCAAGTGTGGGAGCGGGCTTGCTCGCGATGGGGGCAACTCGGTCCTACTGACTCACCCACCATGCCCAATCCATCCTGCCCCGACTGGGCCGAAGCCGTGCTCAACGGTTTCAGCCAGATCTTCCTGCAACGTCACCCTGTGTGTGGCTTGCTTTGTCTGCTGGCGATATTGCTCTGCGCTCCGCAGTTGCTCGGCGGTGCGCTCCTGGGCGGGATCGCCGGCTTGATCACGGCCCAACGCCGGGACTATCCCAAGGCCGAGCGCCAGGCCGGACTCTATAGCTATAACGGCGTACTGCTCGGCTTGTTGATCAGCCAACACTGCGCATGGTCGGCGCTGTTACCACCGTTGATCCTGGCGTGCGGCGGGTTGAGCGCGATCCTCACACGGCAATGGCTCAAACGTGCGAATAATCCGACTAACCTGCCCGCCTACACCGCGCCCTTTGTCGGGTTGGGCTGGCTGCTGCTCGGTGCCAGCCCGGCGTCGGCGCCAACGGCGATAACCGTCGATGCCGGGTCATTGCTTGGCGCGCCATTGACCGGTCTCGGCCAGATCATTCTGTTGGATCAGCCGCTGGCCGGCCTGCTGATCGCCCTTGGTCTGCTGCTGGCCAACCGTCGCGCGGCGTTCTGGGCGCTGATCGGCGCCAGCGTCGGCGTGCTGTTTGCCTTGCAGTCGGACGCACCCGCCGCCCTGCTTGGCCTGCACAGCTATAATCCGGCGCTCGCGGCAGTGGCGCTCAGCCAACTGCGGCGGCAACCCTGGCCGCCGCTCTGCGGCATCTTCCTGGCAATCCTGCTGACGCCAGGCTTCGCCGCCTTGCACCTGGCGGCCCTCACCGCGCCGTTTATCCTCGCCTGTTGGCTGGCGCGCGCGACGGTGCGCATGATGCCCAGCGCCAACATGGACAGCCCGTTCGAATCCCCCTAGGCTTGCCCGATACTTGATTCAGGCGAACTCCATGCACAGCAAGAACGACTGGCGCCAGCGGCTCTACGTGATAATTTTCCAGACCGACACGGTGGCCGGACGCCGATTCGACAGCACCCTGCTGCTGCTCATCCTCTCCAGCCTGGTGGTGGTGATCCTCGACAGCATCGACGCGGTCCACCAGAACTACGCCAACGTGCTGGCCTACATCGAATGGGGCTTCACCCTCATCTTCGCCGTCGAGTACGGGCTGCGGCTGTACTGCTCGCCCAAGCCGCTGCGCTATGCCTTCAGTTTTTACGGACTGGTGGACTTGCTGGCCATCGTCCCCAGCATCCTCGCGCTGTATTACAGCGACGCCCAATACCTGTTGATCGTGCGGATTATCCGCATGCTGCGAATCTTCCGTGTGCTCAAGCTCAGCCCTTACCTCAAGCAGGCCAACTACCTGATGTCGGCGCTGCGGGGCAGCAAGCAGAAGATCGTGGTGTTCCTGGTCAGCGTCTGCACCCTGGTGACGGTATTCGGCACCTTGATGTACGTGATCGAAGGGCCGGAACATGGGTTCACCAGTATTCCCAAGGGTATCTACTGGGCCATTGTCACCCTGACCACCGTGGGCTTTGGCGACATCGTGCCGAAAACCGCGCTGGGCCAGGTTATCTCGTCGCTGGTGATGATTACCGGTTACTCGATCATCGCCGTGCCCACCGGGATTTTTACCGCTGAACTGGCCAACGCCATGCGCGGCGACCAACTGCGGCATGACTGCCCGGTGTGCAAGAAAAACAACCACGAACCCAACGCCGCCTTTTGCTCACGTTGTGGAAATGGGCTGTACAAGAAAGTGGAATAAGCAAAGTTCTTTTTAATCTTTAAGCGTCTATGGTGCTGCGGCTATAGTCCGAGGCTATAAGCCAGCACTGAATTGGCAACCTTTACCAACAGCAAGGAATGAGCAGTGAAAAAATTCGTTAGCGCCTCTCTCCTGGCCGCCGCCCTGACGCTGTCTGGCGCTGCGCAAGCCGCATCGACCACCTTGCTCAACGTCTCTTACGACGTCATGCGCGACTTCTACAAGGACTACAACGCCGCCTTCCAGAAACACTGGCAAGCCGAACACCCGGACGACAAGCTCACCTTGCAAATGTCCTTCGGTGGTTCGAGCAAACAGGCGCGCTCGGTGATTGACGGTCTGCGGGCTGACGTAATCACCATGAACATGGCCACCGACATCAATGCCCTCGCGGACAACGGCAACCTGGTGCCAGACGACTGGGTCACTCGCCTGCCGAACAACAGCGCGCCGTTCACCTCCGCCACCGTCTTTATCGTGCGCAAAGGCAACCCCAAGGCGCTGAAAGACTGGCCAGACCTGCTCAAAGAGGGCGTGCAAGTCATCGTGCCCAACCCGAAGACCTCTGGTAACGGGCGCTACACCTACCTGTCGGCCTGGGGTTATGTGTTGAAAAACGGCGGTGACGAGAACAAAGCCAAGGCATTTGTCGGCAAGCTGTTCAAGCAAGCGCCCGTGCTGGATACCGGCGGCCGTGCCGCTACCACCACGTTCATGACCAACCAGATCGGCGACGTGCTGGTGACCTTTGAAAACGAAGCGGAAATGATTGCCCGTGAGTTCGGGCGGGATCAGTTCGAAGTGGTCTACCCAAGCGTTTCCGCCGAAGCCGAGCCACCGGTGTCGGTGGTCGACAAGGTGGTCGAGCGAAAAGGCACCCGCAGCGCCGCCGAAGACTACCTGAAATACTTGTGGTCGCCGCAAGGCCAGGAAATCGCCGCCAACAACTACCTGCGCCCACGGGACCCGGCGGTGCTGGCCAAGTACACCGACCGCTTCCCGAAAGTCGATTTCCTGTCGGTGGAAAAAACCTTCGGTGACTGGCGCACCGTGCAGAAAACCCACTTCAACGATGGTGGGGTGTTTGACCAGATCTACAACGGGCAGTAAAACCCTTGAGGATTGATCGTTCCCGCACGGGTGGGAACGGTCCCTCCATGACTCAGCCATCAATCCCGGACATGAGTGAAATCAGCACAAGCGGTCTATCCCCGGCCTCGCCGAGCGTTTAACCTTTCACGCCATCCTCCCCCGCGTTAAAGAGCGAACCATGACAGCGATTTCCAACGCCTCCCATCCCGGCACCATGACCCGAGGCATGGTGATGCTGTTTGCGTTCTGTTGCGGCGCCATCGTCGCCAACCTCTACTACGCACAGCCGATCATCGAAATGATCGCCCCGGACATCGGCCTGACACCGGCCATGGCCAGCCTGATCGTGTCCCTGACCCAGGTCGGTTATGCCTTGGGCCTGTTCTTCCTGGTGCCGCTGGGCGATTTGCTGGAAAACCGCAAACTGATGATCACCACTACCGTGGTGTCCATCGCCAGCCTGTTGGGCGCCGCCCTCATTGAACAACCGAACCTGTTCCTGCTGGTGTCATTGCTGATCGGCTTCAGTTCGGTGTCGGTGCAAATCCTGATTCCGCTGGCCGCGCACCTGGCTCCGGCTGACTCCCGTGGTCGGGTGGTAGGCAGCATCATGGGTGGCCTGTTGCTGGGCATTCTGTTGGCGCGGCCGATATCCAGCGTGGTCGCCGATCACTTCGGCTGGCGGGCGATGTTCATCGCGGCGGCAGCGCTGATGGCGGTGATCAGTGTCGTACTGTTGCTGACGATTCCCAGGCGCCAGCCGGACCATCGCGCCAGCTACGGACAGTTGTTGCGCTCGCTGAGTACCTTGCTACGCCAGCAACCGCTATTGCGCCAACGCGCGTTTTACCAGGGTTGCCTGTTCGCCGCCTTCAGCCTGTTCTGGAGCGCAGCACCGCTGGAGCTGGTGCGCAACCATGGCCTGAGCCAGAGCCAGATCGCGATCTTCGCCCTGGTCGGCGCGATTGGTGCCATAGCCGCGCCAATTGCCGGGCGCCTGGCCGACGCCGGCCACACTCACCGGGCCTCGTGGCTGGCGATCATGGTGGCGGCGCTGAGCTTTCTGCCGGCGTTGGTCCACCCGATCTATAGCGTGATCGGCATGGCCGTCACCGGCGTGGTCCTGGACTTCTGCGTGCAGATGAACATGGTCCTCGGCCAACGTGCGATCTACTCCCTCGACGCCAACAGTCGCAGCCGCTTGAACGCGCTGTATATGACCAGCATCTTTATCGGCGGTGCGTTCGGCTCGGCCATCGCCAGCAGCGTGTATGAGTACGGTGGCTGGTTGGCGGTGGTGGTAATCGGCAGCGCCTTCCCGTTAGTAGCGCTGCTGCGCTTCATGAGTGTGTCGAAGGCCGCCGCGGCGGTGAATGCCTGAACCTGAGCGCCCGCTCAGGCGCGGGCACAATGACCGTCGGCGAGCGCCGCAAGCAAGCGTTCGACGGTATGCTCCAGCGGGCCGGAGTTATCCAGCAGGTGTACACCGGCGGTTGCCATCAGACGCTCACCGAACTGCGCGTTGCGCGCCAGGCGCGCCTC
The DNA here is from genome assembly GCF_900106045.1 of Pseudomonas mucidolens. Classification (NCBI taxonomy): domain Bacteria; kingdom Pseudomonadati; phylum Pseudomonadota; class Gammaproteobacteria; order Pseudomonadales; family Pseudomonadaceae; genus Pseudomonas; species Pseudomonas mucidolens. The sequence continues at coordinate 807,771 of NZ_LT629802.1, read as the reverse complement.
GATTTCGCTCGGCGACTCCCGCCCCCGCGCCAACAAGCGTTGGCGCAATACGCCAGCGTCCACCGTCAGCAACACCACCTGCAACGTCGGGTAACGCAGGCGGGCTTGCGCCAGGTGGCCCCGGGAGCCGTTGACCAACACATCCTCCCCCACCGCCAGCCAATCGTCGATCTCCCGGGGAATACCATAGGACAAGCCATTCGCCTGCCAGCACAGGGCAAACGCACCGCAGGCCTGCAGCGCGGCGAATTGCGCCGGGCTCACGCCTTGCGCCGCCTCGCCCAGCGCTTGCACCGAGCGCGTGATAACCCGTTGCACAATGCGACAGCCGCGCGCGGCCAAGCGCGCACGCGCGGCATCCAACAGGCTGTCCTTGCCCGAACCGGAAGGTCCGATGAGATAGATCAACCTGCCTGTCATCAACATACCCTGTGGTTTTTCGCCAGACTTGCCGGATTACGGGTCTGTGGCAAGGGGTTTGACTGCCTGGAATCAAACTCGAAGGGCGCCGCTACTTGTGGCGAATTACAATCGAAAAGGCAGCGTCGCAGAACGTTGAGCTCGAACACTATTGCAAGCTGATTACTGCGCTCAAACTTCACCCGAAGAATAAGCAGAGACAGCTCCTTTCAACTCGCCGAGCCGCTCGCCGATGCGCGGACGAATGCCCAACAAGACCTGATTCAACGTGGCTGACGCACTATCTGAGCATGACATCATATTTGCTCAAGTGGATTTTATAACAGCTGGGTAATCATGAACTACGCTGTTTAATGTAACCCTGGGACGCTCCTGCGTCACAGCCATCATGTATTTACCGATGCCGATGTCTCAATGGATCTGTTTACAGACTCCTCGTGTGGCACCCCTTGTTGATACCGCCGAGGAGAACATCGTGATCCAGAACATTTTATTCGTATCGCTGGCCATAGTGCCATTCGCCGCGTTCAGCGCCGCTCTAACTGTGGAAAACCAATCCACAAACGCTGGCGTGATTGTCGACAAGGAACTTTACCCAGCGTGCGAACCGCACCCGGGTAACAGCGCCTGGTGCATGTTGCCCCCCACCCGACAGCTGGTCTATACATTGCCGAGCTATGCCAGCAAGGAGCTCACCTTCGTCTCTCTCATCGAGACCAAACCCGACGATCAGAAGCCAGATATCGAGTACAAAGTAGGCACCAACGGCCGTGCGTACCAATTGCTGGGGTCAGGCAGCTATACCTACAATAGCAGCGAGAGTTCCAAGACCCAGCGCCTGTCCTGCAATACCCTGGGCAAACCCAGTACCAGTCAGATCAGTATCTCGATCCCCGAGCAGTTCAACCAGACCTGCACAGGACCCCACGATCAATTTGTCAAATGGGTGGACAACCGAGATGATCTGGAGATGAGAATCGACTTCAAAATAACAACTGCATCGACTACTGCGATCAAGTAAGCCCTAGTGTGGTATTTCATAAATACCACACTAAAACCTGTTACGCCTGAACCCCGAGTCACGCGTGATGCCCGAAGAATGTCGGGTGAAACTCTACGGCCTGCTAGTGTTGGACGTCCGCCTTCGCCCGAACTTTTTCAGTTCTTTGGCCTGGAGCACGGCCATTTTCGATTGCCAACCGTTACAGCTACTTACTTCGCGTAGTGCTTGCTCAAGCCCGGCGGCACGCCCTGCACATTGGTTTCTTCCCACGGCCCATTCGGGCTGATGGAACGGCTCCAGCCATTGCTCCAGCGGTAGTACGTGCGCTGGCGATAGAACGTATCCGGCTGTTCGTCCAGCACATACACGCCCATCTTGCCGTCCCAGTGACTTTCGGCGCCCGGTGGTGGCGCGAAAGTCGCCGAGGTACGGGGGATCGGCCGTGGCGCGGGGGTCGCCGGGGTCGACGGTTGCGTCGATGGCCGGGTGCCGGGTTGGGTAGCCGGGCCTGACGACGGAATGGTCGGGCCGGTCTGCGCCGGCGGCCGATGCACCGCACAGGCACTCAACCCCAGAACCAGGCTAAGCAAGGTGATACGAGCGATGGCGGTCATGGGCGTTTCCTCGAATTACTTGTCCGGACTGTCGATGATCAATTGCTGCGTCGCAGTGGTGCTGCTCGCCAAGGGTTGGCTGCGGCCGATCCACTCACCGGCAGTCGGTTGACCTGCCCGGGAGATGCGCGCAACGAGTTGGACTTCGGGAAAGTTGGACAGTTTCAACTGCGGCATCATCGCGTCAGCATCACCCAGTTCGACACTGATCGGCAGGTCAGCCACGCTCACGCGCTTGGCGGCCAGCGGTGCCGGCGGGCCGCCGACCGCACGCACGAAAATGAATACGCTGTCGGTCGGCCGAGCCTTGGCTTTTACCTCAGCCGACACCTCGACGCGGACTTTGAGCCGCGCGGCAGCCTGGGTCGGCGCGACTGCACCACCACCCTCTTTCAACTTCTCGGCCGCCCGGTCAATCCCGCCCTGCAGCGCCGCGCGGGATTTATCCTGCTCCGGCAACTGGGCCAACAGACGGTTCCAGTAATCAATGGCTTGCTGGTAACGCTGGCCTTCAAAGGCGGCGATACCGAGCAAACCCAGGCTGGTGACTTCCTTCGGATCAAGCTTCAGCGCTTCATCGGTCAAGGCCTGGATTTTCGGCGACCATTGTTTGTTATCCGCGAAGTACTGCGCCTGCGCCCATTGCCCGAGCAACTCAGGCTGACGACCGGCCAGGCTCACGGTGCGTTCGAAGACTTTCGCCGCGTCCGCCGACCGATCCTGAGCCATGTAGGCCCGACCGAGGAAATACAGGCCTTCGGCCGAATCCGGTTGCGCGGCCGCCGCACGTTCCAGGCGCTGGGTCATGTCTTCCATGGACACCGGCGGTTGGGAAAATTCGCGGGTCAGTTCGACCTTGTCGCTGGCGCCGAAGTGCAAGTACAAACCAAGGCCCAGGACCGGCACCAGGAACGCCGCGAGCAATGGCAAGGGCTTGCCCAGTCGCGACTCGCGTGGTTTTTCCACGCCTTCGGTATCGGCCAACAATTCTCGAGCGGCCTCAGCGCGGCCTGCATCCAGTTGCGCGGCGTCAAGTACACCTTCGCTTTGCTGGGTTTGCAGCTCGGCCACGCGCTCCTGATACAGCGCGACGTTCAGAGCGGTGCGATCCTCCTCACGCTGGGCACGGCGCACGCGCAATACCGGGATCAGCAGGATACTCAAGGCAACCAGGAGCAGCAGGCCTGCTGCGAGCCAGAAATCAATCATCGGTTTTTTCGTCCAGCAGTTGGTCGAGGCGTTGACGCTCGGAAGCGGATAGCGTGTCCGAACCATCGGTCGGAGCGACGCGGCGACGGCGGACGATCACCGCCATGATCACCAGCCCACCCAGCAGCAGGCCGGCGGGGCCAAACCAGAGCAGCGCGGTCTTGGCGGTGAGGGCCGGTTTGTAGCGGACGAAATCACCGTAGCGGTCGACCATGAAGTCGATGATCTGCTGATTGTTCTTGCCCTCCCCCAACATGCGGAAAATTTCTTTGCGCAGGTCGGCAGCAATCGGCGCGTTGGAGTCGGCGATGTCCTGGTTCTGACACTTGGGACAGCGCAGTTCCTTGGTCAATTCGCGGAAACGCTCGCGCTCACCGTCATTGGCAAACTCGTAGGTGTCGATCGCGGCGTGGGCCACGCCCATCAATCCCAGCGTCAATACAGCAGCGGTCAACCAACGCTTCATGGTCTGGCCTCATCCACCAGCGCCTGGTATTTGGCGGCCAGTTGCTCACGCCAGACCACTTCGTCGATCACACCGACGAACTTGTCGCGAATCACGCCCTTGGCATCGATGAAGAAGGTTTCCGGGGCACCATAGACGCCGAGGTTCAGGCCAAGATTGCCGTCTTCATCGCGGATATCCAACTGATAAGGATTATGGAACTCCGCCAGCCACTTCAAGGCCGCCGCATTGTCGTCCTTGTAGTTGACCCCGTAGATCACCACACCTTTTTCGGCCAGCTTGTTCAATACCGGATGCTCGACGCGGCAGGAAATGCACCAGGTCGCCCAGACGTTGACCAACGCCGGCTTGCCCTGCAGGTCGGCCTGGGTCAAGGTCTTGTCGCCCTGCACGGTAGGCAGGGAAAAGGCCGGGAATGGCTTGCCGATCATCGCCGACGGTAACTCCGCCGGGTCCAGGTACAGGCCGCGATACAAGAACACCGCCACCAGCAGGAACAGCGCCAGCGGCACAACCATCAACCAACGCTTCATACCTCTGCTCCTTGCAGGCCGAGGGCTTCACGCACCCGGCTCTTGACCTTGACCCGATAACGCCGATCCATCGCCGCCAGCAAACCGCCGAAACCTGTGAGCAGGCCGCCGAACCAGATCCAGCGCACGAACGGCTTGACGTGGACCCGTACCGCCCAGGCGCCGTCGCCCAATGGCTCGCCGAGGGCGACGTAGAGGTCACGGGTGAAACCGGCGTCGATCCCGGCCTCGGTCATCATCGAGTTCTGCACGGTGTACAGGCGCTTTTCCGGGTGCAGCACGGCAATTTCCTTGCCCTTGCGTACCACGCGCACGGTGCCTTTGTCCGACGTGAAGTTCGGCCCTTCGAAGTGCTTCGCGCCTTCAAAGACAAACTGGTAACCGGCCAGGTCCATGGACTCGCCAGGCGCCAGGCGCAGATCGCGTTCGGCACTGTTCTGGCTGGACAACACCACGCCCAGCGCGCAAACCGCGATACCGATATGCGCGATCTGCATGCCCCAATAGCTGCGAGTCAGGCTCGGCAGGCCCTTGATCAAGCCTTTATGGCGGGTCTTGTCGACGATGTCTCGCACACCAGCCAACAACACCCAGGCCGCCAGCATGAACGTGGCAAGCACCGCCCAATTGAAGTCACCGTAGGCGATTCCGGCGACCACCGACAATGCAGCGCTGCCCAGCAGTACCGGGATCAACATGCCCACCAGCCATTTGACCGGCGTGTCTTTCCAGCGCACCAGCATGCCGATGGCCATCACCACCATCAGCAGACCCATCAACGGGATAAACAACGCATTGAAATAGGGTGGCCCGACCGAGAGCTTGGCGCCGGTCAGCGCATCGAGCATCAGCGGATACAAGGTGCCCAGCAGGATCATCGAGGCAGCCACCACCAGCACCAGGTTATTGCCCAGCAGCAAGGTTTCCCGTGACCACAGGTTGAAGCCAACGTGACTCTTGACCACCGGCGCGCGCAAGGCGAACAGCGTCAGGGAACCGCCCACGACCAGCAGCAGGAAGATCAGGATGAACACCCCGCGCTCGGGGTCGGAGGCAAAAGCGTGAACCGAGGTCAGCACGCCTGAACGGACCAGGAACGTACCCAGCAGACTCAGCGAAAATGCGGCGATGGCCAGCAACACGGTCCAGCTCTTGAACACGCCGCGTTTTTCGGTAACAGCCAACGAGTGAATCAGCGCGGTGCCCACCAGCCACGGCATGAACGAGGCGTTTTCCACCGGGTCCCAGAACCACCAGCCACCCCAGCCAAGTTCGTAGTAGGCCCACCACGAACCCAAGGTGATGCCGATGCCGAGGAAGGCCCAGGCAACGATGGTCCACGGCCGCGACCAGCGCGCCCAGGCCGCATCGAGGCGCCCGCCCAACAGTGCGGCGATGGCGAAGGCAAAGGCCACCGAGAAACCGACGTAGCCCATGTACAACATCGGCGGGTGGACGATCAGGCCGATGTCCTGCAGCAACGGGTTGAGGTCACGACCGTCGGTAGGGATTTGCGGCAGGATCCGCTCAAACGGGTTGGAGGTCATGATCAAAAACAGCAGGAAGCCAATGCTGATCATGCCCATCACTGCCAGCACTCGGGCCAGCATCACTTGCGGCAACTGCCGGGAGAACACCGATACCGCGAACGTCCAGCCGCCGAGAATCAAAGCCCACAGCAACAGGGAGCCTTCGTGGGCCCCCCACACCGCGCTGAACTTGTAGTACCAGGGCAAGGCACTGTTGGAGTTGCTCGCGACGTAAGCGACAGAAAAATCGTCAGTCATGAAAGCGTAGGTCAGGCAGCCAAATGCGAACCCGAGAAACGCGAACTGGCCCCAGGCGGCTGGCTGGGCCAGACTCATCCACAGGCGATCACCGCGCCAGGCGCCCAGCAGCGGGACAATCGCCTGGACGACAGCGAAGCACAGGGCGAGGATCATCGCCAACTGGCCCAGTTCGGGAATAAACAGTGCAGAGGTCATCAGTTAGCCCTCCTTGGCAGGTGTGGGAGCCGACTGACCGCTTTCGTTCAGGGCTTTGGTCACTTCCGGCGGCATGTACTTCTCATCGTGCTTGGCCAGCACTTCATCGGCGACCACCACGCCATCAGCGTTGAGCTTGCCGAGCGCGACGATGCCCTGGCCTTCACGGAACAGGTCCGGGAGGATGCCGCGGTAGGTGATGGTCACCGATTTATTGAAGTCGGTGACCACGAATCTGACGTCCAGGGAGTCACCGGAACGTTTCAGGGAACCGGCCTCGACCATGCCGCCTGCGCGAATGCGCGTGTCCAGCGGTGCTTCGCCGTTGGCAATCTGGGTCGGGGTGTAGAACAGGTTGATGTTCTGCTGCAAGGCACTCAAGGCCAGGCCCACGGCGAGGCCGACACCGAGCAGAATGGCGAGGATGATCAACAGACGTTTTCGACGCAGCGGATTCACTTATCGGTCTCCCGGCGCAGACGACGCGCCTCTTGTTGCAGGTAACGCTTGCGGGCCAGGATCGGCGCAGCGACGTTGAGCGCCAGCACCACCAGGCAAATGCCATAGGCCGTCCAAACGAACAGGCCGTGATGGCCCATGGCGAGAAAATCACTGAAAGAGGCGAAACTCATCCTCGGGCTCCCAGGCTGTTTTGCACTTCGACCTTCACCCAACTGGCGCGGGCTTCACGCTTGAGCACCTCGAGGCGCATGCGCATCAGCAATACGGCACCGAAGAAGCAGTAGAACCCCAGAACCATCAGCAACAGCGGCGCCCACATTTCCACGGGCATCGCCGGTTTTTCAGTCAGGGTAAAGGTCGCGCCCTGGTGCAGGGTGTTCCACCACTCCACCGAGTACTTGATGATCGGGATGTTGATCACGCCGACAATCGCCAGTACCGCACAGGCCTTGGCGGCACTCTCACGATTGCTGATGGCGTTGCCCAGGGCAATCAGACCGAAGTACAGGAACAGCAGAATCAGCATCGACGTTAGTCGCGCATCCCAGACCCACCACGAGCCCCAGGTCGGCTTGCCCCAGATCGCCCCGGTGATCAGCGCCACCGCGGTCATCCAGGCACCGATGGGCGCAGCACATTGCAGGGCAACGTCGGCCAGTTTCATCTTCCAGACCAGGCCGACGATGCCGCACACCGCCAGCATCACGTAGATGGACTGGGCCAGCAACGCACTGGGCACGTGGATATAGATGATGCGAAAGCTGTTGCCTTGCTGGTAGTCAGGCGGCGCGAAGGCCAGGCCCCAGACCAGGCCGATGCCGATCAGCAACACAGCGGCGACACTGAGCCATGGCAGGAGTTTGCCACTGATGCCATAGAACCACTTGGGCGAGCCGAGCTTGTGAAACCAGGTCCAGTTCATTGCTGTTTCCATCACGGTTGCTTCTTGTCATTGCAAGAAGCTTAGGGTCTTTACTGACTCAGCGAAAACACCGGGTCAGACCTCATTATTCGCCGACGCTGATCTTCAGGCCAGCCGCTATAGCAAAGGGTGTCAGGGTTACCGCCAGGGCGGTCAGGCTGCCAAGCCACAACAGGTAACCGGTCGCCGGCATCCCCATGAGCGCGGCCTGCAAGGCACCGCTGCCCAGGATCAACACCGGGATATACAAAGGCAAAATAAGCAGGGCCAGCAACAGTCCCCCACGTTTCAAACCGACAGTCAGCGCCGCCCCCACCGCGCCCAGCAGGCTCAACACCGGGGTGCCGAGCAATAACGAAGCGAGTAGCACTGGCAGGCATTCGGAAGGCAATCCCAGCATCATCGCCAGCAGCGGCGCGAGCAACACCAGCGCCAGCCCGGAAAACGCCCAGTGTGCCAGCACCTTGGCCAGAACCAGAAGAGGCAAGGGGTGCGACGAAAGGACCCACTGCTCCAGGGAACCATCTTCGAAATCACTGCGAAACAGCCCGTCCAGCGAGAGCAGGACGGACAAAAGTGCCGCCACCCAGACCAGCCCCGGCGACAAGGTTTGCAACAGTTTTGTCTCGGGCCCGACCGCCAACGGAAACAGCGCGATGACGATGGCAAAGAACACCAGCGGGTTGGCCAACTCAGCCGGACGGCGACACAGCAACCGCGCTTCACGGGCCACCAACAGGGCAAATACACTCATACCGACCACCGTCCCAGGTCCAGCTCACGGTAACCATGCGGTATCCGGGCCAGCGTATGGTGAGTGGTCAGGACCACCATGCCACCGTGCTCACAGTGTTTGGCCAAGTGCTCTTCCAGTTGCGCCACGCCCTGTTTATCGAGGGCGGTGAACGGTTCGTCGAGAATCCACAACGGCGGGCCCGGCAGATACAAGCGGGCCAGGGCCACCCGCCGCTGCTGGCCGGCAGACAGGGTGTGACACGGCACGTCTTCAAACCCCTTCAGGCCCACGGCGGCCAACGCCCGCCAAATCGACTCGCGGTTCGTCGGATGATGCAGGGCGCTAAGCCAACCGAGGTTCTCTTCAGGCGTCAGCACATCCTTGATCCCGGCGGCATGGCCGATCCACAGCAGATTACGCGCCAGCTCAGTGCGTTGCTCGGTCAACGGCTTGCCGTTGAGCCGCACCTGCCCCGCCGTCGGCTGCATCAGGCCCGCCAACAGGCGCAACAGGCTGGTCTTGCCGCTGCCGTTAGGTCCGCTGATCTGCACCATGTCGCCGCCCGTCAGACGCAGTTCGAGGTGATCGAACAACATCCGCAGGTCTCGCTCACAGGTGAGCGCAACGGCTTCTAAAAGTGGACTGGTCAAGAGATCGCGGGCCTTTACAGTTCAAGTCGGCAATGGAACGGCCGTTAAAGAGATGCACAATAAACCCATTGGCGGCCTGTTTTAGAGAGCTGGATCAATCAGGTGTGATGTTTTTGACCCGCTCTTTGAAGACGGGCGGCATTATACATGCGATGCCCTACTCTAAAGAGGGCAATTTCCTTGAGATGGCGACCACGATGACCGGTGACATCAACCTTCCACCCCTTCCTCCGGCCACGACCACCGGACCTCGACCCCCACCTGCGGTGGGTGAACTGTTGAAACTGCTGGAGCCCCAGACCGGATTGATCGATGCCGGAAAAACCGTGAATGCCGAGGTGCTGGCTCTCAAGCAGGGCGGTGAAGCCTTTCAGTTGCTGCTCAAGCTGACCCTGGAAGGTGGTCGACAAACCCTGGTACAGGCCGCCAGCAACCAGCCGCTGCCGCTGGGTAGCAACGTGGCGGTGAGCCAGACCGCATCGGGTGACCTGGCCATCACTCTGCAACAAGCGCTTAGCGCCAACGTCGCCGCCCTCACCCGGATTGATACCACCCAATTGCCGATAGGCACGTTGCTGCAAGCCAAGGTTCTGACGTCCCAGGCGCTGCCTCAGGGCGCCGGGCAGCCGGCGCTCTTTCGTTCGTTGGTTTCGGTGCTCAACAACGCGCTGGTTGGCACTACCTTGACGCTCGAAAGTCCGCAGCCCTTGCGCGTCGGCAGCTTGCTCAGCGCGGTGGTCCAGAGTGCCCAGACCCTGAACTTCGTACCGCTGAGCGGGCGCCAGGAACAACTGGCGATCAGTCAACAACTCGCCACCCAGCAAAGCCGCCAGGGCTCCCTGGAGGGGCTGCTCAATGCGTTGCAAAACATGCCCCGCAGCGCCGACACACCGGTGCAACTGCGGGTTGCCGTAGAGCGCCTGCTGGCCGGTTTGCCAGACCTCGCTCAAGCCAGCAACCCCAAGGCATTGGCGCAATCGCTGCACAACAGCGGCATCTTTCTTGAAGCCAAATTACTGGCTGGGCAAAACCCGCAAGTACCGCCCCTCGACATGAAGGGCAGCCTGCTGCGCCTGGTGGCCGAACTCACGCCGGCCCTGCCCGCCCACACCAACCTCAATGCCATCCTCGCCGCCAACACCCTCGCGCACATGTTGCCCAGCTTCGTGCGCAGCCCGTTGGGGACCCTGGGTCAGCTCGGCGCTCGCACCGCGGCCAACAGCTTCCCGCTACCGGAACGGCTGATGCAACGCCTGGAAGGTGAAAGCAGCCTGGAAAACCTGCTGCGCCTGGCCGCCGCTGCCATCTCGCGCTTGCAAAGCCATCAACTTTCGAGCCTGGAACAAACCGGCACCACGGCCGATGGCAAACTATTGACCACCTGGCAACTGGAGATCCCTATGCGCACGATGCAGGACATCGTGCCATTGCAGGTCAAGTTCCAGCGTGAAGAGCCGACGCCGGACAAGGATGAACCTGAACGCAAGATCGAACGCGACGCGAAAAAAATGCTCTGGCGCGTCGAGCTGGCTTTTGACATGGAGCCGCTGGGGCCATTGCAAGTCCAGGCGCAATTGAACCAAGGCAAACTCTCCAGCCAGTTATGGGCAATCCGCCCCTACACCGCCAGCCTGATCGAAAGTCACCTGGGCAGTCTGCGTGAGCGCCTGGTGTCTTCGGGGCTGAACGTCGGCGATCTCGACTGCCACCTCGGCACCCCGCCCCGCGGGCCAAAAACCGGGCTTGAACAACGCTGGGTGGATGAAACCGCATGAAAAACCCCAATCCGCCGCGCCAGGCCATCGCCCTCAAGTACGATGGCAAACTCGCCCCCACCTTGAGCGCCAAAGGCGACGACGCCTTGGCCGAAGCGATCCTCAAATTGGCGCGGGAAAACGAAGTGCCGATTTATGAAAATGCCGAGCTGGTCAAATTGCTCGCGAGAATGGAGCTGGGTGACAGCATCCCCGAGGAGCTGTACCGCACCATTGCCGAGATCATTGCGTTTGCCTGGACATTGAAAGGCAAGTTCCCGGCGGACTACGACCCGGAGGCGGGGCCGGTGGAGCGTGACGTGACAGCTCAGGGAGAAGACTACTGAGCCCCCGCGCCACAGCGAGATAACCCGGCTGTTCAGCCCTTGTGCAACTTGCTCATCAACTGCGCCTCAGCCTGGGTCAAGCCACAGGACTGGGTCAGTTCATCCACCGTGGCGCCCATACCCACCAGCTTCGCCGCCTGGGCGAAAGACAGGCTTGAAGGATCACGCTGCTCAAGCGCCGACAACTTGTCCGGCAGGGGCGCGAGGATTGCACGCAACTCATGCACGTCATCGCCTACCCGAACCGCGCTCTGCTGGAAGTTATCCACCCGCCGCACCAGCTCCTTGATGCGCTGATCACGCACCGCATCGCGCTCGGCCTGCTGCATCGCCAACGCGCGCTGCTGGCGCATATAGCGCAGCAGGAAACCGAGAGTCCCAACCCACAGCAGGGCCAGGACGATCACCACTACCTCGAGGATCAATCAGATGTTCTCCAGATCCGACCACTCTTCTTCGCTCATCATCTTGTCCAGCTCAACCAGAATCAGCAGCTCGCCGTTCTTGTTGCACACGCCCTGGATGAACTTGGCTGATTCTTCGTTGCCGACATTCGGCGCGGTCTCGACTTCCGACTGACGCAGGTAAACCACTTCGGCCACGCTGTCGACCATGATCCCGACCACTTGCTTGTCGGCTTCGATGATGACGATACGAGTATTGTCGTTGACCTCGGCGGATGCCAGGCCAAAGCGCTGGCGCGTGTCGATCACGGTGACGACATTACCGCGCAGGTTGATGATACCCAGCACGTAGCTGGGCGCACCCGGCACCGGTGCGATTTCGGTGTAGCGCAGCACTTCTTGCACGCGCATCACGTTGATGCCGTAAGACTCGTTGTCCAGCTTGAAGGTAACCCATTGCAGGATCGGATCATCCAAACCCTGTGCGGACGCTGACTTGTTCATACCCCTGACCCCTTCAAATACCGTTGATGACGGCGTGTTCTTTTTAGGCAGCACAACCGTGCTGCGTCGCTTCAAGTACGTTTGTTGCCTTGCATATCTTTCACCCCACCGCTGGCGATCAGTTCCGCCAGTTCCGCGACATCCAGCAGTGCGCACATGTGCTCAATCACCGTGCCCGCCAGCCAAGGCCGCTGGCCTCTCTGGCTGCGCCATTTGATTTCATTGGGGTCCAGGCGCAACGAGCGGCTGACTTGATGCACCGCCAACCCCCACTCGTAACCCTGAACCGAAATCACATACTGCAGGCCCTGACGAAAATCATCGCGGTAGCGGTCGGGCATGACCCAGCGCGCCGTATCCAGCACCTTGAGGTTGCCTGCCTGGCTCGGCAGGATTCCGAGGAACCAATCCGGCTGGCCAAACAACGGCGTCAACTCCTGGCCTTCCAGGGAGTAAATCGATCCCAGGCACACCAGCGGCACTGCCAGTGTCAGCCCGGCCACGTCGAACAGCAGGCATTCGAACGGTTCGGCGGCCCACGCAGGTCGACCTTCGGGTTCCTTCGGCGGCGGTGTAATGCTTGGCGCAAGATGAACCTCCGCCACCGGCGGCACCAGCACCAGAGGTACTGCAGCTACCGGAACCGACTCAACCAAGGCATCGCGGGCCTGCTCTTCCAGTACCGCCAATTGAAACTCATCCAGGCTGGCCTCAGGCTCGACGCTTTGCGCAACAATCACTTCATCCAGCACCAGAATCGGTGCGGGCAGCGCGTCCTCTGTGGCCTCTTGCAGCAACGCATCCAGATAAGACTGCAACGCCAGTTGCGGCGGGCTCTTGGTATCCACAGGACGATTCATCTGTATGCCCACGCGCAAGTCCTGTTACCCCTGTCTTGAGAGGTTATCGGCTCGATGGCCCACTGACTTGAATAAACTCTCATCTCACGCCACCTGCGCTACAAGCTGCTGCGCCAGCAGATGCTTGAGCAATGCCCGATAAGCCAGTACGCCGCGGCTTTTGCCATCGAATTGCGACGGTGTCAGACCGGCGCGGCTGGCATCGCGCAAGCGTGTGTCGACCGGGATGTAGCCTTGCCAGATAGTGTCCGGATAGGCGTCACGCAAGACGCGCAACGTGCCAAGCGAGGCTTGGGTACGGCGATCGAATAAGGTCGGGACGATGCTGAACGGCAGCGCCTGCTTGCGCGAACGGTTGATCATGGCGAGGGTGCTGACCATGCGTTCCAGGCCCTTGACCGCCAGGTGCTCGGTCTGTACCGGGATCACCAACTGCTGGCTAGCCGCCAAAGCGTTGACCATCAGCACACCGAGCAACGGCGGGCTGTCGATGATCGCGTAGTCGAAGTCCTGCCACAGCTGCGCCAGGGTCTTGGCGATCACCAGGCCCAGGCCGCTTTGCCCTGGCGATTGTCGCTCAAGGGTGGCCAAGGCCGTGCTGGAGGGCAGTAACGAAATGCTCTCATTGCTGGTGGACAGCAGCAGTTGCCCCGGCAACCCGTCAGGCACGCTGCCCTTGTGCAGGAACAGGTCGTAGCAACTGTGTTCCAGCGCATCCGGGTCGTAACCAAAATAGCTGGTCATCGAGCCGTGGGGATCGAGGTCGACAATGACCACACGTTTGCCCGCCTCGGCCAGCAAGCCGGCTAAGGCGATGGACGTGGTGGTCTTGCCGACCCCACCCTTTTGACTGGAAACTGCCCAGACTCTCATTCGGATTGTTCCTCCCGGTGGGCACTGGCTCGACCGAGAAATAGCACGAGGTTATAGAGCCGGTGACGGAGAATTGACGGCGTTCGCACGAACCGGCGGCTTTACGGGCGTCGGTGCAGTTTGTGTGCCAGCCCGCTTCAATGCTGCATCCGGTCGTGCATTGGCGGCCCCGGTGGCGGTCAGGCTGCGGCGCACATCCAGGTTGCGCGAGACCACCAGCACGACCCGGCGGTTACGCGCCCGGCCTTCGGCGGTCGCATTATTGGCCACGGGCTGGAATTCGCCGTACCCCACGGAAGCCAGGCGCTCGGGATTAACGCCCTGCATCGCCAACATGCGCACGATGCTCGCCGAACGCGCCGACGACAATTCCCAGTTGGTGGGGTACAGCGCCGTGTGGATCGGCAGATTGTCGGTAAAGCCCTCGACGTGAATCGGGTTGTCGAAAGGTTTCAAGATCGCTGCGACCTTATCGATGATGCTGAACGCCATGTCGCTGGGGAGGGCATCGGCGCTGGCAAACAGCAGACTGGAGTTGAGTTCGATTTCCACCCACAGCTCATTGCCACGAATCGTCATCTGGTTGGAACTGATCAAGTCGCCAAACGCCGCGCTGATGTCGTCGGCGATACTCTTGAGCGGATCGCTGCCGCCACTGATGCCGGCGTCGGTCTCATCGCTGTCTTTGACCAACGGTTTGGCCGGCGTCACGCTCTTGGGGCGTTCGTCACCAATCGGAATCGGCTTGAGGGCGCGGTCGGAGTCGGTAAACACACCCACCAGCGCCTCGGAGATGACCTTGTACTTGCCTTCGTTGATCGAAGAAATGGAGTACATCACCACGAAAAAAGCGAACAGCAAAGTGATGAAGTCGGCGTAGGACACCAACCAGCGTTCATGGTTGACGTGCTCTTCAGGTTCGCGGCGACGACGGCTCACAGGCAATACTCCCCATCAATCCATGAAGCCCTGGAGCTTCAATTCGATGGAGCGCGGGTTCTCGCCCTCGGCAATCGACAGAATGCCTTCAAGCAGCATTTCACGATAACGTGACTGGCGTAGGGCAATGGACTTGAGCTTGCTGGCGATCGGTAGCAGCAACAGGTTGGCACTGGCCACGCCGTAGATGGTGGCGACGAACGCCACGGCAATACCGCTGCCCAATTGCGAAGGATCGGCCAGGTTGCCCATCACGTGGATCAAGCCCATGACCGCGCCGATGATGCCGATGGTCGGCGCATAGCCACCCATGCTTTCAAAGACTTTGGCGGCGTTGATATCGCGACTTTCCTGGGTGTAGAAATCCACCTCCAGGATGCTGCGAATGGCTTCCGGCTCGGCGCCGTCGACCAGCAATTGCAGACCTTTGCGCGCATAGCTGTCGGGTTCCGCATCGGCCACGCCTTCGAGGCCAAGCAGGCCTTCCTTGCGCGCTGTGAGGCTCCAGTTGACCACGCGGTCAACGCCACCGGCCAAATCCACGCGGGGTGGAAAAATGATCCACACCAGAATCTGCATCGCGCGCTTGAACGAACTCAAGGGCGACTGCAACAGCGCCGCGCCCACCGTACCGCCAATCACGATCAACGCCGCCGGACCGTTGGCCAGGGCACCGAGATGCCCTCCTTCGAGGTAGTTGCCGCCGATAATGGCGACAAACGCCAAGATGATGCCAATCAGACTCAACACATCCATCAGAGACAAGCCTCCACTAGGTGCTTGCCAATGTCATCCAGGCTGTAGACCGCATCGGCCAGGTCGGCCTTGACGATGGCCATCGGCATGCCGTAGATCACGCAGCTGGCCTCATCCTGCGCCCAGATCGCGCTGCCGCCCTGCTTGAGCAGGCGCGCACCTTCACGGCCGTCGGCGCCCATGCCAGTGAGCACCACCGCCAGAACTTTGTCACCGTAGGACTTGGCCGCCGAGCCGAAGGTGATGTCCACACAAGGCTTGTAGTTCAGACGCTCGTCACCCGGCAGGATTTTCACCGCACCGCGGCCGTCAATCATCATCTGTTTGCCGCCTGGCGCCAGCAACGCCAGGCCCGGGCGCAGAATGTCACCGTCCTCGGCTTCCTTGACGCTGATGCGACACAGTTTGTCCAAGCGTTCGGCAAAGGCCTTGGTGAACGCAGCGGGCATATGCTGGATCAACACGATCGGCGCCGGGAAGTTGGCCGGTAGCTGGGTCAACACCCGCTGCAGAGCCACAGGGCCGCCAGTCGAGGTGCCGATGGCAACCAGCTTGTAGGCTTTGCGCTTGGGTGAAGCCGCACTCGAGACGGGCGTGCGCGCCGGCGCCACGGCTGGACGCGAAGCTGGCACCGGGCGCCCGAAAGTGCTGGGCGCCGATGGCGTGGCCACGGGCGCCGGTGTCGGTGTCGGTGTCGGTGTCGGTGTCGGTGTCGATGTTGGCGCGGAAGCCCTGAAGCTGCCACGATTACTGCGCGAGATGCTATGCACCTTCTCGCAGAGCATCTGCTTGACCTTTTCCGGGTTGCGCGAAATGTCTTCGAAGTTCTTCGGCAGGAAGTCCACGGCGCCAGCGTCCAGCGCATCGAGAGTGACTCGGGCGCCTTCGTGCGTCAGCGACGAGAACATCAATACCGGGGTCGGACAGCGTTGCATGATGTGCCGAACGGCGGTGATGCCATCCATCATCGGCATCTCGTAGTCCATGGTGATCACGTCCGGTTTCAGCGCCAGCGCCTGATCAATCGCCTCTTTGCCATTGGTGGCCGTACCGACCACCTGGATATTGGAATCCGCCGAAAGAATTTCCGAGACGCGGCGGCGGAAGAAGCCCGAATCGTCCACCACCAGAACCTTGACTACCATAACCACTCCGTTAGGCGGGGCGAGGGACTGCCGCCCTGCCCCACCAGAATCAAATACGCCGCGCGGCGTAACGCTTGAGCATGCTCGGAACATCGAGAATCAGCGCGATCCGACCGTCACCGGTAATGGTCGCACCCGACATGCCCGGGGTTCCCTGCAGCATCTTGCCCAAAGGCTTGATCACGACTTCTTCCTGGCCTACCAGTTGATCGACCACAAAGCCGATGCGCTGAGTACCCACGGAGAGGATCACCACATGGCCTTCACGCTGCTCCTCATGCTTGGCCGAAGCCACCAGCCAGCGTTTGAGGTAGAACAGTGGCAGCGCCTTGTCGCGCACGATGACCACTTCCTGGCCGTCCACCACATTGGTACGCGACAGGTCGAGGTGGAAAATCTCGTTGACGTTGACCAGCGGGAAGGCAAACGCCTGATTACCCAGCATTACCATCAGGGTCGGCATGATCGCCAGGGTCAACGGCACCTTGATGACGATCTTCGAGCCCAGGCCCTTGGTCGAATAGATGTTGATCGAACCGTTAAGCTGGCTGATCTTGGTCTTCACCACGTCCATGCCGACGCCACGTCCAGACACGTCGGAAATCTCGGTCTTGGTCGAGAAGCCCGGCGCAAAGATCAGGTTGTAGCATTCGGTGTCGGTCAGGCGATCGGCGGCATCCTTGTCCATCACGCCGCGCGTGACCGCGATACCGCGCAGGATATTCGGGTCCATGCCTTTGCCGTCGTCGGTGATGGACAGCAGGATATGGTCGCCTTCCTGTTCGGCCGCCAGGATCACCTTGCCGCCCCGGGACTTGCCCGCGGCCTCACGTTCTTCCGGGGTTTCCACGCCGTGGTCGACGGCGTTGCGCACCAAGTGGACCAGCGGGTCCGCCAGGGCTTCGACCAGGTTTTTGTCGAGGTCGGTCTCTTCGCCGACCAACTCCAGGTTGATCTCTTTCTTCAACTGCCGAGCCAGGTCGCGAACCAGGCGCGGGAAGCGGCCGAAGACTTTCTTGATCGGCTGCATCCGCGTTTTCATCACCGCGGTTTGCAGGTCGGCGGTGACCACGTCAAGGTTCGACACCGCCTTGGACATGGCTTCGTCGCCGCTGTTGAGGCCCAAGCGCACCAGGCGGTTACGCACCAGCACCAGCTCGCCAACCATGTTCATGATGTCGTCCAACCGGGCGGTATCAACGCGCACGGTGGTTTCGGCTTCACTGGCGGGGGCTTTGTCGCCGGCTGGCGCGGGTGCTCGGGAGGGAGCCGGGGCCGGGGCCGATTTTGCGGGCGCGGGCGCCGCAGCCTTGGCGACAGCGGGTGCTGGCGCGGCAACTACGGCGGCCTTGGCGGCAACCGGTGCCGAAGCAGCCGCGGCCGGTGGCACTTCGGAAAACTTGCCCTTGCCGTGCAACTCGTCCAGCAGGGATTCGAATTCGTGATCGCTGATCAGGCCGTCAGCGGCCGGTGCGGCAGTCGGTGTCGCAGGTGCAGCGGCCGCGGCGACCGCCGGCAAGGCGTCAACCGCGAATGAGCCTTTGCCATGCAACTGATCGAGCAGCGCTTCGAATTCATCGTCGGTGATGTCGGTGCTGACGGGGGCCGCGGGTTCGACCGGTGCAGGTGAGGCCGCCACCGCGTCAGGGGCAAACTGGCCTTTACCGTGCAACTGATCGAGCAACGACTCGAACTCGGCGTCGGTGATGTCTTCCGTGCTGGGGGCCGCTGCTGGTGCGCAAGCCTGGGAAGCTTCGGCCTCGGCCTTGACTGTATTGAGGGAGTCCAGCAGTTGCTCGAACTCACTGTCAGTGACATCTACTTCGGGTTCGGCAACCGGCTCCGACGCCGCCTCGACCAGCGGCGCCGCCGTCAGGTCGGCTGGTTCTGCCAGGCGCGCTAGAGCGGCCAGCAGTTCCGGGGTCGCAGCAGTGATCGGTGCGCGTTCACGCACTTCATTGAACATGCCGTTGACCGCATCCAGGGCCTCCAGGATCACGTCCATCAATTCCGAGTCGACGTGTCGCTCACCCTTGCGCAGGATGTCGAACACGTTCTCGGCGATGTGACAGCATTCCACCAGCTCATGCAGCTGGAGGAAGCCGGCGCCCCCTTTTACAGTGTGAAAACCGCGAAAAATTGCATTGAGCAGGTTCGCATCTTCTGGCCGGCTTTCCAGCTCGACCAGTTGTTCGGACAGTTGCTCTAAAATTTCGCCGGCCTCTACAAGGAAATCCTGAAGGATCTCTTCATCGGCGCCGAAGCTCATGGGTGCGTGCTCCTTAGAAGCCTAAACTGGATAACAGGTCATCTACGTCATCCTGACCTGACACAACGTCTTCACGTTTATCGGCATGAATCTGCGGACCTTCACCCTTGGCGAGATGTTTTTGTGGATCTTTTTCCGAGAGGATCGCTTCACGGTCATGTTCGATGCCGGCAAAACGATCAACCTGACCCGCCATCAACACCAATTTGAGCAAGTTGCTCTCCACTTCGGTGACCAGTTGGGTCACGCGCTTGATCACCTGACCGGTGAGGTCCTGGTAATCCTGGGCCAGTAAAATATCGTTGAGGTTGCTGGAGACCGTGCGGTTCTCCTGCTCGCTGCGCGACAGAAAGCCGTCGACCCGACGGGCGAGTTCACGAAACTCCTCGGCCCCCACTTCCCGACGCATGAAGCGACCCCAGTCAGCGCTCAGCGCCTGGGCCTCGCTGGCCATGCCGTTGACCAGGGGCGTGGCGCTTTCCACCAGGTCCATGGTGCGGTTGGCCGCCGCCTCGGTCAGCCTGACCACATAGGACAGGCGTTCGGTGGCATCGGTGATCTGCGAAATTTCTTCGGCCTGGGGCATGCGCGGGTCAATCTGGAAATTGACGATTGCACTGTGCAGCTCACGGGTGAGCTTGCCCACTTCCTGATACAGGCCGCGGTCTCGGGTCTGATTGAGCTCATGGATCAACTGCACCGCGTCGCCGAACTTGCCTTTTTCCAGACATTCGACCAACTCGCGGGCGTGTTTTTTCAGGGTCGATTCAAAATCGTCCTGCGATAGTTCGTTATGCTCCATAGCTCCCCCGTGGCGGTATCAACCGTGGATACGTTCGAAGATCTTTTCGATCTTCTCTTTCAAGGCCAATGCTGTGAATGGCTTGACCACGTAACCATTGACCCCGGCCTGGGCGGCTTCGATGATCTGTTCGCGCTTGGCTTCGGCGGTCACCATCAACACCGGGAGGCTGCGCAGTTTTTCATCAGCGCGCACGTGGCGCAGCAACTCGATACCGGTCATGCCTGGCATGTTCCAGTCGGTTACCAGAAAGTCGATACTGCCGCTGTTGAGAATCGGAATCGCCGTAAGACCGTCGTCCGCCTCGACCGTGTTAGTGAACCCAAGGTCACGCAACAGGTTTTTTATGATCCGCCGCATCGTTGAGAAGTCATCAACGATGAGGATTTTCATGTTCTTGTCCAATTCGACCTCCAAGCAGTCTTAAACGCGTCCAGCACCTGGCCGCGCCATTTCATTCAACAGGCATTACACAAAAAGGATTGCAGGGGTCGCACCACGGGCCGCTCCCGCCCAGGCCAAGCGCCCGGGCGGTGTCGTTCACAGTGTCCCCACACTGCCTGTCAGCGCGTGCGCCACTCTCCCAAACGCCCCCGCAAGCGGGCGGCGCATTGGCTGTGCAATTGGCTGACCCGCGATTCGCTGACACCCAGGACCTCACCGATTTCCTTGAGGTTCAGCTCTTCGTCGTAGTACAGCGCCAACACCAGCCGCTCACGCTCCGGCAGATTGGCGATTGCGTCCGCCAGCGCGCTCTGGAAACGCTCATCTTCCAGATCGCGCGACGGTTCGAGATGACCACTCGCGCCGTCCTCGTGCAGCCCTTCATGCTCGCCATCCTGTAACAGGTCGTCGAAACTGAACAAGCGGCTGCCCAAGGTATCGTTCAAAATCCCGTAGTAATCGTCGAGACTCAATTGGAGTTCGGCCGCAACTTCATGATCTTTAGCGTCACGACCGGTTTTTGCTTCAATTGAGCGAATTGCGTCACTCACCATCCGAGTATTGCGGTGTACCGAACGCGGCGCCCAATCCCCCTTACGCACTTCATCGAGCATTGCTCCACGGATGCGAATCCCCGCATACGTCTCGAAACTCGCGCCTTTGCTCGCGTCGTACTTGGTCGACACCTCGAGCAGGCCGATCATGCCCGCCTGGATCAGGTCTTCGACCTGGACGCTGGCGGGCAGGCGTGCCAGCAGGTGATAGGCAATGCGCTTGACCAGAGGCGCATAGCGCTCGATCAACTCCCCCTGACTGTCACGTGCCGAATTTTTGTAAAGGTTGTAGCCGCTTGATGTCATAGCACCGGTCCTGCGCTCGTCTGATGCACCAAGCGCTCGACGAAAAACTCCAGATGCCCCCGAGGATTGGCGGGCAGTGGCCAGGTATCGACTTTCTGGGCGATAGCCTTGAACGCCAACGCGCACTTGGAACGAGGGAACGCTTCATAGACTGCACGCTGCTTTTGCACAGCCTTGCGCACACACTCGTCATAGGGCACTGCGCCGACGTATTGTAAAGCGACATCGAGGAAACGATCGGTGACCTTGGTCAACTTGGCGAACAGGTTGCGCCCTTCTTGCGGGCTCTGGGCCATGTTCGCCAAGACCCGGAAACGGTTCATGCCGTAGTCGCGGTTGAGTAGCTTGATCAGCGCATAAGCGTCGGTGATCGAGGTCGGCTCGTCGCACACCACCAGTAACACTTCCTGGGCTGCACGCACGAAGCTGACCACTGACTCGCCGATCCCGGCGGCGGTGTCGATCACCAGCACGTCGAGGTTGTCGCCGATATCACTGAAGGCCTGGATCAGCCCGGCATGCTGCGCCGGACTCAGATGAACCATGCTCTGGGTGCCCGAGGCGGCCGGTACGATGCGAATCCCGCCCGGCCCCTGCAACAGCACATCGCGCAGCTCACAGCGGCCTTCAATCACATCAGCCAGGGTATGTTTGGGCGTCAGTCCCAGCAGAACGTCGACGTTCGCCAGTCCCAGGTCGGCATCCAGCAGCATGACGCGGCGGCCAAGCTCTGCCAGGGCCAGGGACAAATTCACTGACACGTTAGTCTTGCCGACGCCACCTTTGCCGCCGGTCACCGCGATCACCTGTACGGGATGCATGCTGCCCATGTGCTTTCTTTACCTTGTCTTGCTTAGACGCAGGCTACATAAGGTGGTCGCGCTAACCGCTTGCTGACCATCGATGTAGGTACATTTCACTATGTTCATATAGCCCTCAGCCGACCCGCTTGGCCGGACTGTGGTAGAGGTCAGCGAACATGTCGGCCATCGCTTCCTCACTCGGTTCTTCCTGCATTTGTACGCTGACGGCCCGGCTGACCAACTGATGGCGGCGCGGCAGATGCAAATCATCTGGAATCCGCGGCCCGTCGGTCAGGTAGGCGACCGGCAATGCATGACTGATGGCCAGGCTCAACACTTCGCCAAGGCTAGCTGTTTCATCGAGTTTAGTCAGAATGCAGCCCGCCAGCCCACAACGTTTGTAGCTGTGGTACGCAGCAGTCAGAACCTGTTTTTGGCTGGTGGTTGCAAGGACCAGGTAATTTCTTGACTTGATCCCGCGCCCGGCCAGACTTTCCAGCTGCATGCGCAAGGCCGGATCGCTGGCTTGCAGGCCGGCCGTATCGATCAACACGACGCGCTTGCGCAGCAGCGGATCAAGGGCGTTGGCCAGCGATTGGCCCGGATCGACATGGGTCACGGGCACATTGAGGATACGTCCCAGGGTCTTGAGCTGCTCCTGAGCGCCAATCCGATAGCTGTCCATGCTCACCAGCGCGATGTTGTTCGCACCGTACTTGAGCACATAACGCGCTGCCAGTTTGGCCAGAGTGGTGGTCTTGCCCATGCCGGCAGGCCCCACCATGGCAATCACGCCACCCTCTTCCAGGGGTTCGATTTCCGGAGTGACGATCATCCGCGCCAGATGCGCCAGGAGCATGCGCCAGGCCTGGCGAGGTTCTTCAATGCCGGTGGTGAGTTCCAGCAGGTCGCGGGACAACGGGCCGGACAGGCCAATGCGTTGCAGGCGACGCCAGAGGTTGGCCTGTTGCGGCTTGCTGCCCTGCAACTGATTCCAGGCCAGGGAGCCCAATTGGACTTCCAGCAGCTCGCGCAGACCATTGAGTTCAAAGCGCATCGAGTCGAAAACCCGCTGGTCGACTGCGGCGGCCGGTGCTGGCGCCGCAGGACGTGGCGGCTCGACAAAAGTCGGTTCCACCAACGGCTCGGCCGCGGTCAGTGGCAGACCGGCGAACAATTGGCGATTGGTGGTCGCATCGCTGTCACCGCGCATGCTCAACTCGGCCTGGGCCGAGACAATGCGCGAGGCCGTCTTGCGCAGCTCGTCTTCCAGTTCCATGTTCGGCACACGTGGCGTCAGCGCCGAGGGTGTGTAATCCAGGGCAGCCGTCAGCTCGACACCGCCGGCAATACGCCGGTTACCGATAATCGCAGCATCGGCGCCCAGCTCATCACGAACCAGTTTCATGGCCTGACGCATATCGGCGGCGAAAAAACGCTTCACTTGCATAACCCACTACCTCAGCCGTTGGGCCCTACTGTCGCGACGATAGTCACTTGCTTATTGTCAGGAATTTCCTGGTAAGCCAAAACGTGCAAATTCGGTACTGCCAGACGTCCAAACCGCGACAACATCGCCCGAACCGGGCCGGCCACCAGCAAAATCACCGGTTGGCCCTGCATTTCCTGGCGCTGCGCGGCGTCAATTAACGAACGCTGGAGTTTTTCAGCCATGCTTGGCTCCAGCAGAACGCCCTCTTCCTGGCCTTGTCCTGCCTTCTGGATACTATTGAGCAATATTTGTTCCAACCTGGGTTCCAAGGTAATCACAGGCAGCTCGGAGTCAAGCCCTACAATGCTTTGGACGATGGCACGCGACAACCCGACGCGTACCGCAGCCACCAGAGCGGCGGTATCTTGACTCTTGGCGGCGTTGTTGGCGATAGCCTCGGCAATGCTGCGAATGTCCCTTACCGGCACCTGCTCGGCCAGCAACGCTTGCAGCACTTTGAGCAACTGCGACAACGACAACACGCCCGGCACCAGCTCTTCGGCGAGTTTTGGCGAAGCCTTGGCCAGCAATTGCATGAGTTGCTGGACTTCTTCGTGACCAATCAGCTCGTGGGAGTGTTTGTAGAGAATCTGGTTGAGGTGAGTCGCGACCACCGTACTGGCGTCCACCACGGTGTAACCCAACGACTGCGCCTGACTGCGTTGGCTGACTTCGATCCACACCGCATCCAGGCCAAAAGCCGGATCTTTGGCGGTAATGCCACTGAGGCTGCCAAACACCTGGCCGGGGTTGATCGCCAGCTCGCGGTCCGGATAGATCTCCGCTTCCGCCAGGGTCACGCCCATCAAGGTCAGGCGGTACGCGCTGGGGGCCAGGTCAAGGTTGTCGCGAATGTGTACGGTGGGCATCAGAAAGCCCAGGTCCTGGGACAGCTTCTTGCGCACACCCTTGATCCGCGCCAGCAATTGGCCGCCCTGATTACGGTCTACCAGGGGAATCAGGCGATAGCCCACTTCCAGGCCGATCATGTCGATCGGAGTGACATCATCCCAGCCAAGCTCCTTGGTTTCCTGGGCGCGGGCCGGCGACGGCAGCAATTCCTGCTGGCGCTCCACTTCTTGCAAGGCCTGGACCTTGACCGCGTTCTGCTTTTTCCAGAACAGATACGCACCGCCCGCCGCCAACGCTGCCATGGTCAGGAACGACACGTGGGGCATACCCGGCACAATGCCCATGATCGCCATGATGCCGGCGGCCACAGCCAGGGCCTTGGGCGAGGCAAACATCTGACGGTTGATCTGCTTGCCCATGTCCTCGGAGCCGGACGCACGGGTCACCATGATCGCCGCGGCGGTGGACAACAGCAGTGATGGCAATTGCGCCACCAAACCGTCACCGATGGTCAGCAAGGCGTACACCTTGCCCGCGTCGCCGAACGTCATGCCGTGCTGGAAGATACCGACCGCAATGCCACCGATCAGGTTGATAAACAGAATCAGCAGTCCGGCAATCGCATCGCCGCGCACGAACTTGCTCGCGCCGTCCATGGAGCCGTAGAACTCGGCCTCCTGGGCCACTTCGGAGCGGCGCGCCTTGGCTTGATTCTGATCGATCAGGCCGGCGTTGAGGTCGGCGTCGATCGCCATTTGCTTGCCGGGCATCGCGTCAAGCGTGAAACGCGCGCTCACCTCGGAAATACGCCCGGCGCCCTTGGTGACCACCACGAAGTTGATGATCATCAGGATCGCGAACACCACGATACCGACCACGTAGTTGCCGCCGATCACCACCTCGCCGAAGGCCTGGATCACCTTGCCGGCCGCGGCGTGACCATCCTGACCGTGGAGCATCACCACCCGCGTGGACGCCACGTTAAGGGCCAGGCGCAACAGCGTGGCAACCAGCAAGATGGTCGGGAACACCGCAAAATCCAGAGGCCGCAGGGCGTAGACACACACCAGCAGCACCACGATGGACAGGGCAATGTTGAAGGTAAAAAACACGTCCAGCAGAAACGGCGGAATCGGCAACATCATCATTGCCAGCATGACCAACAGCAACAGCGGCACGCCCAGATTGCCTCGCGAGAGGTCAGCCACGGAGCCACGGGCAGTGTTGAGCATTTGAGAACGATCCACCGGTATTCCTCGTTTCCTTGAAGCAAACTTTTGACGCCGTTTGGCGACCTGGAGGCGCTATTGCAAGAAGCCGTCCAACTTTTGCTTGAGGATTTCGGAAACGTTGCGGTGTGCCGGAAAACGGGCTTGGTGCGTTACCCTCCGGCCTATTGCCAGCGTGCAGATGACGCATTTGGCGTCAGATAATCAATCAAGTTTGCCCAGTTGACGACTGATCGGATGCCGGCATGTGGAATAGCCATGTC
This sequence comes from Pseudomonas mucidolens, assembly GCF_900106045.1. NCBI lineage: Bacteria > Pseudomonadati > Pseudomonadota > Gammaproteobacteria > Pseudomonadales > Pseudomonadaceae > Pseudomonas > Pseudomonas mucidolens. Next base: position 782,175 of record NZ_LT629802.1, on the reverse strand, counting down.
GATGGAGGCCAACAAACCTCAAGCCAGGCATCTGAATGCCGCTCGTGCCAATGCGCGAGAACGCTCATGGGATAGGCCGAACCTCAGCTGCCTGGGCGCCTTTGGGTCCTTGGACAACAACGTACTGCACCTTTTGATTCTCCTGAAGTGTTTTGAAACCTTCGACTTGAATACTCGAGAAGTGAACAAACAAGTCATCGCCTCCGCCATCCTGCGTAATGAACCCAAACCCTTTTGAATCGTTGTACCACTTGACCGTACCCGTTTTCATTGTCGTTCTCCTGCACCTTCACCCGAGCACCCGCTCAGGTGGCATTGATCGATTGGACACCTGACGCATAGATGCCATCGGGTCGATGGATCATTTGAAACCGCACTTCGAGGTCAACTGAAAGCCGGACCCCGCCCGAACCGTGCAGATCCACCCACACCTCCTCTTCCCTTTCATCCAGCGCAATCGATCCTACGCCAGTCTTCTGGTCATAGGATTTAACCCTGCCTCTAAACACCATAATTACCACCCTCCCTGCACCTCGCTGCGCGGTGCGTAAGCCAATAGAACCGCGAGAACGCGACGGTGACTACTGTCAAAGTTGACAGGTAGCGCGAGTTTCTAGACGAATGGCGGGGAGGTATGGCTGCAACTTCGCTGTGGGCATCGCGCTTTCGGTGGCGAGGGGCTTGCCACAAGTAGGGTCGCGAGGCAGGACTGGTGGGTCTCGGCCATCGCTCAGCGCGCCCATGCCAGATCAGGTAAAAACTGTAACCTGTGTTTGTCATTGGTCAGCGGTTGCTACTGGTTGGGAATGATCAGACCTCGAGCAACTCTATTTCAAACACGAGCGTCGCATTCGGAGGAATCACCCCACCTGCCCCCCTTGCGCCATAGCCAAGTTCGGGCGGGATCGTCAGCTTGCGAATCCCGCCGACCTTCATTCCTTGCACTCCCTCGTCCCATCCGCTAATGACCATCCCCAGACCCAGTCTGAATTTCAATGGGTCGCCACTATCCCTACTCGAATCGAACCTCTGACCATCCGTCAGCCAACCGGAGTAGTGCACACGAACGGTCTGGCCAGCTTTTGCTACTGCACCAGTACCTTCCCTTTCGTCCTCATATTGAAGACCGCTTTCAGTGGCGATAACGCTCATTTGATGCTCCTTTGACCCTGAGAGTCCTGAATCGCGCAACACGCGCCTCACGGGTCATCAAACTACGAAAGCACGGCGGCAGCTACTGTGAGAGTTGACAGGTACGACCGAATTCAAGACGAAGGGCACGCTGTCCCGAGTGCAACTTTCCGGCGGCCAGAGGGCAGGTCCTCATGCCGATCAGTCAAGCCGTTGCTGTAGGCGCGCGGGAGTGGCCTAGCCCTTGCTCGCGAGGAACTCCAAGGCACTGGGTTTATGCGGAATGCGCGCGTCATCGTTGACGATTTTCGCGAGCAAGCTCGCTCCTACATCAGCATTAAGGCTTGGCCCCTCGCCACAGGTCAGTCGTCGCGGCGAAGGTCGGGCGGGATGGGCAGGTCTTTGAGCGGGTCGGGGCGCTTGCCCTTGCCCGCGCGGTACTGGCGGATCTGGTAGACGTAGGCCAGGACCTGGGCCACGGCCAGGTACAGTCCGGCGGGAATCTCCTGGTCGAGGTCCGTGGAGTAGAAGATCGAGCGTGCCAACGCCGGCGACTCCAGCAGCAGGATGTCGTTGGCCTGGGCGATTTCGCGGATTTTCAATGCCGTAAAGTCGCTGCCCTTGGCCAGCAGCATCGGCGCCCCACCCTTCTCCGGATCGTACTTGAGCGCTACGGCGTAGTGGGTCGGGTTGGTAATGACCACATCGGCATCCGGGACCGACGCCATCATCTTGCGCTGGGACATTTCGCGTTGCAGTTGGCGAATTCGCTGCTTCACCTCGGGACGACCTTCCTGGTCCTTGTGTTCGTCACGCACTTCCTGCTTGGTCATCAGCAGTTTCTTGTGGCTTTCCCACAGCTGGATCGGGGCATCCACCGCCGCGATCAGGATCAGCCCGCAGGCCATCCACAACGCGCTCCAAGCCACCAATTGCACGCTGTGGATGATCGCCGACTCCAGAGGCTCGTGGGCGATGCGCTGCAAATCGTCAACGTCGGCGCGCAATACCGCCAATGCCACGAACAAAATGATGAAGAACTTTGCCAGGGCTTTAAGCAACTCCACCAAGGCCTTGGTGGAAAACATCCGCTTGATCCCCGCCCCCGGGTTCAATCGACTGAATTTAGGCGCCATGCTACCGGCGGCGAACAACCAGCCGCCAAGGGAGATCGGTCCGATCAACGCGGCCAGAAGCAAGGTGATCAGTACCGGTTGCGCGGCCAGGATTGCGATTTTTCCTGAATGCAGCAGGTAAATTCCCATGGCGCGCGGATCCAGCAACACTTCCCGTGGCAGGGAGAAGTTATGCTTCATCAGCTCCATCAGGTCATGCGCCAGGCCGCCGCCATAGATCAGCAGGCCACCGGCGCCAGCCAGCATCACTGCCAGGGTGTTGAGCTCTTTGGATCGGGCAATCTCGCCCTTTTCCCTGGAGTCCTTTTTACGTTTCTCCGTGGGGTCTTCTGTTTTGTCCTGACCACTCTCGCTCTCGGCCATGGCTCAGCGCGCCCGTGCCAGATCACGTAAAAACTGCAAGGCATCACTGGCCAGCGGTTGATACTGATTGAGAATATCGGCCAGGCCGATCCAGAAAATCCCCATGCCCAATACCAGGGTCAAGGGGAAACCAATGGCGAAGATGTTCAGTTGCGGAGCCGCGCGGGTCATCACGCCAAAGGCAATGTTGACCACCAGCAACGCGGTAATCGCCGGCAGCACCAGCAACAATGAAGCTCCCAGCACCCATGAAAGTCGGCCGGCCAGTTCCCAGAACTGATTGACCACCAACCCCTCGCCCACCGGCAAGGTGGTGAAGCTCTCGATGAGCACTTCAAATGCCACCAGATGGCCGTTCATTGCCAAAAACAATAGCGTCACCAACATGGTCAGGAACTGCCCGATCACCGCCACGGATACGCCGTTGGTGGGGTCGACCATGGAGGCAAAGCCCATGCCCATCTGAATCGAGACAATTTGCCCGGCGATCACAAAAGCCTGGAAAAACAGGGTCAGCGAGAAGCCCATCAAGGCGCCGATGAGGATTTGCTCGGCGATCAGCAGTAGCGCACTGAGGTCCAGCGCATTGACCGCCGGCATCGGTGGCAAGGCAGGCACAATGACCACGGTAATCGCCACCGCGAAATACAGACGAATCCGCTGCGGCACCAGTGTTGTACCGAATACCGGCATGGTCATCAGCAGCGCGGCCACGCGAAACAGCGGCAGGATGAACGAAGCCACCCACGTGCTGATCTGGGTGTCGGTCAACGCCAGTAAGGGCTGCATCAGGTCAGCCGATCAACTGCGGAATACTGCCGTACAACTGCAGGATGTATTCCATGAAGCTTTGCACCAGCCAGGGACCTGCGACAATCAGGGTGACCAGCATCACCAGCAGACGCGGGAGAAAGCTCAGGGTCTGTTCGTTGATCTGGGTCGCGGCCTGGAACATGGCCACCAACAGGCCCACCAGCAGGCTGGGCACCACCAGCACGGCCACCATCACCGTGGTCAGCCACAGGGCTTCGCGAAACAGGTCGACTGCGACTTCTGGCGTCATACGCTAAACCCCACCGAAACTGCCCGCGAGCGTGCCGATAATCAGCGCCCAACCATCCACCAGTACAAACAGCATGATCTTGAACGGCAGAGAGATGATCAGCGGCGACAGCATCATCATACCCATCGCCATCAGCACACTGGCCACCACCAGGTCGATGATCAGGAACGGAATGAAGATCATGAACCCGATCTGGAACGCCGTCTTCAATTCAGAGGTGACGAACGCAGGAACCAGGATAGTCAGTGGCGCTTGATCCGGCGAGGCGATATCGGTGCGCTTGGACAGCCGCACAAACAGTTCAAGATCGCTGGAACGGGTCTGCGACAGCATGAAGTCCTTGATCGGCCCTTGCGCCCTGTCCACCGCATCCTGAGCCGAAAGCGTCTCCGCCAGGTAGGGTTGCAGTGCTTGCTGATTCACCTTGTCGAACACCGGCGCCATGATGAACAGCGTCAGGAACAGCGCCATGCCGGTGAGGATCTGGTTCGACGGCGTCTGCTGCAGGCCCAGGGCCTGACGCAGGATCGAGAAGACAATGATGATGCGGGTGAAGCTGGTCATCAGCATGACAAACGCCGGAATAAAACTCAGCGCGGTCATGATCAGCAGAATCTGCAGGCTGACCGAATATTCCTGCGCCCCGTCGGCGTTAGTGCCCAGGGTAATGGCGGGGACCGACAGCGGGTCGGCGCCCAAGGCCAGCGGCGTGACCAGCAACAGCATGAGCGCCAATAAAACGCGCATTACTTCTTATCCTTCTGGTCCTTACCCATCAACTCCATCAGACGCTGGGCGAACTCTGGCGTGGGGGTTTGAGTCTGGGTGACGTCCACAGGCTGCTTGAGCACGTGCAACGGGGTGATGCGCCCGGGAGTGAGGCCGAGCAGGATCTGCTCTTCACCCACCTGCACCAGCACCAGCCGATCACGCGGCCCGAGGGCGCGCGAGCCGATCAGCTCGATGACCTGGGCATTGCCCGGACCGATGCGCTGCATCCGCCGCAACAGCCAGGCCAGGGCAAAAATCAGCCCCACCACCAGCAGCAAGCCCAGGACCAACTGGGTCAACTGCCCGGCCACGCCGCTGCTGGCCGCCGGTGCGGCGGCAGCAGGCGCCAGCGTTTCAGCCGCCAGCGCGCCCAATGGCAACGCCGCCAACACTCCCACCACCTGGCGCCACATATCAGCGCAGCTTCTTGATGCGTTCGCTGGGGCTGATCACGTCAGTCAGGCGAATACCGAACTTCTCGTTGACCACCACCACTTCGCCATGGGCGATCAGCGTTCCGTTGACCAGCACATCCAGCGGCTCGCCGGCCAGGCGATCAAGTTCGATGACCGAGCCCTGGTTGAGCTGCAACAGGTTGCGGATATTGATCTCGGTACTGCCCACTTCCATGGAAATCGACACCGGAATGTCGAGGATCACGTCCAGGTTCGGCCCGTCCAGTGACACCGGTTCGTTGTTCTTCGGCACGCTGCCGAACTCTTCCATCGGCAGGCGCTTGCCCGCCGGTGCAGTGGCGGCGTCAGCCGCGAGCAAGGCGTCGATGTCGGCCTGGCTGGCATCGCCGGTTTCTTCCAGGGCAGCCGCCCATTCGTCAGCCAGCGCCTGGTCTTCGGCGGAAGTGTTTTCGTGTTCGGTAGCCATTACATGTCCTCGGCGAAGCAAACAATCATGAATTAGGGGATCAGCGACGGTTGATCGGTTCGATCACTTGCAACGCCAGGTTGCCTTTGTGGGAACCGAGCTTGACCTTGAATGACGGCACGCCGCTGGCGCGCATGATCAACTCTTCCGGCAGCTCGACGGGAATCACGTCTCCCGGCTGCATGTGCAAGATGTCACGCAGGCGCAATTGGCGGCGGGCCACCGTAGCGTTCAATGGCACATCAACATCCAGCAAATCTTCGCGCAGGGCCTTGACCCAGCGCTCGTCCTGGTCGTCCAGGTCTGACTGAAAGCCGGCGTCGAGCATTTCCCGCACGGGCTCGATCATCGAGTACGGCATGGTCACGTGCAGGTCGCCGCCACCGCCATCGAGTTCGATGTGGAACGTGGAGACAACAATCGCTTCACTGGGACCGACGATGTTGGCCATGGCTGGGTTCACTTCCGAGTTGATGTACTCGAAATTGACTTCCATGATCGCCTGCCAGGCTTCCTTCAAGTCGATAAAAGCCTGTTCCAGCACCATGCGTACTACTCGCAGCTCGGTGGGCGTGAACTCACGGCCTTCGATCTTGGCGTGGCGACCGTCACCGCCGAAGAAGTTGTCCACCAGCTTGAACACCAGCTTGGCATCGAGGATGAACAACGCGGTACCGCGCAACGGCTTGATTTTCACCAGGTTGAGACTGGTAGGCACGTACAGCGAGTGCACGTACTCACCGAATTTCATCACCTGCACGCCTCCCACCGCCACATCCGCCGAGCGGCGCAGCATATTGAACATACTGATGCGGGTGTAACGGGCGAAACGCTCGTTGATCATCTCCAGGGTCGGCATGCGTCCACGGACGATGCGATCCTGGCTGGTCAGGTCATAACTTTTGACGGTGCCGGGCTCGGCATTCATTTCGGTCTGTACCAGACCGTCGTCGACGCCATGCAACAGCGCATCGATTTCATCCTGGGACAGCAGGTCTTGCACGGCCATGTCGTGATCCTACTGCAATACGAAATTAGTGAAGAGCAATTGCTCGATCACGACTTTGCCGACTTCCTTCTGGGCCACTTCCTGCACACTGGCGGTGGCTTTCTGGCGCAGCATTTCCTGGCCCACCGGAGTAGCCAGACTGTCGAAGTTTTGCGCGGAGAACAGCATCACCAGGTTGTTGCGGATAACCGGCATATGCACCTTGAGGGCATCCAGGTCCGCCTGGTTACGCGCCATCAGGGTAATGCTCACCTGCAAGTAGCGCTGACGTCCGTTCTGATTGAAGTTGGCGACAAAGGCCGGGAGCAACTGCTCGAAGATTGCCGGTTGCTTGACGTCACTGGCTGCTTGCGACGCGGCCTGCGGCGTGCTCTGGGCGCCCTGCATGAAGTACCAGGTAGCGCCCACCGACACGCCGATAGCCAGTAGCAAGGCCAGGACAATCAACAGGATAAGCTTGAGCTTGCCTTTGCCTGCGGGTGCTGTTGCTGCGTCGTCACTCTTCGCCATGCCAATAATCCGTCACTATTCGGGGTTTCATAGATCCACGGGAAGGCAAGAGCAAGTGTTATGCCAGAGTTGTCTGGAGAAAAAGGTTTGCACCCAGGGCGAGGAAGGGCCTCACTGTCAGGCGTAGTAGTCCACAGCGCTGGATCCAATCACACTGCTGACAATCGGGGCAACGGTTTCCGGCGTATCGCCTGCAATGCCCGCGTCCATGCCGTCAGCGCGCCCGCCGCCGGCGCCCACGCCACGGGCCTGATGCTGTTGTTGCTCCTGGCCTTGGCCCTGCCAACCACGGGACTGATCGGAGACGTTGACGTCCACCTGGCCCATGCCCTGCTGGGCGAACATTTCTCGCAAGCGACCCGACTGGCTTTCCAGTGCTTCACGCACCACGGCATGACCGCTCATGAAGCTCACTTGGGCCTGCTGCTCCGCCGTCATGTTCACGCGAATGTCCAGACGCCCCAACTCGGCCGGCTGCAACTGAATCTCGGCGGATTTCAAATTGGCGCTGGAGAGGTACATGACCCGATTCACCACTTCTTCGGTCCAGCCGCTCTGATGCATGGCCAATGGCTGCTGGGTGATGGGCAAGGCATTGGCGGTCTTGGGTGTCGTGGCCTGGGTCAGCGCCGCCAGGCGATTGGCGAAATCGTCGACGCGGGTATCGCTGCTGGCGTTTTTCAAATCTTTGAGACCGTCATCGATCAGGCCGCTGAAGGCATTGTCACCACCTTGATCAGTACTGTCCTTGGAGGCCTGCTGGTCAACCATGGCCGCGAGGCCGTTGGCGAAACTCTGTGCGGCCGTGGGTTCAGCCTGCGTCAGCAACGGCGCCGGGGCGGCTTTTTGCGCAGCCTGGCTGGCGGCGGACACATGACCGCCCTGCTCCATGGCCAGGCGCACCGCCGGCAATGCATCCAGCGGATCGGCTTCTGGATCGAAGGGCTTGACCTCTTCTGCGACAACCGGTGGCGCCGTCACGACGACCGGGGTCACCACCTCATCCACCGCGGCTGCCGGTGCCGGGGCAGGTGCTACAGCGGCGACCAAGGCAGGATCAACCACCGGATCGGCCACCGGATCGGCCACCGGATCGGCCGGCGGTTGCTGAACCAACGTCGTATCGCTGGCGCTGTCATCCTCTTTACTTGAGACCGCATCGTTCTTGTCCGCCGGCTGGGCAGGCAAGGTCTTGCCGCTATCGGCAACCGCGGGGGTGGCAGCGGCAGGCTTGTCGTTGCTCACATCCTTCCTGGCGCTGATGTCGGCCGATTTGTCGCGACTCGGCCTGGGCGTCATGTCGGTGGATTTGGCGGGTGCCACCTGCGCTTCCTTGGCGAATACCTGGGCGAAGCCTGGCGCTTTAGTCCGCGTGTTCGCGGCCATTGCCGGAGCAGTGGCGGACGAAGCCTGAGGCTTGGCCGCGGGGGCAGCCTGAAGGAGCGAGTGTGGGGCGAGAGGCATAAGTCAGGTCTCCGCTGCGCAGGGTCGAGGACGCAGTGGGAAGAGATAGAGCAAGAGTCGGGCCAGCTTTCCAAACAGACCGATCAAATCGAAAACCGTTGCCGCTCCGATTCATACAGCGGTTTCACCAAGGCAAACTCATGATCAATCTGATCCACCAGCTCCCCAAGATCTGCGACCGCGGGTTTCGCCGACTCGGCCTCCAAGCGTTGACACAACTGTGCCAGGTGCACCGCACCGAGGTTGCCACTGCTGCCTTTGAAGCTATGGGCAATACGGCCCAGGGCTTTGGCATCATCGCGCGCCTTGCGCAGGGCTTCGACACGTTTTTGCGAATCATCCAGGAAGGTATCGAGCAACTTGGAGTACTCGTCCTCCATCACTTCCTGCAAACCCGATAACACTTCAGGGTCCAGATGAACTTCAGTCACTTGCTCTCTCCTTGATCAAGAATCGGCGGATTATGCCTGAACCGCCCAGGAAAACTCCACGCGGACGCTGCGCCCACCGTCCGACCAGCGTACATCGCTGGCCAAATGCCGGACCAGATTCAAGCCCCGGCCAGACAAACGGTCGACCTCCAAGGGCTGCGCCAGGACCTGTGCCACATCAAAGCCCTGGCCGCTGTCTTCGATTCGCAGGGTCAGGCAGCCGCCGGCAACGGTCGGCACCACATCCATATGCACGCGAATATAACCACTCTTCAATTGCATCAAGCGCTCATTGCGCTGGCGGTAATAACTGGCAAACCCCTGGGCATCGCGCTTTAGCCGCGAGTCCAATCCCAGCACACCATGTTCCAGGGCGTTGGCGTACAGCTCGGCCATCACGGTGTACAGCGCCCCGCTCTGCCCGCGCAGACCGTGGATCTCTAGCAACAATTGCAGCATATGCGGCAATGGGTTGTGGCGCTTGAGCGTCTCGGCACGAAACTCGAAGCTGACTGACCAATCCAGTGGGCACGACTGGCCGCTGTCGGTATACAGGATGCCGGGTGAGCACGTAGGTGGGTCGGGGCGCAGGCTGATTTCGACCATACTCACATCGTCACGCACTTCGCCGCGGAACCCGGCGAGTGCCTGTTCTATTTCTTCAAACAATCGTTCAGGCGCGCGATTGGCGGCGAATACCTGCTGCAGCCGCTCGACACCGAACAACCGATCATCACCGTCCACCGTATCCAGCACGCCATCGGACAGCAGGAACACGCGGTTGCCCACCCCCATCGGCCAGACCTCGGTACGCTCATCAAACGCCTCGGCCGACAACACTCCCAAGGGCAAATGCCGCGACACCAACGGCGTGTACTTGCCCGTGACCACTTCCTGTATGTAGCCATCCGGCATACCGCCATTCCACACTTCGACCACGCGTCGCTGGGTACTCAGGCACAGTAACGTGGCGCAACAGAACATATCCACCGGCAGGATGCGTTTGAGCTTGGCGTTCATTTCCCGCAGGGTTTGCGCCAGGCCATATCCCTTGGCGGTCATGCCATAGAACACTTCGGCCAGCGGCATGGCGCCCACCGCCGCCGGCAAGCCATGCCCGGTGAAATCCCCCAGCAGCAGGTGCATGTCTCCCGAAGGGGTGTAGGCGGCCAGCAGCAGGTCGCCATTGAACAAGGCATAGGGCGATTGCAGATAGCGAATATTGCGCGCCTCGTTAAGGCAACCGGAATGGGCGACCTTGTCGAATACGGCCTTGGCCACCCGCTGCTCATGGAGCAGGTATTCATGGTGCCGGGCGATCAGATCACGCTGCTGCAGGACGGTGGCGTGTAAACGCCGCAGCCGGTCCATGGCGTTGATCTTCGCGGCCAGAATTACTTGGTTGTAGGGCTTGGCCAGGAAATCGTCGCCACCCGCCTCCAGGCAGCGGGCCAGCGCTTCACTCTCGCGCAGAGAGGTGAGAAAGATGATCGGCACCAGCGCCTCCCCCGCCAATCGCTTGATCTGCCGGGCAGCCTCGAAGCCGTCCACCACGGGCATCAGGGCGTCCATCAACACCAACTGTGGGCGTTCGCGCACGAACACCTCCACCGCCTCCTGGCCGTTTGCCGCGGTCAGTACGCGGTGTCCCTGGCGATGAACGATGGTTGACAGCAAAAGACGGTCGGCGGGACTGTCTTCGGCGATCAGCACAGTCAACGCATCGGCAGCCATGTCCAGGCCGCTCAAGGAATGTCGAACAGTTTGTCGAAATTGGAGATAGCGAGGATCTTGCGTACGTCGGCGCTGCAGTTGATCACGCGGATATCAGCGGCATCGCCTCCGGCGTAATCGCGCAGCAACAACAGCATGCCGAGGGCGGAGCTGTCGAGGTAGGTGGCTTCTTTCAAGTCCACTACGTAGGTGTCGGGAGCCTGGTAAAACCGCTCATAGGCTTCGCGAAACAGCTGGTGACTGCCGAAATCAAAGCGGCCCTTGACGGCGATCGTCAACTTTTTCCCATCCAGGGACACTTCCGATTCGACTGACATACGACTGCTTCCTTGTCGGGGGCATGTGCAAAAAGGTTTAGCAGGTGATCGGGATGTGGGCAAATGATACGCCCCACCCTAACCCTCTCCCCAAAGGGGCGAGGGGACTGACCGAAGGGTGCTGAGAAAATTTGCGACCTGGAAAATCGTTTCGATTGCGCATTCAACGTCAATCTTTCACGTCGAAAAATATCTGAAATATCCCCTCGCCCCTTTGGGCATGGGTATCTACACAATTTTGCCTCAACACTAAAATCAAAGCAGATAGGGCTGTTGTGGCGAGCGGGCTTGTCCCGCGTTGGGCTGCGAAGCAGCCCCAGTAAGCCGAATGCGGTGTATCAGGTACTCCGTAGCGGCTGATTTTGGGGCTGCTTCGCAGCCCAATGCGGGACAAGCCCGCTCGCCACAAGGAAATTCGTCAGTTTCTGAAAGTTGTGTAGATACCCATGCCCAAAGGGACGAGGGGGTGGCTCGCAAAATCTCCTACCTGGCCCCAGCCCAACCGCCCCGAATCAGTCCGAATCCTGACGCGGCAAGCGTTGGGACAACTCATCCAGCAGCTTTTGCTCACGCTTGTCTTCCAGCGCCCGCGCCTCATCACGATAACGCTGCACCAACTTGCGCAAGCCTTCGACCCGTGCATAAGCCTGTTGCCAGCCTTCGCGAGCCTGGTCGAGATTATTCTGGTGCCAGGCCAGGCTCTGGCGCTGCTGACCCACGGCGGTTTCCAGTTGATTGAGGAAGTGCTGGTAATTCATCAGCCACTGCCCGGAAACACCCTGGCTGCCGCGCGCAATCCATTGTTGCTGGTATTCGCCGCGAAAGCGTTCCAGGTCCCCCAGCTTGCTTTCGGCCAAGCGCACTTGACCTTGAAAGTGCCCGAGACGCTGGGCGGCGGTACGTTCGGCGCTTTCGGCCATTTCCACCACGGGCGCCAGGCGGGCGGCGCGACTGGTTGCCATGTTGCGTTAACCGCCAGGCGCGGGCGCGAACACCGACGCCAGGTGTCCTTCGCTTTCGGCCAGGCTGATGTTGTCGTTCAGGCCCTGGCGCAGGTAAGTCACCAGTTGCGGTTGCAGGGCAATCGCCAGGTCGGTTTCGCGATCGCCACCGGCTACATAGGCGCCAACGCTGATCAGGTCGCGACTCTGCTGATAACGCGACCACAACTGTTTGAACTGCTGGGCGCGGGCCATGTGCTCGGGGCTGACCACCGACGGCATGACCCGGCTGATGGACGCTTCGATGTCGATGGCCGGGTAATGCCCTTCCTCGGCCAAACGTCGCGACAGCACGATGTGTCCGTCGAGTACGCCTCGGGCCGAGTCGGCAATCGGGTCCTGTTGGTCATCACCTTCGGACAATACGGTGTAGAACGCGGTGATCGAGCCGCCACCGGCTTCAGCATTACCGGCGCGTTCCACCAGTTTCGGCAGTTTGGCGAACACCGAGGGTGGATACCCCTTGGTCGCGGGCGGCTCGCCGATGGCCAGGGCAATTTCCCGCTGGGCCTGGGCGAAACGCGTGAGGGAGTCCATCAACAACAGGACATTCTTGCCCTTGTCGCGAAAATACTCGGCGATCCGCGTGCAATACATGGCCGCGCGCAGACGCATCAGCGGCGCGTCGTCCGCTGGGGACGCGACCACCACGGAACGCTTGAGGCCTTCTTCGCCCAGGATGTGTTCGATGAACTCCTTGACCTCACGGCCGCGCTCCCCGATCAACCCGACCACAATGATGTCGGCCTCGGTAAAACGCGTCATCATGCCCAACAGTACACTCTTGCCCACGCCGGTACCGGCGAACAGGCCCAGGCGCTGGCCGCGTCCGACCGTCAATAAACCGTTGATGCAACGAATGCCCACGTCCAGCGGCTGGCTGATCGGGTTGCGTTTGAGCGGGTTGATAGTCGGGCCGTCCATCGGCACCCAGTCTTCGGCTTTCATCCCGCCCTTGCCGTCGAGCGCGCGGCCGGCGCCATCCAGTACGCGGCCGAGCATGCTCATGCCCATGGGCAAGCGGCCGGTGTCGGCCAGCGGTACGACACGCGCGCCGGGGGCGATGCCGGCAAGGCTGCCGACGGGCATCAGGAAAATCTTGCTGCCGGAGAAGCCCATGACTTCCGCTTCGACCTGCATCGGGTGATAGCTGTCATCGTTGATCACCAGGCAGCGGCTGCCCATGGCGGCGCGCAGGCCTTCGGCTTCCAGGGTCAGGCCGACCATGCGCAGCAGCCGGCCTTCAAGAATCGGCTGGCCGGGTAACTGGGTGGCTTCGATGTAGCCGCCCAGGCGTTTGGCGAAGCTGGTGCGATCAAGGCGCATCAGGCGCGTCCAGGTCAACACTCACATCCGGCGCCGCCGGGTGCAGCACCTGCTCGTGCAACTGGTCGAAGAGCTTGGCCATGATCTGCGTGATACGGGTCTCGACCGTGGCATCAATACGGCTGTGCTCGGTCTCGACCCGACAACCGCCGGGCTGCAATGCCGCATCTTCGACAATGCGCCAGGTTTCCTCATGGCGTTCGCGCAAGGCCTTGACCTGCTCGAAATCCTGCGGATTGATGTACAAACGCACATTGCCAACGCCCAAGGGCAGCAACATCAGGGCTTCGCGCATCACACTTTCGATCTGGCTGGAGTCCAGCACCAGTTCACGCTGGATCACTTGGCGGACGATGTGCTCGACCAAGCCAACCATGGCTTTTTCCAGCTGTGCGTCCTGTTCGGCAATCGGTGCGAACAGGTTGCCCATCAGCCGCTCCAGGCTGTTCAGGCGGATATTCAGGGCGGCCTCGGCTTCTTGGCGAACCTTGAGGGTGGTGCTGTGGAAGCCTTCCTTTTCGCCGATGGCAAACCCCTCGTTGTAAGCTTCCTGACGGATGCTTTCCAGCTCTTCCAGGGTCAGCGGCTGGACTTCCTCCAGCGGGACTTCTTCCATCTCAACGGGAGGTTCTTCTACAGGTTCCGGCTCGGGTTCGGGCTGGTACGGGTCGAAGCTGGGCAGCGACCAGACGTCGAACCCGCCGACATCCCGGGCGCGAATCAGATCGCTGGGCGTCTCATCATTGGTCGACATGCGCTGCGCCTTAGATCATTTCTTCGCCGCCCTTCCCGCCGAGAACGATTTCTCCGGCTTCGGCCATACGGCGGGCAATGGTGAGGATTTCCTTCTGTGCGGTTTCCACGTCGCTGACGCGCACCGGTCCCTTGGCTTCCAGGTCGTCGCGCAACAGTTCCGAGGCACGCTTGGACATGTTCTTGAAGATCTTCTCCTTGACGCCCTCATCCGAGCCCTTGAGGGCAAGCACCAGCACGTCGGAGGAGACTTCACGCAGCAACGCCTGGATGCCACGGTCGTCGACATCGGACAGGTTATTGAAGACAAACATAAGGTCTTCGATCTGCACCGACAGCGTGTCGTCGATCTCGCGGATCGAGTCCATCAACTGACCTTCCACCGAGCTGTCGAGGAAGTTCATGATATCCGCTGCGCGCTTGATGCCGCCCAGGGTGGTGCGCGCGGCGTTGGAGTTGCCGGAGAACTGCCTCTCCAGAATGGTGTTCAATTCCTTCAGCGCCGCTGGCTGTACGGTGTTCAGCGACGAGACGCGCAGGATGATGTCCAGGCGCACCTTGTGGTCGAAATGGCCGAGCACTTCGCCCGCCTGGTCCGGGTCCAGGTAAGCCACGACAATCGCCTGGATCTGCGGGTGCTCGTAACGAATCACGTCCGCCACCGCACGCGGCTCCATCCACTTCAAGCTGTCGAGGCCGCTGGTGTTGCCGCCCAGCAGGATACGGTCGATCAGGCCGTTGGCCTTGTCTTCGCCCAGGGCCGAGGTCAGCATTTTGCGGATGTAATTGTCGGAACCGACGCCCAGGCTGGTCTGGTCGCCGACAATTTCGACGAACTCACTCATCACCTGCTCAACTTGCTCACGGTGCACATTGCGCATTTGCGCCATGGCCACGCCGACCCGCTGCACTTCCTTGGGCCCCATATGCCGCAACACTTGGGCCGCGTCGGTCTCTCCCAGGGACAGCAGCAGGACAGCTGCCTTGTCGACCCGGGACAGCTTGGCAACAGAGGCTCGATTATCACTCATCTGCGTTGATCCACTCTTTCACGACCTGGGCCACACGACCCGGATCTTCTGCCACCAGACTTTTGATTGCGTTCAACTGTGCGTCATAGCCTTCGCTCGGGCTTGGCAACAGAATGCTCTGCGGCCCGCCGAGGCTGACGCGGTCGTTGGCCAGTTCGCCATCCAGGCCGCCCATGCCGCCCAACTCGACATCGCTGCCACCGAACGGCGCCAACTGTTTCTTACCGTTACCGGTAATGTTGTTGAGTACCGGACGCAGCACACCGAACACCAGCACCAGGATGAACAACACACCCAGCACTTGTTTGACCACGTCCCAGAACCAGGGTTGCGAGTAGAACGGGATTTCGGCAATCACCTCGCTGCGCTCCTGGGAGAACGGCATGTTGATCACGCTCACGCTGTCGCCACGGCTGGCGTCAAAGCCCACGGCGTCCTGGACCAGGCGGGTAAAGCGCGCCAATTCGTCGGCGCTCCAGGGTGCACGGGTGGTTTCGCCGTTGGCGGCATCGACCTTGACCTGATCATCCACCACCACCGACACCGACAAGCGGTTCAAGCGGCCTTGTTGCTGCTTGGTGTGACTGATGGAACGGTCCAGTTCGAAGTTTTTGGTGGACTGCTGACGCTTGTCCGCAGGGTATGGCGCGAGCATCGGCTGGCCGGTGGCCGGGTCCATGATTTGCTGGCCGTTGGCGTCCAGCAGGGGTTGGCCGGGCGGGATCGCGGCGACGGCGGCGGCGGCGCCACCAGCGACTTGCGGAGCCGTCGCCGGAGTCGGAGGCTGGTTGCTCAGGGCTCCCGGCACACCTTGGGGGCCGTTGGAGGCGGTGCGTTGCTCACTGGTCGATTGTTCACTGCGCAGGGCCGGCTGGTCCGGGTTGAACTGCTCGGACGTGGATTCGACAGCACTGAAGTCGACATCGGCGGACACTTCGGCCTTGTAGCGGTCATTACCCAGCACCGGTTGCAGGATGTTATGCACCCGCTGGGTCAGCATGCTTTCCATGCGCCGGCTGTAGTCGAACTGTTTGCCAGCCATGGTCAGCGCTGAATTTTCCGCTTGATCGGAAAGCAGGTTGCCCTTTTGATCGACGACGGTGATTTGCGACTTGCTCAATTCAGGAACGCTGGTGGCCACAAGATTGACGATCGCCAAGACCTGGCCCGGCTCCAGCGAACGACCGGAAAACAGTTCGACCAATACCGAAGCGCTAGGCTTGCGCTCATCGCGCACAAACACTGAGCTTTTCGGAATTGCCAGGTGCACGCGCGCACCTTTGACATTGTTCAGGCTGGCGATGGTACGCGCCAGTTCACCTTCCAGGCCGCGACGATAGCGGGTGGCTTCCATGAACTGACTGGTCCCCAGGCCCTGGTCCTTGTCGAGGATCTCAAAACCGATATTGCCGTCGGTAGGCGCAACGCCGGCCGCGGCCAGCTTCAAGCGGGCACGGGCGACGTCGTCAGCCTTGACCAGCAAGGCGCCAGAATTCGGTTCAACGGTGTAGGCGATATCGGCGGTGGCCAGGGTTTCCATGACCTGCTTGGCGTCCATACCGGCCAGGCTGCCATAGAGCGGCCGGTAATCAGGTTGCTGCGACCACAGCACCACGGCAAAACCAATCGCCACGCTGGCAGCCAGGCCGACCATCAGGCCCACCTGACGCAACATGGTCATTTCCGAAAGGTTTTCCAGGAACGACAGGCCAAACAGCGGCGGTTTGCCGTCTGTCTTGGCGGGTGCGTTATCCACGACTGCTTCTGCCATGACTTAAATCTCGTCCTTAAACCGGCATCTGCATGATGTCTTGATAGGCCTGAACCAGCTTGTTACGCACCTGGGTCAAGGCCTGGAAGGAAACGCTGGCCTTCTGCGAGGCAATCATCACGTCGGTGAGATCCACGCCGCTCTTGCCAATTTCGAAGGCAGTGGACAGCTGACTGGACGCCTGCTGGGTGTCGCTGACTTTGTTGATGGCTTGACCGAGCATGTCGGAAAAGCTGCTTTGGCTCAGTTCCGGCGCCTGGACGACGGATTTTGGCTGAGCCATCGCGTCCATTTGCATGGATCGCATATCCAACATCAACCGATTGAACTCAACACCTTGGCTCATGAACTTCTCTCTCCGACGACCCGCAAATTTTTGACACTACGCTGCGGTTAGTAGGAACGGTAGCAACAAGGGTGCCAGCTCCATGGCTACTTGTAAGAAAAGCCGACAAAGCTTGTCAGCATATATGTATGTCAGCTAGCGAAAAGATACGCTTCCACGTCCATCCCGGCATCGCGCATTTGCGCCAGCTTATAGCGCAGCGTGCGTGGACTGATGCCCAGACGCTCCGCAGCTTCTTTGCGACGGCCCCGCTCGGCACGCAGGGTGTCGATGATCATCTGGAATTCGCGGCGGCGCAGGTCGTCCCCCAACCCTCCGGCCACCTCGGCGGGCGCGCTTTCGGCGACCACCGTCGGTATCGCCAGACTCGGTATCGGCACACTGCCGGCGCCCATCGCCAGGCAGAAATCCTGGGGCTGGATCAAGCCACCCTGCTGCAAAATCAACGCGCGCTGAATCGCATTGTCCAGCTCTCGCACATTACCCGGCCATGGGTAATTGATCAGGCACGCCTGGGCTTCGGCCGACAACCGCGCCTGAGCATGCTTCATTTTATTGACGTGCTTGTTCAGCAAGCGCTCGGCCAGCGGGACGATATCGGCCGGGCGCTCACGCAGCGGGCGCCAGGCCAGCGGGAACACCGAAAGACGGTAGAACAAGTCTTCACGAAAGCGCCCCGCCGCCACGTCGCCCGCCAGATCGCGGTTGGTGGTGGCAACCACACGGATGTCCAGCTGGATCGGCTTACGTGCACCGACCCGCTCCACCTCGCGCTCTTGCAGCACCCGCAGCAACTTGGCTTGCAGGCCGAGAGGCATTTCGGAGATTTCATCGAGCAAGATGGTGCCGCCATCGGCCTGCTCGAACTTGCCCGCCTGGGCCGCGATGGCACCGGTAAACGAGCCTTTTTCATGACCAAACAAAGTAGCTTCGAGCATGTTGTCAGGGATCGCGGCGCAGTTGATGGCGATAAACGGCTGGTTGGCACGATGGGACTGCTGGTGAATGTAACGCGCCAACACCTCCTTGCCGGTACCCGACTCACCAGAGATCAGCACCGTGGAATCGCTGCGCGCGACCCGCGCCGCCAACTCCAGCAGTTGCGCACTGGCCGGCTCGACGGCAATCGGCCCCTCGCCGTCCGCCAGCGCCACGACACCGAGGGCATGGCGAGCGACCAGTTCGATCAGCGCCTTGGGCTCGAACGGCTTGACCAGATAGTCCGCCGCGCCCTGGCGCATGGCGTCGACCGCCCGCTCCACGGCGCCATGCGCCGTCATCAGCAACACCGGCAGTTGCGGTTGTCGCGCACGCAACAGGCCCAGTAACTGGTGCCCGTCCATGCCGGGCATATTGACGTCACTGACCACCAGACTGAAAGATTCCTGCTCCACCGCCTGCAAAGCTTCCTCGGCCGAGCCGACCGCCCGATAGTCATGACCCGCCAGCAACAGCGTGTCAGCCAATGCTTCACGCAGGGCGCGATCGTCTTCAACCAATAAAACCTTGATAGCCATTTACCTTTACTCCGCGCTTGCCGCGCCAGAAAACAACGGCAGCGTTATCAATGCACAGGTGCCGCGCCCCAATCGGGAAGACAAGCGCAATTCTCCCTGATGCGCACGAGCGACCGCCTTGACCACCGTCAGTCCGAGACCGGTGCCGTTGGTCTTGGTGGTAAAGAAAGGTTCGCCCAGACGTTGCAACACCGCCGGGTCAATCCCACTGCCGTAGTCGCTGACGCACAGGCGCAGGGTGTCGGCGCGACGGTACAAGTGAACCTTGAGGCGCGCACCGACACCGCTGGCCTGGGTGGCGTTTTCAATCAGGTTGAGCAGCGCGCCCACCAACGTATCGCGGTTGCACAGCAATTCGCCCTGATGGCTATCGCACTGCCAACGGACTGACGCCTCTTGAATATGCGGGGCCGCGGCCGCTTGCAGGGCTTGCATCAACGCCGCGGGCGTGACCCGGTCAGTCAGCGGCAATTCGCCACGGGCAAACACCAGCATGTCGCGCACCTGATGCTCCAGCTCATGCAGGCGCTCCTTGAGCCGCCCGGCAAAACGCTGGTGAGTCGCCGTCGGCAACTGTTCGTCAGTCAAATGACTGGCATAAATCAGCGCAGCCGAAAGCGGCGTGCGAATCTGATGCGCCAGAGAAGCGACCATCCGCCCCAGGGACGACAGGCGCTCATGGCGCGCCAGTTGATCTTGCAAGTGACGGGTTTCAGTCAGGTCGTTGAGCAACACCAATTGACCAGGCTCCGCGTCGAGCGAGCGGGTAGCAATGGACAGGCGACGACCATCCTTGAGGGAGATCTCGTGACCGTCATCTTCCCGGGGCGCAAAACAACGGGTGATTACCTGGCGCCACAACTCACCTTCCAGCGGCAAACCCAGCAGATCGCACGCGGCGGGGTTGGCTTCGCGCACGCGGCCCTGGTCGTCGATGACAATCACGCCACCAGGCAACAGATCGAGGAGATTTTGCAGGCGGTTGGCCAGACGCTCTTTCTCGGCCAACTCTTGCATGCGCTGGGCACTGACCACCGCCAACTCGCCCTTGAGCTCCGAGACCCGGGCTTCCAGCAGGCTGTAAGAGTCAGTCAACTGGCTGGACATCTGGCTGAACAGCGAAAACGCCTGTTCAAGCCCTTTCCGGCTCATCTGCTCTACGGACGGGACGAGCCCCTGAGTGCCAGGGACGGAAGATAGTTGGGCGGCGTGGGGCATTGTGCTCTCTCGCTTGGCTGACCGTCAGTTAAACGGAACGTTGCGAGTGCTGTAGCAATACCCGTGCCTAAAAAAAAACGCTTATTAATGAATGACTTGAAAAACAGGCGTCAATCATCCGCCTGTTCATCACCTTCACGACGGCTCATGCCGTACTTGCGCATCTTCTCGACCAGGGTGGTACGACGGATACGCAAACGCTCGGCGGCACGGGCGACGATACCGCCGGCGTCATCCAGAGCCTGCTGGATCAACCCTTGCTCCAGACTGCCGAGGTAGTCCTTCAAGTCCAGGCCTTCGGGGGGCAACAGGGCGCTGGCGCTAAAGTCCGGGGCATGCCCGTTGATGGCTACCCGCTCTTCCAGGTCGCTGCGCAGGCTGTTTACTAACTGCTCGTCTTCGTCATCGACATAACGGAACTTCTTCGGCAATTCGACCACGCCAATCACCCCGTATGGGTGCATGATCGCCATGCGTTCCACCAGATTGGCCAGCTCGCGGACGTTGCCCGGCCAGCCGTGACGGCACAGGGACATGATCGCCGCCGAGTTGAAACGGATCGAGCCGCGCTTTTCGTGCTCCATGCGCGAGATCAGTTCGTTCATCAGCAACGGGATGTCTTCCACGCGCTCACGCAGCGGCGCCATCTCGATTGGGAATACATTGAGGCGGTAATAGAGGTCTTCGCGGAAGCTGCCGACCTCGATCATGCTTTCGAGGTTCTTGTGGGTCGCGGCAATGATGCGCACGTCGGCGCTTTGGGTCTTGTTGCTGCCCACCCGCTCGAAAGTGCGCTCCTGCAACACGCGCAACAACTTGACCTGCATCGGCAACGGCATGTCGCCGATTTCGTCGAGGAACAGCGTGCCGCCATTGGCCAGTTCAAAGCGTCCGGCACGGCTGGTGATCGCCCCGGTAAAGGCGCCCTTCTCGTGGCCGAACAGTTCGCTTTCCAGCAGCTCTGCGGGAATCGCCCCACAGTTGACCGGCACAAATGGCCCGTCACGGCGCTTGGAGTGGTAATGCAGGTTGCGCGCGACCACTTCCTTGCCGGTACCGGATTCGCCAAGGATCAGTACGCTGGCATCGGTATCGGCCACTTGCTGCATCATCTGGCGCACGTGCTGGATGGCACGACTGGTGCCGACCAGGCTGCGGAACAGATTGGGTTCGCGGTGACGGCCGCGCTCGCGGGCCTGGTCATACATCTCGCGGTAAACCTGGGCACGGTGCAGGGAATCGAGCAATTTGCTGTAGCTGGGAGGCATTTCCAGGGTGGAAAGCACGCGGCGGCGCTGGTCTTCCGGAAGCTCCACGGAAGAAATATCACCCATTAGCAACACCGGAAGGAACTCATCCCAGGTTGAGAGTGTCTTTAGGAGGCCAAGAACCGCGCCAGGAGCGTTTACCGTCCCGATCAGCACACAAATGACTTCACGGCTCGACGACAACGAGCTGACAGCCTGCTGCCAATCGTGGCTGCCGCAGGGCAAATTTTCTTCACCAAGAAAATTCAAAATCACCGCCAGATCGCGGCGACGAACGCTATCGTCATCAATTAGCAGAATTTTGGTTTCACGCCACATGCAATAGCAACTTCCCTAGTAAAACTCAAATGCCCTTGAGTCGGGGCAATCTAGATAGCGGTAGGCATTTTCTGCGCTACGGCTATCTGACGTCTGAAAATAGCACTAGTTAAGTCAAAAAAAACTGCACGGTCAAATTTATGACGCGCTTTGTTCGGATTAACTGAGCCAGATCAGCCGAACAGATGGTAAACCTTTGACGCATTTTTAGCTTGGTTGATCTGCGACATCTCTTCAAAAATCGCCTGGCGCTCGCCGGTCGTCACTTCCAGCAACTGTTGATAAACCACCAGCAGGCTCTCCAGCTTTTCGCGCAGCACGCTTTCGTCGACCGGCACTTCGCTCAGCACCTCGTCGATCGCCGCGCGGCAGCCCAGATCCAGCTCGCCGATGGTATCCCAGTCACGCTCCGCCAACGCGCCGATCAGGGCATCGCGGGTGTCGTCAATCCGTTGCAGTGCATGGCTCATGACGTGTTCCTCAAGGCCGGTGGCCTTATTGCGGAGCGATGGCATCCCAGCCGGTTTTGACTGTGATCAGCAAACGGGCGACTTCGTCGATCATGTCGGCATCGTTCACGCGATTGGCTTCGACCAAGCGGTTACCCATGTAATCGTACAACGCATCCAACTGCTGCACGGCGGCCGGATCTTCGGCTTTCTCCGGCTCCAGGCCATCGCGCAGACCGGAAATAATCTCAATCGCCTTGCCCAGCATCAGCCCCTTCTGGGCGATGTCACCACGGCTCAATGCGCCCTTGGCCTGAGCCATGCGATCAAGCCCACCTTCCATCAGCATCTGCACCAGGCGGTGCGGGCTGGCTTCAGAGACCTGAGCGTGGGAATTGACCTTCTGGTATTGGCGAAGGGCTCTCATAGGGTTCATGTTGCTACCTCGTTACAGGCCACAGTCGAATAAATTTGCTTAACCAGTTTTTCGACTGTGCCGAGAAAAACTTTAATCGGGAACTGTGCGTCCAGGCCCTTTTACCGGTTCCGGACGCCCGCCGGTCAGTTCGACTTCGGATTGTTCAGTGAGTTGAGGGTGGTCATGATGCTGGAGCTGCTGGCGTTAATCTGCGCGATCATCGTATCCATCGCCGTGTACTTGGCGGACAAGGATTTCTGCAGGGATTCCATCCGTCGGTCCAGGTTTGCCTGTTCGGTGGTCAAGTCGGTCAGCTTGGTATTGAGGTCCGTGGCGCGGGTCGCCAGCGTCCCTGTGGAGCCCACATAGCTGGAGGTCGCCTTGTTCATGCGGGAGATCAAACCGGTGTCACCGGTGAACAGCTTGGCGATGTCACCCGCACCTTTGACCACGGCCTTGTCCCACGCCTTGTCGTCCAGGCTCAACAGCCCGGTTTTCTGGTCGGTGGTAATGCCCGCCTGGGACAGGCTGCTGATGGTTCCGGCACCAGAACCGTTGACCAACTCACTGCGCAGACTGGCGACCAATTGACGCATCGACGAATCACCGGTCAAGGCGCCCGCCGTGGTCGTCGAAGCATCGCCGGTGGCGGTGACTTTGGTCTGGGTGTTGATCGCAGTCATCAGCGCGTTGTAGGCGGTGACGAACGATTGCACCGAGGTCTTCAAGGTCTCGGTATTGCTGGCAACGGTGATAGTGACCGGCTTGGCGGGATCTTCGGCAGCCACCAGATCCAACGTCACACCACTGATCGCGGACGTCACCTTGTTGCTGGTGGACTCCATCGAGATGCCGTCGATGGTGTATTTGGCGTTCCTCGCCGGTTCACCCGCGTCATAACCGACGGCCAGCTCCGAATCACCGCTGAGGGTGATATCGGTGCCTTCGCCGCTGGTGGTCGAGGTGAGTACCAGTCGCGCACCGTTGGCATCGCTCAACACGTTGGCGCTGATGCCTTGGGAAGACAGCTGGGTATTGATCGACTCCCGCACCTGTTGCAGGGTCGCGCCACCAGGAATCACCACGTCGTAGCTTTTGCCCGACTGGTTGATCGTCAGTGTCTGGTCTTCATCACTGGTATTGGCCTTGCCCGACGCGCCGTCTTCGATCACCTTGCTGGTGACTTTCGACGCGGTGGCGAGGTTCTGGACCACAACGGTGTATTTACCGGCGGACGCGCCATCACCCAGGGTGACCTTGACGTTTTTTTCTTCGGAGGTACTGGCCGCCAGTCCATTGAACGCGGAGACATTGTTCAACTTGGTGATTGCCGACTGGTAGGCTTCCAATGCCGTCTTAATAGTACCGACAGCCGACAACTTGACGGTCGTCTGTTTTTGCTGATCGGTAATCTGCGCCTGTTTAGGCGCCTTTTCGGCCCCCACCAACGCGCTGACGATGGCTTGGGTGTCGTAGCCCGAACCTGGGCCGGAAATCGTTGAACTAGCCATTTGCTATTCTCCTTGTCCTGCGGCTGCCGCTTTATTGGCGCAACGCGCCCAAGCAGCAATCAGAAACATGTTTCGTGCCAACTCAAGCCCGGGTATCAAACAACAGGCTGCTGACATCGCTCAGATTCTGCGCCAACTTCAGCGCGGTCTCCGATGGTATCTGTCGAATCACTTCGCCACTGTCGGTGGCGATCACCTTGACGACCACTTTGCCGGTGGTGTCATCGATGGAAAAGTCCAGGTTACGTTGAGTAGCCTGCACGTATTCACGAATATCGGTTACCGCTTTTTCCAGCGCTACCCGCTGCGGCTCCTCGTCAGAGGTCGACTCGGTATTGGCCGTGGGCGGGTTCTGGGCCGGGGTTGCGTTACTAGTCTGGGTTACGCCAGCCGGGTAAGACGCGTTCAGCTTGATACTCATGTCCATGTCATCACCTCAAAACTGAAAAAACGGAAGGGCACGTAGACGCGCCCTTCCGTTGACTGACCGCTACCGATATTACTGAAGCAGCTTCAGTACAGCGGATGGCAGCTGGTTGGCCTGGGACAGGATCGCGGTGGAAGCCTGTTGCAGGGTTTGTTGCTTGGTCAGTTCAGCGGCTTCAGCAGCGAAGTCAGCGTCTTCTACGCGGCCTTTGGCGGCCGAGGAGTTCTGCGAAATGCTCTGCAGGTTGGCCACGGTGCTGGCGAAACGGTTTTGCACCGCACCCAGCTGCGAACGCTGGCTGTCGATCTGCTGCATGGCATCGTCCAGCGCCTGGATGGCCTGCTGCGAAGAAGCGGCAGTCAGGACGCTCAGGTCGGAAACGCTGGTTTCCATGGTCACGGCAGTTTTGGTGCCGTTACCAGCAACAGTGGTCAGACCCAGGGCAGCCAGACCCGTACCGGCGCTACCGTCCTTGATGGTGATGTCTTTGTCAGCGAACAGGTTCAGGGTACCGTCAGCGTTTTTGCTGGCTTGAACACCGGTGCTGGCGCTGTTGATCGAAGCTACGATCGCGTCAGCGGTGTCACCCTTCTTGAACTTGACTTCAACGCCGTTTACGTCGATCGAGGTGTCAGCGGTCAACTTGGCCTGAGTAGTGCCAGCCGAGAGGCCCAACTGCGACAGCGAACCGCTATCGGTGTTGGCCAGCTTGATCTCTGCACCATCACCCGAGGTCACCTTGACACGACCGCCTACCAGTTCCGCGGTAGCGCCAGTACCGGCCTCAGCAGCGATGGCGGCCAGAACGGTTGTCATGTCGTCGGTATCAACCCAATCAACAGCGACTCCGTTGACCGAGATACCACCGGCAGCGCCCATGATAGACGCGCCAGTGGGAGTTACAGCAGCGTTGCTACCAGCAGTCATGCCGAGAGCGGCCAAGCCATCAGTACCAGTGGTTGGTGCCGCGAGAACAATGGCCTTGGTCGATATCAGGCTCACTGTACCGGTAGCATCGGCAGTGGCAGTCACACCTGTGATGTCCGACTGAGCGTTGATAGCGGCAATGGCAGCGGTAGCGGCAGGAACACCAGCAGCACCCGCGCCCAGCGTGATATCAAGGCCGTTGATGTTGATCGCTTCGCCAGCGAGAATGGTGGCGTCCGCGGTACCGGTCACAGTAGCCTTGGTCAATACCGAACCAGTAGCGGTAGCCGCCAGGCCAGTCATTGCAGTACCGTCTACAGCCGCTTCGCTGAAGTTGCCTTTCAGAGCGGTAGAGCTGATGTCGGTCATGCCGAACGAGATAGTTTCGTTGGCGTTGGCGCCGATCTGGAACGCTACGTTGTTGAACGAGCCGTCGAGCAGGTTACGACCACCGAAGGTGGTGGTGCTGGCGATACGGTTCAGCTCGCCGACTTTAGCGGTGAATTCTTGTTGCAGGGAAACACGGTCAGCGTCGCTTTTATCACCGTTGGCCGCTTGCAGGGCGAGTTCACGCAGACGCTGCAGGGTGTTGGTGGATTCTTGCATTGCGCCTTCAGCGGTCTGGGCAATCGAAACACCGTTGTTGGCGTTGGAGATTGCAACGTTCAGGCCTTTGACCTGGTTGTTCAGACGGTTGGCGATCTGCATGCCAGCAGCGTCGTCTTTGGCGCTGTTGATTTTCAGGCCCGAAGACAAGCGGTTCATCGACTGGCTCAAAGCGTCGGATGCTTTGTTCAGGTTCTTCTGGACGCCCAGGGAAGTAATGTTGGTGTTTACGGACATTGCCATGACGAAATCCTCGTGAGTTGGATACTGCGGCTTCCGGCCCTGGCAACCGCCGGGTGTGGCCTAGAGAACCTTCGTAATAGTTATCGTCGTGAATGCAGGTTGCTTGAGGATTTTTTTGATTTTTTTTACTAGCCCTGTGCCATCCCTTGTATTTCAAGGCCTTAGCCCCGCAAAAACCCCAAGCGGGAGCAGGCTTGCTCGCGATGGCGCTGGATCAAGCACAGATGCGGTAACTGACCCAGCGCCATCGCGAGCAAGCCCACTCCCACACACACAAAAACGCCGATGATCTTTCGATCATCGGCGTTTTTCATGCAGCCTATCAACGCATCACGGCCGATAGATGATCGCCGAGCCCCAGGACAGGCCCACACCAAAACCGCTGATCGCCACGCGTTTCCAGGTGGCGTCCATCACGTGCTTCTCCAGCAACAGGGGAATGCTCGACGACACCGTATTGCCGGTCTCGACCATGTCCTTGATGAACTTGTCCACCGGTGCGTCTTCAAAGCGACGGGCCACGGCGTCGACAATCGCCGCGCTGCCCTGGTGGATGCAAAATGCGTCGATATCGTCCGCCTTGAGGTCAGACTCATCGAGCAACTGGTGCAAATGCGCCGGCACTTTGATCAGGGCGAAGTTGAAGACCTGACGCCCGTTCATGAAGAACACGCCGTCGCTGACCTTCAAGTGCGGCGCCCCGGAGCCGTCGGTGCCGAACTTGGCTTTGCCCAGCACCCATGGCGCATCTTCGCCCATCCAGGTGGCGGTGGCGGCATCGCCGAACAGCATAGTGGTGTTGCGGTCTTGCGGGTCGACAATCTTCGAGTACGGGTCAGCGGTGATCAGCAGGCCATTTTTCAGGCCCGCGGCTTCCATGAAGCCTTTCATCGCATAGATGCCGTAGACGTAACCGGAACAGCCCAGGGAAATATCGAAGGCGGCAACGTGGGTCGGCAGGCCCAGTTTGTCCTGGACGATGGCGGCGGTATGCGGCAAGCCCTCTTCATCGCCGTTCTGGGTCACGACGATCAGCGCATCAATGGCGTCGCGCTGCAGATCCGGGTTTTTGGCAAACAAGGCGTTCACTGCTTCGACACACAGGTCGGAAGTTTCCTGCGCAGCATCCTTGCGCGGCAGAAAAGCCGAACCGATCTTGCCAATGATGAATTCTTCATCCTTAGCGAATTTTGCACCCTGGGCGTAGTTATCAAGCCCGTCTGCCGGCACATAGCTGGCGATGCTTTTTATGCCAATCATTGTGGCTTCCCAATACTAAATAGCTGGAGAACACCCCTGAATGCATTCAGGAGCGCTGACAATAAAGGGGATAACCCCGCAGAAAAACCGCCGAAAGCGCCACCCGGCACCAATGAAACGGGCTCGGCAGCCACCTGTCCTTTTTACACGATACAGTGAAGATGCCCTTTATGACTCACAGGTCACTGATTTTTTGTGCGCATTGTACAAAAGCACGAAGAACTTCGCGCCCGCAAACGACAACGGCCCAGCCTGTTGCCAGGCTGGGCCGTCGGGTCTTGCCGCGAATTACATGCGGCTGAACAGGCTCAACTGCGAGATTTTCACGAACGCCAGCTGTGAGGCCTCGAGCATCGCCTTCTGAAACGCCAGATCAATGGATGCCGTCGCCACATCGGTGTCGCCAATCGCCGAAACCGTCGATTTGTTGGCCAGGACCATGCTGGTGTTTTCCGTCTCCTGGATCTGCAACGAGTTCAGCCGCGCGCCAATCGAGCCACGCACGCTGTCCACCTGGGCATAGGACGCCTGCAGATTGGTGATGGTCGCGTTGACCACATCGCTCAGTTTGCCCTGGGCAATCGGATCACCATCGGAGGGTGTCTCCAGCGCCTGGCGTAACTGACTGAGGGTATCCAGGGCGTTCTGCGACTTGTGGGTGCTGGAACCGACCGAAAACTGATCCCCGGCCCCCGGCGCGCCCGCCACATTAAAGGTCACCCCTGCCGCGGTGATGGTGTCCGGCGTCGCCGGCACCGGTGGCGGCCCCGGCAACGCCGGTGTGCCAGGTGTCACCGAACCGGCAGACACGGGTTTGCTGTCGGCGTTGATCGGCTGGGCGTACACCTCATAATCGGTGGCCGAGGTGAACTTGATCACCGCGCCCTTGTTCGGGAATGTGCTGGAGTAGTCCGCCTGACTGGTCACGTTGCCCGCCGACAACTGCGCCGTGGAGGCGTTGCTCGGGGTGCGCGATACGCTGAAGCTGTCCGGTTTGGTTTCCAGGGTATACACCCGATCCTGGTAAACCGCATCGGTGTCGGGACCGGGCTTGACGTCGGTGAAGTTCTGGTCGATATCGAAGGTCACGCCCCGCAGACTGATGGAGGCGCTGCCTTCCTTGGTCGCGTCAAACACGCCATTGCCGGCCGTCTCCGAGGTGATGTCGTTGCCCGCCGAATCCGTCACGGTGTACTGGGTGCTGCTGAGAAAGGTCAGCTTATAGGGCTGGCCCTCGGTAAAACTCTTGTCATAGGCCGACGGCGATTCAATCGTGCCCGCCGAGACCCAGATCTTGCCATCGTTGACCTCGGGAGTCGCCTGGGTACGACCGGCGTTAGGCGTACCTTCCAGAATGCTCTTGCCCGTGTCGTTAACCACCATCGACAAGGTGTCCGAGACCTTCAGGCTCAGCGCAGTTTCATCGCCCTGATAGCTGTAGGTGCCATCGCTGTTGCGCGCATAAGGCGGCGTGTCGCTCTTGCCGCCGGAAAACAGATAGTGACCGGACGAGTCCTTGCTGTTGAGCAGGCTCAGTACCTGCTTCTCGATTTCACCGATCTCGGCGGCCACGGCCTTGCGGTCGTCGTCGCTGATACCGCCGCCGCCCTTGCCCGCGACCTTGATCGCCAGCTCGCCGGCACGCTGCAAGGCGGTATTGATACTTTCCAGCACACTTTCCTCGCTGTTGAGCGAGTTTTTCATGCTGCTGATGTTGCCCGCGTACTGACCCAGCATGTCTTGCTGTTGTTGCAACAGCAACAAACGCGCGGCGCCGACCGGATCGTCCGCCGCTGTCTGGATGCGCACGCCGGAGTCGATCTGCTGCTGAGTCTTGGTGACATTGGAAAAGTTGTTCGAATAACGCGAAGCACTGGTATCGAAATACTGTTCGGTCGAGATACGCATCGTCTCAAACTCCCTTAAAGACTGTTGATCAGCGTGCTGAAGGTTTCTTGCGCAGCCTTGATGATCTGCGACGACGCGGTGTAATACTGCTGGAACCGGATCATGTCACCCGCTTCTTCGTCCAGGTTGACCTGGGACACGGAGCTGCGGCTGGACTTGGCGGAAGCGAGCATGGCATCAGTGGCGGAGTTGTCGACATTCGCCTGGCTGGCCTTGCCGCCCACGGAGGACACCAACTGGCTGTAGGCGGTGGTCATGCTGACGCCGGCATTGCCGTCGGTCGCGCCCACGGTCTTTTTGGTTTGCAGCTCAAGCAGGCTCAGGGCGTTACGGTTGTCCAGAGTGCCGCCGGCGTTGAACGACACGCTGAAGTTGTCACCCTCTTTCGGCTCACCACGAATCATCGTGTCAACGCCAAAGGTTCTGGGGTTGCCGGCAGCGTCATTGATCACATTACCGGCCGCGTCCAGCATCGGCACGTTGATGGTCAACTTATTGTCCTGGCCCGGAATAATGGTGCCGTTACCAATCGGGTTGCCCTTGGCGTCGTTGATCACGTAGCTCTGAGTGCCATCGGCGGCGGGCTTGCCGAACACCATCTTCACCGGCAGAGAATCTTTGATGGCGGCTTCGAGCTGAGCGGTGTCGGCACCGCCGTGGATATCCAGGGGCACCGACAAAGTCGGTGCGCCAAACACGCCGGTACCGCTGTTGTTCTTGTTACCCTCGGCGAGCAACGGCCCGGAGAACGCCAACTTGTTCGGGTCGCTCATCACCACCTTGAGGTTCGTTGCGCCATTGGCGGTCGGGCTGACCTTGAACGTGTCGCCCTGGGCCATGCCGCCCTGGCCGTCGAGCACCAGGGTAAAACCATCGATGACCGGCGCCGGCTGAGTCATGTCGAACGCGCCCATGGACTTGCCGTCCGAACGGATCACCGTGTAATTGTTGGCGTCGGTGAAGGTCACTTTATAGTCAAAGGTCGTCAGCTCACTGGCGTTTTTGATACTGACGTTCAGGTTGCCCGCACTGCTGTTGTTCGGACCGCCGACACTGCGCTGGCTGATGGCCGTGGCGCTGTTGATATCATTGAACAGCGCGCCACCAAACTGACCGTTGGCGTCCAGGCCCTGGCCCAGTTGAGTGTTGATGCTCTCGGCAACCACCAGCGCCGTACGCCCCAGATCGTTGATGGCGGGCATCAATACATCACTGCGGTAGCGCAACAGGCCGCCGATGGAACCGCCACTGATGACCGAGCTTACATCCATCTGTTGCGAACCGCTGGCCAGCATGATCGTGTACTGGCTCTTGTCGTTTCGACTCGGCACCGCCGACAGCGGGTTGGAAATACCGTCCGACACCAGCGACTGCCCGGTACCGAGGCTGACCTCGAAGTGGCCGTTGGTTTCGGTGACCTTCACGCCCACCAATTCGTTGAGCGCACGCACTGCTTCGTTCCGCGAGTCCAGCAGGTTCGCTGGCTCTGCATTGCCCGAGCCGCGCGCCTGGCTGATCTGCTGGTTAAGGGCGGCGATGGACGCGGTCAACTGATTGACCTGGCCGGTGATGGTTTCCAGCTGACCGTTGATGCCTTCCTTCTGCTTGTTCAGCTCAGCGCCGATCGAGTTGAATCGATTGGCCAAGGTCTGGCCGATAGTCAGCACCAGTTGGCGCGCCGAGTTGTCGCTGGGGTTGGCGGACGACGTCTGCAACGCCGCAAAAAAACTGTTCAGCGCCGCGCTGACGCCAGTGCTCTGGTCGGACAGCAGCTTGTCCACCGACCCGATCTGGTCCAGATAAGCCTTGGCATCGCTATTGAGCGATGTCGTGGTCTGCAACTGGGTGTCCAGGTACTGGTTGTAGACCCGGCGCACATCCGCCAGGGTCGTGCCGGTACCGACAAACACCCCATCGAACCCGGTCATGCCGTTGGCTACCTGGGTGGTCTGCTGACGCGAGTATCCCGCAGTCTTGGCGTTGGCAATGTTGTTACTCAAGGTCGCTAGCGCCCCTTGAGAGGCATTGAGCCCCGACATCCCGATATTGAGCAAACCCATGGTTCAGACCTTATAAAAGAGTGGGCGCCTGCGCGGCAGCGTAATTCTGGTAGCTGTTCATCGTCTTGGCGATCTGCGAAATCTTGCTGGCATAGTTCGGATCAGTGGCGTAGCCGGCTTTCTGCAACTCGCGTACAAATCGTTCCGGGTTATCGGCCGACTTCAGAACTTCTTTATATCTTTCATTGCTTTGCAGCAGCGTCACGAGGTCATGGAAGCTGTCCTGATAGGAATCGTAGGAACGGAACTGCGCCGTTTCCTTGACCATCGCGCCGTTGCGAAACTCGCTGGTGATTGCGCGGGCTTGAGGGCCCTGCCAGCTCTGCCCGGCCTTGATCCCGAACAGGTTATGGCTGCTGGTGCCGTCTTGCTGGCGCATCACCGATTTGCCCCAGCCGGTTTCCAGGGCGGCCTGGGCCACCAGGTAACGCGGGTCGATGCCAATGCGCTCGGCAGCCTGCTTGGCCATCGGCAGCATGGTGGAGACAAACTGGTCTTGCGAACTGAAGGCTTTCTTCGCCGGCGCCAGCGGCGGCTGGGCCACGGCACGGCCGTGAATCTGCATGTTCGCGTCGCGCAGCGCAAAGGTACGCGCGGCGCCGTTGATCACGCCATCTTCCAGGGCACTGTTGCGCAGCGGCGCGGCCTTGGCGCTGCTCGCGGCTTCAACGCCCGGCACAATCCCGGCCAGCAGGCGATCCGTCAACGTGCTCGGCAAGGAAATCCGCCGCTGATTCATCAGCGCCATGTCGTTATGTACCACGCCGTCATCCACTCGCGGCGCCACCGCCACGCGCGATGCCCACAATGGGCGCTGACCGTTGGAGCGACCCAGCGGGCCATCCGCCAAGGTACCGGCGGCAATCGGGGTCGGCACATCGACTTTCTTCGGCGCTTGCTCCGGCCCCTGCAAGGTCGAGGCCTGCCCTTCCACTGGCTGGTTCTTTTGCATCTGGCGCATCAGCACGTCCGCCAGACCGATGCCGCCGCCCTCTCGGGACAACGACACCGCCAGTTGCTGGTCGTACATTTCCTGATACTGCTTGGCCGCCGGCGTGTTCAGCGGGTTGTCCTGGCCCAGCGCATCGGTGGCCGAGCGCATCGACTTGAGCATCTCGTTGAGAAACAGCGACTCGAACTCCTGCGCCACCTTGCGCATGTTGCCTTCGCTGTTTTTGTCGCCATATTTGAGCTGGTTCAGCCGGTTGAGGTCGGAGTAAGAACCCGAGTCCGCCGTACTGCTGATACCGCTCTTGCGCATGTCCATGACCAAGACCTCAAATCACAATCAGGTCGGCTTGCAAGGCGCCGGCCTGTTTCAGGGCTTCAAGGATTGCCATCAAGTCGCCGGGCGCCGCGCCCACCTGATTCACCGCGCGGACGATTTCATCCAGGGTGGTGCCCGGACCGAACTTGAACATCGGCTTGGCTTCTTGCTGGGCATTCACCCGTGAGCGCGGAACCACAGCCGTTTCGCCGTTGGAAAACGGCCCGGGCTGACTGACAATCGGGTCTTCGGTAATGGTCACGGTCAGACTGCCGTGGGTCACGGCGGCTGGCGAAACCTTGACGTTCTGCCCGATCACGATGGTGCCGGTGCGGGAATTGATGATGACCTTGGCCACCGCCTGCCCCGGATCGACTTCAAGGTTTTCCAGGATCGACAGGTAATCCACGCGCTGGCTCGGGTCCAGCGGTGCCGTCACCCGCACCGAACCGCCATCGATGGCCTGGGCCACACCAGGGCCAAGCAGATCGTTGATCTTGTCCACCACACGTTTGGCGGTGGTGAAGTCCGAACGGTTGAGGTTCAGGGTCAGGCTGTTGCCCTGATTGAAACCACTGGGCACGGTACGTTCTACCGTGGCGCCACCGGGAATCCGGCCGGCGGACGGTACGTTGACGGTGATCTTCGAGCCGTCACGGCCCTCGGCATCGAAGCCGCCTACCACCAGGTTACCCTGGGCAATGGCGTAGACATTGCCGTCGATGCCCTTGAGCGGGGTCATCAGCAGGGTCCCGCCGCGCAGGCTTTTCGAGTTACCGATGGACGACACGGTGATGTCCACCACCTGCCCCGGCTTGGCAAACGCCGGCAAATCGGCACTGATGGACACCGCCGCGACGTTTTTCAACTGCACGTTGCCCGAGCCGGGCGGCACCTTGATCCCGAACTGCGAGAGCATGTTGTTGAAGGTCTGCAAGGTGAACGGCGTCTGGGTGGTCTGGTCGCCCGTGCCGTTAAGCCCCACCACCAGCCCGTAGCCGATCAGCTGGTTGCTGCGCACCCCGGAAATGCTCGCGATGTCCTTCAGGCGTTCGGCCTGGGCGGCGACGCTCAGGGAAAGCAACAACACCGCCGCCATCAGCTGTTTGAATGTCAAAGTGATCACCTAGAAAGGGAACAGCGGGCTAAGGAAGAAACGGTCAAACCAGCCCGGCTGACTGGCGTCGGCAAACGAACCCGTCCCCGAATAGGTAATGCGTGCATCGGCAATCCGCGTGGAAGGCACGGTGTTGTCAGTGGCAATGTCATCCGCACGCACCATGCCGGCAATGCGCACCAGTTCGTCACCGGTGTTGAGCGTCATCCACTTCTCGCCGCGGATGGCAATGATGCCGTTGGGCAATACATCAGCAACGGTCACTGTGATCGAACCCACCAAGCTGTTGCCCTGCCCCGCCTTGCTGCTGCCGTTGGTGGCGCGATCGCCGCTGTAGCCGACGTCCAGGCTCAAGTCACCCCCACCCAACGGGTTATTGGTATTCAAGCCGCCGCCGAACAGCGAGGTCAGGCCAATCCCGGTCTTGCTGTTCTTGGCCACCTGGGAGTTGGCGTTCTTGCTCGCCGTGGTGCGCTCATTGAGGGTGATGGTGATGATGTCACCGACCCGGAACGCCTTGCGGTCGCTGTACAGGTTCTGTTCGAAACCGGCCTGATAGATCGAACCGTTGTTGGCGGCGGCAGGCAGCGGCGTGCGTGGCAACACCGGCGCGTAGTACGGGTCATTGGGTTTTGGCGTCGGGGCAACGCAGCCCGCGAGCACGGCAATCCCACTCAATGCCAGAACAGAAACAAAGCGACTCATGACCCTTACCTCACGGTGTTGCAGACGCCCCAAACGACGCGTCATGGACTTGGTTACAGATTCTGCGTTACGAACGAAAGCATCTGATCGGCGGTGGAAATCACCTTGGAATTCATTTCGTAGGCGCGTTGCGTGGTGATCATGTTGACCATCTCTTCAACGGTGCTGACGTTGGAGGTTTCCAGGGTGCTTTGCAGAGTGGTACCAAAGCCATTGAGGCCTGGGGTGCCGACTTGCGGCGCGCCACTGGCGGCGGTTTCCAGGAACAGGTTGTTACCGGTGGCTTGCAGGCCGGCCGGGTTGATGAAATCGGCGGTCTGCAGGTTGCCGATCACTTGCGACGCCGGGTTACCAGCGATAGTGACCGACACGGTGCCGTCAGCGCCGACGGTAAAGGTCTGTGCGTCGTTGGGCACGACAATCGCCGGCTCCAGGGCAAAACCGTTGGCGGTCACGACCTGACCGTCGGCGTCCAGGTGGAAGGTACCGTCACGGGTATAGGACGTAGTCCCATCCGGTTGCAGGATCTGGAAGAAACCGCGGCCGTTGATCGCCATGTCCAGCGGCTGACCGGTCTGCTGCAGGTTGCCGGCGCTGAAATTTTTCTGGGTGCCGACAATCGACACACCGGTACCGACTTGCAGGCCAGACGGCAATTCGCTGTCCTGGGTCGACTGGGCACCAGGCTGACGCTTGATCTGATAGAGCAAGTCCTGGAACTCGGCGCGATCACGCTTGAAGCCCGTGGTCGACACGTTCGCCAGGTTGTTGGAAATAACGGTCAGGTTGGTGTCCTGAGCGGACAAGCCGGTTTTGGCAACCCATAGAGCCGGAAGCATGCTGTTCTCCTTCGTGCGCCTGTTTGTTGGCGCCGCGTTGCGCTATTTATTTAAAAGCAGGTAGTGAGGCGGCTATCAGCTCATCTGCATGACACGGGTCATGGCCTGATCGTCTTCTTTGGCGCTGTTCATCATTTTGATGTGCAGCTCGAATTGCTTGGACAGGGCCAGCACCGCGGTCATTTCTTCGACGGCATTGACGTTGCTTGACTGCAGAAAACCCGAGACCACCTTGACGCTGGCATCGACCGGTGCTGGCTGGCCGTCCTTGGTATGGATCGCGCCGTCCAGCCCTTTGGTCATGTTGGCGAGGTCCGGCTTGACCAGCTTGATGCGATCCACCTCAGCCATCACCCGCGGGTCTTCGCCCATGGCGCGGATGCTGATGGTGCCGTCTTCGCCGACTTCGACTTTCTGCTCGGGCGGCACCGCGATCGGCCCGCCGTTGCCCATGATCGGCATGCCGTTGCCGGCCCGCAGAACGCCCAGTGCGTCGATGTTCATGCTGGCGGTACGCACGTAGGCTTCGCCGCCATCCGGGGTTTGCACCGCGATCCAACCATCACCGCCGACGGCGACGTCAAGGTCGCGACCGGTCTCGACCATGGAACCCGGAGAAAAATCGGTGCCCGGCCGCTCGGTCAAGGCAAACGCCCGCGCCGGAAAGCTGTCACCAAACACCGGCATTGAGCGGGCCTGTTCCAAGTCTCGCTGAAAGCCGTTGGTGGAAATGTTCGCCAGATTGTTGGCATGAGCCTTTTGCGCCAGTGCGTTCTGGCTGGCGCCGGTCATTGCCACATAAAGGTACTTGTCCACGCTCATTCCTCTTCCTGACGGACGTTTGCCGCCCACCGTTGCACTGAAGAGTCTTTAGCAATTTACGCACCAACTTTTTGAAATCTTCGCAAAGGCAGGCAGAGCAAGGGGTTGCGGGGTGACCTGGGTGGAGTGGGGATTGAGGGGAGACGGAAAAACGGCGGGATTGTGCCGGTTGCGGCAATGCGCGCGAGTCCCAGTTAAGCAACGCAACCTGTGGGGTGGCCGGCTTTTTGTGAGCAAGCTCCCTACCTGTAGGAGCGAGCCTGCTCGCGAAAATAGTTAACGATGACGGGGGAAATCTGGCCCCCCCGAGGCGAATTCAGGTTTTTCGCGAGCAAGCTCGCTCCTACAGGACCTTGACTACCTCATGCGCGCGCAACTTATTGGCAATGGTCGTATGCGAAACCCCCAACCGCTTGCCCAGCAGCCGACTACTCGGATGATCCACATACAATCGCTCCAGCACCGCCTTTTCAAACCGCCCGACAATCTCTTCCAGGTCGCCCTCAAGAGAGAAATCGCCAAGCGGCTGACGCACGCCGTAATCCGGCAAGCGAATATGCTCGGCCTTGACCGTCCCTCCGTCACACAGAGAAACCGCCTGAAACAACACGTTCTCCAACTGCCGTACATTGCCCGGCCAATGATAATGACTGAGCCGCTCCATCGCCGCCGGCGCCAGCTTCGGCAACGGGCAGCCAATCAACCGGCTGGCCTGATCGAGAAAATGCTCCACCAGCGGTGGCAAGCCATCCAGGCATTCACGCAGCGGCGGGATATGCAGCGACAGCACGTTTAACCGATGATACAAATCCTGCCGAAACTCGCCACGGGCACACAGCTCCGACAAATCCACCTGGGTCGCGCAGATCACCCGGACATCCAGGTAAACCTCTTCATCACTGCCTACTCGGCGAAAACAACCGTCCTGCAAAAAACGCAGCAGCTTCGCCTGCAACCGCGCGCTCATTTCCCCGACGCCGTCGAGAAACAATGTGCCGCCGGCGGTCAACTCCAGCAGGCCCAGCTTGCCCTCGGCCCTGGCCCCTTCAAAGGCGCCAGGCCCGTAGCCGAACAGCTCGGTTTCAGCCATGGACTCCGGCAAGCCCGCGCAATTAAGCGCCATCAATGGCGATTGCCCGCGCGGGCTGGCGAGGTGACAGGCACGGGCCAGCAGTTCCTTGCCGGTGCCGGTTTCACCTTCTATTAATAGCGGCGCATCCAGCGGCGCCATGCGCCGGGCTTCACGGACCACGGCGGCCATGACTTTGGAGCTTTGGAAAATACTGTCGAAGCCGCGCAACTCTTGTTTGCGCACGTTGTAGATGCGTTCTCCGACCCGGTCGGCGCGGTGCAGGGTCAGCACGGCACCCGCCATGGCTTCGCTGTCATCGTGTTCCGCAGACTGCAGCGGTGCGATGTCGGCGAGGAATACGTCGCCCTTGACCTTGACCCGCAAGCCATTGATCCGCGATTTACTGGCACGCACCAGCTCCGGCAAGTCGAAGTCTTCGGCGTAGCGCGACAAGGGAATCCCGGGGACTTCGTCCACCCGCACCCCGAGCAATTGCGCCGCAGCCCGGTTGGCCGCGACAATCGAGCCGCCCATGTCGATGGACAACACCGGGAACTCCAGCGCCCCCCAACAAGGCGTTGAGTTCCATATGCCTACGCTCGCTCGGCATCAACCCTACGCGCTTGACCCCAAATACCCCGGCAATCGCCGCGAACTGCGGGCGCAACGCCTGGAATTGCATGTTCACCAGATTCGGGCAGTACAGGTAAATGGCGTTGCCATGCTCGCCACCGACTTCGCCTTTGGCGACGTTGACCCCGTACTCGACCAGCAGATTGAGGATGTCCCGCAGGATGCCGATACGGTTCTGGCAATGCACTTTGATACGCATGAAAAGGCCCGATGGGTTAGAGAAGGGCTGATCGGACTGCGTCTTTTTGCCGCCGGACGCAGATAATTGTCAAGATTATGTGACAGCCATCGGCCTTTTTAAACCTGCAAATCGCAATCCCCAGCACTCGACGCACAAGACGTAACGAATAGTTTACAAAACATGCAGACTTTTCCTACTTACCTGGACAACAGGTGGCTGGAATCCAGCTGCGGGAGAGGTATCAATAGGCTCATAGCAGGATATAACAAGAACGAATGCCTAGCAGGAGAGCCGTATGAAGCAGACGCAGTACGTGGCCCGCGAGCCCGACGCGCAAGGTTTTATCCACTACCCGCCTGAAGAACACGCGGTGTGGAATACCCTGATCACTCGTCAACTGAAAGTGATCGAGGGTCGCGCCTGCCAGGAATACCTGGACGGCATCGACAAGCTCGCCCTGCCCCACGACCGTATCCCGCAACTGGCGGATATCAATAAAGTGCTGGCCGAAACCACGGGCTGGCAAGTTGCCCGGGTACCCGCGCTGATTCCCTTTCAGACCTTCTTTGAATTGCTCGCCAATAAGCAGTTTCCGGTGGCGACCTTTATTCGTACCCGCGAAGAACTGGATTACCTGCAAGAGCCGGACATTTTCCACGAGATATTCGGCCATTGCCCACTGCTGACCAACCCTTGGTTCGCCGAATTCACCCACACCTACGGCAAGCTTGGCCTCGCAGCCACCAAAGAGCAGCGCGTGTACCTTGCCCGCCTGTACTGGATGACCATCGAGTTCGGACTGGTGGACACGCCAGAAGGCCGACGCATCTACGGGGGCGGTATTCTGTCCTCGCCCAAAGAGACCGTGTACTGCCTGTCGGACCAGCCCAAGCATCAAGCCTTCGATCCGCTGGAAGCCATGCGCACGCCTTATCGCATCGACATCCTGCAACCGTTGTACTTTGTCCTGCCCACTCTCAAGCGCCTGTTCGAAGTGGCGCAGGAGGACATCATGGGCATGGTCGAGCGCGGCATGCAGTTGGGTCTGCACGCGCCGCTGTTCCCACCCAAACCCAAGGCGGCCTGAACGCCTGCCTTTATCGCCAGGTGAGTCTATGCCCTGGCCGCGCGTTGCTTTAGGGTGACGCCACTGACGACTGACTTCCACCCACTCGATTTCAGGAACACGCTCATGACCACCTTGAACCAAGCCCACTGCGAAGCCTGCCGCGCCGACGCCCCGCAAGTCAGCGATGAAGAATTGCCGGTGCTGATCAAACAGATCCCCGACTGGAACATCGAAGTGCGCGATGGCGTGATGCAGCTGGAAAAGGTCTTTCTGTTCAAGAACTTCAAGTTTGCCCTGGCCTTCACCAACGCCATCGGCGAGATCTCCGAGGCCGAAGGTCACCACCCTGGTCTGCTCACCGAGTGGGGCAAAGTCACCGTGACCTGGTGGAGCCATTCGATCAAGGGCCTGCACCGCAACGACTTCATCATGGCTGCGCGCACTGACGAAGTGGCCAAGGATGCCGAGGGCCGCAAGTGATGCATTTCGCCGCCATTGGCCGCGTCCCCGGCGACCCGATCCTCGGGTTGATGGAGTCTTATGCCAAAGACCCGAACCCGCAAAAGTTCGACCTCGGGGTGGGCGTCTACAAAGATGCCCAGGGCCTGACACCGATTCTGCAAGCGGTGAAACGTGCCGAGCAGCGGCTGGTCGAGCAGCAGACCACCAAGACCTACATCGGCGGACATGGCAATGCCGCCTTTGGCACGTTGATCAGCGAGTTGGTGCTGGGCGCCGAGTCGCCACTGCTCAAGGCACGTCGTGCCGGCGCGACCCAAACCCCGGGCGGCACGGGCGCCCTGCGCCTGAGCGCCGATTTCATCGCCCACAACCTGCCGGGGCGCGGCGTATGGCTGAGCAATCCGACATGGCCGATCCACGAAAGCATTTTTGCCAAGGCCGGACTCAAGGTCAGCCACTACCCTTACGTCGACAGTGACAATCGCCTGGACGTAGCGGCGATGCTCGCGACCCTGACCAACGTGCCCAAGGGTGACGTGGTGCTGCTGCACGCCTGCTACCACAACCCCAGCGGCTTCGATCTGTCCCGGGATGACTGGCGCCAGGTGCTGGAGATCGTCCGCGAGCGCCAACTGCTGCCGCTGATCGACTTCGCCTACCAGGGCTTTGGCGACGGCCTGGAACAAGACGCCTGGGCGGTCCGGCTGTTTGCCAATGAATTGCCCGAAGTGCTGATCACCAGCTCTTGCTCGAAGAACTTCGGCTTGTACAGCGATCGTGTGGGCGCGCTGATCGTCTGCGCCGACGCGGCTGAAAAGCTGCTGGATGTGCGCAGCCAACTGGCCTTTATCGCACGCAACCTGTGGTCGACGCCGCCGGATCACGGGGCTGCGGTCGTCGCGACCATTCTCGGTGACGCCGCGCTGAAACAGCTCTGGAGCACGGAAGTCGAAGCCATGCGCTCGCGGATCGCGCAGCTGCGCTCGGGGTTGGTAGAAGCGTTGGCGCCCCATGGTTTGTCAGAGCGATTCGCGCATATTGGCGTGCAACGCGGGATGTTTTCCTACACCGGTTTGAGCGCCGGGCAGGTGCAACAACTGCGGGAAAAACACAGCGTGTACATGGTCAGCTCCGGGCGTGCGAACGTCGCCGGGATCGATGAAACGCGCCTAGGGTTACTTGCTGAGGCCATTGCAGACGTCTGTAAAGACTGAGGCAAAACGCGATGCAAATGTGGGAGCAACTGTCTTCACCATGCCATTCGTCACCGCCACTCAGTGCCATCTCGCAACATGGCATTGAGCCTAATCAGCAGTACACGCATGCAGGCGATGAGCGCGACCTTCGCGCTCTTACCTCGCTCTCGAAGGCCTTCGTAGCGTGCCTTGAAGTCGGGCTGATGGCGGATTACAACCCAGCAGGACATGTACAGAGCCCGTCTGACACGGGCTCTGCCTCCATAGATATGTCGCTTCCCGCTGTGATTACCGCTGTCGTCGTTCAAGGGCGCGATACCTGCCAAGGCCGCAACCTCACGGCGATC
The DNA here is from genome assembly GCF_900106045.1 of Pseudomonas mucidolens. NCBI lineage: Bacteria > Pseudomonadati > Pseudomonadota > Gammaproteobacteria > Pseudomonadales > Pseudomonadaceae > Pseudomonas > Pseudomonas mucidolens. The sequence goes on along the minus strand of NZ_LT629802.1, from coordinate 741,296 downwards.
AAGCTCACCTAGTTCGGGCAGATAAACCAGCAAACTCGCGGTGGCAACCGTACCGATACCTTTAACAGAGATGAGCCGCTGGGCTTTTTCTGCGTCCAGTTCGTGCATGCTCTGATTGATGGCCTTATCAAGTTGCCTGATTTGCGTTTGCAGGAAGTGAATATGGCCTTTGATCAGCGCAATAACGGCTGGTAGCTGGGCTTGCTGAAGACGGCGCTTATTGTCGTCTCGTTGCTGAACGAAATGCTCGCGCTGCTGAACCAGCTCGCGGAGCGCTTCACGCTCAGGCGAAATAACCTTGCTGCTTGAGGCATTCAGCACTTCAGCAAAGTCTGCTAGAACGGCCGCATCAATAGCGTCAGTCTTCGCATTCTTGCCCATCGCCACGGCAAAGGATCTGGCTCGGCGAGGATTGACCCTGAGCACCTTGAAGTTTGCGCCTTGCAGAGCCGCCATGGCATTACGCTCATAGCCCCCGGTGGCCTCCAGCAAAATCAGACTGACTTCAAACTGACTCAATCGTCGAATCAGCTCAAGAAATCCTTCTGAAGTGTTTGAAACATCGAAACCTTCGCTCTGTGGTTTAACCCAGACGACAAGGTTTGATTTTGAGATGTCGATACCGACCCAGGAAATCATGGCAAAACCCTCTTACACTCAGATGTGAGAGTGCTCTGGCTTTGCCCACGCTTGTGATTTCGAGTGGCTGCTCGTCCAACTGTTCGGGCTTGTAGGCCAGAGTGGAAAGGTGGATGGCAGCTCGGCTCCCACACGTGCTTTGAGCACCGCGGACTTGCAGCTTGCCATCCACCCCTCTCACCCCAGAGTTTATTCCTAGATCAAGACACAAGCGGGCTTGCTCGCCCCACTTTTTTGACCGCGGTGATCGTCAGCCCACCACCATCTCAGCCTTGAGCTGTGCGTCCCTGGCCTGCTCGTCGGACAATCGATACAACTCGATATGCCCGTCCCAGTGTTCGATCAACGCCGTACACGACTCCACCCAATCGCCACAGTTGAGATAGTCCACCTCGCCTACCTTGCGAATTTCCGCGTGGTGGATATGCCCGCACACCACGCCATGCAGTTCGCGCCGGGTCACCTCGTGGGCGATGGCCTCTTCGAAGTCACTGATAAAACTCACCGCGGTTTTCACCTTGTGCTTGAGGTAGGCCGACAGCGACCAGTAGCCATAACCGTAGCGGGCCCGCCAATGGTTCAGCCAACGGTTGAGGGTCAGGGTAAATTCGTAGGCTGAATCGCCGAGAAACGCCAGCCAGCGGTGATAACGGGTGATGACATCGAACTGGTCGCCGTGGATGACCAGCAAGTGGCGCCCATCGGCCGTCACGTGGACCGCTTCATCCACCAGTTGGATATTGCCCAGGATCAGTTTCGAATAACGCCGCAGAAACTCATCGTGGTTGCCGGTGACGTAAATCACCTCGGTGCCGCGTTTGCTCATGGTCAGCAGCCGACGGATCACATTGGTGTGGGCTTGTGGCCAATACATGCCGCCGCGCATTTTCCAGCCATCGATGATATCGCCCACCAGATACACTCGATCGGCGTGGTAGCCCTTGAGAAATCGCGACAGGTGTTCCGCCTGACAATCCCGGGTGCCCAAGTGCACGTCGGAAATCCACAGGGTACGGACCCGTTGCTTGCGGCTGGGTTTGGCGAGCTCGGCGCTGGTCATGGGCATACCTCAACGGTGTTTTCGCGAGCTTGCTCCCTGGCGATTAATAGCCCATGACAGTGTTGCGTCAATCTGATGACAGCGTTTGCCGGGGCACAAGCGGTGTAAACTGCCGGCCTGCCCGGGAGATTGCAATGAGACCGACCCTGACGCTGCGTCACTACACCCACGACCTGATTTCCCACAGTCACGACCACGCGCAACTGGTGTTCGGCCTGGCCGGTCGCCTGGACTTCGAGGTGGAAGGTGTCGGCGGCGAAATACGCCCGCACGGGGTCATGGTCCTGCCCTTCTCCACGCATCACGCCTGCGGCAGTCCCCAAGGCAGTCATTGCCTGGTACTGGATGTGCCTGATGAGCAGTGGCTGGTGCAATCGCTGGGAGAACACGCCGATGCCAGCCGCCGCTTGCTGGATCAACCCGCACGCGTGCTGCTGGACGCCCGGCAAGGCCAGTTGGTCAACTGGTTGGCGGGCAGCCCGCTGCAAGACCCGCTGATCGCCCAGCAGGGCGCGGTCCTGTTACTGGCCTCCCTCAACGGCCCGGCAGCCGCTCGGCACGGGAGCCGACGCTTACCCTTTGGCGCGTTCAACGCGCATATCGATCAACAGGCCGCTTACCCGTTGCAAGTCGCGGACCTGGCCCGGCTCGCCGATCTATCGGTCGCCCGACTGCATGCACGGTTTCTCGCCGAATGCGGGCAAACACCGATGGAGTACATCCGCGCCCGCCGCCTGCAGATGGCACGTGGATTGTTGCGCGACACTCACCTGCCCATCGGTGAGATTGCCGGTCGGGTCGGCTACGGATCGCAAAGCGCCTTTGCCGCCGCGATGCTGCGCGAGTTCGGCAGCGCCCCGGGGGCCTTGCGACAGCTCGACCAAGCGCGCTAGTCCTGCGACAAAACCCGCGACTTCCACGACAGACATCGCGCTACTCACAGCTCTACACTGGGCGCCAGCCTGCTTATTGCTTAAGGATCGTCATGACTCCCCGCACCGCCCTCGGCGCCCTGCACATCGGTGCATTGATGTTTGGCCTCACCGGGGTCCTCGGCAAACTCGCCGCCGCGTCGCCGAACATGATCGTGTTTGGTCGAGCCGCATTCGCCGTGATCGCACTGGCGGTGTTCGCGCGCTTCGCCAGCAATACGCCATGGCAGAAGCTGTACAGCGCCGATTGGCGACGCCTACTCCTGAGCGGCCTGCTGTTGGCCGGACACTGGGTGAGTTTTTTTATCGCGGTGAAGGTCGCCGGCGTCGCGATTGCGACGCTGGGTTTCGCCACCTTTCCGGCTTTCACGGTGATCCTCGAGGGGCTGATCTTCCGCGAACGGATTCGCGCCAATGAAGTCGTCTTGGTGATCTTGGTGAGTGTCGGCCTGGTGCTGGTCACGCCGGATTTCGACCTCGCCAGCCAGGCCACCAGCGGTTTGATCTGGGCAGTCGGCTCCGGCCTGCTGTTTTCGCTGCTGTCACTCAACAATCGCGCCAGCGCAAGCATCCCGCCGGTGCAGGCCGCGTTATGCCAGAACATGGTGGTCGCGCTCTGCTTGCTGCCAGTGGCGGCGCCCGGCCTGGCCGACGTGCGCGCACTGGACTGGTTGTGGATCGGCCTGCTCGGCGTGTTCTGCACCGGCCTGGCCCACAGCCTGTTTGTCGCCAGCCTCGCTGTGCTCAAGGCGCGCACGGCCGCGGTGGTCTTTGCCATGGAGCCGGTCTACGGCATCACCGTGGCCTGGTTGTTGTTCGACGAAAACCCGACCCTGCGCATGTTGCTGGGTGGCACGCTGATCATCGTCGCCATCGTCGTCTCGGGCCTAATGGGCAGCGCCGGCAAAGCCAAACAGCCGACTGCCGTGGCCTGATCTATACTCTTGCTGTCCGCAACAGTCAGTAGTCGTTCAACGGATACTGACTCCTCGACGACAGCCATAGTCCCTGAAGTTGCTGCATGCGAGTGGTCACTCCCTAAACGCCAGGCAGGAGTTTTACCATGGACATGTTCATCAACCTGATCATTCAGATCATCAGTGGTGCGATTGGCGGCAATCTGGCCGGTTTAAGCAAGCAAGGCATGGGTTCAGGACTCAACACCGTGATCGGCGGGGTTGGCGGCCTGGTGCTGGGCCAGATTCTCACAGCCGTCACCGGCATGCCGGCTGGCGGTGCAATGGATGTCGCGGCGGTCGGCAGCAATATAGTCGGCGGTGGCGTCGGCGGACTGGTCCTGACATTTGTCATCGGCTGGATCAAGAACAAGATGGCGGCTAAATGACCTATCGCCCGCGACCTGGGGCACAACCATCGTCTATTGCGTGCGATCGTTGTGCCCCAGGTCGCGCTGCGGGTCGATCTGGTCGCGCACCCGCTGCTTGAGCACCTTGGCCTCCGGAAAGCCACCATCGACCTTGCGTTCCCAAATCTGCACAGCGTCGCAGGTGATACGAAACACGCCACCGGTGGCGGGTTCCAACGCCACTTTGCCGAGGTCGTCGGCAAACGTGCTCAACAATTCCTGGGCCAGCCACGCTGCGCGCAGCAGCCACTGACATTGCGTGCAATACGTGATGACGATCTCGGGCTTGGACGCAGACATGAAATGACAGACTCCGGACATAACAGGACGGGTTGATCGGATGGCTATAATAGCGGCCTTTATCGTCCAGCCCCGAGATTGATGATGCGCCGCCTGTTGTCCTGCCTGCTGCTGTGCCTGTTCCCCCTCCTTGTGCACGCCGTCGATACACCACGTCCAAAGGTCGGCCTGGTGCTCTCCGGCGGCGCCGCCCGTGGCCTGGCGCACATTGGCGTGCTCAAGGCCCTGGAAGAGCAAGGCATTCATATCGATGCCATCGCCGGCACCAGCATGGGCGCGGTCATTGGCGGACTGTACGCGTCGGGCTACAAGATCGACGAGCTGGAAAAACTGGCGCTGAACATCGACTGGCAGTTGGCGCTGTCCGACGCCCCACCCCGGGAAGACGTGCCGTTCCGGCGCAAACAGGATGACCGGGACTTTCTGATCAAGCAGAAGCTCAGTTTTCGCGACGATGGCAGCCTCGGTCTACCCCTGGGGGTGATCCAGGGCCAGAACCTGGCGCTGTTGCTGGAAAGCATGTTCGCTCACAGCAGCGACACCCGGGACTTCGACAAGCTGCCCATCCCATTCCGGGCTGTGGCCACCGATATCACCAGCGGCGAAAAAGTCGTGTTTCGCAAGGGCCACCTGCCTCAGGTGATTCGCGCCAGCATGTCGATCCCGGCTGTCTTCGCGCCAGTGGAACTGGACGGCCGCCTGCTGGTGGATGGCGGCATGACCGACAACATCCCGTTGGATGTGGCACGGGAAATGGGGGTCGATGTGGCTATCGTGGTGGACATCGGTACGCCATTACGCAGCCGCAAGCAGTTGGCGACGGTGGTGGACGTGCTCAACCAATCCATCACCCTGATGACCCGCAGCAATTCTGAAGAGCAACTCAAGGCGCTGCGTCCGGACGATGTGCTGATCCAACCGCCGCTGGCGGCGTTTGGCGTGACGGATTTTGGTCGGGCCGAAGAGATGATCGACGCGGGTTACCGCGCCACTCGCACCCTGGATGCGCGCCTGGCCCACCTGCGCCCCGTCGATTCGGTCGACGCCGAACTGAACGCCGCACGTACACCGGGCCGGCGCAATCCAAAGATCACCGCGATCGAGGTGGAAAACGACTCGAAAGTCGGTGATGAGGTGATCCGTTACTACATCCGTCAGCCCATCGACGAGCCACTGGATCTGGGCCGACTGCAATCTGACATGGGAACCCTGTACGGCCTGGACTACTTCGAGCAGGTGCAATACCGAGTGGTGAAAAAGGCTCAGGACAACACTCTGGTGATCAGCGCTCGTGGCAAACGCAGTGGCACCGATTATTTGCGACTGGGTCTGAACCTGTCCGATGACATGCGTGGCGACAGCGCCTTCAACCTTGGCGCCAGCTACCGCGTCAACGGTATCAATCGCCTCGGCGCCGAGTGGCTTACCCGCGTGCAGATCGGCGACCGTCAGGAGCTTTACAGCGAGTTCTACCAGCCTATGGATACCGGCTCACGCTACTTCATCGCACCTTACATCAGTGCCCAGGCACAGAACGTCGAACTGATCCTGGATAACGATCCGATCTCGGAATATCGCCTGGAACGTTATGGCTTCGGCTTGAACGTTGGCCGACAGATCGGCAACAGTGGCGAGATCCGTTTCGGTGTCGGCGAAGCCTGGGGCAACGCCGATGTACGCATCGGCGACCGGGACCTGCCAAGCGTCAGCTTCAACGAAGGCTTCTACGAGTTGAAGTACTCCTTCGACACGCTGGATAACGTCTACTTCCCGCACACCGGCGAGGAAATCGGCCTGGCTTTCCGTGAGTTCGAGCCGGGGCTGGGTTCCGACCAACGCTATCGCCAGTGGGAACTCAAGTTGGACAAGGCCATGAGCCACGGTCCGGACACGCTGGTGCTGGGCGGTCGCTACGGGCGCACGCTGGATGATTCGGAGGTGGTGATTTCGAGCTTCCTGCTGGGTGGTGCACGACAGTTGTCGGGCTTTCGCCAGGACGCGATTTCAGGGCAGAACGTCAGCCTGATGCGCGCGGTCTACTATCGTCGCCTGACCCCGCGCTCATACTTGCCGCTGGACTTCCCTTTATACCTGGGCGCTTCGCTGGAACGCGGACGGGCCTGGAACAACGATAACGAGTTCGACAGCGGCTATATCAACGCGGCGAGTATTTTCCTCGGCTTCGATACACCGCTGGGACCGCTGAATTTCAGTTATGGGTTCAACGACGCCAATCAGAAAGCGGTGTACCTGAACCTCGGGCAGACCTTCTGAAGTCAGCAACGTAACCGTTCCCGCGCGCGGGAACGGTCAAGGCACGGCTCAGGACTTTTCCAGGTTCGCCAGGATGTGTCCATGCACCCGCATGCACACCGCCAAATCCTCTTCGTCAACACCCACAAAAAGTTCATGGCGCAAGGCCGTGGCAATGGTTTCGATCTGCTCGATCAGCGGACGTGCCGTGTCGCACAGTACAATGCGTTTGGCGCGACGGTCTTCGACCACCGCCTGGCGCTGCACCAGCTCCTGGCTTTCCAGACTGTCGAGCAACCGGGCCAGGGTCGGCCCTTCAACCCCCACACTTTGCGCCAATTCGCGTTGCGTGGGCGCGTTTTCAAAGCGAGCCAGGTGCAGCAGCACCAGCCAGCGTGCCTGGGACAAACCGAGCCCCGCCAGACGACGATCCAGCTCGGCGCGCCAGCCTCGAGACATTTGCGCCAGTTGCATGCCAAAACGGTGTTGATCGGTTAACGACATAAAAAACTCATGGATTAGACTGAAAATAAAGTTTGGCTAATTATTAGTCAGCTAAGCATGACCCATGTTAGGAGGCAAGGTTAGCCACGGACTGTTTCGTTACATTGTCGTAATTGCCACATTAAACTTCGAATTCCGACTGCAAAGCGGCTCTGACACAGTACAAGACACCCTCCGGCACCCTGCCAGTGAACAGCGGAGCGATGTCGGAAACCGCTGGCAATTCGCCTTCTCCGTCGAGAAATGCATCCTGGATCTCGCCGAGCAAATCTTCGGGTAAATCAAGGGCTTGGTCCAGGGACAATTGCTGTTGGCCAATGGACTCGGCCAGCAAGGTGTAGACGTTTTTTTCCGAGCATTGCAGTTGCCCGGCAATCTGGATCGGGGTCATTCCGGCCCGCGCCAGGCTGATCAATTCGTGGCGGATATCGGCAATTTCCTTCGGCGCTTCGGTCTGCCCGCCAATGACTTCGAGGAAAGCCTGCCCATAACGCTCCAGCTTGCGGGCACCCACGCCGCTGACCCGACCCATTTCGGCCATGCTGGTCGGCTGCTCGCGGAGCATTTCCAGCAAGGTGGAGTCGGGGAAGATGACATAGGGCGGCACGCTGTGCTCCTGCGCCAGTTTGCGGCGCAACGCCCGTAACGCTTCCCACTGCTCGCGCTCCTCACTTCGCACCAGTTGACTGGCCTGGCTGGTGCTGGTCTTCGGCGTGGTCTGCGGTTTCAGGTCGCGGCGCAGTTCAAGGCTGACTTCGCCCTTGAGCAGCGGCCGGCAACTGTCGTTCAAGCGCAGCCCACCGTAGCCTTCCAGGTCGATGTCGACCAGGCCACGGGCGACCATTTGCCGGAACAACGAACGCCACTCGCCTTCGGCACGCGCCTTGCCCACCCCGTAGACGGACAGGTGTTGATGGCCGAAACTGCGGACTTTCTCGTTATCCTTGCCCAACAGCACGTCCACCAGATGCCCGACGCCATATCGCTGGCCGGTACGGTAGATCGCCGACAGGCCTTGTCGCGCGGGCTCGGTGGCATCCCAGGTCTGCACACCATCGACGCAGTTGTCGCAATGGCCGCACGGCTGGGGCATGTCTTCGTCGAAATAGGCGAGCAACGTCTGACGCCGGCAGCGGGTCTCTTCGCACAACGACAACATCGCATCGAGTTTGTGCTGCTCCAACCGTTTGTGCCGCTCATCGCCTTCGGAGTTCTGCAGCATCTGCTTGAGCATCACCACATCCTGCAGACCGTAGACCATCCAGGCATCCGCCGGCAGGCCGTCACGCCCGGCACGCCCGGTTTCCTGGTAGTACGCCTCGAGAGACTTGGGCAGATCCATGTGCGCGACGAAACGCACGTTGGATTTGTCGATGCCCATGCCGAACGCAATGGTCGCAACCATGATCAGGCCTTCTTCGTTCAAGAAGCGCTTCTGATGATAGGCCCGCAGTTCGTTGGGCAGGCCGGCATGATAAGGCAGCGCCGGGTAACCCTGTTCGCAAAGGAACGCCGCGACTTCATCGACCTTCTTGCGCGACAGGCAATAGACGATGCCGGCATCGCTGCGCCGCTCTGAAAGGAAGGCCAGCAATTGTTTGCGCGGCTGCTCCTTGGGCACGATGCGATAGAAAATATTCGGCCGGTCAAAACTCGACAGAAAACGCTCGGCTTTCTGCAAATGCAGGCGCTCGACGATTTCCTCACGGGTGCGCTTATCGGCGGTGGCCGTCAGGGCAATGCGCGGTACATCGGGAAACAGTTCCGCCAATTGCCCCAACTGCAGGTATTCACGCCGGAAATCATGACCCCACTGGGATACACAGTGGGCTTCGTCGATGGCGAACAGGGCAATTTCCAGGCTCTGCAGAAACGCCAGCATGCGCGGCTGCACCAGGCGTTCGGGTGCCAGGTAAAGCATCTTCACTTCACCGCGGCGGATACGGGCCGCGAGGTCGCGCTGTTGTTCGGCGCTCAGGGTGGAATTCAAGGAGGCGGCAGCAACACCCAGCTCTTCAAGGGTGGCGACCTGATCATCCATCAGCGCGATCAGTGGCGAGACCACCACCGCCAGCCCTTCGCGCAGCAGTGCTGGCACTTGGAAACACAGCGACTTGCCACCACCGGTAGGCATCAGAACCAGCGCATCACCGCCGCAGGCCACGCGCTCAATGATTGCACCCTGGCGGCCACGAAAACTGTCGTAGCCGAAGATGTCCTTGAGGACGCGCTGAGCCTGTTCAAGCATGAAAAACTCCAAATTCCACCGAAATCCCTCTGTACAGGCTGGCTGAAAAAACGCGATCGCACGGAAATAATCCGTAAGCGAAGTTTTCCCGCGAACGGCGCCGGGCCTGCAAGGGCATCACAAAACGCGGCAGTATACCCGAGCACCACCCGGCAAAGGGTGCCACTGACGAATAGCGCTGCGACGGATAACCTTGCAAATATGCCGTGCGGCTGGCCTGCGCGCTCAAGAAGGCCTAGAATTCAGCATCGTTTATTCCCAAGGTAGTCCTTCAATGTCCTTCGCTGAGCAACTAACCCGCCTGCAAGCCTTCCTCGATGCCGATGAGCTGCACGACGAGGCGCTGGACTACGTGGCCGCCCACGGCTATCTGACGGCTCTTTCGATCTGCTCCGAGTCGGTGCCTGAGCGCGAGTGGATCGACGCGCTGTTCGCCGAGGAACCGCACTACGCAGACGCCGCGCAGCGCGAGGAAATCGAATCCACCCTGCTCGCCCTCAAGGCCCACATTGCCCGCCAACTGGCGTCCGACGAGGAATTCGAGCTGCCTTGCGACCTGGACCTCGGCGAAGAACCGGACGACTCCGACCTGCGCGGCTGGTGCATCGGTTTCATGGAAGGGGTGTTCCTGCGCGAAGCGGCCTGGTTCGAAACCGCCGAGGAAGAGGTCAGCGAAATGTTGCTGCCGATCATGGTTGGTTCCGGCTTGTTCGACGATCAGCCGGAGTTCGCCGACATCGCCGCCGACGCTAACTTGATGGACGACATGATCGTACAGATTCCGGAAGCACTGACTGCGCTGTACCTGTTGTGCAATGCACCTGACGAAAAACCGGCGATCCTCAAGCCTCGCCACCACTAAGTCCCTCGCCCGTGACACCCATGGGCAAGCACTCGCCGATTGTACGCTACGCGCTGCTGGCCATTGGCTGGTTGAGCGTCGTACTCGGGGTGATCGGGATATTCCTGCCGGTATTACCCACCACCCCTTTCCTCTTGCTCGCGGCAGCCTGCTTTGCCCGCAGCTCTCCGCGCTTCTACGACTGGCTGGTGCAACACCCGCGCCTGGGTCCGTGGATTCGCGATTACCTGGATGGCAATGGCATTCCCTTGAGGGGCAAGTCGTATGCGATCGGTCTGATGTGGCTGAGCATTGGCGTGTCCTGCTACCTGGTCCCGCTGCCTTGGGCCCGTGCGCTCATGCTGATCAGCGCGGTGCTGGTGACGATCTATATTCTGCGCCAGAAGACCCTGCCCCGCCGCTGAATGCCTGGGCCACGCCCACACGACTTTCGTCGACACAGACTAACGTCAGACATCATGCGAGACTGTCGTCCCGGGCCTGGAATGCCTGGGTGTTCCTCTGTCCGGAGTTCTCATGACGTTGTCCAGCGGGCTAATCGCCGCCGTTGCCCTGGCCTATATGGCCATTATGTTTGCCATCGCTTTCTACGGTGACCGTCGCCTCAAGCCGCTGACGCCCCGGGTGCGCGCGTGGGTCTACAGCCTGTCACTGGCGGTCTACTGCACCAGCTGGACCTTCTTCGGTGCCGTCGGTCAGGCCGCCGAACAGTTGTGGGCATTTTTACCAATCTACCTGGGACCCGTTCTGCTGCTGTTGCTGGCGCCCTGGGTCTTGCAAAAGATGGTGCTGATCAGCAAGCAGGAAAACATCACCTCCATCGCCGACTTTATCGCGGCCCGCTATGGCAAATCCCAGACCCTGGCCGTGGTGGTGGCGTTGATCTGCCTGGTGGGCGTGTTGCCCTATATCGCCCTGCAACTCAAAGGCATCGTGCTGGGGGTCAACCTGCTGATCGGCGCCGGGGCCGATGCCACCGGTACACGCGCCCAGGACACCGCGTTGATTGTGTCCCTGGTGCTGGCGCTGTTCACCATTGTCTTCGGTACCCGTAACCTGGATGCCACCGAACACCACCGCGGCATGGTGCTGGCGATTGCCTTCGAGTCCCTGGTCAAGCTGTTTGCGTTCCTCGCCGTCGGGGCCTTTGTGACGTATGGCCTATACGACGGTTTTGACGATCTGTTCAACCAGGCAAAGCTCGCACCGCGGCTGGAAGAGTATTGGAAAGAGACCATCAACTGGCCTTCGATGGTGGTCCAGACCGGCGTCGCGATGATGGCGATTATCTGCCTGCCCCGGCAATTCCACGTCACCGTGGTAGAAAACATCGACCCCCAGGACCTGCGCCTGGCGAAGTGGGTGTTTCCGGCCTACCTGGTGTTGGCGGCGCTGTTCGTGGTGCCGATTGCCCTGGGCGGAAAAATGCTGTTACCGGATTCGGTGCTGCCGGACTCCTATGTGATCAGCCTGCCTCTGGCCGAAGCGCACCCGGCCTTGGCATTGCTGGCGTTCATTGGCGGTGCCTCGGCGGCGACCGGGATGGTGATCGTCGCCAGTGTCGCGTTGTCGACCATGGTCTCCAACGACATGTTGCTGCCTTGGCTGCTACGCCGCACCAACGCCGAGCGGCCGTTCGAGGTGTTTCGCCACTGGATGCTTTCGGTGCGCCGGGTCAGCATTGTGATTATTTTGCTGCTGGCCTACGTCAGCTATCGCTTGCTTGGCTCCACCGCGAGCCTGGCGACCATCGGCCAGATCGCCTTTGCCGCCGTCACACAACTGGCCCCGGCGATGCTCGGGGCGCTGTACTGGAAACAGGCCAACCGCCGAGGCGTGTTCGCCGGCCTGGCCGCCGGGACCTTCTTGTGGTTCTACACGCTGGTGCTGCCGATTGCCGCCCATGGTCTGGGCTTGTCACTCAACCTGTTCCCGGGCCTGGCGTGGCTGCGCGGCAATCCGCTAGGACTGCCGATCACTCCACTGACACAAGGTGTGGTGTTGTCGCTGGCCGGTAACTTCACGCTGTTTGCCTGGGTCTCGGTGCTGTCGCGCACCCGCGTGTCCGAGCACTGGCAAGCCGGGCGGTTTATCGGTCAGGAAATCAGCCAACGGGCCAGCGCACGCTCGATGTTGTCAGTGCAGATTAATGATTTGCTCAGCCTGGCCGCACGTTTTGTCGGTGAAGAGCGGGCTCATCAGAGTTTTATTCGCTTTGCCTATCGTCAGGGTAAAAGTTTCAATCCCAACCAGAACGCCGACAACGATTGGATCGCCCATACCGAACGACTGTTGGCCGGTGTACTCGGCGCGTCGTCGACACGAGCGGTAGTGAAAGCGGCCATTGAAGGCCGGGAAATGCAGTTGGAGGATGTAGTCAGGATCGCCGACGAGGCATCCGAAGTCTTGCAGTTCAACCGCGCGTTGCTGCAAGGCGCGATTGAGAACATCACCCAAGGCATCAGCGTGGTCGACCAGTCTCTCAAGCTGGTGGCCTGGAACCGTCGCTACCTGGAGTTGTTCAACTATCCGGACGGACTGATCAGCGTTGGCCGGCCGATTGCCGATATCATTCGCTACAACGCCGAACGCGGGCTGTGCGGACCGGGAGAGGCCGAGGTGCACGTGGCTCGTCGCCTGCACTGGATGCGCCAGGGTCGCGCGCACACCTCTGAACGACTGTTCCCCAACGGCCGAGTGATCGAACTGATTGGCAACCCGATGCCCGGCGGCGGCTTCGTCATGAGTTTCACCGACATCACCGCGTTCCGCGAGGCCGAGCAGGCCTTGACCGAGGCCAACGAAGGCCTGGAGCGACGCGTCGTCGAGCGCACCCAGGAACTGTCGCAGCTCAATGTCGCTCTCACCGATGCCAAAGGCGTCGCCGAGTCGGCAAACCAGTCGAAAACACGCTTCCTCGCAGCCGTCAGCCGCGACTTGATGCAACCTCTCAACGCCGCACGCCTGTTCTCCGCCGCACTCTCCCATCAGAACGAAGGAATGTCGGGAGACGCTCGGCAATTGGTGCAACATCTGGACAGCTCGCTGCGTTCGGCTGAAGACCTGATCAGCGACTTGCTGGACATCTCGCGCCTGGAAAACGGCAAGATCACGCCACACCGCCAACCGTTTGCTCTCAACGAGTTGTTCGATGCGCTGGGGGCCGAGTTCAAGGTTCTGGCTCAGGAACAAGGTTTGCGCTTCCGCTTGCGCGGCAGCCATTTGCGCGTCGACAGCGACATCAAGTTGCTGCGGCGAATCCTGCAGAACTTCCTGACTAACGCTTTTCGCTATGCCCACGGCCCCGTGCTGCTGGGTGTCAGGCATAGCGCTGGCGAACTGCGCCTGGAAGTCTGGGACCGTGGCCCGGGCATTCCGCTGGACAAACAGAAAGTGATCTTTGAAGAATTCAAGCGCCTGGACAGCCACCAGACTCGCGCGGAAAAGGGGTTGGGACTGGGACTGGCCATTGCCGACGGACTGTGCCGGGTCTTGGGTCATCGTTTGCGTGTGCACTCATGGCCGGGCAAAGGCAGCGTGTTCAGCGTCACCGTTCCCCTGTCCAAGACTCCGGCCAACGCTCCCGTTCAACCTGTGCCGGAGAAAGGCCAACCTCTCGGCGGCGCTCAAGTGCTCTGCGTGGACAACGAAGACAGCATCCTGATTGGCATGCGCAGCCTGCTGAGCCGCTGGGGTTGCCAGGTCTGGACTGCCCGTGACCAGGCGCAATGCGCCGCCTTGCTGGCCGAAGGAGTGCGTCCGCAATTGGCGCTGGTGGATTACCACCTTGACCATGGTGAGACCGGTACCGAATTGATGGCCTGGCTGCGCGCGCAACTGGCGGAGCCGATTCCTGGCGTGGTGATCAGCGCGGACGGACGTCCGGAGATGGTGGCCCAAGTGCATGCGGCGGGATTGGATTACTTGGCCAAACCGGTAAAACCTGCTGCGCTCAGGGCGTTACTGAGCCGCCACCTGCCTTTGTAGCCCAGCGTCTTGAACCATGCCGAGCAAGCGAAGCTGCTACCGGGTGCTGAGATTAGGCTTGTTCGGGAGGGCTGATCGATGCTTGGCGGGTTATTCAGGTAACTGCGCCAGCCCGTCTTCGTCGGTCATGGCCCTTTCCAGCAGATCCGCCGGCAAACTTTTACTGGCGCGGGCCCCGAGCAACTTCAACTGCTCGGTACGGCTGATCAGATTACCGCGCCCATCCGTCAGTTTGTTACGCGCCGCGCTGTAAGCCTTATCCAACTGCTGAAGACGATTACCCACCTCATCCAGATCCTGGATAAACAACACGAATTTGTCGTACAGCCATCCGGCGCGCTCGGCAATTTCCCGCGCGTTCTGGCTCTGTCGCTCCTGCTTCCACAGGCTGTCGATCACCCGCAGGGTCGCCAGCAAAGTGGTCGGGCTGACGATCACGATATTGCGGTCGAACGCTTCCTGAAACAGATTCGGCTCGGCTTGCAACGCCGCCGAGAACGCCGCTTCTATCGGCACGAACAGCAGCACGAAATCCAGACTGTGCAAGCCTTCCAGACGCTTATAGTCCTTGCCGGCCAAGCCTTTTACGTGATTACGCAAAGACAAGACATGTTGTTTAAGGGCCGCCTGTCCCATCCCCTCATCATCGGCGGCCACGTACTGCTGATAGGCCGTGAGGCTGACCTTGGAATCCACCACCACCTGCTTATCGCCTGGCAACAGGATAAGCACGTCCGGCTGGAACCGCTCGCCATCCGGGCCCTTGAGACTGACTTGGGTCTGGTATTCGCGACCCTTTTCCAGACCCGCGTGCTCAAGCACGCGCTCCAGAATCAGTTCACCCCAGTTGCCCTGGGTTTTCTGCCCCTTGAGGGCACGTGTCAGGTTGGTGGCTTCGTCCGACAGGCGCAGATTCAGTTGCTGTAGCCGCTCAAGCTCCTTGGCCAGGGAAAATCGCTCCCGTGCTTCGTTTTGGTAGCTTTCTTCCACACGTTTTTCAAACGACTGGATGCGCTCCTTCAGCGGATCAAGCAATTGCCCGAGGCGTTGCTGGCTGGTTTCGGCAAACCGTTGCTCGCGCTCATCGAAGATTTTTCCGGCCAGCTCGGCGAACTGCGCACGCAGCTCATCCCGCGAGCTGTGCAGGTCGTTGAGGCGTTGCTGATGGCCTTCCTGTTGCTCGCGCAGCTCCGCGCGCAGGGACGCCGACAAGGCATCCAGCCGACGCAGCTCGGTTTCCTTGGCGGAACGTTCGATGTTCCAGGCATGCGCGGCATCCCGGGCGTTGTCGCGGTCGATCTGCAGCAGCTCGACTTCCCGGCGCAGCGCCGCCAGATCTGCCTGTTTGGCAGCGTTGGCTTGGCTCAGATCGCTGATTTCGTCACGACTGGCTTCCAGTTGCGCCGTCAGTCCTTCCTGGGCCATCTGCGCCATGACCAAGCGCTCTTCAAGCAACTCCCCACCGGCCTTGCGTGCATTCAGGCGCTGCTGGACCTGCCAGCACAGCACCAGCAAAGGCAACGCGGCGGCGCCGAGACCCAGCACCACACTGGTCCAGTCAAAAGCCATGGCCACTCCTGCCAATACCGTAAAAAACCAAGGTTAACCAAGCAGACGCGTTGTGGACAGCTCAGTCTTCGATCTGCCCAAGTTCGCGCTGAGCAAGGCGGTCGCCGGCACGGGCGGCCTGGCGCAATAGGTCGTGCCCAATGCGCCGATCCCGCGCATTGCCACATTCGCGACACATCAGTTGCCCTAGGCGGCTTTGTGCCGCCACAACACCTTCACGGGCCGGCTGTTTAAGCAACCGCCCGGCGAGATGCTTGATATTGGGGTTATCACCAATGCGCGGGTTGTCCAGCAACCAAATAGCAACCTTCAAAGAGAAGCGCTTTGGAGCGGTAACACTGGCAGGGCTATCGGTAACGGAAGGTGACACTGAGCGAAACTTCATAAAACACTGTAGGGCAGAACGGAAGGCGCGCCACTCTACTCCTTTTTTCGTATGGGTAAAGCTGAAAAAAGTCTGTACGCCCGTTCTAGAGCAAGCGCTCGGGACAATCCACAGAAGCTGTGGATAACTCAGTGGACAACCCCCCTTTAAATCCCGCAAAGCCCCATGAAACGGGGGTCGCGCTCAAACTGTCGATTTTTTCACCAATAAAAAAAAGCCAGATTTTTCATTGACTTATATTTTTGATCCAGGCTATCGGAGCCATTCACGGAGCAGCGAAAGCCCGGTGACAACCTGCGCCACCAATGTGCACAACCGCCGTCTTTAGCATCAGGTTGCCGGCCATTAGCCAGTATCTGCCTCTGAACCGGCGACAAACGATCCACTTTTCAAACACTCTTCAGCTCGCCACACTGTCCGCCCTACAATCGAGGGGAAACGCGTTGCATGAAAGGAATGCTGCTATTTGCATTATTGCTGCTCCTCGTTTGTACGATGTCCATCGGTATCAACACCGCGCTACCGTCTCCGGATGGCGCATTGTTTGCCATCGCAATCCTCTTGTCGGCCGCCTTTACCGCAGTCAGCCTGTGTATCGAGCTGGTAGAAGGACAGATCAACGATATGGGCGATCTGATGAAGATCATCGAAACCGGCCAATCCCTGCGCCTGTCCCTGGCAGCCTATGCACTGGGTTGCTCGCTGGCCGCCGCCATCACTGTTTTGGTTTATCGCGGCCTTTCGGGAGGTTGATCAAGTTTTTTGCTAACACACTTGCTTTAGCCGTTTCAACCCATTACTATCTACGGCGTTAGTACCAAGCTGAAAGTCAATTCTGGTCGAACAAATCCCCGCGACGTAGCTTCCCTAAAGAGAAGTTCTGTCCATATCGATGGGATCGACCACCTCGATGGTTTCCAGGTATCACTTGCGACGACACGGCCTTTGAATAATGCAAAGGGTGTCGCGAAGTCTCAATACTCTGACCGAACCAACCTGCAAATTGATCAGGATCTTCACCCCGGGCCCAGAACCTTTGCCCTTGTTGTGTTGCCTGCCCTCCTAAGTACCTACCTGCCAGACCAAGCGCGCCAAACTTAATCAGCGCTTCAAACTGGCTGCTTTGTTCCAGTCGGGTTCTTCGCTTGATCAATGGTGATCAGCGTCACTGGAACGTTTTAACGTTGCACGGTTCTTATCCGTGTCATTTGTAGGAACACCAATAATATGTCCACTCAAATCCACACACAGGATGCCATTCGCACCCTAACCAACGCTTTTGCCCCAATGAACTGCCTGATCATGGCCGCTCGCAAAGGCTGCTTCAGCTTCACCCTGGTTAACGAACACGGCATCGCTCGTCACAGCGAACGCCTGTATCCCGATCAATACTCCAGCGCAGAACCGCTGCAGGCCGTGATCGAGCGTACCCGCCAGGCCCTTGTCGCCTGATCGTTTACCCCGGCTGAAACCCCAAAACCCTGCCCCAAAAGCAGGGTTTTTTATTGCCTGTCATACGGCATTTGGGCAACTTTTCTAAGGCCAAACAGATATAACGTTTATAACCCCACGATGAAAATATTTTAAAAACAGTCCTTTACATCATGAATCTGACACTACACTTCAACTCAAGCGGCTTCTTCCGCTTCCGACGGGCCTGAGATCCAATCCACCGCTGCCAAGCCCCCTACTTCTCAGGTCTCGTCGCCCACTTCAATGCTTCGAGGGCCTTATGGGTATCGCCGCCAGCGAATTGTGCCGCTATGTGATCCGCCCCACACTGGTTTACCTGGGGCGCCACAGCCAGACTGCTGAATTCCTGTTACTGGGCATTGCGGCCAGCCAGTCGGAGCTGGGGTCGGCGCTGCATGACCGTCGTGGCCATGGACTGTATCGCATCACCGAACTTCGCCATCGCGCCTTATGGGACGACTACCTGGCCCTCGATCCGGAACGCGCCAGCCTGGTACGTGGACTTGCCAGTCAACATGCGTTTCTCAGCGGCCCTCAACTCGAACTGACCGTCAACTTGCGTTACGCCACCGCTATCGCCTGGCTATTGGTGGAACAACATCGCACCGAATTGCCACGACCTGACGATTTACTGGGCATGGCACGTATCTGGAAAGAAATATTTCACCCTCAAGGACGCCTGCGAGATTTCACTCAAGCCTGGCATTCGTGTGTTTCCCCCCTGAATCAGGTCGCTTGCTGACCGGGCAATTTGCAAGATTCGTCAAAAATCGGCAAATCTGGTCGGATTGTCCTACAAAACGGCTCTATCTCCTACATTACAGCCTATAGCGCTAATTTAATTTTATTGTTACTTTCCGCTGCGGTGATCACCTCGGAGTTCTAATAATGAAAAAAGTAATGCTCAAGTCCACGCTTAGTCTCGCCGTTGCCATGGCATCTTCCCAACTGTTCGCGAGTGGTTTTGCCCTCAACGAGCAAGACGTTGCCGGGATGGGGACTGGTTTTGCCGGGCGCTCTTCTTCTGCCGAAAACGCCAGCACTGTTTATGGCAACCCTGCCGGCATGGCTCGCCTTGAAGGCCAGCAAATCACCGGCGGTTTTGCAGTCATTGACGCATCGACCGATATCAAGGATGCAAGAGGCAACGCCAGCGGCACCAATAAAGGTGACATGGTGCCCTTCACTGCCGTTCCTTTCGGTTTCTACACCAATAAGCTCAATGATCAATGGGCTGTCGGTTTCGGTGTATACGCACCGTTCGGCTTGATCACTGACTACGAAAGCAACTTCCAGGGCCGTGCGTTCGGCAGCAAGAGTGAAGTGCAGGTCATTACCTTCCAGCCGACGGTCAGCTATGCATTCAATGACCGGGTTTCCATCGGCTTTGGTCCAACCATCAACCGAATCGCCGGGACCCTGGAGTCGGAACCCTCACTCGGCGCACTGATTCCGGGTACCGGCGATAACAGAATCAAGGTCAAGGGTGACGACACGGCGCTGGGCTTCAACGCCGGTATCCTGGTCCAAGCCACCGACACCACCCGTGTGGGCCTGACCTATCACTCGAAAGTGAAGTACAAGCTCAAAGGCCACACTGAAGTCACGCCAGGTGCTGGGGTTCCGCCGTCCTTGCTCGCCAACGGTCGTTACGATGCTTCGTTGAACGTGGATACGCCCGAGTCCTGGGACCTGTCGGTGACTCAAGACATGAATGACGCCTGGAAGGTCTACGCCGGTGCGACCTGGACGCGCTGGAGCCGCCTGAAAGACATCACCGTCAACAACGAAGGCGTCACGACGGCTGGCGGCGTTCTCGCACCTGGGATCGTCGGCAGCATCAAGGAAGAGCAGAACTGGCATGACACCTGGGCTTATGCCCTGGGTACTTCGTACCGTATCACCAAGCAAGTGGTGCTGCGTACCGGCCTGACCTTCGACCAGTCGCCCACCAACAACACTGATCGTTCGCCACGCATCCCTACGGGTGACCGCACGATCTTCAGCCTGGGCCTGGGCTACGACGTCATGCCGAACATGACAGTCGACCTGGCGTACTCTTACCTCAAAGAGGAACCCGTCAAGGTGGCTCATACCAACGCACTGGGCCAGGGCTACAGCGCCAAGTACAAAAACAGCGCCAACGGTTTCGGCCTGGGCGTAACGTACAAGTTCTAATTTACCTGTACAAAAAAGCCCCGCTCTCCTGCATGGGAGGCGGGGCTTTTTAATGGCTGACGATCAGGGCTTGGAAGCCAGCGCCTGTTCCACTGCCTTGATCAGGTCCGGATCATCCGGCTTGGTCAGGCTGGAAAAGTTGGCTATCACCTTGCCCTGGCGATCCACCACATATTTGTAGAAATTCCACTTCGGCGCGCCGGTCTGCTGCGCCAGGACCTGGAACAGATGCACCGCTTCTTTCCCCCTGACCTTCTGTGGGTCGGTCATGGTGAAAGTCACGCCGTAATTGACGTAGCAGACCTTGGCGGTCTCTTCCTCGGTCTTGGCCTCCTGCTTGAAGTCGTCGGACGGCACGCCAATCACCTCCAGCCCAGCGCCTTTGTAGCGCTGGTACAGCGCCTCCAACCCTTTGAACTGCGGAGCAAACCCGCAGAAGCTCGCGGTGTTGACGATCACCAGCGGCTTGCCGGCAAAACGCTGGCAGAGGTCGATGGATTCCTTGGCGCGCAATTTTGGCAATTGGCCTTCCAGCAACGCCGGGCAATCGGCGCCCAGGGCAACTCCGCCAAACGTCATCATCAGGGCAGGTACTGCAAGCCAGCGCTTGAGCATGTCGGGTGTCCTCAAATAGCTTCAGAAGAACTTAACAGATCGACATACCCAGTTGCATCAACGCCAGGCCGCTGCGCTGCCAACCCCACCAGGCAATCAGCAACAACGCTGCCAGCCCTGCCCCAACCAACCAGTATCCCGCGCAATTCATACTGCCTCCATGTGTGCCTGCAACCTCGCCACCGGCCGCTCACGCACTGGCCAGTTTAGCGCTGCCGCGAGCACGCTCAAGACAACGGCTACCTGCCAGATCAAATCGTAGTTGCCTGTTCGATCATAGACCACACCGCCCAACCAACCACCGAGGAACGAGCCCACTTGATGGAACAGGAACACAATCCCTCCCAGCATCGAGAGGTTTCTCACACCAAATAAAGTCGCGACCGTGCCGTTGGTCAAAGGCACCGTCGACAACCATAAAAACCCCATGGCCATGCCGAACAGATACGCGCTCATCTGTGTCACCGGCGCCCAGAGAAACAAGACGATTACCACTGCCCGCAACAGGTACAACGCGGTGAGCAAGCGAGGCTTGGACATCCGCCCACCGAGCCAGCCGGCGGTGTAGGTGCCGAAGATATTGAACAGGCCGATCAACGCCAGCACGGTGGTACCGACGGTCGCCGGCAAATGCTGATCCACCAGGTACGCCGGCAGGTGCACGCCGATAAATACCACCTGAAAACCGCAGACGAAAAAACCGAAGGCCAGCAACCAGAAACCAGAATGGGAGCAGGCCTCCCGCAGGGCTTCGAGCAGCGTCTGCTGGCCGGCCAGCACCGGCAGCGGGCGATCCTTGATCAGCGTCACCAACGGCACGATCAAAGCCACCAGCAGGCCCAGCACCAGCAACGCGGCGGACCAGCCAAGCCAGCCAATCAGACCCGGCGTACCTGGCAACATGGCGAATTGACCAAAAGACCCGGCGGCACTGGCGATGCCCATGGCCATACTGCGTTTTTCCGGCGCCACGGCACGCCCCACGACACCGAGAATCACCGAAAACGAAGTACCCGACAAACCAATGCCGATCAACAAACCGGCGCTCAATGACAGACTCATGGCCGAATCGGAGAGCCCCATGCACACCAGGCCCAAGGCATACAGCACTCCGCCGACCATCACCGTCCGGGCCGCGCCGAAGCGGTCGGCCAGCGCGCCGGTAAACGGCTGGGCCAGACCCCAAATCAGGTTTTGCAGGGCGATAGCAAAGGCAAACGTTTCACGCCCCCAACCGAACTCGGTGCTCATGGGTGACAGAAACAGGCCGAAGCCATGCCGCACGCCAAGGGAAAGGGCCAGGATCAGCGCACTACCGACAAGAATCCAACCACTGGTACGCCACATCGAGGTCATTTTTATTCTCCGCTTGCGGGTATATACCCACTTATAGTCGGACACGCTCGCTTTTAAGCGAGCTCGTCCAGCAAGGCCAACAGGGTTTCGCGCTTTTCCACACCCAGCTTATCGATCAGCTTCTGCTGCGCCGCTTCCCAGGCCGGCAGCGCCGCTGCCAGCCGCTCCTTGCCCGCGTCAGTCAGCAACACCAGGCGATTACGCAGATCATCACCTTCGACCAACCGCACCAGGCCTTCGCCCTCCAGCACCCGAAGATTACGTCCCAGGGTGCTGCGATCCAGGCCCATGGCATCCGCCAGGCTGGAAATGCTTGGTTGATCGAGGCGCTGCAAGTTACACAGTAAAGAATACTGGGCGACGTTGATCCCGAAGCCATCAAGGGCGCCGTCATAATGCCTGCTGACGCCACGGGCAGCGCGACGCAGGTTGGTACACAAACAGTGGGAGGCAAGCATAGTGCGTGTATATACCCGCGATAAGCAAAATGCAAGAAACGGTTACAGGGCCAAGCCAATCAATACCGCTACTTCCAGCAGCTCAAGCAGTGCCCCAGCGGTGTCACCAGTCGTTCCGCCCAGCCGATTGACCATCAATTGGCGCAGGCCGACAAAACACAGAGCCGCCAGCAACACCGCAATGCCACCGTTGAAGCCGCCGATCAACACACACGCCAGACCACTGAGGATCAGCACTTGCTGGCCGACCACGCGTGGCAGATGCTCCGCCAGCGCCTGACCAAGGCCACCGACGCGTACATAACGGGTGGTCAGAAACAGTGCCAGCAACGAACTGCGACCAATCAGCGGCGCGAGGATCAGCGCGGTGCCATTGTGTTGCTCGATCAAGGCCACCAGCGCGGTGAACTTGAGCAGCAACACCAGCCCCAGCGTCACCACCGCAATCGGGCCGCTGCGCGGGTCTTTCATGATCGTCAGGGTACGCTCACGGTCGCCAAAACCTCCGAGCCAGGCGTCAGCGCTGTCGGCCAGACCGTCCAAGTGCAGGCCGCCACTGAGCAATACCCACACCGTCAGCACCAAGGCCGCGTGCAGCAGAAGCGGCGCGCCCATCAACGCGCTGTTCAGGGCCCATAACAGCAGCCCGAACAGCAGTCCCACCAGCGGATAAAACAGCAATGAACGTCCCAGTTCACGGGGCTGCGGCATGCCCGGCAAACGAATCGGCAGACTGCTGAGGAACTGCAAGGCAATCCAGAATGGCAGCATGCTCAGGTCATCTCGCTGAAGGTGCCATCGGCGGCGATCCGCAGGCTGAACAGGCCTGCATGACCGACTTCGACATTCAACAACTGCTCTCGGGGCAAGCCACGCGCCTGCGCCAATAACAGGCGCATCACGCCACCGTGACTGATCACTAACAGACGTTGTCCCGCATACAGTTGGTGCAACCGCAAGACCGCAGCATTTACGCGCTGGGAGAACGCCTCGACAGGCTCGCCATCAGGCGGCGTGAAGCTGTAGGGATCGGCCCAGAACAAGCCCAATGCCGCGGCATCGGTTTCCATCAACCTTGCCGCGCTCTGCCCTTCCCAGGCACCAAAATGCAGTTCCTGCAATTGCTTTTCGAGGCTCACCGGCAGGTTCAGGCGCGTACCCAGCTCATCGGCAAACCGCGCGCAACGCTGCAGCGGCGAGCTGATCAGTCGATCCCATGGTCCTCGCGCCTGCACCGCACTGCGCATCTGTTCCCAGCCCTTGGGGGTCAGAGCGTCGTCCAGGCTGCCGCGCAAGCCGCCACCCAACTCGGTTTCACCATGACGCAGCAGATCCAGCTGCAACGTCATGCCGGACGGTCCGCCACGGCGGCTTCAGCGAACGTCGCCATGTGCCCGTGCAGCGCGCAGGCCAGGCGCAACAACGGCACCGCCAGCGCCGCACCGCTGCCCTCGCCCAGCCGCAGGCCCAGCGCTAGCAACGGTTCGGCCTCGAGGCTTTGCAGCACGTGACGATGGCCGGGTTCGGCGCCACGGTGGCCAAACAGCAGCCATTCGCGACAGGACGGATTCAGGCGTGTTGCCACCAG
This sequence comes from Pseudomonas mucidolens, assembly GCF_900106045.1. NCBI lineage: Bacteria > Pseudomonadati > Pseudomonadota > Gammaproteobacteria > Pseudomonadales > Pseudomonadaceae > Pseudomonas > Pseudomonas mucidolens. Next base: position 717,523 of record NZ_LT629802.1, on the reverse strand, counting down.
CGCCGCCACACTGCAGATGAACCCGTCGACCAGCACCACAATGCCTTCCTGGGCGCAGGCCAGATAGGCACCGACCAACGCCGCGATTTCAAAGCCGCCCAGGTTGAACAACGTGTGCAATACGTCACCGCGGTGCGGCGCATGCAGCGCCAATGCCCGCTCGATCACCACGACTTTATGGCTGACGCCTTGGGCATTCAGGCCCGTCCCCGGCCCGGTCAGATCGCTCACCGGGCACTCCAGCAATGCACAGGCCAGCGCACTCGCTGCCGTGGTATTGCCGATGCCCATCTCGCCGCCGATAAACAACTGTGTGCCCGCTTCACGCGCGCGACGCACGCTGTCGCGGCCTGCCTCCAGGGCCAGGCGGCCTTGGACGGGGTTCATCGCCGGGCCCTGGGCGAAATTGGCCGTGCCGGCGGCGATGTTCAGGTGGCGCACACCCGGCAGGTTCAACGACGGTGTCACCGTGCCGAGGTCTACCACCTCCAGTTGCGCGCCCAGCTGACGCGCCAACACACTGATCGCCGCGCCCCCCGTGACGAAGTTATGCAGCATTTGCCCGGTGACTTCCTGGGGATACGCCGAAACCCCTTCCGCCACCACGCCATGGTCGCCGGCGAAGATCGCAATCCACACGTGATCGACGCAAGGTTTTACCTGCCCTTGCAATCCCGCCAGTAGCACCGCCAACGCTTCCAGTTGCCCGAGGGAACCGGCGGGCTTGGTCAATTGTTGCTGGCGGGCCAGCGCGTGTTCCTGAGCCTGAACGTCAATCGTCTTACAGGGATCGAGCCACCAGAGTTGCGTCATAACGCAGTACCTTTCAAAGTCAGGGGCAAGCCGGCGACCGTCAGCACCACACGCTGACAACGCTCGGCCAAAGCTTGATGCAACCAACCGGCCTCATCGACATAGCGGCGAGTCAATTCGCCCAGCGGCACGACTCCCAGGCCGGTCTCGTTGCTGACAAAAATGATTTCACCCGGCAGGCCATCCAGGCAGTCCAACAATTGCTCGCGCTCCAGGGCCAGACGTCGCGAGTCGTCGAGCAGCAGCAGGTTGGTGAGCCACAGGGTCAGGCAGTCCACGAGCAGGCAGCGCTCGGCAGCGGCGTTTTCCCGCAGCACGCGGGCCAGCTCGACCGGTTCTTCGATCAGCCCCCACTCGGTGGGGCGACGCGCCTGGTGCTGGGCCACTCGCTGGTTCATCTCGCCGTCCAGCGCTTGGCTGGTGGCGATATAGATGACCGAAAAAGCGCTATCGCTGGCAAGCTTTTCGGCCAGGCGACTTTTGCCGGAGCGGGCACCGCCGAGGATCAGTTGCAACATGGTAAAACCCTCAAAATGACCTGGTTCACGCCCTCAGATTCCACACAGGTTGCGCAGCAGTCCGGTATCCAGATGCTGTTCCACCAGGTCCGCCAGGCGCTCGATATCCCGCTCACGCAAACCGTGATAATCCACGTCCTGCACGTCCTGCAATCCCGCCCAGCGCAACAACGCGCTGCAGGCCGCAGGCGTCTCGAACAGGCCATGTAAATAAGTGCCAAGGATTTGCCCATCGTCACTGCAAGCGCCGTCACTGCGACCGTCGTCCAGTTGCACCGCCGGCTGTTGCAGGGCGCTGCCACGGGACACACCCGCGTGGATTTCATAGCCGCTGACCGGGACGTCCTCGAGCATCAAACGGCCCTGTACATTGCGCAGTTGCTTCTCTTCTTCCAGGCTGGTGTCGAACGCCAGCAGGCCGAGTCCGGCGCTGCTGCCTGCCGGGCCTTCCAGGCCCAGCGGGTCATGCACCTGCTCACCGAGCATCTGCAATCCGCCACAGATCCCCAGCACCTTGCCGCCGTAGCGCAGGTGCCGGGCAATCGCGCGCTCCCAGCCATTGGCACGCAGATACGCCAGGTCGCTGCGCACACTTTTGGAGCCGGGCAGGATCATCAGGTCCGCCGCAGGAATGGCTTGTCCGGGCCCGACGAACTGTAAATCCACCTGAGGATGCAGGCGCAACGGATCAAAATCGGTGTGATTGCTGATTCTCGGGAGCACCGGCACCACTACCTTGAGCGCTTGCGCAGCCTTATCGATCTGGCGCTGGTCAATTCCGTCTTCGGCCTCCAGGTGCAGGTCCATCACATACGGCAACACACCCACCACCGGCTTGCCGGTACGCGCCTGCAACCAGTCGAGGCCTGGCTGCAACAGCGCAATATCGCCACGAAAGCGGTTGATGATGAACCCCTTGACCCGCGCCTGTTCCGAGGCCGACAGCAATTCCAGGGTACCCACCAGGTGCGCGAAGACCCCACCGCGATTGATATCGGCAATCAGCAGCACCGGACAATCCACCGCCTCGGCGAAACCCATGTTGGCAATATCGTTGGCTCGCAGGTTGATCTCGGCAGGCGAGCCCGCACCTTCCACCATCACCACCGGATAGGCCGCGCTCAACCGTGCGTGCGAGGCCAGCACCGCCTGCATGGCGATGGATTTGTAGTCGTGGTACGCCACCGCGTTCATGCTGGTGACCGCTCGCCCATGGATGATGACCTGGGAGCCGGTGTCGCTGTTGGGCTTGAGCAGCACCGGATTCATATCGGTATGCGGCGCCAGCCTGGCAGCCTGGGCCTGGACCGCCTGGGCCCGGCCGATCTCGCCGCCTTCAGCAGTCACGGCACTGTTGAGCGCCATGTTCTGTGGCTTGAACGGCACCACCGGCACACCCTGGCGCACCAGCCAACGGCACAACGCGGTGACCAGGGTGCTTTTACCCGCATCGGAAGTGGTGCCTTGCACCATCAGGGTGCTCATGCAGCCTCCCGCCAGGCGTCGAGGGCCTGTTCCAGACGTAGCCAATCGGCATCGGTCCCCGGCAAGCCGACGCGCAGGCTACTGTCGTGGACAAACAGGCGCAGCAGAATGCCGCGCTGGGCCATGAACTCATGCAATTGTTCGGCGCGAGGGGTGATCAGCCACTGAAACAGCGCGCAGCCGCCTTGCGGACGCAGTCCGTACTTTTCCAGCAATACCGACAACCGCTGGCTCGCCTCTTCGCAGCGCCGGCGCTGGCGTGCATGGCCGGCCGTATCTTGCAAGCAGACTTGGCCCACTTCCCGCGTCGGCCCGCTGACCGCCCAAGGTCCGACCTGTTCGGCAAGCAACTTGAGCAACTTGCGTTCCGCCAGCACAAACCCCAGGCGAGCACCGGCCAACCCGAAAAACTTGCCGAACGAGCGCAGCACGATCAAGCCGACCTGATTAGCCTGGCCCGCCACGCTCAACGCCGGCGTGTTATCCATGAACGCTTCATCCACCACCAGCCAGCCACCGCGCTGAGCCAGCCGCGCGTGCCAGTCCAGCAAACGCTGGGGGGCAAGGCTAAGGCCTGTAGGGTTGTTCGGATTGACCACCACCAGTACGTCGAGGCTGTCGAGGAAAAAGTCCACCTCTTGTTCCAGCACTTCACGCACGATATATCCAGCGCGGCGCCAGGCTTCGGCATGCTCCGCATAGCACGGCGACAAGACGCCGACCTTGCCCGCACGACGCAGGCGCGGCAACAACTGGATCGCCGCCTGGGAGCCCGCTACCGGCAGCACCTGGGCGACCCCGTAATAATCGCAGGCGGCCTGCTCCAATCCATCATCGGACTCCGGCAGACGCGCCCATGCCCGCTGCGCTATCTGCGGAATCGGCCACGGCCAGGGCGCCAGGCCGCTGGACAGGTCCAGCCAGTCGTCCTGTGCGATCCCGTACTGCATCACGGCCTTGCGCAGCCGACCACCATGTTCAAGCATAAAATTGCGCCCCCGCGCACAGAACCAGTAACCACAGCCATACGCCGCGCTGCACCAGTTGCCAGCCTCGGTCGATGGAATCGGCATCGGCCGGTGGCCCTTCGCCCAAGGTTGGACGTTGATGCAATTGACCATGATACGTCGCCGCCCCGCCCAACTCGACGCCCAGGGCTCCGGCCCCAGCGGCCATCACCGGGCCGGCATTGGGGCTGTCCCAGGCGGAGCTTTGCGTGCGCCAGCACTTGAGCGCCAGGCGGGTTTTGCCCAATAGCGCGTAGGTCAGCGCCACGAGCCGGGCAGGAATATAGTTGAGCACGTCGTCGATTTTTGCCGCGGCCCAGCCAAAGCGCTCAAAGCGCTCATTGCGGTAGCCCCACATCGCATCCAGCGTGTTGCTCAAGCGGTAGAGCACCACGCCCGGGACACCGGCGATGGCAAACCAGAACAACGCGGCAAACACTGCATCGCTGCCGTTTTCCAAGACTGACTCAGTGGCCGCGCGAGCGACTGCGGTGCTGTCCAGTTCGCCGGTTTCGCGACTGACCAGATAACTGACGCGTTTGCGCGCTTGCTCCAGATCATCACTGCGCAGCGCCTGGGCCACTGGCGTAACGTGTTCACCCAGGCTGCGCATGCCCAAGGCGCAGTAGAGCGCGAGAATCTCGATGATCCAGCCCACCACTGGCGCCCAGGACAAGGCCGTGGCCAGCACGGTCAGCGGCACCACCGTGATAAACCAGGCGGTGACGCCGTGACTGCGCCAGCCACGCCCCGCGGAGTTGAAACGCTGCTCGACACGCCCGGCAAAATTGCCGAACGCCACCAGCGGATGCCAGCGCCTGGGTTCGCCGAGCAGCGCATCCAGCGCTACTGCAGCGACACTCAGCAAGGCCACACTCATTGACTCACTCCCCAATAATTCTCATACAGCATGTCACTCAACGGACGCGGCTCGGTCCAACCTTCAAGTTGCAACATCGGTGCCGGGTAAAACTCCGTCACCGGGCCCAGGCACAACACCGCCAGCGGCTTGGCACCGGACGGTAAACCCAGCAGGTCGGCCAGGGCCTGGGGTTCGAACAGCGACACCCAACCCATGCCCAGTCCTTCGGCGCGAGACGCCAGCCACAGATTCTGGATCGCGCAGGACAGCGAGGCCATGTCCATTTCCGGCAAGGTGCGGCGACCGAAAATGTGTCGCTCGCGATCATCCATCAACGCGGCCACGAGCACCTCGGCGCAATCGTTAATGCCCTCGACCTTGAGCTTCATGAACTGCTCGGAACGCTCGCCAAGCGCCTCAGCCGTGCGGATCCGCTCTTCTTCCACCAGTTGCTGGATCCGGCCTCGCAGAGTGCGGTCGCTGATACGGATAAAGCGCCAGGGCTGCATCAGCCCGACACTGGGGGCCTGATGGGCCGCCTGCATGAGACGCTGCAACAGTTCAGGCGCCACGCTGCCACCGCTGAAGTGGCGCATGTCGCGGCGCTCGGCGATGGCACGATAGACAGCTTCGCGATCGGCCGGCGGGAAGGCATTGTCGGTCATGGTCTCAGATAACCCCACGCGCAGGCGCGAACAGCGCCGCAACCGCCTGCGGGTTAGACGGGAAATAAAAGTGCACGTACGAGGCCGTCATTCGCCCATCGCGATACACCGCCTCGGCGCCGCGCCCGCCATTGGGGCTCAAGCCTCGTGCGATCGGCTGCCATTCAGTGCTGGTCAGTGAGTGATGATAGGTGTGACCGCGCAGCACGCCTTCCGGCAACTCGACCGTTTGCAGGGCCAGGGCAGCCAGACGCTTTTGCATCACCGCATCGCCCGCAAGCAGACCCAGCAGTTCAGCGCGCTGGCCGTCGACATCGGTCAGCGAATCGAGCAAATAGAGCATGCCGCCACACTCGGCCAATAGCGGTTTGCCGGCGGCGTGATGGGCGCGGATGGCCGCTAGCATCGAGGTGTTTTCCGACAGCGCCTGGTGATGCAGTTCCGGATAGCCACCGGGCAGGTAAAGGCTGTCGACTTGTGGCAGGTCATGGTCATGAAGGGGCGAGAAGAAACACAGCTCGGCGCCCATGGCGCGCAGCAAGTCGAGACTCGCGCCGTAGGTAAAGGCAAACGCCTCGTCACGCGCCACGCCAATCCGCACCCCGGCCAGCAACGGCTCGACCGTGCTCACTGCGGGCGCGGCGAACCTCACCGGTGGCGGCAGCGCTACCTCGCAACTGCTGCCCAAGGCGGTGGCCGCCGCATCCAGGCGCAAGTCCAAGTCATTCAATTCACTGGCTTGCACCAGACCCAGATGGCGACTGGGCAGTTCGATGCCCGTCTCGCGGGACAACGCGCCGTACCAGCGCAAGCCTTCTGTCAGGCTGCCTTCCAACAGTTGCGCGTGGCGCAGGGTGCCCACGCGATTGGCCAGCACACCGGCAAACGGCAGATCCGGCTGATAACGCGCGAGCCCCAACGCCAGGGCGCCAAAAGTTTGCGCCATGGCGGTCCCATCGATGACGGCCAGCACCGGCACGCCAAAATGCCGCGCGAGGTCGGCGCTGGACGGCGTACCGTCAAACAGGCCCATGACCCCCTCAATCAGGATCAGGTCAGCCTCAGCCGCCGCTTCCCACAACAAACGTCGACTTTCCTGCTCGCCCACCATCCACATGTCCAATTGATAGACCGGCGCGCCACTGGCGCGCTCATGAATCATCGGGTCGAGAAAGTCCGGACCGCATTTAAACACCCGTACATTGCGCCCCAGATTGCGGTGCAAACGGGCCAGCGCGGCAGTGACGGTGGTCTTGCCCTGGCCGGATGCCGGTGCGGCGATCAGGACCGCCGGGCAATGTCGCGACTGATTCAAAGTTCGATGCCCTTCTGAGCCTTGATCCCGGCCTGGAACGCATGTTTGAGCATGCCCATTTCAGTCACGGTGTCGGCCATTTCAATCAGCTCCGGCCTGGCACCACGCCCGGTGACCAGCACATGCTGCATCGGCGGACGGGCTTGCAGGTCACTGAGAACCTGATCCAGATCGAGATAGCCGTGCTTGAGGGCAATATTCAGCTCATCCAGGACCACCAGGCCAATGCCGGGATCCTGCAACATTTCTCGCGAGACCTGCCAGGCCGCTTCGGCGGCGGCGATATCACGCTGACGATCCTGGGTTTCCCAGGTAAAGCCTTCGCCCATCACGTGGAAACGCACTTGCTCGGGGAAGCGGCGGAAGAACAACTCTTCACCGGTGCTGTTGCGCCCCTTGATGAACTGCACCACACCGCACTGCATGCCGTGGCCCATGGCCCGAGCCAGCATGCCGAAGGCCGAACTGCTCTTGCCTTTGCCATTGCCGGTCAGCACCAGCAGCAACCCGCATTCATTTGGCGAATTGGCGATGCGCTCGTCGATAAGCGCTTTTTTGCGCAGCATGCGCGCCAGGTGGCGTTCGTCACGATCAGGGGATTCAGACATGGCAGCTCTCCGTTGGGGCTGGACAAAAAACGGCAGGCAGGAAAAGACACAGGTGAAGCCAAGCATCGCCCACCGTGATGCTGTTGGATGGATCAGGCCGGTCTCCGGACTCATGAGTGGCGCGCTCCCTGGGGAGAACAGACCGACAGTGCGCCTTCCCATATCACAGCGATACAGTGGCAAAAGCAGCGTCTTGACTCATTTACCGTTGCGGGGGCAGCGCCGGGATTGTGGCTGCACTGTGTACAAGTGCGCTCACTCACCGGCTTCCCTGTTTCACTCTGTCGACTTGATCGTCACAGAGCACCTGAAACAAGCGGCGAAGGTTAGTGGGTTGGGGGTGGAGCGTCAATTAAAGCCGGCCATGTACTTGAACCATCGCGCCGGCCCGCTCCTCTATGATTACAAGCACTGAGGAGAAAAACATGCATAAGACTCGACTCGCCCTACTGGTCATGGCCGCAGGCGCCCTTGCCGCCTGCGGTGAAAGTTCAACCCTGCAAGTGTCCGATGGCACCGGGCCTTCGCCCAAACTGCCGGATCCGAACAAGACCCTGATGCCTACCGTGAACATCGCCCCGGCCGTGGGCTGGCCCGACGGCGTCAAGCCGACAGCCGCGCCCGGCACCCAGGTGACGGCGTTTGCCGAAGGCCTGGATCACCCGCGCTGGCTCTACGTGCTGCCCAATGGCGACGTGCTCGTAGCGGAAACCAACGCACCACCCAAGCCGGATGATGCCCAAGGCATTCGTGGCTGGGTCATGGAAAAAGTCATGGGTCGTGCCGGTGCCGGAGTACCCAGCCCGAACCGCATCACCTTGCTGCGCGATGCCGATCATGACGGCGTGGCGGAAACCCGCACGGTGTTCCTGGAAAACCTCAACTCACCGTTCGGCATGACCCTGGTGGGTAACGATCTGTATGTCGCCGATTCGGACAAGCTGCTGCGATTCCCCTACCAGACCGGCGAAACCTCGATCACCGCGTCGCAAACCAAAGTCATCGATCTGCCGGGCGGCCCTCTGAATCATCACTGGACCAAAAACGTGATCGCCAGCAAGGACGGCAGCAAGCTGTACGTCAGCGTCGGTTCCAACAGCAACGTCGGGGAAAACGGCATGGACGCCGAACAGGGACGTGCGGCGATTTGGGAAGTGGATCGAGCCAGCGGCAAGCAGCGGATTTTCGCATCCGGCCTGCGCAACCCCAACGGCATGGACTGGGAACCCCAAAGCGGCAAGCTGTGGACCGCGGTCAACGAGCGCGACGAAATCGGCAGTGACCTCGTGCCGGACTACATCACGTCAGTCAAGGATGGCGGCTTTTATGGCTGGCCGTTCAGCTACTACGGCCAGCACGTGGATGTGCGCGTGAAACCGCAGGATCTGGAGCTGGTGGCCAAGGCCATCGTGCCGGATTATGCCGTTGGGCCGCATACGGCCTCGCTGGGCCTGACCTTCGCCGAAGGCACGACGCTGCCGGCGCAGTTCAGCAACGGCGCGTTTATCGGCCAGCACGGTTCATGGAACCGCAAGCCCCACAGTGGCTATAAGGTAATTTTCGTACCGTTTGAAGGGGGCATGCCGAAAGGCCAACCGGTGGATGTGTTGACCGGCTTCCTCAATAGCGACGAGAAAGCCATGGGTCGGCCGGTAGGCGTGGTGATCGATCGACAAGGGGCCTTGCTGGTAGCAGACGACGTGGGAAATAAGGTGTGGCGGGTTTCAGCTACGCAGTAGGAGAGAGGCAGTGGAAGCTATAAGCTGCAAGATCTCTTATAGCTTGCCGCTGCCCTCAAGGATTCCTCGCCAGGTGCTCGGCCGGCAGGACGCGCTTGGCACCCAAGTATGCTTTCTGCCAATACGCCTTGGACAGCGTGTCGAGTTTGACCGTGCCCCCCCGTTTGCGGAGCGTGGACAAAGCGACCTTCGCCGACATAGATCCCGGCGTGACTGACCTGCGAACCTCCGCTGGTAGCGAAGAACAGCAAGTCGCCAGTTTGCAGGGCCTCTTCACTCACGTTTTTGGCGCGCATCACGATCAGTTCGCGGGTGGTGCGCGGCAGGGAAATGCCAGCGGCGTCGCGGTAGACAAACCCAATCAGGCCACTGCAATCAAAACCCGAGTCTGGAGTATTACCGCCCCAGCGATAAGGCGTTCCCACCAAACCCAAGGCGCGAAACAGCACGTCCTCGGCAACTGGCGAGAAGTTCTGGGTGGAGTAGTTGAACACCGGCTTGGGCTTGACAGCCACAGGCGCGGGTTGCGGGCGACTTGCGCAGGCGCTGAGCAACGCGGCGCAAACGAGAAGAATTAGGCGGGCCGAGTTCGACATGGGCAGAACAATCCTGATCTGGATGCGGCTTTCGCTGCCGAAGGCTGAAACCAGGCCGCGCAAGCAAGCTCGCGCGGGTCGGTTCGCAACAATATCTCAGGATTCTAGCGGTTACACGTCAAACTTCAAGTATCACTTTAACTTTACTTACGGGCGGTCACGACACCGGGGGCCATCGCCAGGGCGCGCTTGGCCTCGATGAAAGTCTTGCTCCAGTAGCTGGAGCCCAGTTTATCGACCCGCACACCACCGCTGCGGCGGCTGCTGGAGTGGATGAACTGGTCATCGCCCAAGTAGATGCCCGCGCGGCTGACACGACCACGACCATTGGTACTGAAGAAAAGCAGATCACCCGGCTTGAGGTTGTTTCGCGCGACCAACGGTGCATCCAGGTTGATCATTTCACGCGTGGAGCGCGGCAGGTTCATGCCGGCCTCTTCACGAAACAGGTAACCAATGAAGCCGCTGCAATCAAAACCAGCTTCAGTGCTACCGCCGAAACGGTAACGGGTTCCGATCAGGGACATACCGCGCTCAAGAATGCTGTCTGCCAGGAGCGGAAGCTGATAAGGCTTGCTGTCGGAGAATTCGGCGAGTTCTTTCTCGGTCGCCAGCTCTTCTTCATAAACAGTAGAAGACTGCGCTGCGACGAACTTTGCCTGATGCTGTTGTTGCGGTTTTTGCTGCTCAGCCACTTGTTGAGGGTGGGTGGCGCAACCGAACAACAGGCTGACGAGTGCGAGAGGCACGAGGGGTGCGAAGCGCTTTAGCATGGGCACGACCGTGGCGGGTATGTAAAGAAGACGAGACTATGCCTTCTATCACATCGATTTGCAAATTCAATCGTGAACAATGTGACTTCTTGTTTGCCGCCTGACATCTAAGCCCTCAAACCCCATTTAGACGTCTTTGCGTGGCCGTAACAGCCCAGCGCAGGCTCATTGGCGCCAGTCATTCGCGGAAAGCCTTGATTTCAAAGGGCCATCACCAGCCCAGGGTTTCTTTGAGAAAGGGAATCGTCAGTTTGCGCTGGGCTTGCAACGAGGCTTGATCGAGCTGTTCGAGCAAATCGAACAAAGCACTCATGCTGCGGGTCCCGCGTGTGAGGATGAAGTGACCGACTTCATCGGTGAGGTGCAGACCGCGGCGCGAGGCACGCAATTGCAGGGCGCGCAGCTTGTCTTCATCGGACAATGGACGCATCTGGAAAATCAGCGCCAGGGTCAGCCGCGACTTGAGATCCGCCAGTTTGACCGGCAATTCGCGAGGTGAGGTGGAAGCGGCAATCAACAATCGTCGACCGCTGTCGCGCAGACGATTGAACAGGTGGAACAGCGCTTCTTCCCAATCCGCGCGCCCTGCGACCGCTTGCAGGTCATCCAGGCAAACCAGTTCGTATTGTTCAAGGTGATCGAGGATTTCGATGCCGCGATCCAGCAACTCTGCCAGCGGCAGGTACACCGCCGACTCCCCCAACTGCTCAAAGCGCAGGCAAGCAGCCTGCAACAAGTGAGTACGCCCCACGCCGTCCTTGCCCCAGAGGTAAATCAGGCTTTCGGTCCAGCCGGCGTCGGCTTCGCAAAGCCGCTCGACATAGCCGAGTGCAGCGGCATTGGCGCCTGGGTAGTAGTTGATAAAGGTAGCGTCGTCACGCAGACGCACACCTAGGGGCAACTGAATCGGTTTCATGCTGACTGAACAGTTCGAATCGAACCGTTAGTGGCCTCTGTGAAAAGTTTGCAAAGTTTATACCCGTGGTGCCGGGCGCACAATGCAACAGACCACAAGCAAAATCAAAGGTTTGCGTTAACTCGTTGGATTTTTTGGGGTTTGTTTGACGCGACGGCCAACTCCCCGACACGCACTGACAACAAACCCGGGCTCGAACCGGGCTTGTCATTGACCTTATAACTCGGGTTCATCGACACCCAGATAGGCATCCGAATCCTTGTACAGCTCATGCAGATGGCGAACCAGCACCATGATCACCGCCGCTATCGGCAGCGCCAACAGAATCCCGGTAAAACCGAACAACTCGCCGCCCGCCAGGATCGCAAAGATCACCGCCACCGGATGCAGTCCGATCCGATCGCCCACCAGCAACGGCGTCAGCACCATGCCTTCGAGTGCCTGCCCGACCATGAACACCGCGACAATCCCCAGCATCGGATACAAGTCGCCGCCAAACTGGAACAGTCCCGCCACCAGCGCGGCACCGATGCCGATCACAAACCCCATGTACGGCACAATCGCCGCCAGGCCGGCGATCACACCGATCAACAGGCCCAACTCCAGGCCGATGAGCATTAATCCCGCCGCATAGATAAATCCCAAGGCCAGCATGACCAGCAACTGACCACGGACGAACGCGCCAAGTACTTCATGGCATTCCCCCGCCAGGGACATGATGCGCTGCTCGCGATCGCGCGGCAGCAAGCTGCGGATCTTCGCCATCATGATGTCCCAATCACGCAACAGGTAAAAAGCCACCACTGGAATCAGCACCAGATTGGTCAACCATCCGATCAGCGCCAGGCTGGACGCCGTCGCCTGACTGAGAATGATGCCGACGATATCGGTGGTCTGACCCATGTGCTCACTGATACCGGCCTTGATTTTGTCGAATTTCCAGAAACCGTCGGCCAGGCCAAGCTTGGATTGCGCATAAGGCAACGCCGTGTGCTGCAGCCAATCGAGTATCTGTGGAACCAGTTCGTAGAGGCGAACCAGTTGCTTGGCCAGCATCGGTATCAGCACCAGCAATAGCGCCATGACGATCAGGGTAAAAAGCGTAAACACCGCCACCACGCCCCAGGTCCGCGACAGCCCGGCTCTTTCCAGGCGATCCACCACCGGATCGAACAGATAGGCAAGCAGCAAGGCGACCAGGAACGGCGTCAGAATCGAATGCAGCAGGAATACAAAAACGCACAGCAGGACGATCCCGCCAAGCCACACCCAACGACGCGTATCCGCCATAAACCGCTCCATCTCGTTTGCTTCTATAAAGGGAAGAATAGTTACCAGCGAAACCGCAACTGCGGCGTCGGCTCGACCACCGGTATCGGCGCTGGCGGGGAACCCTCGACGGCCGGCGGCTGGGCAGGTTGTGGCGCTGGCTCTTCACCAGCCGGTATTTCCTGCAACTTCGCCAGGCTGAGCTGGGTGCGCAATTGATCGGCGCTACCATTGACCCGATAGACAATCCGGCTGCCATCGACCCGCAGCAACTGCGCTCCGAAAGGCTCCAACAGATGCCCCAGCGCCGCATAACGTTCCAGGTTCATACCCCGCACCTCCAGCAATTGCTCACTGGAAGCCCCCGGCTTGACCGCATAGCGCGGTGCCAGACGCTCGCTGACTGCCAGTAGGACAGCATCCGCCGGGGCCGCGGTATCCGCGCCCTGCACGCTGCCCTGTTCGGTTTCGTCACCTACCCATAAGCGCCACTTGGCTTGCCATTGATCCGCGCCTTCACGGGCGTGCACCGCCAACAAGGCATCCGCACCGTAGCGCTCGGACGCCGCCCGCAATGGCGCCGGATCCGCACTTTCGAGATTTGGCGCAGTGGCGACAATCTGCTCATCGAGATCGCCCAACGGCAGGCGCAACGGCAAACCACGATGCTGGGCGGCACGACGCAACGGCTGCGCGGCAGCCTGACCATCCCCGATCAGGCTGCTGCCTTCGGTCGAGTCGCTCAGCCACCAACCGAGAATCAGCGGTCGATTGCTGCCCCACAGCGCCAGGCCCGCGCCACGAAGCGCGCGATCAGTGCTGGCCGGGTCGAAATCGACCTGCAGGCTTTCCGGAGGACCGGCGTCATAGCCGAACTGGCTGATGATTTGTTGCGGATCCTTGCGTATCGCGGCCAAGCCAGGGCTTTGCGCAGCCTTGGCATCGCCGGTCAGGCGAATCACCAGGGTTTCCAGGGCGCGCTGAGTAGCCTGGTCCCGCTCCTCCGGGGCCTGGCTGCTGACAGGCTCCAGCACTTGATATAGTCCATTGAAGGTTTCGGCATGACTCGCCAGGCTGACCAATGACAAACAGCCTACAAAAATGTATCGACTCAGACCCATGAAGAAAGATTCCCGAACGACAAAAAGCGGCTGAAACGCACCGCGTTAACAGGGTTTAGCAAGGCTGTGACCACAACCGCCGATAAAATATTCACAACGCCCTGGCAAGTTTTCGTACTGTCATAACGCTAGCGGTTTAAAGGCTATACCTTAATACGGGTCATTGTGGCGTCGATTAAGATTTTTTTACCACCATATGCCTCTGCCCGTCGGCCCGAGGATGGCCGCTGCCCCTCAAGCCTGATAAAATCGCGCGCCTTCGCAGACCGTCATCGGCTGGGTTTTCACGAAAGCCCCCGCCAGCTCGGTCGTTACCCCTGAATCCCCCCTAAAGGCCTGGATCATGAGCAAGCAACCCTCCCTGAGCTACAAGGACGCCGGTGTAGACATCGACGCCGGTGAAGCATTGGTCGAACGCATCAAGAGCGTCGCCAAGCGCACTGCGCGCCCCGAAGTCATGGGCGGCCTGGGCGGTTTCGGCGCCCTCTGTGAGATCCCGGCCGGTTACAAGCAGCCTGTCCTGGTTTCCGGCACCGACGGTGTGGGCACCAAGCTGCGCCTGGCACTGAACCTGAACAAGCACGACAGCATCGGCATCGATCTGGTGGCCATGTGCGTCAACGACCTGGTGGTCTGCGGTGCCGAGCCGTTGTTCTTCCTGGACTACTATGCCACCGGCAAGCTCAACGTCGAGACTGCGACCCAGGTCGTGACCGGCATCGGCGCGGGCTGTGAACTCTCCGGTTGCTCGCTGGTTGGCGGTGAAACCGCTGAAATGCCAGGCATGTACGAAGGCGAAGACTACGACCTGGCCGGCTTTTGCGTCGGCGTCGTGGAAAAAGCCGAAATCATCGACGGCTCCAAGGTTGCCGCTGGCGACGCCCTGCTCGCCCTGCCATCGTCCGGGCCGCACTCCAACGGTTACTCGCTGATCCGCAAGATCATCGAAGTGTCCGGCGCCGACATCGAGAACATCCAGCTCGACGGCAAGCCACTGACCGATCTGCTGATGGCCCCGACCCGCATCTACGTCAAGCCGTTGCTCAAGCTGATCAAAGACACCGGCGCGGTCAAGGCGATGGCTCACATCACCGGTGGCGGCCTGCTGGACAACATCCCGCGCGTATTGCCAAAAGGCAGCCAGGCGATCGTCGACGTCGCCAGTTGGCAGCGTCCTGCCGTGTTCGATTGGCTGCAAGAACAAGGCAACGTCAACGAAACCGAAATGCACCGCGTGCTGAACTGCGGCGTGGGCATGGTGATCTGCGTCGCTCAAGAGCACGTTGAAACTGCGCTGAACGTGCTGCGTGAAGCCGGCGAGCAGCCATGGGTGATCGGCCAGATCGCTAGCGCTGCCGAGGGCGCGGCCCAGGTTGAACTGAAGAACCTCAAGGCACACTGATGTCCCCGACCTGTAATGTCGTGGTGCTGCTCTCCGGCACCGGCAGTAACTTGCAGGCCCTGATCGACAGCACTCGCACCGGCGACAGCCCGGTGCGTGTCGCTGCGGTGATTTCCAACCGCAGCGATGCCTACGGCCTGCAGCGCGCCAAAGACGCGGGTATCGATACCCGTACGCTGGACCACAAGGTGTTCGACGGTCGCGAAGCTTTCGATGCAGCCTTGATCGAACTGATCGATGCGTTCGACCCCAAACTCGTGGTACTGGCTGGTTTCATGCGTATTCTCAGCGCTGATTTCGTGCGTCATTACCAGGGACGCCTGCTGAATATCCACCCTTCCCTGCTGCCCAAATATAAAGGGTTACATACTCATCAACGCGCCCTTGAGGCCGGTGATACGGAGCATGGCTGCAGCGTACACTTCGTCACCGAGGAACTCGATGGCGGGCCTCTGGTCGTACAGGCAGTGATTCCGGTAGAGTCTGCGGACTCTGCACACACCCTTGCCCAACGGGTTCACACCCAGGAACACAGGATTTACCCGCTGGCTGTTCGCTGGTTCGCCGAGGGACGGTTGATTCTTGGCGACCAAGGTGCATTATTGGACGGTCAGTTACTTGCGGCCAGCGGCCACTTGATTCGAACCTAGGAGATTTTATGCGTCGCGCCCTGCTCTTCGCTTTTGCTCTGTTTGCCTTGCCAGCCGTGCAAGCAGCGGACCTTCAGCCCTTCTCCGCCAGCTACACTGCCGACTGGAAACAGCTGCCCATGAGCGGCACCGCTTCGCGCAGCCTGGAAAAAACCGCCAGCGGTGCCTGGAAGCTCAGCTTCAAGGCTTCGATGATGATTGCCAGCCTGACCGAAGAAAGCACGTTGACCCTGGACAAAGACACCTTTCTGCCACAGTCCTACCACTTTGAACGTGGCGGCCTCGGCAAAGCCAAGAAAGCCGACCTGGATTTCGACTGGACCACCAAAATGGTCACCGGCACTGATCGTGGCGATGCGGTGAAGATCCCGCTGAACCGTGGCATGGTCGACAAGTCCACTTACCAGTTGGCATTGCAGCACGATGTAGCCGCTGGCAAGAAAACCATGAGCTACCAGGTGGTCGATGACGGCGAAGTCGATACCTACGACTTCCGCGTGCTGGGTGCGGAGAAAGTCGATACCAAGGCTGGCCAGATCGATGCGATCAAGGTTGAGCGGGTACGTGACCCGACTCAAAGCAAACGCACCACGGTGATGTGGTTTGCCAAGGACTGGGACCACCTGCTGGTTCGCCTGCAACAGGTCGAGACCGACGGCAAGGAATACAACATCATGCTGTTGGAAGGTACGGTCGACGGCAAGCCCGTGAAAGGCAGCTGATCGTTGAACGCTTGAAAGAGCCTCGCTGAATGCGGGGCTTTTTTTCGCCCGAACGTTCATCACGCTCACACCACCAACATGAAACTTTTGTCATGAAACTCAGCAACCTGCGACGCAATGTCGCAATTTATGGGGCCTGTAGAACTGTTGGTAATTCTGTAAAGGTCTGTTGCAAATCCTGGTTATTTACTCAGCAAACCCACAAACCCTATAACAAAGGCCTGCGACGCCTTGCCGCAGATCAACCAGAGATTGGAGCAAGCAGATGACTGTAAAAGTAACTGAACGCGACGATGCACATATGCCCCACGAAGCGCTGGGCCATGGGATTCACATCTGGGATGTACACCAACAAGACCTGCTGGTCGGCATGTTTCATAACGAGAGCGACGCTCAGAACTATAAGAACGAGCTGGAAACGCTTGAGATGAAACGCCAGGCACAAAGCGCCTGAACACACCCAGTGGTTAGGGAGTTTGTCTGTGGCGAGGGGCTTGTCCTGTGGCGAGGGGGCTTGTCCCCCGTTGGGGCGCGAAGCGGCCCTGAAAAGAGTCACTGAGTTCTTTCTGGAACAATGCGGTGTATAGCGATTGGGGCTGCTACGCAGCCCAACGGGGGACAAGCCCCCTCGCCACAGGACAAGCGCCCTCGCTACAAGAGGCTTACCACATCAGATCGTCAGGGATCTGGTAAGCGGCGTACGGATCGTCTTCATCCGGCACCTGAACCTCGGCAAGAATATTCAGTTGCACAATACGTTCAGGCGCCCGCTCCTGGATTTTCAATGCAGCCTCACGGGGAATGACTTCATAGCTGCCGCCGTGATGGACGATAGCCAGTGAGCCATTGCTCAGTTTGTTGCGCATCAACGTGTTGACCGACAAGCGCTTGACCTTTTTGTCGTCGACAAAGTTGTAGTAATCCTCGGTGGTCAGTTTGGGTAACCGCGAACTTTCGATCAATTGCTTGACCTGCGCCGCACGAGCCTTGGCCTCGGCCTTTTCCTGCTGCTGACGGTTGAGTTCCTGATCGCGCTTGATCTTCTCGGCCTGCGCTTCCTGGGCCAAACGCTGCTGGGTATCATCCGCCTGCGCTTGGCCTTTGTGGACCAGGCGTTGCTGCTTCTGCTTTTCTTTGCCGACCTGCTTGGCCTGCTTCTGATTGACCAGGCCTGCTTTGAGCAACTGGTCGCGAAGGGAAATGCTCATGGTGCTTACTCACTTAGGCAACTGCTCAATCGCAGTTGGACAGGTTCTTTTCCTGACGTTTGGCTTCACCCCACAGGGCGTCCAACTCTTCGAGGGTGCAATCTTCTATGGGACGACGGGTCTCGCGCAATGCCTGTTCGATAAATCGAAAGCGTCTTTCGAATTTGGCATTGGCACCCCGCAAGGCGGCTTCCGGGTCGACCTTGAGGTGGCGGGCCAGGTTGACCGCTGCAAACAACAGGTCACCGACTTCATCGGCAATCGCCGCAGAGTCGTTATCCGCCATGGCCTCGAGCACTTCATCCAGCTCTTCGCGCACGTTATCCACCACCGGCAAAGCCGACGGCCAGTCGAAACCGACTTGCCCTGCACGCTTTTGCAACTTGGCGGCGCGGGATAACGCCGGTAAAGCACTGGGAACGTCATCGAGCAGGGACAATTGCTGCGGGGCGTCGGATTTTTCCGCACGCTCCTCGGCCTTGATCTGCTCCCAACGCTCCTTGACCTGCTCCTCACTCAACTGCGGAATGTCCAGCGGCGCGTACAGATCGCCAGTGGGGAACACATGGGGATGTCGGCGAATCAGCTTGCGGGTAATACTGTCGATCACCCCGGCAAACTCGAAGCGCCCTTCTTCCCGCGCCAACTGGCTGTAATAGACCACCTGAAACAACAGGTCACCCAACTCACCTTGCAGGTGATCAAAATCCCCCCGCTCAATGGCATCGGCGACTTCGTAGGCTTCTTCCAGGGTGTGCGGGACGATGCTCGCATAGGTTTGCTTGATGTCCCACGGGCAACCGTATTGCGGATCGCGCAGGCGGTTCATCAGGTGCAACAGGTCTTCAAGTGAATACATCAGTTTTTGTCCAAAGCCCGATGTGGGAGTTAAGCAAATAGCGACCACTGTAGGAGCGAGGGGGCGCCTAGCCCTTGCTCGCGAAAAACGTCAACGATAACGCGTGTTTCCTGGATCAACACGGCGCCTATGAGTTCTTCGCGAGCAAGCTCGCTCCTACCCTACACAAAAGCCTTAATTGAACGGCATTGCGATTGTGGGACCGCGCTCATCCAGTGGCTCATGGCGTGCGGTTACGCCGCGTCTCAATGATGTTCGGCAACTGGGAAATCCGCCCCAGCAACCGCCCCAGCGCGTCCAATCCGGGAATCTCGATGGTCAGGGACATCAACGCCGTGTTGTCCTCCTTGTTCGAGCGGGTGTTGACCGCCAGCACGTTGATCCGCTCGTTAAGCAGCACTTGCGACACGTCGCGCAGCAGGCCCGAACGATCGTAGGCGCGGATGATGATGTCCACCGGGTAGGTCAACACCGGCACCGGCCCCCAACTGACCTGGATGATCCGCTCTGGCTCACGTCCGCCCAATTGCAACACCGAGGCACAATCCTGGCGGTGAATGCTCACCCCGCGACCTTGAGTGATGTAGCCGACAATCGCGTCTCCCGGCAATGGCTGGCAGCAGCCGGCCATTTGTGTCATCAGGTTGCCGACACCCTGGATCTGAATATCGCCGCGCTTGCCCGGCTTGTAGCCGGTGGCCTTGCGTGGAATCAGCTCCAGTTGTTCGGAACCACGCTCCGGCTCCACCAGTTGCTGGGCCAGGTTGACCAGTTGCGCGAGGCGCAGGTCGCCTGCCCCAAGGGCGGCGAACATGTCTTCGGCGATTTTCATGTTGGCCTTTTCGGCCAGCTTGTCGAAGTCCACCTGAGGCAAGCCCAGACGTCCCAGCTCGCGCTCGAGCAAGGTCTTGCCGGCGGCGACGTTCTGATCGCGGGCCTGCAACTTGAACCAATGGACGATCTTGGCCCGCGCGCGCGATGTGGTGATGTAGCCCAGGTTCGGGTTCAACCAGTCGCGACTCGGCGTGCCGTGCTTGCTGGTGATGATCTCGACCTGCTCACCCGTCTGCAGGCTGTAGTTGAGCGGCACGATCCGCCCGTTGATCTTGGCGCCACGGCAGTTGTGGCCGATCTCGGTGTGGACGCGATAGGCAAAGTCCAGCGGCGTGGCGCCTTTGGGTAAATCGATTGCATGGCCGTCAGGGGTGAAAATGTAGACCCGGTCGGGTTCGATATCCACCCGCAACTGTTCGGCCAGACCGCCGATATCGCCCAGCTCTTCATGCCACTCCAGCACTTGGCGCAACCAGGAGATTTTCTCTTCGTATTGGTTGGAACCAGCCTTGACGTCGGTGCCCTTGTAGCGCCAATGCGCGCATACGCCCAGCTCAGCCTCTTCGTGCATGGCGTGGGTGCGGATCTGTACTTCCAGTACCTTGCCCTCGGGGCCAATCACGGCGGTATGCAGCGAGCGATATCCGTTTTCCTTGGGGTTGGCGATGTAATCGTCGAACTCCTTGGGAATATGCCGCCACAGCGTGTGAACGATACCCAGGGCGGTGTAGCAATCGCGCATTTCCGGCACCAGCACCCGAACCGCGCGCACATCGTAGATCTGGCTGAACGCCAGGCCCTTGCGCTGCATTTTGCGCCAGATGGAATAGATGTGCTTGGCCCGCCCGCTGATGTCGGCCTCGACACCGGTGGCCTGCAACTCCGAACGTAACTGGCCCATTACATCGCTGATAAAGCGCTCACGGTCCAGCCGCCGCTCATGCAGCAGGGTCGCAATCTGTTTGTACTGGTCGGGTTCCAGGTAACGGAAGGACAAGTCCTCCAGCTCCCACTTGATATGACCGATACCCAGGCGGTGAGCCAGGGGCGCGTAGATATCGAACACTTCGCGGGCAACCCGGTTGCGCTTTTCGTCATCGGCGGTTTTCACCGCACGAATCGCGCAGGTGCGCTCGGCCAACTTGATCAGCGCGACGCGCACGTCGTCGACCATCGCCACCAGCATCTTGCGCAGGTTTTCCACCTGGCCCTGGGTGCCCAGCACTATCGATTGGCGCGGACTGAGGCTGGCACTGATCGCGGCCATGCGCAACACGCCATCGATCAGCTTGGCCACCACGGCGCCGAAACGCTGGCTGACCAGCGGCAACGCAATATGCCCCTCGCGCACGCCGCGATAGAGCACCGCGGCGATCAGCGAATCCTGATCGAGCTTGAGGTCGGCGAGAATTTCGGCGATCTCCAGCCCCGTATGAAAACTGGATGTACCCTCGGCCCACAGATTCTTGGCCGCATTGTCTTGCTGTTCAGACTCACGAGCGAACTCGCAGGCTGCTTTCAAGGCTTCACGGTCCAGTGCCGGATCGACACTGACGGCATGATCCAGCCATGCCTCGAGATTGATACTGCCGTCAGTATTGATCGGCTGGTGTGCTCTCACCTGTACCATCTTGCTTACCTTCCCTACGACGCGCCTGCAGCGCGTCAAAATCTGACCTTTGTACACAGGTCACAGGCCCTGGAAACGCAGGCCAGTCGGACTAAACGAGCGTCCTAGCTCGCTTCAAATAACGCCATCGCCTCGACATGGGCCGTTTGCGGAAACATATCGAGGATCCCGGCACGCTTTAGCCGGTAGCCTTGCTTGACCAACTCGACTGTGTCCCGCGCCAGCGTGGCTGGATTGCAGGACACATATACCAGGCGATCGGCCCCCAGAGTGGCGAGCTTGCGCACAACCTCCAGGGCACCATCGCGGGGTGGGTCCAAGAGTACCGCAGAAAAGCCCGCTTTGGCCCATTCCGCATCAGTCAAAGTCTGAGACAAGTCAGCCTGGAAAAACTGCACATTGGGCAAATTGTTGCTGAGCGCATTCTGCGCCGCCCGCGCCACCATCGCCTGCACACCTTCAACCGCAACGACTTCGCGTACCTGGCGGGCCAGCGGCAAGGCAAAGTTGCCCAAGCCACAAAACAGATCCAGCACCCGCTCATCGGATTTCAGCGCCAACCACTCGAGCGCCTGGGCGACCATCGCCTCGTTAACGCCGGCGTTGACCTGCACAAAGTCCCCGGGCCGATACGCCAGCTCCAGATCCCACTGTTCAAGGCGATAACCCAAGGCCTGATCTGGAGCGAAGGGTTGCGGCTCGCCTTCGCCATGCAGCCACAGTTGGGCATCATGGAAGGTGCAGAATTCGTTCAGGATCACCAGGTCCGCGTCAGACAGCGGCGCCATGTGCCGCAGTAGCAGGGCAATCGACGACCCGCTGAACAGTTCCACATGGCCCAGCGCCTGAGGTTTGCCGAGGCGCCGCAGCATGTTCGGCAAACGTTGCATGATCGGTTGCAAGGCCTGTACCAGTACCGGGCAATCGTCGATGGCGACGATGTCCTGACTGGCGACGGCCCGGAAGCCGACGTCAAGGTGCCTGGCCTTGGCATCCCAACGCACGGCGACCCGGGCCCGGCGGCGATAGCCGAATTCCGGCCCGCTCAACGGCGCGGCCCATTCCTGGGGTTCGATACCGGCGACTCGGGACAACTGCTCGGCCAACATGCGCTGTTTCAGAGCGAGCTGTTCGTTGTGGGGCAAGTGTTGCAGGCTGCAACCACCACAGCGGCCCGCGTGTGCGCAAGGCGTCGCGCGCCGCAGTGCGCTGGCCTTGAACACCCGCTCGGTGCGTGCCTCGACGACTTTGCCATGGGCACCCAACACCCGCGCCTCGACTTCTTCACCGGCCAGCGCGCCCACGACAAACCAGGTGCGGCCCTCGAAGAACACAATGCCGCGCCCGTCGTTGGCCAGGCGCTCGATGCTCAGGCGCTGTTTTTTGCCTACGGGGATTTGTGGCGCCCGGCTACCGCCCGCTGGTTGGAAGCGCAGGCCTCTCTCTTGCTTGGCCATCAGTTAGGCGCGTCGAAAATGCCGGTCGACAGATAACGGTCGCCTCGGTCACAGATGATCGCCACGATCACCGCGTTTTCAACTTCCTGGGACAGGCGCAACATCCCGGCCACGGCGCCACCGGAAGACACACCGCAGAAAATGCCTTCTTCACGGGCCAGGCGACGCGTGGTGTCCTCGGCTTCCCGCTGGGCCATATCAATAATGCGGTCCACGCGGGTCGCGTTATAGATCTTCGGCAGATACTCTTCGGGCCAACGACGAATCCCGGGAATCGACGCACCCTCCATAGGCTGCAAGCCAACGATCTGGATCGCCGGATTCTGCTCCTTGAGGTAGCGGGAGTTGCCCATGATGGTGCCGGTGGTGCCCATGGAGCTGACGAAGTGGGTAATCGTGCCCTGGGTCTGGCGCCAGATCTCGGGACCGGTGCCGGTGTAATGCGCCTCGGGATTGTCCCCGTTGGCAAACTGATCCAGCACTTGACCGCGGCCCTCGGCGGCCATGCGCTCGGCGAGGTCGCGCGCGCCTTCCATGCCTTCCTCCTGGGAAACCAGGACCAATTCGGCGCCATAGGCGGTCATCGCCGCCTTGCGCTCGGCGCTGCCGTTGTCGGGCATGATCAGGATCATCTTGTAACCCTTGATCGCCGCGGCCATGGCCAGGGCAATCCCGGTATTACCCGAGGTGGCTTCAATCAGGGTATCGCCGGGCTTGATCTGCCCACGCAACTCGGCGCGGGTAATCATCGACAGCGCCGGACGATCCTTGACCGAACCCGCCGGGTTGTTGCCCTCAAGCTTGAGCAGCAAAGTATTACTGGTGTCACCCGCCATGCGTTGCAAGCGGACCAGCGGTGTGTTGCCGACGCAATCGGCGATGGTTGGGTACTGCAAGGTCATGGCGTATTCGCAATCCAGACTGCGGGGGTGCCCATCATACCGGCAAACGCCAGCGCGCCATATCACGCAAAGTGCGGTCCTTATGCGGTATGGCTATATGGAGTATGGCTATCAAGGTAGCGAACGTACTTGCGGACATATCCTCTTGCAAGGAACCAACGCTTACAGTGGCTCCACTCAACGATGGGCATGCAATGGACCACGAGTGATAACCCCAGATCCTACCTGTTCAATCCCGGGAGACGGTAATCCGCGTATGCACGCCCTTCACTCAGCAAGGACATTTTCTGTTTTAAAAGGAAATCCTGTGTATAGCCTCAATACCTCGTCCGACCTTAGCCCTTACGCGACCACACGTCTCTTGCGACAGCCCGTCGAATCCACGCTCAACACAGAGAGTTGCCTGACCCGCCTGGCCCCGATGGAAGTAAGACAGATGCTGCAGTCAAGAGCGCACAGTGAACTGCTGAAGGAACGTACCGGGCACCGGTTGATGCTCGTGGCCCACCGCGGCACCGGTCCCACCAGCGTGTTCGGCTCAACGTTTCCTGACAGGCTCCAGCCGGAAAACAGCCTGCAAGCCATCAAGGCAGCAATCCTCCAGGGTGCCGATGCGATCGAGATTGATATTTTCAAATCCAGGGACGGCAAAGTCATGGTCACCCATGACGATGAGATCTGGCGCAACGCGTACAACGCTGACCGCAACGGGTCCAGGCTGCCGGCGAGCGAAACCAAGGCGACCTACCTGGTCGGGCAGAAGACTGCCGATGAGCTCAGGCATATCCCGATTGGTCCCCATGGCGAAACAACACCGATGTTGTCCGAAGTGATCGCGCTGGTGAACGACGCCAATCAGACGCTGACGCGCTATGGCAAACATCCGATCATCCTCAACATAGAGCTCAAAGACGCTACCGCCGTGTCCTCGATGCTCGACCTGGTTGCCGAAGGCAAAGGACAGACCGATAAACTCACCCCTGAAAACATCATTTTCTGCTCGTTCAAACATAAGGCGCTCAAGGAGCTGAAAACCGAAGCAGAACGACGAGGTCTGAGCGGAATAAACATTGCTCCAGGTATCAAGACAGCCGATCTGTTCGGCAAGCAGAACATGAAAGAAGACTTCTCTCTCAAAGATCCAAACGCCACCTATCAAAACAACGCGATGGATAACTTGCGAGCGCTCGTGGAAGGGAACGGGTTTCAAGGTTATGACGGGATTCTGTGGGATTTACGCACGCCCATCGTCGACCTCGCGGCATCAGGAAACAAGGCGATTCATGCCTCCACCTCGGACTTCAGGCAGTACAGTGATAATCGGGATTTTTCCCTGGTGCTGCTTGAGTTGAGCAAGCGCGTCGAGACTTTTTTCAAATGCGACAACGTTGACGACGCGAGAAAGGTATTACTCGAGTCCAGCATTCTGTTGAAGGGAGTCGGCATCCAGATGATGCACAAGACACTGCCGGACGGCAGTGACAGCTTTTACCTTTACCGTCCATGCGATGAGCAAGACAACAGTGAAATCCTAAAAACAGGTGCCCGAAAAGCTATTGCCTATTCACGACTGGTTTCTGCGTAACGATCACGATTTTCCAGGCAGATAACCGAGGGTGGTGAGTCGATCGTTCGTATTGGCGCTTAGACGATCGACTCACTTGCGAGCCTCACACCGTATCCACCTGCTACGAATGACCGTTCAACTTCCCGTTGATGTCCGCATGATTTTTCTGAAAAGTCTCTTCCCCCATCGCCGCAACCTGCCCCTCGATCAGCGCGTCGAACGGCCGCAGCAACGGCTCGAATGAGGCCGGCGCCTCCAGCACCTGCAGCGCTTGCACAATCGCCTCCACCGTCGACAATGCGCCTGGCCCTGGCGCCTTGCGCAGTCGATAGCGGGATATGGCGCCCGTGGCCAAGGTCACTCTGGGCAACGCCGCGAGCAAGGGATTGAGGTGGAGCAGTTTACGCGCCTTACGCCAAGTGCCGTCCGGGACCACCAACAGCAGCGGCGCGTCGGATCCTGTGTAAGCCTGTAACGGCTGCGCCTCTTCGGCGGGAAACAGCAAGCGGGTCTGATACCCCGGCGGATGCAACAGCGCCTGCAAATCCTCGAACACCTCGCCTACCACCAACTGCGCGTTCAGCAACCCCAACGCGGCGAAGCGCGCAGTGTTGAGCGCATGCCTGACCTCACTCGGATGCTGCAGCAACAGAACGCGGGTACGACTGTCGAGGCTCGGGATCAGCGAACACAGACAGCGAGTGGCCGGCCGCACGCAGCGCGGGCATTGGGGTCTGGGCATAGGGTTCTCGAATCGGGTCAGGGTTGAGGGGGGGGGTGTGAAGCAATCGCGCAAGCACCCCACCGACACAGCCGATTCGCCGTGATGCAGAGACGAAATATCCGCTGACCGCGCTCAAACATTGATGTTTGAGCGCTTTCCGGGACTTACCTGCGACGCGGACGGCGCTGCTCGTCATCGGTGCGGATGGGCACCGGTTGCAGCGGTGGCTCGATCAAGCCAAGTGCGACGCCGAGGTCATGCAGCCAGTTTTGCAGTTTCTCTTTCATGGTTGCCCCCTTTGAGGGTAATGCTGAGCGACTGGAGTTCTGTGGCCGCTTCCTACAGATAATAGTACGAAGTCTCACGTAATGCTTGCTTGAAACCACAACGAACTATTACTGAATTGATACAGCTCCTGACGAACCGATCAAGCAATCACCCGCGTATCCTGCACAGGCGGTGTCTCGCGTTTTTGCTGCAGGTCAATCCACGCATTGAGATTAGCCCCAAGCATGCCCTTGCGCCACATCAGCCAGGTGGTGGCGTGGGCGAACGGTTCGGCCAAGGGATGCACCGAAACGCTGTCTTTGCCCGGCAGGCTGTCGAGCATCGATTCGGACATCAGCGCCACGCCGGAACCGGCAATGACACACGCCAGCATGCCTTGGTAGGACTCAATCTCGATGGCGCGCCCCATGGCGACGCGGTCGTGGGAAAACCAGGCTTCCAGGCGCGCGCGATAGGAACAACTGCGTCGGAAGGTGAACACCGAGCGCCCGGCCACATCCTGCGGACCACGGACCGGCGGATGGTCGGCCTCGCAAATCAACAGCAGTCGTTCTTCGCACAGCGGCACACCGTCCAGCGTCGCCAGCGACAACGGCCCGTCAACCAAGGCCGCATCCAGGCGCCCGCTGATCAGTCCTTCGAGCAATTCGCCAC
The DNA here is from genome assembly GCF_900106045.1 of Pseudomonas mucidolens. Taxonomy (NCBI): domain Bacteria; kingdom Pseudomonadati; phylum Pseudomonadota; class Gammaproteobacteria; order Pseudomonadales; family Pseudomonadaceae; genus Pseudomonas; species Pseudomonas mucidolens. The sequence goes on along the minus strand of NZ_LT629802.1, from coordinate 690,939 downwards.
TGGGGGCCGACTGCACTTGCAGGTTCACCATCGGATAGGCTTTGTGATAACGCGCCAGCAACTTCGGCAAGTGGATCGCAGCCGTGCTGTACATGCTGCCCAGCACAAAATCCCCGGCCGGTTGCCCGCCCTGAACAGCGCCATGGGCCTCCTCATGCAGGGCGAGCAGGCGCGTACTGTAATCGAGCAACACCTTGCCGGCCGGAGACAGTTGCAGGCGCTGGCGTTCGCGCACAAACAACTCGACACCTAATTGCGCCTCCATTTGCTTGAGCCGGGTCGACAGGTTCGACGGTACCCGGTGCAGACGCTCCGCAGCGCGGGTGATGGAACCTTCCTCGGCAATCGCCTGGAAAATACGCAGCTGGCTGAACTCCATGACCTTCTCCTAACATGAACAACTTCCTCAGTATTATTCAATTTTACTGAAAGCCAATCCACCTTAGCCTGAGAAACATCATTCCTGTTGGAATTCGTTCATGTCTCCCGGTATTCGCTTGCTCGCCTGTTTTATCGCGCTGATGATGGCCATGGGCATCGGCCGCTTCGCCCTCACCCCACAGATGCCCCATTTGATCGGTGAAGGTCAGATCGACTTGACTGATGCTGGGCTGATTGCAGCGGCCAATTACCTGGGGTATTTCGTGGGTGCGGTGGACTCGATGTTCGCTCGCAGCCATCACCATGTACGCGGACGAATGCTCGGCGGATTGTGGCTGTGCGTGTTGCTGACCTTGGCGTCGTTCTGGGCCGAAGGATTCTGGGCGCATCTGCTCCTGCGCTTTGGTACAGGTGTGGCCAGCGCCTGGGCGCTGGTGATGATCACCGGTTTGAGCCAACCGCTGGCCATTGCGGCGGGACGACCAAGATGGGGTGCATTGGTATTTGCCGGGCCTGGATTGGGAATTCTTCTGACAGGATTGTTGGCATTGGGCTCCAACCTGCTGGGACAAAACTCCGCAACCCTGTGGTTGGTATACGGCCTGGTGGCGCTGCTGATGTTGCTGGCGATTTTGCCGTTCCTGCCACGCCCTCCAGTGGGCACCGTACCATCGCCCATGGCAGACATGCGCGCCAATGGCAGCATCGCGCACCTGGGCTGGATTTATGTACTCTATGGTTTGGGCTACATCATTCCCGCGACCTTTCTGTCGCAAATGGCCAACGCCCAGTTCAAGGGCGCCTGGCAAGCGGATCTGTTCTGGCCCTGCTTCGGCCTGGCTGCGGCGCTCGGCGTGTTGCTGGTCAGCCTGCGCAAACCAAATCCCGACACCACAGGTTATTGGCTGATGGCAACCTTGTGGATGCAAGCAGCCGGCGTTTTCGCCTGTTTGCTGGGCAATGCCGCGGGATTGGCGTTGGGTGTCTTGCTTTGCGGGTTGCCGTTCCTGGCGTGCATGCAACTGGTCATGCAGCGTTTGCGCGAAGTTGCGCCCCACGGCACGCAACGCAGCACCGGCCTGCTGACCGCCTGTTTTGCCGTGGGTCAACTGAGCGGACCGTTGCTGGCGTCGTTGAGCAGCCACCTCAGCGGCGGCTTGCAACCAGCATTGCTATTCGCCGCCAGCGGCCTGTTGCTGGCCGGCACCCTGTTGCTACGTCCCAGGCGAGCGGTAACTGCGGGCAAAAACTGCGTCAGCCAGTAACGCGGCACACCTTCCACTACCCAGCAGCGCAGACAACAGTCCTGAAGCCCCGCACTCCGTGGCGAGTGGGCTTGTCCCCCGTTGGGCTGCGCAGCAGCCCCCAAACCTGTCCCCCCAGTTTAGACAGAAGGACCGCGGAGGCTTTTTGGGGCTGCTGCGCAGCCCAACGGGGGACAAGCCCCCTCGCCACAAGAGGCTGTTCATCCTTGCCACAAGAGGTTGTTCGCCTTTAGCTGAAGGCGCGGAGCTTGTGCAGGAGCAAATATGCGCCCGCACGCGCCCTCAGCTTAGTTCAATGCGGTCTGCATGAATCACGATCTGGCCTTGCTTGTAAAGGGCGCCAATGGCCTTCTTGAAGTTGCCCTTGCTGACGCCAAACAGACTGCTGATCAGCGCCGGATCGCTCTTGTCGCTGACCGGCAAAGTACCGTTGTTATCACGCAACTTGGCGAGGATCTTCGAGTTCAGGCTGGAGGCGGCTTGTTCGCCCACCGGTTGCAGACTCAGGCTGATGTTGCCGTCGGCACGAATCTCTTTGATATAGCCCTTCTCTTCCTTGCCTGGCCGCAGAAACTTGAACACTTCGTTCTTGTGGATCAAGCCCCAGTGCTTGTTGTTGATAATGGCCTTGAAGCCCATATCGGTGGCTTCGGCCACCAGCAAATCGACTTCCTGGCCTACGGTGTAATTGGCCGGGGTCTTGTCCAGGTAGCGATCGAGGCGCGCGGTGGCGGTGATACGCCTGGTGTGTTTATCGAGGTAAACATGCACCACGCAGTATTCACCAGCCGTCAGTTGGCGTTTTTCCTCGGAGTAGGGCAGCAACAGGTCCTTGGGCAACCCCCAGTCGAGGAATACGCCGATGCTGTTGACTTCAACTACTTTCAGGCTGGCAAACTCACCCACCTGGACTTTCGGTTTTTCAGTGGTGGCGATAAGTTTGTCATCGCTGTCCAGATAAATAAAAACGTTAAGCCAGTCTTCATCTTCACTGGGAATATCTTTGGGAATATAACGGTTCGGCAAGAGAATTTCGCCATCTTGCGCACCATCAAGGTACAAACCAAAGTTAGTGTGTTTAACCACTTGCAAACTGTTGTAGCGCCCGACTAAAGCCATTTCCAATACCCTCATTGCGTGGGCGACATTCTACCCGACTTGGCGGCAGCGGTCCCCTGTCCAGGCACGTGGCGCTGAAAAATCGTGGGAGCCCAGCCCGTTTTCCGCAAGCATCCCGCTCGTCAGGTCAACTGGCCGGGTTCCGGCAGTTCCAGCTGCGCTTTTTTATCGTGGCGTTCCCATTTAAAACAGAGAGTTAGGCAGGTTATTCCAACTATCAAACCGAGCGTACCTAAACTGCGCGGTTTATTCCCGGAGGATATTTACCAAGCAATTGTCAAGCATTTCATGTACGATGCTTGGCCAAGTTAATTTTCTATAGGTTAGTGGCCGCCATGCGCGTAAAAGCATCCAATAGCAAAGCAAAGCCAGCTCCCGCCGTTGAAACCAGCGAATCGATCAACAGCCAAATTGCTGCCTTCCTGAAGTCCGGCGGTGAAATCCAGCAAATTGCCAAAGGCGTGAGCGGCCAGACATTCGGCCCGTCCAAGCAGATCACTCTGGGCAAAAAGTAAGCTGAAAAATACCGCGTGCGCATAACACCTGGTCCCTAAGCGCTTTGCCTTCCAAAGCGCTAGGACTAGAGCCCGCAACACCCTTCCTGACTTATCCTGCAGTGCACCAATCGACGAACGGGCCTCAACTCCTGGCTTTCGTCGGTATGCTTGCACACGTCTAGAACGGGCATCTGCCTGGTCCCCCTGTTACAGCTCCTCGCTTTTAATGGAGTGAAGCGTGCTAAAGCCCTGCATTTTCCTGGTCAGCGCCCTGCTCGCCAGCCCACTTGCCGAAGCGCAGGTTTTCCAGCGTGAATGGGGCGATTTCGACTTGAAGTTGGGCACCACCCCCAGCCGCAGCATGGCCCACGGCCTGGTACAACCCACCTCCCCCGGCAGTAATTCGTTCCATGGCGGTCTCGATCTTTCCCATGCCAGCGGCCTGTACTTCGGCCAATTTTCTCCCAGCATGGGTCTCTCTCCCGCGAGTAAACTCGAGGTCGACTCCTACCTGGGCTTCAAGCGGCCATTCGATCAGACCCTGGGCTATGAACTGGGGATGATTCAATACAGTTATCCCAAGCTGAGCCCACTCGACAGCCAGGCCTTCTACGGCGGTCTGACCGTTCTGGGCAATCGCTTCGGCGTGTCGCTGGGCAATGACCCGGATCGCCGGGACAGTACGCTGTTCGCCGACCTCGGCGGCACCCAACCCTTCGGTATCGGCCTCAGCATGCAATACACCACCCATCAATTGGGCAGCCCGGTATCGGTGGAAGATGGCTCCATTCGCAGTTTCAGCGATTGGTCGGTGAAATTTTCCCGGCCCTGGCAGGGCATTGACCTGGACCTGATCTACAGCGATTCAAGCCTCAGCGGTAGCAACTGTTCCGCTTACTCCGGACACAATTCGCAATGTGATGGTCTGTTGACCCTGAAGGCCGAGCGGTCGTTTTATTAACGGACTGAACTGTTGCGTCCCTGGCGAGTTCGGATGAACTAATCACGTCTGCGCAAGGATTCGCCTATGTTGCGTCGGTTAAACCTCCTGATGGTCGTACTGATCCTGAGCATCGTGCTCGCCGGCTGCAACCGCGTAGGCCTGGCCTACCGCAACCTCGACTTGATCATTCCGTGGACCCTCGACGACTACCTGGACATGAACGCCGGGCAAAAGAGCTGGTTCAACGACACACTCGAGGATCACCTGGCCTGGCACTGCACCACCCAATTACCCGGCTATCTGGACTGGCTTGACCGCCTGCAGCAGATGGTCGCAGGCAATCAGGTGACCGACGCGGCGCTTCAAACCCGCACCGCCGAAGCCAAACAAGCCATCGCCGCAGTCGCCCGCGAAATCACCCCGTCAGCCATCGAGTTGCTGCGCAGCCTGGACGCTCAACAAGTCCGAGAGATGAGCGAAGCGCTGGCCAAAGACCTGCGCAAACGTCAGCACGAATACCTTGATCCCCCGCTGGAACAGCAGATACAAAAACGTGCCGAACGCATGAGCAAACGCCTGGAAAGCTGGCTGGGCCCATTAAGCGCCAGCCAGCAAAATCGTATCACCGCCTGGTCGGTCGCCCTGGGCGCGCAGAATCGGGAATGGATCGGCAATCGTGCCCATTGGCAGTCGCAGTTCATTGCCGCGGTGCAACAACGCGCCAGCAGTGATTTCCCGCGCAGGATGGAGCAACTGCTGGTGGATCGCGAAAGCCTGTGGACCGCGGACTATCGCCGAGCCTACGCTCGCACCGAAGCCTGGGCCCGTAGCCTGTTGGTCGAACTAATGGCTGAAAGTAGCGTGCAGCAACGCCAGAAACTGACGCAACGGATCAGTAACGTGCGCAGCGACTTTCAGGCACTCCAATGCCTGAAAGGCGCCACGCCCGTAAACGGCTAACCGCAAGCGCACGCCACGGGCCTTCAGGCAATCGCAGCCTTGGACGCCACCTGCGCAAACGTCGTCGGATCCAGCGCATCCACCTGTTCATCCAGCACCTGTCGCGGGTGATCATTGCCTGGAATGGAGCTGTCAATCAGTGCCAGCAACTGCGCACCGAGGGGAGTCAGGATAAAGTTCTCCCCATTGCCACCGTCTTCCTCAGGGCGAGACTCGATAAACCCACGCCTCAATAACAATGCTTCGTAATCCGCGGCGGTCTTTTTCAGCGCATCCAGATTGCCGGTCGGCTCATCGGCCGCGCCCTTGTCAGCCGCTTCCTGCTCGGCATATTTACGTGGGGCAAAGCTGCCCTCGCCGTTCTGCACTTCGTGCAGCAGGCGTTCGATCAAATCCCAGTTGTAAGTCGTCATCCTGATTCCTCCTTTAGGCACACCGATACGTTGCCCTTTCAAAGGTTGTGACACACGGGGTCTGGCGCCGTTCAGCCGGGTGGACGGACGTCATCGCACTGAACTTTCTGCCAGCCCGCGCCCTCAACCGACTATCACCGCCACGGAGATTTGAACGATGAAAACCCTAGTGCAACTGGCTGTCGCCGCAGCCCTGCTCGGCGCCCTGCCCGCCTGGGCCTGCACCCCGGAAGAAGCCACGATCAAGCGTGAGCAGCTGGCCAAGGAAGTCACCACACTCACCCAGCAGAATCCGACCAAAGCCAAGGAAATCAACGAGGAGCTGCAGCAAATGGACCTGGACACCGAAAGCGCGAAGTTTCCTGACAAATGTCAGCTGATCGATGCCCGGCTGAAAGAGTTGAAAGAAGCCGCCGCCGAAACCCGGAAGTGAACGCATAAAAAAACCGGACATTGTCCGGTTTTTTTGGGGCCTGCCGGTATTACTCGGCAGCCGGTGCTTCCGGCTTGCGGCGCTTGAGCGGCGCCATGCCATCCTTGCTGACCAGCGACAGGTTGTCGGTTTTCGGCCGATTGGCAATCTTGCGCTTGGTCGGCGATTTGCCGCCGGCCTTTTTCTTGTCGCCCTTGGCATCGACCTTTTTCTTCTTGACGCCAACCGCCTTGCCCGACGCCTTGACCTTCTTCGGTCCGGTGTAGGTGCCTTTGACTTCCTTGATGGTGCGGCGCTCGAAGGATTGCTTCAGGTAGCGCTCGATGCTCGACATCAGGTTCCAGTCGCCATGGCAGATCAACGAGATGGCCAGGCCATCGTTGCCGGCGCGGCCGGTACGCCCGATACGGTGCACGTATTCGTCGCCGCTGCGCGGCATGTCGAAGTTGATCACCATATCCAGACCATCCACGTCGAGACCACGCGCAGCCACGTCGGTCGCTACCAGGATCTTCACGCCTCCCTGTTTCAGGCGGTCGATGGCCAGCTTGCGGTCCTTCTGGTCTTTCTCACCGTGCAAGACAAACGCCTTGTACTCCTGCGCCACCAGACGACCGTAGATACGGTCGGCCATGGCCCGGGTGTTGGTGAAGACAATGGCCTTCTGGTAGGTCTCATTGGCCAGCAACCAATTGAGAATCTGTTCCTTGTGCACATTGTGGTCGGCGGTGACGATCTGCTGGCGCGTGGTCGCATTCAGATCGCTGACATTATTGACCTGCAAGTGTTCCGGGTTGTTCAGGACCTTGGCGACCATCTCGCGCAAGGTCGAACCGCCAGTGGTGGCGGAGAACAACATGGTCTGCTGGCGGTTGACGCATTCTTCCACCAGGCGCTGCACATCGTCGGCAAAGCCCATGTCGAGCATGCGGTCGGCTTCGTCGAGCACCAACACTTCGACTTCCTTGAGATCGAGGTTGCCGGCGTTCAGTTGCTCGATCATCCGGCCGGGCGTACCGATCAGGATGTCCGGCACCTTGCGCAGCATGGCCGCCTGGACCTTGAAGTCTTCGCCGCCGGTAATCAGGCCGGCCTTGATGAAGGTGAACTGCGAAAAGCGCTCCACTTCCTTCAGGGTCTGCTGGGCCAGCTCGCGGGTAGGCAGCAGGATCAGGGTCTTGATGCTGACACGGACTTTTGCCGGGCCGATCAGGCGATTGAGGATGGGCAGCACGAAAGCGGCGGTCTTGCCGCTCCCGGTTTGAGCCGTCACCCGCAGGTCACGCCCTTCCAGCGCGAGCGGGATGGCCGCTGCTTGCACAGGCGTAGGCTCGACAAATTTAAGCTCGGCCACGGCTTTGAGCAGGCGTTCGTGCAGGGCGAATTGGGAAAACACGGGTGCTACCTCGAAGAAATACAAAAAATCAGCTGCATAGGGTAACGGTTTCGGGCGCCGAGGCCGAGTTTCTTTACGCGAACAATGACAATCGGATGGTTTTTTGTGAGGGAATTTGTCTACAACCACAACTTTGCAGCACTTCAGTGCTCTAATTGCCCCATCATGTCTTACAGAAGAATTGCGTTTATCCATGGATATCAAACAGCTCTGGCTCAACATCCAGGACCTCTGGGGCGCCCTGGACCAACACCCGCTGCTGCATTCAAGCCTGGCTCTGCTGGTGTTGCTGGTGGTGGCGCTGATTGTCGGTCGGGTGGCACGTTACCTTATCCTCCACGCCGTTAAATTGCTCGGCCGCCAACCCGCGCTGCATTGGCTCAATGACCTGCGGCACAACAAAGTCTTCCACCGGCTGGCGCAAATGACCCCGTCACTGGTGATTCAGTTCGGCCTGCATCTAGTACCGGGACTGGGCAAGACCAGCGCGCTGTTCATTGGCAATGTGGCCCTGGCGTTCACTATTCTGTTCCAGGTGCTGGTCTTGGGCGCGGTGCTCAACGCCTTGCTGGATATCTACGCACGCACCGAACATGCCCGCACGCGCTCGATCAAGGGTTACGTGCAGCTGGCAAAAATGGTGCTGTTCATATTTGGCGCCATCATCATCGTCGCGACCTTGATCGACCGTTCGCCGTTACTGCTACTGTCTGGCCTGGGTGCCATGTCGGCGGTAATTCTGTTGGTCTATAAGGACACCCTGCTGTCATTTGTCGCCAGCGTGCAATTGACCAGTAACGATATGCTACGCGTGGGTGACTGGATCGAGATGCCCCAAGTCGGTGCCAGTGGCGATGTGGTCGACATCACTCTGCACACCGTCAAGGTGCAGAATTTTGACAAGACCATCGTCTCCATTCCTACGTGGCGCCTGATGTCCGAGTCCTTCAAGAATTGGCGTGGCATGCAAGCCTCGGGCGGGCGGCGGATCAAACGCAGCGTGTATATCGATGCGGCCGGCGTGCGTTTTCTGAGCGATGACGAAGAAGCGCGCATGACCCAGGTCCATCTGCTGACCGACTACATCAGCCGCAAGCAGGCGGAGTTGAAAGCCTGGAACGAGGCTCAGGGCCACAGTGCGCAGCTATCGGCGAACCGTCGGCGCATGACCAATCTGGGCACCTTCCGTGCCTACGCCCTGGCTTATCTGAAAAGCCATCCGGACATCCAGCCCAATATGACCTGCATGGTCCGCCAGATGCAAACCTCTGCCCAAGGTGTTCCGCTGGAAATCTACTGCTTTACCCGTACCACGGTGTGGGCTGACTACGAGCGCATCCAAGGCGATATCTTCGATTACCTGCTGGCGGTGCTGCCGGAATTTGGCTTGAGCCTGTACCAGCAGCCAAGCGGCAATGATTTAAGGGCGGGCATCTTACCCGCGGTGCTGGGGACAAGTCATTTGCCGATGCCGGAGAAAGTGGCACTCTGAGGATTGCCGCGAAGTCGAGTCGAAGTGCATGTCCGTTGCCGCAGCAACGGATATGCGCCCCCACCCGCTCATCCCCGCAAGGCCTTGAGCCTGGCCATCACCCCGGCCGCTGTCTGTTCGCCCAACAACTGCTCACGCACTTTGCCCTTGTCATCAATGATGTAGGTCACGGGCAACACTTCACTGCGGGGGATATCGAAAATCGCCTCGGGGTTCTGCGCCAGCACGGTGAACTTGATACCGAGCTTTTCACTGGCACTCTTCAGCTCTTCACCCTGCACATTATCGAAGTTGACCCCGAACACGCTCACCGGCTGCCCTTTCAACTGCTCGGCCAGCGTATTGAGTTCCGGGATTTCGATACGGCAGGGACCGCACCACTCGGCCCAGTAATTGATCACCAGCCATTGCTTGTCGACGCGCTCGGACGCCACTTTCTGGCCGTATTGATCGATGCCGTAATCATTGCCGCAGCCGCTGAGCAGCAGGGTAGTGATCACTGCCAACGCGCCTATCAGTCGCCGTGTCATGGGGAAATCCTTTGCAAAAAATGAACAAGGGCTGCGGCCTAACGCCTCTTACGGTTTAAGGACCACCCGCAGCGCAGGTAGAATACCCGCCACCTTACGCAAGATGCGACCCGCACATGACCGATCTGACGCTTTATCACAACCCGCGCTGCTCGAAATCCCGCGGTGCGCTCGAACTGCTGGAAGCCCGCGGCTTGACGCCTACCGTGGTGCGTTATCTGGAAACCCCGCTGGACGCCGCACAGTTAACGGTCTTGCTCGGAAAGCTTGGGGTCAGCGCCCGGCAACTGTTGCGTACCGGCGAAGAGGAGTACAAAACCCTCAACCTGGCTGACGCAAGCCTCAGCGACGCGCAGTTGATCGCAGCCATTGCCCAACATCCGAAGTTGATGGAACGGCCGATCCTGGCAACCGCCAATAAAGCCGTGATCGGTCGCCCGCCGGAAAATATCCTGGAGATATTGCCGTGAGCGCGCCTTACATTCTGGTGCTGTATTACAGCCGCAACGGTTCGGTGAGCGAAATGGCCCGACAGATTGCCCGGGGCATCGAACAAGCCGGTCTGGAAGCACGATTGCGCACCGTTCCAGCCATCTCCACTGAATGCGAGGCCATCGCGCCGAGCATTCCGGCAGAAGGTGCGCTGTACGCCAGCCTCGACGACCTGAAGCACTGCTCGGGCCTGGCCCTGGGCAGCCCGACGCGCTTTGGCAACATGGCCGCGCCACTGAAGTACTTTCTCGACGGTACCAGCAACCTGTGGCTGACCGGCGCGCTTGTCGGCAAACCGGCCGGCGTCTTCACGTCGACCGCGAGTTTGCATGGCGGCCAGGAAACCACCTTGATGTCGATGCTGCTGCCGCTGCTGCACCACGGCATGTTGATCACCGGCCTGCCCTACAGCGAACAGGCCTTACTCGACACTCAGGGAGGCGGTACGCCCTACGGCGCCAGTCATCACTCCGGCGCCGACGGCAAGCGCGTCCTGGACAAGCATGAAATTGCCCTGTGCCGCGCCCTCGGTCTGCGCCTGGCAAGCACGGCGATGAAACTGGAGAACGGCCGTGGCCAGGAAGCTTAAGATCCTGCCACCTCAGGCCTGGCTGGAGCCACGGGTCAAAGTGGCGCGAGCGTTGAGCCTGCTGGCGTTTTTCGGCCTGGCGGGCTTGCTGTGTGGCTATTACCTGCTAGTTGCCGACCTGCACGGTGCACGGCCCTGGGTGATTCTACTGATCGAACTGGTGCCGCTGCTGATCCTCGCGCCGGGGATGCTCCTGGGCAGCGCACGCGGGCATTCATGGACCTGTTTTGTGGTCAACCTGTACTTCATCAAAGGCGCGTTGGCCGCCTACGACCCGAACCGACAGTGGTTTGGCGTGCTGGAAATGCTGGCGAGCCTGGCGGTGTTCTGCACCGCGCTGCTGTACGTACGCTGGCGGTTCCAGCTGGATCGACGGTTGGCGGGGGAAGGCCAACCACCAGCGAATCCTGCGTAGATAACGTCTTGAATCTCACCGAACACCTCACACGCCAGCTGCTGCGGGATATTCCTCACACGTGCGGTCAGTGATTGACGGTGTAGGCCAACATCATCGACAACTGGCACATGGGCCGTCCACTCTCGGCGTGCCACTGGTTGAACGCGCCCTGCACGGTCGCCAGATCGCGCAGGCTGCTGGGTACCTTGTCGACGATGTTCTGCGCATTGAGCGCTGCCACCACATCGTAGCCCGGTACAAAGGTGTCCTTGCCGACCATGCGCAAAAAGCGCGGCGCCGACAGTCCGCCCAGCTGATGGCCGTGCTTGCTGAGGTATTTCCACAGGCCGACGATATCGGTCACCGGCCAGTCGGCAATCAGTGCACCAAAGCTACCCTTTTCCTGCTCGATATCGAGGATCATCTGCGCATTGCGCGGCACGCTCTTGAGCTTGCCCAGGTGCCGGATGATTCGCGTGTCCTGCATTAGTCGCTCGAGGTGCTCGGCGCCCATCAACACGACTTTCTGCGGATCGAAACCGAAAAACACCTGCTCGAACGCCGGCCACTTGGCGTCCACCACGCTGTGTTTGAGTCCGGCGCGAAACACCCGCAGCGACAGCGTCGAGAGGTAGCGGTCAGCGCTGATCTTGCGCAACTGCGCCGGCGTCTTGGGCACGGGCAGGTGCGCTTCCAGCTCGGCCACTGAACCGAAACGATTCAGACAATATTCGTGCAGCCACTTGTAATCGCGCATGCCCTCTCCTACCGGTTGAAATGAAAACGGCGCCCAGGAGCGCCGTCAGTCAGAGCCTTGAAAAGACTCAGAGGTTCACCACATTGACGAAACGCGATGCCGCGTTTTCATCGATACGCAGGTTGCTGAAGTCGAACAGGTTGCGATCGGCCAGTTGCGACGGAATCACATTCTGCAGGCTGCGGAAGATGCTTTCGGTACGACCTGGCGTCTTGCGCTCCCATTCTTGAAGCATCTCCTTGACCACTTGGCGCTGCAGGTTCTCCTGGGAGCCGCAGAGGTTGCAGGGAATGATCGGGAATTGCTTGAAGTCAGAATAGGCCTGGATGTCCTTCTCGTTGCAATACGCCAGTGGGCGGATCACCACATTGCGCCCGTCATCGGCTCGCAGCTTGGGCGGCATGGCCTTCAGAGAGCCGTTGAAGAACATGTTGAGAAAGAAGGTTTCGACGATGTCATCGCGATGATGGCCGAGAGCCATTTTGTTCGCGCCGATTTCATCGGCAAAGGTGTACAAGGTGCCACGACGCAGGCGTGAGCACAGCGAACAGGTGGTCTTGCCCTCCGGGATCAACTCCTTGACCACCGAATAGGTGTCTTTCTCGACGATGTGGTACTCGATACCCACTGTCTTGAGATAGGCCGGCAACACATCCTCGGGAAACCCGGGCTGTTTCTGGTCCATATTGACTGCGACGATCTCGAACCTGATGGGTGCGACCTTTTGCAGGTGCATGAGCACATCCAGCATGGTGTAGCTGTCCTTGCCACCGGACAGGCAGACCATGACCTTGTCGCCCTCCTCGATCATGTTGAAGTCAGCCACGGCTTCACCGGCCAGGCGACGCAGGCGTTTTTGCAGCTTGTTCTGGTTAACTGTAAGAGTGCCCATGGCGCTAGGATCCGCGAAAGGTATGTGACGAAAAGCCGGGTATTTTACGCAAAAAACGCCGCATGAGCGACGTTGGCCCAGTGTGGGACTTCTTACAGACCTCACCGCGATTAAGCCCCGTGTTTACAGCGCGATTTGCTCTAAAGCCGCACAGTTTTTCCGGTCATTCATTCCTATACTGCGACATAAGGTCGCATACATATATCCAGACCTTTTAGGCCAATTGGCCGGCGGGCGCTCCGCTGGGGGGCGATGGTAATAACGACAGGAGTGACAGGCATGATCCATCACGTCGTGGGGCTGTTTACTCACCCCGACCAGGAATGGCGGGAAATTCGTGGCGATAAGGAAGAAAGCATCAGCCACATGTACCTCACTCACACGCTGATTCTCGCGGCGATTCCGGCCGTATCAGCCTTTATCGGCACCACCCAGGTCGGCTGGGTCATCGGCGAACGCGCTCCGGTCATGCTGACCCAGGAAAGCGCCTTGTGGATGACCATCATGTCGTACCTGGCAATGCTTGGTGGCGTAGCGGTCATGGGCGCTTTTATTCACTGGATGGCGCGCACTTATGATGCCACCCCCAACATGGCGCGCTGCGTCGCATTCGCCACCTACACCGCGACACCGCTGTTTATCGGCGGGCTGGCAGCGCTTTATCCCCACTTGTGGCTGGGAATGGTCGTCGGTACCGCTGCCATCTGCTACACCGTGTACTTGCTGTATGTCGGGTTGCCGACCTTCATGAACATCGACCCGGATGAGGGCTTTCTGTTTTCCAGCTCAGTACTGGCAGTGGGCCTGGTGGTGCTGGTAGCGATCATGGCGTTTACCGTGATTGTCTGGGGCTTGGGTGTCGGCCCGATCTACACCAGCTGACCTGGATCGGATCGCAGGAGAAGCCACCGCAAGGTGGCTTTGTGCGTCATGCATGACCATTCGGCGCCTGATAGATTCGGAAACACCCCACGATGCGGCATACTGGATGTCTCTGGAGAGATGTACAGCATGCCCGAGCAACTCAATACCCGCGTCGAAGATTGTTTCCTGCAAGCCGAATCCTTTTTCAAACGAAGTTTCAAACGCCCCCAAGTCAGCCTCAAGCTGCGCGGGCAGAAAGCCGGTGTCGCGCATTTGCACGAGAACCTGCTGCGCTTCAACCCGCAGTTGTACCGGGAAAACAGCCAACACTTCCTTAAACAGACCGTCGCCCATGAAGTGGCGCACCTGATCGCCCACCAATTGTTCGGCGAGCGAATCCAAGCGCATGGCGAGGAATGGCAACTGATCATGCGCGGCGTGTACGAACTGCCGCCTGATCGGTGCCACACGTATGAAGTCCAGCGTCGGCGGGTAACCCGCTATATCTACCGCTGCCCGTGTGCCGACAGTGACTTCCCGTTCTCGGCCCAACGCCATGGGTTGGTGAGGCAAGGCCGGCGGTATTTGTGCCGAAAGTGTCGCGAAACCTTGGTATTTACCGGGGAGACTCGGGTGGAGTGAGGGTTGGGGCGTCTGTTCTGGCCTCATCGCGAGCAAGCCCGGACAGGCACTACCCCACCACTTTGGCCCCCCGCAACTGGGCTATCCGCTGAGCACTGAACCCCAGTTCGCCCAGCACCTCGTCACTGTGGGCGCCCAACGCCACGCCTATATGCCTTGGCGCTGGCAGGCCTGCTGAAAACTTCAGCGGACAGGCCATCTGCGCCTGGAATGAACCGTCCTCACGCGGCACCTGGTGGAGCAGGTCCCGGGCTTTGAGTTGTGGATGCTCAAGCGCTTCACCCAGGCTGAGCACCGGCTCGACGCAGGCGTCCACCGCGGCAAACAATCGGCATAGTTCCTCAAAGCTGTGCTTCTCAAACTCAATCTGCAACGCCTGCTTCAGCGCCTGCTGTCGCTCGGGCTCAAGCGACAAGCCTTGGGCCGCCAGCTCCGGACGCCCCAACGCCGTACATAATTGCTGCATAAAAGCCGGCTCCAGGCTGCCCACCGACCACCAACGCCCGTCCCGCGAGCGGTAATAGTCATAAAAGCTGCCGCCATTGAGCACCTGGTTTTCCATCTCCGGCTCCACACCGCAAGCCAGGTAGGCAGCGCCCGCCATGGCATGCAAGCTAAATGCACAGTCGGTCATGCTCACATCCAGATACTGGCCCACCCCGCTTTGTTGCCGTGCGATCACCGCCGCCAGCAGGCCGACCACCGCGTGCAGCGAGCCGCCACCCACATCCGCCACTTGCACGCCCAAAGGCAACGGGCCGCTGTCCCGTCGTCCGGTGTAACTGGCCACGCCGGACAACGCCAGGTAATTGATGTCGTGACCGGCGCGATCCTTATAAGGACCCGTCTGGCCGTAACCGGTGATGGAGACGTAAATCAGCTTCGGATTGATCGCCTTCAGCGCCTCATACCCCAGGCCCAGACGCTCCATGACACCGGGTCGAAACTGTTCAAGGACGATGTCGTAGTCCTTCACCAGTTGCCGGACGATGTCCAGCGCTTGCGGCTGCTTGAGGTCAAGCGCCAGGCTGCGCTTGTTGCGATTGAGATAAGCGTGACTGGCCGATACGCCACGGTCATGCGGCGGCAATACACGCAACAGGTCGATGCGCACGGGGGATTCGATGCGCAGCACCTCGGCGCCCATGTCCGCCAACAGCAGCGAGGCGAACGGGCCAGGCAGCAAGGTCGAGAAATCCAGCACTTTGAGGGACGCCAAGGGACCTGACATAGGAGCTCCGTTTCCGTTTCGATGGAATACAGAGTAGGCAGCCTTGGACCGCAGCGGCAATTACCGTAACCGTCATCGACACTGACCGTTGTGCTCGCCCCGTAATCCAACGCATAAAAAAACCCATCCGAAGATGGGTTTTTTGTACGGCCTCAGCGGTTACTTGAGGGCTGGCGCCGGGCCTTCGGCCACACCCAAGTCGTCGAGTTCACGGGTTTCGGAGATACCGGTACCGCCGGAAGCCAACTCGCGGTGCAGCGTGTCAGTGTCCAGTTCCTTGACCCACTTAGCCACAACCAGGGTCGCGACTGCGTTGCCGACCAGGTTGGTCAGGGCCCGCGCTTCGGACATGAAACGGTCGATACCGAGGATCAGCGCCAGACCGGCAACCGGCAGGTGGCCGACTGCCGACAAGGTCGCGGCGAGCACGATGAAACCACTGCCGGTCACACCAGCGGCACCTTTGGATGACAGCAGCAGCACCAGCAACAGCGTGATCTGGTGGGTGATGTCCATGTGCGTGTCGGTTGCCTGGGCAATGAACACCGCGGCCATGGTCAGGTAGATCGAAGTACCGTCGAGGTTGAACGAGTAGCCAGTCGGAATAACCAGACCTACCACCGACTTCTTGGCCCCCAGACGCTCCATCTTGATCAACATACGTGGCAGCGCGGACTCGGACGATGAAGTCCCCAGTACGATCAGCAGCTCTTCACGGATGTAGCGCACCAGTTTCAGCACGCTGAAGCCGTGAGCACGGCAGATGCTACCCAGCACGACCAACACAAACAGCACGCAGGTGATGTAGAAGCAGATCATCAACTGGCCCAGTTGCACCAGGGAACCCACGCCGTAGGCACCAATGGTGAATGCCATGGCGCCCAAGGCCCCGATTGGCGCGAGCTTCATGATCATGTTGATGATGTTGAACATCACGTGGGCAAACCGATCGATGAAGTCCAGCACCGGTTTGCCATAGGCACCCAGGCGATGCAGGGCAAAACCGAAGATCACCGAGAACATCAACACTTGCAGGATATCGCCATTGGCGAAAGCACCGACGATGGTGTTCGGGATCACGTTGAGGATAAAGCCAACAATGCTCTGGTCTTTACCGGCGGTGACGTAGGCCGCCACTTTGGAGGCGTCCAGGGTCGAGACGTCAATGTGCATGCCGGCGCCCGGTTGCACGACGTTGACCACCACCAGGCCGATCAACAGGGCAATGGTGGAAACCACCTCGAAGTACAGCAGCGCGTAGCCACCCGTCTTGCCGACCGATTTCATGCTCTGCATACCAGCGATACCGCTGACAACGGTACAGAAGATGATCGGGGCAATAACCATTTTGATCAGCTTGATAAAGCCGTCACCCAGTGGTTTGAGGGCCACACCGGTCTGCGGGTAGAAGTGGCCGAGCAAAATACCGATAACGATGGCAACGATTACCTGGAAATACAGGGTTTTGTAGAACGGCTGACGAGTCGTCATTGCAAAGTTTCCTCAAGAGTCCCGCGTGGCAAAGATCCGCCATTGCCCACGACACCTGAATTGCGAACCCTCCTGCACTGGAGGGATTTGTTTTGGCGAGCGGCACCTGGCAGCTCTGCCTCTCCTATCGCAAGCGCCATGCCACTTTATGGAAATAGCCTGGAGGCCTTTAGGCATAAGGCCTGAGGCTTTGCAGTGAGTGGGACAGCCTCGAAAAAGGCTGGCGGATTTCCGCCCATGCCCCGGGTCTCGTCCTACAATTTGGCGGATATCCGCCTTGTTCGCCGTCTGCCCGATAGCTACCATCGGTCCCTCAATGCTTGAGGTCCCCGCATGCGTGAACGAACCATCGCCAGTCATTTCGCCCGTGCCGCCTTGGGTGGCGCGCGCCGGGCTGGCCATGACTATTCGGCGCTGTTGCAGCAAGTGGGCATCACCCCGGAACTACTCGCCGAACCTCGCGCGCGCATTGCGCCGGAACAATTCACCCGCCTGCTGCAAATGCTCTGGCTGGCGCTGGATGACGAATACCTGGGATTTGCCGAAGGGCCGAGCAAACGGGGCACCTTTGCCATGATGTGCCACGCGCTGATCCACTGTCGCACCCTGGAAAAGGCGCTAGAGCGCGGTTTACTGTTTTACAGCCTGTTCCCTCAAGGGCCGCGCTGGCAACTGACGCGCGAGGGCGACATGGCACGCTTGAGCCTGGATGACTCGCAGCTGTGGGATCCGGATCACTTTTTGAGCGAATGCCTGCTGGTGATCTGGCACCGTCTTGGCAGTTGGCTGATCGGCCAGCGCATTCGCCTGGAGCAGGTGACTTTCAGCTACCCGATGCCGGCCCATGGCGGCGAGTATGATCTGCTGTTCCCTTGCTCCCTGATGTTCAACGCACCCGGCAGCAGTCTGGTGTTCCACAGCCGCTACCTGAGCTTGCCGCTGCTACAGGACGAGCGCACCCTCAAACATTTCCTCGAACGCTCGCCCGCCGACCTGTTGTCACGGCCGGATGAAGGCGACAGCCTGAGCAGCCAGATACGTCGTCTGCTGAGTCGCGACCGCACGCCCTGGCCGGACCTGGAAGCCGTGGCCCAGCACCTGCACATCAGCGCACAAACATTGCGTCGGCATTTGCGGGAGGAAGGCACCAGCTTTCAGGCCCTCAAAGATGAACTGCGTCGCGATATTGCGATTTATCATCTGGGACGGGCAAATCTGTCGCTGCAGGAGATCGCCGAGCAATTGGGCTTTTCCGAGCCTTCGGCGTTCCATCGGGCGTTCAAGAAGTGGACCGGGTTGACGCCGGGGGCTTATCGGGCGCAGGGAGGGTAAGACGTAAAGTCAGCCCTCACCCTCTCCCGGAGGGAGAGGGAACTGAGCGGGGGGATATTGGCGTTTTACTGTGACCTGAAAGAGCGGCTTTGAATCCATAATCAATACGGTTTTTCAGGTCGCCCATTGTCTCAGCACACTTCGGTCAGTCCCCTCTCCCTCCGGGAGAGGGTTAGGGTGAGGACGGCTTTTGCCCTGCCTCTCAAACCGCAGGAAAATGAATCCTGAACGCCGCCCCGCCCAATGGCGAATCCCCCAAGGTCAACCGCGCACCGTAGCTTTCTATGATGTCCTTGACCACCGCCAACCCGATCCCCTGCCCCGGGTGCTGGCGATCCAGGCGCTCTCCCCTTTGCAGAATCCGCGCTCGCTGGTCCGGCGGTACACCCGGGCCGTCATCTTCAATGCACACGCGAATCCCATCAAGCCCCTCGTCCAGCGTGATGCGTACCTGGCTCAGGCACAGTCGATAGGCGTTTTCCAGCAAGTTGCCAAGCAACTCCAGCAAGGCACCCTGTTCAATAGGCACCTCGCATTCGTCCGGCAGATCGAAAGTCACCGTCACCTGTTTGTCGCGATAAACCTTGCCCAGAGTGTCACACAGGCTTTGCAGCACGGGGCGCAGTTGCACCTGATGGCGTACCAGGCCGCTTTTGCGCAGGCTGGCGCGTTGTAATTGGTAGCTGATCTGCTGACTCATGCGCTCGATCTGCGATTGCAGGACCCTCGCTTGATCCCGCTCCTCAGGACGCTGCGCCATGTCCTCACTCACACCTTGCAAGACCGCCAGCGGGGTTTTCAGGCTGTGGGCCAAGTCATCCAGGGAATCGCGGTAACGGCTGCGCTGCTCGCGTTCGCTGTGGAGCAAGCGGTTGAGGGATCCGGTCAGGCGCAGTAATTCCCGCGGGTGCTGCTCGCTGAGGCTTTCGCGGGTGCCGCCTTCGATTTCATCCAACTCCTGGCTCAAGCGGCGCAGCGCCCGCAAGCTCCAGCTCAGACCAAACCAGAGCAGGGTCAGGAGCACCAGCAAGGCGGCGCCAAACCCCAGGTACAGGTTTTCTCGCAGGCCTTCGAGGGTCAGTTGATATTCGCGCACCGGTTGCAAGGCTATGATGCTGAACGCCGCGCTCTTGCCCCCCAGCAGCTTGACCTCGACGTCATAGACAAAGAATTCCTGGCCATCGGCCTCGCGAATTCTTGCGAACTCGTTGCCGCGCCCGTCGTAGCGCGGTCGGTAGTTGATGTTTTCTGCCTGCGATGCGCGTGAGCGCCAGACCAGATGACCTTCGCGGTCATAGATGTAGCCCAGCAGACGGCTGTCGGTCAGGTTGAAGCGCTCATCGGGCAATTGCGCGGGCATCAGCAAACGGTTGTTGTCGACCCGCGCAGCCGAAATCAATGTCGTCACGTCCGACGCCAGGCGCTGCTCGATGGAGTCTTGCAACGCCAGACTGAAGGCCCCTTGCATCGCCGGCAGTAAAGCGAGCATGAACAACACGGCCAGGGTCGCGGCCGCCAGCATCAGGCGTACACGTAACGAGCGAATCAACGGCAGCGCTCGTTAAACAGGTAACCCAGGCCACGTACGGTGTCGATCGGCTTGAAGCCGGCCGGGGCCTCGAGCTTGCGACGCAGACGCCCCACCAGCACTTCGATGACGTTCGGATCACGCTCGTCGTCATCAGGATACAGTTGCTCCATCAATCGATCCTTGGCCACCACTTGTTGATGATGACGCATCAGGTATTCGAGGATCCGGTATTCGTAGGCGGTCAGCGCCAAGGGTTGTTCGTCAAGGGACGCCTGCTTGCGGTTAAGGTCCAGCAGCAGCGGCCCGGCGACAATCGTCGACTGGGTAAAACCGCTGGAGCGGCGCAGCAACGCGTTCATCCGCGCCTCCAGCTCCTCGAACTGGAACGGCTTGACCACATAATCGTCAGCCCCGGCGGCCAGGCCTTCGACCTTGTCCTGCCAGTTGCCGCGCGCCGTGAGGATCAGGATCGGGAAGCTCTTGCCCAGGGTGCGCAATTGACGGATCAGATCCAGGCCGCCCATGCCCGGCAAGCCCAGGTCGATGATCGCCAGGTCATGATTGAATTGTCCGGTCTGGTACAGCGCCTCTTCGGCATTGGCCACGGCTTCGACCACATGACCGCTGTCGGTAAGGCGGGTCAACAGGTGATGACGCAGCAGCGCCTCATCTTCGACAACCAGCAATTTCATAACACCCTCCAAGGTCAATCGACTGTCCCACAGGGAAACATCATAGCGGCCCTGAAGGTCTTGCTCACACAGTTTACGGCGGTTGAACTGAACGCTGTCTGAACCGCCAGCCCACCCGTCGGGCTACCCAGGTGCCTCCCGATCCATGCAGAATAGCCAGCATGAATTTATTACCTGCCTGTTGCACCCCATTAGATGCCCACTGGCCACTGCCCGAGCCGCTTCCGGGCACGGTGTTTCTGAGCACCCGATTCGATCCGGCCTTATTGGATGCCGGCGATTTTCAACGCTGTGCGGTGCCTCCACCGGCCAGCATCCAGCGTTCGGTGGCCAAGCGCCAGGCCGAGTTTCTCGCCGGCCGGCTGTGCGCCCGTGCCGCGCTGCAAGCGCTTGAAGGCTTGGACTGCATTCCGGCCATCGGCGACGATCGCGCGCCGGTATGGCCGGGTCATATCACCGGTTCGATCACCCACAGCACCGGCCACGCCGCGGCTATCGTCGCGCACAAGACACAATGGCGCGGACTGGGCATGGACCTGGAGAATGTGCTGTCACTGGAGCGGGCCGAACGCCTGGCCGGGGAAATCCTCACACCGGATGAGTTGCAGCGCATGGCGGCCGGACCACGGGAGCAGATTGCCCGGCGGGTGACCCTGACCTTCTCGGCCAAGGAAAGCCTGTTCAAGGCGCTCTACCCTATTGTGCAGAAGCGCTTTTACTTTGAACACGCCGAGTTGCTGGAGTGGTCTGATACCGGACACGCACGGCTAAGGTTGTTGACGGACCTGTCCGGTGAGTGGTGCCACGGCAAGGAACTGGACGCGCAGTTTGTGGTGCAGGGGGAGCAATTGCTGAGCTTGGTGGCTATCAAGACGCCGTAGTGAAACCTACCGGGCAAGGTCCAATTGAGCATCCCGTAGCAGCTGTCGAGCGCCAACTGCTACGGGGCGGCCAATGTGTCAGGTTTTTTCCTGATAGCGCGGCCAACTCAAGCTGAAACAGGCACCGCCCAAGTTATTGCTCTTGCTGATCAACGCACGCCCGCCGTGCCAATGGATGATCCGCCGTACAATCGACAAGCCCAGGCCGTGACCGCCCGAGGCACGGGTGCGGCTATCGTCCAGGCGCAGGAACGGTGTGAAGATCCGTTCCCAGGCGCTTTCCGGCACACCCGGACCGTCGTCCTCGACATCTATACGGCAACGTACCTGCCCGACTTGATAGCTGATCAATACCCGGGACTGGGCATGGCGCATCGCATTGCTCACCAGGTTCTGCAGGGCACGGTGCAAATAGCGCGGCTCGGCCTCGACCCATGCCCCATCCAAGTGCGCCGATGCCAGACAAATCCCCCGCTCCACCGCAATTTCAGGACGCAACGGCGCCAGTTCACCGATAACCTGATCCAGCAAGGTACTGAGATCGACCCGCTGGAAACTCAGCGCCGGTGATCCCTGCTCAAGGCGCGCATAGGTCAGCATTTCGTCCACCAGGCCATCCAGGTCCTGGATATCACTGTCCATGCCTTCCATGTACTTGCGCCGGGCCTCGGGCGTCGTGGCTTGCGCAATCATCTCGAGACCAAAGCGCAGGCGCGCCACCGGCGTACGCAGCTCGTGTGACACCGCCCGCACCAGTTCGCGCTGGATAGCCAACAATCGCTGCAAATGCTCGGCCATGCCATTGAAGGCGGCTGCCAGTCGCCCTACCGAATCAGCCCCGCGCGCCGGCACCCTGACTTCCAGGTTGCCTTTGGCAATGCGTGTGGCCGCTGCCTCCAACCCGCGCAGGCGCCGCTCCAGCTGACGCACCAGGAAATACACGATCAAGCCAATCAGGGTCAGGCCAATCAAGGCGATCAGCACCAACCACTGCACCGGATACGGGTTCATCTGGTACAGCGGGCCGATCTCCAGCACCCACGGCGTACCAACCATGCCGGCAAACACCCGGATCGAATCACCGCCCTTGCCCAGCGCCATGACGGTATCGCCTTCAGCCACGCGGCGGCGCTGGTCGTCATCCATGTCAGCCTGGTCCAGCGGGACCAAATGTATATCGAAACCAAAACCCTTGGCCTGTTTCAGGTCGGCCAGGCGTTGTGGTTGCTCGGCGTCCGGGAAGCGCACCAGCTCATCGGCCAACAGGTAAATGGTTGCGCGAGCCAATTGCTCACTGATTTGTTGCACCTCGCCGGTGAGTAACAGTTGCTCTTTTTCACTGACCAGGCGCATGACTTTGGCCGCGTGGGGCCCGGTCTGCTCGACCAGCACCTGGCCGCGCTGCAAGCGATTACGCTGGCTCAGGTCCAAATGGGCATCGGCCACCTTCTGCAGTTCCAGGGGAATCCCCAGCAGGCGCTCCCACACCGCCAGGGCGCGTCGGCGCTCAATGGCACTCATCGGCTGCAGGTTGTCACCCATCAGGGCAAACGTGCCATGGGCCAGACGCTCGCGATACTGGCCACTGCGCACTTCATTGAGCAGGTGCAAGGCCAGCACCCCCAGCAGGGCCACCAGGATCAGCGCCGCGCACATGCCGCCGTAGATGCGCAGAAAGATGGAGTTCACGGGCGCAAGTCAGCGGCAGCTTCGGGGACGAACAGGTAGCCTTTGCTGCGGATCGTCTTGATCAGCCGTGGGTGGATCGGATCGTCACCGATTTTCGGGCGAATCCGTGAAATACGCACATCGATGGAGCGGTCCTGGCCGTCGTAGCCAATACCGCGCAAGGCGGTGAATATTTCTTCCCGGGACAGAATGCGACCGGCGTTGACCACCAACAGCCACAATAAATCGAACTCGGCGCTGGTCAATTCGATGCCGGCCTCGTGCAGCCAGGCTTCGCGCAAGGCATTGTCGACCACCAGTGGCCCGAATTGCAGGCGCCGCTGCGGTTGCGGCGCCGCAGGCTCCGCACTGTCGCTGCGACGCAATAAGGCCTGGATGCGTGCCAGTAACAGGCGCGGACGCACCGGTTTACAGACGTAATCGTCGGCACCCATGTCCAGGCCCAGTACCTGGTCCATGTCATCGGTACGCGCAGTCAACATCAGGATCACCCCGTCGTAGCGCGCGCGCACTTTGCGGCAAATGCTCAAGCCGTCTTCGCCCGGCAGCATCAGGTCGAGAATCACCAGGTCAGGTTGCTCGGCGATGATCCGGGCGGCGGCCAACGCGCCGTTCCCCTCCACCGCGACGCTCAGGCCATTGCTCTCCAGATAGTCCCGGGTCAGTTCGGCCAGACGCTGATCGTCCTCGACTATCAGCACCTGCCAGGCTTCTTGTTCCACCGGCGATCCTCGTTTTTATAAGAAATATGTCAGGACAGCGCAGTTCAAATGTGGGAGCGCACTTGCCCGCTGCCACATTTTTGATCTTCGCCCGCCGCACTGCATTTGTCATGTAATCAGGGCATAACACTGATCAATAGCAAGTCGATTGTAGCAACGCGCCCGCCCTCGAATACAAGCCTGGAATTGCACTCGGCGATCGCGTTTTTGTGTGGTAGGGTGCGCGCCCGCAAAAATTCAACCGGGTGTGTTGGTCTTGGAATATTCGGTGACAAACGGTGCAATGCAGCAGCACTGCGGCCTACACGGCAGTTACACCATTCATACACATTTTACCCACAGCGTTATCCACAGGTCGTGCGTTGCTAAGCCTCCCAAAACGCATTATCTTGTAGCTCGGTGCTAAAAAAACCCTACATATAGGGTTTTCAGCCAAAAAACCAAACACAAATCAGACAAGAAACTCAAGCTCTTTCTTGCACCTGCTTGGTTGAACTAATGCATTTTTCAGAAGACCAATCGCCCGTGCGGTCGGTCGCTGTTTTCCAACCCCGAATGGGAGAAAACGGTACGGGTGTTGCAGTACACAGTGGCACCCAATTAGGAATACGGTGAAGAGCCAACGGCTCGGAACCGCAGACTTCGGCATGGAAGCGGCGCGAACAGCTCCCTTCCTCCTGTCCCGAAGTTGTTATGCCAGGCCAAGGCTTGTTGTAAGTGCTTCAGGACGGAACGGTGGGCACTTTGATGGTGCCCAAATAAATACAGAATGTGGAGATAACCCCCCATGCAAACCGACACAACTCGCGAGAACCCGCAAGGCTCCGTGCCGCAGGCCGCTGATTCGAATATGGATCTGTCCGCCACCGCGCCCGGCCAATTGCGAGTGATCAAGCGAAACGGCACTGTCGTTCCTTACACCGATGACAAAATCACCGTCGCGATCACCAAAGCGTTTCTTGCAGTTGAAGGCGGCAGCGCTGCCGCCTCGTCGCGCATTCATGACACCGTTGCCCGTCTGACCGAACAAGTCACCGCGACCTTCAAGCGTCGCATGCCATCCGGCGGCACCATCCACATCGAAGAGATCCAGGACCAGGTCGAACTGGCCCTGATGCGTGCCGGCGAGCAGAAAGTCGCTCGCGACTACGTGATCTACCGTGATTCGCGCGCCAAGGAGCGTGCCGTGCGCACCCCTGCCGACGAGACTGCCGTACAAGCGCACCCGTCGATCCGCATCACTCTCGCCGACGGTACTTTTGCACCGCTGGACCTGGGCCGCCTGAACACTATCATCACCGAGGCCTGCGAAGGCCTGGAAGAAGTCGACGGTGACCTGATCCAGCGCGAAACCCTGAAAAACCTGTATGACGGCGTGGCCCTGACCGACGTCAACACCGCCCTGGTAATGACTGCCCGGACCCTGGTCGAGCGCGAGCCGAACTACTCGTTCGTGACCGCCCGCCTGCTGATGGACACCCTGCGCGCCGAAGGCCTGGGCTTCCTGCAAGTCGCCGAAAGCGCTACCCATCACGAAATGGCCGACCTGTACGCCAAGGCCCTGCCTGCCTACATCGCCAAGGGTATCGAATTCGAGCTGCTGAACCCGATCCTGGCCACTTTCGACCTGGAAAAACTCGGCAAGGCGATCAACCACGAGCGCGACCAGCAGTTCACCTACCTGGGCCTGCAAACCCTGTATGACCGTTACTTCATCCACAAGGACGGTATCCGCTTCGAACTGCCGCAAGTGTTCTTCATGCGCGTGGCCATGGGCCTGGCGATCGAAGAGAAGCACAAAGAAGACCGCGCCATCGAGTTCTACAACCTGCTGTCGTCGTTCGACTACATGTCGTCGACGCCGACGCTGTTCAACGCCGGTACCTTGCGTCCACAGCTGTCGAGCTGCTACCTGACCACCGTGCCGGATGACCTGTCGGGCATCTACCACGCGATCCACGACAACGCCATGCTGTCCAAGTTCGCTGGCGGCCTGGGCAACGACTGGACGCCGGTGCGTGCGCTGGGTTCGTACATCAAGGGCACCAACGGCAAGTCCCAGGGCGTTGTACCGTTCCTCAAAGTAGTGAACGACACCGCCGTCGCCGTGAACCAGGGTGGCAAGCGCAAAGGCGCTGTCTGCGCCTACCTGGAAACCTGGCACATGGACATTGAAGAGTTCATCGAGCTGCGCAAGAACACCGGTGATGATCGCCGTCGTACCCACGACATGAACACTGCCAACTGGATCCCTGACCTGTTCATGAAGCGTGTCTTCGATGACGGCCAGTGGACCCTGTTCTCGCCCTCCGAAGTGCCCGACCTGCACGACCTGACCGGCAAGGCTTTCGAAGAGCGTTACGAGTACTACGAAGCCCTGGCTCAGTACCCAGGCAAGATCAAACTGTTCAAGACCATCCAGGCCAAAGACCTGTGGCGCAAGATGCTCTCCATGCTGTTCGAAACCGGCCACCCATGGTTGACCTTCAAAGACCCGTGCAACCTGCGCAGCCCGCAGCAGCACGTGGGCGTGGTCCACAGCTCGAACCTGTGCACCGAGATCACCTTGAACACCAACAAGGACGAGATCGCCGTTTGCAACCTGGGCTCGATCAACCTGCCGAACCACATCGTCAACGGCAAGCTGGACACCGCCAAGCTTGCACGCACCGTGAACACCGCCGTTCGTATGCTCGATAACGTGATCGACATCAACTACTACTCGGTACCACAGGCGCAGAACTCCAACTTCAAGCACCGTCCGGTTGGCCTGGGCATCATGGGCTTCCAGGACGCGCTGTACCTGCAGCACATTCCTTACGGTTCGGACGCTGCGGTGGAGTTCGCCGACAAGTCCATGGAAGCGGTCAGCTACTACGCGATCCAGGCTTCCTGCGACCTGGCCGACGAGCGCGGCGCCTACGAGACGTTCCAGGGTTCGCTGTGGTCCAAAGGCATCCTGCCGCTGGATTCGCAACAGATCCTGATCGAGCAGCGGGGCCAGAAGTACATCGACGTTGACCTGAACGAATCCCTGGACTGGGCGCCGGTACGTGCCCGTGTGCAGAAAGGCATTCGTAACTCCAACATCATGGCCATCGCACCGACCGCGACCATCGCCAACATCACCGGCGTATCGCAGTCGATCGAACCGACCTACCAGAACCTGTATGTGAAATCGAACCTGTCGGGCGAATTCACCGTGATCAACCCATACCTGGTTCGCGACCTGAAAGCCCGTGGCCTGTGGGACTCGGTCATGATCAACGACCTGAAGTACTACGACGGTTCGGTGCAGCAGATCGAGCGCATCCCGCAAGAACTCAAAGAGCTCTACGCGACTGCGTTCGAAGTGGACACCAAGTGGATCGTCGACGCTGCCAGCCGTCGCCAGAAGTGGATCGACCAGGCTCAGTCCCTGAACCTGTACATCGCCGGCGCATCGGGCAAGAAGCTCGACGTGACCTACCGCATGGCTTGGTACCGTGGCCTGAAAACCACTTACTACCTCCGTGCCCTGGCCGCTACCAGCACCGAGAAGTCGACCATCAACACCGGCAAGCTGAACGCGGTTTCCAGCGGCAACCACGGTGATGACTCGGTTCTCGCCGCTCCAGCCGGCCCAGCGCCAGTGCCAAAGGCCTGCGCGATCGACGAGCCGGATTGCGAAGCCTGCCAATAAGCTGAGCCTGCCTTGGGGCTAATCCTCCAAGGTTGAGAAACCCCCGATAGACCCTGGCTGCAACGGGATCCATCGGGGGTTTTCTTTTGCCTGCGGTTTGCCTTCAAATGACGCGCATAAAAAAGCCCCTCGATCGAGGGGCTTTCAAGTGAAGCGTCAGGCCAACCGCATCAGGTCATCTGAATGATGGTCTGCATGATGGTGCTTTGCGTGGAGATAGTCTTCGAGTTCGCCTGGAAGTTGCTCTGGGCCTTGATCAGTTCGACCAGTTCGCTGGTCAGGTTGACGTTGGAGTTTTCCAGGGAGTTGGCAACAATCGTCCCCAAGGTACCGGATTGTGGCGCGTCGTAGCCTGGTTGGCCGGAAGCGAACGTCTCTTTCCAGGTAGTGCCGCCATTTGCCTGCAGGCCCTGTTCATTGTTGAAGCTCGCCAGGGAGAGCTGGCCGATCGCCTTGCTCTGCTGGTTGCTGAAGGTGGCGAACAGCACGCCGCTGCCGTCGATTTTCAAGCCCGTGATTTCACCCGTGGCGTAGCCGTCGGTGACCGGTGGGTTACGGTAGCTGGCCGAATTGTACTGGGTGATGTTGGCCATGTTGATGGCAATCCCGGTAGGGTTGGCCGCTGCGCCATTGTCTTCCCACACACCATTGTTCAGTACGCCCGGCTTCCAGTCATCAACGGTCAGGGTGGTATTGGAAACGGTGCTCGGCGGTGTGACGATGCCTGCAAGGGCACCGGCCGTGTCAAACGTCAGCGTCGAGGCCACGGGCGGGACCGCACCGACACCGCTGATAGGCGTGCCATCAGGGTTGCGGCCATCGATCAAGGTGTAGGACTTCCACTCATTGGAGCCGGTCTTGACCATGTATTGCACCATCGGGTGCGAGTTGCCCTGGGTGTCATACAGCGTGGTGGTGTACTGGGTGGTGAAAGTCGATGTTTCATTCGGGTCGAACGGATGAAGCGCCTGGTCAATCACCGGTTCCGTGGACTTGAGGTTGCTGCTCGAATCAACCTTGGTCGAGGCTTTCGGTGGCAGGTTCGACTGATCGATACGCAGGTCAATCAGTTCGCCCTTGATGATCTTGCCGTTTTCGTCCGCCGCATAGCCTTGCAGGCGCGAAGTGCCGCCGGAGTTGGTGACAAAGCCATCTTTGTCCGGTTTGAAGGTGCCGGCACGCGTGTACTCCAGGGAGCCATCGCTACCCTTCTGTACAAAAAAACCACCGCCCTTGATCGCCATGTCCAGCAGTCCGCCAGTACCGTTGATTTCACCTTGGCTGAATTGCTGGGAAACAGCGGCGAGGTTAACCCCGCTGCCGATGGCGTTATGGCCAGTACCGAGCTTGGACGCCGCGTAGATATCGGCAAACTCCGCACGAGACGACTTGAAGCCGGTGGTGGCGACGTTGGCGATGTTATTGCCGGTCACGTCCAGTTGTTTATTGGCCGCATAGAGGCCGCTGAGGCCGATATTAAAAGACATGTTCTCTCCTCTTGCCGTGTTTAGCCGGCTCTATGTACCGATAGTCTGAATTTGCGACAGCCTGATACTGCCCAAGCCGCCCGACAGATTGAGCAGCATTTCGCCGCCCGTCTGGCTCAAGGTGACGCTGGTAACGGTGGCCGGCAGCGAAGTGCTCAGAGCCACCGTATCGCCCGCGTCATTTTTTGTGCTGGCCGCGAAGGTGTAATTGCCGGAGTCGACGGTCTCGCCGGCTTCGTTCTTGCCGTCCCAGATGAAGTCCGACTTGCCGGCGCCTTGGGCACCCAGCTCGATGGTCTTGACCAGATTGCCGTCTTTGTCGGAGACCTTGACGGTGACGTTGCCCACCGACGAAGTGACGGCCACCGAGCCGGTGAAGCTCTTGCTCGTATCAACCAGCGCCTTGTCGGTATCAATAATCACCGAACGGCCCACCAGCGACGACGCTTGCAATGCCTGCGAGGACTTGTAGTTGCTGGAGATGGCATTCACCGAGTCGTTCAAGGTGTTGATGCCTTCCAGACTGCTGAACTGCGCCAGTTGCGCCACGAACGCGCCGTTGTCCTGAGGCGACAGCGGGTTCTGGTTTTTCAATTGGGTAACCAACAATTGCAGGAACGCGTCCTTGCCCAGGGCCTGATTGCCGGAAGCCGACTTGGCAGCGTCGGACAGGCTGTCCTTATTGGCCGCCGTGTCCTTGACGTTGGTGTTGAACAGATCCTGGATCGTCGAGTTACTCGACACATCGTTAGTGACGGACATTCTTTGGCGCCCCTTATCACTGACCCAGGGTCAGGACCTTCTGCATCATGGTTTTGGCGGTGTTCATCATTTCCGCATTGGTCTGGAACGAGCGACTGGCGGAAATCATGTCAGCCATTTCCTCGACCACGTTGACGTTGGGGTAATACACGTAGCCCTTTTCGTTCGCGGCAGGATGGTTGGGTTCGTAACGCGCTTCCAGATTGCTCTGGTCTTCGACCACACCCAGGACCTGGACGCCCTGGCCCGCGGCATCCTGGCTCTGGAACAGCGAATCGCTGCCGCCATTCTGGCCAGCCTGGAACATGGTGGCGAACACCGGGTGGCGCGCACGGTACGTCTGGTCAATGCTCGACGATACGGTTTCGGCGTTGGCGATGTTACTGGCAACGGTGTTCAGACGCGTGGTCTGCGCACTCATGCCACTACCGGCAATATTGAAAACACTGGATAGAGACATGAATTACTCTCCGCGCAGGGCCGACATCAGCCCTTTGAATTTGCTGTTGAGCAGGGTAAAGCTGGCTTGGAAGTTCACCGAGTTTTCGGCGTAGTTCGACTGTTCCAACTGGGCATCGACGGTGTTCTGGTCTATCGACGGCTGCATCGGCGTGCGATACATCAGCGACTCATCACCATTGCCCAGGCCTTGTGCTTCGATATGACGGTTGTTGGTCATGTTCAACGCAAAGGCGCCATTCTTGGTCTTGTCACTCTGCGCGGCGAGCACAGCAGCAAAGTCCAAATCCCGGGCCTTGTAGTTCGGGGTGTCGGCGTTGGCGATGTTATTAGCCAGGACTTCAGCGCGCTGGGCGCGGAACCCCAGGGCTTGTTCGTGGATACCGAGCGCTTTATCGAAGCTGATGCTCATGGCGGAAACCTTTAGGCTGACCTGCTTTTCGTAATACGGATTTAGCAAGTGCCATGCCAAGTAGCTTAAGCCCATATAAATCAATGCGTTGAGTAAATCCAGGTAGCGGCAATGCCAGAAAAGCGGCAACCGTCTTCCGCTTTGACGCCAGTAAAGCGGCAATAGCCGTTGCCACCATCCAATAATTTGCCGCAAAAAAATGGGTGTGGCGCTGAATGCCGGTCAGTCAGGCAAAACGACTGTGGGAGCGGGCTTGCTCGCGAAAGTGGCGTAACAGTCAACATTGATGTTGCCTGCCACACCCATTTTGCGAGCAAGCCCGCTCCCACGGGTTCCACTGCTTATCGGAGGTGATTTTCGGGGTGTTACTTGGCCTGGTAAATGATCCCTGGACTGCACTGCACCATCTGATAATGGTCCGGCAAGCCATTCAAGGCTTCGGACGCCCCCAGGAACAGGTAGCCACCGCGCTTAAGGGTGCCGTGAATGCGCAACAAAATGCCTTTCTTCACTTCAGCCGAGAAATAGATCAACACGTTGCGGCAAAACACGATATCGAACTTGCCCAGGCTGGCATAACTGTCCAGCAGGTTGAACGAGCGAAACTCGACCCGACTCTTGATCGGTGCCTTGATCGCCCAACGCCCGGCGCCCTTGGGGTCGAAATAACGCTGCAAGCGTTCCGGAGACAAGCCACGTCCCAAGGCCAGGCTGTCGTACTCGCCGGTCTTGCAGTTGGTGAGCATGGAGCCGGACAAATCCGTGGCGACAATCTGCACCCCGGCCTTCAACTGCCCCATGTTGGTCCGCTCGAACTCATCGATGGACATCGACAGCGAATAGGGTTCCTGGCCCGAAGAACACGCCGCGGACCAGATCCGCAGACGCTGGCCCGGGCTGGCCTTGATTGCCGCAGGCAGTACTTTGTTCTTGAGCACTTCAAAGGGATAGGTGTCGCGAAACCACAGGGTTTCGTTGGTGGTCATGGCATCGACCACCAATTCCTTGAGCCCGCTGCGCGGCTGACCCTGGATCCGCTGGACCAGCTCGCTCAGTGTCTTGATCCCCTGCTGCTCCATCAATTTATTGAGGCGGCTGGATACCAGATACTGCTTGTTTTCACCGAGCAATATGCCACAGGCTTTCTCCAGGAAGACCCGGAACTGTTCGAAATCCAAATTACCCGTAGACAATGATACCGCCTCTCAAATCGTGTGAACGCCAAGGAAAAAGCCCTTAGCCGTGATCTGCTGCCTTGATCCGGTCAACCACCCGGGATGCCAGGTCATCAGGACGAAACTTGGCCAGGAAGTCATCGGCACCGACCTTCTTGACCATCGCTTGATTGAATACACCTGACAAGGAAGTATGCAGGATGATATGCAATTTTTGCATGCGCGGGTCGTTGCGTATCTCGGCAGTGAGCGTGTAGCCGTCCATTTCTGGCATCTCGATGTCGGAAATCATCATCAAGAATTCGTCTTCCGGCTTCTTGCCCTCATCCACCAGCTTGCGCAGATAATCCAGCGCCTGGCGACCATCATTGAGTGCCACCACTTCCACGCCAACCGCCTGCAGGCAACGGGACACCTGCTTGCGTGCCACCGAGGAATCGTCGACCGTCAGCACCCGCAGCGAAATCGCCTTGTGCGCCGTCTCGGCATCTACCACACCCACCGAGATGGCTTCCGAGGTAGGTGCAACTTCAGCCAGGACTTTTTCCACGTCGATGATTTCCACCAACTGGTTGTCAACCCGCGTCACTGCCGTGAGGTA
Organism: Pseudomonas mucidolens; assembly: GCF_900106045.1. NCBI lineage: Bacteria > Pseudomonadati > Pseudomonadota > Gammaproteobacteria > Pseudomonadales > Pseudomonadaceae > Pseudomonas > Pseudomonas mucidolens. Next base: position 658,730 of record NZ_LT629802.1, on the reverse strand, counting down.
ATGATCACGTCCGGTACCCTTGGGTGGCGGATGAATCTCTTCCCAGTTCATGTTGACGATGCGCTCCACCGAACGCACCAGGAACCCCTGGGTCTTGGTGTTGTACTCGGTGATGATCACGAACGGACTGCCACGATCCTGCAAACCAGCCGAACCAGTTGCCATGGAAAGATCAAGAATCGGAATCGTCGAGCCGCGAATATTGGCCACGCCACACACTACAGGGTTGGACTTGGGCATTATTGTCAGCTTGGGACATTGCAACACCTCCCGCACTTTGAAGACATTGATGCCATAGAGCTGATTGCCATCAAGCCGAAACAGCAATAACTCCAGGCGATTCTGCCCTACCAGCTGTGTGCGCTGGTTTACCGAATCCATTACACCTGCCATGCACAGACTCCTACGCTACAAAATCTACGGATACGACGCGTACCCAACACTAAACGGCACGAGCTTTGCTTTTTATTGGCCATGGACATCAAAACGACAGTTTCCCGACACCTTGGCTTATCCCGTCACCGCAGATTGCTCTGCGCCTGGATGGCGTTGCTCGCCTTGTGCGCGGGGCAACAGGTTCGAGCCGACAACGCCACCTTGCCTGATGTACTTATCGGCGTCACCCAGGGCTTTCTTGAGTTCACTGTAGAAGATTATCTCGCGACCACCCAGACACCGGGGCGCTACGAGATCGAAGTCAAACAGTTGGATCCTCGTCTGCGCATGCCAATGTGCGACAAGGAATTGACAGCCACCCTGGAAAGCCCCGCCCAGCCCATCGGTCGGGTCACGGTACGGTTGCGCTGCGACGGCGCCTCGCCCTGGACCGTGTTCGTGCCCGCTCAGGTCCGGCTGTTTCGTGAAGTAGTCACCGTCACTCGCCCACTTAAACGCACGGGAATCATTGGTTTTGAAGACGTCGCCCTGCGTGAACGAGACATCAGCCAGATCAGTCAGGGTTATCTCACCTCGCTGGACCAGGCCATCGGCCAGAAACTGACGCGACCAATGGTCACCGACCAAGTCATCACCTTGGTGCACATGGAACAGGCCGAAGTGATACGCAAAGGGGATCAGGTGGTCATTTCCGCCAGCAGCGGCGGCCTGAGCGTCAAGATGCCTGGCGAAGCCCTGGCGAATGGCGGGATGAGCGAACAGATCAGGGTCAAGAACCTCAATTCCAAACGCGTGATCAAGGCCCGGGTGACCGCTCCCGGCCAAGTGGAGGTCGCGCTATAGATCACTGGCGTGGGACGCTGGCTTTTCCTACACTGTGAACTGAATTTCATTGCACGTAGGTTTATTGTCAATCGAGCCTAAAGTTTGTCCGGGTATGGCCGAAAACATGGCAAGCGTCCAAATACCCAGAGGTTTTTTAACATGGTCATTGATTTCAATCGTTTGAATAACGCTCCGGCGTTGTCCGGCAATACGCGCACCAGCGGTGCCAAGGACAGCGTCGAGGCCAAGTCCCAACCTTCGCCCGCTCCGGCCGAACAAGCCGACGCCAGCAAAAGTGGGGAATCTGTCCACCTGAGCAATGAGGCTCAACAGTTGCAGAAGGTCACTGACTCGCTGCGCCATCAACCCGTTGTCAATGAAGCCCGCGTGGCCGAATTGAAACAGGCGATTGCCGATGGCAGCTACAAAGTCGACAGCAACCGTGTAGCCAGCAAACTGCTTAACTTCGAAGCCGAGCGCTAGGCAAAGGCCTGCGCCAGGCTTTTGGACGCTTAAAACCCAAGGCCAGCCATGCACGACGAAAATTTGTTGCAACTGATCATTGAAGACCTGGCTCCCGCACAACGCTTGCTCGAGCTGCTTCAAGAAGAGTCCCTGGCCCTGCATGGCCGGGATATGCGGCTGCTGGAAGATATCCTGGCACGCAAGCAATCACTGATCGTCCTGCTTGAACAACACGGCAAGAAACGCAGCCAGATTCTTCTCAGCCTCGGGCTGACGACCGACCACGACGGCCTGCAACAGCTGGCGAGCCATTCGTCGGTCGGTGAGCAGTTGCGCGCCCAGAGCGAAGCACTCAACCAGTTGCTGCTCAGTTGCCAGGAAGCCAACGCGCTTAACGGCCAGTCCATCCAGATTCAACAAGCCACCACCGCAAACCAGCTGCGCATCCTCCATGGCGGCGAACCTCCGGCCTTGTATAACGCCCAGGGTTCCACCTCGCGACTGGTCAAGCCCAGCACTCTCAGTCAAGCCTGACCCGGTTTTACCACGCGCCCTATCAAGGCGCGCAACATGCTGGCAAAATGCCCACTCTTGCATGTAGTCGTATTTTGCCTGGAGATGGAAGAACCGTGTTCAATACCCTCAACGCGGAAGATGCTCCGCAGCCGCCCAAGGTCCTCACTACACCTCTGGAAATTGCCGGTACCTTGCGACTGCTACAAGAGAGCAATGATCCTCTGATCATCACTTTCCAGGAGCGCAACCAGCGTTTCCAGAGCTACCTGGTGGACATTGATCGCGACGGCAAGACGCTGATCCTCGACGAAATGATCCCGCGGGACGGTGAGCGTTATCTTGAGAATGGCGAAGCGTTTCGCGTGGAAGGCTTTCACGAAGGTGTCCGGGTGGCCTGGGAAAGCAACGGCAACCTGACCATCAGCGAAGAAGACGGCCATCGCACGTATCAAGGCAGCATGCCCAATGAGGTGGTTTACCATCAGCGGCGCAACGCCTTCCGCGCAGCGTTGAAACTGGCACAATTGATCAATGTCGATCTGGGCGGCGAGAAACTCAAAGCCCCCGTCAACGGCAAACTGCTGGATATTTCCGCTACTGGTTGCAAGCTGCGCTTTGAGGGCGATATCTCCCAGCGCCTGCAATTGGGTCAGGTCTATGACCGATTTATCGCCGCCCTGCCCTTCGGCAACATGACCACCGCCGTGGAATTGCGTTACTTGCACTTCGAAGAAAAGATCGACGCCACCTTTGCTGGCGTACGCTTCCACAACATGAGCGGCCTGGTGCAGCGGCAGGTGGAACGCTTTGTTTACCAACTGCAACGTGAAGCCCGGCGGTTTGATAAAGACGACGATTTTTAAGCACTGAACCGCAGCAGAAAAAACGGGCAGCTCCTTTCGGAACTGCCCGTTTTCGGTTTCAGGGGCGCGCCCTGCTCAAGTCATGCGGATGCTCGTCCGGATCCAGTGGCTCCGGTGGCCCATCCTCGGCGGACGATCGCTGCGCAACGGTCTCAGCGTCAGTCTCAGGCTCAGGTTCGAGCTCAGTCTCCGTCGGAGTCGTCTGCATTTGATCCTGCACCACCTGCTCGTCGACCCGCGGATCAAGCGCGGCCACCAGCGGCGAGCTGGACATGCTGTCGGGCATGGCCACGTGATGCAGCGGCGCATCGTCCACCTGATGCAGGTTGGTCACCGCTTTGGGTCGAATGCGCCAGACCAGAACCAATGCGCACAGACTGAAAAACGCATAGAGCATCTGGCTGCCGAACAGTTTCATGACCACACCGGCCAACAGCGGCCCGATACTCGCGCCGATACCGTAAGTCACCAGCAACATGGCAGTCAGCGATACGCGGCGATCGCCTTCAACGTGGTCGTTGGAGAATGCAACCGCCAACGGATAAAGGCAGAACTGCACCAGCGAACACAAAAAGCCTACGATAAACAGCACTTCCAAGGGCACCTGGCTCATGATCGCCAACGGCAAAGCCGCGACCGCCAGGCTCAAGGCGAAGCAGCGAATCAATAGCGCACGGTCATATCGATCCGAAAGCCAACCCAATGGCCACTGCACCACCAATCCTGCGAAAATACAGCTGCCCATGAACAGACCGACCTGTTCAGTGGTCAGCCCCTGCTGGGATGCATACAGCGGTGCCAGGCCGTAGAACGAGCCGACAATCAGCCCCGCGCCCAGCACCGTGCTGAGGGACTGCGGTACCCGCTTGATAAAGAAGCGCGGTTCCATCGGCGCCGGATGCAAGGGCGCCGGGTGAATACGCCGAGTCATGGCGACCGGCACCAGACACAGGGCAAAACACAGCGCGACCAGCATCAACAGCTCAAGCCCCAGCTCAGGGTGCATGACCAGGATCAACTGGCCCAATACCAAGCCCAGATAAGAGGCGATCATATAGCCACTGAACACCAAGCCTCGCTGGTTGGCATCCGCCTGCTCATTGAGCCAGCTCTCGATGACCATGTACTGGCACATCATGCCCAGGCCGACAATAACCCGCAGCACGATCCAGGCCGATAACCAGTCGACCAACCCATGGCCCAGCACAGCCGCGCCGACAATCCCGGCACACGTGGCATAGGCACGAATATGGCCGACCCGGGCAATCAGCCGGTGACCGATCTTGCCGCCCAGGACCAGGCCAAAATAGTTGGCCGCCATCAACGCACCGACCCACAGACTGTCGACATTATCGGCCGCCAGGCGCAAGGCCAGGTAAGTGCTGAGCAGACCAGAGCCAATCAGCATCATTAATGAGGCGAAGTAAAGGGCTCGAAAAGATTTCCAGATTTGGCGCATCGGCGTTCCGAGCGGCTCCTTGCAGTGGGGTGTCAGACTCTCTACACGATAGCCTGATAACGAAAAGCGTCATGAAACCCGGGCACCAAAACACAGCGATACCAAGGTCTGTTTAATCCGACAAGCAGGTCAACGCCGGGATCTTCGAAGCTTGAAGCCTTCGATGAACACGTCGCGCAACAGTTCCCTTGCCTTTGCGCTTTATCAGACGCTCACGGGCAGGAGACAAGGTACACGCCGACGACAATATATCTCGCCAATCAGGCCACCGGCACCGGCAGAAAGGTGCAGGCACAAAAAAACCCCGCTTGAAAGTTCCAGGCGGGGCGCTTATCGATCACCTCGGGTCGAGGTCGTCAATGCTGCCGGGCAGCTAAGAGCCTTTTCCAGCCTGTTTTTGCCGGGATGCTCGTTGTATCCAGCCCCAACTCAGGCCCAGCGCGGCCGCAGCGGTCGAAGCGCAGAGGACGCTCAACTTTGCCGCCGAGAGCAAACTGGCATCCTCAAACGCCAGCGCGGCGATAAAAATCGACATGGTAAAACCGATACCCGCAAGCAAGCCTACGAGGACGACGCCAGACCAGGTTACGTCATCAGGCAGCTGACACAATTTCGACTTCACCAACAAACCCGAGGCGAGTATTACGCCCAGTGGCTTGCCTACCACCAGCGCGAGTATCACCGCGATAAACACGTGCTGGGAGAGCGCGCTTTCCAGGTTCGCGCCGGAAAAACTCACCCCGGCATTCGCAAGAGCGAAGAGCGGCATGATCCCGAACGCCACCCAGGGATGCAGTGCGGTTTGAATCCGCTGAACCGGGGAAAGCACTTCTCGCTGAGCCTGGCGTATCTGTTTCAGGGGCTTCGAGATGGCCTGTGCGCCGTTGTCCTTTGAAGAGAATCTGTCCACCAACTCATGAAAGTTTTTTTGAATGGTTTCCAGCGGTTGCTCGCGCATAGGCATCGAGCGCACCGGGCTCATAAGCCCGAGGATCACGCCAGCCAATGTGGGATGCACGCCGGTCTTGAGTAATCCATACCAGATGACCACACCCGGCACTATGTAAAGGAGCATATTGCCTATGCCCATTCGCTGGAGCATCAATACCAGCAGCATGCCGCCCAGTACGACTACGATCCCCGTGTAATCAAGATTTGAGGTGTAGAACACCGCGATAATCAAGATGGCCACGATATCGTCAATGATCGCCAGCGCCAGCAATAACACCCTCACGCCCGCTGGAATCGACTTACCGAGCAGCGCCAGCACCCCGACAGCGAATGCAATATCTGTGGCAGTCGGCACGGCCCAGCCGCTACTCGCCTCAGTTCCCTGATTGATGGCGAGGTAAATCAGCGCCGGCACCAGTACCCCGCCCAATGCAGCGCCCATGGGCAGCAACGCCAGTTTGACGCTGGCCAACGCACCGGCGTGGATTTCCTGCCGTATCTCTGCGCCGACGACCAGGAAGAAGATCGTCATGAGCCCGTCATTCACCAGAAAATGCAGGGATTGCGAGACGCTGGCGTCGCCAAAGCCAAGGGTGACCGGGGTGTGCCAAAGATGTATGTAACTTTGCGCAAAAGTACTGTTTGCCCAAACCAAGGCGATAATCGCCGCTATCAGCAGCGCGATGCCGCTGAGGGCTTCAATATGCGAAAAACGTTCAAGCGCTGAGAGTGCCTTTTCGGTCAGCACTTGAGGGCGCGGGATGACGGTTGAGGACGGCTTATTTCCAGGCACTGAAACTCTCCGGTTGGCGGTGCGACCCACACGATAAATTCAACCTGCTCTGCGCGTCATGCAGCAGTTCAGCCGGCTGATGGTATGAAGGTATCATCCGAGGCGCAAATTTTGCGGGCGAACGCCGAGTGAACCTTCTGCAATCAAGCGACTCCAGTTGCTATGTCATCATGCTCACGGCAGAACAGGCTCGATAGCTATTTTACGGGATACGAAGCACTTCAAGGCGTTTTGTGCGTGCGCTTGATGATCATAGTGGGATGTGGTCTGGTAGTTGCCACGCAAAGGTCGACGGCCTTTACCCAGTCAGGCTCTCGAAAGCCCCATTTTGCCCAGCATTCCGAGGTTTCATGCAAATCGAGTTACAGGAGATCAGCGACCATCTCTATCGTTTCGCACCGTTTGATACACTGCCGAAGGAGTCGGTAGATGCCATAGCCCGACGGGTTGAAGTCAGTTACTTCAAGGCTGGCAGCGACATCCTCGAAGCGGGCGCAATCGTCAAGGATTTGCACTACGTACGTAGCGGCGCGGTGGAGATTTATCGGCGCAACGGGGACCTCTACAACCGACTCGTCGAAGGCGATCTCTTCGGGCAAGCCGGTCTGCTGCGCAGTAACAAGGTGCGCTTTCCTGCAAGGGCGCTGGAAGACAGTTTGATCTACTACATTCCCGCCGAGGTCTTCGCCGACCTGTGCGCTCAGCATGACGCCTTTGCGGACTTCGTTGAGGCCGAGGGCCACTCCAGGCTCAAGTCCGCCGTCGAAGCCCAGGGCCGAGCGAGCGAACTTATCCAGCTCAAGTGCCGTGCGTTGATTTCACGCTCCCTGGTGTGGGTGACCTCTGACACGTCCGTTGGCCAAGCTGCAAAGATAATGACCGAGCAAAGTGTTGCTTGCGTCCTGGTCATGCCGCCAGCGGGGATCCAAGCAGAGATCGAAGGTATCGTGACCGACAGGGACCTGCGTACGCGCGTCGTCGCTGCCGCAAGAGACAGCAACACAACGTCCGTCAGCGATATCATGACCACCGATCCGGTGGCGATCAGCGCAGATGACTCCGTCTTCGAGGCCATGCTAGTGATGTTGCGGCGCAATATTCACCATTTGCCGGTCCTTCACCATGGCCGGCCGATTGGCTTGATCAATCTGTCGGACATCATCCGCTACGAGTCCCATAGCAGCTTGTACCTGGTGAACAGAATCTCCAACCAGACCTCCGTCGAAGGCCTGAAGTCGCTATTACGCGACCTGCGAGGCACCTACATCCGCATGGTGCGCGATGGCGCCACCGCGCACATGATCGGCAGTGCGATTTCCGGTATAGGCCGTGCCTTCACCCAGCGCTTGCTGGAGCTGGCGGAGAAAAAACTCGGCCCTCCTCCGGTGCCCTACTGCTTCATGGTGCTGGGTTCCATGGCACGTGACGAGCAGTTGCTGGTGACTGACCAGGATAATGCGCTGGTGCTGGATGATAGCTTCGATCCCGCCCTGCATGATGCGTACTTCCGCAGTTTGGCGACGTTTGTGAGTGACGGTCTCGCCGCCTGCGGTTACAGCTACTGCAAAGGCAAGATAATGGCGACCAATGATCAGTGGCGCCAACCGTTGAAGGTGTGGCGCAATTACTTTGATCAGTGGATCGACAAGCCAAACCCGACAACGTTGCTGAACAGCTGCATTTTTTTCGATCTGGATGGCGTGTTTGGCCAGCTTGAATTGGTGCAAGAACTCAAGAAGTTGTGCGCCAGCAAATCCAGTGCACATCATGGGTTTCTGAATGCCATGGCCAGGATCGCCCTCAACCGGACGCCACCCTTGGGTTTTTTCCGAACCTTTGTCGTCGAGACCGATGGCCAGCAGAAAAGAATCATCAACCTCAAGGGTCGTGGCACCGCGCCGCTGACCGACCTTATCCGCATCCACGCGCTGGCGTGCGGCAGTACCGCACAAAATTCGTTTGATCGCCTAGATGCAATTGCCGACACTCATCTCATGCCGCCGGACGCGTTGAAGCAACTGCGCTACGCGCTGGAATTCCTGTCCATGGTCAGAATCCGGCACCAGGCCGACGCCTTGGAACAAGGCGCAACGCCCAACAACTACGTTGAACCAGAGCGCTTCTCCAACAGCGAGCGACATAACCTAAAAGAGGCATTTCAGGTCTTGAGCAATGCCCAGAACTTCCTGCGATTCCGTTACCCGGCAAAGGGCCGTCTTTCGCAATGAGGGCGCTCAAATCGAATCCAAACCCGCAGCTGCCGGATTGGTCCGCGCAGTTTGAGGTCTTGGCAAAAAAGGCCCGTCACCCTGGCTTGCGACAGTACTACCAAGCAGGCGTCGTCCCGGCACAGACCTCAATCGATGAGGTGCAATTTCTGGCCATGGACGTGGAAACCACCGGGCTTAACCCGCAGGCTCACAGCATTGTCAGCATCGGCCTGATACCTTTCACACTGCAGCGAATTCATTGCAGCCAGGCACAGTATTGGGTGCTGAAACCCACGTCGGAACTGAGTGAAAAGTCTGTCACTTTTCATCACATCACCCATACCGAAATCTTGAATGCGCCTACCTTCGAAGCAGTGCTGGATCCACTCCTGGAAGCTATGGCAGGCAAAGTAATGGTGGTCCATTACCGGAACCTTGAACGCGCGTTTCTCGGGCAGGCAGTACTTAGACTGCTGAAGGAAGAGCTGGCGTTTCCGGTGATCGACACGATGCAGTTGGAAGCTCGAATACATCGCCAGAAACGGGGATGGTTTGCCCGGCTGATGCGCCGCTCACAAGCCTCCATACGCTTGGCTGATAGCCGCGAGCGCTATAACCTTCCGGCGTATCACGCCCACCATGCGTTGACCGATGCCCTGGCGACTGCTGAATTATTGCAGGCGCAGATCGCCACTCTCCACTCCCCGTCGACGCCGGTCGGGGCGTTATGGAACTGAGTCAGGTAGCTTTATCAGAAAGAAAACCATCGAGCGATGGTTCTTGACGCAGTGCAGATCCTCACAGGTATAGCCCTTTGGCCGGGCTATACCTCCAAGGGTGAGTTAAACGTACGCGCCGCTTAACTCACAGGCAGCGTGCTAACGCGGTTCAGACATCAGTCCTTTCACCAGGGATATACATCCCAGCATCAGCACGATAGCGAACGGCAAGCCCGTGGACACCGCCATCGCCTGCAATGCCACCAGACCGCCCCCGAGTAGAAGAGCAATCGCAATCACACCCTCGATGACCGCCCAGAACACCCGCTGAGGCACAGGTGCATCCACCTTGCCGCCCGCCGTGATCGTATCGATGACCAACGAGCCGGAGTCAGAGGAGGTAATGAAGAACACGATCACCAGGATAATGCCCAGGAACGAGGTGATTTCCTTCAGCGGCAGCTCTCCCAGCATGGCGAACAGTTTCAGCTCCAGGACCGCGTCCTTGACGCCCATCACGCCTTGTACGGTCGCTTGATCAATGGCTGTCCCGCCGAACGTCGTCATCCACAGCACAGAAACCACTGACGGAACGAGCAACACCGAAATCAGAAACTCTCTGACGGTTCGACCACGACTCACACGTGCGATAAACATCCCGACAAATGGCGACCAACTGATCCACCAGGCCCAGTAAAACGCAGTCCAGCCTTGAGTGAACTCGGTATCAGTGCGCCCGAAAGGATTGGAAAGCGCCGGCAGATACTCCACGTAAGTGACCAGATTCTTGAAGAAACCGGTGAAAATGGCCAAGGTCGGGCCAACCACGATGATAAACACCAACAAGAGCAATGCGAGTGCCATATTGATCTGGGAGAGCATCTTGACGCCCTTGTCCAACCCCGCCAGAACCAACCACAGGGCGATCAAGGTAATCCCGACGATCAGTACGACCTTGCTGAGATTCGTCGATTGGATGCCGAACAGGTACTCGATACCCGCTGCGGCCTGCTCCGCGCCGATCCCTAAAGATGTCGCCAGCCCGAACAACGTGGCGAATACCGCGAGGATATCGATGCAATGCCCCGGCCATCCCCACACGCGCTCCCCCAGCATCGGATAGAAGACCGAACGTATCGACAGCGGCAAGCCCTTGTTGTAGGAAAACAGCGCCAGGGACAACGCAACAATCGCGTATATCGCCCAAGGGTGCAGACCCCAGTGGAAGATCGTGGCCGCCATTGCCAGATCGGCGGATGCCTTCATATCGCCCGCCGCGCCGCCTAACGGCGCCCAGTCGGTGCGCGCTCCGCTGGCATCGACGGTGATACCACCCATGGATGCAGCGTAGTGAGACATCGGTTCCGCCACACCGTAGAACATCAAGCCGATGCCCATACCGGCGGCAAACAGCATTGAAAACCATCCGACGTAGCTGTGGTCTGGCTTGGCGTCTCTACCCCCCAAGCGAACCTTGCCTAACGGCGAGCAGATCAGCGCAAGACAAAGCACCACAAAAATGTTGGCGATGCTCATGAAGAGCCAGGCTAGATGACCGGTCAGCCAATTGCGGATAGCGCTGAACAGCGGTTCAACTTCATTTTGCAGCGATAGCGTCAGAATGACGAATAGCAAAATCGTGGCGGCGGAGATGATGAAGACTTTGCCGTGGATATCGAGCGAGAACGAAAACTCTCCTTTGATATTGTCTTGGCCAATGACGTAGTCGGTATCTATCAGGTTGGCAGCGCCGCTAGGCGCACGAATACCGTCCTCACTTGTAGATTGAGGGCTGACAGGTAGATCGTCCTCTGGTTTTTGACCCATAAGAGCCTCCTTGGTTAAGGCACGTTACAACGTGCATTTATCGTTATCCCCGCTGTTCCTATGGTAAAAACGAGATGTGAACCCTGCTATCGTAACAAGCTTTTCCAAGCACCCGACAACCTCTGTCCGTATCGAGCGCGCACGCTCGGCCCCCAGCGCAATTGGATGCCTCCAGGGTGGCCAGCATTTTCACTCTCCGCTATCGCTTCCAGGCTGTCACTTTTCCGAGTTTTTCACATAGGCACGCGGACACTGCCAGCAGGCTGCTTACCCCTGGCAGAACTGTCGGTTAGCAGGTCAGACCCTTGGCGAATCCCTGGCGTTCCTTGAAATGCAGTCCCAGATACGAAAAAGCTCCGCCAGGAAACCTGAGCGGAGCTTTTTCTTGGCCACGTGGCGGGTACACCGGTGGACCCACAACATGGGAAAAAGATGGTGTCCCAGGGCCGGTTCGAACGGCCAACCTTCCCCTTAGGAGGGTCAATTTCGACCCAACAGGCACAGCCACAAGCCCAGTATTAATGGGCCCTTTAGTCCCATTGAGTCCGTGAACATCGAGCGGTATAGTGCTTTTTGCTGCCACCCTGCTGTCACGGTCGAACCCTTGAAAACCAAAATCACTCAGAAGCTAATTGGCAGCCTAGCCGCCGAGGCGAAAGCATACCGCGTGCATGACACCGTGCAACCCGGTTTCTTCATTCGTGTACTGCCCAGCGGTCACAAGTCCTACATGGTCACTTGGGGCCGAAACAAGAACGCCACCCTCGGGCGTGTCGGCGTGCTTACTCTTGACCAAGCCCGAACCGAGGCCGCCCAGTACTTAGCCGATGCGCACGCCCATGGCGAGCCTCTCGCCATCGCCCAGGGCCGCAAAGGGTCAGCCCTGCCCTCGCTGCGCGACTTTATCGACGACACCTATATGCCGTGGTTCAAAGCCCATCACAAAGGCCATGAGAAGACGCAGCACACCCTCAGCAATAACTTCGACCCAATCATGGCCCAGCGCTTGGACGCGATCACCGGGCGAGACCTGGAGCTGATCCGCACAGGATGGATGCAGGGCGGCAACAAGCCCTCCACGGTCAACCGGAAAATGGGCTCTATCAGCGGAGTATTCAGCCGGGCGGTCGAGTGGGATTACATCGATACACATCCGCTGGCCAAGCTGAAACAGCTCAAAGTCGATTCAAAGGGAGTGATTCGCTACCTGGCTGCTGACGAGACCAAACGTCTACGCGATGCCCTGGACGCTCGACAGGATGAAATGAGGACCGAGCGTGAGAGTGCGAACACTTGGCGGACGGACCGCCACAGAGAGCCGATGCCAAGCCTGCTGGAACTGCCCTTCACCGATCACCTGAAGCCAATGGTGTTGGTATCGTTGAATACCGGCATGAGGCGCGGAGAGCTGTTCGACCTTAAATGGTCAGCGGTGAACTTCGACACGAAGACAATCACAGTCGCCGGGGCCACCACCAAGACAAGCGATACGCGCCACATCCCGATGAACAAGGAGACTATTGGTGTGCTGGAAGCCTGGAAGAAGCAGGTGAGCAAGTCGCCGTATGTCTTCCCAGGTCAGGGCGGCGGTCGCTTTGAGGACGTCAAAAGCGCCTGGCTCAAGTTGCTTGAGCGGGCTCAGATCGACGGATTCCGCTGGCACGATATGCGTCACGACTTTGCGTCACGCCTGGTAATGGCCGGCGTACCGCTCAATACGGTACGGGATCTGCTGGGGCACGCCGACATCAAGATGACTTTGCGCTACGCACATCTGGCGCCAGGAACAAAGGCCGCTGCTGTGGAACTGATTTAGAACGGTATGTCGTCAGGCATGAAGTCGTCGTCATAGATGGGGACCACTGTCGGTGACGATTTGTGCTTTTCGACATGAGACTGGATCAGCGCCCAGTGAGACCTGATGAGATTCAGTTCAAGCCGATTGAAATTGTCTCCGAATGAGCCGTCTGGGTACACGTCCCAAAAATAAGCACTAGATCTGATTGTCTCCCACACTCTTAACTCATCATACGTGAGGGCTTCCGGCATATTTATCGCCAGGTTCACCATTCTAACCGCTTCATCTGTAGACCAAATTTTGTCTATCGAGCTAGCCAATGTCCCGCCATCAAAATCCGTCGCCTGATTAGCGATTGCCTGAGAGATCGACCATTCAATAACGGCCGTCAGAGAGCGCTTTTGCAGCCGACCCATGATGTCCAGAGCGAACTTGATTTTAGGATCGATCCGAATCCCAACGCTCACTGTCGTGCTCGATTCACCCGCGCGCTTACTCGTCTTAGTCGCCATATCCTTCCATCTACTCTGATGCGGCCAGCCTAACCGGCCTAATTGCCACAGCTTGCGTGACACGCAAATCTCTGTCAATCCATGCGAGTGCGAGACTGTTTAGCATTTGCTTGCAGATATAGTTTTATGCGATGTAAGCTAGCATCACACGACGCCTCTCTGGCTTCGTTTTTTGGGAGACAACCATGGAACAAGCACAGCAACAAATGGCGCCGCTGTCGGTGAGCGTCGAAGAATCTGCCCGCATTTTGGGTATCTCGCGCTCGGCTACCTACGAGTTGATCGCTCAAGGCGAAATCAAGACTTTCAAAATCGGCCGCCGACGCCTGGCACTCGCATCCGAGCTGAAGGCTTTTATCGAGCGCGCAGCAAAGGTCGGCGCACGGTGACGTGCGAAAAGAATAGGGAGTGGGGATTGCGCAAGGCTGCGCGAGAGGTTGCCAAGGCGGTGCTCGAACACCGCCTTAGCGAAAACACACTGGATAGCACCAACGTGAAGGGCAAACTATGACACGGCATTCTTCAACCGAGCAAGACCGCAAGATGATGGAGGCCCTGCGAAACGGGCCGGTATCGACCATCGAAGCCGCCAAAGACCTGGATATAGTCCAGCCCCCCAACACGATCCGGCGCCTCAGAAAAAAGGGTCACGAAATCCGGACCTACTGGACGCATCAGTCCACTGAGCCAGGCCGGCCGCCACACCGCGTGGCCAAGTACATCCTGATGCGCGAAGCCTCGTAATCGGGAGACCACAAGAGACGCCGCGAAATTGCGACGTCCCTTGTACCTGCCTGCGAGCTGCTGGCGGGCTTCGGCCCGTTGTTTATCCAGCCGAATTACGCTGAGGTCGATTCAGTGGAATGCCTAGCCACAAAACTACTTAGCCGCGGCGACACGGTTAGCATTGAGCTTGGGCAGCTCGTCATTCAACCGGCGAGCGGCAAGCCTGTACCGCCGGAGTGGGTCAGTACCAACCGGGCCAGAATTTGCCGTGAAGTGCTTATTTCATTAGGCATGGATGCTTTCGAGTACACGGATTACTCAACTGGGCACTATGGCAAAACCCGAAGCGCCGGTATCACGCTGAGGTTCGTCTCGCTAGTAAATGGGGAGTCTGTATACGCCGTGTTCAATGCAGACCTGACCCGTCAGCGGAACACGGCCGCAGCTAAGGCTGGCGCGCTGCTTCCCAGGGGGCAATTCCGCATCGGCAAGCGGAGCCACTTCTACAAATTCTGGATGGGCACGGGCTTGCCATTCCCTAGGCGCCTCTCAGCTATGCACGATTACATGGGGAAACTGCGAAGCGTCATGCTGACCGGATTACTGACTGACGACCGTATTAACGCCGGCAGTCTGGTGCCTGTCAGCCTGAGTACCGAGCAATTCAGAACGGCAGTTTTGCCGGACAAGTTCCGGACAATATCCGGACAACTGCCGGACAACTTCCGGACAAGAGCCCCGGACAAGGAAAACGCTACAGCCCATGTAATGCACGGGTTACAGCCGATTCCAACTACGTGCGTTTCAAACCACGAAAACAAGTTAATAAGAAAGGACGAATACAAGACAGCTTCCAGAACTGATTTACCTATTCCTAAGCCTCCTCAGGATCAGAGTGTTGACGAGTGGTTGGAGGCATACAGCTCGACCTGACCACCTTGCTGAGAATTTACCCACCGCCAACAAATGAAAAAAGGGCACCACCCTGTTTCGGGGTAGCGCCCTTGATGCCGCAAAGGTTTCGTTGCTTGTCAGCCCTACTCCAACACCACCGCGTGGTATTGCTGATCGCCGCCCAGGTCATCTGAGCCGAACAGAGCCTGATTGACGGCCTTCCTACTCTCAAGCAGAAGGTCATGCTCATCATGAGTGCCAATGTCCGCTGCAACCCACTCAGGGAGCTCCTTACGCCGCCGCATCTCGCTTAGGTGCGTCCACCAGCGCGTAGCGTAACGACGCTCTGCTAGGATTAGCTCCACCACCAAGGTTCGCTGGTTCTCGGTGAAGAGAGGCAAGTCTACGGCGCTAGAGTCGTACACCTCAGTGGCTACCGCCCCCCTCCGCTTCTAATCCGGACTTTTCTTGGCCTTTCAGGGCGTTACTGATATTTTGGTAAAGTTGCATGACGTGTACCTTGAAGTTTCGTCGTGTGATCGCCAGGCCGCTGTTGACGCAGCGGCTTGGCACCTCTTCTGAGATGGCCCAAATCTGGACCATCGATTCAATCGGCTACGGTTTAAGCCGATCTGCATACGGGATTCACCCGCATCTATTGCTTACCCTTCTCGCTGATCCAGCCAGCCGCCCAGCTCAAGGGGTCTTTCGACTCCATCGGCTCGAGTGGCTTCCCGTCGCGTGCTGCCTGCTTTCCCTGATCCTCTGTTTCGGAGTGAATCCATACTGTGGTGTGCCTGAATCCTGCCTCGCGCTGACGCTCCTTGAAGAGCCTCTGACGCTCTGCCGCTGACAGAGGCTGCTTCTGGTTTTCCTGATCTGCCATATTTCCTCCGTTACCACTTACGAAAAAGAGATGATGGATTATTGTGAGTGGTAACGCAATACAGGGTATGCAAATAATTACAGGGCTCCGATCGACTTATCATTTGAGTATTGCCGTCCTGACCCGACGCAGGCCAAGATCAGCGATCACTCACGGAAGGAAAATCTGATGACTGCGATGATCGCAAGGCGGTTTGTCGAGCTTGAGCAGCAATTGGAAGAGATCCTGGCGTCTAAAACCCATAGAAACAGTTCGTATACAGGTTCAAGTTACGAGCACATCGAATCGGACCTAGTGCTCAATTGGGGCGTGAAGGTCAAATCATTGTTTGAGCGGTTGGGCTCAGAAGCGGCAAGTCAGTTAAAGACATTTATTGAAGCCGAGGAATATCGATCATTTGATTCGGAGGTAGATCGCCTGAAGCGCCTCAGAGCGATCTTCCTCGCTACCAAGGAGGATTTCGAAGGCGGCTACTTAGTGTCGTACCGCAACCTGGTCCAAGCAGAGGTATTTTCCAATGAGCTAGAGCAAGCAGAGGAGCTATTCAGAAACAGCTACGCCACTGCTGCGGCGGTAATCGCAGGTGTTGTCCTCGAGACGACTCTGCGCGATCTGTGTTCTACCCATGAGCTAGAGCACGGTAGCCTCAACAAAATGAACGATGACCTAGCCAAGGTAGGTGCATACAATGCCAGTCAGAAAAAGCGGATCACCGCCTTGGCTGCAATCCGCAACAGTGCCGCCCATGGTAAGCCAGAGGAGTTCACGGCCGCGGACGTGAGGAGCATGATCGATGATGTGGAGCGTTTTCTCACTGCGACGCTTCAATGATCAGCATCAAGTAACGATGTGCATCTACCCCACTAATAATAAAGATGTCAGAATCAACAAAAGGATAATTTATCGAATTAGGCGACGGTACTTCTCAGTTATTGCAACAATTTCAGGTGGAAACGTTTCCGCGCGACTCTCGAAGTACTTATCGCTAGTCAGATCCAAGATTGTCCGAACAGCCCCAGAAAAATGCCATTTAGGTAGCTCTCTCTCGCCCCCCACTCCGGTTTCATACTCCACCTCTTCCTTCTCAAAGTTCGTTAGAATGGGGAGGCACAACTCAATCTTTTCCACCAAATCCTTAAAATTGAATCCCGCCTCTCTAATTTCTTCGAGCAAGCTTGGAATATGATTATCATCATGAGCACGATCGCTAAAATAACGATTGTAAATAGCAACAAGTGAATCAGAACTCAACTCAGAAAAATCCTCCAAATTAAGCTTATTCTCCGTCAACTTCTCAACAAGCTTGACCTTAACGTTCTTAATAGCGTCGAACTGCTCATCAGCAAGTTCAATTAACGCGCTCAATCTATTTAACTGCCGCTTAAACTGAGGAGGAACATCTGCCTCCCTTTTATAAAGTAATTTATGGCTTATTGCAGCCCAAGTATGCATAAGCATGGTTCGAATTTGTATTTCTGCACGAAATCCGCCCAAGCCCCGAGCCCCTGGATGGGCCAACCACTCATTCTTCAACCGAACGATATAATGGTAAGAGGTATATCCAAACTGATTATCATTAAGAGCGTCTTTTTTGTTATCTTTTTGAAGAACCTCGAACTCACTTTCAACGATACCACATATATTTTCTATATCTTCTTGATAATAGCAAATAACTCTTACACCACACAGATCGTCAATTTCATCTAACGGCGCACTATATGATTTTCTCGCCACTTTTCCGACAAACGACTCTTCATTCTTAATTCGAGACTCAATTCCAAAGACTGGAATATTTCTTTCACCGACAATTTGCTTAATCACACTCTCAATATTTTGCCTCAACCTCTCAAGCTTCGGCTTGGCATCTCTAAACTGATCAATAATTTCAGACATCAGCAATGCATCCTTTCGATTATTCGGGCACGCTATCTAAGCGCTAACGTATGTAATATCAATAAGACATGACGCGCAACTGGTGTTCCATCCAGGGAGGCAGCCATCTCGAATAAAGCGCGCCCTTCCCCAATTAGCGAGAGGACGAAAAAGAGCCAGACGACAGACCGAAACAGATGGCCGCTGTGGTGATCCTTCAATGGGGATAGATGTGGGAGGTTTACTCCGTAGGAGAAAGCCTCGACGTTCCACCGCTGGTGAAATACCTCGTCTTTCACTAATGGTGGAAGTTACAGGCGCATCTGCCGAATCACCTGCCGCGGATCTGCGCCGGCGGATAACGCTGAGGTTGCGTCCCTGGTGAGCTGATCCAGTGCCTGCTGCTCGAATGCATCGGCGAGCGATGCAGCTTTGCGCACGATCAGCAGCGCCAGTTCTGGTGGGAATGCGGTCTTGGATGGGGCGGGCAGGTAATCGCAATCAATGACTGACATAGGGGCTCCTGGGAATACCCTGAGTTTTGAGGATATTCCCGCGTTAAGCCAGGCGAAATCTCTACAGAAACACGAAAAGACAGAAGATTATCGTGCTGTGTGACGATTTGGTCTCACTGAGACGGTTTGGTCTCACCCAAAGTGCTTTAAACAGTTTGCACCTTGCACACATTCGCAAGCCCTGTCGCTTGAATGCAAATAGCCATTACATGTACTTTCGCTAAAGGGAATTACTCCTCAAATAGAAAGGGTTCAGAGCCATGGCTGAAGGGAATGAGTTTGCTACTGGAGACTTTGTAAAGCTGAAGTCGGGTGGGCCGGTGATGACAGTGAAGGGATATCGGAAGATTAGCGATGCATTCATTTGCCAATGGTTCGCAGGGAAGAAGCTCGAGCAGGGAGAGTTTTTCCCGGATAGCTTGGTAGCTACGACCATAGAGGAAAAGGTGACCTGATGGACGCTGACTCGGTTGCGGTTTGGATGCTCGCTCAAATTCACAATGACGCGTGCGTCTATCAAGACGAGGTAGTGGATCATCTAGTCAGGGCCAAGCGAGAAGATTTGCTGACTGAAAATTCCGATGGCAATCAGGTCATTGGCAAGCAAGTCCTGGCAGCCTTCCGAAGATTGACGCCCGATACGGTGGTTTGGGTGAAGCCAGATCGTTATTGGCGATTTCGGGTGGCAGAGGATGAACCAGGCCGCGATGCCAGAGGTTGATCCACATAAATGTATCGGGGGCCTTAACTTGAGAACCCCCGCCTCACCAACATGCATTGGTCTCAACGATCAGGGACGGCAATGAATCGTTTACAGCATGATGTTCTCAAATACATTTACGAGCGCAATGAGGTGAAAGTCCGTGTGCTAACGGGAGCGATGGAGAGAAAATATAACGATCATCGTGATTTCTACCCGTTAGCCGGCCTGGTGCTAGAAGGCTTTATTGGCTTCACTGGCGGTCTACCGACATTGAGGCAGGACGAAACAATCACTCATCAAGATGCCTATCTCCTATCTCGGGTATTCCAGTGCTACTCCCAGGGCACGGGAAATCAGCGCTACCAGGAGGTTACAATTCTTACTGGTGCGGGTGAGAGCGACGTTTTCATCGCCGCAAAAGGGCTCTTGTACTTTCATGAGTACAAAGAAAAGCGAAAAGAATGGTGGGCCGTCGCCGCGCTTGGGCTAGTCAGCGCGATAGTGGCTGGGTGCGTAACTGGAGCACTGGTTGCGTCCTAGCCACCCAAGGTACGATCCCATCGATTTGCTGGCGACAATTCACCTAGCTCGGAATAAGACTGCAGATCAGGAGTCGTTCAAATTTTCTCGATACTCGCTCCCGCAGCGGCGAGACAGACCGAATGAACCGAGTCGGACCATTTGGTCTGCTTGGCTCCCTCTCCTCCTGGCAGCAGGCTGGAGCAGGTGTTGCGAGGACAGCAACACCTTCGCTCAAATGTGATCCTTGTTCACCTTAAACCATCGTGACCGAAGCGGGATTCTCCCACTCTGCCTGCGCTGCGAAGCGCCGAGGATTTCTCAGTGGTTCGTAAATCCCGCCGATCAGGGGTATTTCCCCAATGAGGGAAGATGTGAGCAAAATCGCTCATCTCCACTACGCGCCACGTTTTCTTATCTCGCAAAACGTGGCGCAGAAACCTGACATACCGAAACGGTAGGCCAGCCCTCCCCGCTCCATCCTCAATCTGAGATCGATCTGAGCCGAAAACCCGGCTGCGTATCACTTTGCCTATCCGCGACTTACTGCAACAAAAAACCTCTTCTAGATTCGCTGTAAACCAACTATTTCAGTCCCGTTTAATCCGGTTAAGTGTATCACCTAGAGTGCACCTAAAAAGCACTGGATAAATGATCAGATCATGCCTAATGTGAGTTTTTGAGCCACTCAGAACCCCATTCGAGGCCGCATCTATGAACACAGCTAAGCCCGCCCGAGGACGCCAGCACAAACCAACTCGCTCTGAAGTTGCTGCCGCCTGGGGCCGCCTTCGCGAAGCCGCAGCCGACGGGAGCGTTCAAGCATCCGCCCTGCTGATAGCGCTCGCTGAAAACAAACCGGTCATCGCTATGGAATCGCCCACGGCATGACTGATCGCGATAAAGCCGGCAAATGGAAGCCGGGGCAGTCAGGTAATCCAGGTGGCCGTTCTGGCCAAACGCAGGAACTGCGCGCCCGACTCGCGGAAGGTGCAGACGCCGTGACAAAGAAGGTTCTGACAGCGGCCAAGAAGGGCGATATGCAGGCTTGCCGACTGATCCTTGAACGCCTGGTACCGCCAATCAAGCCAACTGCCGAGACAGTGTGCTTCGACCTGGACGACACCGACCTGCCCAGCGCAGCCAAATCAATCCTTCGCGCAGTTGCCGCCGGCGAGCTACCGCCCGACCAGGGCAAGGCATTGATCGAAGGGCTAGGCGCTGTTGCCCGAGTCATCGAGGTTGCCGAGCTACAGAAGGCCGTCGAAGAACTCCGCGAACAGATGGAGGGAATGCGGCAATGAGCATTAAGTGGATGCGGGCCGAGCTCAAACGAATTGCAGAGAAGATCGGCACCGAAGACGAAGAGACAGTGCTCGTTATGTTGACGGTGGTGGACTGCAGGGTTGACGCGGTTGAGGGGGAGATGGATTACCCCGAGACAGTGGGCCATTCGTTCAACTATCCCGTCCAGGGCGTACAGACGGTCATGCACCTCCCACTGTGCACCATGAACAGCTATGACGCGGCCAATCTGGCAGAGGCGTTCATTCTCCACGTCCGCGCAATTGAAAGCCTCCGCCGCCCCGCTCCGGTAGGTGTGATGGATATGCGGCCATTCCCAAGTTCTGGTGCCTGGATCTTCCCGCCGCTGGCTGATGGGCAAAACATCAAAGAGCACGTCGCAGAACAGTACCAACTGATCATCGAGACCCGCCATGAACATCCGTAACCAGGTGGCAAAGCTGCGTCAGCAATCCGGGCTCACTCAATTCAATCGTGACGTGCGAGAGATCAGCGCCCTTATGGACGAGTTGCACGTAACAGAAACCGGCGGTGGCACCCGAGAAAACGTGTCCCTACTCGAAATTCTGAGCGAAGCCTCAGACCAAAACCGGCCGCCCCACGGCCAGACAATCAAAAGGTAACTCAATGAAAATCGGCAAACGATCCGTCCTCAAAGTTGGCTTGGCCAACCTCCATTACTCCGAATACGAACACTCCCAGGTAGAGGCGAGAACATTCAATATTCAGCGACCAGATGGCACCAAAGGCACCTGGCAGGCAGGTGGCTTGCTGAAGTCTGTCCGCCATTTGCAGGGATTGTCCCTGGAGGCGTTCAAGGACCTCGGAGAAGAAATCCTCTCGATTCGCGAGAACAAGGACCTCAACGCCGCAGCCATTGAGCGCAAGGGTAAGGAGCAGATTGATGGAATCATCCCCGCCCTGATGCCGGCGATGGAGAAGGCGGCAAAAGATATGCTCACGCTGGCCCAAACAGTTGCCAGCGGCTTTGCAGCGGTCACGCCTCGCGCTAGCTCGGACGTTGTTGGTTTCCTGGCAGATCAGGAGCTGCGAGCGATCGTGCGAGGCCTCAAGCCGGAGGAGCGCCAGCGGCTAGTAGCTGAAGCGCGCGCAGGCAGTCACCCCGACGTTGTAGAGGCGGTGCTCAGGGCAAACCCAATGCTCTCCGGGCTGTCGCCAGAGGCGGCTGACAGCCTTTCGCGTGCAGGCATTGCCGCATCGCGCGCCGAAGACATCGAAGGGCTCAAGCAGATGCTAGCGATCTACGACGACGTGCTGGCCACCGCCTCCAATGCTGGTGTCGCACTGAGCGGTATGGTCGCCAATTCGAATGGGTACACCGGCCGGTTTGAGAAGTGGCGATCGGGCTGTGAGGGTTCCGAAGCGCTTCGCGAATGGCTGGCGAAAATGCCCACTCGCACCACCGCAAAAGCGTCTCCTGATCAATCCGAAGCGGCCTAACTGCCCCTCCGTGCGCTACGCAAGTATTGGTAGCGCCAATCAACGGCAGACTCTGTGAGTGTGAAGACATGACCTTTCAAGAGCGTTTTACCGAAGCGTGCAAAACGCAGAAATTCAAACCCTACGAACTGATCCAGGGGCCGGACGCCGGCTACACGGTGTGGGAGGTCCAGCACGTCAGTGGTGGCCAACAAGTGACAGTCGACGGCCCCTTCTTCACTGAGGAAGAGGCCAGGGTTTCCGCCGACCTGCTGAGGGGGACATTCCGAGGCGCCCGGGCCAGCGATGCGATCTACAACCGGGTGTGGAACTACGACCCGCGCCAGGAGCAACTGACCATCGACCAGGCGCATATGTCGCGTGCAGTACTCGCCATTCGTCTTGGGCTGCCCGCCCCATCCACCAAGCCATAGGAGGCCCCATGGCCGCTACAGCAATCGAATACGCCCAGCTCACCACAATCAAACTGTACGGACAGCTACGGCAGTTCGGTAAGTCCTACCAGTTCTCCATCCGAACGCCGGCCGAGGCAATCAAAGCATTGTCAGTGCAGATCCCTGGGTTTGAACGGTTTCTGTCGAATGCGAAGTCTCGCGGCCTCGTGTTCGCGGTATTTCGAGGCAAGAAAAATATCGGTGAGGGTGAGCTTGGGTTTCAAGGCAAGGGCGACATCATCATCGCCCCCGTGATAGTGGGCAGCAAACGCTCTGGAGTTCTGCAAACCGTAATCGGCGCCGTGCTGATCGCAGCGTCATTCTTCACGTTCTGGGCGCCTCCAGTATCAGCCGGCTTGTTTGCATCTGGAGTGGGTATGGTTGCCGGCGGTGTTATTCAAATGCTCAGCCCCCAGGCCGGCGGTCTCAAGACCAGCGCAGCGCCGGAGAACACGCCATCGTATGCATTTGGCGCAGCACGAAACACCACTGCCTCTGGCAACCCAGTACCGCTTTGCTGCGGCTACCGGCGCTGGGGTGGCGCGATCATCAGCGCGGCGATTTACGCTGAGGATCGGATGTAAGTTACCGGAATAAAGAACTCTTCTTGCGGTTCGACCTTCGGATGATAAATGCCCGGCCTTGAGCGTTTTCGTGCCGGGCATTTGCATTAATGATTACTCATCATCCATTAACTTGAATACGCGCTTAACTATCATTAAAAGAGTCAGAACTAAATTAGCAGTAAGAAAAACAGAAAGAGAGAAAAGCAAATTCTTATAGTCAAAACTAAGAATAGCCGACCATACTCCCTGAATCGGGGTACCAACCTTGGGTGGCGATGCCAAATAAGCAATCATACATAACACAGACGCAAAGACCGAAACAATAACCGAATAAGAGATATTCACCACTAACTCACTCAGCAGTCTCTTATGTTGGCTATACCTACGAATGGGAAAATCCTCAGGTGAGTCTATATCACCAGATTTGAGCACCCCCAAGCTTTCTGCTGACTTAATTAGGCCTCGACGAGCCTCAGTCAAAACGATCAACTTCTCGCTCACCCTCTTACTCTGATCATAAACCAGAACAAGTAAGTTCAGCAGCAAACCTGCAAAAATCGCACACACAGAAGTCAATAGACTTATGGTGTTCGCTTTATCAACAATCTCACTAAAAAAAACCAATACGGCTGTAGCAGCAGGAACCAACAGAAAAATAGTCAAGTCTGACAACGAAATCTTGTCAGTCGAAGAGTTGCGAACGGCAGACCTGCAATGCCGGACGAGAATAAACCAGATGTTAATTTTTTGGCTCATTTTGACACCTTCTGAACAAACTCCTTCATCAGATGTTGCGCATAGTCATGCAAGCTGCTCGGATCAGGACTACCGTTTTCCATGGCAACATTCTCCTCGTCGATATCGATAGCGGCTATCGGCTCTCCATTCCTGAGCGACAGCACTTTTTTTCGTCCCCCCGACTCCACAACGGCTTTAACATCCGCAGAAATATCAGATAGCATCTCTACGTAAGAGCGATCTGCTCCATCGACCTTTTCTCTGAGTCCCTTGATGTTCCCAAAGCCCATACCTCTTTTGGGCTTAAGAATTAGTTCTGCACGTTCTACGCCCAAATTATCAGCTATATCAGCACCTTTATCCGTAAGATTGTAGCGCCCTAGTCGAATCTCCTTAACATCGGACTTATCGAGCCACTCTTTAACGGAGGCTTCATGTGCAAGCGCTGGCATCTGCACATGGAGGCCTACCATCTTATTGAAATATGCACCGAATTCCTTATGGAAAAATGTCTTTACACCCTTACCCCCAGCGGTGTGTAGCAATACCACCCCTGTTTTACTTTTTTCAGGGATACAGAAACTAAAATACAAAGACTTCACATCAGTTTCGTCATGTTTTTTATCATGAGTCTTTTTCCGGCTTTTTATATCAACGATGCTACCGGCAAGCCCATACTCACCGTACTCCAACCAGCCGAAAACGCTACGACCTTTTTTCTCGACACTCACCACCTGAATGGTCTTTTTTGTCTCGGTATCATCATGCATCTCTTTTTTAAGTGTTTCGAGAAAAGCATGTATAAAATCTAACATATCATTAGTTCTGATATTATTCAGCTCATGATATCTCTCGCCTTTGGGACCATCCAAAAGATTATCGTGAACCTTTAAAGTGTAAGCAGATAGCGAGTGCATACGAGTCCTTTCTTTTTAGAGTACAGCTGATTAGCGTCACAAAATAGTGGCACAATAATAGCCGCCTAGCTCATGGAAGGCACGAGCGCTTTGTCGTTTTTTTGTGTATGCCTATCCAGATACAGGCTTATTTTGCCTTTTTCGGGCTTTCCGCTTGATAAGTAACATCCAAAGTGCAACAGTATTAGTGAAACGCCCTAACTGATACAGGCACACATCATGTTCATCCGCGCATACCTCCGAGCATCCACCGAAGAGCAAGACGCCAGCCGCGCCCGCGCCTCGCTTGAGCAGTTCGCCAGCGACCATAACAAGGTCATCGCCAGCGTGTACCTGGAGAACGCCAGCGGCGCCACCGCCGACCGGCCGGAGCTGCTGCGCCTGCTGAAAGATGCGCGCAAGGGTGACGTTCTGCTGGTGGAATCGATCGACCGTCTCTCCCGCCTGCCGGTTGAGGATTGGCAAAAGCTCAAGGCCGCTATCGACTCCAAGGGCCTGCGCATCGTCGCGCTAGACCTGCCGACCAGCCACCAGGGAATGCAGGACACCAAGGGCGACGAGTTCACCGGGCGGATGCTTGGGGCCATCAACTCGATGCTGGTGGAAATGATGGCCGCAATCGCGCGCAAGGATTACGAGCAGCGCCGCGACCGCCAGGCCCAGGGCATCGAGAAAGCCAAGGCCGCCGGCAAGTACCAGGGGCGCCCCGTGGATGCCGACCTGCACAAGCGCGTCACCGAGCTGCTCGGCGCCGGCCTGGGAATTCGCGCAACGGCCCGACACGCAGGATGCTCGACCACGACGGTGCTTCGAATTAGAGATCTTCACAGCCGCGTTAATTGAACGTTGTTAGCTCCATCCTTAGCCACCCAATAGATCGAGGTCTATGTGCCAAAAATACCTTTGCCTAGTTTTGAAATTATTCAGATAGCACAGAATTATCTAGACGCAGCTCTCGTTCTTGAGCAATCAAGATCTGGGCCCGGCGCGTTGGGGCCCGCCAGTATGCTGGCTGCTTTCTCAATGGAGCTTTTTCTCAAAGCCTTTCACGCGCGAGACGCAAGCATTCCACTTCAGGGGTTCGGGTCAGTTGAGATGTTCTGCGGTGCTTTAAAGTCCGCACACGGGCATGACCTATTGAAGCTTTACGATAGTTTGCCCGCTGAGTTCCTCAAAGCCATAAATGACGCCTCAGAAGAGCTTTCGCCCGGGTTCGGCCTTCGGGAGAAGATCGAACGCTACAAAAATCATTTCGTAGGTATCCGGTACGAATATGAACCAGGTGCGATAGGCATAATCAGGAGCGAGATGTTCGACGTTGCCGAGCACCTAGGCAAAATATGCGAAGCGCTCGCTCCACGTGCGTACGGGTTGGAGAGATGACACTGTGACCTCTACTGCTGTCACCCTGCTGTCACGGAAAAAGTGCGGTGACAGTGGATCGACGCGAAAGGCCCTATTTGTATGGTGTCCCAGGGCCGGTTCGAACGGCCAACCTTCCCCTTAGGAGGGGGATGCTCTATCCAATTGAGCTACTGGGACAAATGACAGTCGCACCGCTCAAAGGCGTTGCGACAGACGGCGTGCATGTTAACGGCCAAGGTGAGTTTTGTCATGTCGTCCGTCAGCTTTTCGCAAGTCGGTTTTTACACCAACCAGATGAGCCGTACGGTTCGATATTAAGCCTGTTCAAAATGCCATCATGCAAATTGCACTATCCCAAAGGAGCTTCATTGCAAACTGCAACGGGCCATGAGTTTGGAATCAACATATACTATTGTTTTTAAAGGATTTTATTAAAAACCAGGAGCTGGCATGACAGCTGCAGTGGGTATACTTACACCACTCGATAAAAAAGGGGTCCACACCAATGAACAGTACGCTCCTGCTCCTGAATTCACTGGCGTTGGCCACCTTGCTGGTCTTCCACTTCCAGAACACGGGTAGCGACGATATGGCACCGACCAGCCAGACAGGCAGCCGCTACACCCAACAGCGTCCACAGCTGGCGATCATGACCGTCAATGATCAATCATCGACGCGCCTGACACACGGCACGCAGTCGGCGAACGTTTCTGACCACTGGGTTTTCTGACACCGTTTTGTTTTACCGGAGCGACTCATGACCAAGCCAGCCTGGCTGTCTCTGACCTTAGCCTTGGCCGCCGGCCTCCTCGGCCTCGATGTCACGTCGCATGGCATGCAGATCGCCGCCTTTGTCGCCAGCGGTATATTGACTGCGACTGGCGTACTGTCCCTCATCGCCGGGAAGCGCTTCAAGTTCGACCCCGTATTGCGCTGATTGCTTTCTCCCGCCAAGACCCGCCCTTCCGACGCCCAGCCGTAGGTCACCCGCCCGAGCAAATCGGCAATTTGCCACTAGTCTTAAAATGAAAGGCGAAGGTCGGCATTGCTATACGATGGGCGTGCCAACCCACCTTCTGATTGGGCACATGCGGCTCGAGCATCGACTGAGTACCGCGCGAAAATTTTTCTAACCAGTCCGCAAATTTGAAAAGCAGTACTGGCATAAAGCCTGTATCGGGTTCAATATTTGTCACAGAATTGACGCCAGTGAACCGGCGGATTTGAGGCATGATGCGGCCTCTTTGCAATTCGGGTTGAACATTTGGCAGCAAACCTTGTCCTAACACACATGTTGCGGCCAATCCCAAGAACCGCTCCCCTGAACTTACCGGTTAAATATATGCGCCCATTGAAACAGGCAATTTATTCCAGCCGTACGGCTGACAAGTTCGTCGTACGTCTGCCAGACGGAATGCGGGAACGCATTGCCGAGGTGGCTCGCAATCATCATCGCAGCATGAACTCCGAAATCATCGCGCGCATGGAGCAAAGCCTTATTCAGGAAGGCGCGCTGGGCGACGAGTTGAGCATGCGACTGGACAGCCCGGAGCTGTCACTGCATGAACGCGAACTGCTGCAACGTTTCCGTCAGCTCTCTCACCGTCAGCAAAATGCGCTTGTGTCGCTGATTGCCCATGACGCTGAGGCAGCCGCAGTAGCCGAATAGCCGGCAATTGAAAGCTGAAGCCAGCCTTGTGCTGGCTTTTTTTTGCCTGGAATTTGACGGGTACGCGGACCGCGCAGCCCTTATCGGGCTGCGCGGGAAGGGTTCAGAGCAGGAAGATGGTTGCCAGCCCAAGGAAGATGAAGAAGCCACCGCTGTCGGTCACAGCCGTGATCATCACGCTGGCGCCCATTGCCGGGTCGCGACCAAGGCGCGCCAGGGTCATCGGGATCAACACCCCCATCAAGGCTGCCAGCAACAGATTGAGGGTCATGGCGGCCGTCATCACCACGCCCAGGGACCAACTGCCGTAAAGCAGGTAGGCAACCACACCGATCACCCCACCCCACACCAGACCGTTGATCAGGCCTACGGCCAATTCCTTGCGCATCAGCCGCGAAGTGTTACCCGTGCTCACCTGGTCCAGCGCCATCGCCCGCACGATCATGGTAATCGTCTGGTTGCCGGAGTTGCCGCCAATCCCCGCAACGATGGGCATCAGCGCAGCCAATGCCACCAACTTCTCGATGGAACCTTCAAACAGGCCAATTACACGAGAAGCAATAAATGCTGTAATCAGGTTCACTGCCAGCCACGCCCAGCGGTTGCGCAGGGATTTCCAGACTGACGCAAAAATATCTTCCTCTTCA
The DNA here is from genome assembly GCF_900106045.1 of Pseudomonas mucidolens. Classification (NCBI taxonomy): domain Bacteria; kingdom Pseudomonadati; phylum Pseudomonadota; class Gammaproteobacteria; order Pseudomonadales; family Pseudomonadaceae; genus Pseudomonas; species Pseudomonas mucidolens. Next base: position 630,179 of record NZ_LT629802.1, on the reverse strand, counting down.
CGCAGACCCGCCATGTTGAGGACTTCGCTTTCGCTTTCCTCACGAATCAGGTCGACCATTTCATCGATGGTCAAACGACCGATCAGCTTGCCGTTCTTGTCGACGACCGGGGCCGAGATCAAGTCATAGCGCTCGAACGCCTGGGCAGCATCATAGGCATCTTCATCCGGGTGAAAACTCACCGGATCGCTGGCCATGACCTCCGCAACCTGCTTGTCCGGGTCATTGACCAGCAGACGCTTGATCGGCAGCACGCCCTTGAGAATACCTTCGTAATCGACCACGAACAGTTTGTCAGTGTGGCCCGGCAACTCCTTGAGCCGACGCAGGTAACGCAGAACCACTTCCAGGCTCACATCCTCACGAATGGTCACCATTTCGAAGTCCATCAGCGCGCCGACCTGATCCTCGTCATAGGACAACGCGGAGCGAACGCGCTCACGCTGCTGACCGTCAAGGGTCTCCATCAGCTCATGGACAACATCGCGCGGCAGCTCAGGCGCGAGGTCGGCCAGTTCGTCGGCGTCCATTTCCTTGGCGGCCGCCAGCAGCTCGTGATCGTCCATGTCGGCGATCAGCGTTTCACGTACCGAGTCGGATACTTCGAGAAGGATGTCGCCGTCGCGGTCCGCCTTGACCAACTGCCAAAGGGTCAGACGATCATCCAGCGGTAAGGCTTCAAGGATATAGGCGACGTCGGCGGAGTGCAGATCATCGAGCTTGCGCTGCAGCTCGACGAGATTTTGCCGGTGGACCAGATTCTCGACCCGATCCTGGTGAGGACCTTCCTGGCGATGAGTCAGGTCTTCAACCACACGCTGGCGCTGCAGCAGCTCAACGACTTGAGCCAGGCGATCCTGCAGGCTTTCTTGTGTTTTCTTTACTTCTACTTCGGTCATAGGCGAACTCCACTCCCAGCAGCGGGGCACGCCGGAAGGATCAATCAGTCAATTCATGATTGGTAAAACGGGGTACTGAGTAACTACTGGGTAAGTCCATGGAGGTATTCCACAAGCCCCGGCGGGGCTGACGAGCGCAATGATACACCGCCCGGCCGTTTTAAACGTTAAAAAACTGGAAAGAACAAGCGCTTGCGAAGCAAAGCTGAGTAGCGGCCACACGTATGCTGCGACGACACAGGACGCAAAGAAAACACATGGCCCCGAGAGAAAAACCGAAAGCCATGGATTCTCCCCACGAAAAGGCTCACGACAACATGCTCGCAACAAAACAAATACCCCAGACGGCAAAAAGCCCGCACTAGGCGGGCTTTTTGTTTGTATGGTGCACTCGACAGGATTCGAACCTGTGACCGCTCGGTTCGTAGCCGAGTACTCTATCCAGCTGAGCTACGAGTGCAGGTTGTGTTTTTATACCAGATCACAACTGGCTGAAGCAAAGCTAACTGCATCACTGCAACTAACTCTTAAATGGTGCACTCGACAGGATTCGAACCTGTGACCGCTCGGTTCGTAGCCGAGTACTCTATCCAGCTGAGCTACGAGTGCATTTGTTGCCGCGCATTATAGGCCGTCCAATCTCTATGTAAAGCTATTTTTTCTAGTAATTTCAACAACTTACCGAAAAAATACAGATTGCAACGTACTAAGCAAATAATGGCGGAGAACGGGGGATTCGAACCCCCGACACCCTTTTGAGGTGTACTCCCTTAGCAGGGGAGCGCCTTCGGCCACTCGGCCAGCTCTCCGCAACACGGGGCGTATATTAACCAGCTTCATCCCCGTTTGCAAACATAAAAAACGATAAAAATTAATGGCTTGGTTCGTCGTCCTTCTCTTTCTTGATCCGCAAGTAGATTTCCTCACGGCGGACAGCCACCTCTTTCGGGGCGTTAACCCCGATCCGTACTTGATTGCCTTTGACGCCGAGCACGGTCACGGTGATTTCGCCATCACCAATAATCAGGCTTTCTGCGCATCGACGAGTCAGAATCAGCATGCCTTTCTCCTCACGCATTTCAGTTCAGGGACAACAGTCTGCAAAAAAAAGGCATTCGACCTACAACCAGACGGTCATAGCCTTATCTGCCTAAGTATTGTCGAGCACGCGTAAAAGAACAGGTCCATACACCCACCCGGCAAAAAAATGAAAGGCGCGGATCAACCGCGCCTTCCTGGCATTGCGTCACTCACCCTGTCGGGCAGGAGCATCCAGCTCAAACGCGGTATGCAGCGCGCGCACGGCCAATTCCAGATATTTCTCTTCGATGACCACCGAAACCTTGATTTCCGAGGTGGAAATCATCTGGATATTGATAGTTTCCTTGGCCAGGGACTCAAACATGCGGCTGGCGACACCCGCGTGGGAGCGCATGCCGACACCGACGATCGAAACCTTGGCGATCTTGGTATCGCCCACTACTTCACGGGCGCCGATTTCGCGGGCGGTATTTTTCAGGATCCGTTCCGCCGCATCGTATTCATTGCGATGCACGGTGAAGGTGAAGTCCGTGGTGTTATCGTGCGCAACGTTCTGCACGATCATGTCGACTTCAATGTTCGCGCCGCTGATGGGGCCCAGAATCTTGAAGGCCACGCCCGGAGTGTCTGGCACGCCACGGATCGTCAGCTTGGCTTCATCGCGGTTGAAAGCGATGCCGGAAATGATCGGCTGTTCCATGGATTCCTCTTCATCAATAGTAATGAGGGTACCCGGACCCTCCTTGAAGCTGTGCAATACGCGCAGCGGAACGTTGTACTTGCCGGCGAACTCCACCGCACGAATCTGCAGTACCTTGGAACCGAGGCTGGCCATTTCCAGCATCTCTTCGAAGGTGATCTTGTCCAGGCGCTGAGCCACGGGCACCACGCGAGGATCGGTGGTGTAAACACCATCTACATCGGTGTATATCTGGCATTCGTCAGCCTTGAGAGCTGCCGCCAGCGCCACGCCGGTGGTGTCCGAGCCGCCACGACCGAGCGTGGTGATGTTGCCGTTTTCGTCCACACCCTGGAAACCGGCGACAACCACGACCCGACCTTCCTTCAGATCAACACGAATCTTCTGATCATCAATCTGCAGGATACGCGCCTTAGTGTGCGCGCTGTCGGTCAGGATGCGCACCTGACTCCCAGTGTAGGACACCGCCGGCACCCCACGTTTGTTCAGCGCCATCGCCAACAGGGCAATGGTCACCTGCTCGCCCGTGGACACAATCACGTCCAACTCACGAGGAAGCGGTTGCTGATCGCCACTGATTGACTTGGCCAGATCGATCAGACGATTGGTCTCGCCGCTCATGGCAGACAACACCACTACCAGGTCATCGCCGGCATCGCGGAATTTTTTAACCTTGTCGGCCACCTGCTCGATTCTTTCGACAGAGCCGACCGAGGTGCCTCCGAATTTCTGTACGATCAAAGCCATTTCTAAGCCGCCTCAGCCCGTAAAGGGGCGCCCAATAAACAAATCTTCCAGCAGCCGATCGAGCCCATGACTAGAGCATGGGCCGAATAACAGCGCCTTAAATACCTGCCTCGACAAACGGAACGGTCAGCGCCAGGGCCGCGTCCAGGGCACCGGCGTCAACACCACCGCCTTGCGCCATGTCCGGACGACCACCGCCCTTCCCGCCCACTGCCGCGGCAGCTTGTTTCATCAAATCACCGGCTTTGAGTTGGCCAGTCAGGTCTTTGGTCACACCGGCAACCAGCACGACCTTTTCCTCGTGGACACTGCCGAGCAGGATCACTGCGCGGCCGAGTTTGTTCTTCAACTGGTCGACCAAGGCCAACAGCGCCTTGCCATCCTGGCCGTCCAGGCGTGCAGCCAGGACGTTCACACCCTTGACGTCCAGCGCCGAAGCCGACAGATCGTCGCCCGCCGCGCTGGCAGCCTTGGCTTGCAACTGCTCCAGTTGTTTCTCCAGGGCGCGGTTGCGCTCCAGCACGGCGGACAGTTTGTCGATCAGGTTGTCGCGGCTGCCTTTGACCAGGCTGGCCGCTTCCTTGAGTTGTTCTTCCGCCGCATTGAGGTAAGCCAGGGCCGCAGCCCCCGTCACGGCCTCAATACGACGCACACCCGAAGCCACACCACCTTCGCTGATAATTTTCAGCAGGGCGATGTCGCCGGTGCGGTTGGCGTGGATGCCGCCACACAGCTCCACCGAGAAATCGCCACCCATGCTCAATACGCGCACACTGTCGCCGTATTTTTCGCCAAACAGCGCCATGGCGCCCTTGGCCTTGGCGGTCTCGATGTCGGTTTCTTCGGTTTCAACGGCGGTGTTCTTGCGAATCTCAGCGTTGACGATGTCTTCCAGGGCCTTGATCTGCTCAGGCTTGATCGCTTCAAAGTGGCTGAAGTCGAAACGCAGACGCTGGCTGTCGACCAAGGAACCTTTCTGCTGGACGTGCTCGCCCAATACCTGGCGCAGCGCGGCGTGCAGCAGGTGCGTCGCCGAGTGGTTCAGCGAAGTGGCGTGGCGCACGTCAGCGTCGACCTGGGTCTCCACCGGCGAACCGACGGTCAGGCTGCCCGATGCCAACACACCGTGGTGCAGGAACGCGCCGCCGGTCTTGGTGGTGTCACGCACATCAAAACGACCGGAAGCCGCCTTGAGGAAACCGCAGTCGCCAATCTGGCCACCGGATTCAGCGTAGAACGGGGTCTGGTCGAGGACCACAACGCCTTCATCGCCTTCACTCAATACATCAACCGACTGGCCTTCCTTATAGAGGGCAACCACTTTGGCCGAACCGCTGGTGGCCTTGTAGCCGGTGAACTCGGTGGCCACGTCAACCTTGACCAGGCTGTTGTAGTCCATGCCGAACGAGCTGGCCGAACGTGCACGCACGCGCTGGGCTTCCATCTCGCGCTCGAAACCTTCCTCGTCGAGGGTCAGGTTGCGCTCACGGGCGATGTCGCCGGTCAGGTCCATCGGGAAACCGTAGGTGTCGTAGAGTTTGAACACCACATCGCCCGGTACCACGCTGCCCTGCAGGCTGGCGAGGTCTTGCTCGAGGATTTTCAGGCCCTGCTCCAGGGTCTTGGCGAACTGCTCTTCTTCAGCCTTCAACACGCGCTCGATGTGCGCCTGGTTTTGCTTGAGTTCCGGGAAGGCGTCGCCCATCTCGGCAACCAGGGCCGCAACGATCTGGTAGAAGAAGCTGCCGTTGGCGCCCAGTTTGTTGCCGTGGCGGCAAGCGCGACGAATGATGCGACGCAGCACGTAGCCACGGCCTTCGTTGGACGGCAGCACACCGTCGGCAATCAGGAAGCCGCAGGAACGGATGTGGTCAGCCACAACCTTGAGCGAGGCCTGGTCATCGTTGCTGCAACCAATGGCCTTGGCGGCCGCGGCCAGCAGGCTCTGGAACAGGTCGATTTCGTAGTTGGAGTGAACGTGTTGCATCACCGCACTGATTCGCTCCAGACCCATGCCGGTGTCGACCGACGGCGCTGGCAACGGGTGCAACACGCCATCGGCGGTGCGGTTGAACTGCATGAACACGTTGTTCCAGATCTCGATGTAGCGGTCGCCGTCTTCCTCTGGCGAGCCCGGCGGGCCGCCCCAGATGTCGGCGCCGTGATCATAAAAGATCTCGGTGCAAGGACCGCACGGACCGGTATCGCCCATGGTCCAGAAGTTGTCAGAGGCGTACGGCGCACCTTTGTTGTCGCCAATACGCACCATGCGTTCGGCTGGGACGCCGACCTGCTTGGTCCAGATGTCGTAGGCCTCGTCATCGCTGGCGTAGACGGTGACCCAGAGTTTTTCCTTCGGCAGTTTCAGCACACCAGTCAGGAAGGTCCAGGCGAAATTGATCGCGTCTTGCTTGAAATAATCGCCAAAGCTGAAGTTGCCGAGCATTTCGAAAAAAGTGTGGTGACGGGCGGTGTAGCCGACGTTTTCCAGATCGTTGTGTTTACCACCGGCGCGTACGCACTTCTGACTGCTGACGGCGCGGGTATAGGCGCGCTTTTCCTGGCCCAGGAAGCAGTCCTTGAACTGGTTCATCCCCGCGTTAGTGAACAGCAGGGTCGGATCATTACCTGGGATCAAGGAGCTGGAGGAGACACGGGTGTGACCTTGCTCTTCGAAGAAGCGAAGGAAGGCTTCACGGATTTCTGCGCTTTTCATTAGGTTCTTCCACGGAGGCTGCGGCCAAAGGCCAGTGCGCAACATCATCAGACGGAGCGACGGCAAAGGGCCGCATTATATCGGCCCTTTGCCGGTGGTACAGCGTGTTTATGCGATAGAAACCGTCAATTAGACGGTCAGCACTGTCATTTTCGGGAAAACTCGACGAATGTCGCGACAACCTGCTCGATCTGCGCCCGGCTGACGTCCAGGTGCGTGACCATTCGCAGCCGCGAGGCGGCACTCAACGTGATCCCGCGCGCAGCGGCAAAACGTTTCAAGGCCTGAGCCTGATCCCCGACCTGTACATAGACCATGTTGGTCTGCACCGGCTCTACCGTATAACCGGCCTTGCGCAATTCCTCGCCCAGCCATTGGGCGTTGGCATGGTCTTCGGCCAGGCGCTCGACCTGATGGTCAAGCGCATACAGTCCGGCCGCCGCCAGCGAGCCCGCCTGGCGCATACCGCCACCGACCATTTTGCGCAGACGACGCGCCTTGGCAATCAATTCACTGGAACCGCACAACACCGAGCCGATGGGGGCACCGAGTCCCTTGGACAGGCAGACCGACACCGAGTCGAAGTGCTGCGCTATCTCCCGGGCATCCACCCCCAGCTTGACTGCCGCGTTGTAGAGACGCGCACCGTCCAAGTGCAGGGCCAGGCCGTGCTCGCGGGTAAACGCCCGTGCAGCCGCCAGGTACGACAGCGGCAAGACTTTGCCCTGCATGGTGTTTTCCAGTGCCAGCAGTCGGGTACGGGCGAAATGGAAGTCATCGGGTTTGATCGCTTCTGCCACCTGGGTCAGGTCCAGCGAACCATCGGCCTGCACGTCCAGCGGCTGGGGCTGGATCGAGCCCAGCACGGCCGCACCGCCACCCTCGTACTTATAGGTGTGGGCCTGTTGGCCGACGATGTACTCCTCGCCCCGCTCGCAGTGGGCCATCAACGCCAACAGGTTGCTCATGGTGCCAGTGGGGACGAACAACGCACTCGCAAACCCCAGACGACGGGCCAGTTCGGCTTCCAACTGATTGACGCTGGGATCCTCGCCGTAGACATCATCACCGCTGGCGGCATTCGCCATGGCCTCGCGCATACCGGGGGTAGGTTGGGTCACGGTATCGCTACGCAGGTCAATCACAGTCATCACACTTGCCTCTAACGGTTTCGGTCAGCCCTTTTGCTCACGATAACAAGCTCGCCCCTGCAAGGGAAAACTGAATACCAACCAAACAAACCGATATAGCTAATCGATACGACAGCCGTGCAGTTTTTTGAAAAGCGTGTTAAAAACTCACCGCTGCCAGGGTTCTGGCGGCAACGTTCTCAGGGCGGGGTGTAATTCCCCACCGGCGGTAATTGCGCGCAATGCGCATAGCCCGCGAGCGCTTGGCGCCTCGAACTGCTTGTGCAGGACGGCGCCAAGGTCAGCAGACCCGGTGTGATTCCGGGGCCGACGGTCATAGTCCGGATGAAGAGAGAACGGGATTGCCATCCAAGGGCCGCGCGCTGTCGCATACGTGCATGACGCAGTGATTCGCGCCCTTGAATCCCATTCGATTCATAACGCCCTGTTTTTTTCTTAAACAGGAGTCAGAACATGCAACCCACCGCAATCGACAGCAAAAGCAAAAACCACCACGGCGAGCGCGTCGCGTTTATCCAGGCCTGCTGGCACAAGGATATTGTCGATCAGAGCCGTAAAGGATTCCTCGCCGAAATGATCGCCCAGGGCTACCAGGAGTCGGATATCGACTTCTTTGAAGTCGGCGGCGCCTTTGAAATGCCGCTGCACGCCAAGCTGCTGGCCAAGTCTGGCCGTTATGCCGGCATCGTCGCCGCGGCGCTGGTAGTAGACGGCGGGATCTATCGCCACGAGTTCGTCGCCCAATCGGTCGTCAGCGGCCTGATGCAGGTTCAGTTGGAAACCGAAGTACCGGTGTTCTCCGTGTCCCTGACGCCGCATCATTTCCACGCAGGCGTCGAGCACCAGACCTTCTTCTTCGAGCACTTCGTGCACAAGGGCGAAGAAGCGGCAAAAACCTGCGCCGACACCCTGAACAAGATTCGTGCGCTGCGCCGCAACGAGCCGCGGGCGGTAGCGGTTTAAGCAACACCGACAAACACATGTGGGAGCGGGCTTGCTCGCTCCCACACGTGTTTGTGATCGTCCTTTAGTTCAGACCAGGCCGGCATCCGTCGTCGGCACAATCAATATCCCCGCACGCAGACCGTTCTTCACCTTCGGGTTGGGGAAGATGATTCGCGCGCCCTCCTCCTCGATCACCCAGCGGGTCTTGGCCAGATCCTCGGCCAACAGGTAGCCCTTCTCCAACGGCGAGAAGTTTTCCACGTCCGCCGGCAGGTGCATCAGGAAGGCATCGCTGTGCTTGATCACTTCCCGCGCCACGCTGAACAGTTGCAAACCGTCCAAGCTGTCGGTAACCGGCTCGTTGCCTTCGATGATCTGTTGCAGACGGGTTTCCAGGCGGGACACGTTAACCCCCTGGTTTTGTCCGAACGGGCGGGCCTTGCCGAGCTCCAGGGTGAACGACTCGGCGTCCAGTTGCTCGTAGGTGAAGGCCGTGAACGTGATCGAGGGCTTGTTCTGCAGCAATACCGCTTCCATGCCGGCCGCGCGCAGGCGAGCCAGCTCATGGCGCGAATGCTTGCGTCCGTCCTTCCACGGGTAGAGGGCGAACTGTTCAATTTTCGAACCACGAATGGCCGTGTGCAGGTCGTAGTGCAAGCGGCTGCGGCCTGGCAGGCTGAAAAAGTTGCGCGCCAACTGCTCCAGGTCGGCAGCGCGAATGGCTTCCGGGCCGATGTTTTTTTCATGTCGACCGTTGAACAATCGGTTGACGTCAAGTTCGAGATAACGCTCGCCGCGGCGCATCGCCTCGGGGTTACCGAACAGGAACAGAATACGGGTACGCAGTTTGATTTGCCCCTGGGCGATGCCATGCAACAGGCGGTCGAGCAGTTCGATCGGCGCGGTTTCGTTGCCATGGATGCCGGACGACAGCAGCAGGTCGCTGCCGTTGTCCCGCGCCTCGGGTGGCCGCACCTCCAGCGCGCCCTCGCTGAGCCAGCGCAGTTGCACGCCGTCGACAGTCAGTTGAATTTTTTGCGCCGGTTCGCGACCGGCGAGGGTCAGTTCAAGCAGTTTGCCGAGGGCGAGCATAAAGCAGCTTCCTTAGTGGTTGCAGCCTGGGCCGTGGACGTGATCGTCGTCATCGCCTTCAACGTCGGCCGGTTCCATTTCCAACTGCAGGCTCATCAGGTTGGTGGCCAGTGGGCGCATCAGCAGGTTGGCGTATTCGGCGTCGCCTTCTTCCACGTCGACACCGATCAGCAGTTGGCCACGGCCGTCGTGCTGGATCCAGATTTCCTTGCCCTGCCAGACCACCGCGACGCGGGTGCAGGAGGTTTCCAGTTGCGTGCCGTCGGTGTCTTCAAGAATCAGTTTCAGGGTGTCGGTCATAAAATAGCTCTCAGCCGGTGGGCATTAATTGATCTGGAAAGGATAAACCGAGCCCAGTTTAAGGATTTGCGTCAGTTCATCCAATGCCGTCCGGCACTCAAGCAACAACTGCGGGTCAGCCAGGTCAGTCTCGCGCAGGCTGTCGCGGTAATGCATGTCGACCCATTGGGTCAGGGTGTCGTACAGCGGTGGCGTCATGATAACCCCTGGATTGACCGCCGCCAGTTCAGTTTCATTCAACGCTACCCGCAGGCGCAGACAGGCCGGTCCACCACCGTTCTGCATGCTTTGCTTGAGGTCGAAGACGTTGACTTCGCGAATCAGGCCGCCGGAGGCGGTCAAGCCTTGCAGATACTGCCAGACGCGTTCGTTGTTGCGGCACTCTTCCGGCACGATCAGCAGCATCGTGCCGTCAGGGCGGGTCAGCAACTGACTGTTGAACAGATAGGAACGCACCGCGTCCTCGACGCCCACCTGGGAGCGTGGCACGCAGATCGACTGGAAGTTGCCTCCCAACTTGCCGAGCTTGCCCTGCAATTGCGCCAGCATCTGCTCGGTATTGAGGAACGCATCTTCGTGGTAGAACAGCACTTCACCGTTGCCCACCGCGATCACGTCGTTGTGGAACACGCCAGCATCGATCACTGCCGGGTTCTGCTGGCCAAACACCACGCCGTCTTCGCTGAGGCCGTGCAGCCGCGCAACAGCCTGGGAAGCTTCCAGGGTCTGGCGCGCCGGGTACTTTTGCGGTGCCGGGTAACGTGTGTCGAAGGCACTGCGACCGAACACGAAAAACTCGACACCGGCCTCGCCGTAATCACGGCAGAATCGCGTGTGGTTGGCCGCCCCTTCGTCACCGAACTGCGCCACGGCTGGCAACGCGGCGTGGTGCGCGAAGTGCTGCTGATCGGCAAACATCGCCCCCAGCACGCGACTGGTGGTCGGGTGTTCGATGCTGCGGTGGTATTTGCAGTTGAGGTTGGCGGCGGTGAAATGCACACGGCCGTCGGCGGTGTCGGCGCTCGGGCTGACGGTGGCGGCATTGGCCACCCACATGCTCGACGCCGAGCAACTGGCAACCAGCAACGGCATCGCTTGCTTGGCCGCTTGCTCAATCACTTGTGCGTCAGTGCCGGCAAACCCAAGGTTGCGCAAGGCCGCCACATCAGGACGCTCCTGGGGCGCCAGCACGCCTTGCACGAACCCCATTTCCATCAGGGCCTTCATTTTCGCCAGGCCTTGCAACGCCGCTTCCTTCGGGTTGGAAGACTGCTGGCTGTTGTTCTGGGACGCGACATTGCCGTAGGACAGACCGCCATAGTTATGGGTCGGCCCCACTAGACCGTCAAAATTGACTTCACAGGATTTCATCGGCGAGGCTCCACGAACATCTGTTTTTTATAGGCAATCTTCAGCACACCACAGATTCATTGTGGGAGGGGCTTGCTCCCGATAGCGGTGGATCAGTCACCTGATTCATCAACTGACAGACTGCTATCGGGAGCAAGCCCCCTCCCACACTTTTAGATCAGCGTTATACCCGGAGTCAGCGTTGCCGGGACTACCAGGCTCGGGGTCTCCAACGAGGCCACCGGGTACGCGCAATAATCCGCCGCGTAATACGCGCTGGCGCGATGGTTGCCCGACGCCCCGACGCCACCGAACGGCGCAGTGCTCGCCGCACCGGTCAGCTGCTTGTTCCAGTTGACGATGCCGGCCCGACTCTCCAGCCAGAACTGCTGATAGCGCGCTTCGGAATCCGAAAGCAAACCTGCCGCTAAACCGTATTGGGTGTTGTTGGCCTCGGCGATCGCCGCTGCAAAATCGGTGTAGCGGATCACCTGCAGCAGCGGGCCGAACAGTTCTTCGTCAGCACGTTCGGCAACAGCGCTCACATCGATGATGCCTGGCGTCAGCAACGCCGCCTGCGCCTGAGGCTGGGTCATCTCCAGCAGCCCCACGCCGCCGTTGGCAAGCAGCAACGCCTGGGCGTCCATCAACGCCTTGGCCGCGCCGAGGGAAATCACCGACCCCATGAACGGTGTCGGCTGCTGATCGAACGCGCCGATTTCAATCGTCGAACTCACGGCGACCAGGCGCGCCAACAGTGCGTCGCCCCACGCGCCTTGCGGCACCAGCAGGCGGCGGGCACAAGTGCAACGCTGGCCAGCGGAAATAAACGCCGACTGGATGATGGTGTAGACCGCCGCATCCACATCCGCGACTTCGTCCACCACCAGCGGGTTGTTGCCGCCCATCTCCAGCGCCAGGATCTTGTCCGGCCGCCCCGAGAACTGCTGGTGCAGGTGGTTACCGGTACGACTGGAACCGGTAAAGAACAAACCATCGATACCCGGGTTGGCCGCCAACGCAATCCCGGTTTCCCGTGCGCCTTGCAGCAAATTCAATACACCAGCGGGCAGGCCGGCTTCGACCCAGCACTGCACCGTCAACTCGGCGACTTTCGGCGTCAGTTCGCTTGGCTTGAACAGCACGGTGTTGCCCGCCAGCAAGGCCGGGACGATATGCCCGTTCGGCAGGTGACCGGGAAAGTTGTAGGGGCCGAACACCGCCACCACACCGTGTGGTTTGTGGCGCAACACAGCGCTGGCGTCGCCCAGCGGGCCGCTCTTTTCGCCGGTGCGTTCGCGGTAGCTTTGTACCGAGATCGCGATCTTGTTGGCCATGCTGGTGACTTCTGTCGCCGATTCCCACAATGGCTTGCCGGTTTCTTCACCAATACAGCGTGCAATCTCATCGGCACGCTTTTTCAGTGTGTTGGCAAAGGCTTCGAGTACGCTGATACGTTCTTCCAGCGGACGTCTGGCCCAGGCCGAAAATGCCTGACGTGCGGCCTGCACGGCGGACTCGACCTGTTCGACCGTCGCGCCATTCCCCGCCCACACGACTTGCTGGGTCACCGGGTTCAGCGACTCGACCCGTTCACCCTGGCCAGCCAGCCAGCTACCTGCGATATACAGCGAATTCATTATTTCGACTCCCGGGCTGCGGACAACGGTACGCCGCGCACTTGATCACCCGCCACCAGTTGCAGGCGCTTGGCGGTCAGCGGATCGACCACCAGAGTGCCAGCGGCCAGTCGCGCCGGTGCGGCGGTAATACGGCAATCCTCACGTTTGCGGTTGTGCATCAGGAACGGTGTGGCGTCGTCCCCTGGCGTGCCGATGGCCAGCACCAGCGCCTGACTGTCGCGCACCGCACGGATCTTAGTGGTTTCACATTCCACCGCCGGACCTGCGTCGAAGATGTCGACGTAACCCTGGTAGCTGAAACCTTCGCTCTTGAGCATGCTCAGCGCCGGCTCGGTGTCGGTGTGGACCTTGCCGATCACGTTGCGCGCATCCGGGGAGAGGAAGCAGGTGTACAGCGGAAACTTGGGCATCAGTTCAGCGATGAATGCCTTGTTGCCTACGCCGGTGAGGTAATCGGCCTGGCTGAATTCCATCTTGAAGAAGTGTCGACCCAGGCTTTCCCAAAACGGCGAACGCCCGGCATCGTCGGACATGCCGCGCATCTCGGCGATGATCTTGTTGCCGAACAACTGCGGGAACTCGGCGATAAACAGCATCCGCGCCTTGGCCAGCATGCGGCCGTTGAGGCCGTTGCGGTAATCGGCATGCAGGAACAGCGAGCACAATTCGGAGTTGCCGGTCAGATCATTGGCGAGGAACAGCGTCGGGATCTCGCGATAGATATTCAACTCCTGGGAAGCGCTGACGGTCAGGCCGACCCGAAAGTTATACCAAGGCTCGCGCAGGCCGACGGCACCGGCGATGGCGGAAATACCCACCACGCGGCCGTCATCGTTTTCCAGCACGAACAGGTAGTCCGCATCACCACGCCCGGCTTCGCCGCGAAAGGTTTTCTCGGCCCAGCCGACCCGGTGCGCCAAACGCTCTTCGTTGGCCGGCAAGGTGGTGAGGCCGGTGCCGGTGCTGCGCGCCAGATCAATCAGGGCCGGTAAATCGCTGCTGCGTACGGGACGAACGATCATGCTATCTCCTCAAGCGGGCCGCTGATTCCAAGCCACCCGTGAAACTCTCTTTTAAACCGCTACCAGGCGCACGCTGGCACCTTCACCGACGCCCAAGGCTTCGGCGGCTTCCAGGTCCAGCGTCACCGGTTTACCCGGCGCGTAGTCCAGTTCCAGCATCACCGCACGGTAATCCTGCAACTGACCATTGCTGACCAGGTACTGGCGGCCCACGCCCTTGACCATTTCACCGATCTTCACCGGCACCACGCGGCTCTGGGCAATCGAGCGGATACCCGAGACCCGTGCGTGCAACGTCGGGCCACCATCGAAGATGTCGATGTAGTGGTCGGTTTCAAAGCCTTCGCGCATCAGGATGTCGAACGTGATCTGCGCCCGCGGATGAACCTGACCCATCGCTTCCTGCGCGGCGTCCGGCAACAGCGGCACGTAGATCGGGTAATGCGGCATCAGTTCGGCAAGGAAGGTGCGGCTTTTCAGCCCGCACAACCGTTCGGCCGCAGCGTAGTTGAGATCGAAGAAATTACGGCCGATGGCATCCCAGAACGGCGAATCACCATTTTCGTCGCTGTAGCCGACAATCTCGGTCACCACCGAATCGGCAAAACGCTCGGGATGATTGGCGACGAACAGCAGCCGGCCACGGGAGTTGAGTTCCGACCACGGCGAACCGACCAATTCCGGCACCACGTAGAAACTGGTCAGCAGACTGTTGCCGGTCAGGTCATGGCATTGGGACAGGACGTGGATCTTGTTGTGGATCTTCAGTTCACGGGACGCATGTACGAAGGTTTCGTTGCGAAAGCTGTAGAACGGTTCGGAGTAACCGGCCGACGCCACGATGGCCGAACACCCCACCAGCTTGCCGGTGACGCTGTCTTCCAGCACGAAGAAATAGCTTTCTTCACCGTTGAAACTGACTTCGGCGGCGAAGGATGCTTCGCTTGCGGCGATCTTGTCGCTCAGGCGTTCGACATCATCCGGCAGGGAGGTGACACCAATCGGACTGTCCGCGGCCAGACGCTGTACCTCGCCCAGATCAGCCATTTGCGCGGGGCGCATCACCAGCATGGTGTCACTCCTTAAAATCCAGAATAAAAAACAGGGGGCCAAAACAGCGCATTTCCCTGTAGGAGCGAGCTTGCTCGCGAAGATCGTCAACGATAACGCGCGCATCCTCGATGAACGCGGCGTTCTTGAGTATTTCGCGAGCAAGCTCGCTCCTACAGGGCAAAGGCGCAGCGAATCAGGCTTGCGTAAGCGTTTTTACAGCACGTTCAAAACGGTCGAGACCTTCCTGGATATCCGTTTCGTCCACCACCAGGCTCGGGGCGAAACGCACCACGTCCGGGCCGGCTTGCAGGATCATCAGGTTTTCACGCTCGGCGGCGTTGAACACCTCCTTGGCCTTGCCTTTGAAGGCATCGCTCAGCACGCAACCGAGCAGCAGGCCCATGCCGCGCACCTCGGTGAAAATACCGTACTTCTCGCCGATCTGCTGCAGACGGGCGACGAACAGGTCGTGTTTGGTATTGACCCCGGCCAGCACCTGCGGGGTGTTGATCACGTCGATCACGGCTTCCGCGACCGCACACGCCAGCGGGTTGCCGCCGTAGGTGGTGCCGTGCGTGCCGACCACCAAGTGCTTGGCCAGATCTTCACGCGTCAACATCGCTGCGATCGGGAAACCGCCGCCCAGGCTCTTGGCGCTGGTCAGGATGTCCGGAACCACGCCGTAATGCTGGTAGGCAAACAGCTTGCCGCTGCGGCCCATGCCGGTCTGTACTTCGTCAAACACCAGCAACGCGTTGTTCGCGTCACACAACTCGCGAGCACCTTGCAGGTAGGCAAGCTCCGCGGGCAGCACGCCGCCTTCGCCCTGGATCGGTTCCAGCACCACGGCGCAAGTCTTGTCCGAGACGGCAGCTTTCAGCGCTTCCAGGTCGTTGTAGGGAACGTGGGTGATCCCGGTGATTTTAGGGCCGAAGCCGTCGGAGTACTTCGACTGGCCGCCGACGTTGACGGTGAACAAGGTACGCCCGTGGAAACTGTTCAGCGCGGCAATGATTTCGTACTTCTCAGTCCCGAAACGGTCGAACGCCACGCGACGCGCCAGCTTGAAAGCGGCTTCGTTGGCTTCGGCGCCGGAGTTGCAGAAGAACACGCGCTCGGCAAACGTGGCGTCGATCAACTTGTGCGCCAGGCGCAGCGCCGGCTCGTTGGTGAAGACGTTGGAAACATGCCACAACTTGTTGGCCTGTTCGGTCAGCGCACCCACCAGTGCCGGATGGGCATGACCCAGGACATTAACCGCGATACCGCCGGCAAAGTCGATCAGCTCGCGACCCGACTGGTCCCAGACACGCGAGCCTTCGCCACGGACGGGAATAAAGGCGGCAGGCGCGTAGTTAGGCACCATGACCTGGTCGAAATCGGCACGTTGCACCGGGGCTTGCTCAACGGACATCGGAGTCTCCTGAAGAGGAACGCCTGCCTGGAACTGGCGGGCGATGCAGGGATTGTAAGGACAGTTTTCAGCGCGGCCTTGCCGCCAAGCGACAACTTCTTATAGCGCCAACCCCTGATTTTCGCGGGTTTACGCCAATGCGACAAATAGCGTCGCAATGGCGCAGTTTAAACTGCCCAGGCTTTTTACGTCAGGGCCAAAGGCCGCGGATCGACGCGCAACCACGCCCTAATTATCTAGCGTCTAGCGCCACTGTGCGGGTGATTAACTGATCTCCTTTGTCTACCGCTGGAGATTAACCCATGGATACACAGCCCTACGCCCCCCTCTTGAACCTGCCCGCGTGGCTAGGCCAAGCTGCGCCCCATCGTCACCAGGCGCTGAAAGACGCCAAACCGTTGCTGTCCGGCCCACTGCTACAAGCCCCTGCCGCCCAACGGGCCCGACTCAATCAACTGAACGCCGAACATTGGCATGCGCTGAACAGTGTCGACAGTGCGCTGCAAAACCTGCAAGACGCCAAAGCCTTCGCCAAACCGATCCTTGAAGACGCACTGCTCACCCGCTTTGGCCTGCGCCTGGACAGCGAGTCCGTCTATCTGCACCTGTATATCCCGCAAAATCTTCCCTGGCTTACCCTCCCTTCCGGCGGTGCGCGCACCCGGAAGGTTTCCCTGTTGGACGCAGCCCTTTACAACTTTGAGTATCAGGAAACCGCGAAAGACGCCTACGAGCCAGCCTCCACCTATATCACCCAACCTTCGGCCACCGGCCAATTCCAGTCCTTGCCCGCCATCCGGCAAGCCCTGCCCATCACCGTCTTTACCCGCTTGTGCCGCGACCTCGACATCGGCGCCCGTTACACGAGCTATTTGCGCACTCAACTGGGCATGGACGAACCGGCAGTCGCCGCCGCGTTGCAGCAAAAAGTCAGCGCCAGCCAGAAAGCCGCGCTGCGGGTGGCGTTACAAGTGGCACAGCTGCAAAAGGACATCCAGCCCGCGGATGTGCAGTTGATCGAAGCGGTGATCGCGGGCCGCAGTGACCTCGCTCTGAAAGGCCATGACCTGAGTCTGATGGAAACACCGCTCAGCGGCATCCTGGTGTTCGCCGCCGACCTCGATCAATCAAACAGGGTACAGCGCATGGTGGTTTACGTGCCCGATGATCCCGAGCACCCGCTCAAGGGCTACTCCTCCTCGATAGCCTTTCAGAAGGAACTGGTGCGACAACTGCGTAGCGAGGATTATCAGGCGTTTTTCAGTCGCTTCGTCGCCCACGAACATCGCGGCGTGTTTTTCGGGCAGTTGAACCAGCGTCTGTCCCACATCACCTGGCATCCCCCGACCCGGGACAGTAACCTCGCGCCTTGGCGCCAGGAACCCATCGAAAACCCCAAGCTGCAGTTCCTCGCCACGGCTGTCGAGGCCGATCTGTGGCAGCACCTCTACCAGCAGGCGCTCAACAAACTGCTGAATGACGCCCGCACCCAAGCCGTATCCACCGCCAGTGCCGACCGCAAGGCACGTTGGGCGCTGTGGGATTCTTTCGTCGAGGTCGCCTCATCCATCCTCAACGCAGTGCTGCTGGTGGCAACCCCGCTGGTGCCTGGGCTGGGTGAATTGATGCTGGGTTATATGGCCTATCAGTTGCTCGATGAAGTGTTCGAAGGGGTGATCGACTGGGCCGAGGGCGAGGCGCGAGAAGCCTTTACCCACCTGATGGGTGTTCTCCAGTCACTGGTCCAACTGGGGACGTTTGCCGTCGGCGGCAAAATTGCCGTGACCGAGTTGCGCAAGCTCCTGCCGGCGGATGTGGTCGCATTTTTCGACCGATTCAAACCAGTGACACTGGCCAACGGCAATAAGCGCTACTGGAAACCCGACCTCACCCCGTACCGGCATCCCGGCACCTTGCCGCCACACGCGCGCGTCGACGCGCAGGGTCTGCACAGCCTGCAGGGCGAACCGGTGCTGGCCCTGGAAGGCCAGTTGTATGCGCTGGAAAAAGCCGAAGGCAGCGAGCACTACCGCATTAAACACCCGACCCGCCCCGACGCTTACAGGCCCACGGTTCGCCACAATGGTGCCGGCGCCTGGCATACCGAGCTGGAGCACCCTCTGCATTGGGACCGCCCCACCCTGCTGCACCGCCTGGGGCACAAAGTGCGGGGCCTGAGTGCGGCGGACCGCGAGTTGGCCCTGCGCATCAGCGGGACGGAAGAAGACGCCCTGCGCAAGATGCACGTCAACAGCCAGCCCATGCCGCCGCTGCTTGAGGACACCCTGGTGCGCCTGCGCATCGACCGCAGCCTGCAGCAACTGATCGACAACCTGCGCAGCGACGATTCGGCGGTATACCCACGCATCGAGCCGCAGGCCCTGCTGCAACTGCTGACAACCCAGGACGTGTGGCCACCTACCCGATCGCTGCAGTTTCTCGATGAAAAGGGACAGGTAACCTGGACCTTCGGCGACCCGAATCAACCCGCCGTGCAGATCCTCGAAACCCAACTGCAAAATGGCGAACTGCTCAAGTCCTTTCTGCAGTCCCTCAGCCCGGATGAAATCCGCGAGCTGTTCACAGAACGCCTCGGCGACCCCGAACTGAGCCTGGAAACCCGCGCCCACAACCTGCGCAAAAAGCTGGCGGAAACGGCCGAACGTCACCGCACCGCCTTGTTCGACTCCCGCTACGGCTCACTGCCTGACCCCACGCCCCCGACCCAGCAAATCCTGCAGAAAGCGCCAGGCCTGCCCGTCAGCGTGGCCGAGACCTTGCTCGAACATGCCAGCGGCGAGGAACTGGAGATATTGGACCAGGGCCACACGCCGTCACGCCTGGTTGACCTGGCACGCGCCGCTCTCGATGAAGTACGCGTCAATCGTGCGTATGAAGGCCAGCACATGGCCTCGCAAAGCAACATCGATACCGATCGGCTGGCGCTCAACTCGCTGAAATTGCTGCCCGGCTGGTCGGACCAGGTCCTGCTTGAAGCCAGGCACCGCAGCTTCGACGGTGAGCTCTGGAACACCATCGGTCCGGCTGACGCGCCGATTCGACGCACCTTGGTACGCCTCGATTCAGGTCGTTATATACCCCACGATGCGAGCGACGCATTGTCGGGGCAAACCGATCTGTATACCGCTATCCTGCACGCCCTGCCGGATGCCCAGCGGGATGCGCTGAACATCGGCATTCATGACGGGCCTGTGCTTAAAGAGCGCCTGGTCAAGCGCCCACTGCAACGCGAAGAGTTGCGCGTCCTGCTCAACGAGCCGACACCTCAGGGAGTGCGCGTGGAAACGCTGCGCCTGCTGGGCAACAGCGAAGGCTATGTTGGCGAGCTTGAGTCCCCGCCCCCACTGCTGACGTTGCAACAGCGAACCCGCGCGCTGTTTCCGGTACTCAGGGACGAACAGGTGCAGCAGTTGATCGACAACCTGCAACAGCAGCCCGGCGGCGCCCTCGTCGCGATTGCCACACTGGAGAGCGACTACCAGCAACTGGAGACGATCCTGTATACCTGGCAAGACGATGTCCCGGCCAACCATCCCGTCAGCGGCATCCCGCTCACCCGCCGCCAGCGCCAATATCAACGCCAGAATCGCCGCCATTTCGCCGCGCGCCTCAAAGGGTGCTGGCGCCAGGAAACCGAGATCGACAACTACTACAACGACCCCGCACGCGACGGCGTGGTGCTGAAACTGGACTGGCCGATCCTCGGTGAGCTGCCGCTCCTGGACAGCGAGTTCCCGCATGTGTCGCTGCTGACGCTGACGGGTGTCGATGGCACTCAGGGGGTGACGCATTTTCTCGAGCACTTCCCCATGCTGCGCCACCTGGAGGTCCGTGAGATTGCCCTCGGCGAATTGCCGCCGCCGCTCAGCGACATGCTCAACCTGCGCACCTTGAGCCTAGACAACTGCCAGATCGTTCTCACTGCCGAGAGCGAGGCGCGTCTGGTGGCGATGAATCGTCTGGAAAGCCTGAACCTGCACCAGAATCCGTTGGGC
Source organism: Pseudomonas mucidolens (assembly GCF_900106045.1). Taxonomy (NCBI): domain Bacteria; kingdom Pseudomonadati; phylum Pseudomonadota; class Gammaproteobacteria; order Pseudomonadales; family Pseudomonadaceae; genus Pseudomonas; species Pseudomonas mucidolens. The sequence goes on along the minus strand of NZ_LT629802.1, from coordinate 610,090 downwards.
CGAGCGCCCGATATTCGAACCATGACCAGCCTGGAAGACCTGGACCTGTCGGAGACCGGGATTGACCAGTGGCCCGCCGGCCTGCTGCAGCTACCGACGCTGGAAAGCGTATTTTTGGGCGACAACCGTCTTAGCGAGCTGCCGACAGCACTGTTCGAATTGCCGCCGTCCGCCAGCGAGCGCTTCGACCTCACCGGCAATCCGCTTTCGCGCGCGACACTCGAGCGTTTCAAAGCATACTACCAGCGCCACAAAACCTATTGGATCGTGGACGCGGCGCCGGTCGACCAGCGAGACGCGCACCTGCTGTTCCCCTCCCTGAGCCATCAGGACATCAACCAGTTCATCTTCAGCCTGCCCGGTGATATCGAGGCCGGCCGGCGCGAACTGGCCCGCCTGGCGAACGAATTGGAAACCCTGCAGCAAGAGTTGGGGGCCTGGACATCCGACACCACGCTCGCCGAACTCGAACGGGCCAGGCGTCAGGCGGTCCAGCAACGACTGGAACGCAGCTGGCGCCGTGAGACCGCACCCGACGGGAATTTCATCCATGCGTTGACGCTGTCTTCGGCGCTGGCCGGCGAGCTGCCGGCAATGAGTGCGCAGTTCAAGCACATCACTTACCTGAAGCTCGACGGCAACGGTCTCGCACTGCAACCGGGAGCCTTTCTCAGGAGCTTTGCCGAGCTGGATACGCTGACCATCGAACAGGCACGCCTGGGGGATATTCCCGGCGCAATATTCGACTTGCCGAAACTCACCGACCTGAGCCTGCCCAACTGCATGATTAGCTTGTCCGAAACCAGCCAGGCGGCGCTGGGCAACATGAGCAACCTCGACCATCTGGACCTGAGCCACAACCCGCTGGGGCGCGTTCCGGATTTTCGCGGCCTGGACAACTTGAGTCATGTTTCCCTGCAGGACACCGGCCTGCGCGAAGTCCCCGAAGGCCTGCTGATCGAGGACCGACCTGTCGCGGTCAACCTGAGCCACAACGCCATCGAGGAGCTGCCGGCTTTCAGCTTCAGCTTGCCGCCGACGCTCACCCAGCTCTTCGATCTCAGTGCCAATCCGCTGTCCCCCCAGACCCTGGAGCGGATCAAAATCTACTGCCAGAACATGGGCGAATTCTTCAACGCCCAAGCCCCCCGCGCAGAACGGGACAGAGTCAAAGCCCTCTACCCGCGCCTGGCGGATAATGCGGTCGACCGCTTTATCTTCAACCTGCCGGGAGACATGGCCGAGGTCACCACCTACCTGGCGCGTCTCGAGGCCGAGTACCAACAGTTGGGAGCTGACCTGCAGCAATGGGTGCTCAGCGTGCCCGACCGACACCCGGTCCTGGATGTGCCGCTGGATGAGCCCTCGCGCGTAGAGGAGCAATTGCGCCGTCGCGATTTCAAGCGCTTGCTGGAACAGGCATGGCGCCGCGAAAGCGAAGAGGACATTCGCAGCCCGGGCGAAGACATCACCTATCGCTTGACGGTCGATCTCACGCTCATGGGCGAACTGCCGCGCATAAATGCACGTTTTGAGCATATTTCGCTGTTCGATTTCACCGGCGACGGCACCACCACCGCGGTTGACGCCACGCTGGACTGTTTCCCCAACCTACAGACGCTGAAACTGCGGCATTGTTACCTGCGTTCACTACCGCGTGCGCTGTTCAAGCTGCCCAAGCTCACCTACCTCGACTTGAGCCATTGCGCGATTACCCTGACCGCCGATACCGCACGCACCGTATCGGAGCTGAGTGCACTGGAGTTTCTCAGGATGAACAATAACCCGCTGAGCCTGGCCCCCGATATCAGCGGCCTGAACAACCTGCTGGCGCTGCAACTGCGTGACGCCCAGATTAGCGCGGTGCCGCGAGGGGCATTTCAGCTCGCCCGCTTGCACATTCTGGACCTGGGCAACAACCAGATCTCGACGATCCCGTCCGACCTGCTGGAAATGATCCCGACGTTCCTCGATGAATGCGATCTGAGTGGCAACCCGCTGTCGGCGCAAAGCCTGCGGCATCTCAGGACGTACTACCAACGCACCGGGCAGGACTTCCAGGTGCCTGAAGCGGCACGCGACGAACAGGGTAATCCGTTGCCGGTGCCGGTCCCGCAACCCCAGGAGGAATAAGGCCGATCAGCCCCGTTCGGACGGCACCGAAGACAGTTCGAACGGGCTGCTGCTGCGACGCTGGTTGCGGTCTTCGCGCGGCGTGGCACCGAAGAAATTGCGGTAGGCGCTGGAGAAGTGCGGCCCCGAGGAGAAGCCGCATGACAGGCCGATCTGGATGATCGACTTGCTGGTTTGCATCAACATCTGCCGTGCCTTGTTCAGGCGCAACTCCAGGTAATACTGGCTGGGAACGCGATTGAGGTATTGCTTGAAAATCCGCTCCAGTTGTCGTCGCGACACGCAGACATGCTGAGCGATTTCATCGGTGGTCAACGGCTCTTCGATATTCGCTTCCATCAGCAACACCGCCTGGATCAGCTTGGGATGGCTCGAGCCCAGGCGGTTTTGCAGCGGAATACGCTGGCGCTCGCCGCCTTCGCGGATGCGTTCTACCACCAATTCTTCCGATACCGCACCGGCCAGTTCGGCGCCGTGATCACGCGCCAGCACCGCCAGCAGCAGATCGAGTACCGACATGCCACCGCAGGCAGTCAGGCGATCACGATCCCAGTCAAACAAATGGCTGGTGGCGATGACCTTGGGAAAGCGCTCGGCAAAATCATCCTGCCAACGCCAGTGCACGGCCGCCCGATAACCGTCAAGCAACCCCAACTGCGCCAACGGATAAACACCCGCCGACAACCCACCAATCACGCAGCCCGCACGGACAAGCTGTTTGAGTGCCGTACTGAGTGGCGAGGCAATGACGGTCGGCGGCTCGTCGGCCAGCAAGAACAACTTCTGGAAGCCTTCAAGCTTGCCGGCCCAGGGTTCGCCGGGTAATTTCCAGTCACCTTCGACCGGCGGCTCGGCCTGCAGAAACGATACCTCGTAAACCACGTCCGGATGCACCCGCTGGGCAACCCGCAAGGCCTCCTCAGCCAGCGCAAGCGTCAGTGCTTTAGTGCTGGGCCAAATCAGGAAACCAATTCGATGGGCGGTCATGGAGGGCTATCCGAAACGAGTAACAGTAATAAAGACAAAGGCCAATGCTAGCCCGTAAACCAACACAAATCTCAAAAACAATGAAGACCGTCCCACCTGTAGGAGCGAGCTTGCTCGCGAAAAACCTGAGAACGCCAAGGGCGTGTCAGGCATTCCGCGTTATCGTTGACGATCTTCGCGAGCAAGCTCGCTCCTACAGGGGGTGAGTAGCGGCCGTTATTATTTCAAGCTACCGGACAAGAACTGCTGCAACCGTTCGGACTGCGGGTTGACCAGCACTTCTCGCGGGTTGCCACGTTCTTCGACGATGCCTTTGTGCAGGAACACCAACTGGTTGGATACTTCGCGGGCAAACCCCATTTCGTGCGTCACCACCACCATGGTCCGACCTTCCTGGGCCAGGTCCTGCATGACTTTCAATACGTCGCCCACCAGCTCGGGATCGAGAGCCGAGGTGGGCTCGTCGAACAGCATCACTTCAGGCTCCATCGCCAGCGCCCGGGCAATCGCTACGCGCTGTTGTTCGCCACCGGACATGTGGCCGGGGAACGCATCCTGGCGATGCCCCACGCCAACTTTGGCCAAGTAGTGCTCGGCCTTTTCGCGGGCTTCCTTTTTCGAAACACCGAGTACATGCACCGGCGCCTCCATGACATTTTCCAGCGCGGTCATGTGCGACCACAGGTTGAAATGCTGGAACACCATCGACAGCCGCGAACGCATGCGCTGCAGTTGTTTCGGGTCGGCAGCCTTCATGGCGCCGTCTTTGCCGGCCACCAGTTTCAACTCTTCGTTGTTGAGCAGAACCTTGCCGGCGTGAGGTTGCTCCAGCAGGTTGATACAGCGCAAAAGGTACTTTTACCTGAACCACTGGAACCGATGATGCTGATCACATCACCCGCCGCGGCGGCCAGGGAAACACCTTTGAGCACTTCATGACTGCCATAGCGTTTATGCAGGTCTTGGACTTCAAGTTTGTACATGCGGTCGGTTCTCACAAAAACAGTTGGTCAGTCGTTGAGCAAGCGCCCGTGACGCAGCGCTTCGCGCCCCGCCACCTTGGCCAGCCAGAAACCCGCTTGGGCATAACGTAGCCGTTCAACGGCAAACAACACCCCGGACGTGCCCGCGCAAACAGTGCTGGCGCGGTCGGTCAAGGGATCAATGACTTCAAATAGCGGCTCGCCCGCTTCCACCCAGTCACCGGCTTTACGCAGATAGCTGATCACGCCGGCATGGGGCGCGAACAGCAACTCGGTGCCTTCAAACGGCACGCCTTCGCAGGGTTCAAATTGCGCGGCGGGCCACTCGCCACGGATCAGGCCTTGTTCAGCGAGAAACGCCAGAATGCCTTCAGCGTGAAAAATCGCCTCGTCGCGCCCGGTATCGGCCTGACCACCCAACTCCAACGTCGTCGCCAGACACGCCAGGGGAATCTGCGCCTCGGGGAATGCACGCGACAGACGCAACCACGGCAGCGAACAGGCTTCGTCAAAGGAGCTGCCGCCGGAGTCTTCCGCCAGCAAGCCGACCTTCACGTTCAGGTGCGCCGACAGTGAACGCCATTGCGGCCAGTGCTGAGGCAAAGCGTACATGTGCAACGCAGCTTCGGCGTCGCAATGCAGGTCCAGCACCACATCAGCATCGCAAGCGTGACTCAGCAACAGCCGCTGCATGCCTTGCAGCTGGCTGGCAGCCGGCGGCAAGGCATTGAGTACCTCGGCCATCGCCTGGCGAATCAAGCGCACGTTGGCGCGAGGATCATCCCCCAGTTCGCCCTGGAGGCGTGCGGCCACCGGCTCACTCAACTCGACGAAATCGCGGTTGAAATTCTTGCCGCTGCCGACTTCAAAGCGCCCTTGGTGAGCACCTTGCAGCAACTGGCCGAGGCCCATCGGATTGGCCACCGGCACCAGTTCTATCACACCGTTGAGGGCGCCTTGCTGTTCGAGTTCGCTCAGGCGCTTTTTCAGCTCCCAGGCGGCGCGCATCCCCGGCAATTCATCGGCGTGCAGACTGGCCTGGATATAGGCCTTGCGCTCGCCGCCGCCGAAACGGAACACCGTCAGCTGGCGCTCGCAGCCCAAATGCCCCCAAGGCAACACGTGATCGATACGTTCCATATCAGTGCTTCCGAGGAGCCAGGTAGCTCAGCCAGCGGCGCTCGGCCAACTTGAACAGGCGCACCAGAATGAAGGTCAGGCACAAGTAGAAGACACCCGCGGTGATATAGGCTTCAAACGGCAAATAGTACTGCGCGTTCACAGTGCGGGCGGCTCCCGTAATATCGATCAGGGTCACGATAGAAGCCAGGCTGGTGGTCTGCAGCATCATGATCACTTCGTTGCTGTACTGCGGCAGTGCCCGGCGCAGGGCCGAGGGCAGCAGGATCCGGCTGTACAACTTGTAGCGCGACATTCCCATGGCCTTGGCCGCTTCGATCTCGCCATTCGGCGTGGCCTTGAGGCTACCGGCAATGATCTCGGCGGTGTAGGCGCTGGTGTTGATGGCAAACGCGAGGCAGGCGCAGAAGGTCGCACTGGACAGCCACGGCCACAGGAAACTCTCGCGCACCGCTTCGAACTGGGCCAGGCCGTAGTAGATCAGGAACAGTTGCACCAGCATCGGTGTACCGCGAATCACATAGGTGTAGAGCCAGGCCGCGCCGTTGATCACCGGCTGCTTGGACACACGCATCAACCCCAGGGGCAAAGCGGCGAGCAAGCCGAAGAACAGCGAAATCAGCAGCAATTTCAGGGTGGTCAGCAAACCGCCGAAATACAGCGGCAAGGCCTCCCAGATGACGTTGTAGTCGAAGATCATAGATCAGCCGCCTTTACGCCAACCGAGTAGCGCTTCTCAAGGTAACGCAGGGCCAGCAACGAAACGCTGGTGATCACCAGGTACATCGCCGCCACTGCGAGGAAGAAGGTAAAAGGTTCGCGGGTGGCGTCTGCCGCCTGCTTGGCCTTGAACATCATGTCTTGCAGGCCCACCACGGAAATCAACGCGGTCGCCTTGGTCAACACCAGCCAGTTGTTGGTGAAGCCAGGGATCGCCAGCCGGATCATTTGCGGCACCATCACCCGGAAGAACACCTGGAACGGACTCATGCCATACGCCATGCCCGCCTCCGCCTGACCTTTGGGGATAGCCATGAAGGCGCCCCGGAAGGTTTCCGAAAGGTAGGCGCCGAAGATGAAACCCAGGGTGCCGATACCGGCGGCCAAGGGGTTCAAGTCAATATAGTCGTCGTAGCCCAGTAGCGGCGCGACGCGGTTGAGCAGGTCCTGACCACCGTAGAAAATCAGCAGGATCAGTACCAGGTCGGGGATCCCGCGGATCACCGTGGAGTACAAGTCGCCCAGCCAGGCCAACCAGCGCACCGGCGACAGGCGTAGTGCGACCCCAATCAGACCCAGAACAATGGCCAAGGCCATGGACGACAAGGCGAGCTGAAGCGTCAACCATGCGCCATCGAGGATAACGGCCCCGTAGCCTTTCAACATGATTCAGGTCCTCGAAAAGGCGGATGAAAAAATGGCGCAAACGTCAGAGATCCTGGTGCTTGCGCCATTATGGACAGACAACTGCGATGACTTACTTGGCGTCAGCGCCGTAAATATCGAAGTTGAAGTACTTGTCCTGGATAGTCTTGTACTTACCGTTGGCACGGATCGCGGCGATAGCGGCGTTGATACGGTCGAGGTTCTTCTGGTCGCCTTTGCGCACCGCAATGCCTACGCCGTCGCCGAAGTACTTGACGTCGGTGAAGGACGGACCGGTGAACGCGTAGCCTTTACCGGCTGGCGTATCGAGGAAACCTTCCTGCAGCAGGGTCGCGTCGGCCACGGTGCCGTCGAGGCGACCCGATTTGATATCCAGGTAGATTTCGTTCTGCGAGCTGTAAGGCACAACGGTAGCGCCCTCCGGAGCCAGGACTTCCTTGGCGAAACGGTCGTGGATCGAACCGCGCTGCACGCCGATTTTCTTGCCTTTGAGTTCATCCAGGCTTTCGCTGACCGCCGTACCGTCCTTCATTACCAGGCGTGCCGGCGTCAGGTAGTAACGGTTGGTGAAGTCCACGGACTTCTTGCGGTCTTCGGTGATCGACATGGAGGACAGGATCGCGTCGATCTTGCGCACTTTCAACGCCGGGATCAGACCGTCGAACTCTTGCTCGACCCAGGTGCACTTGACTTTCATCTCTTCGCACAAGGCGTTGCCGATGTCGTAGTCGAAACCGACGATACTGCCGTCCGGCGCCTTCGAGGCGAACGGAGGGTAAGCCGCTTCGATACCAATTTTCAGGGGTTTCTCTTCAGCGAAAGCCTGCATGGACAGTACGGACAGCGCCAGGGCGCCCAACAGCACGAGTTTCTTCATCTTGGGACTCCATCGGTATAGGGCAAAAACAGCAGTATGAGCCAGGGCCCACGATGCGACTGAGTGAAACCGAATAACGCTGCTGCGTCCTGACCAGCGACGACGAGCGAGTGATCGGCATTCTAACGACAGGCCAGAAGCCGATATTTCCTCAATGCGACAACAATTTACAGAAGCACCAAGAAAGCGGTTCCAACACATTGACAGTCTCTGGATTTTATGCAGAGAAAAAAGACACTAAACCTTTTACCGTTGCAAATTGCGGGCCTATTATTCGCAAACCCTTCTGGCACGGCAAGTATAGCGTTTGATCTTATTTACAGGGGCGCCTAAAACGGGCGTTTGAAGGGCATGGACGTAGCACTTTGCCCCATGCTCAGGCAAAGGGTTACACATTTTCACTATTCGGTAACATTCAGAAGGCTCCTACAGCAAAAACCGATATTTATTGAGCTCTTGGGTAGGGTAATCCGGCTCAGCCCGGTGCCTTCCAATGTAAGCTTTATCACATCTCTGTTCAGATCTGCCTTGATAAAACAGTTGCGCCCTCTAGCCTGAACGTCAGGAGGGCCCACTCCACGCCCTGGCTCGTGCGCAGCGGAGCTGCTCGCTATATGACGGCAGCCGTAGAACCGCTAGGACAACACTGCTATCCGGCGCTGAGCGAGGATTTGACACATCTGACGCCCACCCTTCGGACACATCAGAATGTGGGGCTGGAATTTCTTCGCAGCCATCAGGCGAGGTCACCCGTGGCGAACTGCGAGCGTGAGTACGCAAGCGTAGTGGGCATATTGAACAAAGCGGAGGCATGGCGGACGGGATGACTGATTAGACAAGCGTTTGCCTTGATGAAAACCATCGCCCTGGTTTTCTGCTTGAGCGCCTTTGTTCCACGAACAAAGGCTCTACCTGCGGCAGATTTCTCGGCCTTCCGTGTCAGGCGTTACACCTACTCCATAAGTAGGGGGTATATTATTCTACAGATTCATCGCAAAGGACGCTCATCAAACATGTATACGATCAAATATCTAGTCAGCTTGGGATTGATCCTTATCGGCTGTTCAATGGGCTACACAATGATTATCGTCTGGGGCATAACAAAAGTCTTCCCGCTGGAAGGCGCAACCTATTGGGTCGTCAGTACAACTGTGTTCACTATCATCTTCTTTGCCGGTTTACGCTTCTACATGCCAAGATTACGCAAAGTGTGGTAGCGAGAGCGACCACATCACACCATCACTGGCTTACTATTTCAGATTCCTTCCCTGAAACCAAAGCATTAATCGTAATTGAATCAACTAGGGCTTCGAAAAGCAGGGCCAATTTACCGGCTTGTTGGTAGGTAGCTTCATAATTCAAAGGGTCACGCCTGAAAAACTCTACTGAATCCGCCTTACGTATTGGCCGCATCATACCTCCCGCCGACAAAACCAAGTCGATAGCCCCATATGCTATATCCCCTTTATAATCATCTCCTAAAAAAAATTGGTAGGCTCGCCTTGTAGGTCCTTGTGTCGCCGGGGCGTCAGGACCGTTATAGATATTCATCCCTCCTTCATACATATTATTTACACCATGTGCGAAAAAAAACGCACCTACCGGCGCTCCCACGCCGTATGAAGCGCCTGTAATCGCAACACCTGCTTCAATCTGCATGCCGCCCGCAACCAATCCGATACCGTGTTGTGCATAAAAAAGCGCTTGGGAGGAAAGGACAGCATACTCTGCCTTTATCTCGCGCACGCCCTCCCAAGCACTTATTACTCCGTCGTTAACCGCGCTTATAACCTCATTCACATAACGGGAAACGATTGAGCTGAACTGAAGCTGAGCAATCCCATCATAGAGCCTCGTAGTGCCAATTGTGCACCCTAAAGCAACCAGTTCAGAGGCAGCCTTGACGACGTCATTAATATCACACGACTGCTCACTCACCTTCACCACCCCAAGAGCTATAAGCACTTGTACTCGCTTGATGGTGCGCCCAGCTAATCTCCCGATATCTTATAGCCATAAGTTCCTGTGGCTGCGCGTCGCCCATATAAATGGCATGCGGCACCTGGACACGTAAATTGGCAATACGTGCGCCACTTAAAATCACAGTAAAATATTTTTCGTGAAAGCCTGCAGATGAAGTGCGATAAAAATTGATTTTACACTCGATCTCTTCACCCTCATGAAGAGCGCTGGCCAACAACGGCGTAGACTTATCAATATTTTTCGTGAGAACGACTGGCATATGCTTACCCCGGCCACCCGAGGTACTTCCGTCATTACCAGCCGCCATATCATGAGAGTAAGACAAAACCATAATTTCGTCTTCATGGCCCGCTTGACACTTATTCCCAATAGAGTCTTGAGTGGAGCAACCTGCGGAAATCAAACCTTGTTTCTTTCCGACGATAGTCATGTAGCTGTGATTAGCCATGCGCCTTCCTCCGTCTGGTAATCCAGCCATCCTATTACAACGATTTCAAACGTATTTGTAGGTACCTTCCGAAAAAACTTACAAGATATTTCGAACTTAGGCCTGCCGTCGCGAGAACAAAGTTGGACGGGGTTTTCCGACGCCTTAAGTGATGAGTTTGTCCTTCCTTCAGCGTATTTTCCGTTGCCCTTCAATGACCAGCTTGGAAGCCGAGATGTGCAACGGTTCTATCGAGGCGAAGGCCAGCGAAAAACTTCATTGAGCGGAGGTGGCAAGGCTTACGGTGGCTTCGATCCATCGCCCCCAACAAAAACCAAAACTTTTACAGACGCACGACAACGATCGATCCTGAGCCACCGCCGACGGCGTGCGGCACAAAAAAGCCCCACCCGGCTCACACCGAATGGGGCTCTGTCCCACCTTCCCCGCCTTACGCGACGTTCATGGTCTTGTGCGTTTCGATCAAATGCGCGACTACGCCTGGATCCGCCAAGGTCGAGATATCGCCCAACCCGTCATACTCGGCCGTGGCAATCTTGCGCAGGATACGGCGCATGATTTTCCCCGAACGGGTCTTCGGCAAACCCGGCGCCCACTGGATCACATCCGGCGAAGCAATCGGCCCGATCTCCTTGCGCGCCCAGTTTTTCAGTTCCAGGCGCAGCGCTTCGTTAGGCTCCTCGCCATTCTTCAGGGTGACGTAGACATAAATGCCCTGGCCTTTGATGTCGTGCGGTACACCCACCACCGCCGCTTCCGCGACTTTCGGGTGAGCAACCATGGCGCTTTCGATTTCAGCGGTACCCATACGGTGACCGGACACGTTCAACACATCGTCCACGCGGCCGGTGATCCAGTAGTAGCCGTCCTCGTCACGCCGCGCACCGTCGCCAGTGAAATACATGCCACGGAACGTCTTGAAATAGGTATCGACGAAGCGATCGTGGTCGCCGAACAGCGTACGCGCCTGACCCGGCCAGGAATCGAGGATCACCAGATTGCCTTCAGCTGCACCTTCAATCAGGTTGCCCAGGTTATCCACGAGCGCCGGCACCACGCCGAAGAACGGCCGCGCCGCAGAACCCGGCTTGAGTGCATGAGCACCCGGCAACGGGCTCATCATGTTGCCGCCAGTCTCGGTTTGCCACCAGGTATCGACAATCGGGCAACGGGATTGACCGACGTTCTTGTAATACCAATCCCACGCTTCCGGGTTGATCGGCTCACCCACCGAACCCAACAGGCGCAAGCTGCTGCCGTCAGCGCCTTCGCAGGCGGCGGTGCCGGAAGCCATCATCGCGCGGATTGCGGTTGGCGCGGTGTAGAGAATGTTGACCTTGTGCTTGTCGACAATTTTCGCCACCCGGGTGATGTCCGGGTAGTTCGGTACGCCTTCGAACAGCAGCGTGGTCGCGCCATTGGCCAGCGGGCCGTAGACAATATAGGTGTGACCAGTGACCCAACCAACGTCGGCGGTGCACCAGTAGATTTCCCCTGGGCGGTAGTCAAACACGCGCTCGTGGGTCAGGGCCGCGTACAACAGGTAACCGCCCGTGGTGTGCTGCACACCCTTCGGCTTACCGGTGGAGCCGGAGGTATACAGGATGAACAGTGCCTCTTCGGCGCCCATTTCTTTAGGTGCACAGACGGTACCGGCGACCTTCATCAGATCTTCGTACCAGATGTCACGGTGCTGGTTCCACTTGATCTGGCCATTGGTGCGCTTGCACACAATGACTTTCTGGATGCTGCTGGTTTCCGGGTTGGTCAGGGCGTCGTCAACATTGGCTTTGAGCGCAACTTTCTTACCAGCCCGAATGCCTTCGTCGGCGGTGATCACCACTTTGGATTTGCAGTCGATGATACGTCCGGCCAGCGCCTCTGGCAAAAATCCGCCAAACACCACCGAATGAATCGCACCGATCCGGGTACAGGCCAGCATCGCGACCACGGCTTCGGGAATCATCGGCATATAGATAGTCACCACGTCGCCGCGGTGCACATCCTGACCACGCAGGGCGTTGGCGAACTTGCAGACTTGCTCATGCAGCTCGCGATAGGTGATGGTACGGCTTTCGGAAGGGTCATCGCCTTCCCAGATGATTGCGGCCTGATCGCCTCGCTCGGCGAGGTGACGATCCAGGCAGTTGTAGGAGACGTTCAAGGTGCCATCAGCGAACCACTTGATGTCGACATGGTGATCATCGAACGAAGTCTGCTTCACCGTGGTGAAAGGTTTGATCCAGTCAAGTCGCTTGGCTTGCTCACGCCAGAAACCATCGGGGTTGACCACCGATTGCTGGTACATGGCCTTGTAGGTCGCCTCGTCGGTCAGCGTGTTGGCTGCTACTTCGGGGCGAACGGGGTACAGGGAAGCCGCACTCATCTTTCTTACCTCGGTGACAATAGTTGTTGTTGTATGGCCCTTTTGTAGCCGGGGCGGACCTATAGAACCATTCGACGATGGTAGTAACAAGCCCCTACAAATTACCCTGCATTGTCTGCGCGCCGCTCTGGTCCGCGGCTTGCGGAGATTTTCCACAGCGTAAAAATACCTTCGGCCGGGGTGATTGTTACAAAAACCGCCAATAGTGTTTATCAAAAGCACGGGTATATGAATAAAACACAGGCGCCTAAAATCAATTCCGCCAACAAGGCACCGTGATTAACCAAGTTGCAGCCCCCACGAAGGCACGTTAATCCGAACTTTCCAATCAAGTTACACACGCGGCCTCACAAGGGCCCCGTGCTCCCACTCGAGCCTAAAAAGATAAAGATAGAAATGAAAGCTTTATGGGTAATGGTCCTTACCAGCGTATGCGCTAGCGCGGCTTTGGCCGACGAAATGCCGACTGACGTCGCCAGCCAGCAGACTGCCGTTGTCGAGGAGTACACCTACTCCAGTCATTTGGACATTGCTAAAGTACTGTCCATGAGTGCAATCCCGAATGTCTGTGAAGTTGTTCCGGCGCGCATGGAGTATGAAGATCATCAAGGCCAGCGGCATATTCTCAATTACAAAATCATGGGTGATGGTTGCTCCAACGGTTAAGTACGTTGTTAGTTAAAACTTGCCCTGGCGCTGTACGCCGCAAGAAATCGTTCTTGCGGCCAGGGACTACCTGCAAGATCCCCATGGCAATGGTGATCAAAAACCAGTGCAGAGCAACGCCGCCTTCTAATGATGTAGGAGCGAGCTTGCTCGCGAAAAACCTGAGGGCGCCTCGGGGTATCAGCTATCCCACATCTTCATTAACGTTCCTCGCAAGCAAGAACTAGGCGTCCCCCTCGCTCCTGCAGGGCGGGGAAGGGTCACAAAAAACCAGGTCGGCTGCCAGGCCGCCGTGCTTTTGATTTTGATCTTCGGCACCCCGTTCAAGCACAACAACCGTAGTCCGATATTGATTCGCAGCGCGCCCTCACCGCCCGTCAAAAAAATCCTGCTCCGGCAAACCCTTGTAAACTCGCGCTCCGGCTCGAAAAGGCGGCATTTTGCCCCTCGACTGAGGCCATCTGCCGCAACACAAAGCCGAATTTTTCCCTATAATGCGCGGGTAAATCGGGCCTGCAATATCCCTTTACATGGGACACAGAGCCAGACCTGAGGCCCCGCTGGAGCCAGCAAGCATCGCTCCGCCCCTCAAGCCTCAAGCAGAACACCCGTAGCCCTATTCCGTTTAATGCCTGCGCTAGCTGTTGCAACAAACGATTCCTTAAAGATCCACCGCGGCCTCTGGGCCGTGTGAACACCCAACCACGCGGTTTCACACGGGCACCTTTGGCCCTCACGCAGGAGACGACATGTCATGCTGAGCTGGGACGAATTCGACAAAGAAGAAGAAGGCGAAGTAGCCACTAAAGGCGCCAACGCCGGCCACGCCACCGAAGCCAACATGGATCGCCTCGACGGAGCCGGCGCTGCCGCCGCCCTCGAAGCCCGTGCCGTCACCGCCAGTGACTCCGCCGCCATCGTTCGGGCCAAGGCCGCCCTCGACAAGCTCGACGTCGCCGAAGGCCTCGCCGAGCTCGAAGGCGCCGCCGCCCGGGTCGCGGTTGACGAAAAACGCATGATCAACTGCCGCGCCGACCTCAACCAACTCGTGCCCTTCAAGTACGACTGGGCCTGGCAGAAATACCTCGACGGCTGCGCCAACCACTGGATGCCGCAAGAGGTCAACATGACCGCCGACATCGCGCTGTGGAAAAACCCCGAAGGCCTGACCGACGACGAACGTCGCATCGTCATGCGCAACCTGGGCTTCTTCTCCACCGCCGACTCGCTGGTCGCCAACAACCTGGTGCTGGCCGTGTACCGCCTGATCACCAACCCGGAGTGCCGCCAGTACATCCTGCGCCAGGCCTTCGAGGAAGCGATCCACACCCACGCCTACCAGTACTGCATCGAATCCCTGGCCATGGATGAAGGCGAAATCTTCAACATGTACCACGAGATCCCGTCGGTCGCGAAAAAAGCCGCCTGGGGCCTGAAATACACCCGCTCGATCTCCGATCCGAAGTTTGAAACCGGCACCGTCGACACCGACAAGGAGCTGCTGCGCAACCTGGTCGCCTACTACTGCGTCCTCGAAGGCATCTTCTTCTACTGCGGCTTCACCCAGATCCTGTCCATGGGCCGGCGCAACAAAATGACCGGCGTCGCCGAACAGTTCCAGTACATCCTGCGCGACGAGTCGATGCACCTGAACTTCGGTATCGACGTGATCAACCAGATCAAAATCGAAAACCCGCACTTGTGGGATGCCGAGATGAAAGAAGAAGCGACCCAGATGATCCTGCAAGGGACCCAACTGGAAATCGAATACGCCCGCGACACCATGCCGCGCGGCGTCTTGGGCATGAACGCGGCGATGATGGAGGACTACCTCAAGTTCATCGCCAACCGTCGTCTGTCGCAGATCGGCTTGAAGGAAGAGTACCCAGGCACCACCAACCCGTTCCCATGGATGAGCGAAATCATGGACTTGAAGAAAGAGAAGAACTTCTTTGAGACGCGGGTGATTGAGTATCAGACCGGTGGCGCGCTTAGCTGGGATTGATGGTCTCAAAATCACGTAACAATTAAAGCCCTGCGATTACACGCAGGGTTTTTTTATGGAAAACACAACGACATATTTGCGCAGGCTGCGGTTCAAATTCGCCCTTTGTAGTCGACGGCCCGCCATGTCTTGAAGTCCATCACCTCAAGCACCTCGCCCATAAGGGTTCGGATCGCATCACCAATGCTGTAGCCTTGTGCCCCAATTGCCATCAGCGTTGTCACCGGTCGAGTGACCGGGATGTTTTTACCGCCGGTCTTTACTCGACAATCACGCGATTGATACAGGAGTAAATTCCTGCGGTCACAACACATGCATTCCAAAAAAATAGTAGATAGGACCGAGGCCAACCCGTGACCCCAGACATGCTAGAAGCCGGCCCAGTGGATGCCAAGGTACTTTCAGTCTTCGACTTTGACGGTACCCTGACTCACCACGACAGTTTTGTGCCGTTCCTCAAGTTCGCCTTCGGCAAGCAGGAATTCAACCGCAGGATGCTGAAACTGGCGTTACCCGGCTTGCGCTTTCTGGTGCGCCAGATCAGCCGTGACGAGCTCAAGGCGCAGTTGATTCGTACCTTTATGACAGGCGTCGAAAAGACCTGGGTTCAGCAGAAAGCCGCGGAGTATTGCCAAACCCATTGGAACAAATTGATGCGGCCAGCCGGGTTGCAGTCGGTGGCAGATGAGCTTGGTTCTGGCGCGCAGGTGACGTTGTGTTCAGCCTCGCCGGCGATTGTATTGCAGCCTTTTGCCGATCGACTTGGGATTAAGTTGATCGGGACCGAGCTGGAGGTGGTCGACGGTGTGCTGAGTGGACGTCTCACCGGGAATAACTGCCGTTGCGAGAACAAAGTGCTGCGGCTTGAAGCGGTGTATGGAGATCTGGCGGACTATCGACTCCGGGCCTGGGGCGATACACGCGGCGATCGAGAGTTGCTGGCGGCGGCGCAGGATGCACATTGGCGGCATTTTCATTCAGCCAAGAAGCGCCGTGCTCGATTGAAGTTGAAAACGCGTTAATACCGCGCTTCACCTAGCCTCGCCAGGGTTCGACAGCGGCTACGGGATGATCGGTGGTTGGTGGTTTGTACTACGCCAACGTTCCGGCTATTAATAGCGAACCTTCCCACGGACTAGCCCGGATGAAATTCGACACGGCCTACAGCCTAGCGCTCGACGAAAAGCTGTCGATCTACGACGTGCGTGAGCTGAATTTCGACGAGACCGCGGCTTTCGATTCCGACAAGGACAGTTTTCTGTGCCCCAACAATGAATGCCGCGTGGCCTTTGCCGCAGGCAATGTGTTGGGCACATTCAATGCGAAAAACGTTAACTACCGGCGCACCCCTCACTTCAAGAACACTCCCAGCACTCGGCATATTGAAGGTTGTCGCTATGCCAGTCGCAAGGCCGTGGCAGGCGAAAGCGAGGACGAGCGTGAGGAGAGTTTCCCGTCCGAGTTCGTGCTGACCCGACGACAGTACGAACGTAAAACATCCGCCCTCGGCACCGAAGGTTCAGCTGCGCTGGATCCGGCAAAAACGTCCTCGAACACTATCGGAACATCCCACAGCGCAGGGGATATCACGCCGGATAAAACCAGCGTCTTCGCCCACCCGGTGGAATGCTACGTGTCGAACATCGACGACAAGGACAAGCTCAAGCACATGCCGTTGAAGATCGGTGAGCACACGGCGACGTACTGGACGTTTTTCAAGAAAATCGAATACCTGCAAGACAACCACGGCCTGATTTACTGGGGCAGGATCAAGGCGATCAAGGACTACACCAGCAGCTTTCGTATCGACTTCGAAAAAAAGGTCTGGCTCGACAAGAAACCCTACTCCGTCAACGTTTACCTGAACAAGAAGCTGATCGAGAGCTACCGTAAGCGCAAAGCGTTCCTGGAACAGATCAAGGCGGCAGTGGACAGCGAGCGGCCACTGTATTGCTTCTTCTACGGGGTAACACCAAGCCTGAAACAGGTACCGAGCAAGAAAAACCCCGAGCAGCGGTTCGGCGTATTCAGCGCTGATATCGAAAACCTCGACCATCTGATCATTCGCGAAGCACCGGGGCTGGAAGCCGCGAAATAGAGCGGGTAAGCGGGTGCGGAAAGATCCAGTTGATGAGCGGTCAAAACAACTGTACAAAAACACAGTATAGTTTGTCCTCCCCGTCGGACTTCTGGAGAATCCCCATGTCCTCTCTGGCAATGAGCAGCACCGTAGATCAACAAATCGTCCTTCATCAATTCACCCCGCGACACAGCGCCCAGGCCCGCGCGATGCTGGGCTGGAGCCAGGAAGACCTCGCTCGGGAAACCGGCGTTGCGCCGCAGACCATTCAACGCTTCGAACGCCATGCCGACGTGAACGACGAGACTCGCCTTACCCTGGCGTTTCGCCTGGAAGCCGAGGGCCTGGTGTTTTTCCCCGGCTTCGCACCCGGCTGGGGAATGAACAGACCCGCTTCGTCAGCTTCACAGCCTGCCCCCGGATCCGCCCGGGGATTCTTTTCACGGCTGCTCGGTTCCACGCGCGCATCAACGGGGCAGACGACACCTCAACCCAATGGGGTGTAAATAGGCTCATCCCGGCGCTCACAGCCCATGGGTGATTCATCCGCTTCAAAGCGGATCATTTTGCAGCAGCACCTTTTGATAGGCCTGGACCAACACGGACAATGAGTCCCGTGCCCAACGAGCACCATAGAACCAGATGGCAACACCGGCGCCGGTGATATCGTCGCTGAATGACAGGCAGATACCGGGATATCCAGCCTTGCAGGAGGCATGAAAGGCTGGGCTCTGCTGCTCGGAAACCAACGCGTCCAGACGATGCTCAGTCACTTGATCATCGATCTCATTGCGCGACTCAAGGGTGAAGTACAACGCAGCATCGGGCATCTGAGCAGACACCGGCACCAATTGCGCACCGGCGGTACGCAGTACCTCCAGCGTCCGCAGGAAAACCCGACTGTGCTCCGCGGTTTCGCGCTCGCCACTGCGCAAATAATCGTCAGCGAAACCAATACGCCAACCGGCCAACCCAGGCGGCGTGTTCAACCCGCTGTTGTCCTGGGTCGGGGGGACTTCGACCATGACGGGCCCCACGGGATCGAGACCACTCAAAGCCGTCAGCGATAATGCAGGGTCACGCACGGCTTTCATCATTGGCCCCGGCACATCGAATCTGGGGCCCTGGGCCAACGCTACACCATAGACGGCATGAGCGCTTACCGATTCAAATTCGATACCACCCCGAGGAATGCCTGAAGCGCCGACCACAGCACTCGAGGCATCAGGGAGAATGCTCGTGGTACAAGGCAATACTTGAAAGCTGTTGGCCTGCGACGGTATTCCGAAAGGGCATGCAACACCCGGCTTCAGTGGTTTCCCACATGTGTCTTCCATCAAGACTTACTCCCGGAAAATGAATTTCCGGGAATGATCGCACCCTTTTCGAGTTTCCCCTTCAGGCGGAAACACCTTGAAAGTCCTTTTTGCCCACGGGATGTTCTAACCGCCCTTCAACTCATAAGCTGTTCTTCAACAGGCTGAGACTCGACCTCCAACCACCAGGCTCTTCCGCGCTCCGGCGCCGCCAGCAGGAAAGGCTGCCCCATGGATGGTGTGGTGATCCGGACATTGCGTTCCCAGGCCAAAGCCATGATGCGATCGAAAGGTTCATGCCAGGCATGAAACGCCAGGTCGAAGGTGCCATTGTGGATCGGCAGCAACCAGCGCCCCCTCAGATCGATGTGAGCTTGTAAGGTTTGCTCTGGCTGCATATGCACATCGGGCCAGTCAACGTTGTAGGCTCCGGTTTCCATCAGCGTCAGATCGAACGGCCCATATCGCTCGCCAATGCGTTTGAAGCCATCGAAATAACCGGTGTCGCCGCTGAAAAAGATGCGTCGGCTACCGTCGATCATTACCCACGAAGACCAAAGTGTCTGGTTGCCATCAAACAGGCCTCGACCCGAAAAATGCTGGGCCGGGGTTGCGATAAAATGAATGCCGTCGACCACGGTGTCCTGCCACCAATCCAGCTGCCGGACCTTGCTGGCGTCCACTCCCCAGGTAATCAGAGTGTCGCCGACACCTAAGGGTGCGAGAAAATAACGGGTCTTGTCGGCCAATTGCATCACCGCCTGGCGGTCCAGGTGGTCATAGTGATTGTGAGAAAGAATCACCGCTTCAATCGGTGGCAATTCATCGAGCGTGATGGGCGGCTGATGGAAACGCTTGGGTCCGGCCCAACTCAAAGGCGATGCACGCGCGGCGAACACCGGATCGGTCAGCCAGAACTTACCACGCATTTTCAGTAAGACCGTGGAATGGCCTAGCCGGTAGACACTGTGATCCGGTGCGACGAACAGTTGTTCGCGAGTCAGCCGCTGCACCGGAATCTCGCCGACGGGCCGTGTGCTGCGGGGTTTGTGGAAGAGCATTTTGCAGAATATCTGCAAGGTTTTGCCAAAGCCTGCCCTTTGTACAAAGGCGTGATTCTTGAAGCGACCCTGCTGCTCGACTGGCCTGGATAAGGGAGAAGGAGTGGAGAGACGGGTGGGGGGCGTGGTCATTTCAGAATAACTCCGGAACATTTTTCCTGAGGCCGATCAACAACTACACTGCACAGTGTAGTTTCAAGATTGCAACAAAACTCGGAGCAAGTAAACTACCAAGTGTAATTTTTTGACCAGAGCCCAAGGCTACCCATGACTGCACCTCAGCGCCTCACCGATCGTAAACGCGAAGCCATCGTGGCAGCCGCTATCAGCGAATTTCGCACCAACGGTTTCGAGGTCACCAGCATGGATAAAATTGCCGCCGTAGCGGGCGTGTCCAAACGCACGGTGTACAACCACTTCCCCAGCAAAGAGGAATTGTTTGCCGAAATTCTGCACCAGCTATGGGCCAGCAGCGCCGCGCAGCTGGACGTGACCTACAGCAATGATCGGCCTTTGCGCGAACAATTACGCGCCTTGCTACAAGCAAAGATGGACATGCTGTCGGACGCCAATTTTCTCGATCTGGCTCGCGTTGCAATCGCCGCCACCATTCACTCTCCAGAACGCGCCCAGAACATGGTCAACCGTCTGAGCGAACGCGAGGAAGGTTTCACCTTGTGGGTACGCGCGGCACAGGAAGACGGCAGATTCAAAACGGTCGACCCAGGTTTTGCCGCCCATCAGTTACACAGCTTGCTCAAAGCCTTCGCTTTTTGGCCACAAATTACCCTCGGCCAGCCCCCTTTGGATGCGGCCACTCAGGCCAATGTGATCGAGTCTGCGATAGACCTGTTTCTGGCTGGCTACGAAATCACCGCCCATCCCTGAGCCTGAGCTGCGTCAACCCTGTCGTCTAGGCGACAGAGACTTGTCGTTTTCGCCTCACCACCCCTCGTTCCCGCGTAAATGACCTCTCGATACACTCGTTTTCGTAACCTCCGAAAAGAAAAAACTGACGCCGGGGTTTATGGAAAACCTACGAGGCAACGGACTGTCATTTGCCAAACGCATTTATCGGCCGCGCATTCTCGGGTTGGCCATCGGCAGCCTTTGCGTGCTTGCCGCGTTGTACCCACTTTCCATGCCCGCCTGGGTCTGGGGCCTATGGCTGTTCAACGCTTTTATCTGGCCGCACCTGGCCTATCAGTTATCGAATCATGCGGCCTTTCCCTATCAGGCCGAACGCCGCAATCTGCTGTGTGATTCACTGGCCGGTGGATTCTGGGCCGCAGCCACGCAGTTCATCCCGCTGACCACCGTCACCATCCTCGCGATGATGACCATGCACAACGTGGCAGCAGGCGGTAAACACTTGATGTTTCAAGGCATGATCGCGCAAGGGCTGGGTATCGCGGTGGCTTGGATGGTGTTCGGGCCTTCATTCAACCCCGGTGTCAGCCCGATTCAAGTGTATGCCTGCCTGCCGATGCTGATCTTTTACCCGCTCGCCATCGGCATGGCCAGTTACCGTCTGGCCATCCACCTCTCGGAACACAAGCGTGCGTTGAGTGCCCTGAGCCGCACCGACAGCCTGACCGGGCTGCTCAACCACGGCTCGTGGAAAGACCTGTTGCAACTCAAATTCCACAGTTGCCAGCAACAACAGTCACACGCCACCATCGCCTTGATCGACATCGACCACTTCAAGCAGATCAATGACACCTACGGCCACATTGTCGGTGACCGGGTGTTGCGACAACTGAGTTGGGAACTGCGACGCATCGTGCGGGAAAACGACCTCGCCGGCCGCTACGGTGGCGACGAGTTCTGTGTGATTCTTCCGGATGTATCCCTGGAGCAGGCCAGCCATCAGATGGAGCGCCTGCGGGCGATATTCAGCCGTTACCACGACCCGCAAGTGCCGGCGTTGCAGGTCAGCCTGAGCATTGGCCTGGCGTCTTACACCGCGCATTTCACCCACGCCCATATGTGGCTCAACGCGGCGGACAAAGCGCTGTACGCCGCCAAGGACAGTGGGCGCAATCGCGTGACCCTTGCCGAGTCGCTGGCCGCTCGTTCAGCTTGAGCCCGTCGCTCTCCAGACTTACCGTCCACTCAACAGAGAAGTCATAGGCTGTGGCCAGGCAGTCGCACATGCCGCCCCAACTCATCGAACAACGTCACCACTGAACGCAGCGCCCGGCAGTCCGGGCGCGTCAACAACCACAGGGCTGTGTCATATCCGGCAAGAGCCGGCCCCAACGGTTGCAATCCATGCTTCTCCCCCAGCAAAAAATCCGGCAAGGCCGCCACCCCCAACCCGGCGCGCACCAACTCAGTGGCCGACAACATGCTGTTGCAGCGATAACTGGGGGTCACACCGGGCAAGTGTTGGCGACGCCAGGCGACTGTCGGGTGGTCGGGCAAGAAGTCATCCGGAGCGATCCAGGCCAGGGCCGCCCACTCCTGGGTGGCATGCTGCTGCCGATAACCGGCGCTGGCGCAGACACGATAGGAAACGGTCCCGAGGCGCCGTCCCACCAGATGTTCCGGTGGTGTATTGGTCAGGCGCAAGGCGATATCGGCGTCACGGCGACTGAGGTTGGCGAAGTCATTGGATGTACTCAACTCAAGGGTCAACGCCGGATAGTTCGGCATGAACTGCGCCAGGGCTGGCAACAATATGCCCTGCAGCACCGAGTCGGTGCACGTCAGGCGCACCGTGCCGCTGATCACTTCTGCGCCCAGCTCCACGCCGATACGCGCCGCTTCCAGCGCCTGTTCGGCACGCTCGGCCTGCTCGGCCAAGGTGCTCGCCACGCTGGTGGGCAAATAACCGGCGCGACTCTTTTCAAACAAGGCCTGACCCAAGGATGCCTCGAGACGCCGTACGGCCCGGAACACCGTGGACACATCCACCCGTAACAGCGCCGCCGCTCGTGCCAGGGTGCCGCCGCGCACCAGAGCAAGCACCAGGGACAGGTCGGAATAATCAACTTGATAGTGCGTCGCTGCATTGAGCATTTGGTTCAGCGCCAATATTGATTGCGTGAACGCCAATCTATAGTGCGCCGCAGGACTCAACAAGCCATTGGATGCCCCCATGAAGCACGCCCACCTGCACCTTGCCCTGATCGGCGATTACGACCCTCAAGTGACTGCGCACCAGGCCATCCCCCTCGCCCTGCAACAGGCTGGCGCAGTCTTGAACCTGAGCGTGCGCGCCGACTGGTTGTCCACCGACACCCTCGACAACCACAGCGCCCTGCAGCGCTTCGACGGTTTCTGGTGTGTGCCCGCCAGTCCCTATCGCGACATCGACGGCGCCCTATTGGCCATTCGCTATGCTCGGGAACATCAGCGCCCGTTCCTCGGCACGTGCGCCGGGTTCCAACATGTGCTGCTGGAATATGCACGGAATGTGTTGGGTTGGACCGACGCTGAACACGCGGAACTCGCGCCCGATGCACCGCGCACGGTGATTGCACCACTCAATTGCGCCCTGCTGGAAACCACCGCGGCGGTACGCTTGATGGCGTACACGCGTATCGCCGAGGCTTACGGCTGCATGGATATTCACGAAGCTTACCGGTGCCGTTACGGCGTGAACCGCGACCTCGAACCGCAATTGCTGGAGGGTAATCTGATTGGCAGCGCGCGTGACGCCGCCGGCGATCTGCGGGCCGTGGAATTGCTGGACCATCCGTTCTTTATTGCCACGTTGTTCCAGCCCGAACGCGCAGCACTCAGCGGCACGGTGGTGCCCTTGGTGACGGCATTGCTCAAGGCCTGCGGGGCGAGCTCGAAATGATCGCCCGCACACCGGCCCCGCCCTACTACGCGGTGATTTTCAGCTCGCTGCGTACCGAAGTCGACCAAGGCTACGCCGCGGCCGCCCAACGCATGCTCGAACTGGCTCACGAACAGCCGGGGTTTCTCGGCATGGACTCAGCCCGAGGTGAGGATGGCCTCGGTATTACCGTGTCCTACTGGGTCAGCGAGACGGCGATCCTGGCCTGGAAAGAACACGCCGAACATCGTGAAGTACGCGAGCAGGGCCGATCCACCTGGTACGCAGCGTTCCATACGCGGGTCTGCAAGGTGGAGCGGGCCTACTCGTTCGCAACCGACCCCGCGCTCAACTCACCAGACTACGCACCGCGCTGATCTGCGCAATTTCCACCCGGCGCATGTAGACCCGCAGCGGCTCGGTAATGTTGATGCGCTCGTCGATGTTCTGGTCCAGCAACAGTTGGATATGTTCACGCGACAAGGTCATGGTCTGCTCATCAAGGGGCTGCCAGACAAATTCGCTGGTGGGGATGATGCCATCGTCGGCGACATCCATACCGAACGAGTCCTCGCTGAAACGCACGATGTAAAGACCGGTCTTGCGGTTCAGGCCGACAAAGCCGTGGAGTTGGTCAGCCGCCTGGCAAATGAGTTCGGACGTAATGCGCATGGTAAACCTCACTGAAAAATCCCGCAGGGGAAGTGAACGATGGTTTACACGCGAGGCAGAAAAGAGAGCACTACAGGTTCCCTCTGATGGGGAAGCTCGACACAAGAGTACTGCATAGCACGGCACAAAAGCGCGAAAAAACACCAGTCTCATCCCGCGGCAGAGCGTCCTCCCGCCAAATGCGCATTTACACACAGCTAATTACCTCCACTTATGGCGGTTTGGTGATAGCGCGTATTGCATTCAATTGTTAAAAAGGGAGCCTTCTTGAAACTACCTCCACGAAAGGACCTCGCACATGCATGGAACGTTTACCAAGAGTGCTCTGCTGCTCACCTTGTCAATGGGCTTTGGCCACGCAGGGGCCGCGCCCTCGATCAGTCCCGCTGAATTGGCGACCAAAGAGGGTATTCCCCGCCCAGCGGTCATTGCTCACCAGGGCGCGTCCTTCGACGCACCGGAGTCGACGGCTGCGGCCTACAAAGTCGCCCGCGACCTGGGGGCCGATTACCTGGAGCTGGATTTGCAGCGCAGCAAGGATGGCGTGCTGTTCGCCTTGCACGATGACAACCTGCAACGCACCACCGACGTCGCTACCAAGTTTCCTGAGCGCAAGAACAGCCCGGCCAACGAATTCACCATGGCCGAGCTGAAAACCCTCGACGCTGGCAGTTGGTTCAATAGCGCGTACCCGGAGCGTGCGCGGCCTGGATTCGTCGGTTTGAAAATCCAGACCCTCGATGAAGTCATCAAGATCGCCGAAGGTAACCCGCAACACAAACCGGGCCTGTACATCGAAACCAAGGAGCCGAAGCTGTTTCCCGGGATTGAGGCTGACCTGAAAGACCAACTGCAGGACAAGGGTTGGCTGAGTTCGGCGGGTTCCAAGCTGGGTAAAAGCAACACCGGCGTGGGCCAGGGCAAAGGTCGCGTGATTCTGCAGACTTTCGAGAAGGACAGTCTCAAGGAGCTGCAAAAAGAAATGCCCAATACGCCGAAGATCCTCTTGTTGTGGGTCGGTGAAGACGGCATGGAGCCCAAGTCCAAGGTGACGTTTGCCGAATCCGGCGAGCCGACCAAAGCGGCCTACTACGCCAAGCAAGAACCCAAGGATGCCGCCGAATTCGAAAAGTGGATCGACGATGCCAAGAACCTGGGCGCCATCGGCACCGGCCCATCGGCGCAGCGGACAGACTTGAATGACCAGAGCTATTCGGACCTGGTGAAACCTGAAATGAACAAGCTGACCCACGACAAAGGCCTGCTGGTGCATGTCTACACCGTCGATGAGCCGGTGGACTTCAAGAAAGTGATGGACGCGGGTGTCGATGGCATCTTCACCAACCGTGCCGCCGAACTGCTCAAGTACTACCGGCGCGCACCGGCATCCAGCGTGTCGCAACTGCTTGAGGATCACGGTTACTGAGTACAGAGCGGATGATCGGGCCAGCCTTGACGCAACAGCTGTTTCATCGTGCCGCGCAATTAAGGGTGAATTAAGTTGCGCGGGTTAATCTGATCCCACTTAAACAGCTCACCCAGAAGGATCCACACCATGAAAAACCTGACCGCTCTGTTCGCCGCTACCGCCTTGACCCTGACCGCTGGCCTGGCCCAGGCCGACGTCCGTCCAGACCAGATTCCAAGCCTGCTGCAGTCCGGCGCCGTGAAGCCTTTCGAACAGCTGAACAAGGCCGCCCTGGCCCAACACGCCGGTGCCACCATCCACGATACCGAGCTGGACGACGAAGCGGGTCGCCTGATCTACGAAGTTGACCTGATTGACACCGCCGGCAAGAAATGGGATGTGAAACTCGACGCCAAGACCGGCGACGTGCTGGAAAACAAGCAAGACACTTGAGTTGATCGATGAAAAATCTGCGCCGCCTTCGGGCGGCGCAGTTGTGTCTGATCAAGCACTCAAGCGGGCGGTCACCTCGTTCAATTCGCCAGACAAACCACGCAGGTTATGGCTGGCCGCCTCGGTACGCTGGACGTTGTCCAGGTTGGTCGTGGCAACTGTGGTGATTTGCGTGATGTTGCGCGAAATATCTTCAGCCACCGACGTTTGCTCCTCCGCCGCCGTGGCAATCTGATGATTCATGTCGCGGATCGCCTCAACCGCCTGGGTGATGTGACTGAGCATGGCACCCGCCTGAGTCACTTTTTCGACACTCTCATCACTGCACGACTGACTGCTGACGATCGCTTCGGCGGCGTCGATTGCCCCTGTCTGCACCGCCTGGATGATCTGGTTGATTTCAATGATCGACGCCGCCGTGCGCTGCGCCAGGCTGCGCACCTCATCGGCCACCACCGCGAAACCACGGCCAGACTCGCCCGCCCGTGCGGCTTCAATGGCCGCGTTGAGTGCCAGAAGATTGGTCTGCTCGGCAATCCCGCGAATCACTTCCAGCACCGTGCCGATGCGCACGCTGTCGGTTTCCAGACGGCGGATAATGCCGCCAGTGTTGAGGATCTCGTTGCGCATCTGATCGATGGTGGAAATGGTGGCCTGCATCACTGCACCGCCCTCACGCGCCGAATGATCGGCTTCATCGGCTGCCCGCGAGGCACCGACGGCATGTCGGGCGACTTCCTGGGCGGTCGCCGACATTTCAATCATCGCCGTGGCGACTTGATCGGTGCGACTGAACTGGTCCTGCGTTCCTGTCGCCATCTGCACGGCAATCGAGTTCAGCTCACCACTGGCACTCACCAGCTCGGTGGCGCTGCGCTGCAAACGGCTGAACGTTTCCGACAGAAAATCGCGCAAGGTATTGGCGGCTTCGGCCAAGTGCCCCAATTCATCCTGGCGATGACTGGCAACGCGCTCCGCGAAGCGCCCATGGCTCAGTTGGGCCACATAGTCGATCAGCCCACGAATAGGCAAAATCAGGTTGCGGTTGATCAGCCACAGGCTGAACAGACCAATCAACATCCCCGATCCCAGCATCACTGCCAGCCCCACGATAATGGTCCGATCGGCATAGGCGCTGATCAACAGCGATTGCTGATTCCCCTGCTCATGCAACTGCGTTACCAGCGCACTCATCTGTTCGCTGACCGCACGGTCCACGCCCTTGACCGCTTTATCTCCGGCAGCGGCATCGGCCCCGGCTGCCAGATACGCATCCCTACCCTTCTGATAGGCGCCTCCCAGCATCTGATGCTCCTGGCGCAAGGTTTCAATACTGCGCTTGAGAACCTCATCGCCCTGGGTGTCGGCGACCAGGCGGGCCAAAATGCCCTGCACTTCTTGTTGGCGATCCTGGAACTGCCCCCAGTATTTATCCATGTCCTGGGGTTGCTTGCCGCGCAGCAGGACGTTTTTCCATTCCTGGACCTGGACCTTGAATTGCAGGTTGGCTTCGTCAATCAGTTGAGAGGTCTGCAAGGGACCTTCAAGCAAGCTGCGATAACCCTGCACACTGCTGGAAAGGAAATGAAAACAGGCCAGGGCAATCAACAATATTGCCAGCAGGCTGCCACCTAGCAACGACAAGATCTGTGCTCTCAGGGACTTTCGCAAAAAGTTCATCGGGGGGAAAACCTCGAAACAGGGAAAAAGGGTTGCTGCAAGCCAAGACGTCCCTATCAGCCAAGTCATTGCCCATCCAAAAACAACGCCTACGATTGAATCGACCGTGCTAGACGCTTCTTGAACCTATCGGATGTGTGGTTGGGCAAATGCTGGCCATCTCCCACGAAGCCTCGGCAGCTGTCATAAAACGGTCAAATCGGCTTGCAATGATTCGTCATCGCGAACCTGTGAAACATCCCGCAGACGCCTTCCTCCGCGAGCCGCCATGAACCACAGCATCGACCATAGCCACCAGGATTCCGACCTGTTCGGCCTGCTTTACGGTTTCCGCTTCAGGCCCGGCGAAAAGGCGGAGCAAATCGACTCGGCCAGCGCGTTGCTGGCCTTACAGCAACCCGCGGCCAGCGACGAGTTTCTCTGGCTACACCTGAACCTCACCCACGCTGCCTGTCAGCGATGGATGCAAGCGCATCTGCAGTTGCCGGAAGAGTTTTTCGAGTCTTTACAAGAGGGCTCACGCTCCACTCGGATCGAGCATGTGGACTCGGCGTTGCTGGCGGTGGTCAATGACGTGGTGTTCAACTTCAGCAGCATGATGTCATCGGACATTTCCACCTTATGGGTCTGTGCCCGCAGTCGCCTGCTGGTCAGCGCGCGCCTGCAACCGTTGCACTCGGTGGACAAGTTGCGTTCTTCGGTGAAAGCCGGTGAGCGCTTTCGTTCACCGCTGGAACTGCTGGTGCACTTGTTACGCGATCAAGGCGAAGTCCTGACACAAATCGTGCGTACCACCAGCCTCAGTGTCGACCAGATCGAGGATCAGTTGCTGTCCTCACGCGTGTCCAACAACCGCGCCGAACTGGGCGCCATGCGCCGGGTGTTGGTGCGCTTGCAACGCTGGCTGGCGCTGGAGCCGGGCTCATTGCTGCGCCTGCTCAACCGCCCGCCGCACTGGTTGCAAAAAGACGACGTGAAAGAACTGCGCAAATCTACCGAAGAGTTTGCGCTGATCATCAACGACCTGACGGCCTTGGGGGAACGGATCAAGTTGTTGCAGGAAGAGATCGCCGCCAACCTCAATGAACAGAGCAACCGCACGTTGTTCACCTTGACCGTGGTTACGGTGCTGGCGCTGCCGATCAATATCATTGCCGGCTTCTTTGGCATGAATGTCGGGGGCGTACCGCTTTCACAGGACCCGGAGGGGTTCTGGATCCTGGTGGCGCTGGTAGCGACGTTTACCCTGATTGCCGGGCGCTGGGCGTTTCGCAAGCGTCGGGATTATTGACCGTGGGGTCACGCCTTCGCCGTAGCGCTGTCATGCAGCGAACCGAAGAGCTGTTTTGAGCTGAGGTGGTTGGCTTTTTTGTATTTGGCTTGAAAAACACCCCTCACCCTAGCCCTCTCCCCAAAGGGGAGAGGGAACTTACCGATGTGTAATAAGACATTTTGCGACCTGGAAAACCCGGTCGATTATGGATTCAAAGGCGAGCTTTCAGGTCGAAAAATATCTGGAATATCCCCCACTCAGTCCCCTCGCCCCTTTGGGGCGGTCCGACGTTTCGGGAGGGTTAGGGTGAGGGTTGGTTCTCAAGCCAAACACCAAACACGGATATGCCCCCAGCCCCCTCAGGCAAACAACCCAGCCATCACCCTCAAGCGCTTTTTGTACACCCGTCGCGCCTCCAACGCCTCTTCCAACGTCACCGCGACAAACCCGGCACGCTGATTGGGTTGCATCTGAGCGATCAGATCCAGGTCAGCACTGATCACCGTGCCAATCATCGCGTAGCCACCGCCCGACACCGCATCCCGGTGCAGCACAATCGGCTCCAGCCCGGCCGGTACCTGGATCGAGCCGATGGGGTAACAACTGTCGACGATGTTCGAAGGATCGGAACCGGCGCCAAACGGTTGTTCCCGCGGCTGAAAATTCAAGGCGCTGCCGCCCTTGAAGCGATAGCCGATACGATCAGCCTCCGAGCCGACCGACCAAGGCTCGGCAAAAAAACTGCTTTTCGCGCCCGCCGTCAGTCGCTCGTAATACAGTCCGGGGACTACCCGCAACGTAACCTCACCGCCCACCGATTGCCGTAACGCCATGGGCAGGCTGTTGCCCGCACGGCCGCTACCGCTGGCCTCGCCGATAGGCAACTGATCACCTTCCTGCAGCCGGCGGCCATGAAATCCACCCAACGCCCCGAGGGCATACGTTGACCGGCTGCCCAGCACCAACGGCACGTCAATACCACCGGCCACGGCCAGATAAGCCCGCGCGCCAGCCTTGGGGAACTCGAAGCGCAGCACTTGCCCGGCACGTACCTGGAATGCGGTGTCCTGATGCACCCCTTCACCGTCCAGGCGCGCAGACATCAGCGCGCCGCTGATTGCCACCAGGGCATCCTGCTGAAACTCCAGCTCTGGTCCGATCAACGTACATTCCAGCCCGGCCGCGCCAGCCGGGTTGCCCACCAGATGATTGGCCGCACTCAAGGCGTATTGATCCAGCGCGCCGGATGGCGGGATACCCAGGTGGTAGTAACCTTCGCGCCCCAGGTCCTGCACGGAAGTGGCAAGGCCCGGCTTGATGACCTTGATCATGCGAGCACCTCCTGCAAGGTTTTCGGGTAACCGACTGGATCGGCGAGAAAGGCGTCGAGGGAAAATTCCACGGAGCGAATACGCAAATCGAAACGACCTGCCTCCACTTCGACCACGGCCAGGTCGTAAGCCTCGCGGTCCATGGGTTTGAACTGCACGATATCGCCGGGCCGGAAGAACACCATGTGCTCCTTGAGGTAGGCCAACCGTTGCGCCGGGTCGTAGATCGGGGCCGGCGTAACGCCGAACATCTGGTAACCCCCGGCGCCGCGGACTGAGTAGATGCAGCCGAAACAGCCGCCATGACCGAGGGTCAGTTTCGGCGTATCCGTGCGCGGGCGCAGGTATTTGGGCACCTGCAACTGGCGCTCGCGCTCGACCATCTGGAACATGAAGGGCAATCCCGCGACAAAGCCGACCATCGAGACAAACCACGGCGCGCCGCTGTGAGCCGCGATAAACCCGTCGACATCCGCCAGGCCATTGATCCGCGCGGCGTACTCCAGGTCGGTGCCGCCAGGGTCTTGATGGCGATCGCGAAAACGCATCAGGGTTTCATGGGTCCAGGGATCGTTGTACAGCACCGGGATCTCGATGATCCGGGTGTGCAAGGTGCGCTCGGCCACCGCCTGGGCTTCGGCACTCTGCACCGCGTCGAGCAGCACGTGCGGGGCAATCTGGTCAGGGTCGAAGCGAATCTGGAAGGAGGCGTTGGCCAGGCATACATCCAGCACACCCGGCAGATTCAGGCGTTCCACCGCACGGGTGACGGCCATGCCCTTGAAGAAGGCTTGCAGGGACATGCTCTCGCTGACCTCGGCGAACAAATGTTCATCAGCGCCAAAGCTGTAGCGGATCGGGGATGTTTCAGCCATGTCTGTTCCTCTTGGAATCATTGTAGAAAGGCAGGCGAATGTGATTCAGGCCCGGTGTCTGGGCACCGGTATCGTTCAACGCGGTGCGCGCACGGCGATCCCCGCTTGATCCAGCGCCCTGCGCGTGGCTTCCACCAGATCGAGGGCGCCGGGGGTGTCGCTGTGCAAGCAGATGGAGTCGAATTCGATCGCCAAGTCTTCACCTTCGACGGTGCGTACCAGACCGCTCTGGCAGGCACGCAGGACACGCGCTGCGACGGTTGCCGGATCCAAGGCGTGAACCCTGCGGGTAAACACGATGGAGCCGGAGAGATCGTATTCACGGTCGGCATAAAACTCCCGCACCACCGGTTGCCCCAGCGCCTTGGCAATCCGCCAGATCACCGAGTCGGGCATGCAGTACAGCAACAGGCCAGGCTCCAGGCGTTGCAGGTTTTCCACCAGCAGGCGCGCAACTTCTTCGTCCCGGGCCAGGTGCATGTACAGCGCGCCATGGGGCTTGATGTGTTGCAGCGTCACGCCTTGCGCCTTGGCAATCTCGCGCAGCGCGCCGAGTTGATAGAGCATGTCGTCGACCAACTCCTGGGCCGGCGCATTGATGTGCCGGCGACCGAAACCCACCAGGTCACGAAAGCCCGGATGGGCGCCGATGGCGACGCCCAACTGCTTGGCGCGTTCCACGGTACGACGCATGGTGCCGGGGTCGCCGGCATGGAAGCCGGTGGCGACGTTGGCCGAACTGATAAACCCCATCAATTCGTGGTCCACGCCATCGCCAATGGTCCAGGGGCCGAAGCCTTCACCCATGTCCGAGTTGAAATCCACTGTGTGCATCGAGGCCGCTCCGCAAAAAGATCGTGCCACGGAAAGTAGGCTGCGACTTGACCCCTTGGGAAGATCTATTATCAGATGGGTTATCTTCTGAAAATCAGATAACTGTCTTTGGGGAAGACCGCATGTCACTCACCTTGCGCCAGGTCCGCTACTTTGTCGCCACCGCCGAAATCGGCCAGATTTCCCAGGCGGCCATCCATCTGAACATCTCGCAGTCAGCGGTAACCACGGCGGTCAAAGAACTCGAAGCCATGCTCGGTGCCCAGCTGTTTGTGCGCTCGGCCCAGGGCATGAGCCTGACCGACGCCGGACGCCACTTTCTCAACCGCGCCTACGTGATCGTGCGCAGCGTCGATGATGCGCTGAACAGCCCGCTGCCGGACTACCGCGCCAGCGGTGTGTTGCGGGTCGCGGCCAGTTACACCGTGCTGGGTTACTTCCTGCCGCATCACCTGCAGCGCATGGAACACTGGCACCCGGACGTGACCATCGAGGTCTTCGAGCAGGAACGCCAGGCAATCGAACAGGGGTTGCTGGACGCGCAATTCGACATGGCCGTGGTCCTGACCGCCAACCTCACCCATCCGCATATTGTCTCCGAAACCCTCTTCAACTCCGAACGCCGCCTGTGGCTGCCCAGCCACCATCCGTTATGCGAACGCAGCGCCGTCAGCCTGGCCGACGTGGCCAAGGAACCCTATATCCTGCTGACCGTCGATGAGGCCGAACACAGTGCCAGACGCTATTGGCAACAGGCCGGGCAGACGCCCAACGTGCGGCTGCGCACCAGTTCGGTGGAAGCGGTACGCAGCATGGTGGCCAACGGCAGCGGCGTGGCGATTCTGTCGGATCTGGTGCACCGCCCGTGGTCGCTGGAAGGCAAACGCATTGAAACCGTGAGCGTGACCGACCACGTGACGCCGATGAGCGTCGGCCTGGCCTGGCACCGGGAGCGGGCGTTCACCCCGGCCATGCAGGCGTTCCGCGACTACTTTCACGACGCCTTCCTCGCCCCGCAGCAGTTGACGGCGCGGCGTTAAAGCAGCGCTTTCAACGTGGCCGCCAGCCAATCCATGAACACCCGCACCCGGATGGGCAGATGACGCTGGCCGGCGTACAGCATCGACACGTCCAGCGAGGGTGCCGGATAGTCCTGGAGGATCGCTACCAACTCGCCACGCGCGAGCAATTCACGGATGCCCAACCCCGGCACCTGGACAATCCCGAAACCGGCCAGGCACGCCGACTGATAGGCGTCGGTGCTGTTGACCGTGACCCGCCCGGCCATGGCGACACGCTGCACCTTGTTGCCCTGCATGTATTCGAAACCCGGCGAGCGAGCGCCCAGCGGTCGGACGTAATGCACCAGGTGATGGTCGGCCAGATCCGACAAGCTCCTGGGTTCGCCGTAACGCTGCAGATAACCACGGCTCACGCAGTTGATCATCGGCATGCTGCACAGCAACCGCGCCACCACGGACTGATCCGGCTGCGCGCCGATACGCAACACGCAATCAAAACCTTCAGCCAGGAGATCAACTTGCCGGTCGGAGCTGCTGATCTCCAGCTCGATCAGCGGATGCCGATCCATGAACTCCGGCAGGCGCGGCACGATGTGCTCACGGGCCATAACGTTGGGCATGTCGACCCGGATGCGTCCGCTCAATTGCGTCTCATCCTGGCGAAACAGCCCTTCCAGTTCCTCCATGTGCGACAGCAAATCCTTGCTGCGCTCATACAGCACGCGCCCATCCTGAGTCGCCTGAACCTTGCGCGTGGTGCGTTGCAGCAGCCGCGTGCCCAACAGTTCTTCCAGCGCCTGAACATGCTCGAACACCGTGGAACGTGGCAGCCCCAGGCGCTCGCCGGCCTGGGTAAAACTCGACAGTTCGGTGACGCGTACGAAGGTGAGCAACAGGTCCAGTTTATTCATGACGACCCTCGGTGATTGTTCGGATCATCCGGCCAGTGATTCCGGTTTACCGCTGTTTATCACGTATCGGGCGGACAAATACACTCAATCCCACTGATTACCCGTTCGCTCAGAGGACTTCACCATGACCCGTAAAATCGCATTGATCACTGGCGCCAGCCGCGGCTTGGGCAAAAGCACGGCCTTGCACCTGGCGGCCCAAGGCGTCGATATCATCGGTACTTATCACAGCAAGGCCGACGAGGCTCAGGCCGTCGCTAGCCAGATCGAGCAGCTCGGTGGCCGCGCCGCCATGTTGCAACTGGATGTCAGCCAAAGCACCAGGTTCGAGGCATTCGCCCGTGACATAGGCCACAAGCTGCAAGAAGTTTTCGCACGGGAGCATTTTGATTTTCTGATCAATAACGCCGGGATCGGCACCCACGCCAGTTTCATCGAGACGACTGAAGAACAGTTCGACCAAATGCTCGCGATCCATCTCAAAGGCCCGTTCTTCCTGACACAAAAGCTGCTGCCACTGATCGTCGACGGCGGCCGGATCATCAATATTTCCAGCGGCCTGGCCCGCTTCAGCCTGCCGGGCTATGCCGCCTACGCCTCAATGAAAGGCGCGGTGGAGGTGCTGACCCGCTATCAGGCCAAGGAACTGGGAGCCCGCGGTATCAGCGTCAACACGCTGGCTCCCGGCGCCATTGAAACCGACTTCGGTGGCGGCAGCGTACGTGATAACGCCGAACTCAACGCTTTCGTCGCCAGCAATACCGCCCTGGGTCGGGTCGGTTTGCCGGACGATATCGGTGGAGCGATTTCCACCCTGTTGGCTGACGGCAGCCAATGGATCAACGGTCAGCGCATCGAAGCCTCGGGCGGGATGTTCATATAACACCGTCACACTTGCCCAGGTACACGCTGCTGCAGGAGTTTCTCCCGCAGCACGTCGTACCCCCAGTGATACACGTAGGTGTACGGCAGGAAAAACAACAGCACGCCGATGTCGAGAATGAAGGCCTGCAGCAGGCTGATGTCCAGCCACGCGGCAATCAGCGGCACACACACAATGATCAGCCCGCCTTCGAACAACAGGGCGTGCAGCACCCGGGTCCAAACGCCACTGGCCAATTGCAGGCGCGCTTTGAGGCGGTCGAACAAGCCGTTAAAAATGATATTCCAGGTCAGCGCCAGAAGGCTGATGGCCAGCGTTACCATGCCCATCTCCAGGGCCGTTTTTTGCATGATCCAGGCCAGCAGCGGGGTGCAAATCAGCAAGGCCAGGGCTTCGAAGCCAATAGCCTGGAAAACGCGTTCGGTAAGGGACTTAGTCGGGTTCATGAGCCGTGCTCTGTGAAGGTCGAGGGTTGCCATGTTCAACCCTCGCATCGATACTTCATAACTAATAACCATCGATCAAGGCGATAGATGATGGCTTCACATGAAGTGTTGCAGGCGTTTGTCCAGGCGGCGACTCAAGGCTCGTTTTCTGCCGCCGCGCGTAAGCTGGGCAAGAGTCAATCCACCGTCAGTGCAGCGGTGGCAAGCTTGGAGATTGACCTGGATGTAGTGCTGTTCGACCGCAGCAGCCGCAAACCGACCCTGACTGCGGCCGGCCACGTTCTGCTGCAACGGGCCGAACAGGTGCTGGACGCTGGCAACCGGCTGGCGCTGGCGGCCAGTCAATTGTCCCAGGGCCTGGAACCCAAGCTCAGTATCGCCATGTCGGATACCTACCAGTCGGGG
Organism: Pseudomonas mucidolens; assembly: GCF_900106045.1. NCBI lineage: Bacteria > Pseudomonadati > Pseudomonadota > Gammaproteobacteria > Pseudomonadales > Pseudomonadaceae > Pseudomonas > Pseudomonas mucidolens. The sequence continues at coordinate 574,656 of NZ_LT629802.1, read as the reverse complement.
CACTTCGACGCGGTGCTCAGCGCCTTCGAACAGCGTTATCCGGACATGGAACTGGAATGGTTGATCGCCGAGTACGAAGACTTGATCGCGCTGGTGCAAAGCGGCCGGGCACAGATTGCCTTTATCGAGGCGCAAGAGGTCTACCCACCCGACCTGACCGGCGCCACCGTCGGAGAGCGCGCGGAACTCGCCTTGTTCGTTTCGCCCCGGCATCCGCTGTCCAGCCTTGACGGCATTGATCAACAGGCGCTGCAGCAATACCGTGAACTGCGCCTGGCAAGCGTCATCAATCCGAATGAGAACCGGCCGGCGGGACGGGTGTGGTCGGCTCCCAGCTTCGTGATGCTGATGGAAATGGCCATCCTCGGTTTCGGTTGGGCAGCCCTGCCCCGCTGGCTGGTGGAGCGCTTCGCGAATGGCCAACTGGTGGAGCTCAACGCACGCGGCTGGCCACGCTCGGTGGCCGTGGATGCGCTGTGGTCCCGGCAACATCCGCCGGGGCCGGCGGGGAGTTGGTTTCTCGAGAAAATGCTGGAGTAGCAGGCTCGCTGTCAGAGTTCAGCCAGGCGTCGTTCGATAAAGCGTTTTTCCGGGGTTTGTCGGGTCAGCGTCAAAGCTTTTTCATACGCTTGCCGCGCCTCTTTCACTCGGCCCAACTGCCGACAAAACTCACCCCGCGCAGAATGCGCCAGATGGTAGTCCAGCAGTTCGCCCCGGGCCAGGATCCCGTCCACCTGCTGCAATCCCGCCAATGGCCCGTCGCGCATGGCCAAGGCCGCCGCCCGGTTAAGCTCGATCACCGGCGACGGCAGCATTCTGAGCAACACGTCGTAAAGCCCGACAATCTGCAGCCAATCCGTTTCACCGGCATTCGGCGCTTCGGCGTGTACCGCGGCAATTGCCGCCTGCAAGCAGTAAGGCCCGAAACGTCGGGTCTTCAGGGCCTCCTCGACCAAGGCGCAGCCTTCAGCAATCAAGGATGCCTCCCACAATGAACGGTCCTGCTCATCCAGCAGCACCAGTTCGCCGCTGTGCGACATGCGTGCCGGACGTCGGGATTCATGCAGCAACATCAAGGCCAACAGGCCCATGACTTCCGGCTCGGGCAACAGTTCCATGAGCAGTCTGGCAAGACGAATGGCTTCGCGGGTTAAGTCATCACGGGTCAGATCGTCGCCGGTGGAGGCCGAGTAACCTTCGTTGAACACCAGATAAATCACACGTAGCACGCTGTCCAGGCGCTCGGGCAATTCCGCCAGGGACGGCACCTGATAAGGAATCTTCGCCTCACGGATCTTGCCCTTGGCCCGCACAATCCGTTGGGCGATGGTGGCCGGTGTGGCGAGAAACGCCCGGGCAATTTCCTCGGTGGTGAGGTCACAGATCTCACGCAAGGTCAGTGGTACCTGCGCATCCGGCGCCAGCGCCGGATGGCAGCAGGTAAAGATCAGGCGCAGGCGGTCGTCTTGCACGTCTTCAGTACTCCAGTCAGCCTCTTCCAGCGCCTCGGCCTGGGCCAGCAACAGCGCCTGGGACGCCGCAAAACGTGCCTGGCGGCGCAGCCGGTCGATGGCCTTGAAGCGCCCGGTGGAAACCAGCCACGCCCGGGGGTTGTCCGGCACACCGTCTTGTTGCCAGCGCTCGACCGCGACGAAGAACGCCTCATGCAAGGCTTCTTCGGCGAGGTCGAAATCACCGAGCAGGCGAATCAGGGTCGCGAGAATGCGCCGTGATTCATTACGGTAGATCGCCTCGACCTGAGCCTTGATGATCAACCCTCAAGGCCCTCGCTCACGCGCCGCGCCGGTACTCGGCGCTGGCAATGCCGCCGATCCTGTCTTGAGCACACCTTGGGCAAGCCTCCTGACGCTCGGGTTACTGGGGTGAGAGGTTCAACTCACGCACCGGACGCACCTCAACGCTGCCGACCCGGGCGGCGGGGATACCACCCGCGACCTGGAGCGCTTCGTTCAAGTCCTTGGCGTCAATCAGATAGAACCCGGCAAGCTGCTCCTTGGTTTCGGCAAACGGTCCATCAGTGATCGACAACTTGCCGTTGCGCATGCGCACGGTGGTGGCGCTCGACACCGACTCCAGCGCCTCGGCGGCGAGCATCCGGCCGCTGCCCTCGACGGCTTCGGCGTAGGCGTGGCACTCCGTATCCTCGGGACTCTCGGGTTGGGTATGCAACGTGCGTTCGTCGCAGTAGACCAAGCATAGATACTTCATGGGTTTCTCCATTTTCGGACTATCAACTATGGCTGCGGATTGGCAAGTTGCCGAATTTCCCGACGATCAGGGCTCCAGGTCGAACAGCGCCGCACCACTTTGCATATCGAACGGTGCGGACCAATGCTCGTGCACCACTCGCCACTCACCGTTGATCCGCTGATAACCGGCGGTGACGCGCATCCAGCAGACCTTCTCCACGCCGTCGGGGCCGGTGCCACCGCAACGGGCCAGCCAGTGCGCAAAGGCGCTGTCGGCCGCGGCGACGATCTTCAAGTGGTGAAACTCGAAGATCCCGGGACCAGGGCAGAACTCCGCGCAGGCTTTCCAGTGGGCCTTGTAGGCTTCACGGCCTTTGAATTGCAGGGCCGTCACCGCATCAAACGCGACAATGTCGTCGGCGTAGAAGCTGACGATTTTGTCGAGATCCTTGACCATCACGGCTTGCTGCCAGTTTTTGATCAGGGTGCTGATTTCGCTGTTCACTTGGGTACTCATGGCGATGCTCCTTCCAGGGAAAAATCACGGAAGACACCCGTAGTCGACTGGCCACCCGAGCAATCGACAAGTGCGTGAAAAAAAATCTTGATGACGACAAACCCGCTAGAATTTGCCTCCTTGCTGTAGCAATCAGGACAAGTATTCGATGCAAACCCGCCTCGTGCCCTATGAGACCCTGACTGCCGCGCAGCAACAGCAGCTCGGCACCCTCGAGATTCACCCCGAGCAACTGCCTTACGCTGGTGATATCTACTGTGCGCTGAACACTTTGCTGGTCAACCCCAGCCCCGGCATCAAGGGTTTCGCGCTGCTGGCCGATGAGGTTCCCGTCGCCTTCCTGTTGCTCAAGCGCCCACCCTGCCTGCCGCACTGGGCCAACGAACACAGCGCCACCCTGCACGCTTTGCAAGTCGATCGCGGCAGGCAAGGCCAGGGGTTTGGCAAAGCCTGCCTGCAAGCATTACCCGCCGCGGCACGCCTGGCCTGGCCACAGATCAAGGCGCTGGAGTTGTCGGTGGACAGTCACAATGAAGCGGCGATGGGCCTGTATTTGCACTTGGGCTGGGTGGACAGCGGAGAGGCGTATAAAGGGCGGATCGGGTATGAACGGCGGCTGGCGTTGATATTTTGAACAACTGGAGGCCCTGAATGGAGCGAGGGCACGCCTCGCTCATGGGAGACAGTGTTATCCCGCCTTAGTCTCGACCGGCATCCAGATTTCCACCGTCCCGGTCCCCTTTCTTACATCAAAATCGGCGCTGTACCGCTCAAAGTCAGCGCCTGTGACCTTGTAGCCCGAGGTCGGCAACCACTCGAACATGATGCGCTCGTAGGTCTGCGCCAGCGCCTGCACCGGACCGTAATGAGGGAACACCGCATACTGCCGGAGCGGGATTTCGATCGCCGCAAAGTTGCTCGGTACATCGCCCTTGGCAGGTACTTCGACCCCCGCCATGTAATCGAACTCATCGTGGCCGGCGTTATAGCAAACACCATAGGTCACGCCGCCGACACGCTTTTTGAGGTCCTTGATACACGTATCGAAAAGCTCCCACAACTTGGGAATGTCTCCGACCGTGGCCTTCGAATAGCGACCGGAAACACCCGCGATCACCAGGGCCTTGCCCTCTTCCATGCGCGGTGCCAACGGTAGCGTCGTCTGTTGATCCATTTGAACAATCTCCAGCGGTGAAGGAACAAAACCATATCGAGTATAGGGTCATACCCACCCTTTGCTTCAAGCGCTAAAAAAATCCGTGGCGCCATCTGGACAACTCGCCATCACTCGCCGTATCGTCCGTCCCGCAGGCCACCGCAGTGGCCGACGTCGCTCGGACGGTTCCGGGCGCTTACGTACTCCGAGGCAACAATGGCAGACCACGGTTCGCCGCGCCGCTTTGCGCGCATAGATCGACTCCCCCCTTACGTGTTCAACATCACCGCCGAGCTGAAGATGGCCGCCCGTCGTCGTGGCGAAGACATCATCGACTTGAGCATGGGCAACCCCGACGGCCCGACACCACCGCATATCGTGGAAAAACTGGTGACCGTTGCCCAGCGCGAAGACACTCACGGCTACTCCACCTCCAAAGGCATCCCGCGTCTGCGCCGGGCAATCTCGCGCTGGTACAAGGATCGCTATGCAGTGGACATCGACCCTGAGACCGAAGCGATCGTCACCATCGGTTCCAAGGAAGGCTTGGCGCACTTGATGCTGGCCACCCTCGACCAGGGCGACACGGTGCTGGTGCCCAACCCCAGTTATCCGATTCACATCTACGGTGCGGTGATCGCCGGCGCCCAGGTGCGCTCCGTGCCGCTGATTCCTGGCGTGGACTTCTTCGCCGAACTGGAACGGGCCATTCGCGGCTCGATCCCCAAGCCAAAGATGATGATCCTCGGCTTCCCTTCCAACCCCACCGCGCAATGCGTGGAATTGGACTTCTTTGAACGGGTGATCGCCCTGGCCAAACAGTACGACGTACTGGTGATCCACGACCTGGCCTACGCCGACATCGTCTACGACGGCTGGAAAGCCCCGTCGATCATGCAGGTGCCCGGCGCGAAAGACATCGCCGTGGAGTTTTTCACCCTGTCCAAGAGCTACAACATGGCCGGGTGGCGCATTGGCTTCATGGTCGGCAACCCGGAACTGGTCAATGCCCTGGGGCGAATCAAGAGTTACCACGACTACGGCACCTTCACTCCGCTGCAAGTGGCAGCGATTGCGGCGCTGGAAGGTGACCAGCAGTGCGTGAAGGATATTGCCGAGCAATATCGCCAACGGCGCAATGTGCTGGTAAAAGGCCTGCATGAGCTGGGCTGGATGGTGGAAAATCCCAAGGCGTCGATGTACGTCTGGGCGAAGATTCCCCAGGCTTATGCGGCGATGGGCTCGCTGGAGTTTGCCAAGAAGCTGTTGCTGGAGGCCAAGGTGTGTGTGTCACCCGGCATCGGCTTTGGCGAGTATGGCGATGATCATGTGCGTTTTGCGCTGATCGAAAACCAGGACCGGATTCGCCAGGCAGTGCGGGGGATTCGCGGGATGTTTCGGGCAGATGGGCTGGTCACTAAAGTCTGATCCAATCCACCAGCCGTAACACAATCAATGTAGGCGCTGGCTTGCCTGCGATAGCATCACCTCGGTATGTCTGAAACACCGAGGCGTCTGCATCGCAGGCTAGCCAGCGCCTACAGGTTTACACCACCAATGACAGCAACATGATGAAGCCCAGCGCCACGATGGACAGAATGGTTTCCATCGCCGTCCAGGTTTTGAAGGTTTCGGCGACGGTCATGTTGAAGTACTGCTTCACCAGCCAGAAGCCCGCATCGTTGACGTGAGACAGAATCAACGAGCCCGCCCCTGTCGCTAGCACCAGCAACTCCAGATTCACCCCCGGTACCATGCCGACCACAGGCACCACGATGCCTGCGCCGGTAATGGTCGCCACGGTCGCCGAACCGGTCGCCACACGAATCACCGCCGCCACCAGCCAGGCCAGCAGAATCGGATTGATCTGCGCGGTCACCGCCATATGGCCGATCACGTCACCCACGCCGCTGGTCACCAGCATCTGCTTGAAGCCACCGCCCGCGCCGATGATCAGAATGATTGCCGCCGTCGGCGCCAGGCTGGCATCGAGCAGTTTAAGGATCTGCTTGGAACCGATGCCCTGACGATGGCCAAAGGTGTACAGCGACAGCAGCAACGCCAGCAGCAAGGCGCTGATCGGGTGACCGATCATGTCCATCCAGTTACGCGCCATATGGCCTTCTGGCAGAGCAATGTCGGCGAAGGTTTTGAGCAACATCAGGAACACCGGCAACAGCACGGTGATCAAGGTGATGCTGAAGCTGGGCAACGTGCTTGAGTCCGACTCACGGGCCAGTTGGTCGACCAGTTCCTGGGAGGGATTGCCGGGAATGTACTTGGCGATGAACGTACCGAAGATCGGTCCGGCGATGATGGCAGTCGGCAAGGCGACGATCAGGCCGTAAAGAATGGTCTTGCCGATATCGGCACCAAACACCCCGATCGCCAACAGTGGACCCGGATGCGGCGGCACCAGGCCGTGGACCGCCGACAGACCGGCGAGCAGCGGGATGCCGATTTTAATCAGCGATACGCCAGTACGCCGCGCCACGATGAACACCAACGGGATCAGCAGCACAAAGCCGATCTCGAAGAACAGCGGAATGCCTACCAGGAACGCAGCGAACATCATCGCCCACTGCACCTTGTCCTTGCCGAAGGCACGGATCAGCGTCTGGGCGATCTGATCGGCCCCGCCGGATTCGGCCATCATTTTGCCAAGCATCGTCCCCAGCGCCAGGATAATCCCGACAAAACCGAGCACTCCGCCAAAGCCGTCCTGGAACGCCTTGATGATCTTATCTACGGGCATGCCCGAGGTCAGGCCGAGAAAGCCCGCCGCGATGATCAACGCAATGAACGGGTGGACCTTGAACCGGGTAATCAATACGATCAGCCCGATGATGGTGACCACTGCATCAAGCAGCAGGTAGGATTCGTGTGACATGCCAAACATGGGGGTCTCTCCTGTTTGTTGTTGTTATTAAAGCCAGTGTTGAAATTTATGCTTACAGACAGCGCTATCCTGTCCGGCAAAAAATTATTTGGTTGGTTCAAAACCTTGCTGACGCCACCAGGCATCGGTTTGCCGCGCCAGCTCCAGGACGCTGTCTTCACTGGCATTCAGCGCCAGGGTCAACGGCTCGCCTACCGGCGATTCAAGCGTGGCGAACTGGCTGTCGATCAGGCTGGCCGGCATGAAATGCCCGGGACGATGGGACACCCGATCAGCCGCCACCTCGCGCGTCAATTCCAAAAAGACAAAACCCAGGCCCGGCGCGGCTTCGCGCAGGTGGTCACGGTATTTTTTCTTCAGCGCCGAACAGGTGAGGACCGGATGCTCGCCAGCCTTGAGCGAGCGGCGCAGTTCATCGCACAGGACGTCGAGCCAACCGGCACGGTCGTCGTCGTTCAGGGGATGGCCCGCGCTCATCTTTTCGATATTGGCGGCTGGGTGAAAGCTATCGCCTTCAATGGCGGTGGCACCGTTCAGTTGGCACAGGGCCTCACTGACGCTGGTCTTGCCGCAGCCGGCAACACCCATGATGACCAGGGCGGTAACAGGTTGACTCATGAAACACCTCAGGACGCAGATAGCGCTACCTTTGCCAGCCTGGAGACTGGTGCAAAGACAGGCTTTTCCCGCGCCTTGTTGTCATTTTTATGGAGTGACGCGTGCATCCTTTTCCACCGTCCAAGCAAGGATCAGGCAACCCGTTGCTCAAGTATTTGCAGGCTTGTAGGGACAGCGCTACCTTAGTGCCTCGAATTTTGTTTGGCAAGCCGCCTGATGACCTCCAAGAACGATAAAAATACCCGCACGACGGGCCGCCCTACCCTCAATGAAGTCGCACGCCTAGCCGGCGTCAGCCCGATTACCGCGTCCAGGGCCTTGCGCGGCGTCAGTACCGTCGCCCCCGAACTGGTGGAAAAAGTCCAGAAGGCCGCCGCCGAGCTGAGCTATGTGGTCAACCCGGCGGCCCGTGCGCTGGCCTCGGCCCAGAGCCATTCGGTGGTGGTATTAGTGCCGTCGCTGTCCAACTTGTTGTTCATTGAAACCCTGGAAGCCATTCACCAGATTTTGCGGCCCAAGGGCTTCGAGGTGCTGATTGGCAACACTCACTACTCCCGGGAAGAAGAAGAAAACCTGCTGCGCAATTACATGGCTTATCAACCTCGAGGCTTGCTGCTGACCGGGTTTGATCGCACTGAAAGCGCACGCCGGATGCTCGAGTCCAGCAATGTGCCCTGCGTGTACATGATGGACCTGGACCCCGGCGCCGGTCTCAATTGCGTCGGCTTCTCACAAACCAGCGCAGGCGAAACCGCCGCCGCCCACTTGATCTCGCGGGGTCGCAAACGCCTGGCTTACATAGGTGCGCAACTGGACCAGCGCACGTTGTTGCGCGGCGAGGGCTTCCGCCGGGCCCTGCAGCGGGCGCAGTTGTATGACCCGGCCCTGGAACTGCTGACGCCCCGCCCCTCGTCGGTGGGTCTGGGCGGCGAGTTGTTTTTACAACTGCTGGCCAGCCACCCGGATGTGGACGCCATTTTCTTTGGCAACGATGACTTGGCCCATGGAGCTCTGCTCGAAGCCCTGCGCCACGGGATCAAGGTGCCGGAGCAAGTAGCTATTCTGGGCTTCAACGATTTACCCGCGTCATCGTTCATGGTGCCGCGCCTGAGCAGCATCAGCACCCCGCGCGAGGCCATTGGCCGGCGCGCCGCAGAACACCTGTTGACGTTGATGGCCGGCAACAAGATCGCCAAGCCGGTGGTGGATATGGGATTTGAGCTGAAAATCCGCGAAAGTAGCTAGGCCAGCAAGCCCCTGCTAAATTGCTGCCTGCCAACTCACCATCGCCAGGGAAGCACCATGGGACACTCGCTGAAGATCTTGGGTCGTACTTCGTCTATCAACGTACGAAAAGTCCTGTGGACCTGCCTGGAATTGGGCATCGACTACGAACGTGAAGATTGGGGGATCGGGTTTGCCCCGACCCAGTCCCCCGAGTTCCTGGCCCTCAACCCGAATGCCCAGGTGCCGGTGATCCTCGATGAGCACGGCGTGCTGTGGGAATCCAACACCATCTGCCGCTATCTGGTGGGTTTGCGCCAGCGCCATGACTTGCTGCCGGCCGAGCCTGCGGCGCGGGCCAGGGTCGAGCAATGGATGGACTGGCAAGCCACCGAACTCAACCGCTCCTGGGGCGACGCTTTCCACGCGCTGGTACGTAACAATACCGACCGCCTGGATCCCGAGCGCATTGCCGCCGGTGTGCGGGCCTGGAATGACAAAATGGGACTGTTGGATCAACAGCTGAGCAAAACCGGCGCGTATGTGACGGGTGACACCTTCACCCTCGCGGACATTCTGATCGGCCTGTCAGTGCACCGCTGGCGGGTGACACCCATGGAACACCCTGCCTACGCCGCAGTCGACGCCTACTACGCAAGGCTCGGACAACACCAAGGTTTTCAAACCTTCGCCCTCGACGGGCATAACTGAGTAAACGTTGCCTGGCACCGGCAACGTTTGACCGCCCCCCGGACAACCGTTGCCTCCCCGGCTAGCTCAGGCCCTGCAAACGTGGATGTTTGCCTCTCGGCACGCTAATTGCTGCCTCTGAATCATCGCCCACATTCACAGGTGCCCGAGCATGTTGGTCAATAGCCAAGTCTCCTCAGTGATCCAACAATCCAAGCGTTCCGACATGGACCCCGCCAATGCCGCAGCCAGCGCGCTGTACAGCGGTGTCATGCAAAACGTGCAGAACGCCGCGACCGCGACCCAGGCGCAAGCCACACAAAAAGCCACGGACGCTACCGCGAGCAATGTGGATGCGGCCTTCGCCAAGACCCGCATACAGTTGCAAGCCACACCGCCGACGACCGCCACGCCGAAAACCGAGGCCAACACCCAGGCTCGGGCAGAGTTCAATGAGTACATGAGCAAGACGCCGGCCGAGCATATGCGCGATCAGATCCTCAAGGAAAAGGGTCTGACCGAAGAGGATGTAAAGTCGATGCCACTCGTGCAACAGAACGCCATCGCCCAGGAAGTGGCGGACCGTTTGAAGGCACAAGCCGCTGAACAATACGCGCAGAAAACCGCCGACCCACAAATCAAGGCTGTGAAAGAAGCGCTGGCGGCCATCTGACCCCTTCCCGCTGTAGGAGCGCGTTTACTCGCGAAAAACTCAAGGTCACCGTGCACCATCCAGGATGCACGCATCATCGTTGACGATCTTCGCGAGCAAGCTCGCTCCTACAGATAATCGGGGTTTGCGGCGTCGAGTTGAACTGGCTGATGGTGGCCGCCTCATAGCACGACCTCATTGGCACCCGGCAAGGCGATCGCCGCCGGCGACGGAGACCTTACAGGTTAACCGGCCAAGGCAAACTCACGAGGGATCGGCACACTCAACGGCATGATACGCAAGCCCTGACGCGGGGCCGGCAGGGTCATCTCGGGCACCAGGCCCACCTACACCGTCACGCACCAGGTTGAAGGCGCGGGTGGGTGTGCGTCCGGCGGTAATGGCTGCGTTGGCGGCCGAGAGCGGATGATCAAAGAGCGTGATGGGCAGGGTTCATATCCGTTGCTGTGGTTTCGGCGGCAACGGATATGACGTCGTCTCAATGACCAAACAGACCCGTTTCGGATTTCTTGGCTTTTTTGTCCGCGCGTTTTTCATCGGCGGTCTTTGCCGGTTTCTTCTTCGCGGCTTTCTTTGAATCCATGCCTTTAGCCATGATGCGTGCTCCACTTAAGGGAAATGTAACAAGGGGTATAGCACCTATTCCCCAGCAGAAGTTGCTTTGCCCGATTTATAATCCTCGGCCCTGAATCACAGCCGTCGAACGACCATGACCGAGTTGCATATCGATCTGCTGGCAGAGCCCCTGTGGCCGCTGCTGAACAAGTTTTACCGCCGTCATGAGTCGCCCATGAAAGCTCTCAAGGGCGGTCAATTGTGGGTGGCTCGGCACAGCGAGATTGTCGCCGGCCTGTGTTTGAGCACGGTGGTGGGCGGGCAATGGCTGACCGGGGTATTTGTCGATCCGGCGTTTCGTGGCCATGGGCTGGCGGCGCGACTGATTCGTGAAGCGGTGGCACCAGTGGAAGGCACGGTGTGGCTGTTGTGCCACCCGGATCTGGAAAGGTTTTATGCAGGTATCGGGTTCAGCCAGCAGACTGTGTTACCCCAGTCGCTGGCCGAACGCCTGGTGCGCTACAAACGCAACAAGCCAATGATTGCCATGGGCTTGTGTCGCCAGGTTTAATCGCCAGCCGCAGGCTCCAAATCCGGGAACATCACCTCGATAAACCCGAATTTTCCGAAGTCGGTAATCCGCGACGGATACAGCCGCCCGATCAGGTGATCGCACTCATGCTGCACCACCCGCGCATGAAAGCCACCGGCAACGCGCACAATCGGTTCGCCCTTGGGATCGAAACCTTCGTAGCGAATCTGTTGATAGCGATCCACCGCCCCGCGCATGCCCGGTACTGACAGGCAGCCTTCATAGCCCTCTTCCACCAGCGGACTCAGCGGCGTGATCAACGGGTTGATAAGGATCGTCTGGGGCACGGCCGGGGCGTCCGGGTAGCGTTCACTGCTCTCGAAGCCGAAGATCACCAGTTGCAGGTCAACGCCAATCTGCGGTGCGGCCAGGCCGACACCACCCACGTGCTCCATGGTCTGAAACATGTCATCGACCAACTGCCACAACTCGGGTGTATCAAACATCTCCGGCGGCACTGGCTGAGCAATACGCAGCAGGCGCTCGTCGCCCATTTTCAGGATTTCACGGATCATCGGTCAGGTTTCGTCAGTAGTGGGCTTGGGAATCGAATGGTCCCGACCGAGGCCGGAGACCTGCGGTTTTTCGTCAGGCTCGCCAAAATCTTTTTCGCCGGGGTCCTTGCCCTCGGCGGACATATGCTCGATGACCGCATTCATCTCTGCCCCGAGCAACAACACGGCGGCCGAGATGTAGAAGTACAGGAGCAGGACAATGATCGCGCCGATACTGCCATACATGGCGTTGTAATCCGCGAATGTTTTCACGTAATAACCAAAGCCCAGCGAGGCCACGATCCACACCACCACTGCGAGCACCGAGCCCGGGGTGATAAAACGAAACTTCTGCTCCACGTCCGGCATCACGTAGTACATCAAAGCCACCGCAAACATCAGCAGGATCACGATCAACGGCCAACGCACGATGGTCCAGAGCGTGACCACGAACTCCTGCATGCCAATCTGCCCGGCTAGCCACTCCATCACTTGCGGTCCGAGGACCATCAGCGCGGCGGCGGCCAGCAACATGCCGGCGATGCCCACGGTGTAGAAAATCGACAGCGGGAAGCGCTTCCAGATCGGCCGCCCCTCGACCACGTCATAGGCCGCGTTCATTGCGCTCATCATCAGGCGCACGCCCGCCGAAGCAGTCCATAGCGCAATGACAATACCCACCGACACCAAACTGCCCTTGGATTGCTGCAACTGATCAATCACCGGGTTGACCTGCTCCAGCGCCTGGGGTGGCAATACCAATTCCGATTGCAGGCGCAACCAACTGAAGAAATCGGGCAAATGCAGGAAGCCGATCAGGGCAATCAAGAACAACAGAAAGGGGAACAGCGAGAACAGCATCTGATAAGCCAGCGCCGAGGCGTAGGTGGGCATCTCGTCATCCAGGAACTCGGTGACGGTGCGCATCAGCACCTTGTGTAGTTTGAGACCGTCAAGTACCGGAAAAATCATAGCGTCTCCTTTCGCCGCAAAGGTTGAGTTCGTAGGCGACTCAGGGGCCGTTTTTTACATCAAGGTAGCCTATTTGGCGACCTTGAAACAATTTCGAAACTTTAATCACAGGGTATGAGACAAAAACGGCCATCCGTGGATGGCCGTTGTACCGCGCGCTGAAACCAGACGACTCGGCCTTATTCAGTGGCTTTTTTCACCGCATCCTTGGTTTTGCCAACGGCTTGCTGTGCTTCACCTTTCTTTTCCTGAATCACACCTTCCGCGCGCAGCTTATCGTTGTCAGTGGCTTTGCCGACGCCCTGCTTGACGTTGCCAACCGCTTCGTTCGCCAAGCCTTTTGCCTTATCCGCTGTACTGCCCATGGTATTTCTCCGTAAGAACAATCAAGGGTTTTTGCGCATCACGTAGAATTGACCCTGGGCTTTAAAGCAGAGTTTCAATTATTTTTGACCAGGCTTTTCATCATCCGGTACAGGTTTGGCTTTATGTTTTGCCGCCAACCCACGAGAATGCCCGGCACATCCAGACGCAAGCGCTGGGTAACAGATCCCGTAGGAAGGTTATGAAACTCAACAAAGCACAGGCCATCGCCCGCAGAAACCAGGAACTGGGCGGTGCCGTACTCGGCGTCAACAACTGCCACTTCACCGACCTCGACCGCAAACGCAACATCTGGTGGTTCGACCTGCCGGTGGTGCGCATTGGCGTCGGTCAATACGAGTGGATTCACTTGTTGATGCACGATGCCGACACCGATCAATTGCTGCACTTGAAAGTACCAACGACGTTCCTGCGCGAAAAGCTGGAAGGGTTGGTGGTGCGCAATGCGGGCAAACGCAAGCCGGAAATCACCCTGGAACTGAGCGCGGACAAGGATTCGTTTCTCAGGGATGTGCGCCCGACCGGCGCAGGTGTGAGCTTCGCGCAGTTCGCCCTGTAGGCGCCTTGCCACCAACAGAAAAGCCGCGCATGACTTAAGGCGAGATAATCCCTTGTGGCAAGGAGCTTGTCCTGTGGCGAGGGGGCTTGTCCCCCGTTGGGCTGCGCAGCAGCCCCAAAAAGGCCTCTCCGCTCCTCCAGTCAAACCAAGGTGGCAGGTTTCAGGGCTGCTAGCGCAGCCCAACGGGGGACAAGCCCCCTCGCCACGGATTATTTAGCCTTGACTGAACAGTATTACCGGCGGTACGGGGCTTTTGTTAAGGGCTGGATTACTTTTTCAGCCCGAGCTTTTTCAGCTCTTCGTCCCGCAACTCACGGCGCAGGATCTTGCCGACGTTGGTGGTCGGCAACGCATCGCGGAACTCAACGGCCTTCGGCACCTTGTAGCCGGTGACGTTGGCGCGCATATGTTCCATCACTTGCTCCTTGGTCAGCGTCGCACCCGGTTTGACCACGATGAAGAGCTTGATGTGCTCACCCGACTTCTCGTCCGGCACACCAATGGCGGCGCATTGCAGTACGCCCGGAAGCCCCGCCAGCACATCTTCCAGCTCGTTGGGATAGACGTTGAAACCGGAGACCAGAATCATGTCTTTCTTGCGGTCGACAATGCGCATGTAGCCGTCAGGCTGGATGATCGCAATATCCCCGGTCTTCAACCAGCCTTCGCTGTCGAGGATTTCGGCGGTGGCATCTTCACGCTGCCAGTAGCCCTTCATCACCTGCGGGCCCTTGACGCACAGCTCGCCGATTTCGCCCAGCGGCAACTCGGCACCGTCATCCGAGATAACTTTGCACAGGGTCGACGGCACCGGAATACCGATGGTACCGATCTGGATATTCTGGATCGGGTTGACGGTGGCCACCGGGCTGGTTTCAGTCATGCCGTAACCTTCGCAAATGGAGCAGCCGGTGACCGCTTTCCAGCGCTCCGCCGCTGCCAATTGCAGGGCCATGCCGCCCGACAGGGTGACTTTCAGCGCGGAAAAATCCAGCTTGCGGAAGGCGTCGTTGTTGCACAGGGCCACGAACAAGGTGTTCAGTCCGACAAACCCGCTGAACTTCCACTTCGACAGTTCCTTGACCATCGCCGACAGGTCGCGCGGGTTGCTGATCAGGATGTTGTGGTTACCGATCAACATCATCGCCATGCAATGAAAGGTGAAGACATAAATGTGATACAGCGGCAACGGCGTGATCAGGATCTCGCACCCTTCGTGCAGGTTAGAGCCCATCAGCGCCTTGCACTGCAGCATGCTGGCCACCAGGTTGCGGTGAGTCAGCATCGCGCCCTTGGCCACGCCGGTGGTGCCGCCAGTGTATTGCAGCACTGCGACATCATCGCTGTCGGGATTGGCTTCGTTGACGGGCTTGCCATGCCCCTTGGCCAGGACATCATTGAACTTGAGGGCCTGGGGCAAATGATAGGCCGGGACCATTTTCTTCACGTACTTGATGACACTGTTGATCAACAACCGCTTGAGCGGCGGCAACAGGTCGGCCACTTCGGTGACGATCACATGCTTGACGGAGGTCTTGGGTACGACTTTCTCAGCCAGATGCGCCATGTTCGCCAGGCACACCAAAGCCTTGGCGCCGGAATCATTGAACTGGTGTTCCATTTCCCGCGCGGTGTACAGCGGGTTGGTGTTAACCACGATCAGGCCGGCACGGATAGCGCCGAATACCGCAACCGGGTATTGCAGGACGTTAGGCAATTGCACGGCGATTCGATCACCGGGCTGCAAGTCGGTATGCTGTTGCAGATACGCGGCAAAAGCGCCGGACAATTCAAACAACTCACCGTAGGTGATTGTCTTTCCCAGGTTGCTGAAAGCCGGTTTGTTGGCGAAGCGCTGGCAGGACTGTTTTAGTACCGCCTGAATATTTGGATACTCGTCTGGATTGATCTGTGCAGCAATCCCGGCGGGGTACTTATCCTTCCAAAAGTCTTCGATCATGGAAGCCCACTCCTCAGCGACGCGAATTCGTTCACCGCATTTGATGCGATTATTATTTGTTTGTCTTTTTCAGGGTGATTCCGGCTGTTTCAAGCAGGCCGAGAGGTCACAAAGCGGGCCGAGAGTAGCAGCTTTGCCAGGAGCCGCCTAGAGCCAAAAGAAGCCCCTACAGTCATAAACACGACTCAAGAACATCTATTGGTCATTTTTAGAGCAAAAATTCTACAGAGCAAAAAAAAGCTTGAAAGACTCGGAATAGAGGGGTCAAGCGGCAAGAAAGAGTGGCTGTTCCTTAACTTGCCGCCTGTAACTTGACGCGTTCTAAGCCATATCGCGCAGTTCTCTACGCAAAATCTTGCCCACCGGCGTCATCGGTAACGATTCTCTTAACACAATGTGTTTGGGCACTTTGTAACCCGTGAAGTTGGCCTTGCAGTAAGCCTTTAATTCTTCAAGGCTCACACCTTCGGCGCGAGGTACCACAAACAGCTTCACCGCTTCGCCGGTACGCTCGTCAGGCACGCCAATCACCGCGCAGTTGGCAACAGCCGGATGGCCCATCACCACGTCTTCGATCTCGTTGGGATAGACATTGAAGCCCGAGACAATGATCAAGTCCTTCTTGCGGTCGACAATGCGTACAAAGCCGTCCGGGTCGATCACCGCGATATCACCGGTCTTGAGCCAGCCTTCGGCGTCCAGGGCCTCGGCAGTGGCGTCCGGTTGCTGCCAGTAACCCTTCATCACCTGTGGCCCCTTGATGCACAATTCGCCGCGCTCACCCAAGGGTAACTCGATGCCGTCATCATCAATCACCTTCATTGCCGTGCCCGGCACCGGAATGCCAACCGTCCCCAGGCGTGACTGACTGCCGTAAGGATTGGTGCTGGCCACCGGCGATGTTTCGGTCAGCCCGTAGCCTTCACCGATGGAGCATCCGGTGATTTGCTCCCAGCGCTCGGCGGTGGCCTTGACCAGGGCGGTGCCACCGGAATTGGTAATCTTCAGGCTGGAGAAATCCAGGGTCTTGAAGTCGGGATGATCCATCAGCGCGACGAAAAGCGTGTTAAGCCCCAGCAGCGCGGAAAAACGCCACTTCTTCAGTTCCTTGATGAAGCCGCCAATGTCGCGGGGATTGGTGATCAGCACGTTGTGGTTGCCAGTCACCATCATGCACATGCAATTCGCGGTGAATGCATAGATGTGGTACAGCGGCAGCGGTGCGATCATCACCTCCTGCCCTTCCTTGATCAGTGGATGGCCGTTCTCGTCGACCTGCGACATGCAGGCTCGAACCTGCTGCATGTTGGCCACCAGGTTACCGTGGGTCAGCATTGCCCCCTTGGCCAGCCCGGTTGTACCGCCGGTGTACTGCAGCACAGCGATATCATCCAGGGTCACCGGATGCCGCGTGACGCTCAGGCCTGCGCCCATCCGCAACGCCCGCTTGAACGATACCGCCCGGGGCAGGTTGTAGGCCGGGACCATCTTCTTCACCTTGTCGACCACGGTGTTGATCAACCAGCCTTTGGCGGCGGGCATGAAATCCCCCATCCTGGCTTCGATCAAGTATTCGATCTCGGTGTCAGCCGCCACCTCCTCGACCCGCGAACCGAACAGGTTGAGGTAGACCAGCGCACGAATGCCCGCATCCCTGAACTGATGACGCATCTCCCGCGGGGTGTATAACGGATTGGTATTGACCACGGTCAGTCCGGCACGCAGAGCGCCAAACACAGCAATCGGATAGTGCAAAACGTTGGGCATCTGCACCGCAATGCGATCGCCCGGCTTGAGATCGGTCTGGTGTTGCAGGTAACCGGCGAACGCTGCACTTTGGCGTTCAAGGTCGGCATAAGTCAGGGTGATCCCCATGTTGCTGAATGCCGGACGGTCGGCAAAGGCTTTGCAGGAACGCTCGAAGACTTCGATCACTGACTTGTACGCCGTCAGGTCAAGCTCGCTGGAAACACCCTTCGCGCGTTTGTCATTCCAGAAATCAGGTTGCATTATTCTTGTCCTCTTACCTGAATGTGCCCGGCCGCGTCCTGCTACTTATAGGAAGCGGAGCTTCACGGACGTTAGCAGCTATGACTAAACAGGCAAATACACTGAACCGTGTCATTGATTGTATGAATCTTGCGCCTGAGGCCGGGGCTGATCGGACGGCTGCCCAAGGATGAGCTATACACTGCAACGACCCTGAGCAAAGGAAGCGCCATGAACCACACCACTTTCTGGCTGACCGCCAACGACCACAGTCGTCTCTACGTCAACCAATGGCTGCCGGATGCGCCGCCCAAGGCGTTGATCATGCTGGCCCACGGCATGGCCGAACACAGCGGTCGCTACGCACGCCTGGCGCAGGCTTTGTGCGACACGGGTTATGGTCTGTACGCCATGGACCAGCGCGGCCACGGACGTACCGCCGAGGCAGGCACCCTGGGATTGTTTGCCGAGAATGATGGCTGGAACAAAGTGGTCGGCGACCTGGCCAGCCTCAACCAACACATCGGCCAGCAAGCGCCTGGGGTGCCGATTATCTTGCTGGGCCACAGCATGGGCAGTTACATCGCACAGGCTTATCTGCTGCACCACAGCGCAAGCCTGCATGGAGTGATTCTCAGTGGTTCGAATTTCCAGCCAGTGGCGCTGTACCGCGTGGCGCGCCTGATCGCCCGTGCAGAGCGTCTGCGCCAAGGGCCCAGGGGCCGAAGCGCGCTGATCGAGTTTCTATCATTCGGCTCGTTCAACAAAGCCTTCAAGCCCAACCGCACTGCATTCGACTGGCTCAGCCGCGACCCTGACGAGGTCGACAAGTACATCAACGACCCGTTGTGCGGCTTCCGTTGCACCAACCAGCTGTGGATCGACCTGCTGGGCGGCTTGCAGCAAATCAGCAAAGCGTCCAATCTCGTCCAGATCGATCACGGCCTGCCGATCCTGGTGATGGGCGGCGAATGTGATCCGGTCAGTGAGGGCAAGCGTCTCAAGAGTCTCGTCGAGGCATTGCGTGATGCCGGTTGCCAGAATCTGCAACTGAACATTTACCTGCAGGCGCGCCACGAAGTGTTCAACGAGACCAACCGCGACGCGGTGACCGCCGATGTGCTGGCATGGCTGGCACAGGCCGTGACCCGTGGCAGGCCCGCGCGCTGCGAATGAACGTATGTTTTTTGTTTAGAATCAACAAATTAAGATTATCGATTAGCCACAGGATGTACCCATAGATGACCCGGGTTACCAACACTCCGTATGAAGCCCTCGAAGTTGGCCAAAAAGCCAGCTACAGCAAAACCGTTGAAGAGCGCGACATCCAACTGTTCGCCGCCATGTCCGGGGATCACAATCCGGTACACCTGGATGCCGAATTCGCCAAGGCCACCATGTTCAAGGAGCGTATTGCCCACGGCATGTTCAGCGGCGCCCTGATCAGTGCCGCCGTGGCGTGCGAGCTGCCTGGGCCCGGCACCATCTATATCGGCCAACAGATGAGCTTCCAGAAACCGGTAAAAATCGGCGACACCCTGACCGTGCGCCTGGAAATTCTCGAGAAGCTGCCAAAATTCCGCGTGCGGATTGCCACGCAAGTCTTCAACCAGCGCGATGAGTTGGTGGTGGACGGCGAGGCCGAGATCCTCGCGCCGCGCAAACAGCAGGTGGTGACCCTGACCGAACTGCCGAGCATCAGCATCGGCTGACCCGGCCCCGACGAAAAAGCCCCGCATCGGCGTAATGCTGTTCAGTTAAGCAAACAGCGGCCACTGTAGGAGCTAGCTTGCTCGCGAAAAACGTCAACAACAGCTCGTGCTTCCTGGAAAAACGCGGCGCCTATGAGTTCTTCGCGAGCAAGCTCGCTCCTACAAAAAAGCCTTAACTGGACAGCATTACCGCATCGGCGGTTTTTTTTCATAAGCAGCTACGACTCAAGACTGAGCGCGCGCCTGGTTACGCAGGGCCTTGACCTGATCATGGTTGCGTTGCGCCCCGTGGAACTGACGCTCGACCAGATCACGGATGCCGACCAGATTGTGCTTGTTGATCTTCTCGATCGCTTCCTTGTAGGCCTTCAGTGCGTGGTCTTCACCGCGCTCGGCTTCGTTCAACACCGCTTCTTCGTCTTTACCGGTCACCATCGACTTCACGTCGACCCAACCACGGTGCAGCGCACCCGCGACGCTGCCGGAATCTTCCGGATCGCCGCCCATGGCGCGCACAGCAGCCTGCAGTTCAGCAGCACCGGTAGCGCAGTCGGCGGCACGTTTTACGAAGAGCGCTTTGAGTTCCGGATGCTTGATGTCTTCAGCACATGTCTTGAAGCCTTCCTGACCGTCTTTGCTGGTCTGGATCAGGTGGTTCAGAACAGAGATCGATTCTTTGTTGATATCAGTCATTTTTCAATTCCTTATGCAGGTTGATGAAGGTTGCAATAGAGATTGCAGCACCCGTGCCAGGTTTTTTGAAAACAACTAACCAATAAAAATCAACAACTTAACAATAATCAAAAAAACTGTATGCGCGCTATTTGCATGATCTGTCATTTGGCCTTCATGCAGAATGCCTGTATTTTTGAAGTCCTCGACCCAAACGCCTGAAGCCCCATGAATCCCGAAAAGCTTGAACTGCTGATCACCCGCGAAATGCCGTTCGGCAAATACAAGGGTCGAATCATTGCCGACCTGCCCGGCCCGTACCTGAATTGGTTCGCTCGCGAAGGGTTTCCCCATGGCGAGTTGGGCGGCCTGCTGGCGCTGATGCAGGAAATCGATCACAACGGCCTGTCCGAGCTGCTAGAACCGTTGCGCGCCAAACACAGCAAGCCCGCCCCTCGTCACTAAGAGCGCACGTCATGCCATGCAATGCAGACAATGAGCGTCACTGGCAGGTCATCGCCCAGGGTTATGACCTTGAGCCCGGCCCGATCAACCTGGAGAACGGTTACTTCGGGCGCATGAGCCGTGAGGTGCTGGCGCACTATCAAGCACACGTTGCCTTTATCAACCGCAGTAACTCGGTGCATGTACGCCAACGTTTCGAGCAAGGGGAAAATGTCGCGATCCGCAAACTGCTGGCGCAATTGCTGGATGCCGAGCCGGACGCTGTCGCGTTCACCCGCTGCGCGTCCGATGCCTTGCAATCGCTGATTCGCAACTACAACCGCCTGCAACCCGGCGATCAGGTCCTGATCAGCGACCTCGAGTACGACACGGTCAAGGGCGCCATGCGCTGGCTCGCCCGTTATCGCGACGTGGAAGTCATCGAGCTTGCCCATGCCCATCCCGCCAGTTTCGAGAGCTTGCTGCAGACCTACCGTGACGCCTTCACCCGCTATCCGCGCCTCAAGCTCATGGCGCTGACTTACGTGACTCATCGCACCGGCTTGGTGATGCCGGTGGAAGCCATTGCCACCGCAGCCAGGGAACACGGCGTCGATATCATCCTGGATGGCGCCCACGCGCTGGGCCAGATCGAGTTTAACCTTGCGCGGCTGGGCATCGCGTTTGCCGGTTTCAACCTGCACAAATGGATTGGCGCGCCCCTGACCCTGGGCTTTATCTACATCGCACCTGAGCGGTTGGCGGACATCGATCCGGACATGGGAGAGTTCCATTACCCAGCCACCGATGTTCGCGCGCGCACGCCCTACAGCACGCCCAATATCCCTGCATTGATGACCTTGCCGCAGGTGTTCGAAGAGCACCGGGCCTTGGGTGGCGCGGCGGCCAAAGGTGCGCGGATGAACTACCTGCGCAATCTTTGGGTGAGCCAGGTGCGGGCATTGCCTGGGGTTGAGGTGCTGACCTCGGATGATCCAAGGCTGTATTGCGCGATTACGGCGTTCAAGTTTGTCGGGCGCGATCAACAGCTGATGGCCCAGCGCTTGCTCGAGGATTACAACCTGTTCACCACTACTCGCGTCGGCGCGGCGTTCGGCACCTGTATACGGGTGACACCGGGGTTGCTGACCTCTGCTGCGGACATCAATGTACTGGTTGAGGCCATTACCGAGTTGAACACAGGTTGAACATGTGGGAGCAGGCTTTCTATAGGCAAAAAAAACGGTACACCGACCAAGTGCACCGCAAAAAATGCCGTTAAGCACAGCACCAACGATTCGGTAAATCCAATCAGTCCAGCAGCGCCAGCGCCGCGGCGGTGACTTCCTGGATGCGAGCCCAGTCGCCGTTCTTGATCCATTCGGGATCCAGCATCCAGCTACCGCCCACGCACATCACGTTTTTCAACGCCATGTAGCTCTTGATGTTGGCCGGGCCGACGCCGCCAGTCGGGCAGAATTTCACTTCGCCAAACGGACCACCCAGGGCCTTGATCGCGGCCACGCCACCGCTGACTTCCGCCGGGAACAACTTGAAACGACGATAGCCCAGGCCATAGCCTTCCATGATGCCGGAGGCATTGCTGATGCCGGGCAACAGCGGGATCGGGCTGTACACCGAAGCTTCCAGCAGGTCACGGGTAATGCCTGGGGTAACGATAAATTGCGAACCGGCCACTTCCGCCGCTTCCAGCATATGACGATCCAGCACGGTACCGGCGCCGGTGCACAGCTCAGGGCGCTGCTCGCGCAGCACTTGGATGGCCTTGAGGCCGAACTCAGAGCGCAGGGTCACTTCCAACGCGGTCAAACCACCGGCTGCCAAGGCGTCGGCCAACGGCAGAATGTCCTGTTCACGGGCAATGGTGATCACCGGCAGAATTCGCGCCTTGGCGCAGAGACTGTCGATCAGGGCAACTTTGTCCGCCATGGAAACGGTCGATTGGGGGCTTTTCATAGCGGCTGATCCTTGGCTCATGGGCACCAGTAAATCTCTAAAGTAGGTTGCAAAAACGCGCGAATCGGCATGGCAGCAACATCATCACTGGCCAGCGCGGCGCTCAAGGTGGTCAATTTCGAACTGCCGGAGATCGACAGCACGGTGTAATTGGCGCTCGCCAGCAACGCACGACTCATGGTCAGGCGCTGGTGCGGCACGGTGGGTGCCAGCATTGGCCAGCAACGGCGGGTACCGTCGGCCTGCAAGGCTTCGCTCAGGTTCGGGCTATTCGGGAACAGCGATGCGGTGTGGCCGTCATCGCCCATGCCCAACACCAGCACATCAATCGCTGGCAGTTCGGCCAGCAGGCGATCGGCCTGCTCGGCGGCATCTTCCACAGTGGCGGTGGCACTGTACAAGCTCAGGAACCTGGCGTTGGCCGCCGGACCTTGCAGCAGATGCTTCTTCAGCAAGCCAGCGTTGCTGTCGGCGTGCTCTACCGGCACCCAGCGCTCGTCGGCCAGGGTGATCGTCACGTTGGACCAGTCCAGGCCTTGTCTGGCCAGATTCTGGAAGAACGCCACCGGACTGCGTCCGCCGGACACCACCAAGGTCGCTTCGCCACGCGCACTGATGGCCGCGCGCAGTTGTTCGGCCACGTCGTTGGCCAAGCCTTCAGCCAGCAGCACGGGAGAACGGTACTCATGGGCCGTTACGCCCCTGGGCAGTTTCAATTCAGATATCGCCATACCACGACCTCCCATCCCGCGTGATCAGTGCAATGGAACTCATTGGTCCCCAGGACCCCGCCGCATACGGCTTGGGCGCATCACCGGATTTCTTCCACCCGGCGATCAACTGGTCACACCACTTCCACGCGGCTTCGATTTCATCTTTGCGAACAAACAGGTTCTGATTGCCGCGCATCACTTCCAGCAACAGCCGCTCGTAGGCATCGGGAATCCGCGCGCTGCGATAGGTGTCGGAAAAATTCAGTTGCAGTGGGCCGCTGCGCAGTTGCATGCCCTTGTCCAGGCCCTGCTCCTTGGTCATCACCCGCAAGGAAATACCTTCGTCCGGTTGCAGACGGATGATCAGCTTGTTGCTGATCTGCAAGCGCTGCTCGGGGGCGAAGATGTAGTGGGACGGTTCCTTGAAGTGGATAACGATCTGCGACAGTTTCTGCGGCATGCGCTTACCGGTACGCAGGTAGAACGGCACCCCGGCCCAACGCCAGTTTCGGATATCGGCCCGTAGGGCAACGAACGTCTCGGTGTCGCTCTGGGTGTTGGAGTTCTCTTCGTCGAGATAACCCGGCACCGGTTTGCCGGCGCTGTAGCCGGCGATGTACTGGCCGCGTACGACTTGTGTGGTCAGGCCTTCCGGGCTGATGGGCGCCAGGGCCTTGAGCACTTTGACCTTTTCGTCGCGAATACTGTCGGCGGACAGATCGGCGGGCGGGTCCATGGCGATCAGGCACAGCAGCTGCAGCAGGTGATTCTGGATCATGTCCCGCAATTGCCCGGCCTTGTCGAAATAACCCCAGCGCCCTTCGATGCCGACCTGCTCGGCCACGGTGATTTCCACGTGGGAAATGTAGTTCTGGTTCCACTGGGTTTCGAACAGGCTATTGGCAAAGCGCAGGGCGATCAGGTTCTGAACGGTTTCCTTGCCCAGGTAGTGATCGATGCGGTAAGTGCGATTTTCCGGGAAAAACTGCGCCACGGCGTCGTTGACCTTGCGCGAGGACTCCAGGTCCGAGCCGATGGGTTTTTCCAGTACCACCCGGGTGTTTTCCGCCAGGCCGACCTTGGACAGGTTCTCGCAGATCGCGCCATATACCGCCGCAGGTGTGGCGAAGTAAGCAATCAAAGACTGTTCGACAGACACCTGTTCGGCCAGGGCAACATAGTCGTCAGTCTTCAAGAAGTCGACATGCAGGTACGTCAGGCGCGCCAGGAAGCGTTGGGCGACGGCTTCGTCCAGTTCTTGACCGACATACTTGCGCAGTTCTTTCTCGATGAAACTCAGGTGCTGTTGCTCGGAACCGGCTTCACGGGCCAGGGCCAGGATGCGCGTGTCGTCGTGCAGGAGCCCGGCGCCATCGAGTTGATAGAGGGCAGGAAATAACTTGCGCAGCGCCAGATCACCCAAGGCGCCGAACAGGGCAAAGGTGCAGGGTTCTACGGTTATCGAAGGCATGATGTTTGTTCTTTTATCAAGTTAAGCTACAAATACCTTTTTTCAAGGCATCACTCAAGGAAAAATGTAGTAATAACCACAACATTTTGCCGAAATTCGCATTCCGTGTGGTGGTGTTCAGCTACGCTCAGTAGGATAGGCCACCTTAAAGGGCCGCTCATCGATTGGTTACCGGCCTTATTTGCATCGTCGCCCGAAGGAAAGACTGAATGGACCGCGTGCGAAATCTTCTGGAACAGATCCGGAACCGCCTCGAAGAATTGAACAAGGCTGAGCGAAAAGTCGCCGAGGTCATCCTGCTCAACCCGCAGCAGGCCACCCGCTTCTCTATCGCCGCCCTGGCCCAGGCTGCCTCGGTCAGTGAACCAACGGTCAACCGTTTCTGCCGCTCGTTCGGTGTCAGTGGGTACCCGGAACTCAAATTGCAACTGGCGCAAAGCCTCGCCAGTGGCGCCGCGTATGTCAGCCGTGCGGTGGAGGCCGATGATAACCCGGAGGCCTACACCCAGAAGATCTTCGGCAGCGCCATCGCGTCGCTGGACAGCGCCTGCCAGGCCCTGGACCCGAACCTGATCAGCAAGGCGGTGGATCTGTTGATCCAGGCCCGGCAGATCCACTTCTTTGGCCTGGGCGCTTCAGCGCCGGTGGCCATGGACGCCTTGCACAAGTTTTTCCGCTTCAACCTGTCGGTGACTGCCCATGCCGATGTGCTGATGCAGCGGATGATTGCTTCGGTCGCGCATACGGGCGAGCTGTTCGTGATCATTTCCTACACCGGACGCACCCGCGAGCTGGTGGAGGTGGCGCGTATCGCCCGTGGAAACGGCGCATCGGTGCTGGGCGTGACCGCCGAGAATTCGCCATTGGCCAAGGCCAGCACCGTGAGCCTGAACATTCCGCTGCCCGAAGACACTGACATCTATATGCCGATGACCTCGCGGATCATTCAACTGACGGTGCTGGATGTGCTGGCAACGGGCATGACCTTGCGTCGTGGCGTGGATTTCCAGCCGCATTTGCGCAAAATCAAGGAGAGTTTGAATGACAGCCGGTATCCGGTGGGGGATGAGTTCAACTAAGTCTGGAATCTTTACCAGCAGTGCCGGCGCTTTCGCGAGCAAGCCCGCTCCCATCTGTCTTACCTTGAAAGGCGGTCAAATATGGGAGCGGGCTTGCTCGCGAAGAGGTCATCAGCAACACCGTTAAACCCCAGCCCGAGCCTGCAAACTCAAATGCGCCCTCTCCCCCGGCGCCAGACTGGCGCCCGCCATTGCCGACTCGACACACACGAACCCCGACGCCTCGTTAAAACTCACCCCCAGCAACGGCCGACTGCCCGGATGCCATACCACCGTGTCCGCGCTGTCACCCGTATCAATGCACAACTCACGCTGCCAGGCGTGATCCTTGAGCTGCAATTCGCCCTCGTGCTGGAACACCCGCTGGCAGCCACCATCGACCCGCAATTCACCCTCCTGCTGACAAGCCTGGCGACGCAACTGATCGTAGCCCTGCGCCCCGTCTAGTCCGGACAGCGCTATCTCACCGACGTGACCAATGCGCCAATAAGCGTGCAATGCATGGCTCAGTTGGCAAGGCAGTTCGTCTTGATGTTCGGTACACAGGCGCAACTCCAGGCTTTCACCCAAATATGCATGCAGGTCCACTTGCCAATCGCATAACTGCAATCGCCAGTGCAGACATACACCTTCGTCGTCGGCACTGCTGTCCAGCAGTTTCCAATCAATCAGCCGCGCCCAGCCATGGGACGGCCAGGCATTTTCGCTGGGATGTCGGCCGTACCACGGCCAACACACCGGCACACCACCACGAATCGCCCCCACCTGCGGCCATTTCGCCGCGCACCACAACCAGGGTTTTTGCCCCCTGGGCTGAAAGTGCAGCAGCTGCGCGCCCTGACGACTGAACACCGCTTGGCACAGCGGATGGTCAATCACCAACACGTCACGCATTTGAAAGCGCTCCCAGGCGAACACCGGACGCTCGCGCAGGGATTTGAAAAAGCGTTGCAGCGGATGCTCATGCATGTGCCACGGTCCTGTAAATCATGTCGCGCAAATGTGCATCTCACTGTAGGAGCGAGCTTGCTCGCGAAGGTCGTTAACAAAAACGCGGGAGGCCTGATTCAACGCGGCGCTTTTGAGTTCTTCGCGAGCAAGCTCGCTCCTACAGTGAGATACCCCACCCGAAAAAAAAAAGCGGATAGCCATGGCTATCCGCAAAATGCGCACAGAGAGAAGAGCTTATCGCAACCGCGTTAGAACACCGACTGAATTTTCAGGCCGGCGACCAAGGCGTTGTCGACTTGTTCCACGCCACCCGGATGGGTGATGTATTGCAGGTTGGGACGCACGGTGAGCCAGTTGGTCACGTGGAAGCCGTAGTTGATTTCGTAGTTGTACTCAGTGTCACGCAGCGGCGAGTACAGTACGTTGTCATAGTCGGAGACACCAATGGCGGCGTTGGCCAACTGGGCGTTTTTCTTCACGTCATCGTTGACATGGATACGCGAGAAACCAATACCGACATCATCCTTCGGACGTGCGTCGAATGGCCCCTTGTACACGAACATCAGCGACTGGTAGTTGTCGACGAGGTTGGTGTCCTTGTCGTGGAAGGTGGCGTTAGCCGCGATGTTCAGGCCGCGGGTAGCGTCGCCGTTATGCGTGGTGAGTTGTTGCTGAGCCACGAACCAGTAACCGCTCTTGCTATCGTGGGAACGATAAGCGGCGCCAGTGGTTGCCGCATCGCCACCATTGATGTCCTCACGGACGTCATCGGCGTTAGCGGTACTTTTGTAGTAACCCACGCGGTATTCGCCCGGCAGATTGTTGACCTTCGGCGACCAGACCAGCTCGACGGGCAGCACGGTGCCCTTGGTACCGCTGCCGCTGAGTTTGAAACCGTTACCGTGTTCGGTTTGCGACGGGTTCTGGTTGTAGGCACCGATCTGCGCATACAGCTCGGGATTGATGTGGTACTTCACGCGCAACGCGGCTTGGCTGACCGGCCAGTTGTACCAGATGTTGGTTGCCCAGTTACCCACTTGCGAACCGCAGAACGCCAGGTTCTGGAAGTCGCAGGGGAAGGTGTTGAAGTCTTCGCCTTCGCCGAAGTAACCGGCCTTGACGTCCAGCTTGCCGTCGAGGAACTGGTGCTGGATCCACAATTGAGTCAGACGCACCATGTGGCCACGGCCCCAGACTTCCTGGGAGGAACTCAAGGTGCCGGCACGCGGATCGCCAACGCGGTCGTTGGAGATGTTGTAGCCGTTACGATTGGTCAGCTGGATCTTCGCCTGGGTGTTATCCCAGCCCCAAAGCTTTTCCAGGTCCAGCGCCACGCCCAGACCAAACTGATCGGAGTAACGACCGGTCTTGTCGTCGTTGTAGCCGCCGTGCAGGTTGGCGCCCATTTCACCGACATAATCCGCCTTGATGTCGATACCCTGCTCGATCAGCTTGGTCCGCTCACCACCCCAATCGCCAGTCATCCACTTGGAATCGGCGCTGAATGCTTCGTCAGCCATCGCATTGGCGGACAAAACCAGGGCTGCTACTGCCGACAGTTGGCAGAGCAGCCGAGTGTTGTTGTGTTGCTTTTTCATCCCTACATCCTCGTCTTTATTGTTATTAAACTGTTTTTATCTAACGCGGTTTACTTTTTTTATCTAAAACAACAACTTAATTTACTTCACCGACTTGAGAACGGGCTTGCACACTTGCCGGCGATGAAGTCTGTGTGCCCAGTCGCTCACCGGTTTTGGCGTCGAACAGCAACACTTTGACCGGATCGAACTGCAGGGTCAGGGTCTCGCCCACTTGCGGTGCCACATCGGGCGCCAGGCGGCAGCAGACCTTGGTGTCATTGAGCTGGACGAACACCAAGGTGTCCGGCCCGGTAGGCTCGGTGACCTGAACTTCGGCACAAATGCTCGAAGAGCCATCGCCTTGACCCGCCGCCAGGGTGATTTGCTCCGGGCGCAGGCCAAGGATCACGTCACGCTCTTCAAGACCTGCGTCGTTCATGCTCAATGGCAATTCACAACGCCCCTGGCCGCTCTCGAGCAGCGCCAGCAAGCGACCTTCCTTGCGCTGCAACCGCAGCGGAATGAAGTTCATCGGCGGCGAACCGATGAAGCTGGCGACAAACTGGTTGGCCGGGTTGTTGTAGATCTCTTTCGGCGTACCGAACTGTTGGATGATGCCGTCCTTCATCACCGCCACTTTGTCGCCCAGGGTCATCGCTTCGATCTGGTCGTGAGTCACGTAGACCGTGGTGGTTTTCAGGCGCTGGTGCATCAGTTTCATTTCGGTGCGCATCTCGACCCGCAGCTTGGCGTCGAGGTTGGAGAGTGGCTCATCGAACAGATAGATCTTCGGGCGCCGCGCCAGGGCGCGGCCCATCGCCACGCGCTGTTGCTGACCACCCGAGAGTTGGCCCGGTTTGCGATTGAGCAGGTGTTCGATCTGCAACAATTTGGCGACCCGCGCCACTTCCTCGTCAATGGCCGACTGGCTCATCTTGCGGATCTTCAGACCGAACTCGATGTTCTCGCGCACGCTCATGGTCGGGTAGAGCGCATAGGACTGGAACACCATGGCGATGTCACGATCCTTGGGGCTCATGCCGCTGACGTCTTGATCACCGATCATGATCGCGCCGCCGGTGATGTTTTCCAGGCCGGCGATGCAATTCATCAAGGTCGACTTGCCACACCCTGAGGGGCCGACGAGGATCAGGAACTCACCTTCCTTGATCGACAATTCAATGTTCTTCAGGGTGTCCGGCAGGGCGGAACCGTAGGACTTGTTTACATTGCGAAGTTCGAGCGTTGCCATGATTACCCCTTGACCGCGCCGGCCGTCAGGCCGCGCACGAAATACTTGCCTGCGACCACATAGACCAGCAGGGTCGGCAGCCCAGCGATCATCGCCGCCGCCATATCCACGTTATATTCCTTGGCCCCGGTGCTGGTGTTGACCAGGTTATTCAGGGCCACGGTGATCGGCTGGGAGTCACCACTGGAGAACACCACACCGAACAGGAAGTCGTTCCAGATCTGAGTGAACTGCCAGATCAGGCAGACCATGATGATCGGGGTCGACATCGGCAGAATGATCCGACGGAAAATAGTGAAAAACCCGGCGCCATCGAGGCGCGCAGCCTTCACCAATGCATCCGGAATACTGACGTAGTAGTTACGGAAGAACAGCGTGGTAAACGCCAGGCCATAAACGACGTGTATGAACACCAGGCCGGTGGTGGTGCTCGCCAGGCCCATCTTGCCAAGGGTGAACGAAGCCGGCAGCAGCACCGTCTGGAACGGCAGGAAGCAGCCGAACAGCAGCAGGCCGAAGAACAACTGCGAACCGCGAAAGCGCCACATCGACAGCACATAGCCGTTCAGCGCGCCGATGGTGGTGGAGATCAGGACTGCCGGAACGGTGATCAGGATCGAGTTCCAGAAGTAACCGTTGACCGTGGCCCAGGCTTTGACCCAGCCAATACCACTGACCACCGTGGGCCAGCTCAGCAGGTTGCCGGAGCTGATGTCTTCCGGGGTCTTGAAGCTGGTGAGCAGCATGACCACCAGCGGCACCAGATACAGCAGCACAGCCACGAACAGCACGCCGTGGATCGCGAGGCGACTCAGGCTGATTGAGGGTTTGGCGAGACTAGTCATTACGCTTGGTCCTCAGCTCGGAATACAGGTAAGGCACAATGATCGCGAGGATCGCACCGAGCATCAGAATCGCACTGGCCGAACCTATGCCCATCTGGCCGCGGCTGAAGGTGAAGGAATACATGAACATCGCTGGCAAGTCAGACGAATACCCCGGCCCACCGGCCGTCATCGCCGCCACCAGGTCGAAACTCTTGATCGCGATGTGCGCGAGGATCATCACTGCGCTGAAGAACACCGGACGCAGGCTTGGCAGCACCACTTTCCAGTAAATGCGCGGCAGGCTCGCGCCGTCGATCTGCGCGGCGCGGATGATCGATTGATCGACACCCCGCAGGCCGGCCAGGAACATCGCCATGATAAAGCCGGAGGCTTGCCAGACGGCGGCGATCACCAGGCAATACACCACACGATCCGGATCGATCAGCCAGTCGAGGCGAAAGCCTTCCCAACCCCAATCGCGCATCAGTTTGTCCAGGCCCATGCCCGGGTTGAGCAGCCATTTCCAGGCGGTACCGGTGACGATCATCGAGAGCGCCATCGGATACAGGTAAATAGTACGGATAAAACCTTCGCGGCGAATGCGCTGGTCGAGGAACACGGCCAACAGCACGCCGATCACCAGGGTAATGCCGATAAACATGCCGCCGAACAGCGCCAGGTTTTTGCTCGCCACCCACCAGCGATCGTTGTTGAACAACCGCTCGTATTGCGCCAGACCGACCCATTTGTAGGTCGGCAGGAACGTCGAGTTGGTGAACGACAGAACGAACGTCCACAGGATGTAGCCGTAAAAGCCCACCAGAACGATGAACATGCTCGGTGCCAGTACCAGTTTAGGTAGCCAGCGCTGCAGTGCATCTAACGGCGAGGCCTTGCTGAACACAGCAACAGAACTCATGGGAAAATCCAATACAGGGAAAAAGGACTAGCGGTGAACTTCCTGGGAACTGCCGCCTTTCTGTAGGAGCGAGCTTGCTCGCGAAGGTCCTCAACAAATAACGCGAGCATCCAGGATGAACGCGCTGACCTTGAGTTTTTCGCGAGCGAGCTCGCTCCTACAGAAGACAGTCATCAGGGCACGCCCGCCCCCAGGTCCAGGTTACTGGGCAGACTTGACCGCCGCGCCGAGTTGCTTGGCGGTCTCGGCAGGATCGGCTTTCGGGTCGTTGATGTAGTTGGTCACAACGTCAAAAAACGCGCCCTGGACAGCCAGTGTGGTTGCCATGTTGTGCGCCATACTCGGCTGCAGGCCGCCCGTCTTGGAATCCGCGAGGAAGTCCTTGGCAGCGGTCTGGGCGCAGCTGTCGAAGCCGTATTTACCCATGTCGGCCAGCATGTCGTTGCGAACCGGGATCGAGCCTTTGTTGATGCTGAAGACTTTCTGGAAGTTCTCACCCAACACGACTTTGGCGATGTCCTGCTGACCCGCTGCGGTGCCTTCGTCTTTCTGCTTGAACACCGCCAGGGAGTCGATGTTATAGGTGAAGGCTTTAGCGGTGCCCGGGAAGGCTACACACTGGTAGTCCTTGCCCGCGATTTTCTTGGCCGCGGTCCACTCGCTCTTGGCCCAGTCACCCATGATTTGCATGCCGGCCTTGCCGTTGATGACCTTGGCCGCTTCCAGGTTCCAGTCCTGGCCCTTGCCGTCGGGGTCCATATAGGTCGCGACTTTCTTCAGTTCGGTCAGCGCCTTGACCATTTCCGGACCGGTCAGGGTGGCGTTGTCCAGGTCCACAAGGGCTTTCTTGTAGCCGTCCACGCCCATGACCGAGAGCACGACTGCTTCAAACACCGTGCTGTCCTGCCACGGCTGGCCACCGTGGGCCAACGGAATGAAACCCGCGGCCTTGAGCTTGTCGGCGGCAGCGTAGAATTCTTCGAGCGTGGTCGGGTTTTTCTCGATACCGGCTTTCTTGAAGACCTCAGGGTTGATCCACAGCCAGTTGACGCGGTGAATGTTCACCGGCACGGCAACGTAATCACCCTCGTACTTCACGGTATCGGAGACTTTCTTGTCGAGCAGGCTGTCCCACTTCTCGGCTTTGGCAACGTCCTTCAGCACCTCGCTATCGAGCAGTCCGGTGGACGCCCATTCCTGAATGTCGGGACCTTTGATCTGGGCAACACCGGGCGGGTTGCCGGCGACCGCGCGGCTTTTCAGCACGGTCATGGCGGTGGCGCCACCGCCACCTGCAACGGCACCGTCTTTCCAGGTGAAGCCGTCTTTCTCAACTTGGGCCTTCAGGACATCTACTGCCGCTTTCTCACCGCCCGAGGTCCACCAATGCACAACTTCAACCGTCCCTTTCGAGTCGGCGGCAACAGCACTGAGGGGAAACAACGAGGCAATGGAAATAGCAACGGCGAGGCGATTAATCGCGTTCATCTGAGTACCTTTTCTTGTTGTTATGCATGCAAGTCTAGAGCTTGCGCTGCACGGGATTTTAAACAGGGATCTTTGACTGACAGGTAACAAAGGGACGGGCAAATGTCACCAGACGGTGACATAAGCACCTGCAGCCAGGGCGCTGGTCATGCTCGGAGCCAAGGGCAGCCCCGGCAGGACCACCGCTTGCCAGGCGTGGTACAGGTCCGGCTTGCCACCCCAGATTTTGCTGCTGGGCTGGTTCTGCGCGCTGAGTTCGTGGTGCCAACTGCCGTGGATACGGTCGATAAAATGGGTCTCGCAAAACTCCCAGAAACGCCGGTACCAGGTTTCGTAATGCCGCTCGCCGGTGCGCTTGAGCAGGGCCTGGGCAGCCGCGCTGGCCTCCGCGTGAGTCCAGTGCAGACGCTCGCGTACCACCGGGCGCTGATTCCAATCCAGGGTGTAGACGATGCCGGGGGCGCCATCCACGGCCCAGGCGTATTCACAAGCACTGGCGAACAAGCCCTTGGCGTCACTCAGCAGCCATTGCGGTGTCGCCAGTCCGGCTTGCAGGCGCGCAGCTTCCAGGTGCAGCAACAGCCGCGCCCACTCGAAACCATGGCCGGGGGTGATGCCATAAGGACGAAAGCCATCGGCGCGATTGTCCTCGTTGTAACCCGGCAGCGGCTGCCATTGACGGTCGAAATGCTCGATCACCATGAACTGATTGTCTGCCGCATGGCTGTGGATCAGCCGCTCCACAATGCGCAGCGCACGCTCCAGCCAGCGGGTATCCCCCGTGACATCAGCCAGGGCGAGAAACGCTTCGGTGGCGTGCATGTTGCTGTTGGCCCCGCGATAAGCCTCTTCGCCAGTCCAGTCACGCGCGAAGGATTCGAGCATCACGCCCTCCTCCTCGCTCCAGAAAAACTGTTCGATGATGTGGATCGCATCATTCAGCAGGCTCTGCGCACCGGGCGCGCCGGCCACCACCGCCGAACTTGCGGCCAAGGCCACAAATGCGTGCAGGTAAGCCGCCTTACCACTGTTGCCGTCGCGGGCCTGGGCCGCGGCGAACCAACCGCCGTGCTCGCTATCACGCAACGGACCGCCGAGTGCCGCCACGCCATGCTCGACCAATTCGGCATAGCCCGGCAAACCCATGGCATGGGCCATGGCAAAGCTGTGGGTCATGCGGGCGGTGTTCATGGTTTCGGCGCAGGCACCGGCGGGCAGGCGGCCTTGATCATCCAGATTGCCGAAGCCGTCTGGCAGCCTGGCAGACTTGGCGAACATCAACAGGCGCTGCCCTTCGGCGGCAAGCCAGGTGTGATGGGCAGGTGCGTTCAGCCAACTGCTGGCAGGCAGTGGTTGCATGGTCATGGTTGGCCCTGTTTGTTTTTGTGGGATGGCGGGAGTCTAAACAAGGGCCAGGGCGGCACACGTAACGAAGGGCAAGAGAAATGTCACCGAACAGTGACATTTCCCACATTGCAGCGGCCCGATCATTGCCCGGGCGGCGTAGCTCCCACCTGTGCGCCAAGCTGACGCTGCAAGGTCTGCATCTGCGTCTGCAAAGTGGTGATGTTGCGCGTGGTCTGGATCCGGAACACATCAAATTCCTTATTGGTCGGCCCTTCGCTGGCGGCGCGATTATCCAGCTCACTCTTGACCACCAACAGATCCTGCTCCAGACGAGCGATGGCCGCCGCCGGGTTGCCCTGCTTCTTCAGGGTTGCCACCTCGCTCGCAAGGCCCTTGACCTCGGGGTCCAGCTTGGCCGCTTCGGCCTGTGCGGCCTTGAGCGTCGCCAATTCACTGGTGAGTGTCTGGACCTGCGCTTGCAACTGCGTATTGACGGTCGCCTGCTCCGTGGTGCTGGCATTCATTTGGGCCAGGCGTTTGTCCAGCTCCGAAGCCTGGCCAGCCACGCCTACCTGTTGTTTGCCTTGCTCAAGCAATTGGGCCTGCAACTGCTTGATCTGCATTTTCAACGCTTCACTGCCGGTATTGACGCTGGCCTCACTGGCCACCACCTTGCCGGAAATAGCCTGCAAACGCCCAGCGGCTTCCTCGCTGATACGCGCGAAGCTTTCCTGAGTCGCCACCAATTGCTGCCCCATCAGCGAAATCTGCTGGAAACTCCACCAGGCCAAACCGGCGAAAGCAAACAGCAGTGCGCCCACCAAGGCCCACAAAGGCCCGGTGCTGGCGCTCTTGACCTTGACCACCGGCGCCGGGCGCGAGCGCACGGAGGTGGCGGAGGTCGGCACAAAGTCATCGTCGCCAAGGTCGGCGCGAAGGCTCGGCACTGTGTCGAAGTCGTCGTTAGCATCGTTACGCATGAATCAACCTTAAATCCTGAGGTAACCACATGAAAAGCCAAGCGGCGCGAGTATAAACCCCTTGCCTGTCGCGGGGATTGATCCGAAAACGGAAAACCGGTTCCGCCCGCCCGTCGATTCTATCGATTGCCCGGCTCCTGGGCCTTCCACCAATGGCAAAATTCATCGAGAGCCGCCCACAGACTGACCGTGGGCTGATAGTCGAGATAATGCCGGGCACGGCTGATATCGAGGGTAAAGTCCTTGTTCATCACTTGCATCCCCAACCGTGACAGCGACGGCTCCGGGCGCCCCGGCCAGATGGCGCAGAAAGCTTCGTTGAGCGCCGCGACGCTGTAGGACAAACCGTAGGAGCGGTAACGCCTGACCTCAGGCATCTGCATTTGCCGCATGACGTAGTTGACTACATCCCACACCGGCACCGGCGTGCCGTTACTGATGTTGTAAGCCTTGCCCAACGCGGAACCGGTGGCCAGCAAACTGCTGAGCAATGCCTCGTTGAGGTTGTGGATACTGGTGAAATCGACCTTGTTCAAACCCTCTCCGACAATCGCCAGACGATTCTTGCGCTGCATATTCAACAAGCGCGGAAAGATGCTCATGTCACCGGCACCCGTGACAAAACGCGGGCGCAGGGCCAGCACCTCCAAACCAAACTCCTGGGCACCGAAGACCTTTTGCTCGGCCAGGTACTTAGTCGCGGCATAAGGATGCTTGAAGCGCTTGGGGACTTGCTCCTCGGTCAATCCAAGGTGATCACGCCCATCAAAATAGATCGATGGCGACGACAGATGCACCAGACGCCCGACACGTTGCTTGAGACAGGCTTCGACGACGTTCTCTGTCACCAGCACATTGCCTTGGTGAAAGTCCTGGTAACGCCCCCATAACCCCACGGCGCCGGCACAATGCACCACGGCGTCAACCTCGCGGCAGAGGTTGCGCACCAGGTCCGGATCATTCAGATCCCCCTGAATAAACTCGGCGCCACGCCGTACCAGGTGTTCGACCCCTTCTGCCCGACGCCCGTTGACCCGCACATCCAGGCCTTGCTCTAGGGCGAAACGCGCAAAGCGCCCGCCGATGAAGCCGCTTGCGCCGGTGACCAGAACTTTCATGCAGCCTCCTACGGGTGCAGCCTTGAGCGTCAAGCTTCAAGCTGCACGTTAAAAACAATCTGCCGGCTCTTTGCTTGCAGCCTGGAGCTTGACGCTCGAGGCTGCTAGAACGGCACCAACAACTGGCCGGTTGCCCGCGCCAGGTGTTCGGTCAACAAACCGAGCAATTGCCCGCCACTGCGCCAATGATGCCAGTACAACGGCACATCGATGGGTTTATCTGGCAACAACTCAACCAGAATGCCCGCCCGGAGCTGGTCGCGAACCTGTAGTTCCGGCACCAGCCCCCAGCCCAACCCGGCTTCCGTCAAACGGATAAAACCTTCGGACGACGGGCATAAATGGTGCTGGAAACCTCCATCGACGCCCAGCGATGCCAAATAGCGGTGTTGCAAAAAGTCATCGGGGCCAAACACCAGCGCGGGAGTACGTGCCACTTGATCCGCTTGCACCCCGTGCGGAAAGTGGCGGGCGATAAACGCGGGGCTGGCCAGCGCACGGTAGCGCATGGCACCGAGCAGCAAGCTCCGGGCACCGGCGACAGGCCGCTCGCTGGCGCACACGCAGGCGGCCACCTCACCAGCCCGCATGCGCTTGAGGCCAACAGTCTGGTCTTCCACCACCAGATCCAGCAACAAGTGCTGGTCAGCGCAAAAGTCACTCACCGCCTGCGCCCACCACGTCGCCAGACTGTCGGCGTTCAAGGCGATGCGCAGACGTTCGGGCATGCCCTCCTCATCCAGGGCCGGGACCTGGCTTTGCAGGTCGCGCTCGAGCAACCGCACCTGTTGCACATGGTTAAGCAGACGCCGGCCGATTTCCGTCGGCGTCGGCGGTGTCGCGCGCACCAGCACCGGCTGACCGATTCGTGCTTCAAGCAATTTGATACGTTGGGATATCGCCGATTGCGACACACCGAGCACTTGGGCGCCCCGTTCGAAGCCGGCCTGTTCCACCACCGCCGCCAAAGCGGAAAGCAACTTATAGTCAAACATCAGTTTTCCTAATGGGCGATCAGCAATATTTGTTTTTCTTATACAGCTTCAACCTCGACAATCGCCAGCATCGAGTGACAGGTAGAGTGAATTTCATGTGGCAGAGTTATGTAAACGGCTTGCTGGTAGCCCTTGGACTGATCATGGCTATCGGCACGCAAAACGCGTTTGTCCTGGCCCAAAGCCTGCGTCGTGAACACCACCTGTCAGTGGCGGCGTTGTGCGTGGTATGTGACGCATTGCTGGTGGCCGCCGGGGTGTTCGGCCTGGCAACCGTGCTGGCGCACAGCCCGCTGTTGTTGGCGATTGCGCGCTGGGGCGGCGCGGCCTTCCTGTTGTGGTATGGCGCCCTGGCGCTGCGCCGCGCCTGCTCGCGGCAAAGCCTGGGGCAAGGCGAGGGGCAAAAAATGCGGTCGCTACGCGCGGTGATGCTCAGCGCGCTGGCCGTCACCCTGCTCAATCCCCACGTGTACCTGGACACGGTGTTGCTGATCGGTTCCCTGGGCGCCCAGCAAACCGAGCCAGGCGCCTATGTCGCAGGCGCCGCCAGTGCTTCATTCCTGTGGTTCTCCACGCTGGCCCTCGGCGCCGCCTGGCTCGCACCGTGGCTGGCGCGCCCGGCGACCTGGCGCCTGCTGGATTTGCTGGTGGCGGTGATGATGTTCTCCGTGGCTTACCAATTAATACGCATCCCTGAACTTATTTGAAGAACCGGCAAAAGACGCTGGAACCTCTATCCCACACAGTTGTTGCGTGGTTTTGCCGCACCCCCGGTGCTATGATCCAGCCCCTGCGTCGCAAAGAGTACAAACTCCCCGGCGCATGTTTGGCCGCCCGTGATCGGCCTTGCGCTCACCGCAACTGACCTGATTAGGAGAATTATCATGGCTTTCGAATTGCCGCCGCTGCCGTACGCACACGATGCCCTGCAGCCGCACATCTCCAAGGAAACCTTGGAATATCACCACGACAAGCACCACAACACCTATGTCGTGAACCTGAACAACCTGGTGCCAGGCACCGAGTTCGAAGGCAAGTCCCTGGAAGAGATCGTCAAATCCTCTTCGGGCGGCATCTTCAACAACGCCGCTCAGGTCTGGAACCACACCTTCTACTGGAACTGCCTGGCGCCAAACGCCGGCGGTCAACCGACCGGCGCACTGGCGGAAGCCA
Organism: Pseudomonas mucidolens; assembly: GCF_900106045.1. NCBI lineage: Bacteria > Pseudomonadati > Pseudomonadota > Gammaproteobacteria > Pseudomonadales > Pseudomonadaceae > Pseudomonas > Pseudomonas mucidolens. The sequence continues at coordinate 536,466 of NZ_LT629802.1, read as the reverse complement.
TCAACGCCGCGTTCGGTTCGTTCGACAAGTTCAAGGAAGAGTTCACCAAGACTTCGGTCGGGACCTTCGGTTCCGGTTGGGGCTGGCTGGTGAAAAAAGCTGACGGTTCCCTGGCCCTGGCCAGCACCATCGGTGCCGGCAACCCGCTGACCAGCGGCGACACCCCGCTGCTGACCTGCGACGTCTGGGAACACGCCTACTACATCGACTACCGCAACGTGCGTCCAAAGTATGTGGAAGCGTTCTGGAACCTGGTCAACTGGAAGTTCGTTGCCGAGCAGTTCGAAGGCAAGACCTTCACTGCTTAAGCACGCCTTGCAGTAGAAAAAGCCCGGCCATGGCCGGGCTTTTTCATGGGCGCAATTCGGTAAAAACACCACAACGCGGGAATCAAGCAGCGGCCACGCGCCTTATGGCACAAGCGGAACAACCCTGCGGATTGAACATTGGAGAGCGACTGAGTTCGCCGCCAGCGCGACTCAGCAGGCGAAAACACCAAATCGCCGCGCTTCCCGCCCCGCGCCACTATCGACTCGGCCACACCGAAGTGCATCCCTCCATGACAGCAAATTATCAACACCGATAATGTCCCTTTGACTGCCATCACGGGATTGCCAATACTCATGGCATCTTGAGGCTACCCGAATGGAACAAGGAATGACCCTTTGAAGCTGGAACTCAAAAACAGCTTGTCGGTGAAGTTGCTCCGGGTTGCGCTGCTTTCGGCACTCATCGTCGGGGTGGTACTGAGTGCTGCCCAGATTGTCTTTGACGCTTATAAAACCCGTCAGGCGGTGGCTGGAGATGCCCAGCGCATCCTCGATATGTTTCGCGACCCGTCCACCCAGGCCGTCTACAGCCTGGATCGCGAGATGGGCATGCAGGTTATTGAAGGCCTCTTCCAAGATGAATCCGTACGCATGGCTTCCATCGGTCATCCCAACGAACCGATGCTCGCCGAAAAGAGTCGCGCCCTGCAGCACTCTTCCAGCCGCTGGCTCACCGACCTGATCCTTGGCCAAGAACGCACCTTCACCACACCGCTGGTGGGGCGCGGGCCGTACAGCGAATATTACGGCGACCTGAGCATCACCCTCGACACCGCCGTTTACGGCAACAGCTTCATTGTCAGCTCGGTGATCATCTTCATCTCCGGCGTATTGCGCGCCCTGGCCATGGGCCTGGTGTTGTACCTGGTCTATCACTGGTTGCTGACCAAGCCGCTGTCGCGGATCATCGGGCACCTGAGTTCAATCAACCCCGACCGCCCGAGTGAACACAAGATTCCGCTGCTCAAGGGACACGAAAGCAACGAACTGGGACATTGGATCAACACCGCCAACCAGTTGCTGGCCTCCATCGAGCGCAACACCCACCTGCGTCATGAAGCCGAAAACAGCCTGCTGCGCATGGCCCAGCATGACTTTCTGACCGGGCTACCGAATCGCCAGAAACTCCAGGAACAGTTGGACAAAATCCTCATTGATGCCAGTCGCCGACAACGTAGGGTCGCGGTGCTATGCGTCGGCCTGGACGACTTCAAAAGCGTCAACGAGCAATTCACCTACCAGGCGGGCGATCAGTTATTGCTGGCCCTGGCCGATCGCCTGCGCGCTCACAGTGGCCGCCTCGGCGCCCTCGCCCGCCTGGGAGGCGACCAGTTCGCCCTGGTCCAGCCCGACATCGAACAACCCTACGAGGCGGCCGAACTGGCCCAGAGCATCCTTGATGACCTGGACGCCGAATTCGCCCTCGATCACCAGCAAATCCGCCTGCGGGCCACCATTGGCATTACTTTGTTCCCGGAAGACGGCGACAGCACCGAGAAGCTGCTGCAAAAAGCCGAGCAAACCATGACGCTGGCCAAGAGCCGCTCGCGCAGTCGCTACCAGTTCTATATCGCCAGCGTCGACAGTGAAATGCGCCGTCGCCGCGAACTGGAGAAAGACCTGCGCGACGCCTTGAACCGCGATCAATTGCACTTGGTGTATCAACCGCAGATCAGTTACCGCGACCACCACGTGGTCGGCGTCGAGGCGCTGCTGCGCTGGCAACATCCGGAACACGGCCTGGTGCCGCCTGACCTGTTCATTCCCCTGGCGGAACAGAACGGCACGATTATCAAGATTGGCGAATGGGTACTGGACCAAGCCTGCCGGCAACTGCGCGAATGGCATGACCTGGGGTTCCCCGCGCTGCGTATGGCCGTCAACTTGTCCACGGTGCAACTACACCACGCCGAGCTGCCACGGATGGTCAACAATCTGCTGCAAATTTATCGCCTGCCGCCCGGCAGCCTCGAGCTGGAGGTCACTGAAACCGGTCTGATGGAAGACATCAGTACCGCCGCCCAGCACCTGCTGAGCCTGCGGCGTTCCGGTGCACTGATCGCTATTGATGACTTCGGTACCGGGTATTCATCCCTCAGCTACCTGAAAAGCCTGCCCCTGGACAAGATCAAGATCGACAAGAGCTTCGTCCAGGACCTGCTGGACGACGACGACGATGCCAGCATCGTGCGTGCGATCATCCAATTGGGCAAAAGCCTGGGGATGCAGGTGATCGCCGAAGGCGTGGAAACCGTCGAGCAGGAAGCGTATGTCATCGCCGAAGGTTGCCATGAAGGCCAGGGTTATCACTACAGCAAACCGCTGCCGGCGCGCGAGTTGGCAGCGTATCTGAAGCAATCCGCACGCAATAACGCCGTGATTCTGTAGCACGATGATGGCCACCCGAGGCGCGGTCTTGGGCGGTCGGCATCCGAATGTTAAATTTTTACGGCGCCAACCCTTTACAGAAAATGCAAATCTTTCGCATTATGTTGCAGTTTTGCGCGCCACGGTGCGCCCCAGTCATCTACCGAAGCAGGATGTTCGCCATGATTCGTATGCCCCTGGCCACCGCCAGTCTGCTGGCCATCGCCATTTCTCTCGCCGGTTGCGGCGAGGGCAACGACAAGACCGCCGCTCCTCAGGCACCTACGCCCGCTGCCAGCACTCCAGCTGCTGCCGCTCCCGCTGGCCAGGTCGATGAGGCCGCCGCCAAGGCGGTCGTCGCGCATTACGCAGACATGGTGTTCGCTGTCTACAGCGATTCCCTGTCCACCGCGAAAACCCTGCAGACCGCTATCGACACGTTCCTCGCCAACCCCAACGACGAGACGCTGAAGGCCGCCCGTACCGCCTGGATCGCGTCCCGCGTGCCTTACCTGCAAAGCGAAGTGTTCCGCTTCGGCAACACCATCATCGATGACTGGGAAGGCCAAGTGAATGCCTGGCCACTGGACGAAGGCCTGATCGACTACGTCGACAAATCCTACGCCCATGCACTCGGCAACCCGGGCGCCACCGCCAACATCATCGCCAACACCGAGATTCAGGTCGGCGAAGACAAAATCGACGTCAAGGAAATCACCGCGGAAAAACTCGCCAGCCTCAATGAGTTGGGCGGTTCTGAAGCCAACGTCGCCACCGGCTACCATGCCATCGAATTCCTGCTCTGGGGCCAGGACCTGAACGGTACAGGCCCTGGCGCCGGTAACCGTCCGGCATCGGACTACCTGCAAGGTGAAGGCGCCACCGGTGGCCATAACGAGCGTCGCCGTGCCTACTTGAACGCCGTGACCCAACTGCTGGTCAGCGACCTGGAAGAGATGGTCGGCAACTGGAAACCCGACGTCGAAGACAACTACCGCGCCACGCTGGAAGCAGAACCTGCCACCGACGGCCTGCGCAAGATGCTGTTCGGCATGGGCAGCCTGTCCCTGGGCGAACTGGCGGGCGAGCGCATGAAAGTGTCCCTGGAAGCCAACTCGCCAGAAGACGAGCACGACTGTTTCAGCGATAACACGCATAACTCGCAGTTCTACGACGCCAAGGGCATCCGCAACGTGTACCTGGGCGAATACACCCGCGTTGATGGCACCCAGATGACCGGCGCCAGCCTGTCGTCCCTGGTGGCCAAGGTCGATCCGGCCGCCGACGCAGCCCTCAAGGCTGACCTGGCTGCCACCGAAGCCAAGATCCAGGTCATGGTTGACCACGCCGACAAGGGCGAGCACTACGATCAACTGATCGCCGCCGGCAACGAAGCGGGCAACCAGATCGTGCGCGACGCCATTGCTTCGCTGGTCAAGCAGACCGGCGCCATCGAGCAGGTGGCCGGTAAGCTGGGTATCGGCGACCTGAACCCGGACAACGCTGAACACGATTTCTGATCAGCGCGGTCTGAGTGAGTCAATGAGGCGACCTTCGGGTCGCCTTTTTTGTAGCTATCGTTTGCAGTCGCACAAAGACCGCAAGCTCGCTCCCACACAAGCCCGCTCCGCATTTCAACCGTAGAGCCTTTACAGCCCCCGGTTTACAAGCCCTACGCCGCAGGTAGAATGGCGCCTCTTCCTGTCACCCGAGCGGACTTCATGGCGCTGCCGACCTTACGGATCATTGGTTTCATCATCGGCATCTTCCTGATCACCCTCGCGATCGCCATGGTGGTACCGATGGCGACCCTGGTGTTTTTCGAACGCACCAGCGACCTGCCGTCCTTTCTCTGGGCAAGCATGATCACCTTTGTCGCCGGCGTGGCCCTGGTAATCCCCGGCCGCCCGGAACATGTGCACCTGCGCCCCAGGGACATGTACCTGCTGACGGTCAGCAGTTGGGTGGTGGTGTGCATCTTCGCCGCGCTGCCATTCCTGCTGACCCAGCACATCAGCTACACCGACTCGTTCTTCGAAAGCATGTCCGGCATCACGGCCACCGGCGCCACCGTGCTCAGCGGCCTGGACACCATGTCACCGGGTATTCTGATCTGGCGTTCACTGCTGCACTGGCTCGGCGGTATCGGCTTTATCGCCATGGCCGTGGCGATTCTGCCGCTGCTGCGGATCGGTGGCATGCGCCTGTTCCAGACCGAATCCTCGGACCGCTCGGAAAAAGTCATGCCCCGCTCCCACATGGTGGCGCGGCTGATCGTGGCGGCGTATGTCGGCATTACCCTGTTCGGCAGCCTGGCATTCTGGTGGGCCGGCATGGGCCTGTTCGATGCCATCAACCACGCCATGTCGGCGATTTCCACCGGCGGGTTCTCCACCTCGGATGAATCCCTGGCCCACTGGAAACAGCCTGCGGTGCATTGGGTGGCCGTGGTGGTGATGATTCTGGGCAGTTTGCCATTTGCCCTGTATGTGGCCACCTTGCGTGGCAACCGCAAGGTACTGATCAAGGACCAACAGGTACAAGGTCTGCTCGCCCTGCTGCTGCTCACCTGGCTGGTACTCGGCAGTTGGTATTGGTGGACCACCAACCTGCATTGGCTCGAAGCCTTGCGTCATGTCGCGCTGAACGTCACGTCCATTGTGACCACCACCGGCTTTGCGCTCGGGGACTACAGCCTGTGGGGCAACTTCTCACTGATGCTGTTTTTCTACCTGGGCTTTATCGGCGGTTGCTCGGGTTCTACCGCGGGCGGGATCAAGATCTTTCGCTTCCAGGTCGCCTATATCCTGCTCAAGGCTAACTTGAATCAACTGATTCACCCGCGGGCGGTGATCAAGCAGAAGTACAACGGTCATCGCCTGGATGAAGAAATCGTCCGCTCGATCCTGACCTTTTCGTTCTTCTTCGCCATCACCATCTGCGTGATTGCCCTGGCGCTGTCGCTGCTCGGCCTAGACTGGATGACCGCCTTGACCGGCGCCGCCAGTACCGTCTCCGGGGTCGGTCCCGGCCTGGGCGAAACCATTGGCCCGGCCGGCAACTTCGCCACATTGCCGGACGCAGCCAAGTGGATTCTGTCGCTTGGCATGCTGCTGGGTCGACTGGAGATCATTACGGTGTTTGTGTTGTGTATCCCGGCATTCTGGCGTCACTGAGAGCAGCGCCTTTTAGCATCCGCGCCCGGTACACGCCGGGCGTGGCATCGAACCAGCGACGGAACGCGCGGAAAAAATTGCTCGGGTCGGCGAACCCCAGCAAGTAGGCAATTTCCAGCAGCGTCATGCTCGGCTGCGCCAGGTACTGTTCGGCCAATTCGCGGCGCGTGTCGTCGAGCAAGGTCTGGAAGCTGGTGCCCTCCTCGTGCAAACGCCGCTGCAAAGTGCGCTGGGACAAGTGCAGCGTCTGCGCCACCACCTCGCGCTTGGGCTCGCCCTGAGGCAACAGTCGACACAGCACCTGACGCGTCTTGTGAGTGACCCGACTCTCAGAAAAGCGCGCCAGGTACTCTCCGGCAAAACGATCATGCAGCAACGCCATCGCCTCATTTGCCGTCGGCAGTGGTGCCTCCATATCCGCGAGCTCGAAAATCAGCGCGTCATAGGGCGCGTTGAACACCAACGGTGCGTGGAAGGCTTGCCTGTAGGGCTCCAGGTCCGCCGGCTGGTCGCCCTGCACCAGCACTTTGTGCGGTTGCAGGGTGCGACCGGTCAACCAGCCGCACAACGCCAACGCGCTGGCCAGAGAGGCCTCGGCGCTTTGCCGGGTGGGTGGCAGATGGTCGCCATGCACGGTCAGTATCAACGCATAGCCTTCGGTCAACAGGCGAAAACTCAATTCGGCGCTTTCGGCGATGATTCGCTGGTAACGGACCAGGCGCATAAACCCTTCGGCGAGCGTACGACTGGACATCAAGGCATAACCCACCACATGAAAGGACGCCGGGTGCACCACCTTACCCATGTTCAGGCCAATCGCCGGGTTGCCCGACAACTCCACCGCCCGCTGCCAGAGCCGGGTCATCGAATCCTGGGGGAAGCGCGCGTCCGGGTCATTCAGGGCCGCGTAATCCAGGCCGATCTGCTTGAACAAGGCACGGCAATCCAGGCCCTCCATCTCCAGCGCCTTGACTATCCCCATCGCCCAGCTTGCGGAAGTCGTTCGTTCACTCATGAGGTTTTCTTGGCTTGCTTGCTATAAAGGGAAGGCCGAAATCGCAGCCAGGCATCAAAGGATACTAAAGTGGCATCTATTGTCACTGGCCGTTAGCGCTGATGACTCTAGACTCAAATAAGCTCCCCACCGAACACCGATTCGATAGAACAACAACAGAGGGCCGGCCATTATGGAAAATATAAGAAAATTCAATAGTTTCGCTGAGTTCTATCCCTATTACCTGAGCGAACACGGCAACAGCACCTGCCGACGCCTGCACTTTATCGGCACCAGCCTGGTGATTTTCATTTTCGCCTTGGCCGTCGGCAAAGGTGCCTGGTGGCTATTGCTCGCACTGCCGCTGGCTGGCTACAGCTTTGCCTGGGCCGGCCATTTCTTTTTTGAAAAAAATCGACCGGCGACTTTTCAACATCCGTTCTACAGCCTGCTGGGAGATTTCGTCATGTATCGCGACATGATTCTTGGCAAAGTACCGTTTTAGGCCCCTCACGCCAAAACAATAAGAGACACACCGATGAGCAGAGCGCCGCAGTGTGACGTTATGTCCCTTGCTTCTCGGCCATCAAGGTTTATCCATTCGAGGAATAAAAGTCTTTTTGTCATTTACAGTGCTGTATGCTGCCCGGGCTTTGTTAAAAGCGTGGAATACCTGCAATTCATCAACAGACCTTGCGAGGAGCGACGACGATGCACGAGATCCCTAATCTCCCCTTCCCAAGCCTGCACGAGACCGAGCAGCCAACCCCGCAACAGGCCGGTAGCGACAAGGCCGAGCCCAAAGAAGCAGCACCTGTCGACAGCGAAAGCCAAGACTGACGCAATACCCAGACCGTGTGGAAAGCGTGACATTGCGCGCTTTCCACACTGCCTGAAATACCCGTAGCAGAGATTCGCAACATGACCGATCGCCCCCAGCCCGACCCTGACGACGCCTTGCTCGGCGCGGCCATGCAAATGGTCGACGTGTGGAGTCGCCTCAGCCCTGAAAAACAAGCGTTGCTGCTCAAGCGCTTCGGCACCCAGGAAAATGCCCTGGCCGCCCTGGTAACGACCCGCCTGCTCAACCCCGCCGATAGCTGATCGCCTTCCTGGCTCATGCGTGGCGTAGTGGCTCGATAAGCGCAGTGCCTCGTCCTTCCTCTGACACCATTGATCCAGAGTTTTGTGTTTTGCCGCCCTGCGTGGGCCAAAGCACCGGTATCATAAGCAGGCTATCTTTTTTCTGCCGCGACAGTGGATCTCTTCCCATGCCAGAAACCCAGCGCCCCATGGCGGTCACGCTGCAAGTCGTTTCCATCGTTTTGTTCACCTTTATCGGTTACTTGAATATCGGCATTCCCTTGGCCGTACTGCCGGGCTACGTCCACAGCGAGTTGGGATTTGGCGCGGTCGTGGCCGGGCTGGTGATCAGCGTGCAATACCTCGCCACCCTGCTGAGCCGGCCTTACGCCGGACGTATCATCGATAATCGTGGCAGCAAGCGCGCGGTAATGTACGGTTTGGCAGGCTGCGGCTTGAGCGGCGTATTCATGTTGCTCTCGGCCTGGCTGACACACCTGCCCGTCCTGAGCCTGACCAGCCTGTTGATCGGCCGCCTGGTGTTGGGCAGCGCCGAAAGCCTGGTGGGTTCAGGCTCGATCGGCTGGGGCATCGGTCGGGTCGGCGCGACGAACACCGCCAAAGTCATCTCCTGGAATGGCATCGCCAGCTACGGCGCCCTGGCCATTGGCGCGCCGTTGGGGGTGTGGCTGGTCAATCGACTGGGGCTGTGGAGCATGGGCCTGAGCATTATTTTGCTGGCGTTGCTGGGGTTGCTGCTGGCCTGGCCGAAACGCGCGGCGCCAGTGGTCGCAGGTGAACGCTTGCCGTTCATGCATGTGCTGGGCCGCGTTCTGCCCCACGGCTGCGGGTTAGCGCTGGGCTCCATTGGCTTTGGTACCATCGCGACCTTTATCACTCTGTATTACGCCACCCAGCATTGGGACAACGCCGTACTGTGCCTGAGCCTGTTCGGTGCGAGCTTTATCGGCGCACGCCTGTTGTTTGGCAACCTGATCAACCGGATGGGTGGCTTTCGCGTGGCGATCGCCTGCCTGGCGGTGGAAAGCCTGGGCCTGCTGTTGCTGTGGCTGGCGCCGAACGCCGAATTGGCACTGGCCGGCGCTGCCTTGAGCGGATTCGGTTTTTCCCTGGTGTTTCCCGCGCTTGGCGTGGAAGCGGTCAACCTGGTGCCAGCCTCCAGCCGGGGGGCGGCGGTAGGCGCATATTCGCTGTTTGTCGATCTGTCGCTGGGCATTACCGGGCCGCTGGCCGGAGCGATTGCAGCGGGTTTCGGCTTTGCCTCGATCTTTCTGTTCGCCGCGCTCGCCGCCTTCGCCGGACTGCTGCTCAGCCTGTATTTATATCGGCAGTCCCCCAAGTACCGTGAAGAACGCAACGCAGGCTAGAAATCCACCTTGCCACGCCCGGCCTTGATACTGCCGCGCTTGGTCTTCGATTCCAGGCGTCGCTTTTTCGAACCCAGGGTCGGTTTGGTGGGGCGGCGTTTTTTCTCCACCTTGGTCGCGCTGAGGATCAACTCCACCAAGCGCTCCAGGGCATCGGCGCGATTCTGCTCCTGGGTCCGGTATTGCTGGGCCTTGAGTACCAGCACCCCTTCGCTGGTGATGCGACTGTCGCGCAGCGCCAGCAATCGTTCCTTGTAGAACGGCGGCAGGGACGAGGCCGGAATGTCGAAACGCAGATGCACGGCACTGGAGACCTTGTTGACGTTCTGGCCGCCGGCGCCTTGGGCACGGATGGCAGTCAACTCGATCTCGGCGTCGGACAGATGCACGTTGTTGGAAATCACCAGCATGGAAAGCAAGGTCCGCGATTCGAGGGGGTCACTCAGGATACGCGAATGCATCACTGCCATGTACCGGCTTGCCGTGGGCGTTACTTATCCAGGACTGTCAGGCATCTCTGTCGGCAAAGGCCTTGTCCAGCAGCACTTTGGCAAGCTGTGTCGACCTGATCATCGCGTCACGTTCCGTTGGTTTTTCGTTGTTCAGGGTCATCTCCACACCTGTCACGACTTCAGGGAACGAGTGAGAGAAAATCAGCGTCGGCTCGACCTTCTTGGAAGGCAGGCCATGCAAATCACGTCTCATCTTGTCGTAAAACGCCTGGGCATTGTCTGTCACCTGATGGCGCATCAGGTGAAATACCAATCCCATCATGGCTTCCCGCCCCTGGTTCTCGCTCATCCCACTTGGCCACATTGGTTGCTGTTGCGACTCGGCGGCATGTCGCAGCGTGGAAGCCACATCCGAAGCACCACCCGATGTTCCCAGCATGACCGGCACGCCTGACTGGTCGCGAATTTGCGTGCCCAGGTCGTTACGCAGGTCCGTGCCATGGGGACTGGTGAAATGGTGGGTTTTCACCCCATCGACGACCCGATTGGAGCCGACTCGATGTTTAGCGGTGTAGGCATCGAGCCCCGCAAGCATCGAATCCTGGCTTCTCATCGCTTCGGCCATGGCTTTTATGCCAAATGCCATTTCGGCCCCCTGCTGCGCGTCTTCACGGGTCAACGGGCCTTGCTCGCCTTTGACCAACATGGCGTGCAGGTGCTTCATTCCCAGGTACAAGCCACCTTTGCCCTCACCCGCCAGTAAAACGCGATCCGGGTCGTTGCTTGGAGCCAACAGTTCTCTATGCAGTTGCTCGCGAAAAACCGGGTCACTCTGGGCATTCATCCACAAACCGCGAACCAGATGTGCCATATGCGAAGACAGTTGCGACACTGGGGAGTCATCACGTTGCAAGTCCTTTTCAACGCCAAGACAAATAGCCATTTCGGACTCGATGTGTTTAAAGAAATTCTTCGCCCGCCGCTCCAGGTTCTCTTTATTCTCATAGTTTGAATTTTGCAGGGTATCTTTAACGAACGCCCGAACCAGCGCACTCGCTTCGGCCGGAGAATAATTTTCCCCGGCAATGGACACGCCTGTATGCGGTATTTCTTGCGTCTCTGCGGCCTTATCGGTTTCGAGGTTTTTGCACTGGGCACGAGTGTGTGACAAGGAGTCAGCACCGTTTAACACACCAGACGGGTTCAACACGCCAACAGGAACACGCATAACTCAACTCCCGAGCTATCAGATAGGAAAAGTTCGGCTGACAACGCCAGTCATCCTATGTGGTTCACTTCGCTTCACGGTTCCTTGTCCCACGGTGCAAGCTGTAACAACCGACGCAGATCTGCATAGCCTCTTCGGGCAGGCCAAAAAAACCCGGAACATGTCCGGGTTTTTCTTCATCGACAGTGAATTACTTTACCGCCGGGCTTTGCACGCGGGTATAGGCTGGAGCCTTGCGCTTGCTCTTGAAGTAGTAGCACACCCCCATGAACACCAGCCACACCGGGATCGCATACACCGACACCTGAATGCCCGGAATCATCAGCATGACGCCCAGGATAAACACCACGAATGCCAGGCAAACATAGTTGCCATAGGGATACCACAACGCCTTGAACAACGACACCTGGCCGGTGCGGTTCATGTGCTGGCGGAACTTGAAATGGGAGAAACTGATCATCGCCCAGTTGATCACCAACGTGGCCACGACCAGGGACATCAGCAGTTCCAGCGCGTGCTGCGGAATCAGGTAGTTCATCAGCACCGCCACCACCGTGATCGCAGCCGATGCCAGGATCGACCGTACCGGCACGCCACGCTTATCGATCTTCGCCAACGCCGCCGGCGCATCGCCTTGTTCGGCCATGCCCAGCAACATGCGGCTGGTGCAATACGTCCCGCTGTTGTACACCGACAGGGCCGCCGTCAACACCACGAAGTTAAGGATGTGCGCGGCGGTGTTGCTGCCCAGCATCGAGAACACCTGGACAAACGGGCTGCCGCTGTAGGCATCACCGGAGGCGTTCAAGGTTACCAGCAGGCTGTCCCAAGGTATCAGCGACAGCAACACTACCAGGGCGCCGATGTAGAAGATCAGGATCCGGTAGATCACCTGATTGATGGCCTTGGGGATAACGGTACGTGGCTGGTCCGCTTCCGCGGCGGTAAAGCCAAGCATTTCCAGGCCACCGAACGAAAACATGATGAACGCCATGGCCATCACCAGACCGCCGACGCCGTGGGGGAAGAACCCGCCGTGCTCCCACAGGTTGTTCACCGAGGCTTGGGGCCCGCCGGTGCCGCTGACCAGCAGATAGCTGCCCAGGGCAATCATGCCGACGATGGCCACGACCTTGATGATCGCGAACCAGAACTCAGCCTCGCCGAACACTTTGACGTTGGTCAGGTTGATCACGTTGATCAGCACGAAAAACGCTGCGGCCGAGACCCAGATCGGAATCTCCGGCCACCAGTAATGCACGTACTTGCCGACGGCTGTCAGCTCCGACATGCCCACCAGAATGTACAGGATCCAGCAGTTCCAGCCCGACAGGAAGCCAGCGAAACCGCCCCAATACTTATGCGCAAAGTGGCTGAAGGAGCCAGCCACCGGCTCTTCTACGATCATTTCGCCCAATTGGCGCATGATCATGAAGGCAATGAAACCGCAAATGGCATACCCCAGGATCATTGACGGCCCCGCTGACTTCAGCACCCCCGCCGAGCCCAGGAACAAGCCGGTACCGATTGCGCCACCGAGGGCGATCAATTGAATATGACGATTTTTAAGGCCGCGCTTCAGTTCACCTGAATGCGAATGGGGTCCACTCATGAAAAGGGTCTCACGCAAGGTTTGATGATGTTCATTGCACGTTACTGCTTTGCCAGTCGACTCAAGCAGCGCCGATCAAACCCCAGCGCAGGCACCAGGAGTCCAGCGTTTTTCTAACGGTCATGCGTCACCTGCTTGTTTTTATCTGTGACGAAATCGAACCCGTCCGGCTTTTGGCCAGGCGGAGTTAACAAGGCGGATAGCCTTGAAGGTTGGCCTATTGCGTGGATACGCAAAGGGGTCACAGTAAAACGCGGCGCATTGTACACCGCTCGACCGGTTCGGGCCGAACGTGGACACACTCGCCCACCTGCTGTCAGGTAATTTTTACAATACACACGACAGCAGATTGGCCGAGTGATCCCAGGCAGTAATCGTCAGCTTTGCGTTACAGCCAGGCAAAAAAACCTGCCAACAGCAAGCAACCCGCACGGGTAGCGGACGAACGTACAGGTGCTGAAACATTGCTGCCCGCTGCAAAAAAAAACGCCGACCCATGAGAGTCGGCGCTTTTCTTGTGGCTCGCAGCTTAAAGCTTGCGGCTGCTCTTAAGGCTTCTTACGACCAAAGCCTGGACGCTGACCAGAACCGGCTGGCGCGCCTCGGCGCTTGCCCGATGGCTCGTCGTCCACCAATTTCAGGCCTGGGCGCTTTTTCGGCGCGGGCTTGGCTGGGCGCTTGGTATTGGCGCTGTCAGCCGGACGATCCGACGCCGGTGCACCACGGCCAGACTCGCCACGGTTGCCGCGACCCGCGCCTGGTGCCTCGCCACGATCCGCAGGGCGTGGCGTGCGTGGCGCACGTTCGCCGTCCTGACGCGCAGGCGCCGATGGACGACGCTCACCTTCCAGGTGCGGCTCGCGGGAGATGCGGCCACCGGACGCCGGTGCATTCAACGCCGGGCGCACGGTACGCGCCACGCGTTCAGTACGGGCCACCGGACGCGACGATTTGCGCTGCATACGCTCAAGCTTGTCTTTGCTCTTGGCATTCATCTGCGGCATGGCCACAGGCGTCAGGCCAACTTCAGCACTCAGAATGTCAACTTCGTACTGGCTCATTTCGCGCCAGCGGCCCATCGGCAGGTCGGAGTTAAGGAACACCGGACCAAAACGCACGCGCTTCAGACGGCTGACCACCAGGCCCTGGGACTCCCACAGGCGACGCACTTCACGGTTACGGCCTTCCATCACCACGCAATGGTACCAATGGTTGAAACCTTCGCCGCCTGGCGCCTGCTTGATGTCGGTGAAGCGCGCCGGACCATCTTCCAACACAACACCGGCCTTGAGACGCTCGATCATCTCGTCGTCGACTTCGCCACGCACACGCACCGCGTATTCGCGGTCCATTTCGTAGGACGGGTGCATCAAACGATTGGCCAGCTCACCGTCAGTGGTGAACATCAGCAAACCGGTGGTGTTGATATCGAGACGGCCGATGTTGATCCAACGCCCCTCTTTCGGGCGCGGCATCTTGTCGAATACGGTTGGACGGCCTTCCGGGTCGTCACGGGTGCAGATCTCGCCGTCCGGCTTGTTGTACATGATCACGCGGCGCACCGATTCGGCGGCCTCTTCACGCTTGATGACCTTGCCATCAATGGTGATCGCATCATGCAAGTCGACGCGCTGACCCAAGGTGGCTTCGACGCCGTTGACCTTGATGCGCTTCTGAGTAATCCAGGCTTCTACGTCACGGCGCGAGCCGACGCCGATACGGGCGAGGACTTTCTGCAGTTTTTCGCCTGCTGGGCCGATTTCCTGGATGTCGTTCTGGTCTTGCTCATTCATCTTAAGCACCTCCCGGTGTGTCGATTCAGGCGTGGCCTGAAGAGTGTTCAAATCTGAGTCTTGGGCGAACGTATCGCCAAAGGGTCGCGAATCATACGCTCATGGAGCGTGTTGCGCATCAGAGCGTAGTCGATAAGTGCCCGGTCATTTGCTTTTCCGCCGACCGGTGGCGCCCAGGGCGATCAATCGCAGATGGGCCTCGGCGAGAACGGCACGCTTGTCGGTCTTGTCGAGTTTCTTCCAGGCGCGGATTTCACGCTTGCTGCGACCGCAGCCGACACAAATGTCAGCGCTGAATTTGCAGATACTGATGCAGGGGTCTTTGGTGGAACTCATATGCATTCTCCCTGGCGACGATAATCAAATGTGCGAGCAAGCCCGCTTGTGTCTTGATCTAGGAATAAACTCTGGGGTGAGAGGGGTGGATGGCAAGCTGCAAGTCCGCGGTGCTCAAAGCACGTGTGGGAGCCGAGCTGCCATCCACCTTTCCACTCTGGCCTACAAGCCCGAACAGTTGGACGAGCAGCCACTCGAAATCACAAGCGTGGGCAAAGCCAGAGCACTCTCACATCTGAGTGTAAGAGGGTTTTGCCATGATTTCCTGGGTCGGTATCGACATCTCAAAATCAAACCTTGTCGTCTGGGTTAAACCACAGAGCGAAGGTTTCGATGTTTCAAACACTTCAGAAGGATTTCTTGAGCTGATTCGACGATTGAGTCAGTTTGAAGTCAGTCTGATTTTGCTGGAGGCCACCGGGGGCTATGAGCGTAATGCCATGGCGGCTCTGCAAGGCGCAAACTTCAAGGTGCTCAGGGTCAATCCTCGCCGAGCCAGATCCTTTGCCGTGGCGATGGGCAAGAATGCGAAGACTGACGCTATTGATGCGGCCGTTCTAGCAGACTTTGCTGAAGTGCTGAATGCCTCAAGCAGCAAGGTTATTTCGCCTGAGCGTGAAGCGCTCCGCGAGCTGGTTCAGCAGCGCGAGCATTTCGTTCAGCAACGAGACGACAATAAGCGCCGTCTTCAGCAAGCCCAGCTACCAGCCGTTATTGCGCTGATCAAAGGCCATATTCACTTCCTGCAAACGCAAATCAGGCAACTTGATAAGGCCATCAATCAGAGCATGCACGAACTGGACGCAGAAAAAGCCCAGCGGCTCATCTCTGTTAAAGGTATCGGTACGGTTGCCACCGCGAGTTTGCTGGTTTATCTGCCCGAACTAGGTGAGCTTGATCGCCGTGAGGTTGCGGCCTTGGCAGGTATCGCGCCCTTGAACGACGACAGCGGTAATCACAGCGGGAAGCGACATATCTATGGAGGCAGAGCCCGTGTCAGACGGGCTCTGTACATGTCCTGCTGGGTTGTAATCCGCCATCAGCCCGACTTCAAGGCACGCTACGAAGGCCTTCGAGAGCGAGGTAAGAGCGCGAAGGTCGCGCTCATCGCCTGCATGCGTGTACTGCTGATTAGGCTCAATGCCATGTTGCGAGATGGCACTGAGTGGCGGTGACGAATGGCATGGTGAAGACAGTTGCTCCCACATTTTGCTCTGTGTCAGTCGTCGAACTGCCGGCGTTCGTTTTCGATGGCTTCGGCCAGCGCCTGGGCTTCGGCTTCTTCGTCGCTCAACGTGGGTTGTTCCAGGGCAGCGACGGCGGCCAGGAGTTTTTCTCGGGCTTGGGCGACGCCGAGGATATCTTCCTCGGGTTCGGGCTCAGGTTCTGCGACCGTTGGCAGGGTTTCAACATTCATCTGCGCTTCAGGCTCAGCCGCCCCATCTCGCAACAGGTCATCAAAATCGGTCTTGAGCCCCTCCTCCATATCATCGAGCTCCAGCAATAACGTGTGGAAGCTGGTTTCGTCCTTGGGTTCCTCCGGTTCGGCGCTGGCGTCGGCCAACGCCTGAAGTCCCGGCGGTACCGGTGCCTCGTCGAAATTCAGGACCGGTTCGGCTTCGATCTCTCGCAGCTCGGCCAACGGCGGCAGATCGTCGAGGTTTTTCAGGTTGAAGTGATCGAGAAACACCTTGGTGGTGGCGAACATCGCCGGTTTGCCGGGCACATCGCGGTAGCCGACGATGCGGATCCACTCACGTTCAAGCAGCGTCTTGACGATATGACTGTTGACGGCCACGCCCCGCACGTCTTCGATTTCGCCGCGGGTGATGGGCTGGCGATAGGCGATCAATGCCATGGTTTCCAGCATCGCCCGTGAATAGCGTTGCGGACGTTCTTCCCACAAGCGCCCAACCCACGGTGAAAACTTCTCGCGAATTTGCAGACGATAACCCGAGGCGACTTCTCTCAACTCAAAGGCACGGCCTTCGCAGGATTTGCGCAGGATCTCCAGCGCCTTCTTGAACACCGGTGGCTCTGGGCGCTCGGCCTCTTCAAACAGTTCGAACAGGCGCTCCAACGATTGCGGTTTGCCCGAGGCCAAGAGGAAGGCCTCCAGCAGCGGAGCCAGTTCGCGGGGTTCAGTCAGATTCATCGATTCAGCTCTTTATTCGGCTCGCGCCCGCACGTGGATAGCCGCAAAAGGCTCATTCTGCACCAGCTCGACCAAGGATTCCTTGACCAGCTCAAGGATTGCCATAAACGTCACCACCACGCCAAGACGGCCTTCCTCTGCCGTAAACAGCTCGACAAACGGCACAAAACCGCCGCCTTTGAGACGTTCCAGCACATCGCTCATGCGCTCGCGAGTGGATAAGGCTTCGCGACTGACCTGGTGGCTTTCAAACATGTCGCCACGGCGCAGCACTTCGGCCATGGACATCAGCAATTCTTCCAGACTCACGTCCGGCAACAATTTACGCGCACGCGCTTCGGGCGCGTCGAGTTTGGGCACCACCACATCCCGACCGACCCGGCTCAAGCCGTCGATACCTTCGGCGGCGGCCTTGAACCGCTCGTATTCCTGCAGGCGGCGGATCAGTTCAGCACGGGGATCGTCTTCTTCGGCCTCGACGGTCTCGGAGCGCGGCAACAACATCCGCGATTTGATCTCCGCCAGCATGGCAGCCATTACCAGATATTCGGCGGCCAGTTCCAGACGCACCGATTGCATCAATTCGACATAGCCCATGTACTGGCGGGTGATTTCGGCCACCGGGATGTCGAGGATGTTGATGTTCTGCTTGCGGATCAGATACAGCAGCAAGTCCAGCGGACCTTCGAACGCTTCTAGAAAGACCTCCAGGGCATCCGGCGGAATGTACAGGTCCAACGGCATTTCCATGACCGCCTGGCCATAGACCATGGCGAATGGCAGCTCCTGCTGGGCGCCCGCCTGGCTGTCGACGGCTTCCACCACCGACATTCAGGCTTCAACCATGAACGGTGCCGGATCACCGCAACCGACACGCACCACTTCCGGCTCGCCATCGGCCAGGTTGATCACGGTGGACGCTTTGCCGCCGCCGAAACCGCCGTCGATGATCAGGTCCACCTGCTTTTCCAGCAACTGACGCATCTCGTAGGGATCCTCAAGTGGCTCGGCGTCACCGGGCATGATCAGCGACACGCTCATCAGCGGTTCACCCAGCTCCGCCAGCAACGCCAAGGCGATGGGATGCTCCGGCACGCGCAGACCAATGGTACGTTTCTTGGGGTGCAGCAGCAGGCGCGGCACTTCGCGGGTGGCGTTCAGGATAAACGTGTAAGGTCCCGGCGTGTGGGCCTTGAGCAGACGGAAAGTACCGGTATCGACCTTGGCGAACAGGCCCAACTGCGACAGATCGCTGCAGATCAACGCGAAGTTGTGGTTCTTGTCCAAAGCTCGCAGACGCCTTACACGCTCCACCGCATTTTTGTCGCCGATCTGACAACCGATAGCGTAGGAGGAGTCCGTGGGATAGATCACCACACCACCGGCGCGAATGATTTCCACCGCCTGTTTGATCAGGCGCGCCTGCGGGTTTTCCGGATGAATCTGGAAAAATTGACTCACGTTTTCTACCTGTTCAAACGCTGGGAGTAATGGGGTCATGCTTGAATCGCCCCGACAAGAGCGGCAGATCTTTCGGGACCGGGCGATACTCGCCAATCTCGGACCAGCCGCCCGGGCCATGAAAATCACTGCCGGCAGTCACCAGCAGACCAAATTCGCGGGCCAATATCGACAGGCTGCCGACCTGTTCGGCAGGTTGATGCCCGTTGACCACTTCAATCGCGTGGCCGCCCGCTTCAATATAGTCGCCAATCAGCTTGCGACGCTTGCTGCGGGTGAAATCGTAATGCCACGGATGCGCCAGGCTGACCCAGGCACCCGACGCTCGCAAGGTAGCGACGGTGTCCTCCAAGGTCGGCCAGTGCAACTTGACGTCCCCCAATTTGCCGGCACCCAGCCATTTACGAAACGCTTCGGCCCGATCCTTCACATGCCCTGCACGCACCATCCAGTCCGCGAAATGCGGGCGCGCCGGGGCGTTGCCGCTGTTCCCCAGTTCCTGCTGAACCGCCCGCGCGCCCTCGAGCGCGCCGGGCATGCCCTTGAGGGCCAGCTTGCGGCTTATTTCCTCGGACCGCAGCCAGCGGCCATCGTGCAATGTGGCAATGGCCTCCACCAGCGGCGGGGCCTGGACGTCGAAGCCGTAGCCGAGGACATGAATGGTTGCGCCGCCCCAGGTGCAGGACAACTCAACGCCATTGACCAGTTGCATGCCCAGTCCGGTGGCGGCAATGCGTGCCTCTTCCAGGCCTTCAAGGGTGTCGTGATCGGTCAACGACAAGACTCGCACGCCTTTTTCAAATGCACGCGCAACCAGAACCGCTGGCGCCAGGGCGCCGTCGGAGGCCGTGCTGTGGCAGTGCAGATCAACATTCACGGAAGTGTGTAACCTCAAGTCAGCTGGCGCTTTCGCTACCAAGGATGTTTGGTATTATGCCGCCACATCCAGCTTCTGGCTCTTACTGTGAAACAATTCATCGACTTCATCCCGCTGTTGCTGTTTTTCATCGTTTACAAACTCGACCCACGGACCATCGATATTGGCGGCCATGAGCTGGCGTTCGGCGGTATCTACAGTGCCACGGCGGTGCTGATCATCAGCTCCCTGGTGGTCTACGGTGCGATCTTCATCTCCCAGCGCAAGCTGGAAAAAAGCCAATGGTTGACTCTGATCGCCTGCCTGGTCTTTGGCAGCCTGACCTTGGCATTCCACAGCGAAACCTTCCTCAAATGGAAAGCGCCGGTGGTCAACTGGCTGTTCGCCCTGGCCTTCATCGGCAGCCACTTCATCGGTGATCGCCTGCTGATCAAGCGGATCATGGGCCATGCGCTGACACTGCCGGAGCCCGTCTGGACGCGCCTGAATATCGCCTGGATCGCGTTTTTCCTGTTCTGCGGCGCGGCCAATCTGTTCGTAGCCTTTACCTTTCAGGACTACTGGGTCGACTTCAAGGTCTTCGGCAGTCTGGGCATGACCGTGGTATTCCTGGTCGCCCAGGGCATCTACCTGTCGCGCCACCTGCATGACACCGACGCAACCACGCCAAAAACCGAGGACTGACATGCTCTACGCCATCATTGCCACCGACGTCGACAACTCGTTGGAAAAACGCCTCACCGCACGCCCGGCTCACGTGGAGCGGCTCAAGGCGCTGCAAACCGAAGGACGCGTGGTGCTTGCAGGACCGCATCCGGCCGTCGACAGCAATGAGCCGGGAGAAGCCGGCTTCACTGGCAGCCTGATCGTCGCCGAGTTTGCCTCCCTGGCGGATGCCCAGGCCTGGGCCAAGGCAGACCCGTATGTGGCGGCAGGTGTCTATGCCGATGTCGTGATCAAACCGTTCAAACAAGTCTTGCCCTGATCCGGTTGGCGCTGAACCTATCCGCTTCGGCGCACTCCTAATCGCTCAATATTCTCGGTAACCTGCCGACAACATTCTGAATATTCGTGTGGAATCAGGAGTTCCGATGCGCTTAAGTCAGTTGTGTCTGTTGGCAGTGTTAACAATCGGGGCTACGGCCCACGCTGAAGAACTCTCGAGCACCGGCAGTTCCACGCCCCTGTCCTTGAGTGCCGGTACCCAGATCACCGAGCTGCAGCAACGCTTGAAAGAAAGCGAACGGCTGCGTGCCGAATTGAGCAAACAGTTGCAAAGTGCCGATGCGACCCGCGAAAGTACTCAGGTAAGCAGGCTGCGTCAGGAAAACCAGCGTCTGGCCCTGCAGCTCAAGCAGACTCAGAACAGCGTCTTGCCGGGCTGGCTCACCGATCAGCAACAATGGTTCGTGATAGGCGCAGGTGTGGCGCTGATCGCCCTGCTGTGCGGTATCTTTGCCAGTGGCGGGCATCGGCGCCGTCGACAATGGCTAAATTGAGTAAGTCATGAGCGAGCTGTTACTGATAGATGATGACCAGGAGCTCTGTGAGCTGCTGACCAGTTGGTTGCACCAGGAAGGTTTCCAGGTGCGCGCCTGCCATGACGGCATAAGCGCCCGCAAGGCCCTGGCCGATGCCGCTCCGGCGGCCGTGGTACTGGACGTGATGCTGCCCGACGGCAGCGGCCTGGAATTGCTCAAGCAATTGCGTGGTGATCACCCCGAATTGCCGGTGCTGATGCTATCGGCCCGTGGCGAACCACTGGACCGGATTCTCGGCCTGGAACTGGGGGCCGACGATTACCTGGCCAAGCCGTGCGACCCTCGCGAACTGACTGCGCGTTTGCGGGCGGTATTGCGCCGTAGCCACCCGGCCGCCGTCTCGACCCAACTGGAGCTAGGCGACCTGTGCTTCAGCCCGGTGCGCGGTGTTGTCACTGTCGATACCCGGGAACTGACCCTCACGCTCTCCGAAAGCCGTCTGCTGGAAGCCTTGCTGCGCCAGCCGGGCGAGCCACTGGACAAACAGGAACTGGCGCAGATTGCCCTGGGCCGCAAGCTGACCCTGTACGACCGCAGCCTGGACATGCACGTCAGCAACCTGCGCAAAAAGATCGGCCCGCACCCCGACGGCCGCCCCCGCATCATGGCGCTGCGCAGCCGCGGTTATTACTACTGCCGTTGAAGCCGCTGCAAAGCTCAAGCTACAAGCGGCAAGTTGGAGCGACTCACTTCAAGCTTGAAGCGTGCAACGTGCCGCTGCTCCCCTCCCTTACCAAAACTTTACGCTGTGCTGACGGCGGCTGACCTTGATCTCCTTAATCTACTCACATCCGGACTCACCGGAATCGAGACAAGGAGAAACACCATGCGCAAGACCCTGATCACTCTGATGTTCGCTGCAGCCCTGCCGACTGTTGCCATGGCCATGCCGGAAGGCGCTGGTCCCATGGGCGGCCCTGAAGGCCACATGATGGGTGGCCCGGGCCACGCGGGTGAACACGGCATGCGCGGCAAAGGCGGCCGCTTCAGCCAACTGGACCTGAGCCGCGAACAGCGCCAGCAGATCGGCAAATTGATGGGCGAACAGCGTGAAGCTCGCCAGCAACTGGTCAAGAAGTACCTGGACAAACTGCCGGCCGCCGAGCAGAAGGCCATGAAAGACGAAATGGCCGCCGCCAAGCAGAAAACCCACACCGACATTCGCGCCCTGCTCAAACCCGATCAGCAGAAGAAATTCGACGAGATCGCCAAGAAACGCGCCGAGCGTCGGGCCGAATGGCAGGAATTCCAGGCCTGGAAGGCGCAAAAAGCGCAATAATGCATTAGCTATCTCCCAGCCCAGCGGCTCGAGCCGCCGGGCTTTTCCTGTTTGAGGGTTTTCCGTGCGTTCACTTTTCTGGCGCATCCTTGCCAGCTTCTGGCTGGCCATCGCCCTGGTTGCCGGGTTGTCGATCCTGTTGGGGCACATGCTCAATCAGGACACCTGGATCCTTAGCCGTCATCCTGGCCTGAAAAACCTGGCCGAAGAGTGGACGCAACTGTACGAAACCCAGGGTGAAGAGGCCGCGCAGAATTTGCTGCGCCAGCGCAAGCGCCAATACCATGTCGATGTGCAGGTGCTTAACGAAAACGGTGATCCGGTGGTGCGCGGCACCTTCCCGCGCCGGGCCGCTGCGCTCGAGGCACGGCGGGGCGACAGCCATGACCGGCGCCTGCCCTGGCGGCGCCTGACGGACGAGTACACCAGTGGGAAAACCGGAGAAACCTACCTGCTGATCTATCGCATCGCGCACCCGGAGCTGGATGCCTGGCACCGGAGCAGCCTGCTCTGGCCGCTGAGCGCCCTGGCCATCGCCTTGGTGGTGCTGACCTTGTTCAGCTTGTTGGTGACACTCTCCATCACCCGCCCTCTCAGCCGTTTGCGCGGCGCGGTCCACGACCTCGGCCAGGCCACTTATCAGCAAAACAGCTTGGCGCGCCTGGCTAACCGACGCGACGAGTTCGGTGTCCTGGCCACCGACTTCAACCGCATGGGCGCACGCCTGCAAAGCCTGATCGGCAGTCAGCGCCAGTTGCTGCGGGATGTCTCCCACGAACTGCGCTCGCCCCTGACGCGCTTGCGTATCGCCTTGGCCTTGGCGGAACGTGCCACGCCTGAGGCGCGCGAAAAGCTTTGGCCGCGCCTGACCCTTGAATGTGATCGCCTGGAAGCCTTGATCAGCGAAATTCTTGTGCTGGCGCGGGTCGACGCCGACAACGCCAGCGCCGAAGACATTGACCTGCACCTGCTGCTCAAGACCCTGCAAAAAGACGCGCAGCTCGGCGCTCCGGACCAGGTTGTGCAGCTTCACAGCGAGCCGACGCTGGCACTCAAGGGCTGGCCGCACATGATCGAACGGGCGCTGGACAACCTGTTGCGCAATGCCCAGCGCTTCAACCCACCTGACCAACCGATTGAACTCCACGCCCAACGCCAGGGCGAACGCATCGTGATCAGTGTGCGCGACCACGGTCCGGGCGTCGAAACCACGCACCTGAGTCAATTGGGCGAACCGTTTTACCGCGCCCCCGGGCAAACCGCCCAAGGCCACGGTCTCGGCCTGGCCATCGCGCGACGCGCTGCGGAGCGTCACGGCGGTAATCTGACTCTGGCCAACCACATCGATGGCGGCTTTATCGCCACCCTGGATCTGCCGCTGGAGCCGGGGGTTGCAGTACAACCCTGAAGATCTTCTATGATGGTCCTTCTCTGACGGAGGGCCTCTGATGACCGATCTGCTCACTCCCATCCAAGTTGCACTCGACTTGCCAATCTCCCCGCTGACCACTACCGAGGCTGGCGCCCTGCCCTCAACGTTCGCCGTTACCGAACTGGCCAGCGCCAGTATCGGGGCGGCGGGCCAGGCGGTGGCCCAACTGCTGCACCAGGAAACCGGACGTTTACCCAGCGTCTCGGTGGATCGGCGCCTCGCATCATTCTGGTTCTCCAGCTCGCTACGTCCGGTGGGTTGGACGCCGCCGCCACTGTGGGACCCGATCGCCGGCGACTACGCCAGCGCCGATGGCTGGATTCGCCTGCACACCAACGCGCCGCATCATCGTGCCGCCGCCGAACAGGTGCTGGGCGCCGTCGCTGATCGTGAAACCATGGCGCGCCAGGTTGCCCAATGGAACGCCGCCGAGCTGGAGCAGGCGATTATCGATGTCGGTGGCTGTGCGGCGCAGATGCGTACATGGCAAGACTGGCAGTCTCATCCACAAGGACTGGCGGTCAACCAGGAACCGTTGATTGCGCGGCAAACCTTTGATGCCCTCCGCGAACAGCCCTGGCTGGGTTCCGTGGCACGACCTTTGGCCGCAATCAAGGTGCTGGACCTGACCCGCGTATTGGCCGGCCCCGTGGCCAGTCGTTTCCTCGCCGGCCTTGGCGCCAATGTACTGCGCATCGATGCGCCCGACTGGAACGAGCCGGGCGTAGTGCCGGAAATGACCCTGGGCAAACGCTGCGCCCGCCTGGACCTTAAACAGCCAGACGACCGAAAGACCTTCGAAGACCTGCTCAAGAACAGCGACATCCTGCTCCACGGCTATCGCGCCAATGCTCTGGAGCAACTGGGTTACGACGCCAGCGGATTACAGCAGATCGCCCCCGGCCTGATCGACATCAGTCTGAATGCCTACGGCTGGAGTGGTCCGTGGCGCAATCGCCGGGGCTTCGACAGCCTGGTGCAGATGAGCAGCGGCATTGCTCAAGCGGGCATGCAATGGAAGCACGCCGATAAGCCGCTGCCATTGCCAGTGCAGGCGCTGGACCACGCCACCGGCTACCTGATGGCCGCCAGTGCGCTGAGAGCACTGGCCGAACGTTTGAAAACCGGACGTGGCGGTTCAGCGCGACTGTCACTGGCGCGCACCGCGAAGCTGTTGCTGGAGGCCGGACAGGGTGTGGAACAACCGACACTGCGTGCGGAGGACCCGGCCGACCAGGGCGTGCTGGCGGAACAGACCGCCTGGGGCCCCGCCCATCGCCTGCTGGCACCGGTAACCATGACCGGCACGCCGCTGCAGTGGGATTTGCCGGCGGGCGAACTGGGTTCACACCGACCTCAGTGGTGACCGAGTTCATTTATAAGATGGCCAGTCAGAGCAAGGCTGACAGCAGCACGTACTTCAAGCCATCGGCGTTGACCTTTTTCAGAAACGCCGACATGGTTTTATCGTGGACCGTGGCGTAAAGAATTTCGGCGCAGAGCAACGCCCACGGCAATGACCCGCAGGCCGGCCTGCTGTCGTTGCAGGCGGCCGCCTACACCAGCGTTTCAGCCTACCCGCTGGATGTGCTGGGCGCCGAAACCGACGACATGATCGGCTACATCATCGAACAGGAGCTGGGTAACCTGCTGGACTTCGACATACCGTTCGCCACCTTGTTGACCCAAGTGGAGGTGGACGCCAGGTGATCGCCACCGATGTCAGCGCGACCTTTATCGACTTCGGCAAACCTACCCAGAAAGCCATCGACCAGGCGCACCCCGACGACATGGAAAAACTCGGCTTCGCTGCCGGCTCCATGGGGCCGAAGGTCCAGGCCGCCTGTACGTTCGCCCGCCACACTGGCAAAACCGCAGTGATCGGTTCACTCTCGGACATCGAAGCCATCGTCCAGGGCACCGCCGGCACGCGGATCAGCACGGCGCAATCCGACATCAGTTACCTAAAAAACGCCCAGGGTGGGTCTCAGGCCCACCCTGCTCCAATGCCTTGAAGGAGAAATGCCTATGGCCACTTTTGAACCCGGTCACTTGCACATTGAACGCCATGCACTGAACAAGGCTGACTACAGCTACAACCTGTGTATCGACTATGAAGTCAGCCAGGATCCCAAGGAGGGCGAAGGGATGCTGTTCAAGATGCACGGTTCGGTGCAGGGCCAGGACCTCAAGGAAGAGTTCTTCCTGCCCAAGGACCAGGCCTTCGACTTTGCCCGGCACGCGATGAACATTGCACAGAAGTACGGCATGCCGAAGCTCGCGGTGTTGAACGGTTCGATGCACAAGCAGTACGACCTGATGTTTGAGGATGTGCGACATCAGTTGGATGTGAAGCCGGGCGATCCGGTCAAACCCGAACACCTGGAGTAAAAGCAGCGCATATCCCTTGTGGGAGCGGCTTGCCCGCCCCCACATTTTGCTCTGCATCACCTGCCAGATTTCACCTGTCCCCTCCCACAAGGCATACTGCCCACCCTCCGCACTCCAGAATCAAAACTGTCCATGCGTATCCACGTCAGCTTCATCGACCGCATCGGCATCACCCAGGAAGTCCTGGCGTTGCTCGGTGGGCGCAATCTCAATCTGGATGCGGTGGAAATGGTCCCGCCCAACGTCTACATCGACGCGCCGACCCTGAGCGCGGCGGTCCTGGAAGAACTGCGCGACGCGCTGTTCAGCGTGCACGGCGTGCAGGCGGTGACGGTGGTGGACATCCTTCCCGGCCAACGTCGACACCTGCAGCTCGACGCCCTGCTGGCGGCCATGACCGATCCGGTGTTGGCCCTGGACAGCGCCGGCAAAGTGCTGCTGGCCAACCCGGCATTGATCGCCCTCTACGGTCGCGAACCTGCCGGAGAAAGCCTCGCCGAACTGTTTGACGATCCTGCGTTGCTGGAGGCCTTGCTGGAGCACGGTTTCCGTCTGCCACTGCGTGAGATCAGCGTCAACGGCCAGACCTTGTTGCTCGACGCCACGCCGATCACTGACGCCGGCGCGCTGCTCACCCTGTATCCACCCAACCGCATGGGCGAGCGGCTGTCGGCGCTGCACCACGACCATGCCGAAGGGTTTGACGCGCTGCTGGGCGAATCCCCGGCGATTCGCACGCTCAAGGTCCGCGCGCAACGGGTCGCGGCGCTGGATGCACCGTTGTTGATCCAGGGCGAAACCGGTACCGGCAAAGAATTGGTGGCCCGCGCCTGTCACGCCATCAGCGCGCGCCACAGCTCACCATTCCTGGCGCTGAACTGTGCGGCGCTCCCGGAAAACCTGGCCGAGAGCGAACTGTTCGGCTACGCCCCCGGCGCCTTTACCGGAGCCCAGCGCGGCGGCAAACCGGGGCTGATGGAACTGGCCAACCAAGGCACGGTATTTCTCGATGAAATCGGCGAGATGTCGCCCTATTTACAGGCCAAGTTGCTGCGTTTTCTCAACGACGGCAGCTTCCGTCGCGTGGGCGGCGACCGTGAGATCAAGGTCAATGTACGCATCCTCAGCGCCACCCATCGCGACCTGGAAAAGATGGTCGGCGAAGGCACTTTCCGCGAAGACCTGTTCTATCGCCTGAACGTGCTCAACGTCGAAGTCCCACCGTTGCGCGAACGTGGCCAGGACATCCTGTTGCTGGCCCGCTACTTCATGCAGCAAGCCTGCGCGCAGATCCAGCGCCCGGTCTGCCGCCTGGCGCCCGGCACCTATCCGGCGCTGCTGGGCAACCGCTGGCCAGGCAACGTACGGCAGTTGCAAAACGTGATTTTCCGCGCCGCCGCAATCTGTGAAAGCAGCCTGGTGGATATCGGCGACCTGGATATCGCCGGCACCTCGGTGGCGCGCCAGGGTGACGGTGAAGTCGACAGCCTGGAACAGGCGGTGGAAGATTTCGAACGTTCGTTGCTGGAGAAGCTGTATGTCAGCTACCCCTCGACCCGGCAACTGGCGAGCCGCCTACAGACCTCCCACACTGCCATCGCCCATCGCTTGCGCAAGTACGGCATCCCCACCAAGTCCTGACGTCAAAAGCGACCTCTACCTGTACTGAAAGCGCTACAGTGGAACGATATCGCTACACACTCATCCAACGCACGCCACGCAAGGCTTTGATCCTCATAGGCTTTTTTTAGCCGTTCTGGCTGTAGCGATATCACTACAGCCAGCGTGGTCCTCATTTCGCAAAAAATCAGTAACCTATTGATTTTTAATGACTAAAAAACATTGGCCGCCTTTTTGCTAAGGACTTACCTATTCCAATCCCGTCCACCAGACGATTCTGGCCCTGAGGAGTTTCCATGAGCGAGTTGCGTTTCACTGAAGATCACGAATGGCTACGCGCCGAAGCCGACGGCAGCGTCACCGTGGGCATCACCGCTTTCGCGCAGAATGCGCTGGGTGACGTGGTTTTCGTGCAACTGCCTGAATTACAGGCCTACGACCAGGGCGCGGAAGCGTCCACCGTGGAATCAGTCAAGGCCGCCAGCGGTGTGTACATGCCCCTTTCCGGCGACGTGCTGGAAGTCAACGAGAAGCTCAGCGACAGCCCGGAACTGGTCAACGAAGACCCGATGGGCGAAGGCTGGTTCTTCCGTTTTAAACCGGCTGATGCCGACGCAGTAGCTAAGCTGTTGGATCAGGATGCGTATGATCGCCTGATCAAAGCCAACGCTGAAGCTTGAGGAGCGCGCCATGACCATTCAACTGACGACCGCCAACGAATTCATCGCCCGCCACATCGGCCCGCGCCAGGACGACGAGCAGCAAATGCTTGCCAGCCTGGGCTTTGACTCCCTCGAAGCGCTGGGCGCCAGCGTGATCCCGGAAAGCATCAAGGGCACTGCGGTGCTGGGCATGGACGACGGCTTGAGCGAAGCCGATGCCCTGGCTTCCATCAAGGCCATCGCGGCCAAGAACCAACTGTTCAAGACCTACATCGGCCAGGGCTACTACAACTGCCACACGCCTTCGCCGATCCTGCGCAACCTGTTGGAAAATCCGGCCTGGTACACCGCCTACACCCCGTACCAGCCAGAGATTTCCCAAGGCCGCCTGGAAGCGCTGCTGAACTTCCAGACGCTGATCAGCGACCTCACCGGCCTGCCGATCGCCAACGCTTCCCTGCTGGACGAAGCCACCGCCGCCGCCGAAGCCATGACCTTCTGCAAGCGCCTGAGCAAGAACAAGGGCAGCCACGCCTTCTTTGCCTCGATCCACTGCCACCCGCAAACCCTTGATGTGCTGCGCACCCGCGCCGAACCGTTGGGCATCGAGGTGGTGGTCGGCGACGAGCGCGAATTGAGCGACGTCAGCGCGTTCTTCGGCGCCTTGCTGCAATACCCGGCCAGCAACGGTGACGTGTTCGATTACCGCGAACTGACCGAGCGTTTCCACGCCGCCAACGCGCTGGTGGCCGTGGCCGCGGACCTGCTGGCCCTGACCCTGCTGACGCCACCGGGCGAATTCGGTGCCGATGTGGCCATCGGCAGCGCGCAACGCTTTGGCGTGCCACTGGGGTTCGGTGGACCGCACGCGGCTTACTTCTCCACCCAGGATGCGTTCAAGCGGGATATGCCGGGCCGTCTGGTGGGCGTCTCCGTCGACCGTTTCGGCAAGCCGGCCCTGCGCCTGGCGATGCAGACCCGCGAGCAACATATCCGCCGCGAGAAAGCCACCAGCAATATCTGCACCGCCCAAGTGCTGCTGGCCAACATTGCCAGCATGTACGCCGTGTACCACGGCCCCAAAGGCCTGACCCAGATCGCCCAACGCATTCATCACCTGACCGCGATCCTGGCCAACGGCTTGACCGCGCTGGGGCTGAACGTCGAGCAGGCTACCTTCTTCGACACCCTGACGATCAACACCGGCGCCAACACCACAGCCCTGCACGACAAGGCCCGCGCCCAGCGCATCAACCTGCGCGTGGTCGACGCTGAACGCCTGGGCGTGTCGCTCGACGAAACCACCGTGCAAGCAGACCTCGAAACACTGTTCGCGCTGTTCGCGGACGGCAAGGCAGCACCGGACTTCAACGCCCTGGCCGCCAGTGTCGACAGCACGCTGCCCGCCGCGCTGCTGCGCCAGTCGCCGATCCTCAGTCATCCGGTGTTCAACCGTTATCACTCGGAAACCGAGCTGATGCGCTACCTGCGCAAGCTGGCCGACAAGGATCTGGCGCTGGATCGCACCATGATCCCGCTGGGTTCATGCACCATGAAACTCAACGCCGCCAGCGAAATGATCCCGGTGACCTGGGCTGAATTCGGCGCGCTGCACCCCTTCGCGCCCGCCGCACAAAGCGCCGGCTACCAGCAACTGACCACCGAGCTGGAGGCCATGCTCTGCGCGGCCACCGGCTACGACGCGATTTCGCTGCAACCCAACGCCGGTTCCCAGGGTGAATACGCCGGCCTGCTGGCGATTCGTGCCTATCACCAGAGCCGTGGCGATGAGCGTCGTGACATCTGCCTGATTCCCTCGTCGGCCCACGGCACCAACCCGGCCACCGCCAACATGGCTGGCATGCGCGTGGTCGTTACCGCCTGCGATGCACGGGGTAACGTTGATATCGAAGATTTGCGCACCAAGGCCATCGAGCACCGCGACCATCTCGCCGCGCTGATGATCACCTACCCGTCGACCCACGGCGTGTTCGAGGAAGGTATCCGCGAAATCTGCGGGATCATTCATGACAACGGCGGCCAGGTGTACATCGACGGCGCCAACATGAACGCAATGGTTGGCCTCTGCGCACCCGGCAAGTTCGGCGGCGACGTGTCCCACCTGAACCTGCACAAGACCTTCTGCATCCCGCACGGTGGTGGCGGCCCGGGCGTTGGCCCGATTGGCGTCAAATCCCACCTCACGCCATTCCTGCCCGGCCACGCGGCCATGGAGCGCAAGGCAGGCGCGGTGTGCGCGGCACCGTTCGGCAGCGCGAGTATCCTGCCTATCACTTGGATGTACATCAGCATGATGGGCGGTGCGGGCCTCAAGCGCGCCTCACAGTTGGCGATCTTGAACGCCAACTACATTTCCCGCCGCCTGGAAGAACATTATCCCGTGCTGTACACCGGCAGCAACGGCCTGGTGGCGCACGAGTGCATTCTGGATCTGCGCCCGTTGAAAGACAGCAGCGGCATCAGCGTGGATGACGTGGCCAAACGCCTGATCGACTTCGGTTTCCATGCGCCGACCATGTCGTTCCCGGTCGCTGGGACCTTGATGATCGAGCCGACCGAAAGCGAATCCAAGGAAGAACTGGACCGCTTCTGCGACGCCATGATCGCCATCCGCGAAGAGATCCGCGCGGTGGAAAACGGCACATTGGACAAAGACGACAACCCACTGAAAAACGCTCCGCACACCGCTGCGGAACTGGTCGGTGAATGGAGCCACCCTTACAGTCGTGAACAAGCGGTGTATCCGCTGGCGTCGTTGATCGAAGGCAAGTACTGGCCGCCGGTCGGCCGCGTCGACAACGTGTTTGGTGATCGTAACCTCGTATGCGCATGCCCTTCGATCGAGAGCTACGCCTGAAAACACCTTTCCCCCTGTAGGAGCGAGCAAGCTCACTCCTACAGGGAATGGGTTGAATCGGGTATCCCATAATAAGAAACCGGAGAACAACCATGTCCCTTAGCGTGTTCGACCTGTTCAAGATTGGCATCGGCCCCTCCAGTTCCCATACCGTCGGCCCGATGCGCGCGGCAGCTCGATTCGTCGAGGGCCTCAAGCGTGACAGCCTGCTCGACAGCACCACCTGCGTCAAAGTGGAACTCTACGGTTCACTCGGCGCCACCGGCAAAGGTCACGGCAGCGACAAGGCCGTGCTGCTGGGCCTGGAAGGTGAGCACCCCGACAGCGTAAACACCGAAACCGTGCCCGCGCGCCTGCAAGAGATTCGCGGCAACGCACGTTTGAATCTGCTCGGCGAACACAGCATTGCGTTCAACGAGAAAGAACACCTGGCGATGATTCGCAAACCCTTGGCCTATCACCCCAACGGCATGATCTTTCGCGCCTTTGACGCCGCCGGCTTGCAGATTCGCAGTCGCGAGTACTACTCGGTGGGCGGCGGGTTCGTGGTGGATGAAGATGCCGCCGGCGCCGACCGGATTGTCGAAGACGCCACGCCGCTGACGTTCCCGTTCAAAAGTGCCAAGGATTTGCTCGGTCATTGCACCACCTATGGGCTGTCCATCAGCCAGGTCATGCTGACCAACGAAAGTGCCTGGCGCCCGGAAGCGGAAACCCGCAGCGGCTTGCTGAACATTTGGCAGGTGATGCAGGACTGTGTGGACGCGGGCTGTCGCAACGAAGGTATTCTGCCCGGTGGGCTGAAGGTCAAGCGACGGGCGGCGGCGTTGCATCGTCAGCTGTGCAAAAACCCCGAGTCTTCACTGCGCGATCCGCTATCGGTGCTTGACTGGGTCAACCTGTACGCCTTGGCGGTCAATGAAGAAAACGCCAACGGCGGGCGCGTGGTGACCGCGCCTACCAACGGTGCCGCCGGTATCGTGCCAGCGGTGTTGCATTACTACATGCGCTTTATCCCCGGTGCCTGCGAAGACGGCGTGGTGCGTTTCCTGCTCACCGCCGCCGCGATCGGCATCCTCTATAAAGAAAATGCTTCGATTTCCGGCGCCGAAGTCGGCTGCCAGGGCGAAGTCGGCGTGGCTTGCTCCATGGCCGCCGGAGCGTTGTGTGAAGTGCTGGGCGGCACGGTTTCCCAAGTGGAAAACGCCGCCGAGATTGGCATGGAACACAACCTCGGCCTGACCTGCGACCCCATCGGTGGGCTGGTACAGGTGCCCTGTATCGAGCGCAACGCCATGGGCTCGGTCAAGGCCATCAATGCGGTGCGCATGGCGTTGCGCGGCGACGGGCAACACTTCGTCTCACTGGACAAGGTCATCCGCACCATGCGCCAGACCGGCGCCGACATGAAAAGCAAATACAAGGAAACCGCCCGTGGCGGTTTGGCGGTCAACATTATCGAGTGCTGACGCCGACTGGCGCGTCCGCACGTTTTTCAGGAGCTGAATATGTCCACCGAAACCCTGTTGCAAACCCCATTGCACGCCCTGCATATCGAACTGGGCGCACGCATGGTGCCGTTCGCCGGCTACGACATGCCGGTGCAATACCCGCTGGGCGTGATGAAGGAACACCTGCACACCCGTGAACAGGCCGGGTTGTTCGATGTGTCGCACATGGGCCAGATTCGCCTGACCGGCGCCAATGCCGCCAAGGCCCTGGAAACCCTGGTGCCAGTGGACATCATCGACCTGCCAGTGGGCATGCAGCGTTATGCCATGTTTACCAACGATGAGGGTGGCATCCTCGATGACCTGATGGTCGCCAACCTGGGCAATGACGAACTGTTCCTGGTGGTCAACGCGGCCTGCAAGAACCAAGACCTGGCTCACCTGCGCCAGCACATTGGTGATCAATGCACCATCGAACCGCTGTTCGAGGAACGCGCGCTGCTCGCGCTGCAAGGTCCTGCGTCGGTCAACGTGCTCGCGCGTCTGGCGCCCGAGGTCAGCAAAATGACCTTCATGCAGTTCGCCACCCTGCGTCTGCTGGGTGTGGATTGCTATGTCAGCCGCTCTGGCTACACCGGCGAAGACGGCTTTGAAATCTCCGTCCCCGCCGCCAATGCCGAAAGCCTGGCCCGTAGCCTGCTGGCCGAAACCGAGGTACAGGCCATCGGCCTGGGTGCCCGCGACTCTCTGCGCCTGGAAGCCGGACTGTGCCTTTACGGCCATGACATGAACAGCGAAACCACCCCAATCGAGGCCAGCCTGCTGTGGGCCATCTCCAAGGTCCGCCGCGCCGACGGAGCACGGGCCGGTGGTTTCCCCGGTGCCGAGCGCATTTTCACTCAGCAGCAAACCGGCATCAGCCGCAAGCGCGTGGGCCTGCTCCCCCAAGAGCGCACCCCGGTGCGTGAAGGCGCGAAAATCGTCGACGAGCACGGTAATGTGATCGGTAGCGTGTGCAGTGGCGGCTTTGGGCCGAACCTGGGTGGCCCGCTCGCCATGGGTTACCTCGACAGTGCATTTACCGCACTGGACAGCGAAGTCTCAGCACTGGTGCGTGAGAAAAAGGTCCCACTTCGTGTAAGTAAAATGCCATTCATTCCACAACGTTACTATCGTGGCTGATTGACTGTTTCTATAAGTAACGCGGTTGCGTGCATAGGTACTAATCTGTAACGCAACCGCCATAAAACAGTGCATTGACGATAGTCAACGCTATGTGGATCAGCCTATAACAAGTGATCAACGCTATCGAATAAGGCAGTTCGACAATGTTCACCGAAGTGTCGTAAAGGCGAGTAAATACGTGGCCTGCCGAGGGCTTGTTTTTTCTATATTAGTTGGCGTAGAGTTTGCCCACTGTGTTTGCATGGGTCGCTTGGAACCTGGACCTGGGCAGTAGCCAAAGTTTGCTACAACCCGTTCGACGTCTCTTACTTTCCTGCAACCCAGCCCAGTACTCTTTCAGGTGAAAGGGGCTGTCATTAATTTTAGCGTCAAAGGAAAGAAGAAAATGGCTGAACGTCAGAGCGGTACCGTCAAGTGGTTTAACGACGAGAAAGGGTTTGGTTTTATCACTCCAGAAAGCGGTCCGGATCTGTTCGTGCATTTCCGCGCTATTCAGGGCAACGGCTTCAAGAGCCTGAAAGAAGGCCAGAAAGTGACTTTCATCGCCGTGCAAGGCCAGAAAGGCATGCAGGCTGACGAAGTACAAGCAGAAGGCTGATCCCTCCAGCAACAAAAAGCCCCTGATGGTGACATCAGGGGCTTTTTTATGTGCGTTTGTCCGTAAAATGGCGTTTTCCATCCAGAGAGCCCAGCCATGCCGAAACACCTGCTAAGCCCGCAAGGCGAATTTCCCGCCGTTGGCCTGGGCCGTCGTCTGGCAGCGATGTTCTATGACTTCCTGTTGTGTACCGCCCTGCTGATTGTCACAGCCTTCCTCTACAAGCTGGTGTGGATCGCCTTTATCGGCCAAACCCGGATGCGCGCCCTTTCCGAATCCGGTGCCCTTGACGGTGATCCACTGTTGTCGACGATTCTGTTTTTTGTGCTGTTCGGCTTCTTCGCCAAGTTCTGGACCCATTCCGGGCAGACGCTGGGCATGCAAGTGTGGGGCGTTCGAGTGCAGAACGCGGACGGTTCGCGCATCAGCCTGTGGCAGGCGTTGTTGCGCTTTGTGGTGTCGATTGCATCGTGGTTATGCGCGGGGCTGGGGTTTATCTGGTCGCTGATCGACAAGAAAAAACGCGCCTGGCATGACATCTATTCGGACACCCAGTTGGTGCGGATTCCGAAGCAGAAGAAGTAACCCGGGACCAACGAACGAGCCCTGAGGCCGCCCCTCAGGAATTTCCGGACTTGTCCTGTGGGTGATGGGCTTGTCCTGTGGCGAGGGGGCTTGTCCCCCGTTGGGCTGCGCAGCAGCCCCAATAAAAACGAGTGCGGTGTATCAGGCACTCCCCAGCTGCTGGTTTGGGGGCTGCTGCGCAGCCCAACGGGGGACAAGCCCCCTCGCCACAGGACAAGCCTCCTCGCCACAGACAAGCTCCCTCGCCACAGGGATAGGCCTCTTTATCAGAGGACAATCCTCTCACCCCAAGGCGCTCACTCAGGCGTTGCCAGCCAGCTTCAGGCGCGCCGCCTGGGTGAAGTCGAGCATACGTTTGAGTGGACGTACCGCATGGGGGATCAGGGATGGCTCGACGAGTATCTCATTGGTGCCTTCACGCAGGCATTGCAACGTGCGCTCCAGCGTATTCATCGCCATCCACGGGCAGTGCGCGCAACTGCGGCATGCCGCGCCGTTACCGGCGGTGGGCGCCTCCACGAATACCTTGTCCGGACACAACTGCTGCATCTTGTAGAAGATACCGCGGTCGGTGGCGACGATAAAGGTCTTGTTCGGCAAGCGTTGCGCGGCGGCGATCAACTGGCTGGTGGACCCCACGGCATCGGCCAGTTCGATCACCGCCGTCGGTGATTCCGGGTGCACCAGAATCGCGGCGTCCGGGTACAACGCCTTCATGTCTTCCAACTGCTTGGACTTGAACTCTTCGTGGACGATGCAGGCACCGTCCCAGAGCAGCATGTCGGCACCGGTCTGGCGCTGGATGTAGGTGCCCAAGTGCTTGTCCGGGCCCCAGATAATCGTCTCGCCGTTGTCCATCAGGCTTTCGACGATCTCCAACGCGCAGCTGGACGTCACCACCCAGTCAGCCCTGGCCTTGACCGCCGCCGACGTGTTGGCGTAGACCACCACGGTACGCTCGGGGTGTTGATCGCAGAAGGCGGAAAACTCGTCCACCGGGCAGCCCAGATCCAGGGAGCAGGTCGCCTCCAGCGTCGGCATCAGGATGCGTTTTTCGGGGGTGAGGATTTTCGCCGTCTCGCCCATGAAGCGCACACCGGCGACCAGTACCGTCTTGGCCGGGTGCGCGGCGCCAAAGCGGGCCATTTCCAGGGAGTCGGAAACGCAGCCGCCGGTTTCCTCGGCCAGGGCCTGAATCACCGGATCACAGTAGAAGTGGGCGACCAGCACCGCATCTTGAGCCTTGAGCTCAGCGGCAATGGCAGAACGTAAGCTCGCCTCTTCCTCGGCACTGAGCGCCTTGGGCTGCTTGGCGTCGAGGTGGGCTTGAACCAGAAGGCGTTCGGAAATTTGCGTCATGTTCGCAAGACCTGCAGGCGCAGTTGCGCGAAAGTCGAGTGTATCACCGGCTCTGGAACCCTTTGGGCACCGCCGGACGAAGTGATTGTGTACGTTAAGCACGGTTAACGGTGAAGCTGCGCAAGGCTACAGAATATCGAATGGATTCAAAAGCCTAATCTGGCGCATAAGCCCATTCCCTCTCAGTAAGAGCATTTCAGCCGTTAGCCGCTGCGGGTACATTGCCCATTTCCCTCGCAAGCTCCAGCCAGGCACGCGCCGCTTGCGGGAGATGCGCATGACGTCTCCAGGCCAGCGCGATGTGCCAGTCGGTCCGGGGCTCATTGAGGGGCGTAAGGGCGATACCGGGATGCAGGTGTTTGTGGGCAAGCATTTGCGGCAGAAACGCGACACCCAGGCCGGCACTGACCAAATCCACGATGAAATCGATTTGCGCGCTGCGGGCCGTCACGCGAGGCACCACTCCCCGCCGCTCGCAGGCATTGAGAATGATGGGATTGAGGGCGAAGCCAGCCTCGTAAAGAATGAACGGAGAATCAGCCAGATCGGAAAAATTCACCTGCGCCCGTCCGGCCAGGGGATGATCCATCGGCATCACCACCATCAACGGCTCGACCCGTACGTCTTGATATTCAAACTCGCCTTCAACCGGCACCAACAAGGCTGCCAAGTCCACCTGACCGGCCTGCAGGCATTGCGCAAGTTTCTTGCTGCCGTGCTCGATCAATTGAATCTCGATATCCGGATAGCGCCGCCGATACAGCGCAAACATTGCTGCGAACAACTCGCCGCTGCCCACCGGCGGCAGACCAATGCGCAACACGCCGCGCTTGAGCCCTAGCAGGTCGTCGATCTCCGCCACCAGATCGCTGCGCTCGGCCAGCAGCACCAGCGCACGGCGGTAGGTAATTTCACCCGCTGCGGTCAGTTCGCTCTTATGCCCGATGCGGTTGAACAGCGGCGTGCCCAACTCGTCCTCAAGGGTCCTGACCGCCTTGCTGACGCTGGACTGGGTCAGCGAAACCACCTCGGCGGCCTGTGAGAAACCGCCTTGACGCACCACTTCGACAAAGGTGCGCAACGTGCGAAGGTTCATCAATATTCCCTTTGCGACTGGATTAAAGTTGTAAAAGTTGTTTTTACCATGAATAGCCTTTGTCTATCCTCCCAACCACCGTTCTATTGATTCCGGGGACTCACTGTTCATGATCATTTCGTCCGCATCGGATTACCGCGAAGCCGCACGCCGCAAACTGCCACGCTTCCTGTTCGACTACATCGACGGTGGCGCCTACGCCGAACACACGCTCAAGGCCAATAGCTCGGACCTTGCCGACATCAGCCTGCGCCAGCGCATCCTGCGTAATGTCGAAAGCCTGAGCCTGGAAACCCGCTTGTTCGACCAGCCGCTGGCGCTGCCGGTGATCATCAGCCCGGTGGGGCTGACCGGCATGTACGCCCGGCGCGGTGAAGTCCAGGCGGCGAAGGCAGCAGCCAACAAGGGCATTCCCTTTTGCCTGTCGACGGTGTCGGTCTGTCCGATCGAGGAAGTCGCGTCACAGACCGCGCAATCCATCTGGTTCCAGCTCTACGTATTGAAAGACCGCGGCTTCATGAAAAACGCCCTGGAGCGCGCCCAGGCAGCCGGGGTAAAAACCCTGGTGTTCACCGTCGACATGCCGACCCCCGGCGCGCGCTACCGTGATGCCCACTCCGGCATGTCCGGACCGTACGCGGCGCAGCGCCGGATGCTGCAAGCCCTGGGCAAACCGGCCTGGGCCTTTGATGTCGGGCTCATGGGGCGCCCCCATGACCTGGGCAATATCTCGCGCTACCTGGGCAAGCCGACCCACCTGGAAGACTACATCGGCTGGCTGGCGAACAACTTCGACCCTTCGATCAGTTGGAAAGACCTGGAGTGGATTCGCGAGTCCTGGAAAGGCCCGATGATTATCAAAGGCATCCTCGATCCCCAGGATGCCAAGGATGCCGTGATCTTCGGCGCAGACGGCATCGTCGTCTCCAACCACGGCGGTCGCCAGCTGGACGGCGTGCTGTCCACCGCCAAGGCCTTGCCGGCAATTGCCCAGGCGGTGGGCAGCGATCTCACCGTGCTGGTCGACTCCGGGGTGCGTTCGGGGCTGGACGTGGTGCGCATGCTCGCCCTCGGCGCGCGCGGCGTGTTGCTTGGCCGGGCACCCGCGTATGCATTGGCGGCTGACGGACAGCGTGGAGTGGAAAATCTGCTGGATATTTTCGCCAAGGAAATGCGTGTGGCGATGACCCTGACCGGGGTGACGTCGATTGCACAAATCGATGAATCAATCCTGGTTCAGGGGCGGATCTGAGACCCAGCGCTCAGGTCCTACTATCTTGCTGACACTGGTGATCTGCTCGTTCCAGATCATCTCGTAGTGCGCGGCCTGGACAATCGACAACACCGCGCGGGGTGTCAGCAGTGCCCAGCAATGGTCGCCCGGCGCCCGCACCGACAGGTAGCGAAGGCCGGGACAGCCGGCCTTCTTCAGCGCGGCGCCCAAGCGTTGGGCGGGCACGTAGTCGTCAGGGTGGTAGATGGGATCGGTGCGCGGGATGCGCGTCGCATCTTTCATCGAGTCGTCGACAAAGGATACGGACAATCCGCGAAACACAAAGCGCTCGAAGTTCAGACCGCGCACCTTCGACCAATACTGATTCTGATGGTAGTGGACTTCCGCCAGCGCGGTTTCCATGGTCGCAGCCAGGTACAGCACCCCAAAACTGCCATCGCTGAATCGCGACCCGGCGGGATTTATGTGCGTGAACGGCGCGATCGCGTATGAACAGCCGGGTATGCCAAAAGGGATTTCGCGGCGAGGTATCAACTCCAGCGCGCCAATCTGATTGCTCAGCCGGGGATTGGTCAGGGCTTGAATCTGATACAGCACCTCAAACTCATCGGCGTCCGCCACATCATCAAACAACGCAATTGGCGGAAACTTGGAGTTGACCAGCCGATAAGCCTGCACGTGCTCCCCGGCCAGATTACCCAAGTGTTCCAACATCACCATTGCGCTCCACGCAGCGCATCAATCCGGCGAAAGGTCTCGTACAGAGAAATCATATCGCCCTGAGCCATGATCTCGAGCGGGGTTCGACCGTTGAAGAAACTGTTATCGTTCACCATCCCCGGGAAGCCGTACACGTTCTCGGGATTATCAAAGACCATGCGCAGCGTGGCGTGGATATTCAGCACAAAACTGATGCGCTGCATCTGGTCGTGATCCAAGCCGATGCTCCATTCGCCACCGCGCTGTTTGGCTCGGGTGTAGGTACTGCGTGAGATACGCAGGATGCGACAGACCTGGTCGCTGCTGGCCTGCCATTTCTCGAGAATGCTCACTGCCGTGCGCAATCCGCTTACACACTGATCCTTGGTGAACACTTGGGGCTGGAGAGCCAAAGACATAATCGCCACTCG
The DNA here is from genome assembly GCF_900106045.1 of Pseudomonas mucidolens. Lineage (NCBI taxonomy): Bacteria > Pseudomonadati > Pseudomonadota > Gammaproteobacteria > Pseudomonadales > Pseudomonadaceae > Pseudomonas > Pseudomonas mucidolens. Next base: position 496,774 of record NZ_LT629802.1, on the reverse strand, counting down.
CAATATGTTCTACAGACTCAAATATAGACAAATTGAGCCCACAGAACAAATAACAGGCAAAAAAAAACCCGGAAATCCTCACTTGCGTGGGCCTTCCGGATTTTCTAAACCGCCAAAAATGGTGGGTCGTGTGGGATTCGAACCTACGACCAATTGGTTAAAAGCCAACTGCTCTACCAACTGAGCTAACGACCCGCTGTGTGGTGGCGCGTATAATACTGATTTCTAAGGATTATTCAATACCTTATTTTAAATAAATCAGAAATAACGCGTAGGGTCCTCAATTCCGGCCGCCTGGAAGCCTTCAGCGCGCAGTCGGCAGCTGTCGCATTTCCCGCACGCGCGGCCGTCTGCGTCGGCTTGATAGCAGGAAACCGTCAGCGAGTAATCGACGCCCAGCCCGACACCCGCCTTGATGATATCGGCCTTGCTCAGATTCTGAAGCGGCGCCAGGATGCGGAAACCCTCTCCTTCCACGCCGGCTTTAGTCGCCAGGTTAGCCATGCGCTCGAAGGACTCGACAAATTCGGGACGGCAGTCCGGATACCCCGAGTAATCCACGGCGTTGACGCCGATGAAGATGTCACGAGCGTTGATCACTTCTGCCCAACCCAGCGCCAGGGACAGGAACACGGTGTTGCGTGCCGGTACGTAGGTAACCGGAATGCCCTCGGTGGGCGACTCAGGCACGTCGATGGCACTGTCGGTCAAGGCTGAGCCGCCGATACCGTTGAGGTTCAGGCCAATGACCTTGTGCTCGACCACACCCAGGTCGCGGGCAACGCGGGCGGCGGCATCCAACTCGGCACGGGAACGCTGACCATAATCAAAACTCATGGTGTAACAGCTGTAGCCCTCCGCACGCGCCAGCGCGACGACAGTGGCAGAGTCGAGACCGCCGGACAACAGGATTACGGCGCGTTTTTGTTCGATCGTTTGCTCAGTCATTTCAGCGTCCCGGCTCGTCGTTCCAAAGGTATTTATGCAGCTGCAATTGCAGGCGCACCGGCAGGTTGTCCGCAACCACCCAATCAGCAAGATCGCGAGCGTTCAAGTCATGATGGCTTGGGGAGAACAAGACTTCACCCGCGCGCCGGTCCAGGCCGTACTGGATCAGCTTGGAGCTGGCCCAGTCATAGTCCTCACGCGAACAGATGACGAACTTGACCTGGTCGTTGGCCGTCAGCAGGTCGAGGTTCTCGTAGCGGTTGCGATTGACTTCCTTGGAGCCGGGTGTCTTGAGGTCGACAACCCGACTGACCCGCGGATCAACCGCTGAAATGTCCAGCGCGCCGCTGGTTTCCAGGGACACCTCATAACCGGCGTCACACAGTTGCTTGAGCAACGCGATAGCATTCGGCTGGGCCAACGGTTCGCCGCCTGTCACACAGACGTAACGCGGGCGATAACTGGCAACCTGCTCCAGAATGTCGTCAAGGGTGCGCACGGTGCCACCAGTGAAGGCGTAGGCGCTGTCACAGTACTGGCAACGCAACGGGCAACCGGTGAGGCGCACGAATACTGTGGGCAGGCCAGCGGTGCGCGTTTCACCCTGTAACGAGTAAAAAACTTCGGTGATGCGTAATGTGTCTTGCATAATCGCCACGGGCGTAACAGCTAAACAGGCTGTCCGCCTCCGTCAGGCACTTCAAGGGATCCCGGCAAAGCGTGAACCCCAAAAAGCGTATTTCATAAAAGGGCGTGGATTCTAACGAAAAAACCCGCGACAAGTGCGGGTTTCTTCCAAACGCGATAGCCTCGCTTACAAGCGCTGCAGGTCCCGCTGGGCCAACTGCGCGGCGGATGTGCCCGGATATTGGGCCACCACTTGCTGCAGAATGCCTTTGACCTTGTCGGTATGACTCAGGCGGCGCTCTACATCAGCCAGTTTGTACAACGAGTCAGGCACCTTAGAATGCTTGGGGTAGAGCTGGCTGACCTTGGCGAACGCCTGGCCCGCGCCTTGCAGATCACCCTTGGCCAGGTTGACTTCACCCAACCAGTACTGGGCGTTGCCAGCGTACTGACTGTTCGGGTAACGACCCAGGAAAGCGGTGAACGCCTTGCTGGCCTTGTCAAAATCCTTGGCTTTGATCAGGTCGAAGGCTGCGTCGTAATACAGCTTTTCCTTGGCCGGATCAGCCGGTTCACTGCTGGCGGCAGGCGCCTGGCTGGCACCTGCGGCAGCACCACCGACGGCGCTTGCGGCGCCATCGGCAGGAGAATTCTCAGGAGTGGCGGCAGGTGTAACGCCGGTCCCTATACGCCGATCAAGATCCTGGTATCGCTCCAGGCCTTCTTGCTTCAGACGATTCACTTCATTTTGCAGAACTTCAATCGCGCCTCGCTGCTGCGCCAATTGATCCTGCATGCGCTGCAGTTGGTTGAACAGCTCGCCCTGTGCCGAGACAGGGGTCGAAACCCCTCCCCCGGCATAGGCACCGTTCGTGCCATAACCTGCTGGTGGATAGCTGCTCCCACTATTGTTATAGCCAGAGTTGCTATCTTCCACGGGAACCTCAGCCCACACCGCAAACGGTGCGAGGCTGAGAGCCAATACGGTTACAACACGACGGCACGTTCGCATGACGAATTACTTACGCAGTTCGACGCGACGGTTTTGAGCCCAGGATTGCTCGTCGTTGCCGGTAGCAACTGGACGCTCTTCACCGTAGGAAACCAGTTCCAGCTGAGCTGGGGAAACGCCTTGCAGTACCAGGTAACGCTGAACGGCTTTCGCACGACGCTCGCCCAGTGCCATGTTGTACTCACGAGTACCACGTTCGTCGGTGTTGCCTTCCAGAACAACGCGAGCGCCGTTTGCTTTCAGGTCCTTGGCGTGAACGTCCAGAGCGCGCATGGCCTCTGGCTTCAGGTCCGAACTGTCGTATTCGAAGTAAAAAGTGGTGATAGCGCGCAGAGCCGCTTCTTCGCTCAGGGAGCCGTCAACTGCACCAGTGTTAGCGCCGTAACCAGCGTTTGGATCAACAGCTGCGCCTTCACCGGCATTGTCGCCGCCTTTGGACGAGCAACCAACGGCTACGGACAGAGCCAGAGCCAGAGCAGCAAACTTACCAAACTTCAGCATTTCCATCGTGAAACTCCTAATGAACCCCAGTGTGTTAAGTACTTCTTTTTGTAGCGCCGCGTCAGTTCAGGTAAGGGGACCAGGACGGTTCTCTGACTTCGCCTTGTGCGGTAGGAAGCGGGAGCCTTACGCGTCCGTTAATGGACACGAGCATCAAGACTCCCCGGCCCTGCTGGCGGGTGGCGTAGATTACCATGGTGCCGTTGGGCGCAACAGTAGGCGACTCATCAAGAGTGCTGTCTGTAAGGATCTTTACACTACCACGCTGCAAATCCTGGGCCGCCACCTTGAAATTAGTGAAACCTTCCTGGCGATGGATCATAACCAAGGTCTTTTCATCAGCCGAAAGCTTCGGATTGGCGTTGTAGTTACCGATAAAGGTCACACGCTCGGCAGCACCGCCGTTGACACTGCTCTTATAGATCTGTGGCTTGCCGCCACGGTCGGAGGTGAAGTAGATGGTTGAGCCATCCTTGCCCCAGAACGGTTCGGTATTAATGCCGGGACCGGAAGTGACACGGGTGATCTGGCGCGAACCGAGGTTCATCACATAGATATCCGGGTTACCGTCCTTGGACAGCACGAATGCCAGACGATTACCATCCGGCGACCAGGCAGGTGCGCCGTTCAGGCCTTCGAAGTTGGTGATCTGCTCGCGACGACCGGTATCGATGTGTTGCACGAAGATACGCGGACGCTTCTGTTCAAAGGACACATAGGCAATCCGCTTGCCATCCGGCGCAAAACGCGGCGACAGGATAGGCTCGCGCGATTGCAACAAGGTCACGGCGCGAGCACCGTCGTAGTCCGAGCGCTGCAAGGTGTAACGCGTGTTGTTGACCGAAAAACGCTCGGCGGTCACATACAGCAGGCGGGTAGAGAACGCACCTTTGATACCAACCAGCTTTTCAAACGATTGGTCGGCAATGTAGTGCGCCATGTCCCTGAGTTGATCGACACTTCCCGAAACACTACCCGTCAGCACTTGCTGCTCGGTGGCCACGTTGAACAGCGCGTATTGCACCTGCAGGCGACCACCGGCCGGAACGATGCTGCCGACCATCAGGTACTGGGCGCCCAAGGCTTTCCAGTCACGATAGATGACTTCGCTGCCTTGGGTCGGTTGGCTGATCATGTTCTGTTTCGGGATTGGCGCGTAATAACCCGAGTTGCGCAGGTCGTTACCAATAATCTCCGCCATGTCCTCCGGCAGCACGCTGCCGCCCTGCCAACCAAACGGCACTACCGCGATCGGCGTCGCCCGGTCGCTGCCACTGGTGACCAAAATATTCTTTTCATCGGCCGCCGCTATGCCTGCCATACAGCAAATAACGACAAGCATTCCTCGAAGAAGGTTTCTCACAAGGCTAGATCCTCAGGTGTGAATGTCATCTTGAATGAACGATAGGGAGCGAAGTCACTTGGTTTCATTCCCTGCATCTCGGTCAACCGGCCAATATTCTTGACCGCTGCAACCGCGGAACTGTCGAACGAACCATCGCCGCTGGACTTGGACACGTTGACCGTGGTCACCGTGCCGTCCGGCAACATGCCGATCTGCAGCACTACTGTCATGCCTTTGCGTGCCGAAGGTGGACGTGTCCAGCCTTCTGCTGCCCGAGCCCGAATCAGATCATCGAAACTGCCCGCGACCTCATCACCACGCTCATCGGCCAAGGCCTGTTGACGCTGCGGCGTGTCGGAGAGCAAATCAGCCAAAGCCTGAGCCTTTTTATCTTCGGCGGATTTACGTGCCGCTTCCTGAGCCTTTTTCTTGGAGGCATCGGCGGCAGCTTTCTTCTTCGCGGCATCGGCGATTTTCTTCTTCGCTTCGTCGGCTTCGGCTTTTTTCTTGGCGTCCTGCGCGGCTTTCTTCTTCGCGTCTTCGACAATCTTTTTCTTGGCTTCTTCAGCGGCCTTTTTCTTGGCCTCTTCTTCAGATTTTTTCTTGGCTATATCAGCCAGTTTTTTCTCTTCAGCCTTTTTGGTTTCGGCAGCATTCTCGGCTTTCTTGGCTTCATCAGCTTTTTTAGCCTCGTCGGCTTTCTTTGCCTCGTCAGCCTTTTTCGATTCCTCGGCCTTTTGAGCCGCCTCTTCTTTCTTTTGTTCCGCAGCCGCCTTCACGGCTTCCTGCTCGACCTTTTTCTGTTCCATCTGCTCGACTTCTGTCTGACGCGCAGCCGTCTTCTTGGCCTCACCCGCAATCTTCTGATTGGTCTGGGTGGTCGCCTGGCTTTTCGATTTCAGCTGGTACAGGGTCGCTTGCACAATCGGCTTGGATGGCGGCAGCTCCGGCGTCATCGCAAAACTGACGAACAGCATGCCAAACACCAGAATGTGCAGGGCAATTGCCCAGACACTAGGCCAGAAGTAGCTTTCCGAGGCGGACGGCTCTCGCTGTTGCTGCATCAGGGCGCCTCGGTAATCAAGCCAACATTACCGACCCCGGCCTGCTGCAGTCCGCCCATGGCGCCCATCACAGAGCCATAGTCGACAGACTTGTCACCGCGGATGAAGACCTGAGTCTGTTTGCCGCCTTCGTTGCCGGCGCGAATGATCTTCGTCACGGCATCGGTCATTTGCGGCAAGGTCATGGCCTTGTCCTGTTGCTTCTGCGTATCGACTTCGCTGCCAAGGTTCCAGTAATAGGTCTTGTCAGACTTGATCGAAATGGTCAGCACCTGGGTGTTGTTGTCCTGCGGCAAGGCTTCACTGGAAACCTTGGGCAAATCAACCTTCACACCCTGGTTAAGCATGGGCGCGGTCACCATGAAGATGACCAGCAACACCAGCATCACGTCGATGTAGGGTACGACGTTCATCTCGGCGACCGGCTTGCGCTTGGTTCGAGCTCGAGTGATTAAAGCCATCGGGAATTACCTGCTTATTCTTCGCTGGTATGCACTTTACGGTGCAGGATCGCCTGGAACTCATCGGCGAAGGTGTAGTAACGGCCGATCAGGTTTTCGCCGCGCGCGGCAAAACGGTTGTAGGCGATTACCGCGGGGATGGCAGCGAACAAGCCGATGGCTGTAGCGATCAAGGCTTCGGCAATGCCCGGCGCCACGGTCGCCAGCGTTGCCTGCTGAGCCTGGGCCAGTCCACGGAAGGAGTTCATGATCCCCCACACGGTGCCGAACAGGCCGATATACGGGCTGACCGAACCTACAGTGGCGAGAAAGGGCAGGCTCTGTTCCAGCTTTTCTTCTTCACGGGAAATCGCAACGCGCATCGCACGCGCCACACCCTCCATGACCGCTTCAGGATCGACACCCGGCTGCTGACGCAGACGGGAGAACTCCTTGAAGCCTGCACGGAAGATCTGCTCGACGCCCGAATCCGGGTCCGGGTTACTGCCGGCCTGACGATACAGCTTGGACAGATCGATACCTGACCAGAAGCGCTCCTCGAAGCTCTCCAGGGCACGTCGACCGGCGCGCAGCAGGTTGCTGCGCTGAAAAATCATGACCCATGAGGTAACCGATGCGGCTACCAGGGTCAGCATTACCAGTTGAACCACGACACTGGCATTGCTGACCAGGCTCCACATGGAGGTATGGTCGACGACGGTAGGTTCCACGCTAAATCTCCTGCTCTGATTGTTTACCCGCGCCGCTCACGTTGGCAAAGGCCGCACGTAGAGTTTCGGGAATGGCCCTGGGTTTCAAACTGTTGGTGCGCACACACGCCACCAGGAACTGCCCCTCACAGAGCAGCGTTGCATCCGTAGCCCGCCTGACCTGCTGTTTGAAGCGCAAGCTGACACGGTTCAATTCGATTACTTCTGCACTGACCAGCAACTCATCGTCCAGCCGCGCCGGCGCGTGATAACGGGCCTCGCTGGAATGCACGACGAATAACAGGTCCTCACCCGCCAGCGCGGACTGGGCAAAGCCCAGCTCCCGTAGCCGCTCGGTTCGAGCCCGTTCCATGAACTTCAGGTAATTAACGTAATAAACGATGCCGCCAGCATCGGTGTCTTCGTAATAAACGCGACAGCGATGTACGAACGACTGATCCCCATTTTGCGCGCGCATACTCTAGTGCTTACTCCTCAGGTTGCCAATCCGGCCAGGCAACTGTTTTTTCATTCTCTAAAACATTTTTAACGAAAGAATGACGACGCCAGCCACTAGGACAGCACAAACGTCGAATAAATCGACTCATCACGCCTTTTTAATCGTCCACTGCATCGAGGAATTCGTCTACCACAGGCATCTCACCCAATCGTGACGGAATGTTTAACCCGAAGTGCAAGTACGCATGACGGGTGACCACGCGTCCTCTCGGTGTACGCATGATGTAGCCCTGTTGGATCAGGTAGGGTTCCAGAACATCCTCGATGGTATGGCGCTCCTCGCTGATCGCCGCGGCCAGGCTGTCCACGCCCACCGGACCACCGTCGAACTTCTCGATCATGGTCAACAGCAGGCGCCGGTCCTGGTGGTCAAAACCGTGCTCGTCAACGTCCAGCAGGTTCAGCGCCAGGTCCGCCACGGCCTTGGTGATATGCCCCTTGGCGCGCACTTCGGCGAAATCACGCACCCGGCGCAGCAAGCGGTTGGCGATCCGCGGCGTGCCCCGGGCTCGCCGTGCAATCTCGAAGGCGCCCTCCGGGTCCAGCGGCAAACCGAGAATCCCCGCCGAACGACCGACAATCGTCGCCAGGTCGGCGGTGCTATAGAACTCTAGACGTTGCACAATGCCGAAACGGTCTCGCAACGGATTGGTCAGCATTCCGGCACGGGTGGTGGCACCAACCAGGGTGAACGGCGGCAAATCGAGTTTGATCGAGCGCGCAGCCGGCCCTTCGCCGATCATGATGTCCAGCTGAAAATCTTCCATGGCCGGGTACAAGACTTCTTCGACGATGGGTGAAAGCCGGTGGATTTCGTCGATGAACAACACGTCATGGGGTTCAAGATTGGTCAACAGCGCAGCCAGGTCTCCCGGCCGCTCCAGCACCGGTCCTGAAGTGCTCTTGATCGACACGCCCATTTCCTGGGCGATGATGTTAGCCAGCGTGGTCTTGCCCAGTCCCGGCGGGCCGAAGATCAGCGTGTGATCCAGGGACTCGCTACGTCCGCGCGCCGCCTGGATAAACAACTCCATCTGCTCGCGCACGGTCGGCTGGCCGATGTATTCGGCCAGGCTGAGGGGGCGAATGGCCCGGTCCTGGACCTCTTCACGGTCACGCGGGCCGGTGGCCGCAATCAGACGATCAGCTTCAATCACTTAAATCATTCCCTTCAGGGCGCGGCGGATCATGTCTTCGCTGCTCAGGTTCTTGTCCTTGATGGCGGACACCGCCTTGCTTGCTTCCTGCGGCTTGTAGCCCAGAGAGATCAACGCGCTGACGGCATCGGTTTCGGCGCTGGCAACTTGCTCGCGTGGTCCGTCCGGCTGATTCGGTACCAGCGCGAACATGCTCGGCACGACTTCCCAGGCCTTGAAGCGGTCTTTGAGTTCCACCAACAGGCGCTCGGCGGTTTTCTTGCCGACTCCCGGTACTTTGGTCAACGCAGAGGTGTCCTGGGCCGACACGGCGCGCACCAGTTCATCGACTTCCAGGCTCGACATCAATGCCAGCGCCAGCTTCGGTCCGACGCCATTCAGGCGAATCAGCTCACGAAAAAAGTCCCGGTCACGCTTGCCAATGAAACCATAGAGCAATTGCGCGTCTTCGCGTACTACCAAATGGGTGTGCAAGGTCAGCGGTTCACCGACCGACGGCAGGCGGTAAAGGGTGGTCATGGGCACTTCAAGCTCATACCCCAGCCCATTTACATCCAGAATCAGGTGCGGCGGTTGTTTCTCAGCCAAAGTGCCGCGCAAGCGTCCAATCACGTTCAGATCCTTAAAGCTCGGGTCAGATCAAGGCCTGACCGGTAATTACGCGGGATGACAGCCGATCACAGCGGCCTTTCATACGACCTGCGCAGAATGATTGCGCTGATGCTATCAGAGACGCAGCCGACCGCCACGACTGCGTGCGGTGCCCAAGCCGTGCGGCAACAGGCTGGAGCGGGTATGGGCATGACAAATCGCAATAGCCAGGGCGTCAGAGGCGTCGATTTGCGGTTTTGCGGTGAGTTTGAGCATGTGCATAACCATCATCTGCACTTGCTCCTTGTTGGCTGCACCGGTGCCCACGACGGCTTGCTTGACCTGGGTGGCAGTGTACTCGGCGATTTCCAGGGCCTCTTCGGCGCCGGCAACAATAGCGGCGCCACGGGCCTGACCAAGCTTGAGGGCCGAGTCAGCGTTTTTCGCCATAAAGACTTTTTCAATACCCATGGTCACCGGGCCGTAGGTCTGGATCACTTCACGCACCCCGCGATAGACGATCTGCAAACGCTCGGCCAACTCGCCGGAACCGGTGCGGATACAGCCCGAGGCCACGTAGATACAGCCGCGCGGGGTCTGCTGGACTACGCCAAAGCCGGTGATGCGCGAGCCGGGGTCGATACCTAGGATTAAAGTCATAACGCCTGCGGTTTTATAGAAATTGGGCATCAGCAGCGACACCGATCCACTGTAGGAGCGAGCTTGCTCACGAAAACCGCCAACGATAACGCAGGAATTCTGACACCCAGCGTCGCTCTCAGGTTTTTCGCGAGCAAGCTCGCTCCTACAGTGGAAGTGGGGGGTTCAGCCCAGTTGTGCAGCCACGTCTTCCGGGATATCAGCATTGGAATAGACGTTCTGCACATCATCCAGGTCTTCGAGCATATCCAGCAACTTGAGTACCTTCTGCGCGCCGTCCAGATCCAACTCGGCACTGGTGGTCGGCAACATGACGATTTCCGCGTCGGTGCCTTTGAAGCCAGCGGCTTCCAGGGCGTTACGCACGGAATAGAACCCGGCAAACGAGGTGAACACATCAATGGAGCCATCTTCGTTGGTCACCACGTCGTCGGCGTCCGCCTCCATCGCAGCTTCCATCAGCGCATCCTCGTCCACCCCCGGCGCGAAGGAAATCTGCCCCTTGCGCTCGAACAAATAAGCCACCGAACCGTCAGTCCCCAGATTACCGCCACACTTGCTGAACGCATGACGAACGGCGGCGGCGGTACGGTTGCGGTTGTCGGTCATGCACTCGACCATCACCGCCACGCCGCCCGGGCCGTAACCTTCATAGCTCAGTTCGACCATATCGTCAGTGTCGGCGGCGCCAGCACCCCGCGCAACCGCGCGGTCGATAATGTCACGGCTCATGTTTGCGCCAAGGGCCTTGTCCAGCGCCAGCCGCAGACGCGGGTTGGAACCCGGATCAGCGCCGCCTTGACGGGCCGCAACGGTCAGTTCGCGAATCCACTTGGTGAATATCTTACCTTTCTTGGCATCCTGACGCTCTTTGCGGTGCTTGATGTTCGCCCACTTGGAATGGCCAGCCATAACACAACTCCGAAATTCTCTAGAAACCTTGATCGATCCCGCCCCAGACGGGATTTAGCTCTTTAACGCAAAGGCGCATCCGAAGATGCGCCTTTTTTGACTGCGTAAAACCTTATCGCGCTTTCACACGGCGGCCTTACTCAGCCTTCGGCGCCTCGCGCAGACGGATATGCAATTCGCGCAGGGCCTTGGCATCCACCACGCCCGGAGCCTGCGTCATCACGTCGGCAGCACTCTGGGTTTTCGGGAAGGCAATCACTTCACGGATCGACTGGGCGCCTGTCATCAGCATCACCAGACGGTCAAGGCCGAAGGCCAGACCACCGTGGGGTGGCGCGCCGTATTTCAGCGCATCGAGCAGGAAGCCGAATTTCTCTTCCTGTTCCGCCTCGTTGATGCCCAGCAGACGGAATACCGCTTGCTGCATTTCCTTGCGGTGAATACGGATCGAACCACCACCCAACTCGGTGCCGTTCAGCACCATGTCGTAGGCGCGGGACAGCGCGCCTGCCGGGTTGGCTTCCAGTTCCTGCGGCGAGCACTTCGGCGCGGTGAACGGGTGGTGCAACGCAGAGAAGCTGCCGTCGTCGTTCTCTTCGAACATCGGGAAATCGACGACCCACATCGGTGCCCATTCGCAGGTCAGCAGGCTCAAGTCGTGACCCAGCTTGATCCGCAGCGCGCCAAGGGCTTCGCTGACGATCTTGGCCTTGTCGGCGCCGAAGAACACGATGTCGCCATCGACCGCGCCAACGCGATCGAGGATCGCGTTCAGGTTGTCCAGCGGAATGTTCTTGACGATCGGCGATTGCAGACCTTCAACACCATTGGCGCGCTCGTTGACCTTGATGTACGCCAGGCCCTTGGCGCCGTAGATGCCGACGAACTTGGTGTAGTCGTCGATCTGCTTGCGCGGCATGCTTGCGCCACCCGGTACGCGCAGGGCAGCGATACGGCATTTCGGGTCGTTGGCCGGGCCGCTGAACACCTTGAAGTCGACTTCTTTCAGCTGATCGGCCACGTCCACCAGTTCCAGCGGGTTACGCAGGTCTGGTTTGTCGGAACCGTAGCGGCGCATCGCCTCTTCGAACGTCATGTGCGGGAACTCACCGAATTCCAGACCCAGCACTTCCTTGAACAGGTTGCGGATCATTTGCTCGGTGAGGCCCATGATCTCGGTTTCATCGAGGAAGCTGGTCTCGATGTCGATCTGGGTGAATTCCGGCTGACGATCGGCACGCAGGTCTTCATCACGGAAGCACTTGGCGATCTGGTAGTAACGGTCGAAACCGGCCACCATCAACAGCTGCTTGAACAGCTGCGGCGATTGCGGCAAGGCGAAGAAACTACCGGCGTGGGTACGGCTCGGCACCAGGTAGTCGCGAGCACCTTCTGGTGTGGCGCGGGTCAGAATCGGTGTCTCGACGTCGAGGAAACCGTTCTCGTCGAGGAAGCGGCGGATGCTGGTGGTCATGCGTGAGCGCAGACGCAGCTTCTCGGCCATTTCCGGACGACGCAGGTCGAGGAAGCGGTAACGCAGGCGCGTTTCTTCGCCGACGTCGGAAAATTCGTTCAATGGGAACGGTGGGGTTTCCGACTCGTTGAGTACTTCGAGGTCGTAACCCAGCACTTCGATCGCGCCCGAGGCCATATTGGCGTTGACGGCACCGGCCGGACGCAGGCGGACCTTACCGGTGACTTTCACGACGTATTCGCTGCGCACGCGATCGGCGGCGGCGAAGCTCTCGGCGCGATCCGGGTCGAATACCACCTGGGCCAGACCATCGCGATCACGGATATCGAGGAAGATCACCCCGCCGTGGTCGCGGCGACGGTGAACCCATCCGCAAAGGGTGATTTCCTGACCTTCCAGGGTCTCGTTCAGTTGGCCGCAATAGTGGCTGCGCATCATGGTAGTGGTTTCACTTCTCGTAATTCGAAATTCGGTGGAGGTCCTGCTCGATCACCGCACCTTAAGCCAGGCGACGGAGAATGCAAGCGCTCACGCGTAGTGTTCAATTCAGTCGGCTTTGTCGCCGCCCGCCAGATTCTTCTTCGTGCCGGTCTTGAAGTCGGTCTCGTACCAGCCGGAACCGCTCAAACGAAAGCCCGGCATCGACAACATCTTCTTCAGTTCGGGTGCCCGGCAAGCTGGGCAATCGACCAACGGCGCGTCGCTGATCTTTTGAATGGCTTCCAACTGATGACCACAGGAAGCACATTGATAGTCGTACATGGGCATTGGGATGTCTCGGCGATCAGGTCACTGCTGCGCCGCGCCTTGGCCCGGGACCTTGAAAAAGCCCGACATGCGCAGCAAAGGGCGGGATTATATCTGGTAAATCGGGGCCGTGCAGCCGTGGCGGCCTGCAGTTTTACAGATAGAGAGCCAGACCGGGGCTTGTGGTCCGACACCTGTTGCGACCATCGATCGCTCAAGTGCCGGACACCACACTCATCCCAGGCCGGCCTGAGTCACGGGCGATACTGAAGCCCGCCCTTTCAATACATGGGCCACGCACACCACCCTGACCAGGCCACTGAAGTTTTTTACCCCACCATGGCGCAAATGTACTTCCCGATCCACGTAGGACAACAGCGCACTGATTGAACACGTATTAACCTTGGCTATTTCCGCGAGGATATTCCAGTACACTTCTTCGAGTCTCAAGCAGGTCGAGAAACCATTAAGCCTGACAGAACGAGACAACGGTCGAGCCAGCGCCATATCGAACCCCTTGACAAACGGATCGACCTTTATATTGTGAACGCCGGACATTTCCATCCCGCTATTACCCACTCCACGCGACATACACTTGACACTCCCTTGCCAAACGGCTGTTGGATAAACTGCTTTTATTTGCCGTTGGTTCTATAAAACAGCAAGGAGACAAGTTCAGCCAGAAGACACGGAGTTGATGCTCGTAGGACAAGCCAACAGGCCAATCAGGAAGCCCGCAGGGCAGCTTGAAGGTTGATAGCCAGTGACGCCGGGTGGACGCCACCGACCCTTGCGGTTTACTTGGTTTCGAGCAGAGAACGCAGCATCCATGCGGTTTTTTCATGTACCTGCATACGCTGAGTCAACAAGTCGGCGGTGGGCTCGTCACTGACTTTATCGAGCAACGGGAAGATCCCGCGCGCAGTGCGGGTAACGGCTTCCTGCCCTTCGACAAGTTGCTTGATCATGTCTTCAGCGGCGGGCACACCCTCTTCTTCCTTGATCGAAGAAAGGCGCGCATAGATCGAGTACGCACCGGGCGCGGGAAAGCCCAGGGCGCGGATACGCTCGGCAATCAAGTCCACCGCCAGCGCCAACTCGTTATATTGCTCTTCAAACATCAAGTGCAAGGTACGAAACTGCGGCCCCGTCACGTTCCAATGAAAGTTATGGGTCTTCAGATAAAGTACATAGGTATCTGAAAGCAGCCGTGAAAGTCCGTCAACAATGGATTTACGGTCCTCTTCACTGATACCAATATCGATTGCCATGTTTATCCCCTTCAATTGATGGAATTTCATTGATCAGGTGCCTTCCCACTCTAGCAAGAGTACTTGCCTTACGCAGCCCGGTTTCCAGCGCTGACCTGCGACAAATCACCCCTGCGGCGCAGCGCACGCGCGCATCAGGCGTGACACGTGCAGACAAGGAGAAGCCCTACAACTGTCTAGGACAAGCGTTTGCCGCACAAATGCCCTGTTCCTTGCAACGCCTTGAAACGCTTGATTTGAGTAGCCACAGGCTTTGCTGTTAAATAGGCAGCGTGTCGCCACCGCTATTTTCTGCGGCCAGCGGCATAGGCTGATACCCGCGTACGTGCCCAACGCCTCCCATTGTTCAGAAGCGAACCGTGCCAGTCAGCTCTTCCTTGTGATCCGTCTAAACGTGAGTTAATCAAAATGTTGAAAATCGTCCACCTGCTAACGGGCGCCGCAGCGTTGCTGCTGTCCTTTATCCCAAGCCTTAAAACCGAGACGCTACCCTACCTGCAACAACCCGATGCTGTTTACCTGGCCTTTTTTGGCCTTATCAACCTGACCCTGGCTCCAGTCATTCCTTACTGGAACAAAGGCGCGCGTCATCAACTGCAGAACCTGGTCAGCGCCCTGCTGGTGCTGGCTGTTGTCGTACAAACCCTGACGTTGCTCGCGCCGATGCCTGAAGTCGGCGGCCATCCGGCCGTCCTGCTCAGCCTGGCGATTGCACTGGTGGCCATCATTCTTCATCTGGCCATCAGCTTCTACCGCTCATCCCCGGCTGCCGCGTCGCAAAACTACGACATGACCAACCGTGATACCGGGACCGTCAAGTGGTTCAACACCTCTAAAGGCTTCGGCTTTATTTCCCGGGACTCGGGCGACGATATCTTTGTCCACTTCCGGGCTATTCGTGGCGAAGGTCATCGCGTTCTGGTGGAAGGCCAGCGCGTGGAGTTCTCCGTGATGAACCGTGATAAAGGCCTGCAAGCTGAAGATGTGATCGCGGCCTTGCCGCGTCGCTGATTGCGGCGTAAAAAAACCGCGTTGCAGCCTACGCTGCTTCGCGGTTTTTTATTGCCTGAAAATTGACCCGAACACTCAATAATGAGGCGGCGGGGCTTCTTCTTCGGACGTCTCGAACTGCCCACCCATCTCTTCCTGGCGCTTGAGTAGAGCCGTCATCTGCAACTGCAAACGCTCCACCGCACGCTGCTGGGTGACCAGAATGTCGTTCAACGTCTCTATCGTGTCGTCCTGAAAAGCCAAGCGGCTTTCGAGGTCCGTCACGCGATCTTGCAGGTCCATGGCTCAATCCTGGGTAAAGATGAAATCAGCGGGCAATAGCGCGCGCAGACGTGCACGAATAGCAGTCACCTGCTCGGGCGCATAAGGCACGGCGGGATGCTTGCCCCAGACCGGGGCGGGCCAGGCCGCATCATCGCGCTTGCGCGCAATCACATGCACATGTAACTGGCTGACGACGTTGCCCAAGGCGCCAATGTTTATTTTGTCAGCAGCAAAGCCCTGATCGAGCAATTGCGCCAAGGCCGTGGTTTCCTGCCACAGCCGCTGTTGATCGGCGCTATCGAGTTGAAACACCTCACTGACAGCATCGATGCGTGGCACCAGAATCAACCAGAGGTAATTAGAGTCGTTGCACAGCAGCAGCCGACACAAGGGGTAATCCCCAATCGGCAGCGTGTCATTTTGCAGACGTGGATCCAGGGCGAACACCGCAGTCACTCCGTTCGGCTAGTGAATTTTTTCAGATGCTCAGCATACCTGCGAATGAGCGCTGCTTCACGGGCAATCCGCCTGCCACTCATATCCGCCTTCGAGTCCTCGACCCTGCGCACCAAAATGAGTCATTTATGCACCAATTCATGCATCGCTCATTCGCCGCCTACTCACGCCACAGGGTCAATCGGTAACGTTTCTCCACGAAAGTGGTTTTTTGCCGCACCAAAAACCGGCGAACGTCCCATGTCAAGGCCAAACCAAACGGCGCAAAAACCCAGTACTTATGCGGTTTTTATAAGCCAGAGAGTCTTTTCACGAAAAAATGACATTCAGTTACCGCTTTGTGCACGCTTGTTGCATAACCACCCACATCGTCGACAACGACATCCGACGGAACTCGGGTGTTTCACGATAAAGAGCACTAGTGAGTCAACGCAGAACAGGGACATATTGAAACTTTGAACCGGGTGCTTCTTTCGCCTACATTCAGACTAGTAAACACAGCGTTGAAGTTGTCAGTCTGGTTACACACCGACTGTAGATTTGCGACACGGAGTGAGCAATTTACGACAGCTTCGTAAAGAAGCTGAAAGGACAGATGAGCAAGTATCGCCAATACTGTCAGCGTGTTATAAATTTGCGCTGATACAAAAAGAAAGAGCCGCCCAGACAAAAATACAGGTGGGACGGCAGTACTCTTCCTAAACCAAAGGAGCAAATCACGATGCGCGTGATGAAGTGGAGCATGATCGCCCTGGCTGTTTCAGCAGGCACCTCGCAATTCGCAATGGCGTCCTCCCAGGACGAGTCCAAGGGCTTTGTTGAAGACAGCACGTTCAGCATCAACACCCGCGCCTTGTACTTTAGCCGCGACTTCCGCAACAACCCGGCGGGTACACAAAGCCGTGCCGAAGAGTCCGGCCTGGGCTTCCACGCCCTGTACGAGTCGGGCTTTACCCAAGGCACTATTGGTGTCGGTGTGGACGTAATCGGCCTGCTGGGCGTCAAGCTCGACAGCGGCAAGGGTCGCGCCGGTACCGGCCTGTTCCCGCAAGGCTCTGACGGTCGTTCGCAGGATGACTACTCCAAAGGCGGCGGCGCCATCAAGTTCCGTATCTCCGATACCGTCTTGAAAATCGGCGACCAGTACACCACCGCGCCGGTATTCGCATCGGATGACAGCCGCTTGCTGCCTGAGCTGCCACAAGGTTTCTCGATCACCAGCAACGAGATCAAGGGCCTGAAACTGGAAGGCGGTCACTTCACCGCAAGCCGGTCGCAAAACCAGACTTTCCACGACAGCCTGGGCCTGACCAAGACTGACTTCGTCGGCGGTGTCTACTCGTTCACTCCAGAGTTCACCGGTAGCCTGTACTACGCGAAGACCGAAGATTACTTCCGCAAGTACTACAGCAACCTCAACTGAACCCAGGCCCTGAGCGACGACCAGTCGTTCGCCGTGGACTTCAACATCTACGACACCAAGAGCGAAGGCCAAGGCCTGCAGCGCGCTTACAACGATGGCACCACCAAACTTGATAACCGTGCCTTCAGCCTGCAAGGCGCCTACACCATCGGCGCGCACACCTTCACCCTGGCAGCTCAGAAGGTTACCGGTGACGGCGACTACGGCTGCGGCGTAGACGGCGGCGGTACTGTGTTCCCGGCCAACTCGGTAGCCCGTTCGGACTTCAACGCCGAAGGCGAGAAATCCTTCCAGGCGCGCTACGACATCAACATGGCCACCTTCGGCGTACCGGGCCTGAGCTTCATGACCCGTTACATCACCGGTAGCGGCGCCAATACCGCCACCACCTCGAACGGTAAAGAGTGGGAACGCGACATCGAGGCCAAGTACGTGATCCAGGCAGGTCCGGCCAAAGACCTCAGCCTGCGCCTGCGTCAAGCCACCTACCGCTCCAACGATGGCGTGTACTACGGTTCGCCATCGATCGACGAACTGCGTCTGATCGCGCAATACCCGCTGAACATCCTGTAATTAACGCGTTAATTACAGCGATGAACTAGAGTTTCGGCTCTAACAAAAAAGCCGCCTACTTGATAACAAGTGGGGCGGCTTTTTTATTACAGTTTTATTTCAGAAATGTCGCGCCATACACTAGCAAGCTAGCTATCTAGTTTGCCAACATGAATCAAACCTGACCATTCGAGCAGGCTTGATCAAATACTCGCTACTACTCGGCAGCAGTTTCCTGTACGACACGAATAACCCGCTGTGGAAACGGAATATCAATCCCGGCTGTTTTCAATCGGCCACGGGCCAGTTCGTTAAGCATGAACACCACATCCCAATAATCCGACGTATTGGTCCACGCCCGCAGGGACACTGTGATCGAACTGTCACCCAACGTCGAAATCACCGCTACCGGCTCGGGATCAGCCAGAACGCGTGGATCCTTGGCCAATTCAAGCAGGACTTCACGGGCTTTTTGCAGATCCGCCTCGTAGTCCACGCTCACATCAAAGATCACCTTGCGGGTTGGCTGGCGGTTGGTGTTGGTAATGATGCCGTTGGACAGAATGCCATTGGGCACAATGACCGTCTTGTTATCACCGGTACGAATCACCGTGTGGAAGATCTGGATGCTGTCGACGGTACCCGCCGTACCCTGGGCTTCGATCCAATCACCGATGCGAAACGGACGGAACAACAGGATCAGCACGCCACCGGCAAAGTTCGCCAGGCTACCTTGCAGCGCAAGGCCAATGGCCAGGGTCGCACCACCAATCGCGGCGACAAACGAGGTGGTTTCCACCCCTATCATGGAGGCCACGCTGATGATCAGCATAATCTTCAGCACAATATTCGACAGCTTGGTGACAAAGCCCTGCAACGCCAGATCCGCATTGCGCATGGCCAGCAAGCGCCCCATTTTATGGGTCAGCTTGTTGATCAGCCACCAACCGATCGCCAGGGTGATGAAGGCCAGCAAGACCCGGCTACCGTATTCCATGAGCATCGGGATCCAGGCCTGGGAAGCCTTGACCAAGTGTTCCACTTCAGCGTTCAAATCCATCTATATTCTCCTGATTACCGGATGTGCGGCTGCAATAAAGATCGCCACAGCAATTGAGCCCCGAAGGGCTCAATCGTTTCTGCAGGCTCTGCGGCGTCGGACGTCGAAAACGCCCACAGGTTCCAAAGAAATCAGTCGCGAAAGTTATTGAACTGCAGCGGCATGTCGAACGTTTTGGCGCGCAGAGCCGCGATGGCCTCTTGCAGATCGTCACGTTTCTTGCCGGTGATACGCACCTGCTCGCCCTGAATCGCGGCCTGGACCTTGAGCTTGGCATCCTTGACGTGAGCGACGATCTTTTTCGCCAGCTCCTTGTCGATGCCTTCTTTAAGCACAGCTTCCTGCTTCATCAGCTTGCCGGATGCGTAGGCGTCCTTGACCTCAAGGCACTGCACATCGATCTTGCGCTTGACCAGGGCCAGCTTGAGAATCTCGATCATCGCTTCCAACTGGAAATCAGCTTCCGCAGTCAGATTGACCGTCAGATCCTTCTCTTTGAACTCAAAACTGCCCTTGCCTTTCAAATCATAACGACGGTCCAGCTCCTTGACGGCGTTCTCGACGGCGTTGGTGACTTCGTGCTTATCCAGTTCAGATACCACGTCGAACGACGGCATGTAATTTCTCCAGGAAAAAGGGGCGCGACTCAATAGAGATGGAGCGCGCCTGGCTTGCGGGTAAAATGCCCGGGCATTATAACGACTCTTTACGCTGGGCTGCTTGGCTCGCCCAGCGGCTTGTGGAGCAATAACTAATGTCAACTCTTTGGCACGTTCTCGGCGCCGGCAGTCTCGGCACGCTATGGGCCACACGCCTGGCACGCGCCGGCCTGCCGGTCAGGCTGATCCTGCGCGACCAGACACGTCTGGCAAGCTACCTTGCAGCCCCCGGTCTGACCCTGGTGGAACAGGGCCAAGCCCACACCTATCCAGTCATCGCTGAAACGCCCGACAGCCGCGAACCGATTCGTCGCCTGTTGGTAGCGTGCAAGGCCTATGATGCAGAAGGTGCGATCGCACAACTGGCTCAGCGCCTGACGCCGGATGCAGAACTGATTCTGCTGCAAAATGGCCTGGGCAGCCAGGACGCCGTCGCCGCACAACTGCCCCACGCACGCTGTATCTTCGCTTCCAGCACCGAAGGCGCATTTCGCGAAAGCAATGGGCGCGTGGTGTTTGCCGGGCATGGTTATACCTGGCTGGGTGACGCGAACCATCCGTTGCCTCCTCTGTGGCTGGACGAGCTGCACGCCGCCGGTATTCCCCATGAATGGAGTGCCGACATCCTCACCCGTCTCTGGCGAAAACTCGCACTCAACTGTGCGATCAATCCCCTGACCGTGCTGCACCACTGCCGCAACGGCGGCCTACACGATCATCAGTGCGAAGTGGCGACCTTATGCGCCGAGTTGACCCAATTGCTGGAATGCTGTGGCCAGCCAGCCGCAGCGCAGGACCTGCAGACCGAAGTGGAACGAGTGATCCAGGCCACCGCGGCCAATTATTCGTCGATGTACCAGGACGTCGCCAATGGACGGCGTACCGAAATCAGTTATCTGCTTGGCTATGCCTGCCGCGCGGCCTTACGCCATCAGTTGAATCTGCCGCACCTGCAACAACTGCAAGTACGCTTGGTCAACCACCTGAACGCGCACGGATTGCCCAGCGACTGAAGCACGCGCTACCCTGCCTGCCTGTTCCTTGCCTGTGAAAAAACCGATGCCACTGCGCCAGCGTCTCGAAAATCTACCGGTTGGACAGAAACTGCTGGCGGCCCTGCTGGCACTGCTGACCACCGTGCTGCTGATGGCCAACCTGAGCTTTATCAGCGCGGCCTACTGGATCTCCCAGGAAAGCATGGCGCCCCAGGCCTTGCAAGCTATCGGCCGACTGGTGTCCAACCCGACGCTCGCCTCTCAAGCCCTGGACTCCCCAGCCCAGGCCAAAGCCTTGCTCAACGAGCTGACCAGCTATTCACCGCTGCGCGCCGCGGCGCTGTACGACAGCAATGGCGATCGACTGGCTCAGCTGCAACAGGGTGAACGGTTGCACCTGCCGGAAAACTACCGACACATCGAAGGCTGGCAGGTCACCGAATTTCGCAGTAATCAGGTCATTACCTTGCTTCGACCCGGCCAGCCCTCGGGGCATTTGCTCCTGGTGGCCAGCAGCGAACTGCCGGTCGCGTTCTATACCGGCACCTTGACCGCCAGCCTGGGCATCCTGATCTTCAGCGTGCTGCTGTGGCTGGTCATTGCCCGGCAAATCAAACGGCTAATTACACGCCCCATCCATGAGCTGGAAGAACTGTCGCGCCAGGTCACCCGGGAAGAGAACTACGCCCTCCGCGCCCACCGTGGCAACCGTGACGAAATCGGTAGCCTGGCCGAAGCATTCAATACCATGTTGTCGCGCATCGAAGCGCGCGAACAACAGCTCAAACGCGCGCGCGACGACTCCCAGGCCGCCTTTGACCAGGCTCAAGGCCTGGCCGAGGAAACGCGCCACACCAATCGCAAACTTGAGCTGGAAGTCCAGGTACGCAGCAAGATCGAGAAAAAACTCACCGGGTTTCAGAACTACCTCAACAGCATCATTGACTCCATGCCATCGGCGCTGATCGCCCTGGACGAACAACTCTACGTGACCCAGTGGAACCAGGAAGCCAGCGCCCTTTCGGGCACGCGCCTGGACGAGGCGCTGAACCAGCCGATCTTCTTTGCCTTCGAACCGCTCAAGCCGTACCTGCCGCAACTCAAGGCCGCGGTGGAAGAACACACCGTGGAACGCATCGAGCGCGTCACCTGGATCAAGGACGACGAGCCCAAGCACTATGCCCTGACCTTTTATCCGCTGATGGGCGGCGCCGGACGCGGGGTAGTGATTCGGATCGATGACATCACCCAGCGCCTGTCGCTGGAGGAAATGATGGTGCAGTCGGAAAAAATGCTCTCGGTCGGCGGTCTTGCCGCCGGCATGGCCCACGAGATCAATAACCCGCTGGGAGCAATCCTGCACAACGTTCAGAACATTCGCCGGCGCTTGTCAGCGGATCTGCCGAAAAACCTTGAACACGCCGAACAGGCAGGCATAGAGCTGGACACGGTCAACCGCTACCTGCAAAGCCGCGAAGTCCCGCAACTGCTTGACGGGATCCAGCAAGCCGGCGCGCGCGCAGCAAAGATCGTCACGCATATGCTCAGCTTCAGCCGCCGTAGCAACCGCCAGATGGCGCCCTGCGACTTGCCGGGGCTGATCGATCAAGCGGTCGAGATTGCCGGCAACGACTTCGACCTGGCGATTGGCTTCGACTTCAAGGGGCAGGCGATCATCCGCCAGTTCGATCCACAGTTGGGGCCGGTGCCCGGCACCGCCAACGAGTTGGAACAAGTGTTGCTCAACTTGTTGAAAAACGCCGCCCAGGCCATCCATCAGCGTGCAGAGGACGGCGAGGCGGGGCGCATCATCCTGCGGACTCGCCTCAACCCGCCGTGGGCGGAGATTCAGGTCGAAGACAATGGCATCGGCATGAGCGAGAACGTACGCAAGCGCACCTTCGAACCCTTCTTTACCACCAAGGAAATTGGCCAGGGCACCGGCCTTGGGCTGTCGGTGTCCTATTTCATCATCACCAACAATCACAAAGGCCAGATGGAAGTTCACTCCACCCTCGGTCAAGGCACGTGTTTCACCTTGCGTCTGCCATTGGCGGGCAGCCAATTACCCCCTCAAGCATTCATTCAGCAGGAGCACTGATCATGGGCTTTCGCCTGTCGAAGATTTACACCCGAACTGGCGATAAAGGCGAGACCGGCCTGGGTGACGGCCGCCGCGTGCCCAAGGATCATCCCCGGGTAGAGGCGATTGGCGAAGTCGACACGCTCAACAGTCAACTGGGACTGCTGCTGGCGGGCCTCGAGAAACAAAGTGGCAAGCACCCAGGGCTGGAAGATGTGATCGAGGTGCTGAGCCCCTGCCAGCACCGCTTGTTCGACTTGGGTGGCGAGCTGGCGATGCCGGTGTACAAGGCGCTGAATGCCGGTGAGGTTGATCGGCTGGAAGCAGCCATTGATCGCTGGAATGACGAGGTCGGCCCGCTGGAGAACTTCATCATGCCAGGCGGTTCGGCCTTGATCGCTCAGGCGCACATCTGCAGGAGCCTGGCCCGCAGTGCGGAACGCAGGTGCCAGCAGTTGAATGCGCTGGAACCGTTGGAGGGGGTGGGCTTGGCGTATATCAATCGACTATCGGATCTGCTGTTTGTGGCAGCGCGGGTGATTGCCAGGCGGCAGGGGGTTGCCGAGGTTTTGTGGCAGCCGGCGGCTAAGCCGCACTGACATTCTGCTGGGTTTTGTAGTGTTTTATCGAGCCTCATCGCGAGCAAGCCCGCTCCCACATTCGACTGCATTCCAAAGGTGGAACTCGGTCCAATGTGGGAGCGGGCTTGCTCGCGATAAGGCCAGGTAAGGCACCTCAAACCTCAGGCCAGAACGCCCGAATCCCCGCTACACCTTGAGCCCCCGCGTCCCACGCTTTTTCCCGCTCAGCCGGCCCGACGCCGCCCAACAGAAAGACAGGCTTGCTGAACCCACTGATCAACTGCCTCGCCTGCTCCCAACCCAGCGGCTGGGCCTCGGGATGGGTCTGGGTCGGTTGCACGGGTGACAGCGTGACGAAATCCACGTCCATCAATTCGGCCAGCGCCAGTTCCTCGGCATTATGACAGGATGCCGCCAGCCAGCGATCCTTGGGCAACGGGCGTCCCTTGCTGGCGTACTTGCGCAGTTGCGCCGAGGTCATGTGCCAGCCCGCGGAAGGAAAATCACCCAGCCATTCAAATGGCCCCTTGAGCATCAATTGCGCCTTGCCGGCACACAGACCGACAGCGTCCACCGCCAAATCCCGGTACTTCGGATCGTAGCCGTTGGGCGCGCGCAGTTGCACCAGCCTGATTCCGCCAGCAACCGCTCGCTGTATCCCACGCAACAGGGTCGGGGTTTCCAGCTCGCCCGGCGTGATCAGGTACTCGGCGGGCAAACGGGCGGCCGCGACGATAGGTGCATTCGCCGCCGGAAACGCGTAGTTGATCAAGTCCCGCTGGGCGACCCACTCAATGGGCTGCCCTTCCACGCCGTGGGGCTCGCCGGTAAACCCACTGACCTCCCAGACATCCAGCAACACCTGCTTGTCCGGATAGTCATGCTGAATTTTGATCAACGGCCGGGTGGTGGTGACCTGGATACCCAACTCTTCCTGCAACTCTCGACCCAGCGCCGCGACAACCGTTTCATCGGCCTCCACCTTGCCACCGGGAAACTCCCAAAGGCCGCCCTGATGTTGGGTATCCGCGCGACGCGCCAGCAGAATCCTGCCGTCGACACCACGAATGACCGCTGCTGCTACATGAACTCGTTTCACCCTGCTACGTCCTCTCACCCTACCTTGAATGTCAGGGCTGCCAGGCAGCCCTGTCCGCCACTCCCCTATCAGGTGCGGTATTCGGCGTTGATCTTCACATACTCGTGGGACAGATCAGTGGTCCAGATGGTCTCGCTGCATTCACCGCGCCCCAACTCGATGCGGATAGTGATCTCTTCCTGCTGCATCACTGCCGAGCCTTGCGCTTCGGTGTAGGTCTCGGCGCGGGCGCCCTTGCTCGCGATACACACCTCGCCCAGGAACACGTCGATCTGGCTGACGTCCAGGTTCGGCACACCGGCACGCCCGACGGCAGCCAGAATACGCCCCCAGTTCGGGTCGGAAGCAAACAACGCGGTCTTGATCAGCGGCGAATGGGCCACGGTGTAACCGACGTCCAGGCATTCCTGATGGTTGCCGCCGCCATTGACTTCAACGGTAACGAATTTGGTTGCGCCTTCGCCGTCGCGCACAATGGCCTGGGCCACTTCCATGCACACTTCGAACACCGCCTGCTTCAGTGCGGCAAACAGCGGCCCGTTGGAGGAGGTGATTGGCGGCACATCGGCTTTGCCGGTCGCGATCAACATGCAGCAGTCGTTGGTCGAGGTATCACCGTCGATAGTGATGCGGTTGAACGACTTGTTGGCGCCGTCCAGCATCAGGTTTTGCAGCACGTCACGCGAGACTTTGGCGTCGGTGGCGATGTAGCCAAGCATGGTCGCCATGTTCGGGCGGATCATGCCGGCGCCTTTGCTGATGCCGGTGACGGTGACGGTGACGCCGTCATGCACGAACTGGCGACTGGCACCCTTGGGCAAGGTGTCGGTGGTCATGATCCCGGTGGCCGCGGCCGCCCAGTTATCCTCGGACAGGTCATCCAGCGCCGCCTGCAGCGCGCCTTCGATCTTTTCCACCGGCAGCGGTTCGCCGATCACACCGGTGGAGTACGGCAGGATCTGGTTGGCCTCGACACCCGCCAGTTCCGCGAGCCTGGCGCAAGTCCGGGCGGCGGCGGCCAGGCCAGGCTCGCCGGTACCGGCGTTGGCATTGCCGGTGTTAGTCAACAGGTAACGCACTTCACCTTCGACACGTTGCTTGGCGAGAATCACCGGCGCCGCGCAGAAGGCGTTGAGGGTAAACACTCCGGCGACGGTCGAACCTTCGGCACAGCGCATCACCACCACATCCTTGCGCCCCGGGCGCTTGATGCCGGCCGAAGCAATACCGAGTTCAAAACCGGCCACCGGGTGCAGCGTGGGCAAAGGACCAAGACCAACAGCCATGAATGCGCTCCTCAAGAAAAGTGATGTCTGCGCCGTCGTCGTCGACGGAGAAATAATGGCAAAACGCCGCGACGGCTGAAGCCGGTCGCGGCGCGGGGTGCTGCAGCGTCAGGCAAAAATTTTAGTTGATTTCGCCGTGGCAGTGCTTGAACTTCTTGCCGGAACCGCACCAGCATGGCTCGTTACGGCCCAGCTTCTGCTCGTTGCGCACAGGCGCCTGGGCGACATCAGCCATATCGGCCTCCTCACCCAGCACCTGCGGCGCGTCAAGGCCAGGTGCTTCGTCATGCTGGAACTGCATGCGTGCGGCCAGGGCTTCGGCTTCCTGACGCAGGCGCGCTTCTTCTTCGATCGGGTCTTCGCGGCGTACCTGAACGTGGGACAGCACACGAATCGAATCGCGCTTGATCGAATCCAGCAACTCGGAGAACAGCGTGAACGACTCGCGCTTGTACTCCTGCTTCGGGTTCTTCTGGGCGTAGCCACGCAAATGGATACCGTGACGCAGGTGATCCATGGTCGACAAGTGGTCTTTCCACAGGTCGTCGAGCACGCGCAGCACGATTTGTTTCTCGAAGGTGCGCAGCGCTTCGGCGCTCGCCTGTTCTTCTTTTTCGTTGTACGCGGCCAACAGTTCGGCCATCAGTTTTTCACGCAGGGTTTCTTCGTACAGATGATCGTCTTCGTCGAGCCATTGTTGGACCGGCAAGTCGACACCGAAGTCGCTCTTCAACGCGGCCTCCAGGCCAGCGACGTCCCACTGTTCAGGCAGCGATTGTGGCGGGATATGCGCGGAAACAGTGGCGTTCAGCACGTCCTGGCGGAAGTCGGCAATGGTTTCGCCAATGTTGTCAGCGGCCAGCAACGTGTTACGCATGTGATAAATCACTTTACGCTGTTCGTTGTTCACGTCATCGAACTCCAGCAATTGCTTACGGATATCGAAGTTGCGGCCTTCGACCTTGCGTTGCGCCTTTTCGATGGCATTGGTCACCATGCGGTGCTCAATGGCTTCACCGGACTGCATGCCCAGGGCCTTCATGAAGTTCTTCACGCGATCCGATGCGAAGATGCGCATCAGGCTGTCTTCCAGAGACAGGTAGAAACGGCTGGAACCGGCGTCACCCTGACGGCCGGCACGACCCCGCAACTGGTTGTCGATACGGCGCGATTCATGACGCTCGGAAGCAATGACCTGCAAGCCACCGGACTCCAGCACTTGCTGGTGACGCTTCTGCCAGTCGGCCTTGATCTGGGCGATCTGCTCGGGAGTCGGGTTGTCGAGGGATGCCACTTCCACTTCCCAGTTGCCGCCCAGCAAGATGTCGGTACCACGACCAGCCATGTTGGTGGCGATGGTCAGCGCGCCGGGGCGGCCGGCCTGGGCAATGATCTCGGCCTCTTTTTCGTGGAACTTGGCGTTGAGGACCTTGTGCTCGATGCCTTCCTTGTTCAACAGACCGGACATGTGCTCGGACGTTTCGATGGTCGCGGTACCCACCAGTACCGGACGGCCCTGGGCCATGCATTCCTTGATGTCGGCGACAATGGCCGCGTATTTCTCTTCGGCCGTCAGAAACACCAGGTCGTTATAGTCTTTACGCGCCAGGGGTTTGTTCGGCGGGATAACCATCACCGACAGACCATAGATCTGGTGGAATTCGAACGCTTCGGTGTCAGCGGTACCGGTCATGCCGGACAGTTTGTTGTACAGACGGAAGTAGTTCTGGAAGGTAGTTGACGCCAACGTCTGGCTCTCGGCCTGGATGTTGAGCATCTCCTTGGCTTCGATGGCCTGGTGCAGGCCTTCCGAAAGGCGACGACCGGGCATGGTACGACCGGTGTGTTCGTCGACCAATACGACCTGGCCGTCCTGGACGATGTACTCGACGTTGCGATTGAACAGCTTGTGAGCGCGCAGGCCGGCATACACGTGGGTCAGCAGGCCCAGGTTATGCGCCGAATACAGGCTCTCGCCTTCAGCCAGCAAGCCGACCTGAGTCAACATCTCCTCGACGAACTGGTGGCCGGCTTCGTTGAGCTCGACCTGGCGGGTCTTCTCGTCAATGGAGTAATGACCTTCTTTGGTCACCTCGCCTTCCACTTCTTCGATGTGTTGCTCGAGACGCGGGATCAGCTTGTTGATTTCGGTGTACAGGCGCGAGCTGTCCTCGGCCTGACCCGAAATGATCAACGGGGTACGCGCTTCGTCGATGAGGATGGAGTCGACTTCGTCGATCACGGCAAAGTTAAGTTCGCGCTGGAATTTTTCTTCCATGCTGAACGCCATGTTGTCGCGCAGGTAGTCGAAACCGAATTCGTTGTTGGTGCCGTAGGTAATATCAGCGGCGTAGGCGGCACGCTTTTCTTCCGGCGGCTGGAACGGCGTTACCACGCCGACGGTCAGGCCGAGGAACTCGTAGAGCGGACGCATCCAGTTGGCGTCCCGGCGAGCCAGGTAGTCGTTCACCGTCACCACGTGCACGCCCTTGCCGGACAGCGCGTTGAGGTAAACACCCAGCGTGGCCACCAGGGTCTTGCCTTCACCGGTACGCATTTCGGCAATCATGCCTTCGTGCAGGGTCATGCCGCCGATCAACTGAACGTCGAAATGGCGCATGCCCATGACGCGTTTGCCGGCTTCACGGGCAACCGCAAAGGCTTCGGGAAGCAATTTGTCGAGGGTTTCGCCTTTGGCTATGCGGGCCTTGAACTCTTCGGTCTTGGCGCGCAATTGCTCGTCCGAAAGGGCAACCATCTGCTCTTCGAAGGCATTGACCAACTGCACTGTCTTGAGCATGCGTTTGACTTCGCGCTCATTCTTGCTTCCAAAAAGTTTCTTTAACAAAGGCGCAAACATATCGGCAGGTTCTTCCACACTTAGGGATGGAGGGCGCACCGTGAGTGGCCCGAGCAGCCCTCACGGCCGCATGCGAACGCGCATTCTACCCGGAAACGAGGGTGAAGAAAGTGGTGCTGTTCAGCGATGCAGGCTCAGCTCTCCAGGAGGGCTTGTTTAAAATAAGGGCTTTTTGCTGAACTTCAACCCATACGAGTGAGAAGTTACTTACTGATTTCATGGAAAAACTGCCGCCAAAGCAATGAGCAGAGTGACGCGGGTGCTTTCTGCTACCATGGCCGCTCTGTTACTCAAGGTGTCTGATTATGGCATTTCGCCCACTGACGGCCCGTGCTCCCGCCGTGTTGCTTCGCGAAGCCAAGCCTTTAAAAGCCATCTTTGGTCATGCGCAACGCCTGGGTCATTTGCAGCGTTTGCTGGAAAGCCAACTGCAACCTGCCGCCCGCGAACACTGTCACGTGGCCTCCTGGCGCGAAGGCACGTTGCTGCTGATTGTCACAGACGGGCATTGGGCGACCCGCCTGCGCTATCAGCAAAAACGCTTGCAGCGCCAGTTGCAGGCGTTTGATGTATTCGCCAGCCTGACGCGCATCCAGTTCAAGGTCCAGCCACCCACCGTACAGCAAGGCGCGGTGGGGCATACGATGGATTTGTCGGTCAATGCCGCCGAAACCATCCAGGCCACGGCGGACGGGATTACCGATCCCAAGCTGAGGGCAGCGCTGGAACGCCTGGCCAGTCACGCCAAACCGAAAGCCTGACGATTACACGCAATCCAGTGTGGGAGCGGGCTTGCCCGCGATTACGGAGTGTCAGTCAACGAATTTATCGACTGGTACAGCGCTATCGCGAGCAAGCCCGCTCCCACAGTTAATCACCTAAACTTGATGACTATTTACGCTTGCTGCCGCCAAGCAAAGACCCCAACAGCCCGCGCACCAACTGCCGACCCATCTGATTAGCGGCCTGTTGCATGGCCGATTTCAAGGCCTTGCCCGCGGTGGTTCCCAGAAACGCGCCGGCCTTGTCGACGAAATTCGGTTCTCCAGCTTCAGGCGAGACGTCGGCTTGCTTGCCCAGGTCCTTGCGCGCCATCAGCACTTCATAGGCTGACTCGCGGTCAACCGGCTTGTCATAACGCCCCAATAGCGACGAACTGGCGATCAACGCGGCACGTTCGGCCTCGGTCAACGGCCCGATCCGCGATTGCGGCGGCGCCACCAGCACGCGCTGGACGACCTCAGGTGTACCTTTTTCCTGCAACGTCCCCACCAGCGCCTCACCCGTCCCCAGCTCGGTCAGTACCGCCAGGGCGTCAAACGCCGGGTTCGGCCGGAAGCCATCGGCTACGGCTCGCAGGGATTTCTGTTCCTTGGTGGTGAACGCCCGCAGACCGTGCTGGACTCGCAATCCCAATTGCGCCAGGACGCTGTCCGGCAAGTCCCCAGGCGACTGGGTGACAAAGTACACCCCCACCCCTTTGGAGCGAATCAACCGCACCACTTGCTCCAGGCGTTCCTGCAACGCCTTGGGCGTGTCGGCAAACAGCAAGTGCGCCTCATCGAAAAACAGCGCCAGCAGCGGCTTTTCAGCGTCGCCGCGCTCGGGGAGTTGCTCGAACAGCTCCGCCAGCAACCACAATAAGAACGTCGCATAGACCTTCGGCGATTCGTGTACCAATCGACTGGCGTCCAGCAGATGAATCCGCCCCCGGCCATCGCTGGTCGGTTGCAGAATATCTTCCAGTTGCAACGCGGGTTCGCCGAACAAGGCTTCTGCGCCTTGCTGTTCGAGCACCGCCAGGCGTCGCAGCAACGCCTGGCTGGAGCCGGTGGTCATCAGCGCCGCGTCGTCGCCCAACAGCTCGGGATGGAACTTCAGGTGATTGAGCAGCGCCTTGAGGTCTTTGAGATCCAGCAGCAGCAGGCCTTCGCGATCGGCCACTTTAAAGGCGGCATATAAGGTCGACTGCTGACTGTCAGTCAGTTCCAGCAGGCTACCCAGCAGAAGCGGCCCCATTTCACTCAAGGTCGTACGAAGAGGATGACCAGACTGACCGTGGATATCCCACAACGTCACCGGATACGCCTTGGGCGTGTAGTTCAGGAACGGCATGCCGGCGATCCGCTCGGCCACCTTGCCCTGAGGGTTGCCCGCGGCGCCCAGGCCACACAGGTCACCCTTGATATCCGCGGCGAATACTGCGACCCCGGCATCACTGAATGCTTCGGCAAGACGTTGCAAGGTCACGGTCTTGCCGGTCCCGGTAGCGCCGGCGATCAAGCCATGACGGTTAGCCAGGCGCATGGCCTGGGCGATCGGCTGGACATCGAGGTCCGCACCAATCAGGAGTTGCGATGAGTCAGGCATTTTGTCACCCATGATTAATCTTTAACGCCACACGGTCGATACAGATGAAGCGAGAGACCGAAAAAGTCTAAAACCGCTAGACCGGATAATTCCTGCAGGAGCAGATGGAAATATCACACTTTTTTTAACGCTGCCATTTTGCGCGTTCGCACTAGGGCACGCACTCGGACATTAAGACCTTAGCGGACCCGACAAGCCATGAATAAAAATATGCGCTTCAGCCACAAAATCCTGCTCGCCGCCGCCCTTATCGTGATTGCCGCTTTTGCGTTGTTCACCCTGTACAACGACTACCTGCAACGCAATGCGATTCGCGACGACCTCGAAAACTATCTGCATGAAATGGGCGATGTAACCGCCGGCAATATCCAGACCTGGCTCAGCGGACGCATTATCCTGGTGGAAAACGCCGCACAAAACATCGCGATCAATCCTCAGCCGGCAGCCGTGGCCAGCCTGCTGGAACAGAAGTCCCTGACGTCATCGTTCATGGCTACCTACCTGGGCGACAGCAACGGTGGCTTCACCATACGTCCCGACACCAAAATGCCCGAAGGCTTCGATCCGCGTGCCCGGCCCTGGTACAAAGGCGCCTTGAGCAGCAACGGCTCAACCCTGACCGAACCCTACATCGATGCGGCCACCGGCCAATTGATCATCTCTGTCGCCACCCCGAGTATCAAGGCGGGACAAAGCGTTGGCGTGGTCGGTGGCGACCTGAGCTTGCAAACCCTGGTGGACAACATCGGCGCGCTGGACTTCGATGGCATGGGCTACGCATTCCTGGTCAGCGCCGACGGCAAAGTGCTGGTCCACCCGAATAAAGACCTGGTGATGAAATCCCTGAGCGACGTCTATCCGACCGATACGCCGAAAATCAGCGCTGACTTCAGCGAAGTCGAGGTTGACGGCAAAACCCGCATCGTCACCTTCGCCCCGATCAAAGGTCTGCCGTCGGTAAACTGGTATATCGGCCTGTCGGTGGATAAAGACAAATCCTTCAGCATGCTCAGCGAGTTTCGCACCTCAGCCATTGTCGCCACCCTTATTGCGGTGGCGATCATCATCGCCCTGCTGGGGATGCTGATCCGTGTGTTGCTGCAACCGCTGCATGTCATGACCCGCGCCATGGAAGACATCGCCAATGGCGAAGGCGACCTGACACGCCGCCTGAGCATCAACAATCACGACGAATTCGGCATTCTCGGCCTGGCCTTCAATCGCTTTGTAGAGCGGATTCACACTTCGATTCGCGAAGTGTCCTCGGCCACCGGCCAAGTCAATGAAGTGGCGCTGCGCGTGGTCAGCGCCTCCAACTCGTCGATGCTCAACTCCGACGAGCAGGCCAATCGCACCAACAGCGTCGCCGCCGCGATCAACCAGCTTGGGCCGCGGCCCAGGAAATCGCCCGCAATGCCGCCCAGGCTTCTCACCAGGCCAGCGATGCCCGCCAACTGGCCGAAGATGGCCAGAACGTGGTGGAACGCAATATTCAGGCGATGAACCAGCTGTCAGCGATGATCAGCACCTCCAGCAGCAACATCGAGGCGCTCAACAGCAAGACCGTGAACATCGGGCAGATTCTCGAAGTCATCACCAGTATTTCCCAGCAAACCAACCTGCTGGCGCTCAACGCGGCCATCGAGGCGGCGCGTGCCGGGGAAGCCGGACGCGGGTTTGCAGTGGTGGCCGACGAGGTGCGCAACCTGGCGCACCGCACGCAAGAGTCGGCACAACAGGTGCAAAAGATGATCGAGGAACTGCAAGTCGGCGCCCGAGATTCGGTCAGCACCATGAGCGAAAGTCAACGTCATAGCCTGGAGAGTGTGGAAATCGCCAACCTTGCGGGCGAGCGCCTGACCAGCGTCACCCAGCGCATCAGCGAGATTGACGGCATGAACCAATCGGTCGCCACCGCCACCGAGGAGCAAACCTCGGTCGTGGAGTCGATCAACATGGACATCACTGAAATCAACACCCTCAATCAGGAGGGCGTGGAAAACCTGCAATCAACCTTGCGTGCCTGCTCCGACCTGGAGCAACAAGCCTCACGCTTGAAACAGTTGGTGGGCAGTTTCCGCATCTGAAGCCGTTACACCGTCTTGTCAGGGTCGGACTCGCCGCGCGGCCCTGACGAAGCGGGCTTCGAGGCGTCCTGCAACTGCTCCCACAACTGCGCGGCACCGGGGAAGTCCGTGCCATTTTCGGCATCGAGGGCATCCGGGTCATACCGACTCAAACAGCCCTCGCCCAACGTTGCGGGCGCTCTGGACGTGGCTTTATCCAGGGGATCACTCATGGTTCGATCCTCACATCAGACACCAATAAAAAGGGCCTGCAGCGATTAAACGCCGAGGCCCTTTGTTCTTCAATCAGCACAGGTCAATCAGAACACCACCGTCTTGTTGCCATGCACCAGGACCCGGTCTTCCAAGTGATAGCGCAAGCCACGGGCCAGGACCATCTTCTCTACATCACGGCCGAAACGCACCATGTCTTCAATGCTGTCGCTGTGACTGACACGTACCACGTCCTGCTCGATGATCGGCCCCGCGTCCAATTCTTCGGTGACATAGTGGCACGTTGCGCCAATCAGCTTCACGCCTCGCAGGGAAGCCTGGTGATAGGGTTTGGCACCGACAAACGAAGGCAGGAAGCTGTGGTGAATATTGATCACCTGGCCGGCGTATTCGCGGCACAGTTCCGGCGGCAGGATCTGCATGTAGCGCGCCAGCACCACCACATTCGCGTCATGTTGCTTGACCAGACGCGAGACCTCGGCAAAGGCCGGCTCTTTATTCTGCGAATCGACCGGAACGTGGTAATACGGAATGCCATGCCACTCGACCATGCTGCGCAGGTCGTCATGGTTGGAGATCACGCAGGCGATTTCGCAGTCCAGCTCATCGCTGTGCCAGCGGTGCAGCAAGTCCGCCAGGCAATGAGACTCGCGGCTGGCCATCAATACCACGCGTTTCTTCTGTTCGGTATCGGTGATGCGCCAGGTCATCGAGAACTCTTCGGCGATCGGCGCAAATGCCTCGCGAAAAGCCTCAAGACCAAAGGGCAGCGTGTCGGCACGAATTTCATGACGCATGAAAAACCAACCACTGAGATTGTCCGAGTGGTGACTCGCTTCGGTGATCCAACCGTTGTGGGAGGCCAGGAAGTTACTGACTTTAGCAACGATACCGACCCGGTCCGGGCAAGCAATCACCAGACGAAAAGTGCGCATTAGGGGGAAACTCCAGAACTTCGCAAAGGCCGCCATTCTAGCGATTACGCAGAAAAACTGCAGTACTCCTCAACGCTTATTCCGCCGAATCACCGCAGGTATCCCTTAGTCGTGTACGGCTTTACCTTGCGAACATCGTGAAAGCTGTAGCGGTTAGCACAGTTAAAGGATAGTTAAAGAGAGTATCTTTAGCAGCACAGACCTGCATTAAGTAACTCATTCACGCGTATCCTTCACAAACAAAGATGTAAATTACATAAAACCGCGCTTAAATGTTTACTTAGGCAAACCGCCTGACTATTATTAGCCCACTGTTTCTGTCACCCAGCGCCCTACATAAGGTAGCCCACATGTCTCTGATCAACGAATACCGCGCCACCGAAGAAGCTATCAAAGAGCTGCAAGCTCGTTTGAAGAATCTGTCGCAAGACGACAAACTGCAAACCGAACTGGAATTCGAAGGCAAATTGCGCGCGCTGATGGGCGAATACTCCAAATCCCTGCGCGACATCATCGCGTTGCTGGATCCGGAGTCGAAACTTAAAACGCCACGCGGCGCTGTGAAAACTACCGTTACCAAGCGCGCGCGCAAGGTTAAACAGTACAAAAACCCGCATAACGGTGAAGTGATTGAAACCAAAGGTGGCAATCACAAAACCCTGAAAGAGTGGAAAGCCAAGTGGGGCGGCGATGTGGTTGAAGGCTGGGCGACCCTGCTGGGTTAAGACCCGCTCGGCGACTCGCTGATTCGCGACGCAAAAAAAACGCCAGCTTGCTGGCGTTTTTTTATTGTCCGGCTTTTTCTCTAAACTCGATTACAGGTTCACACGTTGACGCAAAGAGTCCGCGTAAGCCTGCCATTCATCCAGCACCTGACGCTGAAACGGTGTAGCACTAACATACAACTCAAGCCTGGCTTGATAGAAACTCTCCAGGGTATTGGGTGCTCCGTATTCAGCCTCTGACAAACGTTTCCGACAGAAACCTGTCCAGCGCTGTAGCTCTTCGCTATTCAAGGTTTCAGCAAAGTTACGCGCACGATAGCGAAACAATAATTCCGGCAACCGATCATCATCAAAAGGCCATTGCTGATGCGCCAGTTGTGCAGGTTCCGCGGTCCGTACTTGCTCACATAAACGCCGGTCACGATCACCGATAAAACCGTCATACAGCTGCTGCTCGGGATCGGCGCTCGAAGCAAAATCATCTTCGGCATAAATCTCCGGCAATTTATCGCGCCAAAGTGCCTGTGCGTCAGTTAGTCGCAGCGCCCTGGCCTGACAGGCATCCATATCCAGACTCAAGCGCTGTCGGTCTTCGGCGCGCAGCACATTCAACGGGGCAACCACCGGGCAACGATTGATATGCACCAACTTCAGCGGTACCGGCAATTCGCCTGCGGCCAGCTCATCACGCCGGGTATACAGGCGCTGGCGCAAGGTAGTGGCGTCGAGGTCCAACAGTCCCTGAGGATCAAGCCCCAAGTCACAGACAATCAACGCGTTGCGATTGCGCGGGTGCCAAGCCAAGGGCAAGACCACCCCGAGGTAATGGCGCTCGGCGGAAAAACGCCCAGAAATATGCACCATCGGTTGCAGCAAGCGGATCTGGTCCATCACCCGCTGTTTGCTGCGCTGTTGAAACAACCAGTCATACAGTTTGGGCTGTTTATCACGAATCAAGCGGGCCAGTGCAATCGTGGCGCGTACATCAGACAAGGCATCGTGAGCCTGGCCATGATCGATGCCGTTGGCCGCCGTCAGGCGCTCGAGCTTGAGGGTCACACGCCCATCCTGCTGCGGCCAGACAATCCCCTCCGGCCGCAATGCGTAGGCCGTACGCACTACATCAATCAAGTCCCAGCGACTGTTGCCGTTCTGCCATTCCCGTGCATAAGGATCGAAAAAGTTACGGTACAAACTGTAGCGCGTCATCTCATCATCGAAGCGCAAGGTGTTGTAACCCGCGCCGCAGGTGCCAGGCGTCGCCAGCTCGGCGTGCACCCGCGTCATGAAATCAGCCTCTGCCAGACCTTTATCCGCCAGTTGCCCTGGGGTGATTCCGGTGATCATGCACGCCGCCGGGTGCGGCAGGATGTCGTCACTGGGTTGGCAGTAGAGGTTGACCGGCGGTCCGACCTCGTTGAGTTCAAGGTCGGTGCGAATCCCGGCTACCTGCAGGGGACGGTCGTTACGCGGATTGATGCCGGTGGTTTCATAGTCGTACCAGAAGATCGAGGTCACGGGCTATTCCTGTGCTGAAGACAGGCAAAGTCTAGGCGTTGAACCACGCCCTGGGCCAGCGCCATGTGAACTGGATAAACATTCAGTGAAACCTTGATGAATTTTCAGGTGTCACTTTCCCCGACGACACTGCTAGCATCGGTGTCACTGAATCAGCCGGCCACCTGCCACGGTCGCCATGTCCAACCGTTTCGTACTGCCAGGGAACGCAATGCCAGCCGCGCCATTGGACACCCGATATCAGATCGAGACCCCGGAAGGTATCGACCTGCCGCTACGCCCGGCCGGCCTGGCGCCTCGAGCGCTGGCGTTTGGTTTCGACCTCGGCTTGCGCGGTCTGATACTCGGCATCCTGTATTTCGCCCTGGCCTTTCTCGGCAACCTGGGTATCGGCCTCGGTTCGCTCCTGCTGTTCCTCATCAGTTGGTGGTACATGGTGCTGTTTGAAGTGCTCAACCAGGGTTGCTCGCCGGGTAAACAGATCATGGGCTTGCAGGTGATACATGACGACGGCACGCCGATTGGCTGGTCCGCGTCGCTGATCCGCAACCTGCTGCGATTTGTCGACATGCTCCCGTTCGGCTACTTCCTGGGCGCGATCAGTTGCCTGCAGCATCCCCATTTCAAGCGCCTGGGCGACATCGCCGGGGGGACGTTGGTGATCTATCGCCAGCAGCCTCTGACACGCCCCCAACTGCCTCAGACAGCGGCTTTACACCTGCCCTTTGCGCTTGACCTGAACGAACAGCGGGCAATTCTCGGTTTCGCCGAGCGCCAGGGCGAGCTGTCTGCCGAACGCGTCCATGAACTGGCCGGCATTCTCGCCACGCCCTTGCAGGTTCCACCCGCACGTGCGGCCGAACAGCTCAACGGCGTGGCGCGTGGTTTGCTGGGGCCGACATGAAACAGAGTCTTTTCGAAAGCCGCCACCAGCCACAATGGCAAGCTTTTGCCGCTCAGTTGCAACAGCTTGAACAAGGCACGTCCAGCGCACAGGACCTGGCAGGTTTCCCCCGTGAGTATCGACGCCTTTGCCAGCATCTGGCCCTGGCCCAGGAACGGGGCTACAGCAGTTACCTGGTAGACCCGCTACAACAATTGGCGCTGCGCGGCCATCAACAGTTATATCGCCATCGCAGCCAACTCGGCGCCAATATCCTGAGCTTCCTGCTGGCCGGTTTTCCCCGGCTGGTTCGCGAACAATGGCGCTTCGTCCTGGTGGCCGGCCTGCTGTTCTTCGGCAGCCTGATGGGCATTGCGTTGCTGGTTTACCTGTTCCCGGACCTTATCTACAGCGTCATCAACCCGCAACAAGTCACCGCCATGCAGAACATGTATGACCCTGCCGCCAGTCGCCTGGGGCTCGCTGCCGAGCGGGCATCGAGTGAAGACTGGATGATGTTCGGTTATTACGTCATGCATAACATCGGGATCGCGTTCCAGACCTTCGCCGGTGGCTTGCTGTTCGGCCTGGGCAGCATGTTCTTCCTGCTTTTCAATGGGCTGATGATCGGGGCTGTCGCGGGCCACCTCACGGAAATCGGCTACGGGCAGACCTTCTGGTCATTTGTCATCGGCCATGGAGCCTTTGAACTGACAGCCATTGCGCTGGCCGGCGCGGCAGGCCTGCAACTGGGCTGGGCGCTGATTGCGCCGGGGGCTTTGCCTCGAGGTGAAGCCCTGCGCCTGGAAGCCCGTAAAAGCGTACAGATGATCTGCGGGGTGATTTTATTTCTGCTGATCGCGGCCTTTATAGAAGCCTATTGGTCCTCCACAACGTCCGTGGAGCCATGGGTCAAATACCTGGTGGGCAGCGCACTCTGGCTGTTAGTGGCCATCTATCTGCTTTGCGCCGGTCGGAGTCAGCATGCGCCTGAGTGATGCCAGCGTAGTGATCCGTCCTCGCACATCCTGGGAAGCCATGGACCTGGGCGTGTTGCTGGCCCGCGAGCACCGCGTACTGTTGATGGGCAGTTGGGCCCTGGTGAGCCTGCCGATTTTCACCCTGCTCTGCCTTGTGTTGTGGGACTACCCTTCCCTCGCGGTCCTGCTGTTCTGGTGGCTGAAACCGGCGTTTGATCGACTGCCGCTGTACATCCTGTCCAAGGCGCTGTTTGGCGAAACCCCGACGCTCCAGCAGGCCGTTCGCCAATGGCCGCGGCTGCTCAAGGGCCAACTGCTGGCCAGCTTGACCTGGCGACGTTTCAGCCTCAGTCGCAGCTTCTTGATGCCCGTGGAGCAACTGGAAGGCCTGGAGGGCCAGGCGCGCCAACAACGCCTGGGCGTACTGCAACAACGCAATGCCGGTGCGTCCCGTTGGCTGACGCTTATCGGGGTGCATCTGGAAATAGCGCTGTGGATCGGCTTGAGCGTACTGTTCTACCTGTTTTTGCCCCATCAGATTGAGTTGGACTGGGATTGGCAACAACTGGCACTCGCTGGCGAACAAGACTGGATAGGACTGGAACACCTGAGCAACGCCCTCTACGCCCTGGTCCTGGTGTTCTGGGAACCGATTTATGTGGCGTGTGGCTTCAGCCTCTACCTGAACCGGCGCACCGTGCTGGAAGCCTGGGATCTGGAGCTGGTGTTCCGCCGGCTGCGCCAGCGCCTGGTTTCAGCGGCCACCGTTATATTGCTGGCGATCGGCCTGGTGCTGATCCCACCGACGCCACGGGCCATGGCCGAGCAACCCGAAGCCGCAAAGAACTTGAGCACCCAAGCCGCCCACCAGTCGATCAAGGCACTGCTGGAGCAGCCACCGTTCAAGCACCCGGAAACCGTGACGCGCTACCGCTTCGGCGAAGAAAAACCTGGAGACAAACCCAAGGAGGATGGCGAAGCGCTCCTGCCCGGCTGGCTGAAAGCGCTCTTGGACAATCTCGACAGCAACACGCTGAAGCCCTTGGCCCAAGCACTTGAAGTGGTGTTATGGGGTGTGTTGGCAGGCGCTGTCGCCCTGCTGATCTGGCGCTATCGCGATTGGCTAGGCACTTTTGTCAGCCGATCCGGGCGTCGCCCCAAGGCCACTCGACGGACGCCCGCGCAACTGTTCGGCCTGGATCTTGGGGTCGAAACACTGCCCGAGGATATTGCCGGCAGCGCCGAACAGCTCTGGTCGATAAATCCCCGGGAAGCCCTCGGCCTGCTCTATCGCGGCTTGCTCAGCCGGCTCTTGCATGACTTCAATCTGCCATTGAGAAACGCCGATACCGAAGCTCAGGTCCTGGAGCACGTACGGCGCCTGCAACAACCTCAACTCCTGGCGTTCAGCGATGATTTGACCAGGCATTGGCAAAATCTCGCCTATGGTCATCGCCTGCCGCCAACCCAGGCCCGGCAACAGCTGTGCAACCATTGGCGAGCCTTGTTCGGCCCCGAGGGTAGACAATGAATCGGCCCGTGCTGTGGCTCGGACTGTTGCTGGGTTGCCTGCTGGCGGCGGGTGGATTTTACGCCTGGAGCAAGGCAATCCCGTATGACGAAGTGGTGGATCGCGGACCATCGCCGCAAGCCCAGGCCAACCCCTATCTGGCTGCGGAACACTTCCTGCGCCAGCAGGGCCAGAGCGTCGAACACCTCAACAGCCTTGAACACCTGGCCAGCCTTCCTTCCAAGGGCAGCAGCCTGCTGTTACTCAGTGAACGCAGCAACATGCCCCCACGCAAGGTCGAGCAGTTGCTGGCGTGGACCAAGGCCGGAGGCCACCTGTTGCTGGTGGCTGAGGCCATCTGGGATGAAGAAACCCAAGCCAGCGGTGATTTGTTGCTGGATCGTCTGCAGTTACGCCAGCGGTTCAGCGAAAACCTCAATCAGCCAACCCCGCCGCCTAAACGCAGCAAGCCGGACCTGACCCGACTCTACATTGACAACCAAACCGCGCCGGCCTTTTTCAGTTTCGACACCGATTTCCATCTCGTCGACCCCAGGCACCTTGCCCGGTTCTCGGCCAACAGCGCCAAGGCCAGCCACCTGATGCAACTCAACCTCGGGCAAGGCAAGGTCACCGTCATCACCGATAGCGAGCT
Organism: Pseudomonas mucidolens; assembly: GCF_900106045.1. Classification (NCBI taxonomy): domain Bacteria; kingdom Pseudomonadati; phylum Pseudomonadota; class Gammaproteobacteria; order Pseudomonadales; family Pseudomonadaceae; genus Pseudomonas; species Pseudomonas mucidolens. The sequence goes on along the minus strand of NZ_LT629802.1, from coordinate 456,591 downwards.
GTGGAAAAACCCGACCATTGGCTTGCATGACAACGCCTGGCTGCTCTGGTACCTGACTCAGGGCACCGGCGTCACACTGCTATCCAACAACGCCACCGAGGATTTGTTCAGCCTATTGCTGCGCTATTTCCCCCAGGCGCTGGTCGCGCTCGCGGCCTTGATCCTTCTGGGCCTGTGGAAGGTGGGCATGCGCCTGGGGCCGACCCGGGCGCCCGCACCCAAGGCACGGCGGCAATTGCAGGAGCATTTGAAAGCCAGTGCCGACTTCCTGCTGCGCCGCAGTGGGCAGAACAGCTTGTTGCTGGCCCTGCAGCGCGACATTTTGCGTAGCGCCCGACGCCGGCACCCAGGATTCGAACACCTCAATATTGACGAGCAGACGCAAGCCCTCGAACGCCTGACCCACCATCCAGCCGCCATCATCAGCCAGGCCTTGGGCCCACTCCCGGCAAAACGGCTCTCCAACGTCGACTTCAGCCGTCAGGTGGCCTACCTGCAAACCCTCAGGAATGCCTTATGATCGAACATCCAATTGACCCATCCCGGACAGCCGACGACGCGTCGACAAGACAGCGCGCAAGCCACTTGGCCCAGGCTCTGCGCACCGAGTTGCGCAAAGCGGTGATCGGTCAGGACCAGGTGATTGACGACGTCTTGGTGGCGTTGATCGCCGGCGGTCATGTACTGCTCGAAGGAGTTCCCGGCCTGGGCAAGACCTTGCTGGTCCGCGCCCTGGCCCGCTGCTTTGATGGCGACTTCGCACGCATCCAGTTCACTCCGGACCTGATGCCCAGCGACGTCACCGGGCATGCGGTGTACGACTTGCACAGCGAGCAGTTCAAACTGCGCAAAGGGCCGCTGTTCACCCATCTGCTACTGGCCGACGAAATCAACCGGGCACCGGCGAAAACCCAGGCCGCATTGCTGGAGGCCATGCAGGAACGCCAGGTCACCCTGGAGGGGGAAGCCTTGCCCATCGGGCAGCCTTTCATGGTGCTGGCCACCCAGAACCCTATTGAACAGGAAGGCACCTATCCGCTACCGGAGGCCGAACTCGATCGTTTCATGCTCAAAGTGCGAATGGATTACCCCGAGGCACAGCAAGAACTCAACATGGTCCGTGAGGTGACACGCTCATCCCGCGCCGACATGCTCGATGTGCAGCCACTGCGCACCGTGCTGCAGGCCGAAGACGTGCTGCTGTTGCAACACGTCGCCAGTGAGCTGGCACTGGACGAACAAGTGCTCGACTACGCCGTGCGTCTGGCCCGCACCACACGCAGTTGGCCCGGTCTGAGCATCGGGGCCGGACCCAGGGCCTCCATCGCCCTGGTTCAAGGTGCACGTGCGCGCGCTTTGCTGCGCGGCAGCGCGTTCGTGACCCCGGACGACGTCAAGGACGGCGCCCTGGCGGTGCTACGCCATCGAGTACGTATCGCCCCTGAGCTGGACATCGACGGACTCGACGTGGATCAGGTGCTCAAACAGCTGCTGGACCAAGTACCGGCGCCACGACAATGACACGCCCATGAGACCCACTCGTCTGCTATTGACCTGGCTCGCGGTGCTGCTAGGCCTGGGCATCGTGCTCGGCACCTGTGCCGCCCTGCAGTTCCAGCTGCCGGCGGCTCTGCACTCATTAGCCTGGGGCCTGCTCCTGGCCCTGTTATTGTTGGCGCTGCTGGACGCCGGCCGCCTGAAACGCCGCCCGTCACCCCACATTCAACGGCACATACCCGGCAGCCTGGCACTGGGCCGTTGGGGCGACGTGCGAATCATTCTGAAACATGACTACCCAGATGCGTTGACCCTCAACGTGTTCGACCATGTGCCGGATGGCCTGAGCGTGGAAAACCTGCCTCAGGCCATCGTGCTGCGACCCGGTGAGCACAGTGAACTGGGCTATCGCCTGCGCCCCCTGCGGCGCGGCCACTTCAATTTCGAACGCTGCGAAATCCACCTGCCCAGCCCCCTGGGCTTGTGGTCGGCGCGCCGTCATATCCCCGTCAGCGATGTCACGCGGGTCTACCCGGACTTCGCTCGCCTGTATGGGGCGCAATTATTGGCGGTGGACAACTGGCTCAGCCAGCTTGGTGTGCGCCAGCGCCAACGGCGTGGACAAGGTCTGGAGTTTCATCAGTTGCGCGAATTTCGCGAGGGCGACAGCCTGCGACAGATTGACTGGAAAGCCACGGCTCGCCAACGCACGCCGATTGCCCGGGAATACCAGGACGAGCGTGATCAACAGATTGTATTAATGCTCGATTGCGGTCGGCGTATGCGTAGCCAGGATGGCGAGTTATCGCATTTCGATCACGCCCTCAACGCCTGCCTGCTGCTCAGCTATGTGGCCTTGCGCCAGGGCGACGCGGTAGGCCTGTGCACCTTTGCTGGCGAGCAGCCGCGCTACCTGGCGCCGGTCAAGGGCAGCGGCCAACTGAACCAGTTGCTCAACGCCGTGTATGACCTCGATACCACGCGCCGCACTGCCGACTATCAAACAGCCGCCAGTCAGTTGTTGGCACGCCAAAAGCGGCGTGCCCTGGTGATCATCGTGACCAATTTGCGCGATGAGGACGATGACGCGTTACTGACCGCCGTCAAGCAGATCAACCGTCAGCATCGGGTGCTGGTCGCCAGTCTGCGCGAAGAAGTATTCGACCACCTGCGCCAGGGCCCGGTGCAGACCCTGACAGAAGCCTTGGCCTACTGTGGGGCCGTCGATTACCTCAATGCCAGGGAAGAACTCCACGACCGTTTGAAAGCCCAGCGCCTGGCGCTGCTGGATGTCCACCCCGCGCAATTGGGCGCCGCCCTGGTGACACGTTACATGGACTGGAAAAAAGCCGGCGCCCTCTAGGCGAGAGGTATTGCACCTCTGCTGCTAGGCTGACGCCTGCAAGGGGTCAAAACTGAAGTAGTACGACAACGCCTTGATCAACTGCCGATACTCAGGGCCGGCCTGCACCACACCAAACCCCGAATCATAATGCAAGGGGTTGATATCTTCATGGCTCCACAGACATCTGGCGGTGAGATCAATGGCGAATACATCGCCCCCGGGTCCCGGGATTTTCAGGCGCAACTCAAAATCCACTTCGACCATCATCGGCAATTCGCTGATCAACATCAGCCCATCCTCCGAGACATTCCCCAAATAGCCTATGGGCTTGTCCGTGAGGCGGTTGAAAACTTGCAAAAAGCACGACAACTGGTGTCGTTCAATCCGTCGGTGGTTAAGCATGCTGAGGTCGCCATCCAATGGCCATGAATCTGGCCGTTCCAGTGGTTCGGAACAGGCCGTTGTCGCCAACAGCCCTCTCGTCCTTGGATCTCGGTGCGACAACAAAAGTGCTTTGTCACTTTACATCTGCCGAATCCGGGTTCTGCATTCGCTTGAGTGAATACTTGTACAAAGACACATCCAGAGAATAGCCCTACTGCGGCAAGAGGCCAGCACTTAATCGACAAATAATCTCATAAGGTCGTCGGCTTGGCCTGGGCGGCTCTGCCAGCAGGGTAATGCCCCAGTTGCGCGAGCGTATCCAGGCGGGCTCGGGCTCTGAACGCGTATTCACTGGCCGGGTATTGGCTGATGATGAATTGATAGGTTTGCACGGCGTCGACAAACAGTTTCTGCCGCTCCAGGCATTGCCCGCGCAACATCGAGACTTCCGGCTGCACATAGCGACGGGAGCGGCTTTGCCGGTCGACCTGCGACAGTTCAAGGGTGACCCGTGCGCAGTCGCCTACATTGTAGGCACGGTAGGCATTGTTCAAATGATGGTCCATCGACCAGCGGGTACAGCCAACAACACTCACGGCCAAAGCCGCGATAATCAAAATTCTCATGAGGGTCCTCCTGTCTTGAGCAGTGTATCGACCCCGGCGCGAAAATCTTCAAGGTTGTTCACCTGCGCAATAGAGTGAAAACAAGCGAATCGGCGATAAGTAGTGCACACGAACAATGACTACAGCCAAAGAGCATAGTAGCCTTCCTCAGCGCTAGAACTCAGGAGTCCGTGCATGTCCGTCCGTCGTACCAAAATCGTCGCCACCCTTGGCCCGGCCAGTAACTCGCCGGAAGTCCTCGAACAGCTGATTCTGGCTGGCCTGGACGTTGCCCGTCTGAACTTCTCCCATGGCACCCCGGACGAGCACAAGGCTCGCGCCAAGCTGGTGCGTGACCTCGCGGCCAAGCATGGTCGCTTCGTTGCCCTGCTGGGTGACCTGCAAGGCCCGAAGATTCGTATTGCCAAGTTCGCCAACAAACGGATCGAACTGAAGATTGGTGACAAGTTCACGTTCTCCACCAGCCACCCGCTGACCGAAGGCAACCAGCAAGTCGTGGGTATCGACTACCCGGATCTGGTCAAGGACTGCGGTGTGGGTGACGAATTGCTGCTGGACGACGGTCGTGTGGTCATGCGCGTCGACACCGCCACCGTGACCGAACTGAACTGCACCGTGATCATCGGAGGCCCGCTGTCGGATCACAAAGGTATCAACCGTCGCGGCGGTGGCCTGACCGCGCCAGCCCTGACTGAGAAAGACAAGGCCGACATCAAGCTCGCCGCCGAAATGCAAGTCGATTACCTCGCCGTGTCCTTCCCGCGCGACGCCGCCGACATGGAGTACGCCCGTCAACTGCGCGACGAAGCCGGCGGTACCGCCTGGCTGGTGGCAAAGATCGAACGCGCCGAGGCCGTGGCCGATGACGATACCCTCGATGGTCTGATCAAGGCATCCGACGCCGTGATGGTTGCCCGTGGCGATCTGGGTGTGGAAATCGGTGACGCCGAGCTGATCGGCATCCAGAAAAAAATCATTCTGCACGCTCGCCGTCACAATAAAGCGGTGATCGTGGCGACCCAGATGATGGAGTCGATGATCCAGAATCCGATGCCGACCCGCGCCGAAGTGTCCGACGTGGCCAACGCCGTGCTCGACTACACCGACGCCGTGATGCTCTCGGCTGAAAGTGCCGCAGGCCCTTACCCGCTGGAAGCCGTGCAGGCAATGGCGCGTATCTGCGTCGGTGCCGAAAAGCACCCGACCAGCAAAACCTCCAGCCACCGCATCGGCAAGGTTTTCGAAAGCTGCGACCAGAGCATCGCCCTGGCCGCCATGTACACCGCCAACCACTTCCCGGGCGTGAAGGCGATCATCGCCTTGACCGAAAGTGGCTACACGCCGTTGATCATGTCGCGCATTCGTTCCTCGATACCGATCTATGCGTTCTCCCCGCACCGCGAAACCCAGGCTCGCGCCGCCATGTTCCGCGGTGTCTACACCGTACCGTTCGACCCGGCTTCGCTGCCGCCTGAGCAAGTCAGCCAGGCTGCCATCGACGAGCTGCTCAAACGCGGCGCTGTAGAGAAAGGTGACTGGGTCATCCTGACCAAGGGCGACAGCTACCACACCATTGGTGGCACCAACGGCATGAAGATCCTGCACGTTGGCGACCCGATGGTCTGAATGATCAGCTGAAAAACCATGTGGGAGGGGGCTTTCTCCCTCCCACATTTGATTAGCGTCGGTTGATGAACCCCGACAACGCCGCAATCGCTTCCGGCGACCTCAACCGCTGGGTAAACAACGCCCCCTCCTCCTCGATCACCTGCCGCAACTGCTCGCGATCAAGGCTTTTCATCAATTGCTTGGTCACCTGCACCGCACCCGGTGCCAAGGTTTCAAAGCGCTGGGCAATTTCCCGCGCCTTGGCCAAGGCCGCTTCGCCACTACCCAGCGCCTCGGTAGCAATGCCCCACTCAGCCGCCTGCGCGCCCGAAAAACCTTCACCCAACAGCAACAATTGCGCCGCTTTTGCATGTCCGAGCAAACGAGGCAGGATCAGGCTCGAACCAAACTCCGGGCACAGCCCCAGATTCACGAACGGCATACGCAACCGCGCATTATCGCTGACATACACCAGGTCGCAATGCAGCAGCAGGGTTGTCCCAATCCCGACCGCCGCACCGGCCACGCCCGCGATCACCGGCTTGCGACAGTTGAGCAGGCTCTTCATAAAGTGAAACGGTGGGCTGTCGAGGTCCGTGGGTGGCTGTTCAAGAAAGTCGCCAATGTCGTTACCGGCGGTAAAACACTCGTTGCTGCCCTGGATCAGCACGGCATTGATAGTCGAATCGGCATCGGCCTGCTCCAGCGCCTCGGCCAGTTGACTGTACATCGCGCGGGTCAGGGCGTTTTTCTTGTCGGGGCGATTAAGTTGCAGAATCAGCAGCCCACGCTCGCGTTGCAATAGGATGACGTCGGTCATGGTCACTCTCGCAGATAAGAATCAGCGCTCAACCACGAGGCAAAAACACATCCGCCAACAGTTGATTACGCGGCAACCCAGCCAGGAACAGGCGCTTGGAAAACGCCTCGACGTGGACAGGATGCCCGCAGAGTAAGGCCAGCGTTTGCCGGGATACAAGCCGCAGTTGCGCCAAAGCCTGGGCCAGCTCCGCCGCCGTCCAAAGCTCGACAGTCAGGTGCGGATGGCTGGCGGCCAGCGCCGCCAGCGGTTCAGCCAAGTAATGCGCGGTGTCATCATGGGCCAAGTGAATCACCCGGATGGGGCCTTGGTGATCCTGGCGCAACGCCTCCCTTAATACGCCCCAAAGCGGCGCGATGCCAGTACCTGAGCCGATCAGCCACAGCGGCCGTGCCTGCCAGTCCGGGTCGTACTGCAACGCTGCGCCGCGCAATTCCCCCAGACGCAGGCTGTCGCCGGTTTTGAGCGCGCGTGCGGCATCGCTGAATTTGCCGGGCAGACGGCAATCGAGGTGAAACTCCAGGAACGCGTCGACCTGAGGCAGGCTGGCCAACGAATAGGGCCGCGCGACGTTGCCCGCCCACAGCACCAGATGCTGCCCCGCCTGATAACGCAGGCCGCGCGCTGGCTCCAGGCGCAGGCGCAATACTGAAGAAGTGAGCCAATCGGCCCGCAACACCCGTGCCGCCTGGCCATCTTTCAGCGGATCGAACGTTTCAACTCGCACGTCACCCATGACCTGGCATTGACAGGCCAGGCGCCAGCCCTCCTGACGTTGTGCCGCGCTCAACGCATCGGGTTGTTTGTCCTGAACCTCGCCCTGGCAACGCACCAGGCAGGCATGGCAACTACCGGCTCGGCAACTGGAGGGCACGGCCACCCCGGCCTGGTTCAGGGCATCCAGTAGGTTGCTGCCGGTGGATACCGGCCAATGGCGTTCGCCGACGTACAGTTCAGGCATGGAAAGTCTCGGATCAAAAAAGCCTACACAGGGAATCACGCGCGACAGAGTTTGACCATCGTCGGGTGTATCGGCCACCGCGCCGGGTTATACTGCCACGCCTTTTTAGCGTCGCGCCTGCACCACTTTGGCGTGCCTTGGAAAGGTGCCTTCAGCGACCGATACACTCATCTGAAGACACCTTTATTAAATGTTCCCGTCTTATAGAGGAGCGCGACTCATGACCGTGATCAAGCAAGACGACCTGATTCAGAGCGTTGCCGACGCCCTGCAGTTCATTTCCTATTACCACCCCGTTGACTTCATCCAAGCCATGCACGAAGCCTACCTGCGCGAAGAATCGCCAGCGGCGCGCGATTCCATGGCGCAGATCCTGATCAACTCGCGCATGTGCGCCACCGGCCATCGCCCGATCTGCCAGGACACCGGCATCGTCACCGTGTTCGTGCGTGTAGGCATGGACGTGCGCTGGGATGGCGCCACCATGGGCCTGGACGATATGATCAACGAAGGTGTGCGTCGCGCCTACAATTTGCCGGAAAACGTTCTGCGGGCCTCGATCCTCGCCGACCCGGCTGGTGCGCGCAAGAATACCAAGGACAACACCCCGGCCGTGATCCACTACTCCATCGTTCCGGGCAACACCGTGGAAGTGGACGTGGCGGCCAAGGGCGGCGGTTCCGAAAACAAGTCGAAAATGGCCATGCTCAACCCGTCCGACTCCATTGTCGATTGGGTACTCAAGACCGTTCCGACCATGGGCGCCGGCTGGTGCCCACCCGGCATGCTCGGCATCGGCATCGGCGGTACCGCCGAGAAAGCCGCCGTCATGGCCAAGGAAGTGTTGATGGAATCCATCGACATCCACGAGCTGAAAAAGCGCGGCCCGTCCAACCGTATCGAAGAGATGCGCCTGGAGCTGTTCGAAAAGGTCAACCAACTGGGCATCGGCGCCCAGGGCCTCGGTGGCCTGACCACCGTGCTCGACGTGAAGATCATGGATTACCCGACCCACGCCGCCTCGCTGCCGGTGTGCATGATCCCCAACTGCGCCGCCACCCGTCACGCCCACTTCGTGCTCGACGGTTCGGGCCCGGCATCTCTGGAAGCGCCATCGTTGGACGCCTACCCGGAAATCGTCTGGGAAGCGGGTCCATCGGCACGTCGTGTAAATCTCGACAGCCTGACGCCGGAAGACGTGCAAAGCTGGAAGCCGGGCGAAACTGTGTTGCTCAACGGCAAGATGCTCACCGGTCGCGACGCGGCGCACAAGCGCATGGTCGAAATGCTGAACAAGGGCGAAGCCTTGCCAGTGGACCTCAAGGGTCGCTTTATCTACTACGTCGGCCCGGTTGATCCGGTGCGCGAAGAAGTGGTTGGCCCGGCTGGCCCGACCACCGCGACGCGGATGGACAAATTCACCCGGCAGATCCTCGAGCAAACCGGCCTGCTGGGCATGATCGGCAAATCCGAGCGTGGTCCGACCGCTATCGAAGCGATCAAGGACAACAAGGCGGTGTACCTGATGGCGGTGGGTGGTGCGGCTTACCTGGTGGCACAAGCGATCAAGAAGTCGCGCGTTGTCGCATTCGCCGAACTGGGCATGGAAGCGATCTACGAGTTTGACGTCAAGGACATGCCTGTCACCGTGGCGGTCGACAGCCTGGGCGAATCGGTACACATCACCGGTCCTGCGATCTGGCAGAAAAAGATCAGTGAAAGCCTGGCGGTAGAAGTGCAATAAGCCGTTCTCAGTTGCACTGAGAGCGCTGAAGGGCCTCCTGTAGTAATGAGACCTCCTGTAGTGAGGGGGCTTCCTGTGGCGAGGGGGCTTGTCCCCCGTTGGAGTGCGTAGCGCTCCCGTTCTTTCGGGGCTGCTGCGCAGCCCAACGGGGGACAAGCCCCCTCGCCACAAGAAGCTCCCCCGCCACAACAGCTACTTGCCCCAACATCTCTCTGCCCACAATACGGTGGCGCGCATGCTATCGTGCTCGCCCCTTATTGCAGCTGTTCATCCTCGTATGATCGCGATCCCTCGCCCATTGCGTTTGACCTTCTACGCCCTGCTGATTATTGCCGGCGCCGTGGTGGCCGCCGCGCTTGCCACTCGCGAAGCTGAACGCCAGTCCCTGGTGAATGATGCCGGCCGCGCCAGCCAGCAACTGGCGCTGTATGCCAACTCTCTGCAAACCCTGATTGAACGTTACCGCGCCCTGCCCGCCGTGCTGGCGCTGGATTCGGAAATGATCAACGCTTTGAAAGGCCCCTTGGATCAAGCCACTCAGGACATGCTCAACCGCAAACTGGAGCGAATCAACAGCGCCGCACAGTCATCCACCCTTGAATTGTTGGACCACACCGGCCTGGCCGTGGCGGCCAGCAACTGGCGCTTGCCCAGCAGTTACGTCGGCCACAATTACGCGTTCCGCCCCTATTTCAGTCAGACCCGCAGCCAGGGCACAGGGCGCTTCTATGCGGTGGGCGTGACCACCGGGATTCCAGGTTACTTCCTGTCCAGCGCGGTACTTGACGAGCATCAGCAATTTCTCGGCGCCATGGTGGTGAAACTGGAGTTCCCGGAACTGGAGCGCGAATGGGCCCAGGGCAACGACCTGCTACTCGTCAGCGATGCGCGGGGCATCGTGTTTATTGCCAATCAGCCCGGCTGGCGCTATCGCAATTTGCGCCCGCTGTCAGCGAGTGATCACGCGGAGCTCAATGCCACCCGCCAATACGACAAAAAACCCCTGCTGGCGCTGAACACCCAAACCTTGCAACGCTTTGACCAGAACAGTCATTTGATGCAAGTCGACGGCCCTGACGGCAGCGCCAATTACATTTGGGAATCCCTGCCGCTGAAAGCCGAAGGCTGGACCTTGCACCTGTTGCGCAAACCCCAGGTTGCCGCCGAGGATCAACGGAACGCCGGTCTCGCGGCGGCGAGTCTGTGGCTGACGTTGGTGTTTCTGCTGCTGTTCCTGACCCAGCGCTGGCGCCTGGCACGCCTGCGTCAGCGCAGTCGCGAAGAACTTGAACAACTGGTGCAGGAGCGTACCCGCGCCCTGCGCACTGCCCAGGATGGTCTGGTGCAATCGGCCAAGCTGGCGGCGCTGGGGCAGATGTCCGCGGCCCTGGCCCACGAAATCAACCAACCGCTGACCGCCCAACGCATGCAACTGGCGACCTTGCGCCTGTTGCTTGATCACGGTCGCGTTGACGACGCCTACCAGGCCCTGACGCCACTGGACGAGATGCTCACGCGCATGGCGGCCCTCACCGGCCACCTCAAGACTTTCGCGCGCAAAAGCCCCAGCGGTCTGCGCGAACGCCTGGACCTGGCGACCGTGGTGGATCAAGCCCTGCAGTTGCTGGATGCGCGGTTGCGCGACGAATCCATCGCTACGGTGTTAGAGCTGACCCGCCCGGCCTGGGTACGTGGCGACGCGATCAGACTTGAACAAGTCCTGATCAACCTGCTGCGCAACGCCCTCGACGCCATGCTCGACAAGCCGCGCAAACGCCTGAGAATCCGTCTGCAAGCCGACCAGCAGCTATGGCAGCTGACCGTCAGTGACAGCGGCGGCGGCATTGCCGAGGAACACCTCGGCAGCGTGTTTGACCCGTTTTTCACCACTAAGCCGGTGGGCGACGGACTCGGCCTTGGGCTGGCGGTGTCGTACGCGATCGTGCATGAACTGGGCGGACGCCTGAGCGCTGCGAACCAGGATGACGGCGCCATTTTCACCCTGACCCTGCCCATTGCATTGGAGGCGCCAGACCTATGCTGAATGCCGTGATCATCGTCGATGACGAAGCCAGCATCCGCACCGCGGTGGAGCAGTGGTTAAGCCTGGCGGGGTTCGAGGTGCAACTGTTCAGCCGTGCCGACGACTGCCTGGCCCAACTGCCCCGGGACTTTGCCGGGGTAATTCTCAGCGATGTACGCATGCCGGGACTCAGTGGCCTGGAGCTGCTGGCCGAGGTGCAACGCCGCGATCCTGACCTGCCGGTGATCCTGCTGACCGGTCACGGTGACGTACCGATGGCCGTCGAAGCCATGCGTGACGGCGCCTATGACTTTCTGGAAAAACCCTTCAGCCCCGACGCGCTGCTCAACGGCCTGCGCCGAGCCCTGGACAAGCGCGGCCTGATCCTGGAGAACCGTCGGTTGCATCAGCAAGCCGATCATCGGGCCAAGCTGGAGTCGAGTCTGCTGGGGGTGTCGCGTGGCTTGCAGAATCTGCGCCGCCAAGTGCTGGACCTCGCGGCCTTGCCGGTCAATGTACTGATCCGTGGCGAAACCGGCAGCGGCAAGGAACTGGTCGCCCGCTGCCTGCATGACTTCGGACCGCGGGCGAAGAAGCCGTTTGTCGCGCTGAACTGTGCAGCGATTCCCGAGCAGTTGTTTGAGGCCGAGCTATTCGGCCATGAAAGCGGCGCGTTCACCGGCGCCCAGGGCAAGCGCATCGGCAAACTGGAATATGCCGACGGCGGCACCTTGTTTCTCGATGAGATCGAAAGCATGCCACTGGCCCAGCAGGTGAAATTACTGCGGGTATTGCAGGAGCAGAAACTCGAACGCCTGGGCTCCAACCAGAGCATCAAGGTGGATCTGCGGATCATTGCCGCGACCAAACCGGATCTGCTGGACGAAGCACGGGCCGGACGCTTTCGTGAGGATCTGGCTTACCGGCTGACCGTCGCGCAACTGCGCCTGCCACCGCTGCGCGAACGTCGCGAAGACATTCCGTTGTTGTTCGAGCACTTCGCCCAAAGCGCCGCCGAACGCATGGGCCGCAGTTTTGCGCCGCTTAGCGGGCCGCAACTGGGACGTCTGCTCAGTCATGACTGGCCAGGCAATGTGCGCGAACTGGCCAACGCTGCCGAACGCCAGGTACTCGGCCTGGATGACCCGGAGCCGGACGCGATCGAAGCCGGGCAATCCCTCGCGGCTCAGCAGGAAGCCTTCGAGGCACATTGCCTGAAAGCCGCGCTGAGCCGGCACAAGGGCGATATCAAGGCAGTGCTGGCCGAGCTGCAACTGCCGCGGCGCACGCTGAACGAAAAGATGCAGCGCCATGGCTTGGCGCGTGAGATGTTTCTTTAAGCAGCACCACCGCTCAGACCGGGTGCGCCCTGTGTAGGAGCGAGCGTGCTCGCGAAAAACCTGAGAACGCCTCGGGCTGCCAGATTTCCTGCGTCATCGTTAACAATCTTCGCGAGCAAGCTCGCTCCTACCGTAGACGCTTCAATGGTCGTAAGCGGATTTCCGCTCACTACCCACAAAACATCAGCGACTTTTCGCTCAGAAAAATCCCATACCCCTTCTAGACCGGGCCTTCAGCCGTTTGGCACAGCTCCTGCTATAGCTCCGGCAGGCTGCGCTCAAACGCGCTCCACAAAAACAATTAAATGAAGGATCCTTCAATGGATAACTCCAATACCTTGCCTTTGGGGTCGGCGGCCGCGCCGGCGCAAGCACGCACCACCACCAGCCGCATCAAATCGATTTTCAGCGGTTCGGTCGGCAACATGGTCGAGTGGTACGATTGGTACGTCTACGCCGCTTTCTCGCTGTACTTCGCCAAGGCCTTCTTCCCGAAAGGCGATACCACCGCGCAATTGCTCAACACCGCCGCCATCTTCGCCGTGGGTTTCCTGATGCGTCCGATCGGCGGCTGGCTGATGGGGCTCTACGCCGACCGCGTCGGCCGTAAAGCCGCGCTGATGGCCTCGGTACTGCTGATGTGCTTCGGCTCGCTGATCATCGCCCTGAGTCCCGGCTATGAAACCATTGGTGTCGGCGCGCCGATCCTGCTGGTCTTCGCCCGACTGCTGCAAGGTTTGTCGGTGGGTGGCGAATACGGCACCTCGGCCACTTACCTGAGTGAAATGGCGACCAAGGAACGTCGTGGTTTCTTCTCCAGCTTCCAGTACGTAACCCTGATCTCCGGCCAGCTCATCGCGCTGGCGGTGCTGATCGTGCTGCAACAGGTTCTAACCACCGAGCAGTTGTACGCCTGGGGCTGGCGTATCCCGTTTGCCATCGGCGCCCTGTGCGCGGTCGTAGCGTTGTATCTGCGTCGCGGCATGGAAGAAACCGCGTCGTTCACCAAAAAAGAAAAATCCAAGGAAAGCGCCATGCGCACCTTGATGCGTCACCCCAAGGAACTGATGACCGTGGTCGGCCTGACCATGGGCGGCACGCTGGCGTTCTACACCTACACCACCTACATGCAGAAATACCTGGTGAACACCGTCGGCATGAGTATTTCCGACTCCACCACTATCTCGGCCGCCACGCTGTTTCTGTTTATGTGCCTGCAGCCGATCATCGGCGGACTCTCGGACAAGGTCGGTCGCCGGCCGATCCTGATTGCCTTCGGCGTCCTCGGTACCCTGTTCACCGTGCCGATCCTGACTACCCTGCACACTATCCAGAGCTGGTGGGGCGCGTTCTTCCTGATCATGGCGGCGCTGATCATCGTCAGCGGCTACACCTCGATCAACGCGGTGGTGAAGGCCGAACTGTTCCCCACCGAAATCCGAGCCCTCGGCGTTGGCCTGCCTTATGCGCTGACGGTGTCGATCTTCGGCGGTACCGCTGAATACATCGCACTGTGGTTCAAGAGCATCGGCATGGAAACCGGCTACTACTGGTACGTCACCGCCTGTATTGCGGTGTCGCTGGTGGTTTACTTGACCATGAAGGACACCCGCAAGCATTCGCGGATCACCACAGACTGAGGCAGTTCGGGGGCACACACAAAGCGCCCCTGAAGAAGCCCGAAAACATGCACACAAGAGCGCCGGTTTGATCGAGTTTATTCGTGCAAGCGAACACACCCGACAAACCGGCGTTCTGGCTTTCAATCCCTCTTATTTCCCTTCCTGCCTGGGCAGGCTGGCTCAATAACTATGCACGCCCCCTCGGCTCGACGGGTCAAGTAAAACTGACACGTCCCGCTAGTGCCCCATACCGAGGAGCTGTCATGTTATTGCGCTACGTCACCCTAATCCTACTTCTGGCGCTGCTGTGCATTGCTGGCCAAATCCGCGCCAGGGACCTTGCAGAAGGACTGACCGATCAGTCCCCATCCGTAGCACTCCAGAACCACAATCAACGTTATGCGTTGTGGACCGGTATCGGTCGTTTGAAAAATTCTATCGGTCAAACCTGTAACGCGGTGCTGCTCGATACCCGCAACCGGCAAGACAGAGCCGTCGGTCCGGCCTACGTGCTGACCAGTGGGCATTGCGTGTTGTTCAGCTACGGCATCGCTCACATCGGCCAAGCCATAGACGCGAGCATCACCTTCAACTATTTCTACGACGCTCCTGAACAACAGCGCACTTTGCGCATTAATACCGCCCACTGGAGCAGCATGGCCGGCACTGACCTGGCGATCCTCGAGCTAGACATATCACTGGCTGGACTCATCGCCGAAGGCATCATGCCGCTCAAACTTGCCGAGCATTATCCGTATTCGGGAGCGCGCGAGGTGATCAACGTCGGATCGCCGAGCGGATTTCGCCAGAAAGGCTTGCGCATGAGTGCCTGCAAGGAGTCCACAACAGACAGTTTTGTCGAGCATCCCGGGGTCTTTCCCAACGCCATGAAAAACCGCTGTAACGACCTTCAGTTCGGCAGTTCCGGCAGCCCGATGCTGGATCGTCACACCAACGAGATCACCGGCATCGTCAGCAAGGTCGCCTCCGTCATCAAAAAGGAGATCCTTAACAACTGCAAAAACACCTCCGCGTGTGAAGCTGCCAGGTTCAACTACAGCTATCCGGCGCACACCTTGCGGCACTGTTTTGTCGACGGACTGTTCCTAAATAACACCGAGAGTTGTCAACTCAAACCCGTCGAGATAACCCTGGAAGAGCCCTGGAGCCTGCCACCCTTTGTGCACATACAACAAGGTGCGCCCGGGCAACATAGCTTGCCTACCTGGAATCTCAGGTTTTCCATCGAGGCCCCCTTTTATCGTTTCAAAACAGTGCGCAACGTCAAGGACTGTAGCGTCCCGTCTGACTACAACAGCGCGACAACATCGACCGATGCCTATATCAATCAGGCGATCGGCCCAGCTCTGGGCGCTCATGTGCTGTGCATCATCGGAGTGACCACACGCAACCAATCCCTGACCCCGGCCTTGCTGCACAATACGTTTACCCACGCTGTATTCTTGATGCCGGCAACGCCGAGACCGCAAATCAGCCTGAATTACCAGTTAGCCTGGGAAGACCAACACACAGGTTTTATCCACTATTACGCCTATGTCATACCGTCGCCCGCCGCGTCCTGCGCCGACAGCAGCGACGCCCGCTACGCCCCCATCACCGGTGTCGTTACCGTTCAGGCATCCCAGTTACCCGTCACTGTTTGCAGCTATGCACGCAACGCTGCGGGGCAACCCTCAGCCACGCGCAAGGATGTGATCGATGGATCAATCTCAGGCTCCTGAACGCAGGCATGGGTGGAAATCCGGCGCCACGGCTTGCACTATGACGCCTTCTTTTTAGCGCGCATCAGGAACCCCGGTCATGTCCGACGAGATCCACTTCTACGAACCTGCCAAAGGCCACGGCCTGCCTCACGATCCGTTCAATGCGATCGTCGGGCCACGGCCGATTGGCTGGATTTCCTCCCAGGACCGCGAGGGTCGCCTGAACCTGGCGCCTTACAGCTTCTTCAATGCGTTTAACTACATTCCGCCAATCATTGGTTTTTCCAGTGTCGGACGTAAAGACAGCCTGAATAACATCGAACAGACCGGCGAGTTTGTCTGGAACCTGGCCACGCGCCCGCTGGCCGAGCAGATGAACCAGAGCTGCGCCGCCGTTTCGCCTGAGGTCGATGAGTTTGAATTGTCCGGGCTGACGCCGGTGGCTTCCAACGTGATCGCCGTGCCTCGCGTGGGCGAAAGCCCGGTGTCATTCGAATGCAAGGTCACGCAGATCATTCAACTGCAGCGCGCCGACCAGGCGTTGGTGCCCAGCTGGCTGGTGCTCGGCGAAGTGGTCGCGGTGCACATCGCCAAATGGCTGCTCAAGGACGGCATCTACGACACTGCTGCCGCCGAACCGATTCTGCGCGGCGGCGGCCCAGCGGATTACTTCCAGCTCGGGCCTGAAGCCCTGTTCAAGATGCATCGCCCTTAGCAGCGAAGGGAGTCGCGGTCCAGGCCAACAGGCCTTCTGCGTCGATGTCGATCAAGCGTTCGAGCTGCTGCGCGGCCGCTTGATCGGCGTCGTCGGCGGTCTTGAATTTCTGGCCTTCGAGGATTTTGTGAAAGCGCGGGGCGCCCATGCCATCCAGCGCCTTGACGGCGATGGCGGCGCTGTAACCGCCTTCGTCCTCGCGAACCAGAGCGGAAACAGCTTCGTGATGGGCAAACTCTTTACGTGCCATGTTGCGGGTCCTGGCCAATGGAAAGTTGGCCATTCTAGACGTTCAGCCAGCCAGTTGCAGGTATTCGCCATCGGCATTCACGGCAGAGGTGTCAGTGAACGTCTGGAAGTCCATGCTGCGCACCACCATGTCGTTCAGCAGCTCGGTGAAGATCAGCAACGCCGGAGAATTGAAGTAGACATTCATCGCCTGCTCACTGCTCCAGAAACCCGACACCAGCCATACGTCCGGGTCGATTTGGGAACGCTGCAACGAAAACTGCAAACAACCCGGCGCCTGGCGGCCCGGCTCGATCAGACAGCTCAAACGTGCACCCAACTCGGTGCTGCACCCGGCATGGGCACGGATAAAGGCCATATGGCTTGCGGGAATGGGGGTGGACATGTTCGACTCTCCCGTTGAGAAGTGATGCTCGGCAAGTACGGTGAAAGCGTGTTGCCACGTCACCCAAGATACGGGCCCGAGCACAAAAGCGGTTAGTCGATTCCTGCAGGCTTATTGCACAATCCTGCGAAAAGCGTAAAGACAGCCATCACGCATGACGGATATTTGCCCTACGAAGGCTTTGTTTCAGGCGCGTGACTTGCCTGATTCACGCTGTTTCGCAGGATCAGGCAAGGATTGTGCAGAATTGGCGTAACACAGTTTGTCGGCCCGCCGTTAAGCTGCGCACCATCAACACAGCTTGCCGAGGTCGCCCCATGTCGTTGCCCGACTATCACGCCACGCCTCTCGATGCCGAGATGGAAAAGCAACGAGCTGAACTGGCCGGTATCGTGCGTCGCCACACCTGGGAGGACGGCTCCTACGGTACGGCGATCACGTCGCTGTTCCTCAACCGCCATAACGCTCCCCGTGACTTTATGCCGGTGCTGGTGGAGCCCGCGTTGTGCATCCTGGCCCACGGCAGCAAGGAAGTCCGCCTGGCCAACGAGACCTTCGCCTACGACCCGCTCAATTACCTGGTGTTTTCGGTAGCGATGCCAGTGGCGGGTCGGATCATCGATGCCACGCCGCAGGACCCCAACCTGTCGATCCGCATAAACATCGACCCGGCGCAACTCACCGCATTGATTGCCGAAGCCGGCCCGATGGGCGTGCCCACGCGCCCGACGTCGCGCGGGATGTATGTCGACCGTGTCGACCAACAACTGCTCGATGCCGTGTTGCGCCTGACGCGCCTGCTGGACAGCCCCAAAGACATCGCAATGCTCGCGCCGCTGATCAACCGCGAAATCCTCTACCGGCTATTGCGTAGCCCGCAGGGTTACCGGCTGTACGAAATCGCGGTCACCAACAGTCAGAGCCATCGTGTCAGCCAAGCCATCATCTGGCTCAACAGCAATTACGAACAGCCGCTGCGCATCGATGACTTGGCCAAGGAGGTGAACCTGAGCGTCTCGACCCTGCATCATCGCTTCAAGGCGATCACCGCCATGAGCCCGTTGCAGTATCAAAAGCAATTGCGCCTGCAGGAAGCGCGACGCTTGATGCTCGCCGAAGGCCTGGAAGCTTCGGCGGCAGGTTATCGGGTGGGATATGAAAGCCCCTCGCAGTTCAGCCGCGAGTACAGCCGTCTGTTTGGCGCACCGCCGTTGCGCGATCTGGCGCGCTTGCGCCAGAGTGTTTAATCCAGGCTGCGGGGCAACTGCAACGTGACCCGCAGGCCACCTTCGCGCAGATTCTGCAAACTCACTTCGCCGCCATGACTGTGGGCGATATTACGCGCGATGCCTAGGCCTAACCCGTAGCCCTGCTGCTGCCCGGCGAGTCGGAAGTGCGGTTCGAAGATTTGCTCCAGTCGCTGCTCCGGCACACCGGGACCTTCGTCATCGACGTGAAGGATGAACTCTGCGCCGTTGTCCTCAATGTGCAAATGGGCGTTCTGCCCGTACTTCAAGGCATTGTCGATCAAGTTGCCAATACAGCGCTTGAGCGCCAGCGGCTTGCCCGGGAACGCCGTCAGCGCCCGACCGTCCTGAGTGATACGCCCGTTGCCGTTGGGTGCCAGGTACGGCTCCACCAGACAGTCGAGCACGTGATTGAGGTCCACCGGCTCGATGTTCTCGTGAATATCGGTGTCTTTGACGCACTGAAGCGCGCCTTTGACCAACAGTTCCAGCTCATCCAGGTCGCGGCCAAACTTGGCTTGCAGCTTCTCATCCTCCAACAACTCCACCCGCAACCGCAGGCGCGTGATTGGAGTGCGCAAGTCGTGGGAAATAGCGCTGAACAACTGACTACGCTCGGTAAGGTAGCGACTGATGCGATCACGCATGGCATTGAACGCACGCCCCACTTCCACCACTTCGCTGCCGCCGCCTTCGGCAACCGGCTCTACATCGGCGCCCAGCGACATATCCCGCGCCGCGCGCGCCAGGCGCTTGAGCGGGCGGCTTTGCCAATGCACCAGCAGGCCGATAAACAGCAACAGGAAACCGCTGGTCAGCACGATAAACCACATCTGCTGGGACGGCAGGCCTTGCTCTTCAAGGCTGGTATAGGGCTCAGGCAACAACGATGCGATATACAACCACTCGCCGGCCGCCAACTGGATCTGTGTGACCAGCACCGGCGGGTTGACCGGTTCGAGGGTCAACGCGTAATGCGCCCAGGAACGTGGCAATTCGTCCAGTTTCAAGCCGGCATTGAAAATGCGCAGGTCTTCGGCACTGACAAACTCGATCGAAATATGCACGTCGCGACCCAACGTCTCGTGCAACACGTCTTCCACCGCTTCCAGCACCGCCGCCTTGCGCGGGGTTTGCGACAACACCTCCATGTCCAGCGGTTTGTCGTTGAGTGTCACCACAAAACGCGTGCCGCCCATGCTGCGCAACTGGTCCAGCACCAACGGGCGATAAGCCACCGGCAGAGAGCGGAAATAGCTGACGCTGGCGGTCATCGAATGGGCCAGACTGCGGGCGCTGGTGACCAGTCCTTCGAGCTGGGTAGCGCGCAACTGCGAAACCCAGATCACGCTGGACAGCGTCTGGGCAAACAATACCGCCAGCAAGGTCAGCAGCAGCATTCGCCCTAACAGCGAACGCGGTACCGGAATCCGCCGTCGCAGTTCGTTCAGCCGCTTAATGGGCATTGCTGGCAACCACATTGGCCGCCAATTGATAGCCGCTGCCGCGCACGGTGCGGATCAGCCGTGGAGGTTTTTCGGTGTCACGCAGGCGCTGTCGCAGACGACTGACGGCCATGTCGACAATCCGGTCCAACGGCATCAGGTCACGGCCACGGGTGGCATTGCCGATCGTATCGCGGTCAAGGATTTGCTGGGGATGATCGAGAAACAGTTTTAGCAAGGCAAAGTCGGCGCCGGAAAGGATGACTTCCTCGCCGTCCAGATGAAACAGCCGGTGGCTGATCATGTCCAGGCGCCACTCATCAAACACCAGGACATCGCCGCCGCGCTCCTGGCCAAACTGGCAACGACGCAACAGGGCCTTGATCCGCGCCTGCAGTTCGCGTGGGCTGAAGGGTTTGCCGATGTAATCATCCGCGCCCAGTTCCAGACCGATAACCCGGTCGGCTTCATCTGAACTGGCAGTCAGCATGATGATCGGCACCTGCGCCTGGCGCGGGTGCTGGCGCACCCAGCGACAAAGACTGAAACCGTCTTCGTCGGGCAGCATCACGTCGAGGATCACCAAATCGCACGGTGCATCGTTCATTGCCTCGCGAAACCCCGCGCCATTCGGCACGCCCCGCACCTGGAAGCCGGCGCGACTGAGGTAGGTTTGCAGCAGTTCGCGGATTTCCTCGTCGTCATCGACGAGAAGAATGGACTTACTGATTACGCTCACGGGTTCCTCCTTGTTGTTATGGGTGGAGCCGGTCAGGCAAACGCTTGCTCCAATGCCACGCCCGCACCGGTCAAGCCGGAATACGGTGCCGTCACCAGCCACACCGGGATGCCCTTGAAGTAGTCACTCATGCAGCCTTTGTCGCCAAAACTCCTGGCAAACCCACTACGCACAAAGAAGTCGGCAAATCGCGGGATAACCCCGCCGACGATGTACACACCGCCACGGGCACCGGTGGTCAACACGTTGTTGCCGGCCACGCGACCCAGCCAAATGCTGAACTGGTCCAGCACTTCGATGGCCACCGGATCCCCGGCAAGCCCCGCCGTCGTAATGGCTTCGGGGGTTTCCAGCACCGGCACATGCCCGTCGACTGCGCAAATCGCCCGGTAAAGACGCGGCAGGCCGCCACCGCTCAATACGGTTTCAGCGCTGACATGCCCGATTTCGCTGTAGATGTGCTGCCACAACTGGGTTTCCCGCGGGCTGCTCAACGGCAGGTCGACATGGCCACCCTCGCCCGGCAAGGCCGCCCAGCGTCCGGCGCCCAGGTCCAGCAGGGTGCCGACCCCCAGGCCAGTACCCGGCCCGATCACCACCGCCGGGCGCAACGGCTCCGACGTGCCTTCGCAGACCACGCGAAACTCATCGGCCTGCAAGCGCGTCATGCCCAGCGCCATGGCCGAGAAATCATTCACCAGCAACAACTCGTCCACCTGCAAGGTTTGGCAAAAAGCCGTTTTGCTCAAGCGCCAGTGGTTGTTGGTGAACTTGAATTCGTCACCGCTCACCGGCCCGGCCACCGAGAGGCAGACCGCACCGATGGCACCGATTTCCAGGCCTTGCTCCTTGAGGTAGACCTTGATTGCCTCTTCCGGGCTTTCGTGGTCCTCGGTGGCCTGTACCTGGATCGCGTGCAACTGCTGATCCCGCCACAACGCAAAACGGGCGTTGGTACCGCCGATGTCACCAACCAGCGCAAGCTTCACTTAAGTGTCTCCAAGGCAGAGGTAAAGGCGCTGGCGCCCTGCTCTGCGGAGCTTGCGGCCAGACGCATGAACGCAAACAACTCACGCCCGGCCCCCAGGTTATTGCCCAGCAGGCCCGAGGCAGGTGTGCGCGCAGCAAATTCGTCGGCGTCCACCTTAATCTGCAAGGTGCCTTCGACGCCATCCACACGAATGATATCGCCATCCTTGACCCGCGCCAGCGCACCGCCGCTATGCGCTTCGGGGTTGACATGAATCGCGGCGGGGATCTTACCCGAGGCGCCGGACATACGCCCGTCTGTCACCAGCGCCACCTTGAAGCCACGGTCCTGCAACACGCCAAGGAACGGCGTCATCTTGTGCAGCTCCGGCATGCCATTGGAGCGCGGGCCCTGGAAGCGCATCACGGCGACGAAGTCTTTCTCCAATTGACCCGCCTTGAAGGCATCGGCCAAATCCTGCTGGTCCTGGAACACCACCGCCGGCGCTTCGACGATCTGATGTTCAAGCGCCACGGCGGACACTTTCATCACGCCACGGCCGAGGTTGCCTTCCATCACGCGCAAACCGCCTTCCGGGGAGAAGGCACGGGCTACCGGGCGCAGAATGCTTTCGTCGAGGCTATCAATCGGGCCATCGCGCCAGACCAACTCGCCGTCCACCAGGAAAGGTTCCTGGATGTAGCGGCTCAAGCCGTGGCCGGCGACGGTGTTGACGTCTTCGTGCAGCAAGCCGGCGCCGAGCAGTTCGCGGATCAAGAATGACATACCGCCCGCAGCCTGGAAGTGGTTGATGTCGGCTTTACCATTCGGATAGACGTGGGACAGGGTCGGGACCACTTCGGAGAGGTCAGCCATGTCTTGCCAGGTCAAGATGATGCCCGCCGACATGGCGATGGCCGGCATGTGCAAGGTGTGGTTGGTGGAACCGCCGGTGGCGTTGAGGGCAACGATGGAGTTGACCAGGGATTTTTCGTCGACGATCTCGCCAATCGGCATGAACGCGCCGTTTTGCTTGGTCAGGCGCGTGACCTGATGCGCCGCCTCACGGGTCAACGCATCGCGCAGCGGCGTGTACGGGTTGACGAAGGACGCGCCCGGCAAGTGCAGGCCCATGACTTCCATCAGCAACTGGTTGGTGTTGGCGGTGCCGTAGAACGTGCAGGTGCCGGGGCTGTGGTAGGACTTCATTTCCGATTCCAGCAGCTCTTCGCGGGTGGCCTTGCCTTCGGCATAACGCTGGCGCACGTCGGCCTTCTGCTTGTTGGAGATACCCGACGGCATCGGCCCGCCCGGGACAAAAATCATCGGCAGGTGGCCGTAACGCAGGGCCCCCATCATCAGACCCGGGACGATCTTGTCGCAGATCCCCAGCATCAGCGCGGCGTCGAACATGTTGTGGGACAGCGCTACCGCCGTGGACATCGCAATCACTTCGCGACTCAGCAGGCTCAACTCCATGCCGGGCTCGCCCTGGGTCACACCGTCGCACATGGCTGGGGTGCCGCCCGCAAACTGACCGACCGAACCGATCTCACGCAGGGCCTTTTTGATTTGCTCGGGAAAATGTTCGTAGGGTTGGTGCGCCGAGAGCATGTCGTTATATGACGAAACAATTGCCACGTTGGCAGCGTTCATCATGCGCAGGCTGTTCTTGTCTTCGGTGCCGCAACCGGCCACGCCATGGGCGAAGTTGGCGCATTGCAGCTTGCCGCGCATCGGACCGTCGCTGGCAGCGCCGCGAATCAACGCAAGGTAAGCCTCACGGGTTGCACGGCTGCGGGCGACTAAGCGTTCGGTGACCTCAAGTACGCGGGGATGCATGTGTAGAACTCCAGGCTAACGGATGTGGCGACCTGAGTGTCTATGCTGATCAAAAGCCCGCCGCAAAGAGGTTGGCAGACAGTTACTTGATCAATCGGACCAGTTGATTCAGGTCACTCGTTGTAGATTGAACAAAATATTGCCACTAAAAAGGCTTGTTTTCTATTTTTATGCGAATAATCTTGTAATTCTTACAACAAATCGACGACAGGCGCTTTCAAATGACTCTTCGAATTGCAATCAATGGTTTTGGCCGTATCGGCCGCAACGTCCTGCGCGCACTTTATACCCAAGGTTACCGCCAGGATTTGCAGATCGTCGCCATCAACGATCTGGGCGACAGTTCAATCAATGCCCACCTGCTCAAATACGACACCGTCCACGGCACGTTCGATGCCGAGGTCGCCCACGATCAGGAAAGCCTGACCGTCAATGGTGACCGGATTGCGGTCAGTGCCATTCGCAACCCGGCCGACTTGCCTTGGGCCGCGGAAAAAATCGACGTGGTGTTTGAATGCACCGGTCTGTTCACCGACCGCGCCAAGGCCGCCGCCCATATCAGCGCCGGCGCCCGCAAGGTCATCATCTCGGCACCGGCCAAAGGCGCGGACGCCACCGTGGTGTATGGCGTGAACCATGACATTCTGCGCCAATCCCACCAGATCATCTCCAACGCTTCCTGCACCACTAACTGCCTGGCCCCGGTGGCCCAGGTGCTGCACCGCGAACTGGGCATCGAAAGCGGCCTGATGACCACGATTCATGCCTACACCAATGACCAGAATCTGACCGACGTTTACCACACCGACCCGTACCGTGCGCGCTCTGCCACTCAAAACATGATCCCGAGCAAGACCGGGGCTGCCGAAGCCGTGGGCCTGGTGTTGCCGGAATTGGCGGGCAAGCTGACGGGCATGGCCGTGCGTGTACCGGTGATCAACGTGTCGTTGGTGGATCTGACCGTACAGCTCAAGCGCGAGGCCAGTGCAGATGAGGTTAATGCCTTGCTCAAGGAGGCCAGCCAGCATTCGAAGATTCTCGGCTACAACACCCTGCCGCTGGTTTCCAGCGACTTCAACCATAACCCGTTGTCGTCGATTTTTGATGCCAATCACACCAAGTCCAGCGGCAAGCTGTTGAAGGTCCTGGCTTGGTATGACAACGAGTGGGGGTTCTCCAATCGCATGCTGGATAACTGCTTGGCGTTGTGTAACGCCGAATAAGTAGAGCTTGGTTGTCTGTGGGGTTGGGTTGGGGTACATATCCGTTTTTTTTGGGGTACGGCCACTATTGGTTTCGCTCTTACAGCGAGTCACTTTGGAAAAGCCGGAATGCCGGCCCAGCCCAAAGTAACCAAAGGGCTCTTGCCCCACCACTCGGTGCCTCGCCTAGGCTCGGCATGCCCGTAGTCCGACATTGATTCGGGGGGCCGCCGCGACGGGCCATCCATGCCGGGGATCTTTTGCGAGCGTGCCTCTTCTCTGTAGGAGCGAGCTTGCTCGCGAAGATCGTTAACGATGACGCGGAAAATCTGACACCCCGAGGCGATCTCAAGTTTTTCGCGAGCAAGCTCGCTCCTACAGAAAGCGGCTCTGTTTTTGATCTTGATCTTAGGCGCCCCGTTAACCACGCTGGCCGAACGCAGGCATTGCGCAGTGGGCATCCCGGCATGAATGCCGGGATAGCCGCGTTGGGCCATGGATGGCCCGTCGCGGCGGCCCACGGAGCAATGCCGGAGAGAGGGCACACCGAGCCTGAGCGAGGTGCCGAGTGGTGGGGCAAGAGCGTTTTGCTTACTTTTGCGCTGTTCAAAAGTGAGTCGCTGTAAGAGCGAAACCAATAGCCGCCATAACCGCAGCAACGGATATGTACCCACCCCAGCCCAACCCCAGCCCAACCCCCTTGCCATTTGCGCTTATGATAAGCATTATCATTCGCTACCAATCGGTCTGGTATCACTGTGAGCCAATCTCGCTTCAATCATGTCTTCCTCACCCAACGGGTGATTCTGCTGCGCACCTTGCAACGAATGGTGAATAACCCCAGCACCGCCGAGGACCTGTTGCAGGAAACTTATCTGCGCGTCACCCGGGCCCTTGGTGAACGACGGATTGAGCACCTAGAACCTTTCGTTTTCCAGACGGCACGCAACCTGGCGCTGGATCATCTGCGCTCGCGCAAGATTCAATCCCGTACGTTGCAGGAAGATGTCCCGATGGACGTCCTGCAAAGCGTCGCCTCCCCCGTCAGCACTCCGGAAGACGCAACCCACGCCGAGCAATTGCTGGAACACCTGAGCATCAGCCTCGGGCAGTTGAGCCCCCGCCAACAGCGCATATTCATCCTCAGTCGCTTGCATGGCTGCAGCTATCAAGAGATCGCCGATCAGCTCGAGGTATCCCTGAGCACCGTGCAAAAGGAACTGAAATTGATCATGGCAATCTGTGTGGGTGTGGCTGAACGACTCGATCCCCCTTAAGCTTTGTCAGGACAAACCGACAAAAATGTCGCAAACCTTGTAAGACCTCGAATAAAACGTGGCGAAGACCCGAGGAACACCGTGACGGACCCGAAAAAACTGCTCCCCCATGAGCTTGCTCATGAGGTGTTGCAACATACGGCCATGGACCAAGCCCTCGATTGGCTGATCGCCTTGCAATGCCCGGCGCCCGGCCAGCAAGCCGAGTTCCAGGCCTGGCTGGCCGCCGATCCGGCCCACGCCCAAGCCTTCGCCAAAGCCCAGGCCACCTGGAGCGGAGCGCCCGTCCACAGCGCCGCCGTGGCCCTCAATGCGCCCCGCAGGCCCAGCGCCTGGCGTCGGATAAAACCACACTGGAGACCCTTGGCCACCGCTGCGGTGTTGCTGCTGGGACTGTTCAGCTTCAGCAACCTCCCGGTACGGCTGCAGGCCGATCACTTGACCGTGGTCGGCGAACGCCAGCGCGTGCAGCTCGATGATGGCTCCAGGGTGTTGCTCAACACCAACTCGGCGTTCTCCAGCACCATCAATGATCATCAACGCATTGCGCGGCTGTATCAGGGAGAAGCGTTTTTCGAAATCGCCGCCAACCGTGGCCTGCCGTTGCAAATCGATGCCGGCCCGGTGCGCGCCAGCGTCAGCGACACGGCCTTCGCCGTGCGTTACCTCAACGGTGAAGCCCAGGTCCAGGTGCAACGCGGCGATGTCGACCTGAGCACCAACTCCGGCAACAACCGGGTGCGTCTGAGCGCGGGGGAAAGTATCCGCATCGGACCCAATGGCTTTGGCCCGCCGGTCCGGCTCGACGTCTCCAAGGATCTGGCTTGGGTCAAGGGCCGCCTGATCTTTGAAAACTGCCCGATGAACGAAGTGCTGGCGGAACTGCGGCGTTACTACCCTGGCTGGATCGTCAACACCAATGACCGGCTGGCCAGCGTCGCCGTCACCGGCAACTACCGCCTGGACCAACCCCTGGATGTGGTGCGCTCCCTCGCCCACATCACCTCGGCCAAGCTCTCGGAATTCCCGGCGCTGGTCATTCTCAATTGAGAATAATTATTTTTACTCGATCGTGAGCGCTGGTACGTCTCGTCTTATCTAATGCAACTGATTCGCATTTGAATCAATTTCGCAATTATAAGATTCGTACCTTCCGGAGCGCTTTCGATGCCTTCTCGTTTCAACCGCCGGTCCTCTTCGCCCAGTCGTCAGCATGGCCTTTGCCTGCTGACCGTCGCCATCCTGTTGGCGAGCAGCCCGGCCATGACGGCCGTAGCCGCCGAGCCCGCTGCGCGTAGCCACGCCAATTACACTTTCAACATCGAGCAACAGTCGTTGGTGTCGGCATTGAACGCTTTTACCACCGTGACCGGCTGGCAAGTCGGCCTGCCGGCTGAACTGGGCGAAGGCGTTTCCTCTCCCGGCGCACGCGGTTCGCTGTCCGCGGAAAAGGCTCTGGACCGGCTGTTGGTGGGGACCAACCTGGGTTACCGCAAGCTGGGCAATAACAACATCGTCCTGGAAAAACGCGCGGCGGGCAGCGCCATCACGCTGCAACAAGTCACCATCAGCGCCACCCGCCAGGCGCAGGATGTGAACAGCGTTCCCAGCACGGTCAGCGTGCATGCGCGCGAGGAGCTGGATCGCCAGAACGTCAACACTATCCGTGAGCTGGTGCGCTACGAGCCGGGTGTTTCGGTCGGCGGGGCCGGCACCCGCTCGAGCAATTCCGGCTACAACATTCGCGGCATTGATGGCGACCGCATCCTGACCCAGGTGGATGGTGTCGAAGTACCGAACAACTTCTTCAACGGCCCCTACGCCAAGACCCGCCGCAACTACGTCGACCCGGAAATCGTCAAGCGTGTGGAAATCCTCCGCGGCCCGGCTTCGGCCCTTTACGGCAGCAGCGCCATCGGTGGCGCAGTGAGCTATTTCACCCTTGATCCAGACGACATCATCAAGCCTGGTCAGGACTACGGCGCGCGCCTGAAAACCGGCTACAGTTCCGCCGACGAAAGCTGGCTGACCTCTGGCACCGTGGCCGGTCGCGTGCAGGACTTCGACGGTTTGTTGCACCTGAGCCAGCGCAACGGTCA
This sequence comes from Pseudomonas mucidolens, assembly GCF_900106045.1. Lineage (NCBI taxonomy): Bacteria > Pseudomonadati > Pseudomonadota > Gammaproteobacteria > Pseudomonadales > Pseudomonadaceae > Pseudomonas > Pseudomonas mucidolens. Next base: position 428,727 of record NZ_LT629802.1, on the reverse strand, counting down.
TGAAACCGAATCCTACGATGGCAACAATGCCACCGGCCTGGCCCGTACCGGCGCCAACCCGGAAGACGCCCGAACCAGCAACGTACTGGCCAAGTTGGGCTGGAATTACGGCGATGAGAACCGTCTGGGCCTCACGTATGAGAAGTACAAGGACGATCGCGACATCAATATGAAGAATGCGGTCGGTGGCCCGTTTGTCGGCGGTCAAGGCTTCAACCTCTACCGAGACCGGCGAGGGAACGACACCATCACTCGCGAACGTTTCGGCATCGAAAACCGCTTCGCGCTCGATTCGCCGATTGCCGATCACATCAAGACCAGCCTCAATTACCAGATCGCCAAGACTGATCAGTCCACCGCCGAAATCTATCAGGCAGGTCGTCGCGTACTGCGTACCCGTGACACGCTTTACGAAGAAAAACAGTGGGTCTTCGATGCGCAATTGGACAAGGCCTTCGCCATGGGCGAAACCGATCACGTGGTGACCTACGGCACCACGCTCAAGCAGCAGAAAGTCACCGGGTCCCGTGAAGGCGCCGCCACCTGCCTGGCCGTAGGCGCCGGCTGCACGGCGATCGGCGCCCCCAGCCCGTCCGCCGGAGACAGCGTGAAAAAAGCCAGTGACTTCCCCGACCCGACCATCAACAGCTACGCGCTGTTCGTGCAGGATCAGATCAGTTGGAATGATTGGACCTTTCTGCCGAGCCTGCGCTACGACTACATCCATCTCAAACCCAAGCTGACCGAAGAATTCCTCAACACCGTCGATCCTCAGCGGCAATATGACCACAGCGACAAGGAAAAAAACTGGCACCGCGTCACCCCCCAAGTTCGGCCTGACCTACGCGCTGACCGAGCAGTACACCTGGTTTGGCCAGTACGCCGAAGGCTTCCGCACGCCATCGGCCAAAGCGCTGTTCGGACGCTTTGAAAACAGTCAGCAAGGCTACATCGTCGAGCCCAACCCCAACCTCAAGCCGGAAACCAGCAAAGGCATCGAAACCGGCATTCGCGGCAACTTCGACGCAGGTTCGTTTGAAGTGGCGGTGTTCTACAACAAGTTCCGCGATTTCATTGATGAAGACGCCGCTGTCGCCGGCGGCGACTTAGCGGCCTTCCAGGCGAAAAACATCAAGCGTGCGAGCACCAAGGGGATTGAGCTCAAAGGCCGCATGAATCTGGATGCGTTAGGTGCGCCGCAAGGCCTGTATACCCAGGGTGCAATTGGCTACACCTACGGCCGTAACGACGATTCCGGCGAGCCGCTGAACAGCGTCAACCCGCTCAAGGGCGTATTTGGCCTGGGTTATGACCAGGACCGCTACGGCGCCCTGGTCAGTTGGACGCTGGTCAAGAAACAGAACCGCGTCGACCGCAATACCTTCTTTTCTCCAGACGGCAACGCCGCCAACGGGCCGTTCAAGACCCCGGGCTTCGGCATCGTCGACCTGACCGGCTTCTACAAAGTCACCGACGACCTGACCGTCAACGGCGGCCTGTACAACCTGACCGACAAGAAATACTGGAACTGGGATGACGTACGCAGCTACGACGGCGTCGGCGAAGCGGGTGTGACCTCCCCCGCCAGCCTGGACCGCCTGACCCAGCCAGGTCGCAACGTCGCGATCAACCTGATCTGGGACATCTGATCCATGCCACCTCACCCGCCCGTTTTATCACGGGAGGGGTGAGGATTTTTTACTGTGCCGCGTCTTCTTGTTCGTCTAGTCATTACAGCACTGCCACGTTCAAGCGTCACACGGCGCTTGCGCTCTTTTCAAGGACACACCATGACTGTTTCCTCCACCGCAGAACGCCCAAGCCTGCGCTCCCAGCGCCTGAACCAAATCACTCACCAGCCCCACACCAAGCTCGACGCACTGGTCAAGGCTCACGCGCCGTTTGAAACCCGCGCCAACTTTGCCCGCTTCGTGGTCGCGCAATACCTGTTCCAGTCGGAACTGGTGTCGCTGTACAACGACGCCGAACTGATCAAGATCGTTCCGGATCTGGCCCAGCGTTGCCGCGCCGACGCCGCCAAGCTGGACCTGGCCGACCTCGAGACCGAGGTTCCGGCACCGGTCGCCGGGGCCGTGAAAAACCCGAGCAAGGCCGAGGCCCTGGGCTGGCTGTTCGTCTCCGAAGGCTCCAAGTTGGGCGCGGCTTTCCTGATCAAACGTGCTGTCGGCCTGGGCCTGAGCGAGACCTTCGGGGCCCGTCACCTGGGTGAACCGGCTGGCGGTCGCGCCGAAGGCTGGAAGCGCTACACCCGCACCCTTGACGGCCTGGAGTTCAGCCCCGAAGAAGAAGCCGATGTGGAAAAAGGCGCGATTGAGGCGTTTGTGCGCTTCACCGTGCTGCTGGAACAGGCGTACGCTACGACCCCTGAACTGGCCTGAGCTTGACGTCATAAATTAACCCGTAGATGCCGTCTTGAACTTGGCCGGGCAAGCTCACATTGTGCTCCCGTAGCAGCTGGCTGCGTCAGCTGCTACGGGATGCTCAGGTCAACCTGGCGCTTGCTCGGCGAGATTCAAAACGCTATCTACCCAAGTTTGCTTCATCCTTTAATCACGCAAGCCCCTTTCATGACCGGCAAACCTCAATCCTCCTCCAAGATCGCCCGAATCCTGTTCGGCCTGCTGGCCTATGTCAGCCTGGGGATAGGTTTGATCGCCATTGTCGTGCCGGGCCTGCCCACCACCGAATTCATCCTGCTGGCCGCCTGGGCCGCCACCAAAAGCTCGCCACGCCTCAGCGCCTGGCTGGAAAACCATCGACTGTTCGGCCCCATCCTCTTCAACTGGCGCAACGGCAAGATCATCGCCCGCCGGGCCAAGATCAGCGCCACCGCGAGCATGCTGCTGTGCGCGGTGTTGATGCTGGTAATGCTGGATCACGGCTGGCCGATCTACCTGGCGATTGTCGGGATGAGCCTGGGCAATCTGTGGATCTGGTCACGGCCGGAACGCCAGGTGCAAACACCGCTGTAGCCCGCGACCACACATCACCTGCCACTCATGAGTTACCCGCCGATGCCGATGTTCGGGACATAACGCTGAATGGACTTGGCCTGTAGAGTTATCCCCCGACTCAGCTTGCCTACCACTCAGTCTAAACCTTGCCGGTAGCGCGTTTTAATGAGCAGGCCAGGCGCTGACAAAGGCTGTCAGGTCTTCTTTCGGCGCGGTGCGTGGCGGGTTTTGCGGAGCGCCCAGGTACAGGAAGCCGATCACTTCTTCGCCTGCTTTCAAGCCCAGGCCTTGAGCGACGTGGGGCGAATAGGACAGTTCCCCCGTGCGCCACACCGCACCGATCCCCTGGGCATACGCCGCCAGCAGAATAGCGTGCGCCGCACACGCCGCCGCCAGTCGTTGCTCGGATTTCGGCACCTTGAAATGCTCCTGCAGACGGGCAATCACCACCACCACCAACGGCGCGCGCAAGGGGCCGTTCTGCGCTTTGTCGATCATCGCTTGCGGCGTCTTGGGGTCCTGCAGGCGGGCCGCTTCGGCGAGCAGTGTGCCCATCTGTTCGCGGGCCGCGCCTTCCACGGTCAGGAAGCGCCAAGGTCGCAGTTGACCGTGGTCTGGCGCACGCATGGCGGCGGCAAACAGCACTTCGCGCTGTGCAACGGTCGGTGCCGGTTCCAGCAGTCGCGGTACGGATACACGGTTAAGCAAAGCGTCGAGAGCCTGCATTGGCCACCTCCAGAAAAATGTGCCGCCATTCTAACGGGAATGAAACGGATGCAAGCAAACGATAATTGCTCTTATTCAATTCGCCCTGCCCTGTTAGACTTTGCCCCCGAATTTCATCCACCCTTGCTCGTTTTCCAGGATTACCGATGCCCCGTTTGCTGCTTCGCGCGTCTGCAGTCTTGATGGCCGTGAGCCTGAGTGCCTGCGATGACGCTCCGCCTGCGGTTTTTACCCAGGCAGAGCCAGGTGAGGCGCGCTCGGGAGGCAGCGCGACGGTACGCAAGGCTGACCATAATGCTTTCTCGCTACCCTCGGCCAACCTGGCACCGACCCGACGCCTGGACTTCAGCGTGGGCAACAGTTTTTTCCGCAATCCCTGGGTGATTGCACCGGCCACCACCACCGCACGGGACGGCCTGGGGCCACTGTTCAACACCAATGCCTGCCAGAACTGCCATATCAAGGACGGCCGAGGTCATCCGCCCGCTCCCGACGCCAACAACGCCGTGTCGATGCTGGTGCGCCTGTCGATCCCCGACGCGCCGCCTTACGCCAAGCTCATCGAGCAGATTGGCGTCGTTCCCGAACCGGTCTATGGCGGACAGTTGCAGGACATGGCTGTGCCCGGCGTGGTCCCCGAAGGCAAGGTGCGCGTCGACTACACACCGGTAAACGTCAGGTTCAAGGACGGTAGCGTGGTTGAACTGCGCAAGCCGACGCTGCACATCACCCAGCTCGGCTACGGGCCCATGCACCCGGACACACGTTTTTCCGCGCGTGTAGCGCCGCCGATGATTGGTCTCGGTTTACTCGAAGCGATTGCCGATGCCGACATCCTGCAAAACGCCAGCAAGCAGCCGGATAAAAATGGTGTACTCGGACGTCCGAATTGGGTCTGGGACGACGCCCAGCAGAAAACCGTCCTCGGCCGTTTCGGCTGGAAAGCCGGGCAACCGAACCTAAATCAACAGAACGTTCACGCGTTTTCCGGCGATATGGGCCTGACCACCACGCTGCGACCTTTCGATGACTGCACCGACGCGCAAGTGGCCTGCAAGCAGGCGCCGAATGGCAATGGCGAGGATGGCGAGCAGGAAGTCAGTGAGAACATCCTGCGCCTGGTGCTGTTTTACAGCCGCAACCTCGCCGTGCCGGCCCGCCGCAATGTGAATGCGCAACAGGTGCTGGCCGGCAAGAGCTTGTTCTATCAGGCCGGCTGCCAGTCGTGTCACACCCCAAGCTTCACCACCTCGAGCACCGCCGCTGAACCTGAGCTGGCCAATCAAGTGATCCGCCCCTACAGCGACTTGCTGCTGCACGATATGGGCGAAGGCCTGGCCGACAACCGTACCGAATTCAAGGCCGGTGGCCGCGACTGGCGTACCCCGCCGCTGTGGGGCATCGGTTTGACGCAAAACGTCAGTGGACACACCCAGTTCCTGCATGACGGCCGCGCCCGCAACCTGCTCGAAGCCGTGCTGTGGCACGGCGGTGAAGCACAGGCGGCGCAGCAACAGGTGCTGTCTTTCAACGCCGAACAGCGCGCCGCGTTGCTCGCGTTCCTGAATTCTCTATAAGCTTTGCCCCAATTATTGAAGGGAGCTCGACATGTTCCGTCCCAAGTTGTTGTTCACCAGCCTGGCCGCGCTCGCCCTCGGCGCTTGCTCGCCTCAGGACCCGCAAGCCGTCACCTCGGCCGCCATCGCCAAACAAGTGATCCTGCCGACATACAGCCGCTGGGTCGAAGCTGACCGGCAATTGGCGGTCAGCGCCCTGGCCTACTGCCAGGGCAAGGAAACACTGGAGACCGCGCGTGCAGATTTCCTGCATGCACAAAAAGCCTGGGCCGAGTTGCAACCGCTGCTGATCGGTCCGCTGGCCGAAGGCAACCGTCCATGGCAGGTGCAGTTCTGGCCGGACAAGAAAAACCTGGTCGGGCGCCAGGTCGAGCAACTGGTCACCGCCCAGCCGCAGATCGATGCCGCCGCCCTGGCCAAAGCAAGCGTGGTCGTACAAGGCCTGTCGGCTTACGAGTACATCCTGTATGACGCCAAGCCCGCCCTCGCCGATGAGGCTCAGAAAGCCCGTTACTGCCCGTTGCTGATTGCCATTGGCGAACACCAGAAGCTGCTGGCAGAAGAAATCCTCGCAAACTGGAACAGCACCGACGGCATGCTGGCGCAGATGAGCAAGTTTCCTAATCAGCGCTACGCCGATTCCCACGAAGCCATCGCTGAACTGCTGCGTGTCCAGGTCACCGCCCTCGACACCTTGAAGAAAAAACTCGGCACGCCAATGGGTCGCCAGACCAAAGGCATCCCGCAGCCATTCCAGGCCGATGCGTGGCGCAGCCAGTCTTCCCTGCGCAGCCTGCACGCCAGCCTCGCGGCGGCCCAGACCGTGTGGGTCGGGGTCGACAACAAAGGCTTGCGCGGCCTGTTGCCGGCGGATCAAAAAACCCTGGCCGACAAGATCGATGCGGCCTACGCCAACTCGCTGAAGCTGTTAACCAGTAATCAGCGTTCCCTCGATGAGCTGCTGGCCGATGAAGCCGGGCGCCAGCAACTCGACGAGATCTACGCCAGCCTCAACGTCGTCCATCGCCTGCACGAAGGCGAACTGGCCAAGGCGCTCGGCATCCAACTCGGCTTTAATGCCAACGACGGTGACTGATGATGCTCAGGCGACAGGCTTTGGCCATCGGTAGTGTGCTGCTCAGTGCGATCACCCTGGGTGGCTGGACGCTGTTCAAAAACAAAGGCAACAGCCCGCTGTTGCTTTCGGCACGGGATGACGCCGACGGCAAGCATTACGCGGTTGGTTATCGCCTGGACGGCACCCTGGTGTTTGCAACCCAGGTCGGTCAGCGCTGCCACGACATCATCAACCACCCCACGTTGCCAATCGCCCTGTTCGTCGCCCGTCGCCCAGGCACCGAAAGCTATCTGCTGGACCTGCGTGACGGTGCGTTGCTGCAAACCGTTACCTCCCGGGCCAACCGGCATTTCTACGGCCACGCGGTGATCCACAAGAACGGCGACTGGCTGTACGCCACGGAAAACGACACCACCGACCCCGGTCGTGGCCTGCTCGGCGTGTATAAGTTCGAGGGTGAGCGCCTGGTACACAGCGGCGAGCTCTCGACCCATGGCATCGGCCCGCACCAAGTGTCGTGGATGCCTGATGGTGAAACCCTGATCGTGGCCAACGGCGGGATTCGCACCGAAGCCGAAAGCCGGGTCGAGATGAACCTGGAAGCCATGGAACCGAGCCTGGTATTGATGCAGCGCGACGGTACGCTGTTGAGCAAGGAAACCCTGAGCCAACAAATGAACAGCGTGCGTCACATGGGGATTGCCAGCGACGGCACCATCCTCACCGGGCAGCAGTTCATGGGGCCGTCACAGGAGCGTTCCGAACTGTTGGCAATCAAGCGTCCAGGCCAACCCTTCGTGGCGTTTCCAGTGGCTGACGAGCAGTTGCAAGCCATGGGGCACTACACCGCCAGCGTCGCTGTGCACAGCGAGCTGCGCCTGGTGGCGCTGACCGCGCCGCGGGGCAATCGGTTCTTTATCTGGGACATGGACAGCGGCGAGCTGCGCCTGGACGGACCGTTGCCGGACTGCGCCGGTGTCGGCGCGGTGGCGGATGGATTTGTCGTGAGCTCGGGCCAGGGCCGCTGCCGTTTCTATGATTGCCGGCAGAAACAATTGCTCGCTAAACCTCTGGAATTGCCCGCAGGGCTCTGGGACAACCATTTACACCTGATCTGACGGCGTGGGTCGGCTTGCCGGCCCTTGCCCGGCTTTCCCACTGTCAGGATTGGCAGTTGGAAACCTCCCGGTACTCGGAGTAATGTGCCGTTTTGTTTGTCTTCGTCTGTCCCAGATTTTCCAAGGAACCGGAATATGCTGCGTCGTCGCATGCTCATCATGTTGGCTGTTGTGCTGTCGATCATCCTGCTGCTGGGGGGCTACAAGGCCTTCTCTATCTACCAGCAGATCCAGGTCTTTTCAGCGCCCAAACCGCCGATCAGCGTGGCCGTCGCCACGGCGCTCGAACAGCCCTGGCAACAGCGCCTGCCGGCGGTGGGCACGCTCAAGGCGCTGCAAGGAGTCAGCCTGAGCCTGGAGATCGCCGGCACCGTCAAAGAGCTGCAGTTCGAGTCAGGACAGAAGGTCAAGGCCGGACAACCGCTGGTGCAACTCGACAGCGCGGTGGAAAGTGCCCTGCTGCAAACCGCCCAGGCCGACCTGGGATTGGCCCAACTCGATTATGGCCGCGGCAGCCAACTGGTGGGCAGCCGGGCCATCTCCAAAGGCGAGTTCGACCGCCTTTCGGCGCAGTTGCAAAAGAACCAGGCCACGGTCAATCAGCTCAAGGCATCCCTGGCCAAGAAACACATGGTTGCACCCTTCAGCGGCACCATCGGCATCCGCCAGGTGGACGTTGGCGATTACCTCGCCAGTGGCACGGTGATCGCCACGTTGCAGGACCTCAGTAGCCTCTACGTCGACTTCTACGTGCCAGAACAGGTGCTGCCTAAAGTCGCCGTTGGGCAAACCGTGCAGGTAGAAGTCTCGGCCTATCCCCAGCAGACCTTCCCCGGCACCATCAGCGCCATCAACCCCAAGGTCGAAGACAGCACCCGTAACGTGCTGGTACGTGCCACCCTGGCCAACCCCGATAGCCAATTGTTGCCGGGCATGTTCGCCAGCCTGCAAGTCCTGTTGCCCGACCCGGCACCCCAGGTCGTCATACCGGAAAGCGCAATTACCTACACCCTCTACGGTAACTCGGCCTACGTCGTCGCGCAGAAAAAGACGCAAGACGGCAATCTCGAAAAAGACCCCGACGGCCAGCCGATCTTGATTGCCGAACGACGCTTTATCGAGACCGGTGAACGTCGCGACGGGCTGGTGCTGGTGACCAAGGGCCTGAGCAGCGGCGAGCAAGTGGTCAGCGCCGGCCAGATCAAGCTGGACACAGGCGCCCATATCGCCATTACCCCGGACAAAAACCTGCCGGCCGCGCCTGGGCAGGCTCCGCGCACCGACGGTTCAAGGAACTGAGCCATGGCGTTCACCGACACGTTCATCCGCCGCCCGGTATTGGCCATGGTGGTCAGCCTGCTGATTGTGCTACTGGGTTTCCAGGCCTACAGCAAACTGCCGCTGCGCCAATACCCTTCCATGGAAAACGCCCTGATCACGGTCACTACCGCTTACCCCGGGGCCAATGCCGAAACCATCCAGGGCTACATCACACAGCCGTTGCAGCAAAGTCTGGCCAGCGCCGAAGGTATCGACTACATGACCTCGGTCAGTCGACAGAACTTTTCGGTGATTTCAATCTATGCCCGCATCGGCTCCAACAGCGATCGCCTGTTCACCGAACTGCTGGCCAAGGCCAATGAGGTCAAGAACAAGCTGCCACAAGATGCCGAAGACCCGGTACTGAGCAAAGAAGCCGCGGACGCCTCGGCGCTGATGTACATCAGCTTTTCCAGCCAGGAACTGAGCAACCCACAGATCACCGACTATCTGTCACGGGTCATCCAACCCAAACTGGCGACGCTACCCGGCATGGCCGAAGCCGAAATTCTCGGCAATCAGGTATTCGCCATGCGCCTGTGGCTGGACCCGGTAAAACTCGCAGGCTTCGGCCTGAGCGCCAGCGACGTCACCGATGCGGTGCGCCAGTACAACTACCTTTCCGCAGCTGGCGAGGTGAAAGGCGAGTACGTGGTCACCAGCGTTAACGCCAACACCGACCTCAAGACCGCCGAGGCCTTCGCCGCCATCACCGTGAAGACCGATGGCGACAGCCGGGTCCTGCTCGGCGATGTGGCCCGGGTCGAAATGGGCGCGGAAAATTACAACGCCATCAGTTCCTTTGGCGGCACGCCCTCGGTGTATATCGGCATCAAGGCTACACCCAGCGCCAACCCGCTGGACGTGATCAAGGAAGTGCGCAAGATCATGCCGGAGCTGGAGTCGCAGCTGCCGCCCAACCTCAAGGCGGAAATAGCCTACGACGCCACGCTGTTTATCCAGGCCTCGATCAACGAGGTAGTGAAAACCCTGTTTGAAGCGGTACTGATCGTGATCGTCGTGGTGTTCCTGTTCCTGGGGGCGCTGCGTTCGGTGGTGATCCCGGTGATCACCATCCCGCTGTCGATGATCGGCGTGCTGTTTTTCATGCAACTGATGGGCTATTCCATCAACCTGCTGACCTTGTTGGCAATGGTCCTGGCAATCGGCCTGGTGGTGGACGATGCGATTGTGGTGGTGGAGAACATCCACCGACATATCGAGGAAGGCAAGACACCTCTGGATGCCGCCCTGGAAGGCGCCCGGGAGATCGCCATGCCGGTGGTGTCGATGACCATCACCCTGGCGGCGGTCTACGCGCCCATCGGCTTCCTTGAAGGACTGACGGGCGCGCTGTTCAAGGAGTTCGCCCTGACCCTGGCCGGCGCGGTGGTGATTTCCGGCATCGTTGCGCTGACCCTGTCACCGATGATGTGCGCGCTGTTGCTGCGCCACGATGAGAACCCCACGGGCCTGGCCCATCGCCTGGACCGGATCTTCGAAGGCCTCAAGCGTCGCTACCAGACAATGTTGCACGGCACCCTGAGCACCCGGCCGGTGGTGATCGTGTTCGCGCTAATCGTACTTTGCCTGATTCCAGTGTTCCTCAAGTTCACCCAGTCACAACTGGCGCCGGACGAGGACCAGGGCATCATTTTCATGATGGCCAGCGCACCGCAGCCCACCAACCTGGACTACCTGAACAGTTACACCGACGAGTTCATCACGATCTTCAAGGACTTCCCGGAGTACTACTCTTCGTTCCAGATCAACGGTTTCAACGGCGTGCAGTCCGGCATCGGCGGGTTCCTGCTCAAACCCTGGAACGAGCGAAACCGGACTCAGATGGAGATCCTGCCCGAGGTCCAGAAACGCCTGGAGCAGATCCCGGGCCTGCAAGTGTTCGGCTTCAACCTGCCCTCCCTGCCCGGCACTGGCGAAGGCCTGCCCTTTGGTTTCGTGATCAACACGCCCAACGATTACGAGTCCCTGTTGCAAGTGGCCGACCGGGTGAAAAAGCGCGCCATGGAATCCGGCAAGTTTGCCTTTGTCGATATCGACCTGGCTTTCGACAAGCCGGAAGTGGTGGTCGACATCGACCGCGCCAAGGCAGCGCAGATGGGTGTGTCGATGCAGGACCTGGGCGGTACGCTGGCGACGCTGCTGGCGGAAGCCGAGATCAACCGTTTCACCATCGATGGCCGCAGCTACAAGGTGATCGCCCAGGTAGAACGCGCCTACCGCGACAACCCCGAGTGGCTGAACAATTACTACGTGAAAAACACCCAGGGCGAACTGTTGCCGCTGTCGACCTTGATCAGCATCACCGACCGCGCCCGCCCTCGACAACTGAACCAGTTCCAGCAACTCAACTCGGCGCTGATCTCCGGTTTCCCGATTGTCAGCATGGGCGAAGCCATCAATACCGTGCGCCAAATCGCGATTGAAGAAACCCCTGCCGGCTACGCATTCGACTACAGCGGTGCGTCACGCCAGTTTATCCAGGAAGGCAGTGCGCTGTGGGTCACGTTCGGGCTGGCGCTGGCGATTATTTTCCTGGTGCTGGCGGCGCAATTCGAGAGTTTCCGTGATCCCTTGGTGATTCTGGTGACCGTGCCGCTGTCGATCTGCGGGGCATTGATTCCGCTGTTCCTGGGTTGGTCGAGCTTGAACATCTACACCCAGGTGGGGCTGGTGACGTTGATCGGGTTGATCAGCAAGCATGGGATTCTGATCGTCGAATTTGCCAACCAGTTACGCAAGGACAAGGGCTTGACGCCGCGAGAAGCTGTGGAAGAGGCAGCGGCGATTCGTCTGCGCCCGGTGTTGATGACCACGGCGGCGATGGTGTTTGGCATGGTGCCATTGATCTTCGCCACGGGCGCTGGCGCGGTGAGTCGGTATGACATAGGGATGGTGATTGCCACCGGGATGTCGATTGGGACGCTGTTTACGTTGTTTGTGCTGCCTTGTGTTTATACGTTACTGGCGCGGGGAGAGCGGGAGTGATTTGAGGGCTGGTGGGTGTACATATCCGTTGCTGCGGTCATGGCTGATCTGGGCTTCGCGCTTACGGCGGGTCACTTTCGAAAAGCGCGAAAGTAACCAAAACGCTCTGCCCCAAGATCAAAAGCCAGAACAAAGCCGTCTTCCGTAGGCGCGAGCTTGCTCGCGAAAAACCTGAGGACGCCTCGGGGTGTCAGGCTTCCCGGGGCATCGTTAACGATTTTCGCGAGCGAGCTCGCTCCTACGATGTTCACAAAATAGATCATCCACTAAGATCAAACGCCAGAACAAAGCCATCTTCCGTAGGAGCAAGCTTGCTCGCGAAAAACCTGAGGACACCTCGGGGTGTCAGGCTTCCCGGGTCATCGTTAACGATTTTCGCGAGCGAGCTCGCTCCTACGATGTAAAATAGATCATCCACTAAGATCAAACGCCAAAACAAAGCCATCTTTCGTAGGAGCAAGCTTGCTCGCGAAAAACCTGAGGACGCCTCGGGGTGTCAGGCTTCCCGGGTCATCGTTAACGATTTTCGCGAGCGAGCTCGCTCCTACGATGTAAAATAGATCATCCACTAAGATCAAACGCCAAAACAAAGCCGTCTTCCGTAGGAGCGAGCTTGCTCGCGAAAAACCTGAGGACACCTCGGGGTGTCAGGCTTCCCGGGGCATCGTTAACGATTTTCGCGAGCGAGCTCGCGCCTACGATGTTCACAAAATAGATCATCCACTAAGATCAAACGCCAGAACAAAGCCGTCTTCCGTAGGCGCGAGCTTACTCGCGAAAAACCTGAGGACACCTCGGGGTGTCAGGCTTCCCGGGGCATCGTTAACGATTTTCGCGAGCGAGCTCGCTCCTACAATGTTCACAAAAATAGATCATCCACTAAGATCAAACGCCAGAACAAAGCCATCTTCCGTAGGAGCAAGCTTGCTCGCGAAAAACCTGAGGACACCTCGGGGTGTCAGGCTTCCCGGGTCATCGTTAACGATTTTCGCGAGCGAGCTCGCTCCTACGATGTTCACAAAATAGATCATCCACTAAGATCAAACGCCAGAACAAAGCCATCTTCCGTAGGAGCAAGCTTGCTCGCGAAAAACCTGAGGACACCTCGGGGTGTCAGGCTTCCCGGGTCATCGTTAACGATTTTCGCGAGCGAGCTCGCTCCTACGATGTTCACAAAATAGATCATCCACTAAGATCAAACGCCAGAACAAAGCCGTCTTCCGTAGGAGCGAGCTTGCTCGCGAAAAACCTGAGGACGCCTCGGGGTGTCAGGCTTCCCGGGTCATCGTTAACGATTTTCGCGAGCGAGCTCGCGCCTACAAAGCTCAAAGTCCAAGATCCAAGGTTCACAAAAAACAGGTCGGCTGTCCGGCCGCCTCGCTCTGCTTTTGATTTTGATTCTCGGCGCCCCGAATCAATGTCGGACTGTGTGCAAGCCGAGCCTAGGCGAGGCACCAAGTGGTGCGGCACGAACCCTTTGATTACTTTGGGCTCGTGATGAACCAAAAAAAAGGCCTCGCAACAACACGAGGCCTTCTAATCGATCATAAAACTATTCAACTCGCTGGCCTCATCCCTTGGGACATTCCAAACATAAACAACAAAAGTTGATGATCAGGCTGGGTCACACCCGTCACCTTCGCGATCCGTGGCAACGGACATTGCCCGCTACCCTGTACCGCACTGAGAACTTCTGTACGTGGCTGCTCCCAGGCAGCCACAGCCAAGGACGCAACGCCTAAGGCCGCCAACAGAAACAAACCTCGTGCTATTTCTAGCTTCATCAGCTTAAACCTTTGATAGCGCTGCCAAACGCCGTCTCGTAAAAGTAGCTGAGTTTTTGCCAGTCGGAAGCATTCCACGACGAATGGCGCCGCAGTTGCAGCATGTCATGGGAAGCAGCCTGACGAGCGGTCAGGCGTAGGCGGCATTTCTCGAAGTCCAGCAGAGCCACTTCAACAGTGACCGCATCGCCCTCGCCGCTGACCCTGACGAAAATGTGCTTGATGTAGAGGCAACCGTGCTGCCAGCGACCTTTGTGCATACGCGCCAGGGTTTGCGCCAACTCTTGAAGCAGACGCTCATGCACCTCTTCGCCGTATTGCTCACGGCCGCCCGCGGCGTACCAGTTTTCGATTTCATCGAAGCCGTCCAGCGACGCGGTCACCAGCAAGGCTTTCCACTGATGCTCAGGGTCGCGGCGGGCTTCGCAGAACACCAGTTCCGGCACACGCACATTCAATTGGTGCAGGCTCATCAGCGCATCACGCTCACGCAGTACGGTAGGACGACCAAAAGGGTGCAGCCAACTGCGGTAGATGTGGCCGGTCTGGCGTTTGCAATAGAGCAAGCATCCATTGGCACCGATCACGCGCTGCACGCCACTTTCACCGCCTCGGCGACGATTGGGTTCCTCGACCCACTCGCCCTTCTGGCGCCAGAAATAATCAAATCGCTCCTCGGGAGCTACCTCACTACCTACCACGCACTCAACTGCCATCCTCTTACCTCTTACGCAATACATACACTCGCCACATGGCGTACAGCGGTATGAAATCCAGGTATTCCTGAACACGGAAACCGGCCTGCTCAAATTCTGCCTCGACAGTAGCGGCCGGTAACACAAACCGATTTTGGTAACCTTCTTGCTTGCCCTTGGTGCGACGTCTTACTTCGGAACGCTTGCGTTTCCAGGCCTTGAAATTGCCATCCACCCACAACGAAATGATCACGCTATCGCGCGTAACCCGCTGAAACTCACGCAATATCGCCAGCCTGTGCGCAGGATCACCGATATGGTGCATAAGGCGCATGCAGAAGATGCTGTCGACAGCATTATCTGGCAAATCGATATCAAAGGCCGACGTCTGCAAAGGTCGTACCCGTTTCACCACTTCGGCCGGCTGAGCCACCGTGGCAACCTTGAGCATCGACTCGGAATTGTCGGCACCGATAATCACGCGGTTGGGTTTCTCTGCCAGCAACGGCCAGAAACGCCCCGCACCACAAGGTAGATCCAGCACCAGACCGGGCTCGCCGGCCATGGCCAGCGCACCTCGGGCCAATTGTTCATCACGTTTGTGGGACAACCGACGCGCCAGATTGTCCTGATGCTTGAGCAAATAACTCTGCGCATGCTCGTCGTCGTACTTTTCGGAAAATTCGAGCTTGATCGGGGTAGCCATCAACGGTCTCCTATTACTGATGCCTACAACCGTAAACAGCTACGTGTCATCCTCAGGTCAATCAATTGTGAAAAAAACATCCCGTCCAAACATAAAGCATTACAAAGCTTTACAGCTAACAGGCATAGCATGGGGCCATCTTCGGCGAACGTGCTGAGATCCACCGCCGCGCCCCACGGCAGGAAAAACCTCAGGACTTGACCTGGCTCAACTCCACATGGAACCGGCAGCCATGGGGTTCCATCGGAGTGAGACTGACCACCCAACCCTGGTTCTCGCAGATTCGTTGCACCAGTGACAACCCCAGGCCTAGGCCGTCGCCACGTTTTTCGTTACCGCGCACGAAAGGTTCGAACATGGCTTCGCGCTTGTCTTCAGGAATCCCCACGCCTGTGTCTTCCACCACAAAACCGCTGGGTTCCAGAGTCAGGCGGATAAATCCTTGTTCGGTGTAATGCAAAGCGTTGCGCAGCAGATTGCCCATTACCGCATGCACAAAGGTGGCGTTATAGCGGGTATCCAATGGATTGCCCGGCCGGTAGAACAGCTCGATACCTTTGCGCTCGATCGGATCACGCCAGATACCCAGCAAGTCCTCAGCCACTTGTGCCAGGTCGACTTGCGGCGACATCGTGGTGTCGTCGTGTTGCGCGCGAGCCAGCATCAGGAACGTTTGCACCAGTTCGCGCATTTCTTCGCAGGCCCGGGCGATACGCTCGACTTGCTTGCGCCCGCGGGAGTCGATGGCCGGATTTTCCAGCAGCAATTCGCAGGAGCTGGCCAGCACCATCAATGGCGTGCGCAGTTCATGGCTTACATCGCTGGTGAACAAACGTTCGCGGTTGAGGGCCTGGCGCAGACGGCCCAAGGTCGCGTCGAACGCCACCGCCAACTCGCCGACCTCGTCGGCCGCGTAGTCGGGGGCCAACGGTGGGGCCAGGCCGAGCAATTGATCGCGATGACGAACCTGGCGGGCCAGGCGTACCACCGGCGCCATCACTTTGCGGGCCAGGACCCAGCCGAGGAACACCGCCAGCGCCAGACTCAGGACAAAACCCACCAGCACCACCGCAAACAGTACCCGTTCACGCTCTTCGAAATCGCTCTGGTCTTGCAGCAGGACATACCGTCGACCGTCCACAATCTCGACTATCGCGTGGTAAGAAAGCTGCTCGCGAAAGACTTCGTGAAAGCCCGAATCCAAGTGCCGCAAATCCTTGGGCAACTCAAAATCCCCGTGCCCGCCACTGAAGTAGAACAATTGGTCGGGCTCGGGCCGGTGGCGCCAATCCTCGACGCTGTCCATCAACAGCAATCGTTGCAGGTCGCCGCCCAGGCCGGCCGAGATAAGTTTCTCTTCCACCAGATGCACAGTGGCGACGATACCCATGGCAAACGCCCCCGCCACCAGCGCGCTCATCAGCGCAAAGGCGATGATGATCCGCTGGGCAAGGCTTTGCTTAAACTCCATCTCGACCCTCGGCCAAGCGATATCCCACGCCATGCACCGTCTGCAACAGCGGCTTGGCAAAGGGCTTGTCGATCACCTGGCGCAATTGGTGAACGTGGCTGCGCAGACTGTCGCTGTCCGGACAGTCATCACCCCACAACGCTTCTTCGAGAATCTCGCGACGCAGCACATGCGGACTTTTCTGCATCAGCACCGCCAGCAGCTTCAGGCCCACCGGGTTGAGTTTGAGCAGGCGCCCTTCGCGGGTCACTTCCAGGGTGTCTAGGTCGTAAGTCAGGTCGCCGACTTGCAGCGCGCGACGACCGCCGCCCTGCGCACGGCGCATCACCGCCTCGATGCGTGCGGCCAGCTCCGACAGCGCGAACGGTTTGAGCAGATAGTCGTCGGCGCCGGATTTGAAGCCTTGCAGGCGGTCGTCCAATTGATCACGCGCCGTCAGCATGATGACCGGCGTATCCCGCCGCGCATCTTCGCGCAGGCGTTTGCACAGGGTGTAGCCATCGATGCCCGGCAGCATGATGTCGAGAACGATCAAGTCGTAATGTTCGGTGGCCGCCAGATGCAGCCCTGACAAACCGTCCTGCGCACAATCGACGGTATACCCCTTCATCCCCAGGTAATCGGCCAGGTTGGCCAGAATATCGCGGTTGTCTTCAACCAGTAGAATTCGCATGGGCATTGTCTCCGTACGCGGTAACGGCCGTGTTGGCTCGCGCAGCTTAAGGCCAAGTGGGGTTTGCGGCTAGGGCTGGCGCAAGACTCTATGCACTTTTTCAACCGATTGCCGTGACTCACAAGTTTTTCACTATCAGTTAACGCAACCTGCACGTTGCAGGTGTCAGGCTTGTGTACCGCTGTGTCGATAACAACGGCCACCGAATTACCAATGCCGGACATAAAAAAGCCCCGCCTGATCGCTCAGGCGGGGCTTTTTCAGTACGGGGGTAAGGCTGGCTTACATCATGCCGCCCATGCCACCCATGCCGCCCATGTCTGGCATACCGCCGCCAGCCGAGCCTTCTTTCTTCGGTGCTTCGGCAATGGCAGCCTCGGTGGTCAGGATCAGACCGCCGATGGAAGATGCCGCTTGCAGAGCCGAACGAGTCACCTTGGTTGGGTCCAGGATGCCCATTTCGATCATGTCGCCGTACACGCCAGTCGCAGCGTTGTAACCGTAGTTACCTTTGCCGTTCTTGACTTCGTTGACCACAACGCTTGGCTCGTCGCCGCTGTTGGCGGAGATTTGACGCAGTGGCGCTTCAACGGCACGACGCAGAACCGCGATACCCACGTCCTGGTCAGCGTTTTCGCCTTTCAGGTCGACAATGGCTTCCAGGGCACGAATCAGCGCCACGCCACCGCCAGGTACCACGCCTTCTTCGACGGCTGCGCGGGTTGCGTGCAGGGCGTCTTCAACGCGGGCTTTCTTCTCTTTCATTTCAACTTCGGAACCAGCGCCAACCTTGATCACCGCTACGCCGCCCGACAGCTTGGCCAGACGCTCTTGCAGTTTTTCACGGTCGTAGTCCGAGGAAGTTTCGGCAACCTGGGCACGGATCTGAGCGATACGGCTTTCGATGTCGCCTTGTACGCCAGCACCGTCAACGATGATGGTGTTTTCCTTGGAGATGGTCACGCGCTTGGCGCTACCCAGGTTTTCCAGGGTAGCGCTTTCCAGGCTCAGACCGATCTCTTCGGAAATCACGGTACCGCCGGTCAGGACAGCGATGTCCTGCAGCATGGCCTTGCGACGGTCGCCGAAGCCCGGAGCCTTGACGGCTGCGACCTTAACGATGCCGCGCATGTTGTTCACGACCAGAGTCGCCAGGGCTTCGCCTTCAACGTCTTCGGACACGATCAGCAGTGGGCGACCGGCCTTGGCCACGGCTTCCAGTACTGGCAGCATCTCGCGGATGTTCGAGATCTTTTTGTCGACCAGCAGGATCAGCGGGCTGTCGAGTTCGGCAACCATGGTTTCCGGCTTGTTGACGAAGTACGGGGACAGGTAGCCACGGTCGAACTGCATGCCTTCTACAACCGACAGTTCGTTTTCCAGGCCCGAGCCTTCTTCAACGGTGATCACGCCTTCTTTACCGACCTTTTCCATGGCTTCGGCAATGATGTCGCCGATGGAGCTGTCGGAGTTGGCGGAGATGGTGCCGACCTGAGCGATGGCCTTGGTGTCGGCGCATGGCTTGGACAGGTTCTTCAGCTCTTTGACGATGGCGATGGTCGCCTTGTCGATACCGCGCTTGATGTCCATCGGGTTCATACCGGCAGCGACGGCTTTCAGGCCTTCGTTGACGATCGACTGAGCCAGGACGGTCGCGGTGGTGGTGCCGTCGCCTGCGTCATCGTTGGCACGGGAGGCAACGTCTTTGACCAGCTGCGCGCCCATGTTCTCGAAACGGTCGTCGAGTTCGATTTCTTTAGCGACGGAAACGCCGTCCTTGGTGATGGTCGGAGCGCCGAAGCTCTTCTCGATCACTACGTTACGGCCTTTCGGGCCCAGGGTCGCTTTTACTGCATCAGCCAGAATGTTGACACCGGTGAGCATTTTCTTGCGGGCGGAATCGCCGAATTTAACTTCTTTAGCAGCCATGATCGATATTCCTTAAATACTTTGTAGTAACGGGAAAATGAGCGGGGAATCAGCCTTCCAGAACAGCGAGAATTTCGTTCTCGCTCATTACCAGCAGGTCTTCGCCGTCGACTTTCACAGTGTTGCTGCCGGAGTAAGGGCCAAATACAACCTTGTCACCCACTTTCACGGCCAGCGCACGTACTTCGCCGTTGTCCAGCACTTTACCGGTACCGACAGCGATCACTTCGCCGTGGTTGGCTTTTTCAGCAGCCGAACCTGGCAGAACGATACCGCCGGCGGTTTTCTTTTCTTCTTCGCTGCGACGGATGACGACGCGGTCATGTAGAGGACGAAGCTTCATTGTCGATCTCTCCTAATTGTGTTGTTCATCGGCCGGTATCAATTCCGGCAGGTTAAGTTCCGGCAGTGCCGGTCGCGGTTTGCCAAGCAAAACGCGGAAGTCTGTCTGGTGTCGCCACCAGAAACCTTGCGGTGACCGTTACATAAGGGCGAATAAGCTTATTACAAGGGCGCCGGATGAAAATTTTTGTGTCTGGCACCCCACGCAAAAACAACACGGCGCCTGCAGGAGGCGCCGTGTTGGTCGAGCGATTATTTGGAGTCGCGGTGTTCGAACTCGCCTTCGATCACGTCCCCCTCGCGTTCAAGCGGTTGACGAGGCGCCGGGCCGCCGCGGGGTTGCAAATCATCGGCAAACGCCCGCTGGCGGATCGCCGCTTCTTCGGCCCGTTGACGCATCTTGCCGGCCAGAAAGCGGCGGGTAACAGGCAACAGCAGAATCAGGCCGAGCACATCGCTGACGAAACCCGGCAGGATCAACAGACCGCCACCCAAGGCCATCATCAGGCCTTCGAGCATGGTCTGGGCAGGCAACTCGCCACGGTTCAAGCTTTCACGGGCGCGCAGTGCGGTGGCCAGGCCGGCGATACGCAATACGAACACGCCGAGCATCGAGCCCAGAATAACCAGCAGCAGCGCCGGGAAAAACCCGATAGCCCCGCTGACCTTGACGAATACGAACAGCTCCAACACTGGGAACAGCAGAAAGAGCAATAAAAAAGGGCGCATCAAATGGTTCCTCAACGCAAGAATGCCTTGCTACTAGACCTTAGATGACGTCGCCCTTGCATTAATTCAAGCTTAAACCGTGGCTTTTTTCGGCCATGTCTCGGCGTGAGCCAGGAAAACCAAGGCTTCTCGCACTTGTGTCGGCGTATTGCAAGTGTCGGCAAAAGGTAGCCAGTGCAGGCCTTGGCCAATGCGCAGGTGCATGCCTTCGCTGTCGATACCGACCAGCCGGGCTGGCTCGAACGTCGGTAAACCGGCCAACGCGACGTAGTGGGCGATGGCCTTGGCGTGATCGCTGTTCATGTGTTCAATCATGCTCGACTCGGCTTTACCGGCGAACGGATTGGCCAGGGTCAATTGATCGAGCCAGTGGATCGCGCCGAAGCCGCCGATATAGCGGTGACGGACTGGCTTGAGGAGCCAGAAGTCGAAATCGTGGGCCTTGTGGTAATTCGCCGACTCCGGGAAATAGCGGTAGTACCGTTCTGCAGCAGCGGCGATGGCAGCCTCACCCTCAAGTTTCTCGGCTTCGGCGAGGTAGGTCAGGCGCCCCACGGCCTGCACATCCTCGGCTTCGCGCTCACCGATCAGCAATGAGCATTTGGGGTCCTTTTGCAAGTTGTGGGTGTGCTGGGCAATCCGGCTGATCAGGATCAATGGCCGCCCTTCTTCGTCCAGGCAGTACGGCACTACCGAGCCAAAGGGAAAGCCGGGCATGGCCTTGGACAGCGTGGAGAGCGCTCCACGATACTCCTTGAGCAGTAGTTCTCGGGCATTCTTGGCAACGTGCGCGCTCAACTTATGACTCCTTCGATAAATTCCGTCAAAAAAACAGGCTTGGGCAACCGCTTAACGTTGCTCACGGGACATGCGAATGCATCTCAACGACAAAGTAATCATTATCACCGGCGGTTGCCAGGGTTTGGGCCGTTCCATGGCCGAGTATTTTGCCGGCAAAGACGCACACCTGCCGCTGATCGACCTCAATCAGGAAAGGCTCGATGCGGCCGTCGCGGCGCCACGGCACGCGCCTACGTGTGCAACGTGACCCGCGCCAGGGAGCTGGCAGGCTACGGTATCCGCGTGGCGGGCATAGCACCGGGTTTTATCGAGACCGAAATGACCTTGGGCATGAAGCCCGACGCATTGGAAAAGATGACCTCGGGAATTCCCCTCAAGCGCAGGGGGCGGCCGGAAGAGATCGCCCATTCGGCGGTGTATAGCTTCGAGAACGACTATTACACCGGGCGGATTCTGGAATTGAATGGAGGGTTACGCTCGTAACCCCGCCCGTGACCTCGCGCGCAAGCTGATTACCAGGCCACACCAAAACCTGCGGTGTAGCGGGTCTTGCTCAAATCGCTGTCCGAGCCGCCACTGACAATATCGCGCTCGGCCTTGAGGTTGAGCGAGGCCCACTCGGTGACTTTATAGCGCAAGCCCATTTCCGCATCGAGGGAGTAGTGAGCGGGGCCGTCCAGGGGTTTGCCCAATTCGCCATTGGTGAAGAACTCCACCGTCTTGCCGATCAGGTAACGGTTGTAATCCCACTTCATCGCCAGGGAATAGAAGTTGTCCTTGCCGCCATCCTGGTATTCATAGTCGGTGCGATTGAGCAGCGATCCGAGGGAGAAGGCCCCCAGTTCGTCATCCCAGAATTGATAACCCGGACCGGTACCGACCGTGCGCTGGCGACTCAGGTCCTCGACCTTGTCGCGCTTGTAGGTCAAACGACCCTGCCAGAACCATTGATCGGTGATAAAGCGGTCCAGGGCGTACTCGGCGCTCCAGTTATCGGTGGTGACCACGTCATTCTGGAACACACGGTTGTATTCGCCTTCAGCGGTATGCCGCCATTTGCCGTGACGCGCCGACGTCTTGAAGTCCACGTCGTAGTCGTCGGTGTCTTTTTCCGCACGCTTGTAGTCCAGCGCCACATCGACATTGCCCTTCCACACCAGGTCTTCGATCACCGGTTTGGGCTTGATAATCTGCTGGATGCTCGCCAACTCCACCGTTTTTGGGACCTCACCATTGGCCAGGATCACCTTGCCATCCTCGGCCGCCTGCAGCGACTTGGCTTTCTCACCGATGTAGGCGTCTTGCTTGACCAACAATTCCTGGTCGCTTTCAAGAGTTTTTACCTGTTCCCAGTCCACCGGGATGGCGCCGGCGTATTCGGTCTGGATCAGGAGTTTGCCGCCGTCGAAAACCTTGATCTTGCCGGTCAGGCGATCTCCGTTTTTCAACCAGACGGTATCAGCCAGCAAGGGTGTAGAAGCAGCGAATACAGCGACGCAAAGCAGGGTTCTGGACAACATAAGCGAATCAGGGGCTCAAGTTTAGCGGAAAAAAGGGGCATTATCGGGGCAGTTGCCGTCTTAGCAAGGACTGACTCAAGGATTTGTATTGAGTTCAATTCTCAACACCACTTTACAGACGTTTCGTACAATGAGACGACGCCTTTCAACTGGATCAACCTACAGTGAACGAACCTGCCGAAACCCCGCAAACCCCCGCCGAGATGCGTCGAACCGCGCTGTACTTGACCCTGGCCCAAGTGCCCGAGGGATGTGTGGTGAGTTATGGCGAACTGGCCCACCTGGCGGGACTTGGCCGGGCCGCCCGCTGGGTCGGGCGCACCCTCAGCCAGCTTCCCGACGGCTCGAAACTGCCCTGGCACCGGGTGGTGGCCGCCGGCGGTCGGATAAGTCTGCCAGTGGGCAGCCCGTCGGGCGATGAGCAACGTGCACGTTTACGCAGCGAAGGTGTGCGTATCCTGAACAATCGCGTTGATATTCAGCGCCATGGCTGGCGCCCGGTAGAGCACAGCGGTTAGAGTGCGCGCTTTGTTTCCGTAATCTGAGGCAGACTTCAGCCCATGCCCCGTAAAACCTGGCGCGCCGCGCTCGCTGCCTATGCCAGCCCCTCGACATTAGTGCTGCTTCTGCTCGGCTTTGCTGCCGGTCTGCCTTACATGTTGGTGTTCTCGACACTGTCGGTGTGGTTGCGCGAAGCCGGTGTGGCCCGCGAAACCATCGGCTATGCCAGCCTGATCGGCCTGGCGTATGCGTTCAAATGGGTCTGGTCACCGCTGCTTGACCAATGGCGCCTGCCGCTGCTCGGCAAGCTAGGGCGTCGCCGTTCCTGGCTGGTATTGTCCCAAGTGCTGGTGATTCTCGGATTGATCGGCATGGGCTTTTGCGACCCGCAAAAACACTTGTCCTGGTTGATTGCCATTGCCGTCGTCGTCGCCTTCGCCTCCGCCACCCAGGACATCGCGGTCGACGCCTATCGCCTGGAAATCGCCGACGACAGCCGCCAGGCTGCCCTCGCGGCCAGCTATATGTCCGGCTACCGCATCGCCGCCCTGCTGGCCACCGCCGGAGCACTGTTCTTCGCCGAAGGTTTCGGCTCCACCGGCTTCAACTATAAACACTCGGCATGGACCGGCACCTACGTGCTGTTCGGCGTCTTGATGATCCCGGCCCTGCTGACCAGCTTGTTCATGCGTGAGCCCGATGTGCCACTGCGCACCCAGTTGCAGGCGGGGCGCTACAGCTTCGCGCACCAACTGATGTCAGTGTTCGTGCTGATCATCTTGCTGGTATCGGTGCCCGCGATGTTCACCCAGCTGTACAACACCGACTTCGCCAGCGTGCTGTTCGAGGGTGTCAGCCTTCTCGACCTGCTGCTGGAGGATCGCGCATTCCTGCGGGCCATCCTCTATATCACGCTGACCGCGCTGTGCCTCTCGGCCATGGGTCGCCGCGGGCTTGCTCCGGTGCTGACACCGGTCAATGATTTTATTCTGCGCTACCGCTGGCAAGCGCTGTTGCTGCTGGGTCTGATTGCAACCTATCGCATGTCGGACACGGTAATGGGCGTGATGGCCAATGTGTTCTACATCGACCAGGGTTTTACCAAGGACCAGATCGCCAGCGTCAGCAAGATTTTCGGCCTGATCATGACGCTGGTCGGTGCCGGCATGGGCGGGCTGTTGATCGTGCGTTTCGGCATCCTACCCATCCTCTTTATCGGCGGCATCACCTCGGCCGGCACCAACCTGCTGTTCCTGATGCTCGCCGGCATGGGCGCCGACCTGCAGATGCTGATCTTCACCATTTCCCTGGACAACTTCAGCTCCGGCCTGGCGACTTCGGCCTTTGTCGCCTACCTGTCGAGCCTGACCAACCTGAAGTTCTCCGCCACCCAATACGCTTTGCTCAGCTCGATCATGTTGCTGTTGCCGCGTCTGATCGGGGGTTACTCAGGTGTGATGGTGGAGAAGTTCGGCTATCACAATTTTTTCCTGATCACGGCGTTGCTGGGCGTGCCGACCTTGCTGCTGATTGCCCTGCATTGGTATCAGGAAAGCCGGCGGCTGCGGCTGAATCCGCCCGCCTCGGACTGAAACCTATCCTGTGGGAGAAATAGGTATGTCTTGGTTGGGTTGGGTACATATCCATTGCTGCGGTAACGGCGGCTATTGGTTTCGCTTTTACAGCGAGTCACTTTTGAAAAGCCGGAATGCCGGCCCAGCCCAAAGTAACCAAAGGGCTCTTGCCCCACCACTCGGTGCCTCGCCTAGGCTCGGCATGCCCGTAGTCCGACATTGATTCGGGGGGCCGCCGCGACGGGCCATCCATGGCCCAACGCGGCTATCCCGGCATCCATGCCGGGATGCCATCGGACTCCGGCCAGCGTGGTTTAACGGGGCGCCAAGATCAAAATCAAAAACAGAGCGAGGCGGCCTAGTAGCCGACCTGATCTTTTGCGAACGTGCCTCCTCTCTGTAGGAGCGAGCTTGCTCGCGAAGATCGTTAACGATGACGCGGAAAATCTGACACCCCGAGGCGATCTCAATTTTTTCGCGAGCAAGCTCGCTCCTACAGAAAGCGGCTCTGATTTTGATCTTAGGCACCCCGTTAAACCACGCGGGCCGAATCAATGTCGGACTACGGGCATACCGAGCCTAGGCAAGACACCAAGTGGTGAGGCAAAAGCCCTTTGGTTACTTTGGGCTGGGCCGGCATTCCGGCTTTTCCAAAGTGACTTGCTGTAAGAGCGAAACCAATAGTGGCCGTACCAAAAAAACGGATATGTACCCAACCCCCGGCCCGCCTTGAGGCCCTTCGCGCGCAAGCTCGCTCCTGCAGCCTGTACTCCAGCCGCTGCCGCCCGTACAATCCCAGGTCACTCAAAGTCCAAGCAACCGACAACGGCCTACCATGCGCACCAGTCAATATTTGCTCGCCACACAGAAAGAAACGCCTTCCGATGCGGTCGTGATCAGCCACCAGCTGATGCTGCGTGCCGGCATGATCCGCAAACTGGCCTCTGGCCTGTACACCTGGCTGCCCATGGGCTTGAAGGTGATGCGCAAGGTCGAAGCGATCGTTCGTGAAGAAATGAACGCCGCCGGCTCTCTGGAAGTGTTGATGCCGAGCACTCAGCCGGCTGAGCTGTGGCAGGAATCCGGGCGCTGGGAAGAGTATGGCCCTGAGTTGCTGCGCTTCAAGGATCGTCATGGCCGCGATTTCTGCGCCGGCCCGACCCATGAAGAAGTGATCACCGATCTGATGCGCAACGAGTTGAGCAGCTACAAACAGTTGCCACTCAACCTGTACCAGATCCAGACCAAATTCCGTGACGAAATCCGCCCACGCTTCGGTTTGATGCGCGGCCGCGAATTCATCATGAAGGACGCCTATTCGTTTCACGCCGACCAACCTTCGCTGCAGATCACTTACGAGCGCATGCACCAGGCTTACTGCAACGTATTCACGCGGCTGGGCTTGAAGTTCCGTGCGGTCGAAGCCGACAACGGCTCCATCGGCGGCGCTGGCTCCCATGAGTTCCATGTACTGGCCGAGTCCGGCGAAGACGATATCGCTTTCAGCAACGGTTCCGACTACGCGGCGAATATCGAAAAAGCCGAAGCCGTGCCACGGGAAACTTCCCGTCCTGCGCCGTCTGAAGAGCTGCGCCTGGTAGACACGCCAGAAACCAAGACCATCGCGGCCCTGGTGGAAAAATTCAATCTGCCGATTGAAAAGACCATCAAGACCCTGATCGTGCACGCCGAAGAAGAAGGTAAGCTGATCGCCCTGGTGATCCGTGGCGACCACGAACTCAATGAAATCAAGGCCGCCCAACAACCGGGCGTAGCCAACCCGCTAGTCATGGCCAGCGATGCCGAACTGCGCGACGCCATTGGCGCCGGTGCTGGCTCCCTGGGCCCGCTGAATCTGCCTTTGCCAATCATCATCGACCGCTCGGTCGAACTGATGAGCGACTTCGGCATCGGCGCCAATATCGACGACAAACACTATTTCGGCGTGAACTGGGAACGCGACCTGCCAGTTCCGACCGTGGCCGACCTGCGCAACGTGGTTGCCGGTGATCCGAGCCCGGACGGCAAGGGCACCCTGGAAATCAAGCGCGGCATCGAAGTCGGGCACATTTTCCAGCTGGGCAACAAGTACAGCAAAGCGATGAAGTGCGAAGTGCTGGGCGAAAACGGCAAGCCGATCACCCTGGAAATGGGCTGCTACGGTATTGGCGTTTCCCGCGTGGTGGCTGCGGCCATCGAACAGAACAACGACGAAAAAGGCATCATCTGGAGCGACACATTGGCGCCGTTCCAGGTTGCCCTGGTACCGCTGCGCTATGAAACCGAGCTGGTTCGCGAAGCCACCGACAAACTGTATGCCGAATTGACGGCCGCGGGTTTCGAGGTGCTGCTGGATGATCGCGACAAGAAAACCAGTCCGGGTATCAAGTTTGCCGACATGGAACTGATTGGCATCCCGCACCGGATCGTGGTCAGCGACCGCGGCCTGGCCGATGGCAATCTGGAATACAAGAGCCGGACCGAAGCCGAAGCCCAACCGTTGCCGGTGGCGGACGTGCTGTCTTTCCTTCAGGCGCGTATTCGTCGCTGAAAACCAGATCAAGAGAAGTCATGTTCAAGCGAAACACCAGAGTCCTGGGGGGCGCCGCCTTGTGCGGTGCCCTGCTGGTCAGCGGCTGCGCCAATCAAATGTCGCAACGTAGCGAGCACGAGGAACGTGTCGAGCGCAAATTGCTCGACCATAGCCTGCAGATCGATGTCGGCGAACCCAAAGTCCTTGAACTGCCGCAACGTCGAGTGCGCATTCATGAGCAGCGGACCTTCGAGGTCACTGAGTTTGAAGTCACGCGCCATTACGATCGCTATACGCCTTACCAGCCATGGCGGGAAATCTATGAGATCCCGCTCGGCGCGGTGGCGGTGGTGGCAGGAGCCGGCGCCAATGTGGCCAATATCTTCGCCCTCGGCCACCTGCCGGACAGCATGACCCACGACTGGATCAATTACGGCGTGGCCGGGCTCAACCCGTTCATGAACGTGCCATCCCACGGCCGCGCGCAACAAAACCTGGCGGGTATCGATGAAGTCCAGCGCGACAGGCGCCTGGAGTATTCCAGCCTGCCGTGGAGCGAGCGACCGGTCCAGGTAAAAGCCGGCCGGCAGACTCACGAGATGACCACTGACCGCAACGGCGTATTGCGCCTGAACCTGCTGGACAGCCCGTTTGCCGAACAAGACCTGAGTCAGGTCCGCACCTTGCAGATCAGTATCGAGGATGCCCAGGACGAGGTTCACTCGGACTCATCCCTGGCCATCAGCAAGACGCTGCGCGGAAAATTGCTTGAAGCCCACGACTTGATCTACGACGACCTCGAGGATGATGAAGTCAGCCAATGGGTGCACCGGGTCAAACGCTTGTCGGAACTGGGCCTGGAAGAAGAAGCCAGCGAACTGGAACAGAGCTTGATCGAACTGACCCGCAATGATCCCGAATTGCAGCAGGAATTCCTCAAGGCCTTGACCCGGGACGGTGGGCGGCTGGTCGCGGATCCAGGCGCCAAGTGACTGTATTTCATGCTATCGGGTGAACAGCTCCAGCTGTTCATTGCCGCCGCTCAAGTCCAGCAAACGCACGCCAATTCCCAGTAACCGTACCGGTTTTGCGCCGCGATTGAATGCCTGGCTCAGCAATTGCTGATAACTCTCCAGGTCGCGCCCGGCCCCGGCCTGTTCCAGCGTGGTCTGGGTAAAATCGTGAAACTTCACTTTGACAAATGGCTTGTCGGGTCGATAGCTGCTGTCGATACGCTGCATGCGCCTGGCCAGGGTTTCCATGAGTTCGGGGAGTTTTTCCAGACAACTGGCAAGGTCCGGCAGATCAATGTCGTAGGTATTCTCGACACTGATGGATTGCCGGCGACTGTCATTCTGTACGAGCCGCTCATCAATCCCACGCGCCAGACTCCACAACCGCTCACCGAAGCTGCCGAATTCTCGCACCAGCGCCAGCTTGTTCCATTCCCGCAACTGTAAACAGTCTTCAATCCCAAGCCGCGCCAGCTTGTCAGCTGTCACCTTGCCGACACCATGCAACTTTTTCACCGGCAACCCGCAAACAAAGTCCTCCACTTGGTCCGGAGTGATCACAAACAGCCCGTTCGGCTTTTTCCAGTCACTGGCGATCTTGGCCAGGAACTTGTTCGGCGCGACCCCCGCGGAAACCGTGATGTGCAGTTGATTGGACACCCGCCGGCGAATGTCCTGGGCAATGCGTGTGGCGCTGCCGCCAAAATGCGCGCAGTCGGAGACATCCAAATAGGCCTCGTCCAGGGACAGCGGCTCAATCAGGTCAGTGTAATCACGGAAGATTGCCTGGATTTCCTTCGAGGCTTCTTTATAGGCATCCATGCGCGGCTTGACGATGGTCAAGTCAGGACACAGCTTCAAGGCGTGGCGTGAGGACATCGCCGAGCGCACACCGTAGGCCCGCGCTTCATAGTTACAGGTTGCGATCACGCCACGCCGGTCCGCCGAGCCACCCACTGCGAGGGGCTTTTGCGCCAGGGTCGGATCGTCACGCATCTCGATGGCGGCGTAGAAGCAATCACAGTCGACGTGGATGATTTTGCGCTGTGTCATAAAAAAGAAAGAGCTGGCCAGCCAACGGAAGAAACGGAATGCCAGTATCGCACTCACAACTGTATATAGCACCAGTACTTTGAATCTTCTGATAAAGCGGTAGGAAAATGCCGTACTGAATTTATTTCTTCAATCAAAGCGCAGGCCCCAATAGAGCTGGAAGCCTTGTCCTGGCTGGGCCCGAATACCCGAGGCAGGTACCGTTGACGAGCTAACCAATTGAACCACAAGCGCTTTTCTTCGAATCAACGATTGACACGGCCGCGATCCTCTGTAGAATGCCGACACACAGACGCGGGATGGAGCAGTCTGGTAGCTCGTCGGGCTCATAACCCGAAGGTCGTCGGTTCAAATCCGGCTCCCGCAACCAAACATCAAAAAAGGCTACTCGAAAGAGTGGCCTTTTTTGTGCGCGATGGTTTTTGCCCCTCCCCAAGATTGTCTGACAAAAAAACCTTCCCCTCCGGGCACTTAGCGCTCGGCGATGACAAATACCGGTTTATTTACATTTATTTGACCTAATGCCCGTTTAACGGTTGACACCTTGGCGCTGGGCTGTAGAATGCCGCCCACAGACGCGGGATGGAGCAGTCTGGTAGCTCGTCGGGCTCATAACCCGAAGGTCGTCGGTTCAAATCCGGCTCCCGCAACCAAACATCAAAAAAGGCTACTCGAAAGAGTGGCCTTTTTTGTATCCGCTGAAAAAGTTTTTGTTAAACAACGGCATGGCATCTTTCATGAAACCGCGATGGGTTTATGGAGTCCATTGCATCACACGCTGTCCCGCCTACTCAGGCACGTCTTTCGCAGCCAACGGGCGCTGTCGCCGGCCCGGTGATTCGCGCTAAAATTTGTAATTATTTTTGTCCGTAGGGATTGGTAACTTGACCGGATGCCTGCATCCTGTCGCGCACAATCCTCGAGGTGATTGATGCGCGCCACCCCACCGAAGCCACAAGACACGTCCACAACCCCACAATCGATCACACCCTCGCGCTTGCGTTGGCTGAATCTGTTAAGCAAATACCGGCAACCCATCGGGCTGGCGGTCACTTTATTGTTGTTTGCAATCGCGCTGATTGCCTGCCGGCACCTGCTGCTCGAGCTGGACCTGCATGCCCTTCATGATTCGATCCTCGAAGTGCCGATACCTTCCCTGCTGGGCGCATGCGCCGCTGCTGTCGTCGGTTTCATCATTATGCTGGGCTACGAATTTTCCGGTGCACGCTATACCGGTGTGAAACTGCCCGCCAAGACCTTGGCCTACGGCGGCTTTACCGCGTTTGCCATCGGCAATGCGATAGGCCTGTCGATGCTGTCGGGCGGCTCGGTACGCTATCGCCTGTATGCACGACAGGGTATCGGCGCCCCCGAAGTGGCCCGCATGACCGTGTTTGCCAGCCTGGCCCTGGGTTGCGCCCTGCCCCCACTGGCCGCACTGGCAACCCTGAGCAACTTGCCCGCCGCCGCCAGCGCACTGCATTTACCCGCCAGCCTGCTGGGAGGTATTGCCGGCGCGGTGCTGCTGTTGACGGTCGCGCTGTGCATCGGCATTTATCGACGTCGCCTGCCGGAGCAACCCTCCCCGGACAACCTGCTGGTCAGGGTCGGCCGCCGTACTTTGCGTCTGCCGGGCAGTCGCCTGACCTTAATCCAGTTGATCATCACCGCCCTGGACGTCGCCGCGGCCGCCACCGTGCTTTATATGTTGCTGCCCGATGCACCGCCTTTTGGCACGTTTCTGCTGGTGTACCTGCTGGCGCTCGCCGCTGGCGTGCTCAGCCATGTGCCGGGGGGCGTCGGCGTGTTTGAAGCGATCCTGCTGGCCGCCTTTGCCAACAAACTCGGGGCTGCGCCGCTGGCGGCAGCCCTCTTGTTGTACCGGATGATCTATGTGGTACTGCCATTGTTGATCGCCTGTGTTTTCCTGTTGATCCACGAAGCCCAGCGCCTGTTCCAGGCCCAGCGAAGCCTGCGGGTTGCTTCTGGCCTGGCAGCGCCAGTACTGGCGGTGCTGGTTTTTTTGTCCGGTGTGGTGCTGTTGTTTTCCGGCGCCACCCCGGAAATCGACTCCCGCCTGGAAAGCATCGGCTTCCTGATTCCCCACCGCCTGATTGACGCCTCGCACTTTGGCGCCAGCCTGATCGGCGTGCTCTGCCTGTTGCTCGCCCAAGGCCTGCGCCGTCGTTTGTCAGCCGCGTGGATGCTGACCATTGTCCTGCTGCTGGTGGGCGCACTGTTGTCACTGCTCAAGGGTTTCGACTGGGAAGAAGCCAGCTTGTTGACGGTGACCGCCACCTTGCTGGCCATCTTCCGTCGCTCGTTCTACCGCCCAAGTCGCTTGACCGAACTGCCCTTCTCACCGCTGTATCTGGTGGCCAGTCTGTGTGTACTCGGCGCGTCGATCTGGCTGTTGCTGTTCGCCTATCAGGACGTGCCCTACAGTCATGAACTATGGTGGCAGTTCACGCTCGACGCCAATGCTCCACGAGGCCTGCGCTCGCTGCTGGGAGCCGCCGTGGTGCTGGTGATTGTGTCTCTGACCTGGCTGTTGCGCACGGCTCGTCCGGTGATTCACTTGCCGACACCCGAAGAACTGGAGCGCGCCAGCAAAATCCTGATGGCTTCGGCACAACCCGATGGTGGACTGGCGCTGACCGGCGACAAGGCGCTGTTGTTCCACCCCAACGATGACGCATTTTTGATGTATGCCCGTCGCGGGCGCAGCCTGGTGGCACTGTACGATCCGATTGGTCCGATGCAGCAGCGCGCCGAAATGATCTGGCAGTTCCGTGACCTGTGTGACATCCATCACGCCCGCCCGGTGTTCTATCAGGTGCGCGCCGAAAACCTACCCTTTTATATGGACATCGGCCTGACCGCGATCAAATTGGGTGAAGAAGCCAGGGTCGACCTCAAGCGCTTTGACCTGGAGGTCAAGGGCAAGGAAATGAAGGATTTGCGCTACACCTGGAATCGTGGCACCCGGGACGGTCTGTGCCTGGAAATCCACGAACCGGGCCAGGCCCAGATGGACGAACTCAAAGTCATTTCCGATGCCTGGCTGACCGGTAAGAACGTGCGGGAAAAAGGCTTCTCCCTTGGGCGTTTCAGCCACGACTACCTCAAGCACTTTCGTATCGCGGTGATTCGCTTTGAGGGTCGCCCGGTGGCCTTCGCCAACCTGCTTGAGACCTACAGCCATGATCTGGCCAGCCTCGACCTGATGCGCGCGCACCCCGAAGCGCCCAAGTTGACCATGGAATACATGATGATCGGTCTGATTCAACACTATAAAAGTCACGGTTACGCCCGCTTCAGCCTGGGCATGGTGCCGTTGTCGGGCCTGCTGCCACGACGCGGCGCACCGTTGACTCAGCGCCTGGGCTCAATCGTGTTCCGCCGTGGCGAGCAACTGTATAACTTCCAGGGCCTGCGCCGCTTCAAAGACAAGTTCCAGCCCGACTGGGAACCTCGCTACATGGCTGTGCCCGCCGGACTTAATCCACTGGTGGCACTGGCCGATACCGCCGCCCTGATCGCGGGCGGCTTGACTGGATTGGTGAAACGCTGATGATTCGACGCGCCTGGCGGTATGTATTGGCATTGGTGCTGCTGGTCCTGATTCTGGCTGGCGGCTACTGGTACTGGAATCGCCCCGCGCCACTGCCGGTCCTGGAGCAACTGCCCCAGGCCGATGGTTCGGTGCTGACACGCGTCACTCCCGGCAACACGGTCAAAGCCCGGGTGGCCGTAGCGGTAATGCCTGACGTGCCGTTGAGCGACAATCAATTGATTGCCCTCAGCCAGGGCGCTGCCGCGCAAATCGTGCAGGTGATTCTGCCCAAGGGCGATTGCAAACTGCAGGAGCAAGCCTTGCACACCGCCCTTGGCCAACTCGAAAGTCCGGCCACCCTCGTCAGCGGTATCGGCGCCGGCGCCACGCTGGCCTGGCGCTGGCTGGCGGCGCAAACCGACGACAACGCCACCGCGATCTCGGTCGGTTTCACCCTGGCGCAGGAAGGCTGCGCGGACCCTTTGCCAAAAACCGCAGCCCACGGCCATTGGCTGGTGGCGTGGAACGATAACCCTGACGACGAAAGTGCCAGCTTCGTACGGGATACGCCGGGCGCAACCACCAGCATCAGCGACTATGACATTCACTATCCGCAGGTGCTGAACAACGAGTTGCGCAAACAATTGCTCGGTTCGGACAACGGCGGCCTGGCGATCCCGGTGGTGGAAGTGCCAGCGGGCGAAGCCAGGGACACCGTGACCCTGTTTCTTTCCGGCGACGGTGGCTGGCGTGACCTGGACCGCGACGTGGCCGGGGAAATGGCCAAGATTGGCTACCCGGTCGTCGGCATCGACACCCTGCGCTATTACTGGCAGCACAAGTCCCCGGAACAAAGCGCGAAAGACCTGACCGAACTGATGCAACACTATCGGCAGAAATGGGGCACCAAACGCTTCGTACTGACCGGTTATTCGTTCGGTGCCGACGTTCTGCCGGCCATCTACAACCGCCTGCCGGAAACCGAACAGCAGCGCGTCAATGCAATCATCCTACTGGCCTTTGCCCGCACCGGCAGCTTTGAGATCGAAGTCGAAGGCTGGCTGGGCAACGCCGGCAAGGAAGCCGCCACCGGTCCGGAAATGGCCAAGCTGCCGGCGACCAAAGTGGTGTGCATCTATGGCGCGGAAGAAGCCGACGAGAGCGGTTGCACCGACACGACTGTGGTGGGCGAAACCCTGAAGCTGCCCGGCGGCCATCACTTCGATGAAAATTACCCGGCGCTGGCCAAGCGGCTCGTGGACATTATCGAAAAAAGGCAGTGAAGCAGCGGCAAGCAGAGAAGAGCATCTCTGCGCTTGCCGCTTGAGGCTGCTCCCTACATTTCTACCTGCGTACCCAACTCGATCACCCGATTCACCGGCAACTTGAAGAAACGCAGGTTGCCGTTGGCATTCTTGAGCATGAACCCGAACAACCCTTCCCGCCAGCGCGCCATGCCTTCGAGCTTGGAAGCGATGACCGTCTCGCGGCTGAGGAAGTAGGTGGTACGCATCGGTGTGAAATCCAGCTCGTCCAGATGACACAATTTCAGCGCTTGCGGCACATCCGGCTCATCGGTAAAACCAAAGTGCAGGACCACCCGGAAGAAACCTTCACCGTACGCGTCGACCTCGAAACACCGCTCGGCGGGGACGCGCGGAATGTCTTCGTAGACCACCGTCAGCAACACGACTTGCTCGTGCAGCACCTGGTTATGCAACAAGTTGTGCAACAAGGCATGGGGCACCGCATCCGGCCGTGCGGTGAGGAATACAGCAGTACCCTGCACACGGTGCGGAGGCTGTAGACGGATGCTGCCGATAAAGACCAGCAACGGTAGGCCACCTTCATCCAGACGGTCCACCAATAACTGTTTGCCGCGCTTCCAGGTGGTCATCAATACAAACAGTACAATCCCCGCCAGCACTGGAAAGGCGCCACCCTGCACAACCTTTGGTGCGTTGGCGGCGAAAAACAGCGCATCCACCAGCAGGAAACCCAGCAGCACCGGCACCGCCAGTACCGGAGGCCATTTCCACAACAGCAACATCACGGCCGAAACCAGAATAGTCGTCATCAGCATGGTCCCGGTTACCGCCACGCCGTAGGCCGACGCCAGCGCGCCCGAGGACTCGAAACCCAGCACCAGCAGAATCACGCCGACCATCAGCGACCAGTTCACCGCGCCGATATAGATCTGGCCCTGCTCGGCACTGGAGGTGTGCTGAATGTGCATACGCGGGATGTAACCGAGCTGGATTGCCTGGCGGGTCAGCGAGAACGCACCGGAGATCACGGCCTGAGAGGCGATCACCGTCGCCAGCGTCGACAGCACCACCAATGGCAGCAGCGCCCAGCTCGGCGCCAGCAGGTAGAACGGGTTGCGCGCAGCTTGCGGGTCTCCCAGCAACAGCGCGCCCTGCCCGAAGTAATTGAGCATCAATGCCGGTAACACCAGCAGGAACCAGGCACGGGCGATCGGCTTGCGGCCGAAGTGCCCCATGTCCGCGTACAGCGCCTCGGCACCGGTCAGCGCGAGCACCACGGCACCGAGGATGGCCACGCCGATCCCCGGGTGCACCACGAAGAAACGCACCGCCCAGACCGGGTTAACCGCGCTCAACACTTCGGGATGCGCGAGGATGCCGCGAACCCCGAGCCCAGCCAGCACCAGGAACCAGATCACCATCACGGGCCCGAACAACTTGCCGATATTGTCAGTGCC
This sequence comes from Pseudomonas mucidolens, assembly GCF_900106045.1. Classification (NCBI taxonomy): domain Bacteria; kingdom Pseudomonadati; phylum Pseudomonadota; class Gammaproteobacteria; order Pseudomonadales; family Pseudomonadaceae; genus Pseudomonas; species Pseudomonas mucidolens. The sequence goes on along the minus strand of NZ_LT629802.1, from coordinate 393,319 downwards.
GTGCTTCTGGATCAGGAACAGCGCCACCAGCACTACCAGCGCCACGGGCACCACCCAACGCTCCAGGCCGTCGAACGCCAGCTCCAGGCCTTCAATCGCCGACAACACGGAAATCGCCGGGGTGATCATGCTGTCGCCGTAAAACAGCGCCGCTCCGCACAAACCGCAGACCACCAGAAAACCCCGCAAACGCGGGTGATTGCCCGCCGCCCTGCGGGCCAGCGCTGTCAGGGCCATGATGCCGCCTTCGCCCTGGTTATCAGCACGCAGCACGAACAGCATGTATTTGATCGAGACCACCCAGATCAATGACCAGAAGATCAGCGCCAGGATCCCCAGCACGCCGTCATGGTTGACCTGAACCCCGTAACCACCGGAAAACACCTCTTTGAGGGTGTAGAGCGGGCTGGTGCCGATATCGCCGTAGACCACCCCGACGGCTGCCACCAGCATGCCGATCGGCCTTGCACTGGAATGCTCGGCACTTGTTGCCTGACTGCTTGCCTGACCCATCTACCACTCCCGCCCTTTGCCCTGAGGCCCGATATACACAACGCGTCCGCGAACGAGCGCCGGAGCGGTCCACAGCATGCACTGCTTTACTTCTAGTAACAGTTGAACTGTTGACCAATAGCATTCGCCTGGTACCGCGGCGCGAAGCATAACGCAGCATTCGTCGTTTTTCCCTGCATAAAGCTGGTCAAGTACGGCTGCCGTCGCTAGAATTGCGCACTTTTTGATCAGAGGCACGCCAAGTGCCCGTCCGCCGCCTGTTCGTGCACGACAGGCGGCGTCATTCAATACCGAGGTTAGACATGTCCACCACCATCGCAAAAGCCAACCCCAAGGTTGGCTTTGTATCCCTGGGTTGCCCGAAGGCTCTGGTCGACTCCGAACGCATCCTGACGCAACTGCGCATGGAAGGGTATGACGTCGTGTCCACCTACCAGGACGCCGATGTGGTGGTGGTCAACACCTGCGGTTTCATCGATTCGGCCAAGGCGGAGTCGCTGGAAGTGATCGGCGAAGCCATCAAGGAAAACGGCAAGGTCATCGTGACCGGCTGCATGGGCGTGGAGGAAGGCAATATCCGCAACGTACACCCCAGCGTGCTGGCCGTCACCGGCCCGCAGCAGTACGAGCAAGTGGTCAATGCCGTGCACGAAGTGGTGCCACCACGCCAGGATCACAACCCGTTGATCGATCTGGTGCCGCCACAAGGCATCAAGCTGACGCCGCGCCATTATGCGTACCTGAAGATTTCCGAAGGCTGCAACCACAGCTGCAGCTTCTGCATCATTCCGTCGATGCGCGGCAAGCTGGTCAGCCGCCCGGTGGGCGACGTGCTGGACGAGGCCCAGCGCCTGGTCAAGTCCGGCGTCAAAGAGCTGTTGGTGATTTCCCAGGACGCCAGCGCCTATGGCGTCGACGTCAAATACCGCACCGGCTTCTGGAACGGCGCGCCGGTGAAAACCCGTATGACCGAACTCTGCGAAGCCCTGAGCAGCCTCGGTGTGTGGGTACGTCTGCACTACGTTTACCCGTACCCGCACGTCGACGAACTGATCCCGTTGATGGCCGCTGGCAAGATCCTGCCGTACCTGGACATTCCGTTCCAGCATGCCAGCCCGAAAGTGCTCAAGGCGATGAAACGCCCGGCCTTCGAAGACAAAACCCTGGCGCGGATCAAGAACTGGCGCCAGATCTGCCCGGAGCTGATCATCCGTTCGACCTTCATCGTCGGCTTCCCCGGCGAAACCGAAGAAGACTTCCAGTACCTGCTGGACTGGCTGACCGAAGCCCAGTTGGACCGTGTTGGCTGCTTCCAGTACTCGCCGGTGGAAGGCGCCCCGGCCAACCTGCTGGACGCCGCGGTGGTCCCGGATGACGTCAAGCAAGAGCGTTGGGAGCGTTTCATGGCCCATCAACAAGCCATCAGCTCGGCACGCCTGCAACTGCGCATCGGCAAGGAAATCGAAGTGCTGATCGATGAAATCGATGAGCAAGGCGCGGTGGGCCGTTGCTTCTTTGATGCCCCGGAGATTGACGGTAACGTGTTTATCGACGACGCCAGCGGTCTCAAGCCCGGCGACAAGGTCTGGTGTACGGTGACTGACGCCGATGAATACGACCTCTGGGCGCAAAAACGCGATTAAGCGGTAAAAAACTGGAAAAGCCCTGCTTCCGAACAAGATGCGGGGCTTTTTTAGGTCTATCGTTTGCCCAGCAGCAGCAAGGAGCCGCGGACATGGAACAGCATTCGGTTATCCACACCCCCAAAAGCAGCGATTATCCGGAATTGACCCGCATCTGGGAGACCTCGGTCCGGGCCACCCATGACTTTTTGCCAGAAAGTTACATCGAGTTGTTGAGAAACCGGGTGCTGACCCGCTATCTGGACGCGGTGATGCTGATTTGTACCAAGGACTCACGCCAACGTATTACCGGGTTTGCCGGCGTCGCCGCGGGCAAGGTCGAAATGTTGTTCATCGACCCGCAACACCGGGGCCAGGGCCTGGGGCGGCAGTTGCTGCGTTATGCGGTTGACTGCATGAACGCCGACGAACTGGACGTCAACGAACAGAACCCGCAAGCCCTGGGTTTCTATCTCAAGCAAGGTTTTGAAGTGATCGGGCGTACGGAGCATGACGGCATGGGTCAACCTTATCCGTTATTGCACATGCGCTTGCGCCAGGAGCGGGTGCAAACGCAACGCGGCTAAACGAAATGGAGCCGGGCTTAACCGACTCCACACAGGTACAATAGCTGCCCCCTTTTTGTTACGGCCCTTGTCATGACTGACCCCATACGCCTTTCCAAACGCCTCATCGAGCTGGTCGGCTGCTCCCGTCGGGAGGCCGAGCTGTTCATCGAAGGTGGCTGGGTCTCGGTGGATGGAGAAGTGATCGACGAGCCACAGTTCAAGGTCTCGACACAAAAAGTCGAACTTGATCCAGACGCCAAGGCCACGCCTCCCGAACCTGTGACTATCCTGTTGAATGCACCCGCAGGAATGGATATCGAGAGCGCGATGCAATCCTTGAGCGCCGAAACCTTGTCGCCGGAACATCGCTTCAGCAAGCGCCCGCTCAAAGGCCATTTCCTGCGACTGACCGCCAGCGCCGACCTGCAAGCCAAGGCCAGCGGGTTGTTGGTGTTTACCCAGGACTGGAAAATCCTGCGCAAGCTGACGGCCGACGCCGCCAAGATCGAGCAGGAATACATCGTCGAAGTGTCCGGCGATGTGGCGGAACACGGCCTCAACCGTCTCGCCCACGGCCTGATGTACAAAGGCCGCGAGCTGCCGGCGGTGAAAGCCAGCTGGCAAAACGAGAACCGCCTGCGCTTTGCCTTGAAAAATCCGCAGCCGGGTGTGATTGCCCTGTTCTGTGAAGCCATTGGCTTGAAGGTCGTTGCCATTCGACGCATCCGCATTGGCGGCGTCTCCATCGGGAAAGTGCCGCTGGGCCAATGGCGTTATCTGTCCGGCAAAGAAAAGTTCTAACTCGCTCTATCTCTCGACATCGCCTCTTCGGGCGGTGTCCACAGCTGAATACCAGGATTGCCCAAATGATTCACAACGACGTACTGCGCAGCGTGCGCTACATGCTCGACATCAGTGACAACAAGATGGTCGAGATCATCAAGCTCGGCGGCATGGAAGTCACCAAGGACGACCTGCTGACCTACCTCAAGAAGGACGAGGAAGAAGGTTTTGTATTTTGCCCTGACGACGTCATGGCGCATTTCCTCGATGGCCTGGTGATCTTCAAGCGCGGCAAGGACGAAAGCCGTCCACCGCAGCCGATTGAAACGCCCGTGACCAACAACATCATCCTCAAGAAACTGCGGGTGGCCTTCGAACTCAAGGAAGACGACATGCACGCCATCCTCAAGGCAGCCGAGTTCCCGGTGTCCAAGCCTGAACTGAGCGCGCTGTTTCGAAAGTTCGGCCACACCAACTACCGCACCTGTGGCGACCAGTTGCTGCGTAACTTCCTCAAGGGGCTGACGCTGCGGGTTCGTGCGTAAGCCATGAGTTACAACGTTTCCCCCATCGGCTTCGTGCGCTCCTGCTTCAAGGAGAAGTTCGCCATCCCGCGCCAGCCGCAACTGGCGCCCGCTGCCCGTGGCGTGCTGGAACTGGTGGCACCGTTCGATCAAAGCGAGGCGGTCGAGGGCCTGGAGCAGGTCAGCCATGTGTGGCTGCTGTTTCTGTTCCATCAGGCCTTGGAAGACAAACCGCGATTGAGGGTGCGTCCGCCGCGCCTGGGCGGCAACCAGTCCATGGGTGTGTTTGCCACCCGCGCCACCCATCGCCCGAACGGCATTGGCCAATCGGTGGTGAAGCTGGACAAGGTAGAAGCCGGCCGGCTGTGGGTTTCCGGGATCGATTTGCTCGATGGCACGCCGATTCTCGATATCAAGCCGTATGTGCCGTACGCCGATATCATCGATAGCGCGACCAATCGCATTGCCAGCGCCGCGCCGACACGGATTCCCGTGCAGTGGCTGAAGACCGCCCTGAAACAGGCTCACACCCATGCTCAGCGTCTTGGCGAGCCGTTGGTGGAGCTGATTGAACAGTGCCTGGCACAGGATCCGCGGCCGGCGTACCAGACGCCCGGGCCTGAACGCGAATATGGCGCGCAGTTCTGGGATGTAGATGTGCGTTGGCATTATCCCGAGGCTGGGATGATTTGTGTGCTGGAAGTGATCGCTGCGCGGCGTTGAACTGTAGGAGCGAGCTTGCTCGCGAAAAATATCAAGTTGCCGCGTTCATCCTGGACACCCGCGTCAACGTTGGCGTTCTTCGCGAGCAAGCTCGCGCCTACAAAATACCGATGTTATTTCTCGACGAACGCTCGCTCGATCAGGTAATCACCCGGCTCACGCATCCGCGGCGAAACCTTCAGGCCGAAGCTGTTCAACACTTCACTGGTTTCATCGAGCATGCTCGGACTGCCGCACAGCATGGCGCGGTCATCCTCGGGATTGATCGGCGGCAGGCCGATATCGCTGAACAGCTTGCCGCTGCGCATCAGGTCGGTCAGCCGGCCTTCGTTCTCGAACGGTTCACGCGTCACGGTCGGGTAGTAGATCAACTTGTCACGCAGGGCCTCGCCGAAGAACTCGTTCTGCGGCAGGTGCTCGGTGATGAACTCGCGGTAGGCGACTTCGTTGACGTAACGCACGCCGTGGCACAGGATCACCTTTTCGAAACGCTCGTAGGTTTCCGGATCCTGGATCACGCTCATGAACGGCGCCAGGCCGGTACCGGTGCTGAGCAGGTACAGATGTTTGCCCGGCTTCAGATCGTCCAGCACCAGAGTACCGGTCGGTTTTTTGCTGATGATGATCTCGTCGCCTTCCTTCAAGTGCTGCAATTGGGAAGTCAGCGGGCCATCCGGCACCTTGATGCTGAAAAACTCCAGATGCTCTTCCCAGTTAGGGCTGGCAATGGAGTAGGCGCGCATGAGCGGGCGGCCGTTGGGCTGCTGCAGGCCGATCATCACGAACTGACCGTTCTCAAAGCGCAGGCCCGGATCGCGGGTGCACTTGAAGCTGAACAGAGTGTCGTTCCAGTGATGAACACTGAGGACACGCTCGTGGTTCATGTTGCTCATGTACGTGGGACTCCTGGAAATGGGTCTGCGCCAAATGATAGGTACGCAATTGCACAGCATTCTAATGGCGGAGATAATATCTGTTAACTGAATTATTAAGATAAGGGTTATCGGTTATATAGATATGCGATTTACTCTCCGTCAACTTCAAGTCTTCGTCGCCGTCGCCCAGCAGGAAAGCGTCTCGCGCGCTGCTGGTCTTCTGGCCTTATCGCAATCCGCCGCCAGCACCTCGATTACCGAGCTGGAGCGTCAATCCAGCTGCCAATTGTTCGACCGTGCCGGCAAACGCCTGAGCCTCAATGCGCTCGGTCGCCAGCTGCTGCCTCAAGCAGTGGCACTGCTGGACCAGGCCAAGGAAATCGAAGACTTGCTCAACGGCAAGTCTGGCTTCGGCTCCCTGGCGGTCGGGGCGACCTTGACCATCGGCAATTATCTGGCCACGTTGCTGATCGGCAGCTTTATGCAGCAGCATCCCGAGAGCCAGGTGAAGCTGCACGTGCAGAACACTGCGCATATCGTGCATCAGGTGGCGCACTACGAAATTGATCTGGGTCTAATCGAAGGCGACTGCAGCCACCCGGATATCGAGGTGCAAACCTGGGTCGAAGATGAATTGGTGGTGTTTTGCGCGCCGCAGCACCCGCTGGCCCAGCGTGGCCAGGCAACCATGGAAGAATTGACCCATGAAGCCTGGATCCTGCGAGAACAAGGTTCCGGCACCCGCCTGACGTTCGATCAAGCCATGCGTCATCATCGCAGCGCACTGAATATCCGCCTGGAACTGGAACACACCGAAGCGATCAAGCGCGCAGTGGAGTCCGGATTGGGGATTGGCTGCATTTCCCGGCTGGCGCTACGGGATGCATTTCGGCGTGGCAGCCTGGTGCCCGTGGAAACGCCGGACCTGGACCTGGCCCGGCAGTTTTACTTCATCTGGCACAAACAGAAATACCAGACCTCGGCCATGCGCGAATTCCTCGAGCTGTGCCGCACGTTCACCGCCGGGGTGCAGCGCAGCGACGAGATCGTGCTGCCGAACATTGCCTAGATCAGGATCACCGCCCACACCAGGGTAATCATGGTCAATGCCACAAACTGCGCGGCGCTGCCCATGTCCTTGGCGTTTTTCGACAAGGGATGACGATCCAGGGAAATGCGGTCAATTGCCGCTTCCACTGCCGAATTGAGCAACTCGACAATCAACGCCAACAGGCATACGGCAATCAGCAAGGCGCGCTCTACGCGACTGACATTCAGGAAAAAGCTCAACGGAATCAAGATTGCGTTGAGCAACACCAATTGACGAAAAGCCGCCTCGCCGGTGAAAGCCGCACGCAGGCCATCCAGAGAATAGCCCCCCGCGTTGAAAATACGTTTGATACCGGTTTGACCTTTGAAAGGCGACATAGAGTAGGCAACTGAGCAAAAAGGTGTGGGGAAACTAGAGCAATCACAGTCAAAAAAACGTGAACGAATACCGTCCTATTGCTGCGAAATTGACTCAAGCTGTTGCAGGAGCAGTGCAGCCTGGGTACGTGTACGCACCCCGAGCTTGCGGAAAATGGCTGTCACGTGAGCCTTGATAGTGGCTTCAGACACGCTCAGTTCATAGGCAATCTGCTTGTTCAACAAGCCTTCGCAGACCATGGTCAGCACCCGGAACTGCTGGGGCGTCAGGCTGGCCAGGCCGTCACGTGCAGCCTTGGCTTCATCGGAGACATTGATCTCTTCAAAGGCCTGGGGCGGCCAGGAAACATCTCCATCCAGCACCGTACGCACGGCTTTCTGGATGTCTTCCATGGCACTCGATTTTGGAATGAAACCACTCGCGCCGAATTCCCTGGAGCGCACCACCACCGACGCTTCCTCCTGAGCTGAAACCATCACCACCGGAATCTGCGGGTATTGCCCTCTCAACAGCACCAGGCCCGAGAAGCCGTAGGCGCCGGGCATATTCAGATCCAGCAAGACCAGGTCCCAATCAGGTTTTTCGGTAAGACGGGTTTCCAGTTCAGCGATGCTGGCGACTTCAACCAGTCGAACGTCCGCGCCCAGCCCCAGCGTGACGGCCTGATGCAAAGCGCTGCGAAACAGGGGATGGTCATCGGCAATCAGGATTTCGTATGTGGCCATTTATTAAATGATCCTGTTTTTATGGGAGTACCGATGGGTTCAGTACTCACCAACGCACAAGGTGTCAGCCAGGAGGTTGTCACCAAAGAGCACGTTAACTAGCAAAAGCGCAAAAAAGACGTCTCAAATCTGCGACGGCGCCCTAATCGGCGCCAAGCATGCCCACCATGACCTGGGCGGTCAAGCGCTCCACCTAAGAGCATTTTAGCGGGCTGAGGGCCTACAGTGCCATCATGCAAACGTCGTCTGGTCATAAGCGCTATAGATAAGGCGTCAGGCGGGCATGGACAGCGTCGTCCGGGTCCAAAGGCAACAGGAACTTGGCCGCCAGGTAATGAGTGCTGAAAACATCCAGATAGGCATCCAATACTTCACTGGCCGGTTGATCACTGGCCAACTCCAGACACAGGGCCGCCACTTCGGCGGTGCAGAAATGATCGTCCCGCTTCGAGCGACGCAGTTTATAACGAGACAATTGCTCGGGTGCCAGGCTCAGTACGGGCAAGTGCGCAAGGTACGGACTCTTGCGAAACATCTTGCGCGCCTCGCTCCAGGTGCCGTCCAGCAGAATAAACAGCGCCCGTTTGTCCTGTGCAAGGTTGACCTCGCTGACCACTCGTTCAGGCGCGACAAATTCTCCGGGAAAGACGATATACGGCTGCCATTGCGGGTCGGCCAGCAAGGTCAGCAACTCGGGGTCGACTTCCGTCCGCGACCAGGCAAACGCCGTGGTATCACCAATCACATCGGCAATCAGCCAGCCGGTATTGCTCGGTTTCATCGGTTCGACATCGTGCATCAGCAGACACACAGCGGATTTTGCCTGGACCTTGGGACGCCAGGCGCACAGGCAGTATTCAGGAATGACCCGGCATCCCGCGCAGCGCTCGGCGCGGGATCCGCGGGCGACAAAGGGTCTGATGGCACGCGCCAGACGCTGGGCGCGTAAACGGGAGACCGCGTGGCTCATCGGATACGCCGTTGCAAAAAGCTGGAAATCGACACGGGCAGAACTCGGGAAGGGCAAAAGTTGCGGCAGTTTACCAGAGCGGCCTGCGAGCAATCACACTGGCGGCCGATACGCCTGGCTGTACAGGCCTGGGGTCACCTATAATCTCGCGTCACTGAACGCACAGCGCAGTGACGGGTCTATGGATCAGTAACCGAATCAGGAGAGTTTCATGCTGCGTCTTATGTTGCGCCTTGCCGCCCCAACCGCCGCCTTGGCGCTGGTTTTGCCTTTGGGCGCCCAGGCAGCTTCCTTGCTGGAGCTGCAAATGAACAAGAAACTGCAAAGCGTGGCGACGGAAAGTAATAAAGACCTGCCCAGGGAAATTGACGAGAAAACCCTGGAAGTGGCCTACACCGTCGAAGGCATGCAGTTGATTGATCACTTGAGCGTGATGCCCGACCGTGCCGAGCAAATGCGCGCCAACCCCAAGGCCGTGTATTTCCAGCTGGGCCAGAGCGTTTGCCTGAACAAGGGCTACCGCGAACTGATGGCCAAGGGCGCAGTGATGCGTTATGAAATCACTGAAAACAAGACCAATCGTCCAGTGGCGTCGGTCAAGTTTCAGGAGTCTGATTGCCCGGCACCGGCGAAGAAAAAGTAACCGTTGTTTACCGCACGCCGCTGACCAGCGGCGCTACCGCCCTCCCCTTGCCAAGCTCAATAAGCGATTGCCAGGCATGAGTTTTTGGGCTCATGATCAAGTCATCCAGTAACAATTCCAGGGCAAAAGAGGCTTGCCCTCGCGTTACTTGCAGTGCAAAGGTTTTTAAACATAAGGAACATACAGAACCGGTTTCGTCGCCCTCGACTGCCAGAGGTCCGACGAACTTTCATGTCCTGTCCGACGACACGTCGAGGCAGGCAGCGACACATGAGTGTCGGGGTCCCGATGAATCTCTCGTCGTCACCCAAGGTTCTGTGAAGAAGGAGAAGTTGAATGCCTGACCAACCGAATGACCTCCTGCTCCGTCATTTTCAAGAAAACGGGACCGATCTCACTCAGCAGATCGACGCGCAACTCAACCTGATTGCCCCCGACAGCCCGAACATCCCTCTTTACCGTGACATGATCCTCACCGTGCTACGCATGGCCCGTGACGACCGTGACCACTGGAACGCCAAAATCACCTTGAAGGCCATACACGAACTGGACCATGCGTTTCGCGTGCTGGAGCAGTTCAAGGGACGCCGCAAGGTCACCGTGTTCGGCTCCGCACGCACGCCGGTGGAGAGCCCACTCTATGCCTTGGCCAGGGAAGTGGGGGCAGCCCTTGCGCGTTCAGACCTGATGGTCATTACCGGCGGCGGCGGCGGCATCATGGCGGCGGCTCACGAAGGCGCGGGTCTGGAGCACAGCCTGGGATTCAATATCACGCTGCCCTTTGAGCAACATGCCAACCCGACCATCGATGGCACGGACAACCTGCTCTCCTTTCACTTCTTCTTTACCCGCAAGCTGTTTTTCGTCAAAGAAGCCGATGGGCTGGTACTTTGCCCGGGAGGCTTCGGTACCCTGGACGAGGCGCTGGAAGTGCTGACCCTGATCCAGACCGGCAAGAGTCCGTTGGTGCCCGTGGTATTGCTGGACGCTCCCGGCGGCAGTTTCTGGCAAAGCGCCCTGGATTTTATTCGCAGCCAGTTGGAAGCCGACCGCTACATCTTGCCCACGGACCTCAAGTTGTTGCGCCTGGTGTATAGCGCGGAAGATGCGGTCAATGAAATCAATCAGTTCTATGCCAACTTCCACTCAACTCGCTGGTTGAAACGCCAGTTTGTGGTCCGCATGAATCACCCTCTCAGTGATCACGCATTGGCGCATATTCAGACGGCCTTCGCAGACCTGCGCCTCAGTGATGATTTCCATCAACTGGCCTACGCAGGGGAAGAACACGATGAACCCCACTTCAGCCATCTGACGCGGCTGGTATTCAACTTCAACGGCCGTAATCAGGGCCGACTGCGTGAGCTGGTGGATTACATCAACCTGCCGGAAAACTGGGCTGAAACCCAGGAAAAAACCCGATTACGAGCTACAGAAACGGCATGAGCCAAACGCAAAAAAGGCCCGCTATTTTCATAGCGGGCCTTTTTTGCGTGTGATGGCTAACCATATCAATCGTCCATCTCTCGGCCGCTCAACAAGCGACTGATCATCTCCATCGAGAATCCTCGATAACTCAGAAAACGTCCTTGCTTGGCACGTTCTCGAGCGTCAACAGGCAGATGGCCGGCAAACTTGCGGCGCCAGGTATCTTCCAGCTGCGCTTGCCAACTGATACCGCACTCACGCAGCGCAAGATCGATGTCGGCGCGTTGTAATCCGCGCTGGCTCAACTCTTCACGAATTCGCGCGGGGCCGTAGCCAGAGCGCGCTCGATAGGACACAAAACTTTCGAGATAGCGGGATTCTGACAGCAGTCCCTCTTCCGTCAAACGGTCGAGCGCCGTATCAATCATCTCGGGACAAGCGCCGCGCTGACGCAGTTTGCGCGTCAGCTCGACTCGACCATGCTCGCGTCGTGCGAGCAGGTCCATTGCGGTGCGCCTTACGGCGACGAGCGTATCCAGTACAACCGTCATCGTTTGACTCAGATATCAGCGTCTGCTTCTGCCATATCGTCAACCGGTTCACGATTGGCCGCAGCCTTGACGTCTGGCGCTGCAGTCAGCAGCTTGTCGCGAATCTGCTTCTCGAGAGCCGCCGCGATATCCGGGTTGTCTTGCAGGAACTTGGCCGAGTTGGCTTTGCCCTGACCGATCTTGCTGCCGTTATAGGCATACCAGGCACCGGACTTCTCGACAAAACCGTGCACCACACCCAGGTCGATCATCTCGCCATTCAGGTAGATGCCCTTGCCGTAGAGGATCTGGAATTCAGCCTGACGGAAAGGTGGAGCCACCTTGTTCTTCACAACCTTGACACGGGTCTCGCTACCCACGACCTCGTCGCCTTCCTTCACCGCGCCGGTACGACGGATGTCCAGACGGACCGAAGCGTAGAACTTCAGCGCGTTACCACCGGTGGTGGTTTCCGGGCTGCCGAACATCACGCCGATCTTCATCCGGATCTGGTTGATGAAGATCACCAGGCAGTTGGCGTTCTTGATGTTACCGGTGATTTTACGCAGCGCCTGGGACATCAGACGGGCTTGCAGGCCGACGTGCATGTCGCCCATTTCGCCTTCGATTTCAGCTTTTGGCACCAGAGCGGCCACGGAGTCGACAACGATCACGTCGATGGCGTTGGAGCGCACCAACATATCGGTGATTTCCAACGCTTGCTCACCGGTGTCCGGTTGCGAAACCAGCAGGTCGTCAACGTTGACACCCAATTTGCCGGCGTATTCAGGATCCAGGGCGTGCTCGGCATCGACGAACGCACAGGTGGCGCCCATCTTCTGTGCCTGGGCAATCACCGACAGGGTCAGGGTGGTCTTACCGGAAGATTCAGGACCGTAGATTTCAACGATACGGCCTTTTGGCAGGCCGCCAATGCCGAGTGCGATATCCAGACCCAGAGAGCCAGTGGAAATAGCCGGGATCGCCTGACGGTCATGATCGCCCATACGCATTACGGCACCCTTGCCGAATTGACGTTCGATCTGACCCAGGGCCGCAGCCAAGGCTTTCTTCTTGTTGTCGTCCATTAAAGTCCTCACGTAATCAATAAGGCCTGACGGCCAACACCTGTATAAGTAGACAGTATTGTTCCACAAACATCCGGGATCGCCTACCCCTGATTTTCTATTTCTGCTGCAGCTCGTCGCAATAACCCCTCAAGCGCGGCTTTTACCGTCTGTCGGCGGACTTCATCGCGGTCGCCCGTAAAGTGTGCCAGCTCGGCACTGACGCCATCGCCAACGCCCCAGGCCAGCCAAACCGTGCCCACCGGCTTATCCGGGGAACCACCGTCTGGACCCGCGACACCACTGACCGCCACCGAAAACCGCGCCAGGCTTTTTTCCTGGGCGCCCCTGGCCATGGCTTCGACCACTTCACGGCTCACCGCCCCGACCCTGGCAAACAACGCTTGCGGCACCTCGAGCTGGAGCGTTTTCTGTCGGTTGGAATACGTGACGTAACCCGCCTCGAACCAGGCAGAACTCCCCGGAATCCGGGTAATCGCTTCGGCGATACCGCCACCGGTACAGGACTCGGCCGTGGTGACGTGGGCATTGAGCACCTGCAAGCGCCGACCTAGTTCAGCGGCGAGTTGGGTAATTTCCTTCACGGTGGTCTCCTGGAATGGGCGGGTGTTTGCCTACCCTACAGGAGGCAGTTGCAGGCGCAAGTAACAGACTGGATCAGGACGCTAGCGAGCAATGGCACGCACATAGGCCTGGCATGCCCGCAGTGCAATCAATCCATTATCGCCACTGTCGGTGATGCCGATAATTCGTTGAGCATGCGCCGGGTCAAGTCCGGCTCTCTGGGTTCCATGAACCACGCTGCCGGAGGGGGCGGTGGCTCGCAGCGCACAGCCGCTGGCGGGAGCGGCGGCGTCGAGAAGGACTGACAAGCGCACATCAGCAGTGGCCAGGCGATCGCGCAAGCGCCCTTGATCACGTTGTGCATCACTTAACTCCCGGGCATGTTGTTGGTCGCTGGCGCTGAGTTGCCGCTCAAGGACCAGGCGTTTTTCCTGCTCGGCTTGCTGTCGCCGCAATGCCGCCTGACTGTGTTGATTAAGGGCGTCCATCTGCACCGCTGCCTGATGTTCAAGCCGCGCCGTATAGCGCCAGGCCTGGAGATGCCAGGCAAGAGCAAACGCAGCACCGAACACGCTGGCCAACAGCATCCGCCCGGCGATCAGCCGATAAACGACCGGGATCAACTCGAAGAAACGCACAGTACCGCCCTCGCCCGCGCCCACAATTGCAACCGGTGCTCCAGGCCGTTGACCCCGCCGTTGATACGGCGAGTGATCGTGGTGAACTGATCCTTGTCGGCCAGCTCATTCAGACCATTGCTTTTCCAGAACCAGGCGGCGGATTCGGCCGCCCATTGCGGCTGCTCCAGCAACTCTGGGAAAAACAGCAGGCGATCATCGCCAAACAACGCCTGGCTGCACACCCGATAATTACGCCGGCCGGTGATCTGAATCAGCCCACGACCACGATATTTCTGGCCGTCACCATCAGCTTCCGGGGTGTTGCCCAGACGCGCGGCCAAGGTCCCCGTGTCGTATTTGCTCAGGTAGCGATCGCCGCCCAGTTCACGCACATAGCGCAGCTCACCGGATTCGTGACCGATCTGGGCGACGAACGCAGCCATGCGCGGGGGCGCGGTGATCTGATAGTGCAGCATTGCCGCGTTCAGCGCGGATATGAAAACGCCCGCTTGGGAGCGGGCGTTGGGTAGAATCTGTTGCAGTTGCGCGAGTGTCATCATCCTCAATCTCCGTCTACTCAGGAAGCCAATCCCCTGGCCATGATCGAACTGCGATAGCCGGCCGTCGGGTCGCCGGAGTGCGTCACCTTGTCAATCGACCACCGCCCCTGCATATACCCCGGCCAGGTTTCATCCAGCAGCAACAGCCCTTCCGCAGACAACAACGGATTGCCAGGGCAATCAATCGCTATCGTCAGCCCTTCACGCCCCACGCGCCGCAGCTCACCCTCGGCTACGGCGCGTGCCTCGTCGGCATTCTGAGAACGCTGGCGCAAGGTCTTGAACGGCGCGATACCGACCTCGACCACCCGCTGCCGAGAAGCTGCCGCATCCCACCAACTGACACGGCAGCCCTGATATTTCGCGCGGGCTTGTTCATCGATTCTGGCGCTGATAAACGCCTGTTCGCTGGGGCGGTTATCGTCGGTTATCGACAGCCGCACATCCGGCAATTGCTGGCCCGAGAGCGACTTGACCTGACCACTTTCAGCCAGCACGTACAGCTCATTGACCGGTTTGGTCACCGCGTTGTAGCGCCTGGCGAGCCGGGTGATAAAGCCCATGTCGGTTTCGTTGGACTGGTCGATGTGAGGTATCGAAATCCCGTCCAGCGCAGGCGCTACGCGGGGCGAAAACCCGTGCCGCGTCGCCAGTTGGCGAAACAGCGCGCCCAGGGTCGTGGGCCCGTGGCTGGCGGAGCGGCGCTGCCGATAACCGCTTTGGTCAGCCACGCTGAACGGTGCTGCCGTCGCGACGATAGCGAGGCGCATGGGAAACAGGTAAGGGGTTCTTTGGGTAATGACGAATTCGCCTTTTTCCACCAGGCCCGATTCCAGGTAACCCACGCGCAAGCCGATTTTGCCACCCAGGCTGGGCAGGCCTTCGAGTCCCTCAATATTGATGGTCAATTCCAGCCGATCGGACTCGATCCCGGCCGCGTCAGTGTGCTTCCACTGCATCAATCGTGGATTGATCAACGCCCCGTTGGCCCCGTAGATTTCCACGGTCGGGGTAAATCCCATTGCCATGACGCCTCCTTAATCCCAGGCCGAAACCGGACGCGCAGCGCCGGGCCGCGCCTCCATTTCGGGCACAATCACCCAGATCCCCGCCGGCAACACCGGACCGTGCTCGGCGAGGCCAGGATTCAGCCGCCAGAGGGTTTCCTCGGCAGCGTCATCACAACGACCCAGCTCGCGGTAAAGCAGCAGGTTGACCGAATCACCGGCAATACTCCGAACTCTACGCATTGACGAACTCCTCCAGCACCAAGCTCCACTTGATCAGCATGGCGGTGCCGTCATCGATCACATTGGCCTGACTCTCTGTCACCGCGACGATGCGCCACAACCCCCAGTTACGCCCAATGCCATCCACCAGCGGCAACGGTGCCCGCGCGTCCTGCAGGGCACGCAATTCATCCAGCCGCTGCATGCCCACCGCGGCCATGGCGCCGCCACCAAAGGTCAGCTTTTCCAGTTTCTGGCCGTTCTGTCGCGACTGGGGTTTGCTGGCGACAATCTCCAGATTGGCCCAGCCCCCATCACTGCTGCGCTGGAGCGTGGAATAAGCAAAACCTCGCGACAGCCCGAAAATGAAACTGCCCAATACCATCTGCTGCCGCATTAATCACCTCCATCGGTCAGTGCTGCATTGCGCCGGACCGCCAGTGAATCGG
Organism: Pseudomonas mucidolens; assembly: GCF_900106045.1. NCBI lineage: Bacteria > Pseudomonadati > Pseudomonadota > Gammaproteobacteria > Pseudomonadales > Pseudomonadaceae > Pseudomonas > Pseudomonas mucidolens. The sequence goes on along the minus strand of NZ_LT629802.1, from coordinate 377,475 downwards.
TCAGCATCGGCATACATTGGTTCTGCAGGGTTTGAATCACCAGATTCGCCAGCTCCTGGGCGCTCGCCGGGGCCTGGCCGCTGATCTGGATAACCGGCGCGAAGTTGATCTGCCGGTTATCCGCTGGCGCGCTGGTCAGCTGTGTGCCGACCTCTTCGGGGGAGCGCAGGCGATCAACCAGGCCGCCGAGTTGGTCGCCCATCCATGCGCCGGCCTCACTGCCCAGCAGCCCGCCCAACGCGCCACCCACAGCGGTGCCGACGCCGGGGAAAATCAACGTGCCGAGCGCCGCACCGGCAGACGCGCCGGCCCAGGCGCCACCCGCCGTGCCAAGGCCGCTACTGACAGCGCGCATGTCGCCGTCGCGCACGCCCTGTACGGCCTCCATCGTCGCCGTCGCGACGCGCAACGGGGTAAACCGCCGCGTAGCGACGGATTCCAAGCGGCTCATGGCACCCGACAATCCCGTTGCCAGTCCCTTAGCCCCACGGCGGGCCACCACGTTGCTCGCAGGTGGCGCCATGGACGGCGCGAATGCACTGCCAGGCAAACCGCCCGCGGCCCGAGCGGCGGACGTTTGCGAAAACGGCGGCAACGGCTCGCCCTTGATAGTGAGCGCAGGTGCACGCTCGACTCGCTCCATGCGCGGATACAGGTTCAGGTCGGATCGTTTACCGGTGCGCGCAGGCTGTGCGGCCTGCGCAGGCAGCCGCGACTGTGCCGGCCTGTTCGGCTTGGGCAGCCCGACGCGCCGGGGTTGCAGCTTGCCAGGGGAACGCGCCTTGCCCTTCTTCCTGACGGTGTCGCCAACGCTCTCGGGCAACCGCGCAGTTGCGCTATCCAGCGCGCTACGCTTAGTGCTATCCGGGCAGCAACACGACGCATCCTTACCCTTATTCTCCTTGAGCAGCTCGCCGAGCGGCCCGCCCAGTTTGGCGGCAGCCCTGTCGATGAGGTTGCCCGAGACCCGTGATTTGATCGTGTCCCACAGCCCAGAGACGGCTTCGGAAGCGAGAAAGGTGACAGAGGGCGCCACCGCGCCAACGGTTTTGACCGCGTCAGCCGCTGCCGGCGACCGGCTTGCCAGGGTGTTGATACCTTCGACCACAGCAGTCTTCACGGTGAGCGAAGGCGCTTCCAGCCATACCGATGCAGCCCCAAGGGTGTTGGAAAGGCGTGTCTTGCTCTCGCTGTATTCGTCTCGCTTGAGCTTAATCGACGACTCGGAAGTGTTGGCCTCGCTAAGAGACAGCTTGGCGTCTGAATGCCGAAGCGCACCTGCCAGATCAAAAATCGGTCCATCACCCAGGGTCATGGCTTCGCGGGTCAGACGCAGGTCCACCGCGACGACCGGCGATTCTCCGGTGTTGTCCTTATGCTCGTCTGAAAGCCTGCTGTCGGCACGCTCTTCGGCTTTCACAGGACGGGCATCGAATGCGTTGAGCACTGACAGCCGTGTGTTGAGCGCATCCAGATGACTGCGCAGCAGCCCCAGGGACAGCGTCAATCCATTCAGTTCGAGCCCCACATTCCGCAGGTTCAGCCCCGACGGTGCTGGCTGAACCGGGTCCAAAGCCGAGACCCCGGTGAGCGGTTGTGACGAGCCAATGTGACTGATATCGGCATTCTCACCACTGCCGAGCCGGCCATCCCTGGCCGCGACATAGATGAGCGAATAGTTTTCTTGCATCCCGCTCTACTCCTGTTTGACGCCAAGGCGAGTGATCGCAATGTCGTAGCGGCGCAATGCTTTACCGGCGTCCCAATCAAGGATTTCCGTTTCGCTGACTGAATAAATCAGCGGCACGACGTCGAGGATTACGTCGATGTCGCGCTCCGAAAGAAGGCCGCCGGCTGGTTTAAAAAATCGTCGATCCGCTCCTGCAATTCGGTCCAGTCGGGCACGCTCAAGCCTGCAAGATCGGGAATCATCAGGCCGCTGCAGTGGGAGGTGATGAACTCGGCGCGTTCCTTGGCCGTGGTGAGTTTTTTCATCACTTTGGTGGCGCGCAGGGCGGGCATTTCCAGGGACAACTCGGTCAGCGTGCGGCCGGCGACTTCGAGCGGCAGCAGCAATTGCACCTGTTCGCGGGTCAGGGACTCGCGACCTTCACCCGCGTCCTCCAGGAAGAACGATGCCGGACGCGTTGACATGTCATGTACGTACTGGGCAATGCTCACGTAGTCCGGACGCTTGAGTTGGTCGAGTTCCTTTTCCGACAGACCGGTCGCGAGTTTCGCCAGCTCGAAGAACTGCTCGTCTTCATCGTCACCGGCACGGGCAAGGGCTTCTTTTTGCGGCGCGTAGAACATCGGTTTGAGTTGAATCTGCTCGATCGTGACGCCGCTGTCGGCGGTGATCGGGGACAGCAAAAGGTGAAGTGGAGGCATCCAGGCCATAAGGTCAATTCCTTGATAAACGACAATCCAAAACGTCAAAAAACCAGTGCGGGCAGCCACATTGGCGGTGCCCGCACTGGATCTTCGGCAGCCTTACGGCATCAGCACCGCACGCCGGGCATCACCAAGGATGTCGACGCCGTTGAGCATGAATTTCTGCGTGCGCACGTCGATGTCGATCACCGGCACGCCATTGTCCAGGCGGTTGTAGGTGCGGCAGGAAAGCTCCAGGGTGGTGGTGGCCTTGTCGCCCATCTTCAGCTTGGCTTCGGTCAGGGATTTGAGCTTGCCGCCGACGGTGTGATAGGTGAAGAAGGTCTTGCCATCCTGGTCCTGGCCCGCTTCACGCACGTTCAGCAGGATGTCTTCACCCAAGCGAACGCCCAGGGCCAGCATGATTTCCGGACCGGCGCCTTGCAACACCAGGGTAGCCCCGAGCACCTTGCCGCTCTTGGCCATTTCCTCGGCGATGAAACGCCCGCCGGACATGGGTTCCATGTCGAACTCGATCTTCGGTGGAGTGAATTCTTCCACCGTCGCCGACAACGGCAGGCCTTGGAGGGTGGCCGCAATGGCCTGTCTGACTCGGTTGGTAAACATTAGAGAACGTCCTCCAGGAACTGCTCGATGATTTCATCGCGGGCGTTGAGTTGATAAACCATGTGTTCGTTCGGCGCATAGCGGCCGTAGTCGATGACGATGAACCAGGTGCCGTTCTTGTACTTCTCGACGCTGTTGAGTTCCGGGTGCAAGTACACGCTGCCGCCAGGAATGGTTTCGTCGGCGACCAGGGTTTGCAGCCAGTCGTTGATACGCTTGACCTCCTGATCCATGAACGACTTGGTCAGGTTATGCGCCATGGCCTTCTGGCCGGCCTTGACCAGTTTGCGGCTGATGGCGTCTTCCAGGCCGATGTAGCTGATGAACTTACCGGTGATGGAGCGGTTGCCCAGCAGCGAGAAGCCTCCCAGGATGGTGCGGGCGTAATAGCTCACGCCGTAGCGGTTGAGCAAGTCGCCTTCGGTGGAGGTGTCGAGGATGTTGTACTCGACCACGCGGGACACATCCTCGGCGAAGGTCACTTGATTGCCCGGGCTTTCCCATTGCTTGACCTTGGCCAACGCGGCGATGGCCAGCGACGACGGCGCCAGGAACACGTTTTTCTTGGCCGCCTTGGAGTACACCGACGGCATGTTGTGCACCAGCAGGCAACGGTCGAAACCGAGGTCCGCGCCGCCCAACTCACCGCTGTAAGTCACTTGGTCGGCGACCGCGGCATCTTTGCCATCCAGTACCACACGAGCCTTGATGCGCTTGCCGAAGGACGCGAACTCACCGGCCACCGCCTTGCTGCCGGTAAAGCCTGGAGCGCCGATGATGGTCAGGTCCTCGGGGACGCTGCTCAGGGCGGCGAGGCCCAGTTTGCGGCCGGTGACCGGCTCGTTGCCGCCGATCACATTGTTGATCGTGTCGGCCGGAGTGGCGCCTTCTTCGACGATCACCACGTAAACCGGCACCTTGACCACTTTGAGGATCTGGTACACCGCCTGAAACAGTGTGCCGGCCTCGGCACCGCTCGGGTCCAGCAACGCCTGGGTGGTAAAACTGTTGATGCGGAATGGCGCATTTTTCGGGATCGACGCATGCGCATTGGGTGCGGTGCCGACCAGACCGATCACGTTGTCACCCAGGCCACCCATGGCCTCGGGGGATTCAGTGGCATTGACGGTGATGCCGTTATGCTCGAAGTTCAAAACCTCAGCCATGATTATTCAGCCTTCTCGGTGGTGGCCTGCGTGGCCGGGTGGGTGTCGTTGGCGGCATCCAGGACGCTGGTCAGCTGCAGACGACCGGCGGTGCGCAAGGCAGATGCTTCGACGTCCAGCAGATCGAGTTCCTGACCGACGGTGGACCAATGGCCACCTCCGGTGGGGAACGGGATGAGGACGGTGTAGGTTTGGCGATTGGCCATGATGGAAATTCTCCGGGTGTAAAAACGCCAAAGCCCCTGCAGGAGGGGCTTTGGGGAGGCGAAAAAAAACCGCTTTCGCGGTGGGTTTCAAATGCGCTCAGGCAACGGATAAAGAGCTTTGATTTCAGCAACCTTGTCCCGCCAAGCCTTCTCTTTTTCAGGGGACTCGTCGTACTGCCATTCGAGGAAAAGCGGATCGGCCTCGGTCACGTAAAGGGTTCGGCGCGCCGCGAGAGAATTTTCCAGCTGTGTGGTTCTTGCGGCGTCGACACAGAGTTGCGCTGCTTGCTCAGTCGAAAAGCCAAGGGTTTTGAGAATCACAGTATCCGCTGGGATATTGATCAATTGCTCACCATCAGGCGTTGTCGCCGTATGAATCAAAATTGTCATTCAGACCCCCTTCTTGGCGTAAATGTTATCGTTGTCGTAAGCGTACGCCATTCGTCTCTCCGGTAATGTTTTACCCAGCACATCATCAGCATCAGCTAAACGATAGGGTCGGACGCACCAACGAATCTCCCAATCACCTTGAGAGCTCTCCCCAATGGGAACCTCTTTATCCAAGCGGCTATGATCCACGCTCGCGGCAAAAGACTTATTAACCGTATAGCTCAATCCACCTCGAAGATAGACTCCGGAATAAGACGACGCTTGAGTAACTTGCCCATCCTTCAGACCTGAATATAAAGGTTTGACACCTGAAACAGATCGAGCAATACAGATCATACCCAAACTAACACCACGGGCCGTTTCACGGTAAGTTTGAGAGATTCGTTTCACTGTAAGGAAACTACTATCGCCACTCCATAGATGCCCACACCCTTCCATTTGCAAATTGAGACCTGCAATATGAACAATTCCTTGTCCAAACGGGGCCAAGCCAGCGTCGCGGTTGTAAACACGAGAGACCGTCACCTCTGTCTCACCATTGTCATTACCCGGCATTCTCCACCAAACAGGATAAAACGTGTCAGTGGGCAGATCAGTTAGATCGATTTCCTGGCTATATAGCGCACGACCATTAATATCCTTGGCTTGCACGCTGTTTCGCCACGTTGCGAACTGACTGAATGCGGTGTCTACACGCGCATCAATCTTACCAATCTGGTTAGTAACCGTTTCCGTCAGTTTGTTACATGCTTCCACAACTTTCGTGATAGTCGTTTCAATCCCCATCATCAACTCCCTGTCAATTTTTATTCCCGGCACTTTTGTAAGTACCACTACTTCGCTTCAAGGTCCATGACCCGCAACATCAAATCCATATGACGCGACATACTGCCAACCGATGCCGCCGCCATAATCGCGATCTCCTCCACCCACAACACATTCAAATTCTCATTCCCCACCACAATCGTCACGCTATCCGCCGGCAACGGCGAAACATCCAGCGTGAACTTTTGCAGTACCCGTGCCGCCGCCGCTTTATACGTCAGCAACTTCCCTGCAACGGAATACACCGCCAACAAGGTCCCGCTGGCGAGATAGAAACCAAACTCGCCAATTTCATATTCCCCTTCGCCATCAAACAGCGCGGCCATCCTGAGTTGTCGGTTACCCAAATCCTCGTAATCCACAATGGCTACCCGCTGGCGCTCGTTGCGCAGGGCGGTTTCGGTGCCGGTGGGGGTATAGCGACCGGTGCCGGCGCCGATGTGGGTGATTTCGCCTTTCAAGCCTTGGTTCTTTGCCTGTAGCACTTCATCCAAACCCTTGGAGGTGAAGCGCACCAGGCGCGTGATGTCATCTGTCATGGCTGCGCCCTGAGGTCGTAGTCGTTAATGGTGTAGTACTGGGCCACGCCAGCACTGTTAAGCCGAGTGCCCAGCACCAGTTCAGGCAGCGCGCCCCCAAGCGATAGCTCGCCCTCGCACAACGGGGCATGAACCGCACTGCTCAGGGAAAGACCACCTGCCAACGGATAAACGATGGTGATGGTGGCCTGATCCCGCTCGCTCTTGGCGGCGTTGATGCGGCGGATCAAACGGTTGTGGTCGCCGCTGGACCAACTGGCGCCGACGATCGCCTGCACGTCGAAGGTGTAAGGCAGGGCCTGCGGTCGTTGCTGATACCAGGCCATGATGTTGGGGGTGAACCCCAGGGATTCGACGGCATGGCTCAACGCCTTGGGTGTGCCAGCCTGACGCTGGATCTGCCAGGACAATTCCACCGTGAGACGCTTTTCGGCCTCGCTGGCGTCGGCGTTCCATTCGCTGACACCACGGTCGGCCGCCAGGTAAGGCAGGAACTCCACAGGTGTCCGCAACGGATTCATCAACCCCGGAAAGGGTGGAGCGACCCGGTCGAGCAAGCGCCCCAGACCCAGGTCCAATGCCTTTTCCAGCGGCGAACTGTTGGCCGGCAACAGGCTCGGTGCGTAGCGACTCATAGCGTGCGTACCTCGACCTCGACGTCCGTGCAATACGGAGCCTGGAAGGCCGTGGTGATAATCGGCTCCAGCGGTTCAAGAATCTCCAGTTGCACGGCGCCAGCGGTATGGATGGTGTAGTCGATCCAACTTGGATCCACGCGCCCTTCCAGACGATGACAAGACTCGGCATAGGTTTGCAGCAGTTGCTCGGCCGCCACCTGGGTCAACCCGGAATCCGGGCCAGCATTGATCTTGGCGACTACGCGAATCTTGTAAGGCAGGATTTGCGCACCCTGCACGCTCACTCGATCGGTTTCCGGTCGTACGTCCGGCCGCGCGAAATGTCGACGCACACCGTCAAGCAACGCCGTCGAGGGCTGCCCGTTGCCTTCCCGGGACAACACCGTGACCATCACTTCACCGGGCGCGGTGCGGCGACCGTTGCCATCCTTGACCTGCGCTGCGTAACCATCCGGGTCGAAGGTATAGACGACGGTCACAACACCTGGCGTCGCACTTTGCACCTTCACCACGGGTCGCTCGCCGAGGGTGAACACTTCCCGCCGATACTGCATCCGCGAACCCGCCGCCGGCGCGTGGGGCGCCAGGTAATAGCGCAGGCGTGCGTCATCGTCGCTTTCCAGGATCGGTGGCACGGGCGGAAACGCTGCTGGATCACCGGCATCCAGCACCTGGCGCTCCAAGCCCATGTCGGCCAGGCGCGCGTCGAGGTTACTGCCGGTGGCCCACCAGGCCAGCATCTGCTGGATGCGGGCGTTGTACTTGCGTTCATGGGTTTGCAGACGAACGCAAAAAGCCTCCAGGGCCAGCGTCAGCAATTCGCTCTGGTTTTCCAGGCTGACCTTGAGTTTTGCTGCATTGTGCGGCGAACGCTCGGCGACGTAACCCACGACGAATGCCTTGAACTCAGCCAGTAACAGCTCGAACTCGTCGACGGCAACCATCGCCGGAGGAGCCAACTGATTCTGCCCCGGTATCAACATGCTCATGTCACCACCTCGAAGGATTGCTTGCGGTTTTTCCAGGTACCGGCGAAACGCAACAGCAAACCGGCGCCCTGGCGATTGGCGACAATGACCTCAGGGGCAAAATCAGCAATGCCGTTGTGGGGGTTGTAGAACGCCTGGGCGGCGTGGCTTTGGGCGAGGATCAACAGATCATCCCCCAGGTTCTGTCCAAGCAATTGCGGGACCATCGAGCCGTAAAGCGGACGCTTTTGCCGGGTGCCCAATGGCGTGGTCAGCGCCCGGGTAGCGCGCTGGACGAATTGCAACCAATCGTCCACCGCGACCCCGGTATTTCTATCAATTCCGATCATGGCAAATCCTTATGCCGTGCTGATGACTCGGCCCTGGTGATCCACCACCGGGCCACTCAAGTGAACCCCGGAAGCATTCAGCAGCATGCCGACCGCGCCGACTTGCAGGCTGATGGTCTCGGGAGTCACGGTCAAACTGGCGGCGCCCAAGCTCAATACCACCTGTTCGCGCGAGCCGGTGAAAGCCGTGGGACCGTTAATCCAGTTAAGGACGTGGCCGGCGGCGTCGTAGTCGCTTTGTGTACCGTCCTGATGCCGTCGACGGGTCAGCGTCGCGACGCTGGACACCGGCGGGAAACGATCACTGTTCAGGCCAAACAGCGCCACCGACTGCGCTCCACCCTCGCCGCCGCCATAGTTGAGCAACAGGCATTGTTCACCGACCGTGGGGATGCGTGTTTCGGTCTGCGCCCCGGCGCTGGGATTGAAAAAACGAATGGCCGGGGTGAGCAGTTCGCCGTGGCTGACCTTGCAGGTATTGCTAGGCGCATCGACTTCCTGGCACACGCCGATCCGACAAAAACTCTCGGCGCGCCGGTACAGGTCTTCAAGCTGAGTTTCCATTTGCGCCAGACGCTCGATGATGGGCGTCAATTGCAGGCGTAATAATGCGTCAAACATGGGCTACCCCTGCAATGGCTGGTATTGATCGGGATCGTCGATATCCGAAACGTCCCATGTCCAGGCAAAAAGCGGCGTGCCTGTGGGGTCGTCGAGCAGCGGTGGGCCGAGATACAGGGTCTGGGTGAAGGAAACGGTCCAGGCGTCATAATCGGTTTCAGCTCCCGCCAACGTCGACGGCACGGCGACAATACCCATCGGCACGTCGCACTGGACCGGTGGCAGATTCCAACGGTTATCCAGTACCAGATCCATCAGCCGGCTCGCCAGATCACAGGCTTCAAAGGGCGGCGCCCCTCGGGCTACCACGACCTTGAGCGAGACCGACAACTCATGGGCTTTGCGTCCTTCAAGGGAGCGCACAGCCGGGCCATTGCGTTCAAGCGTGATCAACACGCCGGTTTTATCTGTCGCCAGAAAGTCCTGCGGGCTGCCCACCCACAGATCGGGGAACGCGGCGCGCAGCGTTTCACCGACAGCAATCGGCAGCTGTGAAGGTTTTTCAATCAGTGTCATGGTGTGGCTTCCTTGCAACGGTCACGGCTGGTCCGGGCGGGAACCTGGCGGCTCGTTCACCCCGATCCGCTTCGCCGCCCAACGTTCATAAAGGCCAATGGCGACGTCGGCGCCGGCCATCGCGGTCAAGCAACCGAGGGCCCCGGCGGTCCAGATCGACATGCCGGCGGCGTACAGCAACATCAGTGCCGATACCCCGCACACCATGCACGCCCCGGAACGCAAAGCCAGCCGCCGCACCAGTGACCAACCGCGAGCGCCCTCCTTGTCGGCTCGCCACATTTCGCCTGAAACCCCGCCGATCAGGGCCAATATAACGACCAGCCAGATAGGCATTTCCGCTAACGCTTGCTGCTCGTCTGTCATGTCACGCCTCCTGGAATGAGTAAAACCGGCAAGTCGCCGGTGTTGTGATGAATGGGTGGATGGTTTAGCGGTAAGCATTCCAAAAAGCCCGGTTGCCCAGGCTTTTCAGTAATGCAGTCCTCGATCTTTCGGCGCTACTGGCGCGGTACGGATCTTTCCTCGATGTTTTTCCGACCACGATCCCTGTCCGCCGGATAACTGCTTTTGGTGCTTTACGCTGCACACCCGGGTCAGTTGCCAACCCTCTGAACCGTCAAGGCCGGTTCATCGCTGCCTGTGGTAAAACCGTGAAACTAAAGAGCGTCGGCGTCCTGCCGGTATTGCTTGGCATCCTTGCCACCGCTCGGTGGCGTCCATGCCGGTATTGCGTGACATCCTTGTCTTTCCTGGCGGCATCCTTGCCGCCTCCACCAGCGTTTCCGGCTGGCTTGAGACACAGAATATGCATGTATGCATATACAGTCAATGCATAAATGCATTTATTTTTTGCGCCTCAATGCGCAAACGCATAAAGCCCTTGTCGGTCAGTCACTTATCGGGTTTCTTACAGGCGAAAAAAAGCCCGCGTGGGAGCGGGCTGATTTCTTACAGGCTGCGGTTACCGGGCGTACATGCCCCACCAGAAAACGTGACCGAGGATGCTGATCTGCTCTTCCTGGATTTCCTGGAAGCTGTAGTCCTCATCCGGGTGTTCATCGCGATTAAAACTACGCAGACGAATGCCCGTAGGCAGGCGATAGAGCTGTTTGACCCGCAACTGACCGTTGTGATTGATGGCATACAGATCACCATCGACAATGTCACCAACTCCGCTCTTGCCAGCATTGACGCCCACCGTCGCGCCATCACGCAACACTGGCAGCATGCTGTTGCCACGTACCGTTACACATTTGGCCTGATCGAACTGCACACCATTGTGACGCAGGCTGCGCTTGCCGAAACGCAAGCTGGCCTTCTCGCTTTCCTCGATGACGAATCTTCCTGATCCAGCAGCCAATTCAACCTCGCGCAGAAAGGGGATCGAGACCTCGTCATCATTGACGGGGGTATCGTCGTCCCACAGGCTTATGTCCTTGAGTTCCGAATGCATCGGATCACGCTCATCCTGCCACACCGCGGCCGCGCGCCCGCGCAATTGGTCGGTGCTGACGCGAAAATAATCGGCAATGCGCGAGATATGTTTGTCCGACGGATCAACGATCTTGCCGCTGAGGATCCGGGACAGAGTGGATTGAGGCACACCGGTGCGTCGATGCAGCTCCGTGGGGGAGATTGCGTCGCGATCCAGCAGCTCTCTTAATACGATAGAAACGTTGCGTTTTTGCATAGCGCGGATATTGAGGCCAGTTTCAGGCGATGGCAAATGCTATTTTGCATATTTAATGCATAAAAGCCGTTTTGACACTTGGCCCTCTGCGCACTGCGAAGCACTGACCTTGCGTGTTAACCTTGCGTCCATCGCAAAAAATGCTGGGCCAAGCGCCAAATGCCGGTCAGTTAAGGGAACGCCGACTACTGTAGAAGCCAGCTTGCTCGCGAAAAACGTCAACGATAACGCGTGCATTCTGGATAAACGCGGTGTCTTGGAGTTCTTCGGGAGCAAGCTCGCTCCTACTGAAAAAGGCTTAACTGATCGGCATTAGGGCCAAGCGCCCCTTTGCCCCATCACTTTCAACGAGTCCGCTAAGTATCTGATGAGTAAAAACACTTCCGATCTGTCCTCCCACACCCCGATGATGCAACAGTACTGGCGCCTGAAAAACCAGCACCCGGACCAGTTGATGTTCTATCGCATGGGCGACTTCTACGAGATCTTCTATGAGGACGCGAAGAAGGCCGCCAAGTTGCTGGACATCACCCTGACCGCGCGTGGACAGTCGGCCGGGCAGTCGATTCCGATGTGCGGGATTCCCTACCACTCGTTGGAAGGTTATCTGGTCAAGCTGGTGAAGCTGGGCGAGTCGGTGGTGATCTGCGAACAGGTCGGCGATCCGGCGACCAGCAAGGGGCCGGTGGAACGCCAGGTGGTGCGCATCATTACGCCGGGCACGGTGAGTGACGAGGCGTTGCTGGATGAACGTCGTGACAACCTGATCGCCGCGGTGCTGGGGGATGAGCGCTTGTTTGGCCTGGCGGTGCTGGATATCACCAGCGGTAACTTCAGCGTGCTGGAGACCAAGGGCTGGGAGAACCTGCTGGCGGAGCTTGAGCGTATCAATCCGGTGGAGCTGATGATTCCGGATGACTGGCCAAAGGACTTACCGGCGGAAAAACGCCGTGGGGCCAAGCGTCGTGCTCCGTGGGATTTCGAGCGTGATTCGGCGCTGAAAAGCCTGTGCCAGCATTCTCGGTGCAAGACCTCAAGGGCTTCGGCTGTGAAACACTGACCCTGGCGATTGGCGCTGCCGGTTGCCTGCTCAGTTATGCCAAAGAAACCCAACGCACCGCCCTGCCGCACTTGCGCAGCCTGCGCCATGAACGCCTGGACGACACCGTGGTGCTGGACGGCGCCAGCCGTCGCAACCTGGAACTGGACACCAACCTCGCCGGCGGCCGCGATAACACCCTGCAATCGGTGGTCGATCGCTGCCAGACCGCGATGGGCAGCCGCTTGCTGACCCGCTGGTTGAACCGCCCGCTGCGGGACCTGACGGTGCTGCAAGCACGTCAGTCGTCCATTACCTGCCTGCTGGATGGTTATCGCTTTGAAAAGCTGCAGCCGCAGCTCAAGGAAATCGGTGACATCGAGCGCATCCTGGCGCGGATCGGCTTGCGTAACGCGCGCCCCCGTGACTTGGCGCGACTGCGTGATGCCCTCGGCGCCCTGCCGCAATTGCAGATGGCGATGACCGAACTGGACACCCCGCACCTGCAGCAACTGGCCGTCACCACCGGCACCTATCCGGACCTCGCGGCCCTGCTGGAAAAAGCCATCATCGACAACCCGCCGGCGATCATCCGTGATGGCGGCGTGTTGAAAACCGGGTACGACAGCGAACTGGATGAGCTGCAATCGCTGAGCGAAAACGCCGGGCAGTTCCTGATTGACCTGGAAGCCCGCGAGAAAGCCCGCACCGGCCTGGCCAACCTGAAGGTCGGTTATAACCGCGTCCACGGTTACTTTATTGAGTTGCCAAGCAAGCAAGCCGAGCAAGCGCCTATCGATTATCAGCGACGTCAGACGCTTAAAGGTGCCGAGCGTTTTATTACGCCGGAACTGAAAGAATTCGAAGACAAGGCGCTGTCGGCCAAAAGTCGCGCCCTCGCGCGGGAAAAGATGCTCTATGAAGCCTTGCTCGAAGACTTGATCAGCCGCCTCGCGCCACTGCAAGACACCGCCGCCGCCTTGGCGGAACTGGATGTGTTGAGCAACCTCGCCGAACGTGCGCTGAACCTTGACCTGAACTGCCCGCGTTTTGTCAGCGAGCCGTGCATGCGTATCGTCCAGGGCCGCCATCCGGTGGTGGAGCAGGTGCTGACCACGCCATTCGTGGCCAACGACCTGTCGCTGGACGACGATACTCGCATGCTGGTGATTACCGGTCCGAACATGGGCGGTAAATCCACCTATATGCGTCAGACCGCCTTGATCGTGCTGCTGGCGCACATCGGCAGCTTCGTGCCGGCGGCCAGTTGCGAACTGTCGCTGGTGGACCGCATCTTCACCCGTATCGGTTCCAGCGATGACCTGGCCGGTGGCCGTTCGACCTTTATGGTGGAAATGAGCGAAACCGCCAATATCCTGCACAACGCCACCGAACGCAGCCTGGTGCTGATGGATGAAGTCGGCCGCGGCACCAGCACCTTCGACGGCCTGTCCCTGGCCTGGGCGGCGGCCGAACGCCTGGCCCAACTGCGGGCCTATACGTTGTTCGCCACCCACTACTTCGAACTGACGGTGTTGCCGGAAAACGAGCCGCTGGTAGCCAACGTGCATCTCAATGCCACCGAGCACAACGAACGCATCGTGTTCCTGCACCACGTGCTACCGGGCCCGGCCAGCCAGAGCTATGGCTTGGCCGTGGCCCAACTGGCCGGGGTCCCGACGCCCGTCATCACTCGCGCCCGCGAGCATCTGAGCCGTCTGGAAACCACCGCGCTGCCTCACGAGTCGGTGGTCGCCAGCCCTGCCAAAACCACCAGCAAACCGGGCGTGCCGCAGCAAAGCGATATGTTCGCCAGCCTGCCGCATCCGGTGCTGGATGAGTTGGCAAAGCTTGACCTGGACGACTTGACTCCGCGAAAAGCGTTGGAATTGCTATATGCACTGAAGACACGGGTCTAACGCAGACGCTTGCAAGCTGATATTATCTCGCGCGGTTTGGGATGCTGCGGGCTTTTAGCCCGGTTCGCAGACTATCGCTCCCAAACCTCGCGAGCCCTGCCATAAGGGGTTTCGCTGCCGCCGCCTGAGGAGAAAATTAGAAATGACCTTCGTCGTCACCGACAACTGCATCAAGTGCAAGTACACCGACTGCGTAGAAGTGTGTCCGGTGGACTGCTTTTACGAAGGCCCGAACTTCCTGGTCATCCACCCGGACGAGTGCATTGACTGCGCCCTGTGTGAGCCAGAATGCCCGGCCGTTGCGATCTTCTCCGAAGATGAAGTACCGGAGGATATGCAGGAGTTTATTCAGTTGAACGTCGAGCTGGCGGAAATCTGGCCGAATATCACCGAGAAGAAAGAATCGCTGCCTGACGCAGAAGAGTGGGATGGCGTGAAAGGCAAGATCAAAGACCTCGCACGTTAATTGCGTCGTTGTTCTTCAAAGGCCCCTTGCGGGCCTTTTTGCGTTTATGGTTTTCTACTTTTCTACAGGCAAAAAAAAGGGGCGGTTTGACCCGCCCACATTTTTTCCTTAGTCCCTGTGTTCCTTTTCATCATCCTGATGAATCGCATCCTGCGAGGTTCCCTGAGCCATCGTTCCTTGATGACTGTGTCAATCCGTGGACACAGGACTGATGTTAGAGACTTCCCGATTAAGTTCAAACGGAACCAATCGCAATCACTGCGTGCTGACTCACTTGAAACAGAATAAATAGTTGTTATTTTTCAAATGGATATAAAAATCAGCTAGCTCGTCGAGACGCGTCGGGAGAGCAAATAGACCGAACGCTTACGAAAAAGTAAGCGAATGCTTACACCAGCAACCGGGTAAAAGCGTAATCGACACCGTCCAGGGCTTGCGCCACACACGAAAAAGCCCCGACAACCTCGAGGCCTGGTTACTTTCAGTCCGATCAGTCGTCGCTGACAGTAATGGTCGGCATTGCCTGTGAACCCGCTTCCTGCAAGACAATCCGCGCACCCACATGACGGGCCAGTTCCTGATAGACCATGGCGATCTGGCCGTCGGGCTCGGCAATCACAGTTGGCTTGCCGCCGTCGGCCTGTTCACGAATGCCCATCGACAGCGGCAACGACGCCAGCAGTTCGACACCATATTGCGTGGCCAATTTCTCACCGCCGCCCTCACCGAACAAATGCTCGGCATGACCACAGTTGGAGCAGATGTGCACCGCCATGTTTTCCACGACACCCAGCACCGGGATGCTGACTTTACGGAACATTTCCACACCTTTGCGGGCATCCAGCAGCGCCAGGTCCTGCGGCGTGGTCACGATCACCGAGCCCGCGACCGGGACCTTTTGCGCCAGGGTCAGCTGGATATCGCCCGTGCCCGGCGGCATGTCGATCACCAGGTAGTCCAGATTGCCCCAATCGGTCTGCGTGACCAGTTGCAGCAAGGCGCCGGAGACCATCGGCCCGCGCCAGACCATCGGCGTGTTCTCGTCGGTCAGAAACGCCATGGACATCACTTCCACACCATGGGCCTCGATCGGCACGAACCATTTCTGGTCCTTGATTTTGGGGCGAGTACCTTCGGCAATACCGAACATCACGCCTTGGCTGGGACCATAAATGTCGGCGTCGAGAATCCCCACCCGCGCGCCTTCACGGGCGAGGGCCAGCGCCAGGTTGGCTGCTGTCGTGGACTTGCCCACGCCACCCTTGCCCGACGCCACGGCTACCACGTTCTTGACGTTGGCCATGCCCGGAATCTGTGCCTGCGCCTTATGTGGCGCAATCACACACTGGATATCAACCTTCGCGGCGCTGACACCGTCCAGGCCTTCAATCGCCATTTGCAGCATCTGCGCCCAGCCACTTTTGAACAGCCCCGCGGCGTAGCCCAACTCGAGCTGGACCGTGACCTGATCGCCCCGTACGTCAATGGTCCGGACACAGCCGGCGCTGACCGGGTCCTGGTTCAGATAGGGGTCGGTGTACTGGCGAAGGACGGCTTCCACCGCTGCACGATTAACGGCGCTCATGGGCTACTCCCGAAAAGACAGACTAAAACAGGCGGCTATCCTAACCGTTCCCGCGGCGAAGGGCATGTTTCACGACGTTGGAAAACGCTGAAACAGCCGCACGGGGTGAAATATATTTCCCGGCGCTTTATAGTGGCCGACCTCCGTTTCATCAAGTAGCCGAGCCCCATGTCCGAGCCACGCAAGATCCTCGTCACCAGCGCCCTGCCCTATGCCAATGGTTCGATCCACCTTGGCCATATGCTTGAGTACATCCAGACCGATATGTGGGTGCGCTTCCAGAAGCATCGCGGCAATCAGTGCATTTATGTCTGCGCGGACGACGCCCATGGTTCGGCCATCATGTTGCGCGCCGAAAAGGAAGGCATCACCCCGGAACAACTGATCGCCAACGTGCAGGCTGAACACAGCGCCGACTTTGCCGAGTTCCTGGTCGAATTCGACAACTTCCACTCGACCCACTCCGAAGAAAACCGCGAGCTGTCGAGCCAGATCTACCTGAAGCTGCGTGACGCCGGGCACATTGCCACGCGTTCGATCACCCAGTATTTCGACCCGGAAAAGAAAATGTTCCTGGCCGACCGTTTCATCAAGGGCACCTGCCCGAAATGCGGTACGGCAGACCAGTACGGCGATAACTGCGAAAAATGCGGCGCGACGTATGCACCTACCGACCTGAAGGACCCGAAGTCGGCCATCTCTGGCGCCACTCCGGTGCTCAAGGATTCCCAGCACTTTTTCTTCAAGCTCCCGGATTTCCAGCAGATGCTGCAGACCTGGACCCGCAGCGGCACCCTGCAAGATGCGGTGGCGAACAAGCTCGCCGAGTGGCTGGACGCCGGCCTGCAACAGTGGGACATTTCTCGGGACGCGCCGTACTTCGGCTTCGAAATCCCCGACGAACCGGGCAAGTATTTCTACGTATGGCTGGACGCGCCGATTGGCTACATGGCGAGTTTCAAAAACCTCTGCGCCCGCACGCCGGAGCTGGATTTCGACGCGTTCTGGGGCAAGGATTCCACGGCCGAGCTGTACCACTTCATTGGCAAGGACATCGTCAACTTCCACGCGCTGTTCTGGCCTGCGATGCTCGAAGGTTCGGGCTACCGCAAACCGACCGGCATCAACGTGCACGGTTATCTGACGGTCAACGGCCAGAAGATGTCCAAATCCCGTGGCACCTTTATCAAGGCGCGCACCTACCTGGATCACCTGTCACCGGAATACCTGCGTTATTACTACGCCTCCAAGCTGGGCCGTGGGGTCGACGACCTGGACCTGAACCTGGAAGACTTCGTACAGAAGGTCAACTCCGACCTGGTCGGCAAAGTCGTCAATATCGCCAGCCGCTGCTCCGGTTTTATCCACAAGGGCAACGCCGGCATCATGGTCCCGGTGAATGCCGCGCCAGAGCTGACCGAGGCCTTCCTGGCTGCCGCGCCAAGCATCGCCGAGGCGTATGAAGCCCGCGATTTTGCCCGCGCCATGCGCGAGATCATGGGCCTGGCCGACCGCGCCAATGCCTGGATCGCCGACAAGGCGCCGTGGTCGCTGAATAAACTCGAAGGCAAGCAGGATGAAGTCCAGGCGATTTGCGCCACCGGTATCAACCTGTTCCGCCAACTGGTGATTTTCCTCAAGCCGGTCCTGCCGTTGCTGGCGGCCGATGCCGAGGCGTTTCTGAATGTCGCGCCGTTGACCTGGAACGACCACGCCCGCCTGTTGAGCAACCATCAGCTCAACGCCTTCAAACCGCTGATGACCCGCATTGATCCAGTAAAAGTCCAGGCCATGACCGACGCGTCGAAAGAAGACCTCGCCGCCAGCCAGACCGACACCGGTGAAGCAGCACCCGCGGGCAATGGCGAACTGACCAAAGACCCGCTGTCCCCGGAAATCGAGTTTGACGCGTTCGCCGCCGTCGACTTGCGCGTCGCGCTGATCCTCAAGGCCGAAGCGGTTGAAGGGGCTGACAAACTGTTGCGCCTGACCCTGGACATCGGTGACGAGCAACGCAACGTGTTCTCCGGAATCAAGAGCGCCTACCCCGATCCGGCCAAGCTGGAAGGCCGTCTGACCATGATGATTGCCAACCTCAAGCCACGGAAGATGCGCTTCGGCATCTCCGAAGGCATGGTGATGGCCGCAGGCCCGGGCGGTGAGGAAATCTACCTGCTGAGCCCCGACAGCGGCGCCAAGCCTGGCCAGCGCATCAAGTAACACTGAAACCGCCCGATAGTCGCGACGATGACTCGCTATCGGGCGGTTTCAGCTAGTGCCCTCCCCGTGCTTGCCGGATAATCAGGCCCTGTTCGCTTAACCGGCCCCACCATGACCGATATGCTTGTCCCTCTTGCCAGCGCCGCCCTGATCAGCCACTTCGTGCTGCGCATGCCGCTGCCCGGCGATCAGGTTCTGGAGCGTCGACGGGTGCATGCCCTGGGACTCGCAACCCTGTTGCTGATGGTACTCAGCGGCGTATCGGGCTACCTGCTGCATCACTATTTGCTGCTACCGTCTACGCTGGTTTCGCTGCGACTGTTTGTGTGGCTGGCGATGACCGCGTTGCTGATTCAACCTTTGCTGCGCGCCCTGTCGAGGTGGGCACCAAGGCTGCCGTTCGACGGACTATGGCCGCTGCTACTGGGCAACGCCGGTGTACTCGGGGTAGTGCTGAGCGGTGTTCGAGACGATCAGGGCCTGGTTGACATGACACTCCTGAGTCTGGGAACCGGTCTCGGTTTCTGGCTGGCGCTCGGTCTGTTCAGCGATCTGTGCCAACGTGTCGCCGGCAACGATATTCCCCAGCCCTTCAAAGGCCTGCCGCTGGAGCTGATCGGTGCCGGGTTGATGAGCGTGGCTTTCCTGGGTTTCAACGCAATGATCAAACCATGAGCCTGATTCAACGTATCGACGCTTTGCTGCCACAAACCCAATGCGGCAAATGTGGGCATCCTGGCTGCAAACCCTATGCTGAAGGGATCGCTCAAGGCGAAGCCATCAACAAGTGCCCACCGGGCGGTCAAGAGACCCTCGCCGGCCTCGCACAGCTGTTGAACGTGGCGCTAGTGGAACTGGATACCTCACGGGGCGAAGCGCCGGCGCAAGTGGCGTTTATTCGTGAAGCCGAGTGCATCGGTTGCACCAAGTGCATCCAGGCCTGCCCGGTGGATGCCATCCTCGGCGCGGCCAAGCTGATGCACACGGTGATCGTTGATGAATGCACCGGTTGCGACCTGTGTGTCGCGCCTTGCCCGGTGGACTGCATTGAAATGCACCCGCTGTCACCGGGTAAGACGCTGCCAATTGTCGGTGGCCTGGCAACCAGCGCCCAGGAGTACCAAGCCCGCGCGACCAAACGCGAGCGTGCCCGACGTCGTTTCGAACAGCGCAATGCGCGCCTGCAGCGTGAAGAAGCGCTGCGGATTGCCGAACGCCTGGCTCGCACCCAGCGCGCCGCGCCCAGCGAAGAAGTGCAGAGCAATCCGCTGCAGGCAGCGATTGAACGCGTCCGCGCACAAAAAACCGCAGAAATGGACGCTGCGGTAAAAAAGGCCAAGATCACCCTCGCGATGAGCCGAGCCCAACTCAATAGGTCCCTGAAAGCCTTTGGCCATCCGCCGACCTTTGAGCAGCAGTCGCAGTTGATTCATCTGCAGCAGCAGTTTGAAGCTGCCGAGCAGGCGCTGGCGTTGCTCGAAGCGAATAACCCCGTCGTGCCGCCCCTCGCGGCGGATCAGGGTCCCGACCTCAAGCGTGCAAAAATCCAGCTGGCGATGCACCGTGCCGAACTGAGCAAACTGCAGCGTCAGCCGGGCACCAGCGAGGCCGAGTTGACCGTCGCCCGACAGCGGCTCGATGACGCTCAACGTCTGGTGGATAAGCATGTCAGCACTTGAGACCTTCGACCATCAGCAACAGGCAATGAAACGAGTGCTGCTGGCGACAGGTCCTGGGGTGCTCGTGCTGTTCTGGTTTTAC
This sequence comes from Pseudomonas mucidolens, assembly GCF_900106045.1. Taxonomy (NCBI): domain Bacteria; kingdom Pseudomonadati; phylum Pseudomonadota; class Gammaproteobacteria; order Pseudomonadales; family Pseudomonadaceae; genus Pseudomonas; species Pseudomonas mucidolens. Next base: position 357,573 of record NZ_LT629802.1, on the reverse strand, counting down.
GGTTGGGGCGTGTTGATCAATCTGATCCTGGCAGGCGCTTGCGCATGGATCGTGGAAGCCAGCATTTGTCGTCTACGCAGGCGCCAGCTGGGTTTGCCGTCCGGTGATCTCAGCGGCCTGGTCAGCGCAACTTTGCTGGCCTTGGCCCTGCCACCTTACTGCCCGTGGTGGTTATGCTTGGCCGCGGTCGCCAGTGCATTGTTGCTGGGAAAACACCTGTATGGCGGCAACCGGAATCCGTTTAACCCGGCCATGCTCGGTTATGCACTGATGCTAGTGCTCTTCCCGCAACCGATGACGCACTGGCCTGCTCCCCATGGCATGGAGCTGTTGGCGAGTCTGCAACAGGTATTGGGCATACAGGGCGACGCACCTGATGCCTGGTCCCAGGCCACGGCCCTCGATACGTTGCGAATCAATAAAAGCCTGACCATGGACGAACTGTTTGCGAATAACCCGGCTTTTGGCCACATCGCCGGCAAAAGCAGCGAATGGGTCAATCTGGCGTTTCTCGCTGGCGGTGTCTTTTTGCTTCAACAACGGGTTTTCAGTTGGCACGCTCCGGTGGGCATGCTCGCCAGCCTGTTCGTCATCAGCCTGCTGTGCTGGAACGGCTCAGGATCGGATTCCCATGGCGCCCCGCTGTTTCATCTGCTGACCGGCGCAACCATGCTCGGGGCATTTTTTATTGTTACCGAGCCGGTATCCGGAGCTAAAAACCCACGTGCGCGTTTGCTGTTTGGTATCGGCGTGGGGTTGCTCATCTACCTGATCCGCACATGGGGCAGCTACGCCGATGGCGTAGCGTTTGCGGTATTGATGATGAACCTGGCGGTGCCCGCGCTTGAACGCCTGGCAGAACCCAAGCCACAGGCGGTGGATGGATGAAGCCCACACGAGAAATAATCATCGTGATGCTGGTGGCTATCGCCGGCGCTGGCCTGACCGTGGCCCTGCAACAACTGACCACCCAGCCCATCGCCGCCCAGCAACGCGATCTGCAAAACCGTACGTTGCTGGATCTCTTGCCGCTGGCTGGCTACGACATTCAGCCATTGGCACATCCGCTGCTCGCAAGTCCCGTAGCGCTGAACCACAGTCGACTGCTCAATGGTTATCTCGCGACGCTGTCAGGGCAACCAAGTGCCGTGGTCCTGCACTCACAAACCATCGGTTACAACGACAGTATTGAATTGTTGATCGCAATCGCCGGCAATGGAAAAGTACTGGGGGTAAAAACCCTTAAGCAGTCGGAAACACCTGGTCTGGGCGGGCACATTACCGAGCCCGGTCATCCCTGGCTTGCCGCCTTCAAGGGACTGTCGCCAAACACTCCGCAAGAGCCAGCCTGGGCCCTGAGAAAAGACGGCGGGCAATTCGATCAAATGGCCGGCGCCACTGTCACCTCGCGCGCCGTGCTCAACGCAATCCATGACGCCCTAGGCTATTTTGACGAGCACCGTCAGCACTTGCTGGAGCGGCCTGTCGATGAGTAAGTCCGTCTGGCTGGCAGGTGCGTTGATACTGCCACCGGTGCTTGGCGTCAGTGACACCTTGGTGAAAGCCTTGGTTTTCTGGATGGTCTCGACAGTGATTGTGACGATCTACAGTGTGAGCATGAAGCTGATTCGTCATCACCTCAGTGGCCACCGTTTGGGTGTGGCAAGCGTGTTGCTGGCGGCGACCTGGATCAGTTGCGGCGACTTGGCGATACAGGTCCTGGTGCTGGAGATGTCCGCAGGCCTGAGCGCTTATCTGTTGTTGCTCGGAGTTCAATGTGTGTTGCTCGAACAAGGCGGGTTCTTCCAACCCGGCCAGGGTAAGCTGCGGTTTCGCCTGTTTGTCGTATTCAGTCTGCTGCTGTGGGCAATGACGCTGTCACGCATCCTGATCGATAGCCACTTCGCCACATTCGCCCCGTGGGGGTTTATCCTGCTCGGCCTGCTGCTCGCAGGATGGCAGGCCTGGGCCCACCGTTCAAAACCCCACTGACCGCTTGCAAGGAACCGTTCGCGCCATGAATGCCGCAAAACGCCTGGAAATTTTCCGTCGGCTGCACGAAGACAACCCGGAACCGAAAACCGAACTGGCTTACTCCTCAGCGTTCGAGCTACTGATCGCAGTGATTTTGTCCGCACAATCGACAGACGTCGGCGTCAACAAGGCCACCGCCAAATTGTTCCCCGTGGCCAATACACCGGCAGCGATCCATGCGCTTGGGGTTGAAGGGTTGTCGCATTACATCAAGACCATTGGCCTGTACAACAGCAAGGCAAAAAACGTCATCGAGACCTGCCGCTTGCTGGTGGAACGTCACAACGGCGAAGTACCGCAAACCCGTGAGGCACTCGAGGCCCTGCCAGGAGTAGGTCGCAAGACCGCCAACGTGGTGCTCAATACTGCGTTTCGCCAATTGACCATGGCGGTGGACACGCACATTTTCCGCGTCAGTAACCGCACCGGGCTAGCGCCTGGAAAAAATGTGGTGGAGGTGGAAAAACAGCTGATGAAGTTTGTACCCAAACCTTACCTGCTTGACTCCCACCACTGGTTGATCCTGCATGGGCGCTACGTATGCCAGGCTCGAAAGCCCCGCTGCGGCAGCTGCCGGATCGAAGATCTGTGCGAATACAAGGAAAAGACGTCCGACGATTGAGCAACCAAGGGTTTTATTGATCAGTCGATTGAAAAAATCTTTTTTACCCGGCCGACGTTTGTCGATATAAGGAGCGCCAATGGCAGTCTTAGCCTGGAGTTAACCTTATGAGCACTGGCAAAGAACAACTGGATGTGGATGTAGAGGATGACTTTGTTGCCACGGACTCGGATGAGGCGACTGAAGCACCTATAGAAGTGGCCAAGACCAATTTGAGCAAACGCCGCACAATCGACAACCTTCTGGAAGAGCGACGCTTGCAAAAACAGTTGGCCGATTACGATTTCGACCTTTAATCCAGCGGGCCACATCCAGAAGCCTCCGCCGGGAGGCTTTTTCTGTGCGGACGTCGACGGCGCCCGACACTGCACCTGACGTTTATACCAGCCCGTTACGCTGCGCGAGCTCTATCAAATCCACCAGCGATCGAGCATTGAGCTTGAGCAGCAAGCGAGTCTTGTAGGTACTCACGGTTTTGTTGCTAAGGAACATGCCATCGGCAATCTCCTTGTTGGTTTTCCCGCGTGCCAGTTGCTGTAATACCATCATCTCCCGACCCGAGAGCCGCTCGACCATGTCCGCTTCACTGGCATTCCCCTGCGTGGACCGCACCGAATTGAGCGCCTGGTTGGGGAAGTAGCTGTAACCGGACAACACGGCCTTTATCGCACTCAGCAACTCGGTAAGGTCCTGTTGCTTGCAGACGTAGCCCGCCGCCCCCGCCTGCATGCAGCGCATGGAAAAGTGGCCAGGTGCCTGGGACGTCAGCACCAGCACTTTGAACGGTTGCACCTGTTTGGTTGACGATAGCCGGCAAATAACTTCCAGACCATCGAGTTTAGGAATTCCAATATCCAGAATGACAATGTCCGGCATGTGCTCCCGAGCGAGTTGCAATGCATCGACACCGTTATCGGTCTCCGCAACAACCTCGTATCCATGACGCTCCATTAGCATCCGTACAGCAAGGCGAATGACGGGATGATCATCCACGATCAGCACTTTATTCATGGGCAAGTCCAATTTCGCTGTTCGAATTATTCAGAGCCCGCACAATAGCCTAGTCGTTTCCCTCTTGGCATAGCACTCCCCCCCAAGTAACAGCAAGCAGAGACCGGCCCCACAAAGCTATAGGAATCACCCTACAAAAAAACGCCTCTAAGGATGTGTCATATTCCATTCGAGCTTTCAGAACTTTCCGCCGGAAAACATATTTCGAATGAAAATAGCCATACTCTGCGGCCAATATAAACGCGCCGCACACAGGTTTCAGGAAATGTCCCTTGCAAAAGTTAAACCTGCAGTTATCCACGCACAGAAAAATCCCTTGGAGAAAAGTTCCCAGAAACATCTCGCCGCCAGCAGCAATTTGGCTAAAAAATACGTTAAAACCTACAGGACTCTCGACGTTTATAGCAACTCAAAGAGAAAGTACTTGCCACACTAAAAATAGCACAGCAAAAATAGATATATCGTACGCGGTCAACTTCTGCCGAATCTTCGGCAGCATCTTAAACAACTATAAACATCTTGAACGCTTACAGGTTTTCCGGACATAAAAAATGGCCCCTCGATAGAGGGACCACTTTTTATGGTCATTCAAACAGCTTAGAACAACTTACGACCTTTGTTGGCCGCGATACGCATGCGCAGTGCATTGAGCTTGATGAAACCTGCGGCATCTTCCTGATTGTAAGCGCCGCCATCTTCTTCAAAGGTGGCAATATTGGCGTCGAACAGCGACTCATCGGATTTGCGACCGGTGACGATCACATTGCCCTTGTACAGTTTCAGGCGCACAACGCCGTTCACATGGGCCTGGGAGGCGTCGATCATCTGCTGCAACATCAGGCGCTCCGGGCTCCACCAGTAGCCGGTGTAGATCAGGCTGGCGTACTTAGGCATCAGTTCGTCTTTGAGGTGAGCGACTTCACGGTCCAGGGTGATGGACTCGATCGCGCGGTGGGCGCGCAGCATGATGGTTCCGCCCGGGGTCTCGTAGCAGCCACGGGACTTCATGCCCACGTAACGGTTCTCGACGATATCCAGACGACCGATGCCGTGCTCGCCGCCGATACGGTTCAGCGTCGCCAGTACGGTAGCCGGGCTCATTTCGACGCCGTCCAACGCGACGATATCGCCGTTACGGTAGGTCAGCTCCAGATATTGCGGCTTGTCAGGCGCGTTCTCTGGAGAGACGGTCCAGCGCCACATGTCTTCTTCGTGCTCGGTCCAGGTGTCTTCCAGCACGCCGCCTTCATAGGAGATGTGCAGCAAGTTGGCATCCATCGAGTACGGGGATTTTTTCTTGCCGTGACGCTCGATCGGGATGGCATGCTTTTCAGCGTAATCCATCAGCTTCTCACGGGACAGCAGATCCCATTCACGCCAAGGGGCAATCACTTTCACGCCCGGCTTCAGCGCATAGGCGCCCAATTCGAAACGGACCTGGTCGTTGCCCTTGCCGGTGGCACCGTGGGAGATGGCGTCGGCGCCGGTTTCGTTGGCGATTTCGATCAGGCGCTTGGCGATCAGCGGACGTGCGATGGAGGTACCCAGCAGGTACTCGCCTTCGTAGACAGTGTTGGCGCGAAACATCGGGAAAACGAAATCGCGGACGAACTCTTCGCGCAGGTCGTCAATGTAGATCTCCTTCACGCCCATGGCTTGCGCCTTGGCACGTGCAGGTTCGACCTCTTCGCCCTGACCCAGGTCAGCGGTGAAGGTCACCACTTCACAGTTATAAGTATCCTGCAGCCACTTGAGGATCACCGAAGTGTCCAGGCCGCCGGAATACGCGAGAACGACCTTGTTTACGTCGGCCATGCCATCACTCCACGGGGTTTTACGGAAAGCCGATGATTCTACCGTTCAAAACCGTGAAATTACAGGGGCGCGACAGCAAATGAAGATAAAGCGACAGATTATGTCGGACTAGCGACGAATGGCCGCACCTCAGGAGGTGGCGGCCGCGTTCGCCGGGGCGGTGGCCTGGGGCGCCGGTTTCTCGGGAACAGGCACCCGGTCCAGGTGAATATTGACACGCCGGTTCTGCGCCCGGTTGGCGGGGCTGGTATTGGGCACCAGCGGATAACGTTCGCCATGGAAGCGCAGGACAATCTGCGACTCGGGAACCCCGTTGGCCTTGAGGAAATCCATCACCGCCAGGCCACGGCGACGGGAAAGGTCGCGGTTGGACAGGCGATTGCCGCTGTTGTCCGAGTGGCCGTCCAGTTCGATATGGTTGACGGTGGGGTCGGCCTTGATGAACTCCAGCATGACCATCAGCTTGGCCTTGGCGGCCGCGTCCAGATCGATGCCGCCTCCCGGAAAGCCCACTTGGGTCTGCTTGATCTGATCGAAGTTCATCGGCAGCAGTTTTGCCGTACACAGTTGATAGTCGCTGTAGGCCTTGTTGAACTTCACCGGTAACAGGCGGATTTCGGAATAGCCGCCATCCCGTGAATAGTGGCGTACCGTTGGGCTACGCCCCTCCAACAGACCATTGAACAAGCGCCCGGCCTGGGCCTGGGAACTGTTGAACAGCACATCACCACTGCCGGCGCGCACCGCACCGAGATTGATATCACCGCGTCCCGGCTGCCACGGCGCCGCGGCCGCGAGTAATGTCGCGGAACCACCGCCCAGCGAACCGTTGTAGGCTTTGAGGCGAAATGTCGCCTGCTCCCCGGCGCGGCGCAAGAACTCGCCAGAACCAAAATCGGCAATCGGCTGGCTCAAGCGGCATTCGAACTTGTCGCCTTCCACCTTCCACTCGACATTCTCCAGGCGCGTCTGGAACGTCAGGGCCATCGCGGGCAAGCTGGCGAATAGGCTGAGCAGGGCTAGATAATGCTGGCGCACGGGCGGCTCCACTGGTTTCTACAACACATCAAGGCGTCATACGTCGTTAAGGCATACCCAGGGATATCGGTAGCATTCAGCAAAACTTGATAGCGGGTGCCTGCGAGTGTCTTTTCCGGTAGCATTCCCACCAGATTGACCCGCCTGGAATCCCCAATGTCCGACCGCCTGACCCTGCTGCGTCCCGACGACTGGCATATTCATCTTCGCGATGGTGCTGCGTTGCCCCACACCGTGGCCGATGTAGCGCGCACGTTTGGCCGTGCCATCATCATGCCTAACCTGGTACCTCCGGTGCGAAATGCCGCTGAAGCCGACGCCTATCGCCAGCGCATCCTCGCTGCGCGACCCGCCGGTAGCCGCTTTGAACCGTTGATGGTGCTGTACCTGACCGACCGTACCCAGCCCGAAGAAATTCGCCAGGCCCGCGCCAGCGGTTTTGTGCATGCCGCCAAGCTGTACCCGGCCGGCGCGACCACCAACTCCGACTCCGGCGTGACCAGCATCGACAAGATCCTGCCGGCGATCGAAGCCATGGCCGAAGTCGGCATGCCGCTGCTGATCCACGGTGAAGTCACCCGTGGCGATGTCGATGTATTCGATCGCGAAAAGATCTTCATCGACGAGCACATGCGTCGCGTGGTCGAACTGTTCCCGACCTTGAAAGTGGTGTTTGAACACATCACCACCGCCGACGCCGTGCAATTCGTCACCGAAGCCTCGGCCAACGTCGCCGCGACCATTACCGCGCACCACCTGCTGTACAACCGCAACCACATGCTGGTAGGCGGGATTCGACCGCACTTCTATTGCCTGCCGATCCTCAAGCGCAATACCCACCAGGTTGCACTGCTCGATGCCGCCACCAGCGGCAGCGAAAAGTTCTTCCTCGGCACCGACTCGGCGCCCCACGCCCAGCACGCCAAGGAAGCTGCGTGCGGTTGTGCTGGTTGCTATACCGCCTATGCGGCGATCGAGCTGTATGCCGAAGCGTTCGAGCAACGTAACGCGCTGGACCAGCTTGAAGGGTTTGCCAGCCTGAACGGCCCGCGTTTCTACGGGCTGCCGGCGAACACCGAGCGCATTACCCTGGTTCGTGAAGACTGGACCGCCCCTGCCAGCCTGCCATTTGGCGAGCTGACCGTTATCCCGCTGCGCGCCGGTGAAACACTGCGCTGGCGCCTGCTGGAGGAACACGCGTGAGTGAAGACCATTTCGACGACGAACACGAAGGTCATGGCGGCGGTTCACGCCACCCGATGGCTGAACGCTTTCGTGGCTACCTGCCGGTGGTCATTGACGTAGAAACCGGCGGGTTCAACTGTGCCACTGATGCGTTGCTGGAAATCGCCGCCACCACCATCGGCATGGATGAACAGGGTTTCGTGTATCCGGAACACACCCATTTCTTCCGCGTCGAACCCTTCGAAGGCGCCAACATCGAAGCAGCGGCCCTGGAGTTTACCGGGATCAAACTCGACCACCCGCTGCGCATGGCGGTCAGTGAAGAAACGGCACTCACCGATATCTTCCGAGGTGTGCGCAAAGCCTTGAAGGCCAACGGCTGCAAACGCGCGATCCTGGTCGGTCACAACAGCAGCTTCGACCTCGGTTTCCTGAATGCCGCCGTGGCGCGACTGGACATGAAACGCAACCCGTTTCACCCCTTCTCCAGCTTCGACACCGCGACCCTGGCCGGCTTGGCCTATGGCCAGACCGTGCTGGCAAAAGCCTGCCAGGCTGCCGGTATCGACTTCGACGGACGCGAAGCCCACTCGGCCCGCTACGACACCGAGAAGACCGCCGACCTGTTCTGTGGCATCGTCAACCGCTGGAAACAAATGGGCGGCTGGGAAGACTTCAACGACTGAGGTCAAATCCCGCGCATAAAAAACCGGCCTTTTCAGGCCGGTTTTTTTGTACCTCGACGCGGGCTTACAGCTTGCCAGCGTTCTCGGTCAGGTAAGCCGCAACGCCTTCTGGCGAAGCGTTCATGCCTTTGTCGCCTTTTTTCCAGTTGGCCGGGCAGACTTCGCCGTGCTCTTCGTGGAATTGCAGGGCGTCAACCAGGCGGATCAGCTCTTCCATGTTACGGCCCAGCGGCAGGTCGTTGATGATCTGCGAGCGGACAACGCCCTTGTCGTCGATCAGGAACGCGCCACGGAAAGCCACGCCGCCTTCGGACTCTACGTCGTAGGCCTTGGCGATGTCGTGCTTCATGTCGGCAGCCATGGTGTATTTGACTTTGCCGATACCGCCATCATTGATGGCGGTGTTGCGCCAGGCGTTGTGGGTGAAGTGGGAGTCAATGGAAACAGCTACCACTTCAACGTTACGCGCCTTGAAATCGTCCATGCGGTGATCCAGGGCGATCAGCTCCGACGGGCAGACGAAGGTGAAGTCCAGCGGGTAGAAGAACACCAGGCCATATTTGCCTTTGATGGCTTCAGACAGTTTGAAGCTGTCTACGATTTCGCCGTTGCCGAGGACGGCAGGTACGTCGAAATCCGGGGCTTGTTTGCCGACGAGTACGCTCATTGGATATCTCCTGATGTAGGGGTGACGATGAAGTAAAAGGACCGACCTCAAGTCTGCCGCGTATAAACGACAGGCCTGTGACGCAGTCACGCTTCGTGAAGACCGATCATCATACACTGAAAAAACCGTTCGTCAGTGCGCAGGCGTCCAGACGCAAAGGCTTGAGAAACTACTTTGACAATCATTCTCGTTAACATTAAGATCCATCGCACTTAAGCCTAAACCGCGACGGTTCTCCCTTATGTATGTCTGCCTCTGCACTGGCGTCACCGACGGACAAATCCGCGAAGCAATCTACGAAGGTTGCTGCAGCTACAAGGAAGTGCGTGAAACCACCGGCGTTGCCAGCCAATGCGGCAAATGCGCCTGCCTGGCCAAGCAAGTGGTACGGGAAACCCTGACGCAATTGCAAACGGCTCAGGCGGCGATCCCCTACTCGGCAGAATTTACACACGCTTAAATCAACGTATTTTAAAGAACCGGACTTAGGGTCCGGTTTTTTTATGCCCGTAATTCAAACAGTTAGCGCCAAGACGCGGAACACAAACATTCTTATTCCGATTAATTTTCATTTATTATTCAATAACTTAGGTTTGACAGTAGTCAGCGTGCAGCTCAAACTCCGCCTTATATACAGCGAATACAGGGCAGGACCCCAGTCATGAAAGGCGACATCTCAGTCATCCAGCAACTCAACAAAATCCTTGCCAATGAACTGGTCGCGATCAATCAGTACTTTCTGCATGCGCGCATGTATGAAGATTGGGGCCTGGAAAAGCTCGGCAAGCATGAATACAAGGAATCGATCCAGGCCATGAAGGATGCGGACAAGCTGATCAAACGCATCCTGTTCCTCGAAGGCCTGCCGAACGTGCAGGACCTGGGTAAGTTGAACATCGGCGAGCACACCGAAGAAATGCTCAGCTGCGACCTCACCTTCGAGCGCAAGAGCCTGACCGATCTCAAGGCCGCCATCGCTCACTGCGAAAAGGCCAGTGACTTCGGCAGTCGTGAACTGCTGGAAGATATCCTCGAGGACCAGGAAGAGCATATCGACTGGCTGGAAACCCAGGTCGGCCTGATCGGCAAAGTGACGCTGGAAAACTATCTGCAATCGCAGATGGGTGAATAACCCTTAGTTCGCGCCCACTAAAAAGCCCCGCTCTCTTTAAAGAGAAGCGGGGCTTTTTATTGACCGGTTTTCTGTAGGAGCCGGCTTGCCAGCGAAAAACGCTAACGATAACGCTGCTTTCCTGGTGGAACGCGGCGCTTTCAAGTCCTTCGCTGGCAAGCCAGCACCTGCAAGATCAGGCTTCGGTCTTTGCAGCAGCTTTGTCCGCAGCTTCTTTGATCAGTGCTTGCAACGAGCCATCAGCCGCCATCTCGGTGATGATGTCGCTACCGCCGACCAGTTCACCGGCCACCCACAATTGCGGGAAGGTTGGCCAGTTGGCGTACTTCGGCAGGTTGGCGCGGATTTCCGGATTTTGCAGGATATCCACGTAAGCGAATTTCTCGCCACACGCCATGATGGCCTGGGACGCTTTCGCGGAAAAGCCGCACTGAGGAGCGTTAGGTGCGCCCTTCATGTAAAGCAGAATAGTGTTGTTGGCAATCTGCTCTTTAATCGTTTCGATGATATCCATGGAACACCTCGGCTGGAACTTTCCGACTCATGGGCCGGCACGGTGGCGCATTGTAACGCAAAGCCCGACACGACGCTCGGACTCCCCGACAGACTCGCTGCGTCACGCCGCCGCTACCTTGACCGGCACCCCATTGAGTGCCGCGTTCCCCGACAGTTCGTCCAACTGCCGCTCATCCGTCAGGTCGTTGGCACTCGCCCCGGGCTGCGCGCTGGCAATGCTCATTTGCACGCCAGGGCGACCATGGCCCCAGCCATGGGGCAAGCTGACCACGCCAGGCATCATCTCCAGGCTGGCCAGCACTTGGACTTCAATCACGCCGATCCGCGAGCTGACCCGCACACGCTGGCCGTCGCTCAACTGGCGGCTGGCAAGGTCATCGGGGTGCATCAGCAGTTGATGCCGGGGCTTGCCCTTCACCAGGCGATGATAGTTATGCATCCACGAGTTATTGCTGCGCACGTGACGGCGACCAATCAACAGCAATTCGTCCACCTGCGCCAGCGGCTGGGCGACAAAACGTGCCAAGTCCGCCAGGATCACCGCGGGCGCGGCCTGCACACGAGCATTTGCGGTTTTCAAGCGCCCTGCCAGATTGGCTTTGAGCGGGCCGAGGTCCAACCCATGGGGATAATCAGCCAAGGCCGCTACCGACAACTTGTGACTGGATGCATCCCCATAAGCCCCGGCCCGCAGGCCCAAGTCAATCATCTGCGCAGGCGGCAGCGTCGGCTTCAGCACCGCGCCGGTCTGCGCCGCGAATGCCCGCGCCAGCCCGACAAAGATCTCCCAGTCATGCAACGCACCTTCGGGCTTGGGCAGAATGGCCCGGTTGAACCGCGTGACATTCCGCACCGCGAACATATTGAAAGTGGTGTCGTAGTGATCGTTTTCCAGGGCCGAGGTCGACGGCAGGATCAAATCGGCGTAGCGCGTGGTTTCGTTGATATAGAGATCGATACTGAGCATGAACTCCAGACCATCCAGCGCCTGCTCCAATTGCCGTCCATTGGGTGTAGACAACACTGGATTACCCGCCACCGTCACCAAGGCACGGATTTGTCCCTCACCTTCGGTGAGCATTTCTTCAGCCAGAGCCGATACCGGCAACTCTCCACTGTACTCAGGGCGCCCGGAAACCCGACTCTGCCAACGATTGAAATGCCCGCCGGAGGTCGCCGCCACCAGATCCACCGCCGGCTCCGTGCATAACGCACCACCGACTCGGTCGAGATTACCCGTCACCAGATTGATCAACTGCACCAACCAGTGACACAGCGTGCCGAACACCTGGGTCGATACACCCATCCGCCCGTAACACACCGCCTTGTCCGCCGCCGCAAAATCCCGCGCAAGCTGACGTATCTGCTCGGCCGGAACCGCGCATTGGCGACTCATGGCCTCGGCGCTGAACCCGACGACGGCTTCTCGCACCTCATCCAGCCCGTCCACTGGCAAGTGACTGGCGCGGGTCAGGTTCTCACTGAATAACGTGTTGAGCAGCCCGAACAGCAATGCCGCATCGCCGCCAGGGCGCACGAACAGGTGCTGATCGGCGATGGCCGCCGTTTCGCTGCGCCGTGGATCGACCACCACCACTTTGCCGCCTCGGGCCTGAATGGCTTTCAGGCGTTTCTCCACATCCGGCACGGTCATGATGCTGCCGTTGGATGCCAGCGGGTTACCACCGAGGATCAGCATGAAATCAGTGCAGTCAATATCCGGGATCGGCAACAACAGACCATGGCCGTACATCAAGTGGCTGGTGAGGTGATGGGGCAATTGATCCACGGAGGTGGCGGAAAAGCGATTGCGCGTTTTCAACTGCCCGAGAAAATAGTTGCTGTGAGTCATCAAGCCATAGTTGTGTACGCTGGGATTGCCCTGGTAAACGGCCACCGCATTTTGTCCGTGACGCGCCTGGATACCCGCCAGCCGCTCGGCCGCCAGCGCAAAGGCCGCGTCCCAAGGGATCGGCTGCCACTCGTCGCCCACCCGTAACATGGGCTGGTGCAGCCGATCCGGATCGTTCTGGATATCTTGCAGGGCTACCGCCTTGGGGCAGATATGACCGCGACTGAAAGTGTCGAGGGGATCACCCTTGATCGACGTAATCGTCATACCCCCCTCGTCCGAGGTCGTGGTTTCCAGGGTCAGGCCGCAGATGGCTTCGCACAGATGGCAGGCACGGTGATGGAGAGTCTTGGTCATGGCCAGTCTCTTTTATGGAATGCAGCGTCATCGGAATAAGCACGTGCGCAAAACTATGGCCTGCCACCGAACAAGGCGCCAGCAATGTTCGTCGCATGAATCGGCAGGCATCAGGAGGAGCCATGGGCAAACATTAGAAAATGTTTCAGCGCTCCCCGCAGCCCCCCAAAACACCTGCTGAAACCGATACAGGCCGGCCTGCATCCGCCCTCACGCATTGCAAAGGGACTCGACGCCAGTGTACAAATGACCCGCTGCCGTTAGGAAACAGGCTTCAAAAGTGCTTTTCCCGCCCCTTTGAACACCCCAAAAAAACCGTAGCCTATTGGTAAGACGCGACATTTAATGTCAATATCGCGCCTTCCCCTATTTCGTCGCCCCGTGCGGCTTTCGCCGCAGGTCTCGCCCGTTGTCACAATAAACAAGGCTTTGAGTATCTGCGGTCTGTTGCAAAAAGGTAGTTAATGATGAGCGCAAGGCACTTTCTCTCCCTGATGGATTGCACGCCCGAAGAGCTGGTCAGCGTGATCCGTCGAGGCATTGAGCTTAAAGACCTGCGTAATCGCGGCGTACTGTTCGAGCCTCTGAAAAACCGCGTTCTCGGGATGATTTTCGAGAAATCGTCAACCCGCACCCGTTTGTCTTTCGAAGCCGGCATGATCCAGCTCGGTGGCCAAGCCATCTTTCTCTCGCCACGGGATACCCAACTGGGCCGTGGCGAACCGATCAGCGATTGCGCCATTGTCATGTCGCGTATGCTCGATGCGGTAATGATCCGTACCTTCGCCCATAGCACCCTTACCGAATTCGCCGCCAACTCCCGCGTACCGGTAATCAACGGCCTGTCCGATGACTTGCATCCCTGCCAGTTGCTCGCCGATATGCAGACATTCCTCGAACATCGCGGCTCGATCCAAGGCAAGACCGTGGCCTGGATCGGCGATGGCAACAACATGTGCAACAGCTATATAGAAGCGGCGACCCAGTTCGACTTCAACCTGCGCATTGCCTGCCCCGAGGGCTACGAGCCCAGCGCCGAATTTCTCGCCAAAGCCGGTGGTCGCGCGCAGTTGTTCCGCGACCCACGGGACGCCGTGATCGGTGCCCACCTAGTGAGCACCGACGTCTGGACCTCCATGGGCCAGGAAGACGAAAGCGCCAAGCGCCTGGCCACGTTCGCACCGTTCCAGGTCACCCGCGCCTTGCTCGATCTGGCCGCGCCGGACGTGCTGTTCATGCATTGCCTGCCCGCGCATCGCGGCGAAGAAATCAGCCTCGACTTGCTGGACGATCAACGCTCGGTGGCCTGGGATCAGGCGGAAAACCGTCTGCACGCGCAAAAAGCGCTGTTGGAGTTTCTGGTTCCGCCAGCGTACCACCACGCATGAGTCAGCCACTTCTGCTGAATCTGCGCAACCTGGCATGCGGTTATCAGGATCAACGGGTGGTGCAGAACCTCAATCTGCACCTCAATGCCGGCGACATCGGCTGCCTGCTGGGTTCCTCGGGATGTGGCAAGACCACCACCTTGCGGGCGATTGCCGGGTTTGAGCCGATACATGAAGGGGAAATCACCCTCGCCGGTGAAACCCTCTCCAGCGCAGGTTTTACCCTGGCTCCCGAGAAACGCCGAATTGGCATGGTGTTCCAGGACTACGCACTGTTCCCGCACCTCAGCGTGGTCGAAAACATTGCCTTCGGTATTCGCAAACATCCGCAAAAAGACCATGTCGTGGGTGAGTTGCTGGAACTGGTCAACCTGAAAAGCCTTGGCAAGCGCTTCCCTCATGAGCTATCGGGCGGCCAGCAACAACGTGTGGCCTTGGCCCGTGCGTTGGCACCCGAACCACAATTGCTATTGTTGGACGAGCCCTTCTCGAACCTCGACGGCGAACTGCGGCGCAAGCTGAGCCATGAGGTGCGTGACATTCTCAAGGCGCGGGGCACCAGTGCGATTCTGGTGACTCACGACCAGGAAGAAGCCTTCGCGGTAAGTGACCACGTCGGCGTCTTCAAGGAGGGTCGCCTGGAACAATGGGATACGCCCTACAACCTCTACCACGAACCGCTGACACCTTACGTCGCCAGCTTTATTGGTCAGGGTTACTTCATCCGTGGTCAGTTGAATACCCCGGAGTCGGTCAGTACCGAACTGGGTGAACTGCGCGGCAACCGCGCCTATACCTGGCCGATCGGCGGAGCGGTAGATGTATTGCTGCGTCCGGATGATATTGTCTATGCCCCGGACAGTCCCTTGAAAGCCCGGATCGTCGGCAAGACGTTCCTCGGCGCTTCGACCTTGTACCGTTTGTTGTTGCCCACCGGCGCTCAGTTGGAATCCATCTTCCCCAGCCATGCCGATCATCAGATCGATACCGAGGTTGGCATTCGCGTGGCGGCAGAACATCTGGTGCTGTTCCAGGCCTCGGGAAGTACAGCGGCACACCTTCCGCAGGTTGACTCAGGCGTGCGGCGCTACAGCACGACCCACTGACGCACCTACCCTCTGCAGGAGCCAGGTTTCTGCCTGCTCCTACCGGTTTTTTCACGCCCGCCCAATCGGCGCAAAGCGGGCTTGGGTATGCTCGGCCAATACTGACGCCGCCAACTCCACTTCCAGCCCTCTTCTCCCCGCGCTGACAAAAATTGTCGCAAAAGGCTGCGCCGTGACATCGATAAAGGTGCGCAGACGCTTTTTCTGTCCCAGCGGGCTGATCCCACCCAGCAAATAACCGGTAGCCCGTTGCGCCGCTGCCGGGTCGGCCATCTCGACTTTCTTGACCTCGGCGGCGTGCGCCAGCGCCTTCAAGTCCAGACTTCCGACGACCGGTACCACAGCCACCAATAACTCGCCCTTCTCGCTGCTGGCCAGCAAGGTCTTGAATACCTGTGCCGGATCAAGACTCAACTTTTCCGCGGCCTCCAGGCCATAGGACGGTGCTTTTGGGTCATGTTCGTAACTGTGAATGCGATGTTCGGCGCGAACTTTTTTCAACAGCTCCAATGCGGGCGTCATGCAGGCTCCAAGCTTGGGATACATGTGGAAATACCAAACCTCGATTCTAGGTCAAGCCAAAGCAAAACGCTCTATTACCGGCGCTTACGCGGCAAATACGCGCAGCCGTTTATCACGTGCAAGCCGAGGTTTTGTACGGATGCGCCGCGATCATTCACGAGACCAATAGTTGCAAAATGACCAATAGTTCACTTTCGACCTTTGACAGCGGTGTTTCTTGTCTATATTTTTTCGTTTCCGAATACCGTAGGAATTATCCTTAAGTGTCCGAGCAGTAAGCCGCGAACAGGATGGGGATCCTGGAACGCTGAAAATCGCGCATTTGCCCATTTTGGCAGAGCGCCAAACAAAAAAAAGAACTGGGGTTTTCAATGACAACTGCTTTTCAACAGCCGTCGCTTTCAAGCCAATGCATGGCCGAGTTCCTCGGCACAGCGTTGCTGATTTTCTTCGGCACCGGCTGTGTTGCCGCGCTCAAGGTCGCGGGTGCCAGCTTCGGCCTGTGGGAAATCAGCATTATCTGGGGGATCGGCGTCAGCATGGCGATCTACCTGAGCGCCGGCATTTCCGGTGCTCATCTCAACCCGGCGGTCAGCATCGCCTTGTGCATTTTTGCCGATTTCGACAAGCGCAAACTGCCGTTCTACATCATCGCCCAGATCGCTGGCGCATTCTGCTCGGCAGCATTGGTGTATACGCTGTACAGCAATCTGTTTTTCGATTACGAACAAACCCACCATATGATCCGTGGTTCAGAAGCCAGCCTGGAATTGGCGTCGGTGTTTTCCACCTATCCTCATGCATTGCTGAACACAGCCCAGGCATTCCTGGTCGAGATGGTCATCACGGCAATCCTGATGGGTGTCATCATGGCCCTGACCGACGACAACAACGGCCTGCCCCGTGGCCCGTTGGCGCCACTGCTGATCGGCCTGTTGATCGCCGTGATCGGCAGCGCCATGGGGCCGCTGACCGGATTTGCGATGAATCCGGCCCGCGACTTCGGACCCAAGCTGATGACCTTTTTTGCCGGCTGGGGTGAAATGGCTTTCACCGGCGGGCGTGACATTCCTTATTTCCTGATTCCGATCTTTGCACCGATTGTCGGTGCCTGCCTCGGCGCTGCAGCGTATCGCGGGCTGATTGCCCGTCACCTGCCCAACGCCGCACCTGCTACAACTGATGCAATTGAACCTGCCGCCAGCGGCAACCGCCGAACCTCTTGAACGCGCCAACCTGGAACCTGCTGTTTTTTTACCTCCCAGGCTACGTACCCACTCCTTTTTTCCGTCCAAGGCAATCGACATGACCGACACACAGAATAAGAACTACATCATTGCCCTCGATCAGGGCACGACCAGTTCCCGAGCGATCATCTTCGATCGCGACGCCAACGTGGTCTGTACAGCCCAGCGCGAATTCGTCCAACACTACCCGCAAGCCGGCTGGGTCGAACACGACCCGATGGAGATCTTCGCGACCCAGAGCGCCGTGATGGTCGAGGCCCTGGCACAAGCCGGCCTGCACCATGACCAGGTCGCCGCCATCGGCATCACCAACCAGCGTGAAACCACAGTGGTCTGGGACAAAGTCAGCGGCCGCCCGATCTACAACGCGATTGTCTGGCAGTGCCGACGCAGTACCGAAATCTGCCAGCAGCTCAAGCGCGACGGCCATGAGCAATACATCAGCGAAACCACCGGCCTGGTGACCGACCCGTACTTCTCGGGGACCAAGCTCAAGTGGATCCTCGATAACGTCGAAGGCAGTCGCGAACGGGCGCGCAACGGCGAACTGCTGTTCGGCACCGTAGACAGCTGGCTGATCTGGAAATTTACCGGCGGCAAGACCCACGTTACTGACTACACCAACGCCTCGCGCACCATGCTTTTCAACATCCACACCCTGGAGTGGGACGCGAAGATGCTGGATATCCTGGATATCCCGCGGGAAATGCTGCCGGAAGTGAAGTCGTCCTCGGAAATCTACGGCCGCACCAAAAGCGGCATCGCCATCGGCGGCATTGCCGGTGACCAACAGGCAGCGCTGTTCGGCCAGATGTGCGTGGAGCCAGGCCAGGCAAAAAATACCTACGGCACTGGCTGCTTCCTGCTGATGAACACCGGGGACAAGGCGGTCAAATCCCGGCACGGCATGCTCACCACCATCGCCTGCGGTCCCCGTGGCGAAGTGGCCTACGCCCTGGAAGGCGCAGTCTTCAACGGCGGCTCCACCGTGCAATGGCTGCGCGACGAACTGAAAATCATCAATGACGCCCACGACACCGAGTACTTTGCCAGCAAGGTCAAAGACAGCAACGGCGTGTACCTGGTGCCCGCCTTCACCGGCCTCGGCGCCCCGTACTGGGACCCGTACGCCCGTGGCGCGCTGTTTGGCCTGACCCGCGGCGTCCGCGTGGATCACATCATTCGTGCAGCGCTCGAGTCGATTGCCTACCAGACTCGCGACGTACTCGACGCCATGCAGCAGGATTCCGGCGAACGCCTGAAATCCCTACGGGTGGATGGCGGCGCCGTGGCCAACAACTTCCTGATGCAGTTCCAGGCCGATATCCTCGGCACCCAGGTGGAGCGCCCGCAAATGCGCGAAACCACGGCGTTGGGTGCGGCGTATCTGGCAGGCCTGGCGTGCGGCTTCTGGAGCAGCCTGGACGAGTTGCGCGGCAAGGCAGTGATCGAGCGCGAATTCGAACCGCAACTGGACGAGCCCGCCAAGGAAAAGCTCTACGCCGGCTGGAAAAAAGCGGTCAGCCGCACCCGCGACTGGGAACCCCACGAGAGCGCTGAATAAGCCAGGCGCGGGACCCACATAGGGTTGTAACTGGCAGGGAGCAGATTCCTGCGTCATTATGGGCCACTTTTTGTACGGCAGCCCAAAGGACGCCCATGAATCTGCCTCCCCGTCAGCAACAAATCCTCGAACTGGTCCGCGAACGCGGCTATGTCAGCATCGAGGAAATGGCGCAGTTGTTCGTTGTGACCCCGCAAACCATCCGCCGTGATATCAATCAACTGGCGGAAGCCAACCTGCTGCGCCGCTACCACGGCGGCGCCGCGTATGACTCCAGCGTCGAAAACACTGAGTACGCCATGCGTGCCGACCAGATGCGCGACGAAAAACAGCGCATCGGCGAAGCCATCGCCGCACAGATCCCCGATCATGCCTCGCTGTTCATCAATATCGGTACCACCACCGAATCGATCGCGCGCGCGCTGCTCAATCACAGCCACCTGAAGATCATCACCAACAACCTCAACGTCGCGATGATGCTCAGCGCCAAGGACGACTTCGACGTGCTGCTGACCGGCGGCAACGTGCGCCGCGACGGCGGCGTGGTGGGCCAGGCGAGCGTGGACTTCATCAACCAGTTCAAGGTCGACTTTGCCTTGGTGGGCATCAGCGGCATTGACGAGGACGGCAGCTTGCTCGACTTCGATTACCAGGAAGTGCGGGTTTCCCAAGCGATCATTGCCAATGCGCGCAAAGTCATTCCGGCGGCAGACTCAAGCAAATTCGGGCGCAACGCCATGATTCGCCTGGGACCGATCAGTTTGATCGATTGTTTGGTCACCGACCAGCAGCCGGTCCCGGCGCTGGCGCAATTGCTCAGTCAGCACAAAATTCGCCTGGAAGTCGTGTAACCCTGTGGCGAGCGGGCTTGCCCCGCGCTGGGCTGCGTAGCAGCCCCATCACAGACCACCGAGATTCTCCAGTCAGGCCGGGACACTCGGTTTTAGGGCGGCTTCGCCACCCAACGCGGGGCAAGCCCGCTCGCCACATAGATAGATCTATCCGCCCGAAGATGTTCACAAATTTTCCTTTCTCGCCCCTTCGATCAGTATTTTCAATCGAAGTCGACTGGCTGTACCCGCGTTTATGCGCTACCATTTTCGCAAATGAACATTAATGTTCGATTTCCAATACGAAAAGAAAATCGCGAGGCCAGCCGATGCCCCTTTCTACCTTGCCTGCTCCACCCCTTGCCGAAGTCTATGACGTCGCCGTTATCGGTGGTGGGATCAACGGCGTGGGCATCGCGGCAGATGCGGCCGGTCGCGGTCTGTCGGTATTCCTTTGCGAAAAAGACGACTTGGCCAGCCATACCTCGTCCGCCAGCAGCAAACTGATTCATGGTGGCCTGCGCTACCTTGAACACTACGAATTCCGCCTGGTGCGCGAAGCCCTGGCCGAACGCGAAGTGCTGTTGGCCAAGGCGCCGCACATCGTCAAGCAGATGCGCTTTGTCTTGCCTCATCGTCCGCACCTGCGTCCCGCCTGGATGATTCGCGCCGGATTGTTCCTCTATGACCACCTCGGCAAGCGGGAGAAACTGCAGGGCCCCAAAAGCCTCAAGTTCGGTCCGGACAGCCCGTTGAAAAGCGAAATCACCAAAGGCTTCGAATACTCCGATTGCTGGGTCGATGACGCACGCCTGGTCGTGCTCAACGCCATGGCCGCACGGGAAAACGGTGCCCACGTTCACACCCAGACCCGTTGCGTCAGCGCCCGGCGCAGCAAAGGCCTGTGGCATATGCACCTGGAACGTGCCGATGGCAGCCGGTTCTCGATCCGCGCCAAGGCGCTGGTGAATGCTGCGGGACCGTGGGTCGCCAAATTCATCAAGGACGACCTGAAGCTGGAATCGCCTTACGGCATCCGCCTGATCCAGGGCAGCCACCTGATCGTGCCGAAACTGTATGAAGGTGCCCACGCGCATATCCTGCAGAACGAAGACCAACGCATCGTCTTCACCATTCCATACCTGAACCACCTGACCATCATCGGCACCACCGACCGCGAATACACTGGCGATCCGGCGAACGTCGCGATTACCGAAGGTGAAACCGACTACATGCTCAATGTGGTCAATGCTCACTTCAAGAAACAGTTGAGCCGCGACGATATCGTCCACACTTATTCCGGTGTTCGCCCACTGTGCAACGACGAGTCCGACAACCCGTCAGCCGTGACCCGTGACTACACCCTCGCCCTGTCCGGCGCGGCCGATGAAGCGCCATTGCTCTCGGTATTCGGCGGCAAGCTGACCACGTATCGCAAACTCGCGGAATCGGCGCTGGCGCAACTCGCCCCGTACTTCAAGGACATCAAGCCAAGCTGGACCGCCAAGGCGACCCTGCCCGGCGGCGAAGACATGAGCACGCCGGAAGCGCTGGCCCAGGCCATTCGCAACACGTTCGACTGGATCCCCAGCGAAATTGCCCGGCGCTGGTCCACCACCTACGGCAGCCGCACCTGGCGCCTGCTTGAAGGCGTGCAATCGCTGGCCGACTTGGGTGACCATTTGGGCGGCGGCTTGTACACCCGCGAAGTCGACTACCTGTGCACCGAAGAATGGGCCCTGCACCCGCAAGACATTCTCTGGCGCCGCAGCAAGCTGGGTCTGTTCACCACGCCCGCCGAACAGGACAACCTGCAACGCTACCTGACCCAACTGAAGCAGGCCCGCAGCAAGATAGAAGCGGCCTGATCGACCCAAGCCCCTGCACCCGTAGGTGTCTACACAACTTTGCCTCAACGCTTAAATCCAAGCAGATAGGGCTGTTGTGGCGAGCGGGCTTGCCCCGCGTTGGGCTGCGAAGCAGCCCAGTAACCCAAATGCGGTGTATCAGATACTCCGTAGCCGCTGGTTTTGGGGCTGCTTCGCAGCCCAACGCGGGGCAAGCCCGCTCGCCACAGGGAAAGTCGTCAGCTTCTGAAAATTGTGTAAATACCTATGCCCTGCACCGAAAGGTCCAGGGGCTTTTTTTCGAATGCCGCGCCGCCGCTTCAAAGCCCGCATACAGAACAGTCGGTTTTCCGAACGCTGCGCAGCAGACGATTCGGTTTGCCGGATCTCGCTCTCACAAAAAACCCGCCACATAAACTTAATACCTTTATAAATCATATAGTTAACCTTTTATTTATGGTTTGGCACGACTCATGCTCTACACTTCGTAGCGATTGCCTGAGACGCTTTGAGCGGTTTCACAGATATCGCGGTATCAAGGGCCGTCCAGGCTTCATAAAAAAAACAAATGTCGAGGAAGTACTGATGCGCATCGTTCCCCATATTTTGGGCGCAGCTATCGCTGCCGCTCTGATTAGCACTCCAGTTTTCGCTGCCGAACTCACCGGCACACTGAAGAAAATCAAAGAGTCCGGCACCATCACCCTGGGCCACCGCGACGGTTCGATCCCGTTCTCCTACATTGCGGATGCTTCCGGCAAGCCAGTGGGTTACTCCCACGACATCCAAATGCAAGTGGTCGAGGCCCTCAAGAAGGACCTGGACATGCCTGACCTGAAGGTCCGGTACAACCTGGTGACTTCGCAGACCCGTATCCCGCTGGTGCAGAATGGCACCGTGGATCTGGAGTGCGGCTCTACCACCAACAATGCCGAGCGCGGGCAACAGGTCGACTTCTCGGTCGGCATCTTTGAAGTCGGCACACGTCTGCTGGCCAAAAAAGACTCGTCCTACAAGGATTTCGCGGACCTGAAAGGCAAGAACGTGGTGACCACCGCTGGCACCACCTCCGAGCGCATCCTCAAGTCGATGAACGCCGACAAGCAAATGGGCATGAACATCATCTCCGCCAAGGACCACGGCGAGTCCTACAACATGCTCGAGAGCGGTCGCGCAGTGGCGTTCATGATGGACGACGCACTGCTCGCCGGTGAAATGGCCAAGGCCAAGAAGCCAGGTGACTGGACCGTGACCGGCACGCCGCAATCCTTCGAGATCTACGGTTGCATGGTCCGCAAAGGCGACGCGCCGTTCAAGAAGGCCGTGGATGACGCCATCGTCGCCACCTACAAGTCCGGCGAAATCACCAAGATCTACGACAAGTGGTTCACCCAGCCAATTCCACCAAAAGGCCTGAACCTGCAATTCCCGATGAGCGATGAGCTCAAGGCGCTGATTGCCAATCCGACCGACAAGCCGGCCGAAGATAAAAAATCCTGATTCCTGACTAACCTTATCGCTTGAGGGAGCCAACCTCCCTCAAGCGTCTGTTACTACCTGCTGGCTTTATCAGGAACACTCGACCGGGCGGTTTTCGAGCCGATCGCGTGTGCCTGGCGATCAACGTCAGGCGGGAATGGATTTTCCCCAAGCGGGTGCTTGTACATCGATCGATTTCGGGGGAGACCCTAATGAATTACAACTGGGACTGGGGCGTGTTCTTCAAGTCCACCGGCGTGGGCAGCGAGACCTATCTCGACTGGTTCATCTCCGGTTTGGGCTGGACCATCGCCATCGCCATCGTGGCGTGGATCATCGCCTTGCTGCTGGGCTCGATATTGGGCGTGATGCGCACCGTACCTAACCGCATCGTATCGGGCATCGCCACTTGCTACGTGGAGCTGTTTCGCAACGTACCGCTGCTGGTTCAGCTGTTCATCTGGTACTTCCTGATACCCGACCTGCTGCCGCAAAACCTGCAAGACTGGTACAAACAAGACCTCGACCCGACCACCTCGGCCTACTTGAGCGTTGTCGTGTGTCTGGGCCTGTTCACTGCCGCGCGTGTGTGTGAACAAGTGCGTACCGGCATCCAGGCCCTGCCGCGTGGCCAGGAAGCTGCCGCGCGCGCCATGGGCTTCAAGCTGCCACAGATCTACTGGAACGTGCTGCTGCCCCAGGCCTACCGGATCATCATTCCGCCCCTTACCTCGGAATTCCTCAACGTCTTCAAGAACTCCTCGGTGGCGTCGCTGATCGGCCTGATGGAACTGCTGGCACAAACCAAGCAGACCGCAGAGTTCTCGGCGAACCTGTTCGAGGCCTTCACCCTGGCGACGCTGATCTACTTCACCCTCAACATGAGCCTCATGCTGCTGATGCGCCTGGTCGAGAAGAAAGTCGCGGTGCCCGGCCTGATCTCCGTGGGGGGTAAATAATGGAACTCGATTTCAGCGGTATCATCCCGGCCATTCCAGGCTTGTGGAACGGCATGGTCATGACCTTGAAGCTGATGGTCATGGGCGTGATCGGCGGCATCATCCTCGGCACGATCCTGGCGCTGATGCGCCTGTCCTCCAGCAAGCTGCTGTCCAGTGTGGCCGGCGCCTATGTGAACTACTTCCGCTCGATCCCGCTGCTGCTGGTGATCACCTGGTTCTACCTGGCGGTGCCGTTCGTGTTGCGCTGGATCACTGGGGAAGACACGCCGATCGGTGCCTTCACCTCCTGCGTCGTGGCCTTCATGATGTTCGAAGCCGCGTACTTCTGCGAAATCGTCCGCGCCGGCGTGCAGTCGATTCCCAAGGGCCAGATGGCCGCGGCGCAAGCCATGGGCATGACCTACGGCCAGACCATGCGCCTGATCATCCTGCCCCAGGCATTTCGCAAGATGACCCCGCTGTTGCTGCAACAGAGCATCATTCTGTTCCAGGACACCTCGCTGGTGTACACCGTGGGTCTGGTGGACTTCCTCAACTCCGCCCGTGCCAACGGCGACATCATCGGACGCTCCCACGAGTTCCTGATCTTTGCCGGTGTCGTCTACTTCATCATCAGCTTCGCCGCCTCGGTGCTGGTCAAGCGTCTGCAAAAAAGGTTTGCCGTATGATCTCTATCAAGAATATCAACAAGTGGTATGGCGACTTCCAAGTGCTGACTGACTGCAGCACCGAAGTTAAAAAGGGCGAAGTGATCGTAGTGTGCGGGCCGTCCGGTTCTGGCAAGTCCACGCTGATCAAGTGCGTCAACGCGCTGGAACCGTTTCAGAAAGGCGACGTCGTGGTCGACGGCACCTCCATCGCCGATCCGAAGACCAACCTGCCGAAACTGCGCTCGCGCGTGGGCATGGTGTTCCAGCACTTCGAGCTGTTCCCGCACCTGACCATCACCGAGAACCTGACCATCGCTCAGATCAAGGTGTTGGGGCGCAGCAAGGAAGAAGCCACCAAGAAAGGCCTGCAACTGCTCGACCGCGTAGGCCTGTCGGAACATGCCCACAAGCATCCGGGCCAGCTTTCCGGCGGCCAACAGCAGCGTGTGGCGATTGCCCGTGCGCTGGCCATGGACCCGATCGTCATGCTGTTCGACGAACCGACCTCGGCCCTCGACCCGGAAATGGTCAACGAAGTACTGGACGTCATGGTGCAACTGGCCCACGAAGGCATGACCATGATGTGCGTGACCCACGAAATGGGCTTTGCGCGCAAAGTGGCCGACCGCGTGATCTTCATGGACAAAGGCCAGATCATCGAAGACTGCGAGAAAGAAGAGTTCTTCGGCGACGTCAGCGCCCGCTCCGAACGTGCTCAGCACTTCCTCGAGAAAATCCTGCAGCACTAAAAGCGCAACTCGCTCCTCTCCCGTAGGAGCGAGCTTGCTCGCGAAGCACTCAAGGGCGCTGCGTTCATTCAGGATGCACGCGTCATCGTTGGCGTTTTTCGCGAGCAAGCTCGCTCCTACAGGAAGCAGCCGAGCTCTGGTTGACCCAAGGCATCTGTGATGAAATGCGACCCCAATCTCTATCGCGCCGCACCGCCATCACTTGCCGTGAAGCCTCGTCTGATTCGCCAATTGTTTCTGCCGCCACTGATCATTCTGTTGATGGTCGGCCTGGGCTTTATCGGCTTCTGGACCAGCGAGTACTACGGGATACGCACTCTGAGCGAAAACGGCGAGCGTCAGTTGGAACTGCATGCGCGTACCGTCGAGAGTGAGATCAGCAAATACACCTACCTGCCGAGTCTGCTAGAGCTGGAGTCCAGCGTTTCCAAACTGCTCGCCGCACCCGACGCGGAACACCGGCAGACGGTCAATGATTACCTCGAAGGCCTGAACCGGCGCAGCCGCAGTCGGGCTGTTTATGTGATGGACACCACCGGCCGCGTCCAGGCCACCAGTAACTGGCGCGACGTCGACAGCTACCTGGGTGAAGACCTGTCCTTTCGCGCCTACTTCCAGAACGCCGTGCGCGGCCAGCCCGGGCGTTTCTATGGCATCGGCAGCACCAGCGGCGAACCCGGTTATTACCTGGCCCATGGCCTGGAAGAACACGGCAAGATCATCGGCGTCGCGGTGGTCAAGGTGCGCCTGGAAGCCTTGGAAGAACGCTGGCAGCGAGCGCGCCTGGAAGCCTTCGTCAGCGACGAGAACGGCATCATCATCCTCTCCAGCGACCCCGCCCGCAGGCTCAAAGCAGTGCTGCCCCTGAGCGACGAAACCAAGGAACGCCTGGCCCGCAGCCTGCAGTATTACTGGGCAACCCTTAATGAGCTGGAACCCCTGGCTCGCGAACGGCTTAACGAAGGCACGGAAAAACTGACGTTTCCGGCCAACAGCGAAGTGGTGGCTGACGACAACGAAGTCAGCTATCTGGCCCAGACGCGCCCGCTGAACGATACACCGTGGAATTTCACCCTGCTCACCCCACTCAATGACCTGCGCCAGGCCGCCATCAATCAGGGCATCCTGGTGGCCGTGGCCTTTGCTCTGGTGGCCTTCCTGCTGATCGCCTGGAACGAGCGGCGCAAAGTCATTGCCACGCGCCTTGCCGCCCGGGAAGCCTTGCAGGAAGCCAACAACCAGTTGGAGCGACGGATTGCCGAACGCACCACCGATCTACGGGCCAGTAACGAACGGCTCAAGGCGCAGATCCGTGAACGCCGCCAGGCCGAAGAAACCCTGCGTCGGGCCCAGGACGAGTTGGTCCAGGCCGGCAAGCTGGCCGCCATCGGTCAGATGTCCACCAGCATCGCCCACGAATTGAACCAGCCGTTGGCCGCCCTGCGGACCTTGTCCGGCAACACCGTACGCTTTCTGGAACGTGGCGCCCTCGATACCGCCAGCGCCAACCTCAAGACCATCAATGAACTGATCGACCGCATGGGCCGTATCACTGCCAGCCTGCGCTCCTTCGCCCGGCGCGGCGATGATCAGGGCCAGGCCAGCCTGGACAAGGCGGTGGACGCAGCGTTCCAAATCCTGGCCGGAGGCCTCGACAGCCTGCCACTGACCCTGCATCGCAGCTTCCCGCCCGCTCACCTGCAGATCGACCAGACCCGCCTGGAGCAGATCCTGGTCAACCTGATCGGCAATGCCCTGGATGCGATGCAGGCGCAACCGGCTCCCGAGCTGTGGCTGGAAGGCGACAGCATCGATGGCAAATATCGCCTGCGGGTGCGTGACAACGGTCATGGGATCGATCCCGAGGCCCGCAAGCATTTGTTCGAACCCTTTTTCACCACCAAGCCCGGCGAGCAAGGGCTGGGCCTGGGGCTGACCCTTTCGGCCAGCCTCGCGGCGGCCACTGGCGGCAACCTCGCCGTCGAGCACCCGGCCGATGGTGGTACAGCCTTTGTCTTGAGCCTGCCGCTGACAGGCCCCTTACCCGGCGAGTCGACATGAACACCGAACCCAGAACCGACCTGACCGTCCTGATCGTAGAAGATGACCCGCATGTATTGCTCGGCTGTCAGCAGGCCCTGGCGCTGGAAGATATCCCCAGCGTTGGCGTGGGTAGCGCCGAAGAGGCCCTGAAGCAGGTCGGCGAGAATTTCGCCGGCATCGTCATCAGTGATATCCGCCTGCCCGGCATGGACGGCCTGGAGCTGCTGACCCACCTCAAGACCCTGGATAAAAGCCTGCCCGTGGTGCTGATCACCGGCCACGGCGACATTTCCATGGCGGTGAGCGCAATGCGCAACGGCGCTTATGACTTCATGGAAAAACCCTTTTCTCCCGAGCGCCTGGTAGACGCTGCCCGTCGTGCCCTGGAGCAACGCGCACTGGCCCGGGAAGTCTGGTCGCTGCGCCGGCAACTGGCCGAACGCGACTCTCTGGAAGGCCGGATCATCGGTCGTTCACCGGCCATGCAGAACCTGCGCGAACTGATCGCCAACGTTGCCGATACCTCGGCCAACGTGCTGATCGAAGGCGAAACCGGCACCGGCAAGGAACTGGTCGCGCGCTGCCTGCATGACTTCAGCCGACGCCACACCCACCAGTTTGTCGCCTTGAACTGCGGTGGCCTACCGGAAAACCTCTTCGAAAGCGAAATTTTCGGCCACGAGGCCAACGCATTCACTGGTGCCGGTAAACGGCGTATCGGCAAGATCGAGCATGCCCACGAAGGCACGCTATTTCTCGATGAAGTGGAAAGCATGCCGATGAACCTGCAGATCAAGCTGCTGCGGGTCTTGCAGGAGCGCACCCTGGAGCGCCTCGGTTCCAACCAGAGCGTGGCCGTGGATTGCCGGGTGATCGCCGCCACCAAATCCGACCTCGACGAATTGAGCCGCGCCAACCAGTTCCGCAGCGACTTGTACTACCGCTTGAACGTCGTGACCCTGGAACTGCCGCCCCTGCGCGAGCGTCGGGAAGATATCCTGCAACTCTTCGAACACTTCCTGCAGCAGTCATCCCTGCGCTTCGACCGCACCGCACCGGACCTGGACCACCAGACCCTGTCCAACCTGATGAGCCACGACTGGCCGGGCAACGTGCGCGAGCTGCGCAACGTCGCCGAACGCTTTGCCCTGGGACTGCCGGCTTTCAAGAAAAGCGGCGCCAGCAGCGGCAGTCACGGCCTGGCCTTTACCGAGGCGGTGGAAGCCTTCGAACGCAACCTGCTCAGCGACGCCCTGCAACGCAGCGGCGGCAACCTGACCCAGGCCAGCCAGGAACTGGGAATGGCCAAGACCACTTTGTTCGACAAGGTCAAGAAATACGGCTTGAGCCACTAAGGAGCGCAGCGTGGATTTAGTCTTCAAGGCCGCCCTCGGCGCGGCGGTGGTGCTGATTCTGGCGATGCTGGCCAAGACCAGAAACTATTACATCGCGGGCCTGGTGCCGCTGTTTCCGACTTTTGCGCTGATCGCCCATTACATCGTGGGCAAGGGCCGCTCGGTGGAGGATCTGAAGACCACCATCGTGTTCGGGATGTGGTCGATCATTCCGTACTTTGTGTACCTGGCGACGTTGTATGTGATGGTCGACCGGATGCGCCTGGAGGCGTCGCTGGCCGTGGCGGCGGTGGCGTGGCTGATGGCCGCGACGCTGCTAGTGAGTGTTTGGGTGCGGATGCACGCCTGAACGCGCGCCCTGTAGGAGCGAGCTTGCTCGCGAAGGTCGTCAACGATAACGCGGGAAACCTGACACTCCGTAGCGGCCTCGGTTTTTTCGCGAGCAAGCTCGCTCCTACAGGGTAACGAAAACTTGCGTCGCCGCGCGATTACCCTGCGCTACCGCGCTTCGCGGATGATCTGGCGAATCGCACCCACAAAGGCTTCGGCCGGCTGGCCGCCGCTGACCGCGTACTGATCGTTAAATACGATCGTCGGCACCGAACTTACCCCACGTGAAACCCACAACTGCTCTTGCTCGCGCACCTCGGCGGCGTATTCATCAGAAGCCAGGATCTCGGCCGCGCGCTTGAGGTCCAGGCCGACACTTTCGGCGATGATCGCCAGAGTCGCGTGATCGGACGGGTCCTGGCCGTCGCTGAAATACGCCTTGAACAACGCCTCCTTGAGGTTGTATTGCAACCCCTCGAGACCGGCCCAGTGCAACAGCCGATGAGCATCGAAGGTGTTGTAGATACGGCTCTGCCCGTCGGTGCGAAACGCAAAGCCCAGCTCGGCGCCCATGTCGCGGATGCGCGCGCGGGTGGCTTGGGATTCTTGCGCGCTGGAACCGTATTTTTCACTGATGTGTTCGGTGATGTTCTGCCCTTCGGAAGGCATGTCCGGGTTCAGCTCGAAAGGCTGGAAGTGGATCTCGGCCTGCACCTCGGCACCCAACTGGTCCAGGGCCTCGGTCAGGCCGCGCAGGCCGATGATGCACCAGGGGCAGGACACATCACTGACGAAATCGATTTTCAGGGGAGTACTCATTTAGGCAACCTCGCAGGCATCACACGCCGGAAAGTTCGCACCATACACCCCTGCCCTGCCTTCACAAAAGCTTGGAGGGCAGCACTGGATCAATCCGCGCCCAATGCGCCACATCTTCCCGGTGTGATTGCAGGTAGGGCAACACAGCTGCCAGCAACGGTGCCTTGAACGCCTCCTGAAAACGATGCGCCAGACCGGGAATCAGGCGCAACTGGCTGCCCTGGATATGCGCCGCCAGGTGTACGCCGTGCATCACCGGCAGCAACGGATCGGCCGTGCCGTGGACCACCAGCGTCGGGACACGCAACTGATTGAGCAGCGGCACTCGGCTCGGCTCAGCGAGGATTGCCATGATCTGGCGCTTCACGCCTTCGGGGTTGAAGGCGCGGTCGTAGGACAACGCCGCCTGCTGCAGCAACGCCTGGCGATCATCCTCGATCTGCGGACTGCCCAGCGCAGCCAGCAGGTCGGCCTGCTGCTCCAGCGCGATTGCACGGTTGGGCGCGCTGCGTCGCGACAACAATTGCACCAGCGCGGCATTCGGCGCCGGCAGGCCTTCGGCCCCCGAACTGGTCATGATCAGGGTCAGGCTTTCCACGCGCTGCGGCGCCATGGCCGCCATGTGCTGGGCGATCATCCCACCCATGCTCGCGCCCAATACGTGAAATTGCCGGACCTGCAACGCGTCCATCAGCCCGAGGCCATCGTCGGCCATATCGGTCAAGGTATAAGGCGCCGCCACCGGCAGGCCCAGCTTGTAGCGCAACACCTCGAACGTCAGGTTGGCGCTGGCGGGCACCTGGCGCCACGTGGACAGGCCGACATCGCGATTGTCGTAGCGAATCACCCGAAAACCTTGTTCGCACAGGGCGACCACCACGTCGTCCGGCCAGTGGATCAATTGTCCGCCCAGGCCCATCACCAGCAGTAACGCCGGATCGGAGGCACGCCCAATACTCTGGTACGCCAGGCTCACCTGGTCCAGGTCGACCCGCTCGGTCGGGACATTGACATCACATCGAGAAGCCGCAAAAGACGGCAGGCCGAACAATAAAGCGGCCAGCAAAAGCAACACACGCATGAAAACACCGAAACACAGAACCCCAGTAGAGCGCGAGTCTGATGAAGTTTGTTCAAGCGCGCTGCCACAGTTGCATGACAGTTTAATGAATGGCGCCCAGCGGTCATTTGCACCCGGTCGGGTCGACAGTTGGAGCAACATGAGACAAACTCACTCTATTCTAACTTTCCACAAATTATTTTCACGGAGACGCCGTGCTCGAAATCCGTCATCTCAAGACCCTGCACGCCCTGCGCGAAGCCGACAGCCTGGTGGAAGCCGCCGAGCGCCTGCACCTGACCCAGTCCGCGCTGTCCCATCAGTTCAAGGAACTGGAAGAACGCATGGGCATGCCGCTGTTCGTGCGCAAGACCAAACCAGTGCGTTTCACCAGCGCTGGCCTGCGTCTATTGCAACTGGCGGATGCGACGCTGCCCTTGTTGCGCGGCGCCGAACGCGACATCGCGCGCCTGGCCGGCGGCACCGCCGGGCGCCTGCACATGGCGATCGAATGCCACAGTTGTTTCCAATGGCTGATGCCGACCATCGACCAGTTCCGCGATGCGTGGCCAGAGGTTGAACTGGACCTGGCCTCGGGATTTGCTTTCGCCCCGCTGCCGGCCCTGGCCCGTGGCGACCTGGACCTGGTGGTGACCTCCGATCCGCTGGAGCTGGCGGGCATCACTTATGTGCCGCTGTTCACTTACGAAGCCATGCTCGCCGTGGCCAATCAGCATGCGCTGGCGGGCAAGCCCTACATCGTGCCCACGGATCTGCTCAACGAAACCCTGATCACCTACCCGGTGGAGCGCGATCGCCTGGACATTTTCACGCGGTTCCTGGAACCGGCTGACGTTGAACCGGCCCAGGTCCGCACCTCTGAACTGACGGTGATGATGATGCAACTGGTGGCCAGCGGCCGTGGCGTGTGCGGCATGCCCCATTGGGCGCTGCACGAGTACAGTTCACGGGGCTATGTGAAAGCCAAGCGGCTGGGGGAGAAAGGTCTGTTCGCCACGCTGTATGCCGGGATTCGCGCGGACATGCTGGATGCGCCCTATATGCGCGACTTCCTGCTGACCGCCAAGGACACCTCATTCTCGACCCTGGATGGGGTCAGCGCGGTGCGTTAGGTGTTCACTGACAGGCCGGACTTCCCTTGAGTTCGCGCCACATGTGGATTTTATCGAAATACTCCAGGCCCACACGTACCGCCAGCGGTTCCAGGCCGTACTGCACAAACCCACACCGTCGGTAAAGCGCAAGCGCTGCGTCATTACCGGCGGTGACCGTGAGTTGGATCAGCTTCACTCCGGGTTGCCCGCGCGCCTCATCCAGCGCTGCGTGTACCAACTGACGTCCCCAACCACGTTGCTGACATGCCTGGGCGACATACATGCCGAACAACGTCACCTTGTGTCGGGCCTTTTCCCGAGGTTCGTACGCCAGGCCGACAATACCTGTCAGTTGCTCCCCGGAAAACCCACCGAGCACCCGGTCCAGCGGGTTGTCCAGGCGTTTCTCCCACCAGCTCAAGGGCAGCGCGGCCCGTTCCGCAACGCTTGAGGTAAAGGCTTGGGGATAAGTGTCATAGGCTTGCAGCATCAACGCCCGATAGGCCGCCGCGTCGCTGCTGGCCAACGCCCGGATCATCATGCGCGGCGTTGCTCAAACATCAGGCGTACCGCCAGGGCCGCGAGCACAAAGCCCATGAAATAGCGCTGTACCGACAGCCACGCGGGGTTGTTGATAAACCACCCGGCGATGCTCGCAGCGAACAGTGAGATCAACAGATTGACCATAAAACTGACACTGATCTGGGTAAAACCAAGCATCAGGCTCTGGGTGAACACCGAACCGTGTTCCGGGGTGATGAACTGCGGAAAGACCGAAAGATAGAACACCGCAATTTTCGGGTTCAAGGCGCTGGTGAGAAAGCCCATCGTCACCAGCTTGCGCGTCGAGTCGACGGGCAGTTGCTGGGCCTCGAACGGCGAGCGGGCGCCAGGTTTCAGCGCCTGCCAGGCGAGCCACAGCAAGTACAGCGCACCCGCCCATTTCAGCGCCTCGTACGCCATGGGTACGGCGAGGAATACCGCCGTCAAACCGGCTGCCGCCGCAAACAGGTGGACAAAAAAACCCGCGACCACCCCCAACAATGAGGTAATTCCAGCCTTGCGCCCCTGACAAATCGAACGGGAGATCAGGTAGATCATGTTCGGGCCCGGTGTCAGCACCAGCAACAATGAGGCGGCGGCGAAGATCAATAATTCATGCACAGGGATCATGCTCAGTCCTTTGAGCCCGACAGGTCAGGCGGTGGCCAGTGATGAGCGATAAAACGGCAGGATCAGGTCGCGTGTCAAGGGTGCCAACTGCAGGCCACCGTCGCCAGCGGGGTCGATCCAGCGCACTTCTTCAATCTCGGCAGCGGGCGTCACGGCCACGTCGATGTAGACTTGAAACAACTCGGCTTGCACGGTAAACCCCGGTTCATTGGCTGCCGGTGCCGAGAAGTGCCCAAGGTAGCGAGCGTGGGCCGGATCAATCCGCAAGCCAAGCTCTTCATGCAGTTCACGGGCCAGCGCCTGCACCGGTTGCTCACCGGCATCGATCTTGCCGCCCGGTTGCATGAACGCCTGGGTGCCGCGCTTGCGCACCAGCAAAGTTTGGCCGTCGCTGCCGATTAACAATGCCGCAGCAATCCGAATAGTCGTGGACATGAAATAAACGCCTTGGATTAAAAGGCGTCAGGATCACACGCGGGTCAAAAGGAGGCAACCGAACCGCGCCGGTCAGGACGGCAGCGCTACCTCGTCAGGCTCTTTGATGAATACGCTGTATTTGGCGCCCTCCATGGCCTCGAACGCGATCAACTTGTCCACCAGCGGCAGGGTCAAGACCTTGCCGGCGTTGAGCAGCAACATGCCGTTGTCGGCGTTGAGGTTGCGCGCCAGGACCATGCCGTCGGCCAGCTCGCGGGTGGTGAGGACCTTGACGTTCGGGTCGCCCAGGGTCACGTCGCTGAGGAACGCCGCGCAGGCCTGGACGAAGTCCTCCACCATGTCCGGATCGTAAAGACGGCCGGCGTACTTGCGGATGTACAGCAGCGCCTCATCGCTGTTCATGTGCCGCTCAAGGATCAAGCCGCGCTGCAGCTCGATAAAGTCCACCGCCAGCTTCAACAAACGTGAACCAAAGGGGATGGCCTCGCCCTTGAGGTGGTCGGGGTGACCGTTGCCATCCCAGCGTTCCTGATGATGACGGATGATCCGGGCGGCATCCTTCATCGGTTCCAGGGTCATCAGCAGTGATTCGCTTTGCGTGGGGTAGGCCCGATACAACTCACGCTCAGTACTGTGCAACAGATCCGAGGGCGCCATCATCATTGCGTCGGTCCAACTCAGCTTGCCGACGTTATACAAGGCAGCGGCCATGCTCAGGTCACGCACACTGCTTTCGTCAATCGCCCGATCCCTGCAGTAGACCCGGATCAGCTCGATCAACGCTCGGTTGGTCTGCTTTTCCTTGGGTAGGCGCAGGTTAGCCAGCAGTGAAAACACCTCGGTGCTGGTCACGTAGCTGTGCTTGAGTTCATCGTAGGCCAGGTCGAGCATGTCGGCGGTCTGTTGCAGCTCACCGGTTCGCGATTCCACGCGTTTTTCCAGTGTGGCGTTGAGTGCTTTTAATTGATCATTCTGCTCACGGGTCAATTGTTCCAGGCGTAACCGTTCGCGCTCGGAATATTGGTGCGCCAGGGACTGACGCACCGTCAGGAGCATATCTTCGTCGTTCCAGGGCTTGCTGACGTAACGGTGGATCTGCCCTTCGTTGATCGCCTTGATGATCAGCGCCAGGTCGGCGTAGCCGGTCAGCAGAATGCGCGAGGTGTTTGGATACAGCCGATGGGCCTCGGCCAGCAGTGTGGCGCCATCCATGACGGGCATGCGCGCATCACTGATGATCAGGTCGATGGGCTGGGCAGCCATGATGTCCAGGGCCTGGGCGCCGCTGCCGGCCAGTACCACGTCATAGGGTTGAGCACGCAGCAGTCGACGCAGGCTGTTAAGGATCGACTCTTCATCGTCGACCAGCAAAACCGTAGGTCTGTAGGCGGAAGTCGTAGCGAGCTGCTCATCCATGGCGACACCTGCTGAAAGCCAAAACACCCTTGCCCGCCGGGGCCAATCAGACACTGTAGGGACCTCGGCGGTTGGCGCGACATAACCAAGGGGGAACTGACACTGATTTGACGTCAAGTGGCCGACTATTTCAAGGGAGACGGCTATGCTTAAGCGTAGTCGGCGACTATCCCACCACCCAAGCCAAACAACCGAGGAAAGGAAGCACTATGTGCTCATCCATGCCGCCGCCTCTGAGGCACACAGCGTGATTCCTCAGTCAGGGCAGGCGAACCGCCGGATCCTGATCGTCGACGATACAGCGTCCATCCATGAAGACTTTCGCAAGATTCTCTGCGCGCAAGCGATGGCCGATCAGACGCTGGAGGGCTTCGAGCAAGCCCTGTTCGGCACGGCGCCTGTCGCGCGTCAAACCTATACCCTGGACTCGGCCTATCAGGGCCAGGAAGCCCTGGAACTGGTGAGCCAGGCCCAGGCCGATAACGCACCGTACGCGCTGGCGTTCATCGACATGCGTATGCCGCCGGGATGGGATGGCCTGGAGACCATCGAACACCTGTGGGAGGTTGACCCCGACCTGCAGATCGCGCTGTGTACGGCGTACTCCGATTACTCCTTCGAAGCGATTGAAGCGCGCCTGAAGTACAACGATCAGTTGCTGATCCTGAAAAAACCCTTCGATAACATCGAAGTCCAGCAGATGGCCAACACCCTCGCCGCCAAATGGGACATGGCTCGTCGCGCCAGCTTGAAAACCATTCACCTGGAACAGTTGGTGGAGCAGCGCACCCAGGCACTCACCCTCGCGGGTCAGGCGCTGCAAGAGGAAATCGATGAACGCAAGCAATTGGAAAGCCAATTGGTGCAGTCGGAAAAACTTGCCTCCCTTGGACAACTGGCCGCCGGCGTCGCCCATGAAATCAACAACCCCGTGGGGTTTATCTCCTCGAACCTCGGCACCCTCGAAGGCTACGTCAAGCAGTTGCAACAGATGCTCGACGCTTATCAGCAAGCTGAAGAGGCGTTACCGAGCGGAGAGTGCCTTGAACAGTTGATCACACTGCGCAAAGGCATGGATCTGGATTTCCTCAAGGAAGACATTCCGCTGCTGATCCGCGAATCCAAGGATGGCATTGGTCGTGTGATCCAGATCGTCAAGGACCTGAAAAATTTCTCCCGGGTCGACAACAACGAAAAATGGCAATGGACGAACCTGCAGCAGGGGATCGATTCAACCCTGAACATCGTGGCCAACGAACTCAAGTACAAGGCCGATGTAATCAAGCACTACCAGCCGTTGCCGGAAATCGAATGCCTGGCCTCACAAATCAACCAAGTGGTGATGAACCTCGTGATCAACGCGACCCAGGCCATGGGCCCGGCGCGCGGCACGATTACCATCAGCAACGGGGTCGAAGGCGATCAGGTGTGGCTGGAAGTCGCCGATAACGGCTGCGGCATCGGGGCCGACAGCCTGCAGAAAATCTTCGATCCGTTCTTCACCACCAAGCCGGTAGGCGAAGGCACCGGGCTGGGACTGTCGCTGTCCTATGGCATCGTCAAGAAACACCACGGGGATATTTCGGTGCGTAGCGAACCTGGCAAGGGCAGCACCTTTCGGGTGGTGCTGCCGATACGGCAGACGGATAAACCGCAGTAGATGCCTGCGGCCCCGCGCGGTTTAACGGGGCGAGCAGTTTGTAGCAGTGAGGGGGGTTGTACTCAACCCTGTTTTTTTACTCAACCTCGACTTTTTTCCCCGAAGACCCAAACGCCGCAAACCGCTTGTTGAAGCCGGCAATCCGGCCCTCGGCCTGGGTCTTGCGCTGCTGGCCGGTGTAGATCGGATGGGATGCGCTGGACACGTCGAGGGCAAAATACGGGTAGGTATTGCCATCCGTGTGTTTATGGGTACGGTCGGTGTCGGCGGTGGAACCGATCAGGAAAAACACATCGGCGGCAGTGTCGTGAAACAGCACGGTGCGGTACTCAGGATGGATACCAGCTTTCATAAGGCCTCCGGGGCACTGGGTGAATTAATTACGTTATACCGTAACACAATAAATCCAGTCAAACGAGAACCAATTGCAATAAGCGCACTGCTCAATGCTATTGCTGTTGCCCCTGTCGAGAGTTCGCCCTTAAGCTGGATGCCTGCGTTAACCGTGAAAAACATAACAAGACACAGACGCACAACCCTGACGACCCAGGTCCTAATGAGTCCGAACCCAAGGAATACGTATGAGTTTGTCCTTGCTTAGCCGTTATGCATTTTTTGCCGTGTGCGTCATTTTCACCCTCGCCAGCCTGCCCTTTATCGAACACGAATGGTTGTGGCCCATCACGCTGATCACCGGCGTGCTGAGCCTGATTGGCCTGTTCGACTTGCTGCAGAGTCCTCACGCGGTGCGTCGCAACTATCCGGTCCTGGGCAACATCCGTTACCTGGTCGAGGGCATTCGCCCGGAAATCCGCCAATACCTGCTGGAGTCCGACAGCGACGCCCTGCCCTTCTCCCGTGCCCAACGTTCGCTGGTCTACTCCAGGGCCAAGAATGAAACCGCCGACAAGCCTTTCGGCACCCTGATCGATGTGTATCAGTCCGGTTTCGAGTTCATCGGCCACTCCATGCGCCCCGCGCCGTTGAGTGATCCGAGCGCCTTTCGGGTGATGGTCGGCGGCCCGCAGTGCACCCAGCCATATTCGGCCTCGGTGTTCAACATCTCGGCCATGAGCTTCGGCTCGCTGAGCGCCAACGCCATCCGCGCGCTCAACCACGGCGCCAAACTGGGCAACTTCGCCCATGACACCGGCGAAGGCAGCATCAGCCCCTACCACCGGGAAAACGGCGGCGACCTGACCTGGGAACTCGGCAGCGGCTATTTCGGCTGCCGGACCAGCGACGGCCGTTTCGACCCGGAGCGCTTTGCCGTGCAAGCGCAGAATCCGCAAGTGCGGATGATCGAAATCAAGATGAGCCAAGGCGCCAAGCCTGGTCATGGCGGGATCCTGCCCAAACACAAGGTCACCCAGGAAATCGCCGACACCCGCGGCATCATGATGGGCGAAGATTGCATTTCACCGTCGCGCCACAGCGCTTTTTCGACGCCGATCGAACTGATGCAGTTCATCGGCCAACTGCGCGAACTGTCCGGCGGTAAACCGGTGGGCTTCAAGTTCTGCCTGGGGCATCCGTGGGAATTCATGGGCATTGCCAAGGCCATGCTGGAGACCGGAATCCTGCCGGACTTTATCGTCGTCGATGGCAAGGAAGGCGGCACGGGCGCCGCGCCCGTAGAGTTCACCGATCATATCGGCGTGCCGTTGCGTGAAGGTTTGCTGTTTGTCCACAACACCCTGGTCGGCCTGAACCTGCGGGACAAGATCAAGCTGGGCGCCAGCGGCAAGATTGTCAGCGCCTTCGACATCGCCAGCGTCCTGGCCATCGGCGCCGACTGGGCCAACTCGGCGCGGGGCTTCATGTTCGCTATCGGCTGCATCCAGTCGCAAAGCTGCCACACCAACAAATGCCCGACCGGTGTGGCCACCCAGGATCCTTTGCGCCAACGTGCGCTGGTGGTCCCGGACAAGGCCCAGCGCGTATTCAACTTCCACCGCAACACCCTCAAGGCGCTGGCGGAAATGCTCGCCGCGGCCGGGCTCGATCATCCCTCGCAGCTGTCGGCCAAGCACTTGGTGCGACGCATGTCGGCCACCGAGATCAAGCTGTTCTCGCAGTTGCATGTGTTTCTCAAGCCTGGGGAATTGCTCACGGGTGAAGTGAACGGCGAGTTTTATTCGCGGATGTGGCAGATGGCGCGGGCCGACAGTTTCGAGCCTCACGAAGTGGCAGCGGCCTAAATACTCATGCGGCGCCGTGCAGGGCGCGCTCCAAGGACTGATCTCATGCTGAAAGTCATTGCTGAAGACTTCATCAAGCCCGAACACCTGGACACCGTACTCCCCTGGTACGCCGAACTGGTGGAAAAAACCCGGCAAGAACCGCTGTGCATTGCCTACGACCTGTATGTCGACCAGAAAGACCCCGGGCACTTTATCTTTGTCGAGCAATGGCCCGACCAGGCAGCACTGGATGCTCATTGCCAGACCGCGCACTTCACACGGTTGGTGCCACAGATCAATGCGTATCAAGCCAAGCCCAGCAGAGTGCTGTTGATGGATGCGTTCTAGGCGTCGATCCAGCGCCCTGAATGTCACAAAAAAGCCCCACCTCATAAAAAATGAGGCGGGGCTTTTTTTGTCATCGCCGCGGGTTTCAGGACGCTGAAGACGCCGATCCGTCAGTGGCGTTGGTCGGCTGCAGTTTGAACACGTAGAACAGCACCGTCAGCAACACCAGGAACGCCGGCCCGATGTACAACGCCACGCGCGTGTCCGGGAAGTACGCCATCAGGCCTACCACCAGCACCAGGAACGCCAGCGCCAGGTAAGAGCTAATCGGGTACAGCCACATCCGGTATTTCAGGGCTTTCTGTTGCGTCGGACTCAGGCTCTTACGGAACTTGAGCTGCGCCAGCAGGATCATCACCCAGGTCCAGATCGCACCGAAAGTGGCAATCGAGGTCACCCAGACAAAGACTTTTTCCGGCACCAGGTAATTGAGCAGCACACCCAGCAGCAACGCGAAAATCGACAACAACAGCGCCCGACGTGGTACGCCGTTGCTGGAGGTCTTGCCGAACTGCGCCGGGGCCTGGCCGTTTTGCGCCAGGCTGTAGAGCATGCGCCCGGTGCTGAAAATCCCGCCGTTGCAGGACGACAGTGCCGCAGTGATCACCACAAAGTTGATGATACCGGCCGCAGTCTTGATCCCCAGTCGCTCGAAGGTCATCACGAACGGGCTGCCCTGAGTGCCGATTTCATTCCACGGGTAGATCGACAGGATCACGAATAAGGCACCGACATAGAACAGCAGAATGCGCCAGAACACCGAGCCGATGGCGTTGGGAATGGTCTTCTGCGGGTTGCGTGCTTCGCCGGCGGTGAGGCCGATCATCTCGACGCCAAGGTACGCGAACATCACCATTTGCAGGGACATCAACACACCGGTCACGCCATTGGGCATGAATCCGCCATGGGTCCACAGGTTGGAAATTCCCAGGGCCACGCCGTCATTGCCAAAGCCGAACGCAATGATGCCGATGCCGCCCAACACCATCGCAATGATGGTGACGATCTTGATCAGCGCAAACCAGAACTCGAACTCGCCAAATGCCTTGACCGCGATCAGGTTGATGCTGCCCATGCTGATCAGCGCCGCCAGGGCCCAGATCCAGCGCGGCACATCGGGGAACCAGACGCCCATGTACACCGCCACGGCGGTAATTTCCGCGACACAGGTCACCAGCCACAGGAACCAGTAGTTCCAGCCAGTCAGAAACCCCGCCAACGGGCCGAGGTAATCTTGCGCATAGCGCCCGAACGACCCGGCGACCGGGTTATGCACCGCCATCTCGCCCAAGGCGCGCATGATCACCAGGATCGCCAGGCCGCCCAGGATGTACGACAGCATGATCGCCGGGCCGGCCATTTCGATGGCCTTGGCCGAGCCAAGAAACAGGCCGACACCGATACAGGCGCCAAGGGCCATGAGACGAATGTGGCGCTCGCCCAGTTCGCGTTTGAGCGGGCCGCCTTGAGCGGTCTCCTCAAGGGGCAGTGGTTTGCCGACAGGCATAGGAATACAACCTCATTTTGTTATTGGATATAGCCACCGAGTCTCAGGCATATCAGCCGATAGGCGCATATGTCGACTTGACCGGGTCAACCTTGTGGGGAGACCCGTCTGGCAAAAGCAACTGGCCAGCTCAGCGGGGCGTGCAGTGTAGAAAACTCCCGACAGGGCTTTTCACTCAATAAACAGCAAAATTTGGCGATAAGCCCCGATAAAAAGCGTTTCGACGGATGCAGCAGCAACCGTCTAAACCGGCCTTCCCGGCGCAAAACGCGGCAAGTATTACATAACATGTCCGGCACCGGGATGACTCGCTCAAACCTCTGCGACAAAGCTCGTGGCATGGGCAATCAGCGTCTACGCTTCAGACAAGTCCGATCAATCTGTACGAATGGATCAATCGACTATGGGCGCTCTGTGGCACACCGATTCTCCCCACACTGAATCAGACAGCCCGTCACCCGTGCCTTTGCCGAAAAAAACCACGCCATCCCGAGCCTGGCGGCTGTGCTGGCTGATCCTGCTGATGGTATTGATCGCCCTGGGTTGGGCCGCAAGACGAGAACTGCAGACTGCTCACTGGCAAGCGCGAACATTCAGTCAGTGGGCAGAACAACTGACCTACACCCTGGGGCCCGGCGCCAGCGATGCGATTGTCTATCCCGGCGCCGGCCCGTTTGACCAGCGCCTGGGCTACAGCGCCCTCGGAGAATTCCTGCCGCGCCTGCTGAATCGCAATTACGTGATCGAGTCGCAGGCACGTTTCTCCGATGCGCTGATGGCGTACAGCCGCCAAGGCATGTTCATTCCCTACGTCGAGAAAATCCAGGCAGGTTTGTCCATCACCGACTGCCGCGCCACGCCGTTGTATCGGTTCGACTACCCGCCCCAGCTATATACGCGCTTCAGCGACGTGCCGCCGCTGGTGGTGCACAGCCTGTTGTTTATCGAAAACCGTGAGCTGCTCGACCCGTCCCAACCCCAGGCCAACCCGGCGGTGGACTGGCCGCGCTTCGCCAAGGCTGCATGGTCACAAGTCGCACGCCAGTTGCACTTGCCGGGACAAACGGCAGGCGGCAGCACCCTGGCGACTCAGTTGGAAAAATACCGTCACTCGCCGGATGGCCTGACCCTTTCAGGCAGCGAAAAAATCCGCCAGATGCTGTCCGCCAGTGTGCGGGCTTACCAGAGCGGTCCCGACACGCTCCTCGCCCGGCAGAACGTGGTGCGCGACTATCTCAACAGCGTGCCGTTGTCGGCAGTTCCGGGGCATGGCGAAGTCCATGGCATGGCCGAAGGGTTAAGAGCGTGGTACGGCGCAGACTTCAATCAAGTCAATCAAGCCCTCGGTAGCCACGCGGACGACCCGGTCAGCCTGGCGGCGCGCGGCCTGGCGTTGCGTCAGGTGCTGTCATTGATGATCGCCCAGCGCCGCCCTTCGTACTACCTGACCAAGGGCCGCGCAGCATTGGCCAATCTGACCGACAGCCACCTGCGGCTCCTGCGACAACACGCGGTCATCGACACTACCCTCGCCGCCGCCGCCCTGGAAAGCCGCGTCACCTACCGCGACTGGCAACAGCAACCCGCCGTTCAACCGATCGACAGCAATAAAGCCATCAGTGTCGCCCGCAGCCGACTGGCGGTGTTGCTGGATCGCTCCTTGTACGACCTTGACCGTCTCGATCTTTCGGCTACCAGCACCTTGCAGGGCGAGCTGCAAAACCAGATAACCGACTACCTCAAGCAGCTGGCAGACCCGACTTTCGCCGGACAAATCGGCTTGCTGGGCCACCGCTTGCTGACCCCCGCGTCCACCGCC
The DNA here is from genome assembly GCF_900106045.1 of Pseudomonas mucidolens. Taxonomy (NCBI): domain Bacteria; kingdom Pseudomonadati; phylum Pseudomonadota; class Gammaproteobacteria; order Pseudomonadales; family Pseudomonadaceae; genus Pseudomonas; species Pseudomonas mucidolens. The sequence goes on along the minus strand of NZ_LT629802.1, from coordinate 315,048 downwards.
CAGGTGCGCTATAGCTTTACCCTGTTTGAACGAACTGCGGATGGCGCACGCGTACGGGTCCAGACCGATAACACCGACCAGCCCTTCGATATCAACCAGAGCAGCAAGCTGGAGCTGGGCTCTACCGCCAAACTGCGCGTGCTCACCACCTACCTGCAAATCGTCGCGGAACTGCATGAACGCTATGCGCCGCTGACGCCCGCTGCGTTGAAGAATGTTGAGGTCGACAGCCAGGACCGTTTGAGCCGCTGGGCCATTGATTACCTGATCCGTCACCCGGAGCAGCGCCTGGACAACATGCTCGGTGCCGCCCTCGATCGCACCTACTCGGCGAGTCCCGGCGAAGCCTTTTTCACTGGCGGCGGCCTGCACCGCTTCAATAATTTCCGTATCCAGGACAATGGCCGCACGCCGAGCCTGCGCGACGCGCTGCGCGAATCCATCAACCTGCCGTTCATTCGCCTGATGCGCGACCTGGTGCGCTACAGCATCTATTCAGGCGCCAACAACAGCGCGCAATTACTCAAGGACGACAGCGATCCGCGTCGCCAGGAATACCTGGCCCGGTTCGCGGATCGCGAAGGCAGCACGTTTTTGCTCAAGTTCTGGAAGAAGTATCAGAAAAAAGATACCCAGGCGCGCCTCGAGACATTCCTCGACGGCGTGCGCCCCACACCCGTTCGCCTCGCGGCGGTGCATCGTTACTTGCTGCCCGAGGCCAACCCGGACACCTTCAAGCGTTTTGTGCGGGCACACCTGAAAACCACCCAAGGCCAGAAAGCGCTGAGCGACGCGCGCCTGGAAACACTCTATGCGCGCTACGGTCCCGGGGCTTTTGACTTGCCCGACCAAGGCTACATCGCCAAGGTTCATCCACTGGACCTGTGGCTGATGGGCTACCTGCTCAATCACCCCGAGGCGACGTTCAGCCAAATCGTCGAGGCCAGTCAGTTCGAGCGCCAGGAAGTCTATGGCTGGCTGTTCAAGAGCCGTCATCAAAGTGCACGGGACAAGCGCATTCGCACACTGCTCGAGGTCGAGGCGTTCCTGGATATCCACCAACGCTGGCAGGCCGTGGGCTATCCCTTCGATCATCTGGTGCCCTCGCTGGCCACCGCCATCGGCAGCTCGGGCGACCGCCCCGCCGCCCTGGCCGAACTGATCGGGATCATCCTCAACGACGGCGTACGTTTGCCGGTGCTGCGCATCGACCGTCTGCGTTTTGCCGCCGACACACCTTACGAGACACGGTTGATCAACAACCCGGATCGTGCTCGACGCGTCATGCCCAGCGAAGTGGCAGCGGCGCTGCGCGAGGTGTTGTCGCAGGTGGTGGACGCCGGCACGGCAAAACGCGTGGCGGGCAGTTTCACCCTGGCCGACGGTACGCCGCTGGCAATGGGCGGCAAGACCGGCACGGGGGACAACCGCATCCAGACATTTGGTGCGGGCGGTCGCGTACTCAGCTCCAAATCGATCAACCGCACCGCCACGTTCGTGTTCTACCTCGGCGAGCAGCACTTCGGCACCTTGACAGCGTTCGTACCGGGTCATTCGGCACAGCACTTCACCTTTACCTCAGCGCTGCCGGTGCAAGTGCTCAAGGGCATGACACCGCTGTTGATGCCCTATCTGGAACAGACGGCAGCGATGCGCTGCCAGCCGGACTGAGGTGGGTCAGGGCAATGCCGTTCAGTTAAAGAAGTCGCGCGCCAACCACCACCTGTGGCGAGGGGGCTTGTCCCCCGTTGGGCTGCGCAGCAGCCCCCAAACCTGTCCCACGTTTGGACTGAAGGACCGCGGCGGCTTTTTTGGGGCTGCTGCGCAGCCCAACGGGGGACAAGCCCCCTCGCCACAGGACAAGCCACTTTCAACCACAGGACATGCCCCTCTTCAACCACAGGACATGCCCCTCTTCAGCCACAGGACATGACCCTCTTCAGCCACAGGACAAGCCCCCCTAGCCACAGGATGGTGTTTGCCTCAGGCTTTTCTCGACACACACGGACATGATCCGCCGCACGCTTCGCCCGGCGCCGCTGCTAGCGTCAAAGGTTCAGTGCGTCGTATCAAAAGGAGCCATGGATTGGCACATCATCCTCAGTCACACCTGCTGCGCCGCGGGCGATATTCCGAGTCCGGCCGTGCTTATCTGATTACTGCGGTGGTGCATGAGCGACAGCCCTTGTTCCGAGATTTCCGCCTGGGCAGGCTGTTGGTCGCCGAGTTTAAACAGGCTCATGAACTGAACCTGATCAACTCCCTGGCATGGGTCGTGATGCCTGATCACTTTCACTGGTTGTTCGAGCTCAAGGACGCCACCTTGCCCCAGGTGGTGGGGCGTACCAAGTCGTTGAGCACACGAAGCATCAACCGCGCCCGTGGCAGCAAGGAACGCTTCTGGCAACGTGGCTACCATGACCGCGCCATTCGTACTGATGAAGACCTGCGTAAAGTCGCACGCTATATCATCGCCAACCCCCTACGCGCCGGCCTGGTCGAACACATCGGCGACTACCCACTGTGGGATGCCGCCTGGCTTTGATCAATGAGAAGTGGCGAGGGGGCTTGCCCTCTGGCTGAAGAGGGGTTTGTTTTGTGGCGAGGGGGCTTGTCCCCCGTTGGGCTGCGCAGCAGCCCCAAAACCTGCCCCCCCAGTTTGGACTGAAGGACCGCGGAGGCTTTTTTTGGGGCTGCTGCGCAGCCCAACGGGGGACAAGCCCCCTCGCCACAGAACAAGCCCCCATCTCAGCTGCAGGACAAACCTCACCGCGCCCGTGGCATTCAGACTTCAGAATCCCAGATCACGGTCGCCACACCCGTGTAGGTGCTGCCGGGGTTTTTCAGCATTTGGCTGACGTGGGCCTTCTCGACTTCAAAGTGCAGGGAGGCCGGGCGGTTGTTCACATAGGACACGGGCTGGAACAGTTCGGTGCCGCTGCCGTCCAGGCGTAACGGACGTTTGGTGACGGCCTGGCCGTATTGGTCGATCAAGCTATGGGGCAAGGTGACCCCCACTTGCAACGGCACTTCATCACCCTCTTCATTGCGCAGACCGCAGGTGTTGCCAATCACCAGGCCGCACTCGAGTTGCATCTTGAAACGTGAGCTGGCGTGTAAAGTGAAGGTCTGGTCGCGAAACAGTCTGGAGGGCGGTCGCCCTTGATGCAGCCAGGCTTGCCAGCCACCCTGGGGCAGCAATTCGACGCGGTTGCCACCGGCGGGTAGCACGACGCGCAGGATATGCTCCACCGTCAGGCTGAAATTCAGGCTCAGGGCCGAGTCAAGGGGCAGCATTACATCACCGAAGTCGAAATCCTGAAGCGGCCCAAGGCCATACGTCAGGGTCCCGGAATAGAGCCCCGCCGACATCTGCAAAGGGTTGGGGGTCCGTAACTCATAAACGATATCCAGGTAATCGTAGGCCATGAAGGGAATGGGGTATTTAGGCAGCTTTACACACCGCTCCTCCACTGGGGTTTTCCACATAAACCCATAGTGGGCGTCGCCGTAGAAACCCACGCCGCTGTATTGACAGGGTTTTGGAGCGCTCACCCAACTCAGTCCCCATAGTTTATTGTGCGCGGTGACAGACGGTATTCCGCCGCCTACAAGTTCGGCAGCCGGGCGATCCAAGCGATACGTCGAGCCAATACCGCTGATGCGCATCTCCACGGTTTCCTCTTCGCCAAGCGAGTTGACCACCGTGAACGTGCGCCACTGAGCCGGGGCTTTCCAGTACGCCGCCTGACGCCAGTCGCTCGGGTTGGCGGCCATCGGGCCGTTGGCTCGTATCTCGAGAGGCAAGCGAATACTGAAGCGTCCACGGCACTGATCGGGCCAGGTCGCACAGTACCCACTCACCGGCGTGGTGTTGATGAATTGATTGTGGTCCGGCCTGACCGGATCCGGCCGGAAAACCGCCGTAACTTCCTGGACCAGCGCCATCGCCGAGCCGGCCCACAGCACACAGCCCAACGCGAGCCAGTACTTACTGAAACACTTGATGGTGACGCGCATGTTCATTGCCTCTTCAAGGAGCCAGAAAGTCAAAAACAATATGGACCGTGCCGTAGTAGTCACCGCCCTTGTAACCGCCCTCGGGCTCTATCGCGGCGATGTCCAGCTCGGCCCTGCGTCCGATGCGGGCCTCGTTGGCATTGATTACCTCGGTGCTGCTCAGGTTCAGCGGCACCTTGTTGAACAACACCTGCAAGTCGATCCGGTCCGCTCCGCTGAGCAGATAGGGTGTATCGCCCAACCGCGCGGCAACGCCGCCGTTGAGGTTTTTCACATCGAAGTCTTTGCGCAACGGGCTGAGCCGGGACTTCACCAGGTCCCACGCCAGTGTTTGCTCGCGCCCCATCCAGTCCGACTCGGAGGGCAGCACATACGCCTCGATCTCTGGAATAGTCACCGAGACGTCGAAGGCGTAACGCTCCTGAAGCGCCAGGACCTGTGGGCTCAACAGCAGCGGTGCCAACCATGCACCGAGCAGCATCAGCGGCTTGTTCATGTCGATCACCCGTTGGTATTGAATGTCATTGGTTTTTTGACCCGGCCTTCAATCATCTGAAAGCTGTATTGGCGGTCTGGTTTTTTCTCGAAGGTCACCTGGCGCCCCGGAAGAATGTGGTGCTTGGTGGTGGGTTCGCATTCGGTTTTTTTGCCCTTGGCGCAATTTCTGAACTCATCGAGTACCACCACGCTGTTACCCGCGTTGAGCAATTGGTACTGGGTGGGCGTGTCCTTGACCTGCGTGTCGAAGCGCGTGTCTTTCGGGCGTACGAAGAACACCGTGCCGTAGCCCGCCATCACGTTGACGCCCGCCGCCAAGGCACTTTTGTATTCGGCACGGTCTTCATCGGTGATGGCAAAATCATCTTCCTTTTCGGGAACCACCGGGATGAAGCGCACGCGAAAGTAGCGCTCCTTATCGCGCTCGCCCATGTACAACAGGCGAGTGCCCTGGCGTCCCTTGGCCGGGATGATCATGCGCGCGGGACTGGCCATCAGGCCGTCACGGCTGGTGGCGCTGCCCGTTTTGTCAGTCAGCGAACCCACCGCGACTTCGCGTGAAGTGCCGTCGGCGTTGTAGAGGATTTCCAGTACGTTGATCTTCACGAACGCGGTGTTGGTGCCGCCGTTGAAAACCCGTTTCAGATAGGAGCTGCGATCACCTTCCAGGTAGTCGTACACCACGCCGACGTTGATTGCCGGACCGGCCTGGGCCGTCAGCGACAAGAGGGACAAGCCGATCCATAACACTGCCTGTTTCATTTTTACCGTGCCTCAGAGGAATAAACGGGATGGGTTTGGGTTGCGGCCGTCAACCGGCGGTTTCGGCACTGGAGGTGGTGTCGGCCAGGGTGTCTGGCGTGCAGCGCAAATCACCGATCATCAGCACGTCGTTTTCGTTGGGCACATTGGCCGTGTCCAGGCGGAACTGGCAGAGCAATTGGTTGCGATAGCGCACCTCCAGGGTCGGTGCACTGGCACTCATTTCCATCGAGAAGAAACCGTCGACCTCGCTGACCCCACGGCTGGCGTGGTTGATGAGGTGATGACCGCGCAGCGGTTCGCCCTGCTCATCGAGCAAGCGACCGAGCACGGTGACCGTCTTCATCACCGTGACTTTGCGGTAGTCCACCCCGCCTTTGTTCAGGTGGTAATTGGATCGGGCCGGCTGGATGTTCGCTGCGGGCGGGTAATTGCCCTCGAAATCGAAGCTCACAGTGCTGCTCTTGTACGCCGACAGCGGCAGGTAATTACGGCCCGGGTGCAGCAGCGTGCTGCTGCCGCCGAGGTCGTCGGCCCGCAGGGTGATGGCGTCCAGGTCGGTTTCAAGGTCAACGATCATGCCCGCGCCATCGCCGTGGTATTGGCTGGTGAGGAGCATTTTGTCGGCACCGGCGACGAAGGTGCTGTTGAGGTTCAAACCGCCGGTGAGATTGCCGTTATAGGAGCTGCGCTGCACAAAGCCGTCACCGTTGACCGTGTCGGTACTGAAGCTGGCGGTGCCGGACAAGCCGACGCCGTAGGTGTCGGTAATCGCCGTCGCGGAGACGCTTTGCAGGACGTGATGACTGAGGTCCTGGCGGTAAGTGACAGAGGCATTGTTGTCGCGTCCGCCATCGCGTGCAGTACGGCTGCCGACACTGCCGGAAATCTGCCGGCCATCGCTGCCCAGTGCCAGGCTCAGGGATACATCGATACCACGGTTGCGCTGATTGTCGGTGCCGCTGGTGGCGGGCCGGTCAAAGACCGAGAAACGCCAGTTGGCGTCACTGCCGAACAACCTGTCGCGACGGCTCCAGCTCATATCAATGCCGGCCCCTTGCACATTGCCTTCGCTGTGGAAAATCCGCGTGTTCCAGGAGTTCTTCGCATCGACCCGGTGGTTGATCGACAGTGCGGTGCTGCTGTTCTGGCCGACAAAAGTATTGCGCCGCAAGCGGGTGCCGTCGGGCAGGGTTTCGTAGGTGTCGCGAGTGTCGAGCCAACTGCGGTTGTGGCTGAACACCAGGTTGGTGGCACCGAAGCTGTACAAGCCTTGCAGGTCCATACCGGTGCCGTGTTCCTTGGTTTGATAGACGTTGGCAAACACACTGGCGTTGTTCGCCACGGTCCAGTCCACCGAACCGCCGTATTGCAGTTGTTCGCGAACCTGACGCGCGGACAGGCCGAGGATCACCCTGGGGTGCACCAAGTAGTTCAACGAAGCCCCGGCGGTGATTGCCCCGGAAGCCTGGTCATCCCAGTTACTGAATAGTTTGGTTTCACGCCCGGCGAACAGGTTGTAGCGCCATGGATCCTCGGAGTTACGCCAATTACTGGGCTTGTATACCAACTCCTGAGTGGTGGCGACGGTCTGGCCGTCTTCCACCAGACGCACTTCGACTTCATAGATGCCGCCGGGCAAAGGGCGCGTGTCGAGGGTCTGCAGGCCGGCCGCCACCGCTTGAGTGTTGATCAACAAACCATTGCGGTAGATCTCGACCGCCGCCTGGCGGTTGGCGGTGACATAAATCGGGTACACGCTGGGCTTGCTGTTGTTGATCGCCAGTGTGTCGGAACTGCCGTACATGACACCCAACGCCGTATCGGGGCTGGCGCCGAAGCTGCGTAGCTGACGGGTCAGGCCATCGGAGTTGGGAGTGAAATGGCCCAGGCGCAGAAATTGCCCTTCCAGTTCACGCTGGGTATACAGCTCGTGGATCGCGTGGCGCAGTTGCTCTGCATCGCCACTCTGGCGCGCCAGTTGCAAATTCAACACCTGACTCCAGTTGCCCAGACTGGCACTGGCTTGCAGGCCGTAACGACCGCCAAGGTCTTCTTGCTGGCCACCATTGAGGTTGAGCTGATTGTTGATAATCAGGCCGCGACTGCCGCCTTCGGGTAGTTCGTGAAAGCGCGGGGCATCGCCGCCGCGTTCGACGTTTTGGGTGATGATCGACAGCTGGGAGTTTTCCAGGTTGTAGAACGCCGATACCAGCTCTTCGGGACAGGACTGCGTGCAGGCACCCAGCGCCAAGCCTTTTTCCAGCAAGGCTTGCCACGTGTCGCGGGTGGCGGCGGGGACTTTGCTGTCGCCGGTATCAGTGAATTCGATCAGGGTTACGCGATCATCCCGGGACAGGACGATCAGCGCCTCCCCCAGGGGTTGTTCGTCAAGATCCACGCGTACCGCCAGCGGTACATCGAAGAAGTGATCGGTAAACCCGGCGGGCAAACCTTTGGCTTGAGCAAGCAGATTGCTGGCGCCCGGCGCACCGGCAGTCGGCGCTGCCAGGGCACTCGTGCAAATCAACAGTGCAAGCGCAGCCGCGATGGGCGTCATCGGGAACATGAACAGATACTCTGAATGCCAAGGGACAGGGACAAAAAACAGGTCGGCGGACCTGGGATTTAATCCGGCCGACCTGTAAACACCTGCCCGCGAACACTTGGTTCAACGGGCAATGATCACCATCAAGGCTTTAGCGGTACGGGCGGCAGGACCGCGTCGAATACCAGTGGCAGGACCGCGGTGTAGCTACCACGCTGGGTCGCAGTAGGCTTGGCGGCAGCGATGACCATCTGTGCGCCAACCCCTGGAGTGGAATCGGCTTCGTTAACCACTTCCTGCGGGGTGCCGGTCAGGGTGACGCCATTGAGGGTGGTGGTCAGCGCAATGTTTTGAGCCGCGTCACCATTGAACAACGCCGCCGGGCCGCCTTCGATGTAGGCGTTGATGGAACCGTTGGTGTTTTTCATGTCGTAAATCGCGCTCAATTGGGCCAATTCACCAGAAACCAGGTTGTAGTTCATGGTTTCATCCTGGCCCCAGTTCGGGTCACGCGGCTGGACATGGAACACTTGCGTCGGGATATTTGCCTTGAGGTTTACGGTGTGGCTGGCTTCACCGGCGGCAAATGCCATCGAGGAATTCAGCGCCATAACAGCCAGTGGTGCAACAATCGCGAACTTTTTGAACATGTTAGATACCTGTTTTTTGACGTTGAATAGAGCGTCGTAAGTTGAATCAAGAGTCTTAACTCCCGATGAGTTACAACCAGACACGTTGCAGCAAGTTGTACTGCTGCAACGCCGGACAATGATCTACCGAATCAAAAAAGCCGTATGCAAGTTAGTTCGCTCTGACGTGTAGCCCTTTGGAATCAGGGGCCAACGGAAAAATATGGCATTTTGCCAAAACTTTTAAATCAGCTGTAATACACGGACTACATTCCATTAGAGTAAATAACTTAATAAGAACTGTCAGAACGGTACTACAAAAAAACAACATCTAACAGGCACAAAACGTATCAGCAAAAGTTTGAGCAACCACTCTAAATCTATTTATACCCTGCGCTTAAAAGCCCCCCCAGAAACATGTTTTCCGAGCGGGTTAATCGATCAACGGCAAGGCACGCGGGTGAAGAAAATTACACAATCTCGGCCGTCAAACGTCGTTATAAAGCAGGTGCACTGCGGGCCTGCGCAATGACTTCGTCGACGGCCCGTCCGTCCCACCTGTACAGGGGAAACCCCATGGATACGCCAGCCATTCACCGCGTCACCCACGAGATCAAACGCCGTCGCCTGGACGTACTGCGTGTTGTCGACATCACGCCACGCATGCGCCGCATCACCTTGGGCGGCGAGCAACTGGCCGGTTTTATCAGCCTGGGCAGCGATGACCATATCAAGCTGTTATTCCCGCAGAACGCCGCCGAACGGGCCGCGCTGGAGAGTCCGGCATTCAGCATCAAGGGTGACGGGCCGCAGCCGCCGATGCGCGACTACACGCCGCGCCGCTTCGACCTGGACAGCGGCGAGTTGGACATCGATTTCGTGCTGCACGGTGATGGCCCTGCGGCCACCTGGGCCGAACAGGCCCAGCCCGGCCAGCACCTGTATATCGGCGGACCACGGGGCTCGATGATCGTGCCGGACATCTTCGACAGCTACCTGCTGATCGGCGATGAAACCGCCCTGCCCGCCATCGCCCGACGCCTGGAAGAACTGCCAGCCGGACGTAAGGTACTGGCGGTGATTGAAGTGGCCGATGCGGCGGAGAAACAGACGCTGCCAAGCGCGGCGGATCTGGAGGTGAAGTGGGTGGTGCGCGGCGAGGCTGATCTGTTGACCACCGTTCAGCACCTGCGCGTACCCAGCGGATCGTTATATGCGTGGGTAGCGACCGAAACCAAAGTCTCCCGCCAGGTTCGACGGCTGCTATTGGATGTGCATAAGTTGAATGAAGAATTCGTCAAGGCCGTCGGCTACTGGCGTGCCGAGGGCAGTGATACGGAGTGAAGCGGCAGTCGCCTGGCCGTCTTGCCCCCCAAGGGACAACGCCGCTCAGTTAAGACTGAAAATTTCCCTGTGGCGAGCGGGCTCGCCCCGCGTCGGGCTGCGAAGCAGCCCCCGTAAGCCGAATACGGTGTATCAGATACTCCGTAGCGGCTGGTTTTGGGGGCTGCTTCGCAGCCCAGCGCGGGCGATGCGGCGCTCCGACAAGCCCTAATGCCGTTCAGTTAAGGTTTTTGTGGGAGCAGGAGGGCGCCTAGCTCTTGCTCGCGAAGAACTCATAGGCACCGCGTTTATCCAGAATGCACGCGTTATCGTTGACGTTTTTCGCGAGCAAGCTCGCTCCTACAGTGGACGCTATTTGCTTAACTGAACGGTATTAGGCCAAGCCCGCTCGCCACAACAGCCCGACCTGCTTGGATTTAAGCGTGGAGGCAAAGCTGTGTAGATACCTATGCCCTCCGGGAGAGGGGTAAAACCAAAACATCTGACAGTCCCAAACAGCTCTTCAATTTGCTGCGTTGATTGTGGATTCAAAGCTGAATGTCCAGGTCACCCTAAACCGCCAATATCCCCCAATCAGTCCCCTCTCCCTCCGGGAGAGGGTTAGGGTGAGGGGCGGCCCTCACGCCAAGCACCCAAAAACCATTCACCGCAAATCAAAACAGCTGTTCAATTTGCCGCATGGGCGCACCCAGCACACATCCGCCTACGAAGCCCTGGCCACTCTATCCAACCCCACAATCGCCAAGGCAATCCCCACGAATCCCGCCAGTATTCCACCGGCATTCACCAACACCTGTGGATAACCCAACGTATCAACATCTAGGAACGGGTATTGATACTGCCCCACCACATGCCCACGCAGCAGCAGGTAGACGAAGTACAGCAATGGATAAATCACCCACAGCCCGATGTGTTTAGCGCGCAAAGTGCCCTTGGGCACACACAGCCACCAGTAGCCGAAAAACAACAATGGCATCACGTCATGAAGCAGTTCATCGGCGATGAATTGAAGCCCCTGAGGGCTCCACAAATGCCGCAGTAACAGGTTGTAGGCGACGCCCACCAGCACAATGCTCACGGCAATCCCACTGCTGACCACAGGCTGCTGGAAAAACGCTCGCCCGGCGGAAGAACGCTTCACCCACGCATAGCTCAGTACTACCGCCGCCAGGGTATTGGTGAGCACCGTGAAGAAGCTGAAAAAACCCACCAACCCGCCCAGCAGGCTGGCGTCCACGCTCCAGCGCGAATAGAAAACCAGGTACTGCTGAATCACCAACCCTGCCCAACCGGCCAGCGCGGCCCCCGCGATATACGCTCGCATGCGGTCAGTCCCGAGGACGTTTGGTGCGCATCAGCTTGACGTACAGCCCCTCGACTTTCTCCCGCGCCCACGGCGTCTTGCGCAAGAACGACAGGCTCGACTTGATGCTCGGATCGCTGGAGAAACAGCGGATATTGATACGCTCGGCCAGCCCTTCCCATTGATAGTGAGCCACCAGGGCGGTAAGCACCTGTTCCAGGGTGACGCCGTGCAGTGGGTCCTGCGATTGAGTCGGGTGCTGTGGGGACATGCCAAGCCTTTTGGTCAAAATAAAAATTAAGCCGCGCACCTTAGCCGAGGGATCCGGCGGGTGGAAGCAGGGCCTTTACTATAACCGCACAGGTGCTTTAGCAGGATCGCCAGGCCCGCGTAGCGTTCACTATTACCAAATACGAAACGCTCCATCTTGCGAATGACGCTTTCTCTTGAGAAGCCGGCGCATTATCCTTGTCGTTACACCCTGAAACGTTTCACTCCTCGGCCGGCCCGATCTTGCCGCACTCCCCTTACCGCACAGACAGCGCTGTCTTGAAAAGACCTGCGCGCGGGGATTGCTCGGGCTGCCCGTAGCCGAAGCGCCTTCGCGGAAAAACAACAGTTTTAAAGCTGAACCAACGCCCGCGCCGTATCGTCATCTACAGTGAACAACGCGGACTACATTTTTTAAACGTCACGGAGAACAACACTATGAGCACTGACAGTGCTTCGAGTCCAAGCCGCCTACTGCCAAGGCTGCTGGGGATCTTGCTGCTGATCATGGGCCTTGCCCTGTTGGCCGGGGGGATCAAGCTGAGCATGCTCGGCGGGTCGCTGTACTACCTGCTAGCCGGTATTGGCATCACCCTCACCGGCATCCTGCTGCTGGCCACGCGCAGCGCGGCGCTGGGCTTGTACGCACTGGTGCTGTTCGCCAGTACCGCCTGGGCGCTGTGGGAAGTCGGCCTGGACTGGTGGCAACTGGTGCCACGCCTGGCGCTGCTGTTCGGCCTGGGCATCGTCATGCTGCTGCCGTGGTTCCGGCGTCCGTTGCTGCGTGGTCAACCCGCGCCGCTGGGCACGGGCGCACTGAGCATTGCCGTGGTGTTGGCCGGTGCAACCGCCGTCGCCAGCCAGTTCACCAACCCCGGTGAAATCAAGGGTCAACTGGATCGCGATGCGGTGCCGGGCATGACCAATACCGCCCCGGCCCAACCCGATGGCGACTGGAACTCCTACGGCCGTTCGGCGTTCGGTGACCGTTACTCGCCCCTGGCGCAGATCACCCCGGAAAACGCCCACACGCTCGAGCCGGCGTGGACCTATCGCACCGGCGACATTCCTGGTCCTGGCGATCCCGGTGAAACCACCGCGGAAAACACCCCGCTGAAAGTCAACGGCATGCTTTACGTGTGCACACCGCACAGCCAGGTGATCGCGCTTGATCCGGACACCGGCAAGGAAATCTGGCGTTTCGATCCGAAGCTCTCGACGCAAAAAGCCGAGAACTTCAAGGGTTGGGCGCACATGACGTGCCGTGGCGTGACGTATCATGATGACGCAGCCTATGCGGCCACTGAGCAGAGCCCGGTCACTGACGCTGCCGCCCCCGCGACCAACGTCTGCCCGCGCCGGATCTTCCTGCCGACCGCCGACACCCGCCTGATCGCGCTGAACGCCGACACCGGCAAGATGTGCGAGGACTTCGGTGACAAAGGTCAGGTCGACCTGAGCGCCAACATTGGTGCTTTCGCTCCCGGTGGTTACTACTCCACCTCGCCGCCAGCGGTCACCAAGAACCTGGTGGTCATCGGTGGTCACGTGACCGACAACGTCTCCGTCGACGAACCTAGCGGTGTGATCCGCGCGTTCGACGTGCACACCGGCAAGCTGGTGTGGAACTGGGACAGCGGCAACCCGGACGACACCACGCCGATCGCCGAAGGCGAGACTTACACCCGCAATTCGCCCAATATGTGGTCGATGTTCGCGGTGGATGAAAAGCTCGGCATGCTGTACCTGCCGATGGGCAACCAGACCCCGGACCAGTTCGGTGGCAACCGTACGCCTGAGTCGGAGCTGCACGCAGCCGGCCTGACCGCGCTGGACATCGACACCGGGAAAGTACGCTGGCACTACCAGTTCACTCACCATGACCTGTGGGACATGGACGTGGGTGGCCAGCCAACCCTGATCGATATCAAGACCGCCGACGGCGTGAAGCAAGCGGTGATGGCGTCGACCAAGCAAGGCAGCATCTACGTGCTGGACCGTGCGACCGGCGAGCCTGTGGTACCGATCAATGAAATCCCGGCGCCACAAGGCGCGGTGGCCGGCGATCACACTTCGCCCACCCAGCCGAAGTCCGACCTCAACTTCATGCCACCGCCCCTCAAGGAACGTGACATGTGGGGCGTGACTCCGTTCGACCAACTGCTGTGCCGGATCGACTTCAAGTCCCTGCGCTACGACGGCCCGTTCACGCCGCCATCGCTGCAAGGCTCGATTGTCTACCCAGGCAACTTCGGCGTGTTCGACTGGGGCGGCATTTCGGTTGACCCGGTGCGTCAGATTGCCTTCGTCAACCCAAGCTACATGGCGTTCAAGTCGACCATGATCCCGGCGGAAAAAATCGCCGAACAAGGTCCGCGCATCAGCGAAACCGAAGGCGTGCAGCCGAACAAAGGCGCACCGTATGGGGTGATTCTGGAAGCCATGCTGTCGCCAATGGGCTTGCCTTGCCAGGCACCGGCCTGGGGCTACGTCGCCGCAGTCGACCTGACCAACCACAAGACCATCTGGATGCACAAAAACGGTACCGTGCGTGACAGCTCGCCGGTTCCGATCCCGCTGTCCATGGGTGTGCCAAGCCTTGGTGGGCCTTTCACCACCGCCGGTGGCGTAGCGTTCCTCAGCGGCACCCTGGACCAGTACCTGCGTGCCTATGATGTGAAAAACGGCAAACAGTTGTGGGAAGGTCGCCTGCCAGCAGGCGCACAAACCACGCCAATGACCTACACCGGCAAGGACGGCAAGCAATACGTGCTAGTCATGGCGGGTGGTCATGGATCCCTGGGTACCAAGCAGGGTGACTATGTAATGGCGTTCAAACTGCCGGACTAAGCGTTCTCGGCGCAACGGTAGGAGCGAGGGGGCGCCCAGCCTTTGCTCGCTCCTACACGGGTGAACGTTCGGGGCGATCCCGGCGCATCCACCTCTCGAACGCCATGGCGCTCAACGGCCGGCTGATCAGATAGCCCTGGGCCGTATCGCAGCGCCATTGTTTGAGCAGCGCCAGGCTGGGTTCAAACTCCACGCCTTCGGCCACCACCTTCAGCCCCAGGTTGTGACTCATTTCGATGGTCGAACGCACGATCACCCCGTCGCCGCTGGTGCTATCGAGGTTGCGCACGAAAGATTGGTCGATCTTCAACTCCTGCACCGGCAGGCGTTGCAGCTGGGCCAGGGACGAGTAGCCGGTGCCGAAATCATCCACGGACAGACTGATGCCACAACCGCGCAGTTGCTCAAGGATGCGCAGGGCCTGTTCCGGGTTGTGCATGATCGCGCTTTCGGTGATTTCGAAAATCAACTGTTGCGCCGAAACCGTGTACTGCTGCAGCAACTCGGTGACGCGCAGCGCCAACCCTTCGTCGCTCAGATCATCCACCGAGATATTCACCGATAACTGCACCTCCAGGCCTTGCGCGCGCCATGCGGCGAGTTGACGGATCGCGTCTTCGATCACCCACTGCGTCAAGCTGCTCATGCTCCCGGTACGTTCGGCCAGGGGAATGAACTCAGCGGGCGAAATCAGGCCCAGTGTCGGATGCTGCCAACGCAACAACGCTTCGGCCTGACACACATGCCCATGATAGAGGTCGAGTTTGGGCTGGTAACACAGGAACAACTCGCCCTCGACGGCGGCGCGGCGCAGGTCTCGGATCAGGTTGATCTGACGCTGGTGAGCCAGGTCGCGGTCCTGCTGATAAATCTGCAAATACCCGGGCAACGCCGCCGCATCATGGCGGGCAATGGCCGCACGACTGATCAGTTCCTCGACCTGCAGGCCATCGTCGGGATAGGCGGCGATACCCATGCTCACTTCATGCTTGAGTTCATCCTCGCCCACCCGCTGCGGTTCCGTCAGCAGGCCATACAAGCGATCCGCACGAGCCACAGCACTGTCGATCGCGGTGTTTTCCAGCAACAACAGAAACTCGCTGCCGGTGATGCGCGCCGCCGTATCACCGGCCGACAGGCTCGACAGCAAGCAACGGCTGGCTTCGCGGAGCATTTGCTCCACCCCCCTGGGGACCAAAACCCTCGTTGATGGCCCGGTAGTTTTCAATCCCCACGTACAGCAATACTACCGGCCGCCGGGCGCTGATGGCGCTGCCCAGGCGCTCCATCGCCAATGCGCGGTTGGGCAGGCCGGTCAGCGCATCATGCAGGGCGTTATGGGCAAGTTGCCGTTCACGCACGGCAATGTAAAAGGCACGGGCCAGCAGGCTGAACTCATCGTTGCCGCGCACCTGCACCGGGGTGCGGTAATCACCGGCGCCGATGCGCTCGGCGGCCTGCACCAATGCATCCAGCGGGCGCGAGACCCGTCGCGCCATCAGCAGAGCGCCCAGCAGCGACACGATCAATGCCGCCAGGGCAATACCGAGAAATTGCTGGTCAAGCGGCGCGAAGGACTGCAATGCGTGGTCCAGAGGACTTTGCAACAATGCCATGACCTGTCCGCCCTCCCCGCTATTGTCCAGCGACATGGCCTGACTGAGAAAACGCTGGCCGTGGAACTCGATCATCTGGGTGCGGGTGTCTTGCAGAGCGCGGATGATCGCCGGACGATCGGTCATCGGCTGAGTGCTGAACAACGTGCCGGGGACGGCGTCGTCCACCGTCATGAACGACACTTCCAGGTTGCTCAGCGCGCGCAATTCCCCGGCAAAGGTTTCATCCATGGAAAAACCCATGACGACCCGCGCGACCAGCAGAGGATCGAGAACCTCTTTCTGGACCAGCAGGTAAGGTTCTCCCGCGAGGGCGACGATCAGCATTTGCATGGCGTTGCGCCTGGCATGCCGCAGCGCATCGGCATAGGGAAAGGCCTGGCCCGCAGGCACACCTTTCAGGGTGCTGACGATCACCTGCCCGTCCAGGCCCAGCACAAACACCTCGCTGGCGCGGATGCCCGTGCCATGGCGCTGCAGCGCCGCCTGAATCTCTGGGATGCGACCGGCGGCAACGGCCTGGCGAAAGGGCAGGTCCACGGTCAACCAATCCAGTCCGTATTGCAGACGGCGCCCGCGCAGATCGAGCAAGCGCTCGAATACCCGGCTGCCGGTTTCCAACTGCACCTTGGCCTGGTTTTCCACGGCGCGGGTGGTCGCCCCTTTCACGGCAAAATACACCGCACCGACCACCACCAGCAGCAGCAACGCCAACACCCCGGCAAGTCGCGTCTGGAACGAGTGGCCCCATCTCATCTGCGTGCCTTGCGGCCGCCCGGGGCCCCTGTGGCTCACACGCTCCTTCGTCATACGCGTCCCTCGCGACTGCCGACCTGGTGTCAGATAAATGTCCTTTTATCCAGAACACGTTTGAATCACCCAGATTAGCCCTCAACGAGCAGAAGTAAACCTAATAAACACGGACGTCCGGTGTCATTAAATTGGCGACAACTGAGCGTCTCCGCGACAAGGATTCAGGACCTGGCCCGCATGAAATCGCCCCAGCGCCGCACCAGATAATTGTGCTCATCCATCACCGAATTCCACACTGCAACATGCCCCATGCGTTGCTCGTAGGAGCCGCCATCGCGTACCTCTCCAACCTCGATCAACGGCAAGCCATCGCTGCCCGGCAACACTTCACGGGCGGGCAGACCGGCGTACCAGTAATCCCATTCGGCACTGCTCAAGTAGTCGCGGCTGCGGGCCGGATTACCGATGTAGTAACCCTGGCGAGCCATCATCGCTCCGGGCCAGCCGGACAGCCACCAGTTGAGGTAGGCATAGGCGGCATCCAGCACCGGGCCCGTGGCGTGGCGCGATAGGGACAGCCCGCCAAACCAGGCGCGATAACCTTCGCGGGGGACCGCCAGACGGTATTTGACCCCGGCGCGATGCAGCCACATCAAGGTCGGCGACCACAGACTCTGGATATCGATGCTGGGGCTGAGCATCAATTGCGCCGCTTCTTCATCATCGGACCAGAACGCGGCGAAGTGACCTTCCTTCTGTTTACGCACGAGGATATCGGCCAGCACATCGATCTCCTCGATGCTCATATTGCCGATGTCACTGAAGCGCGCCAGTCCGGCGCCCTGCACCGCCAGCGCGGCGTCGAGTGCGCCAATCGCCGCGTCACTTTGCAAGGCGGTGCGGGCGCTCCAGGCCGGGTCCAACAGCCAGCCCCAGCTTTCATTGGCGCGGGAGAAACCTGCCGGCAACCGCTCGGGACGGTAAGCGAAACTGTCGGCATTGTGGGTCAGGGGCAACATGCTGATGCGCTCGGTGACGGTGCTGCCGAGGCTGCCATCGTGCTGCACGAACAAACGCTCGCTGGGCACACTGCCGCTGCCCAGGCGATCCTTGGGGGACAAACGCCCGCGCTTGGGCAGGTCGTTGATTTCATGCCACAGGGCAATCCGCCGGGTGTCGATCGGCTGGATCGCCCGCGCCGGCCAGACAAAATCGACGTTGTGAAACCACTGATCGTAAAGGTCGTAGCTGTCGGGCTGCATCACCGCAATGCGCTGCGCCTGCTCGACATCGTGAACCTGATACACCAGGCGGATGCCCAGTTCTTGTTCGGCGCGCAGGCGCAAGGTTTCCAGCAAGGTCACTGAAGTGCCCAGTACACGCAAGGTGATCATGCCGCGAACCGCCGTGAGAAGACTTCAAAGGAACGACGCAGCAACTCCGGGTCGAGACCACGCAGGATAAATACCAGCCGCGATTGCCGCTCCGTGCCCGGCCAGGCGGGCAAATGGACGGGGGCATGCAGGCAATGCTGCACGCCATGAATGGCGATTGGGGCCGAGCTTGCGTTCACGTTGAGCAGTCCTTTGACGCGAAGAATGCGTTCGCCGTGGCATCTTAACAGCATCGATAGCCAGACCCCGAAACCGACCCAATCCAGGGGCTGATCGAAGCTCAGGCAACAGACCTGCGCCGCGCCGTGGGTGGACGGCGTCGATTCTGCCTGGTGCAGCTTCCAGCGCGTGACTTCCGCAGTCGGTGTCGCGCTGCGCAAGCCCTCGCCCAACAGCAACTGCTCGCCGCTGTCGATGTCCTCGGTATCGAGGATCGGCGTACCGGCATTCAGCGCCTGCAAGTGCTCGCGCAAGGCGTCGCAGTTCTCCACCAGGTCGGTCTTGCTCAACAGCAAGCGATCCGCCGCCGCCACCTGCGCCAGCCATTCCGGGTGCAGGCGTTCCTGCAAGGCCGCGTGACTGGCGTCCACCAGCGTGATCACCAGACCGATGTGAAAACGCCCACGCAATTGCACGTCGTTGTTCAGGGTGGCGAGGATCGGCGCCGGGTCGGCCAGGCCGGTGGTTTCCAGGATCACCCGTTTGAAAGCCGGAATCTCACCGCGCTCACGGCGCTGCAACAGTCCGAGCAAGGCGTCTTTCAACTCGCCGCGAATCGAACAGCAGATGCAACCGCTGGGCAGTAATACCGTGTCCGGCGCCACCTCTTCCATCAACAGATGATCGATGCCGACATCGCCGAACTCATTGATCAGCAGCGCCGTGTCGCCGAGGCTTTCGCCGTGCAGCAGGCGCTTGAGCAAGGTGGTCTTGCCGCTGCCGAGGAAACCGGTGATGACGTTGAGAGCGATGCTCATTTCTTCTACCTCCACCCGCTCCTGTAGGAGCGAGCTTGCTCGCGAAAAACCTGAGAGCGCCACACTAATCCAGGTAGCACGCGTTATCGTTGACGGTTTTCGCGGGCAAGCCCGCTCCTACAGTGGGTTGTATTCTGTAGGAGCGAGCTTGCTCGCGAAAAACCTGAGAACGCCACATTAATCCAGACAGTACGCGCTATCGTTGACGGTTTTCGCGGGCAAGCCCGCTCCTACAGTGGGTTGTATTCCAAGTGGTCGAGCAATTTGGGATCGAGGGGGTCCAACGGCCGCCCGAGCATGTCTTCGGCAGCCTGCCAAAGTTGATCCAGCCCGCTGGCCAATGCCTGTTTGCCGGTGGCGCCGAGCAGCAGATAGGACGCGCCCTGGAAGTCTTCGACCTTGAGCCGGAACACCGCGAGCACCTGATTGATCGCGGCGATCCGGCGCAGGCGCTCGCGGCGCCGGGGCAGTTCATCGCCGAGAGGATCGCTCCAGTGCAAGTCTTCGCCCAGCAGTCCACAGAGTCCACACATGCTTAGTCCTCGCTCATGGCATGACATCGCCGGAGTTCGGGCCCAGTGTCTGGCCGACAAACAGGTTGCCGCCCGGTTCGCTGGCCAGCAGCACCGCGGTGGGCGCCACCTCATCGGCCTGACCGAAGCGGCCCAGGGGCAACTCGGCGGCCTTGGCACGCTTCCAGGTGTCGCTGATGCCGCCCACCAAAGGGGTTTCAATCGGGCCGGGGGCGATGGCGTTGACCAGCACATTGTCCTTGGCCACTTCCAGCGCCAGGGACTTGGTGAACCCGATCACCCCGGCCTTGGCCGCCGCGTAATGGGTCAGTTCGGCGCCGCCCTTGATCCCCAGTTGTGAGGCGACGTTGATGATCCGTCCCCAGCGCTGCGCCAGCATATGCGGCAAGGCGCGCTGGCTGGCGATGAACACGCTGCTGAGGTCGACGCGCAGCATGTCGTTCCACATCTCGATACTCAGGTCGACACAACGCGCCTGGGTCAGCATGCCGGCGTTGTTGACCAGAATGTCGATGCCGCCGTAATGCGCGACGCAGTTGTCGACACTGGCTTGCGCACCTTCGACGGTGCCGACGTCGGCGACGCACTCGACGACTTCCGCACCGAGGTTGCGGCAGGTGATGGCGGTTTCGGCCAAGCTGGCGGCATCACGGTCGGCGAGCAACAGGCGTGCGCCTTCTATGGCATAGGCACGCGCGATGGCGGCGCCGATGCCGCTGCCGGCGCCGGTAATGACGGCGCGGCGGTGGGTGAGTTGGGGCATATGTGGGGCTCCTGGGTTTTAGTGGGTGTCTGGGAGATCAACCCCTCACCCCAACCCTCTCCCCAGAGGGGAGAGGGGCCGATTGGGGGATATTGGAGGTTTACATCGACCTGAAAGATCGGTGTTGAATCCATAATCGACTCGGTTTTTCAGGTCGCAGATTTTTTCAGCACACTTCGGTCAGTCCCCTCTCCCCTCTGGGGCGGTCCGACGTTTCGGGAGGGGTAGGGTGAGGGGTGGCCTTCAGTCAGGCCAGCGTACGGTCAGGCCACCGTCGATAACGATGCTCTGCCCAGTCAGGTAGCTCGAAGCCTCACTGGTCAAGAACTGCACCAGCGACGCCACCTCGTCCGCCCGCCCGACCCGCCCCAGCGGAATCGCCCGCGCAGCTTTGGCCAGGCCCTCGGGCCCAAGGGAATTCTTCGCATCCAGCGACTGCGGGGTCTCGATCAACCCCGGAATCACCGCATTGCAACGGATCCCCAGCGGCGCCAATTCCACCGCCAGTGAACGGCACAACCCTGGTACGCCGGCCTTGGCCGCCGCGTAGTGCGCATGGTCTTGCCAGCCATACACACCGCCGGCAATCGATGAGATAGCCACCAGCGCCCCACCCTCGCCCATATGCCGGGTCGCCGCACGGAAGGTGCGCATCACCCCCGTCAGGTCGACGTTGAGCATCTCGTTCCACAGCGCGTCGGTCATCTCCAGCAACGGTGCGCGGCGCAACAGGCCGGCGTTGGCCACCGCGTAGTCGAGGCGTCCGAAGTGCTGGACGGCCTGGGCGGCCAGGTTATCCACCGACGCGGTATCGCCTACGTCCAGCGGCAACATCAGGCACTCGCCAGCGGCTTTTTGCACCAGGTCCAGGGTTTCCTGCGGATCATGCGGATCAGCCGGGTAATACCCGCCCACCACCGCCACGCCGTGACGCGCGTACGCCACGGCGAGGGCTTGGCCGATGCCGCTGGCGGCACCGGTAATCAGGGCAACTTTACGTAGCATCGAACTGACTCCTTACTGGACGGTTTCCGGACGCACATGACGCGCGGCAAACATCAGCGCGCCGGAGAGGAAGCACGGCAAAGCGCCGAAATACGGGGCCGCGGTCTGCCAGTCACTGCCGGCGGACAACACCTGGGTCGCACCAAAGCCCGCGACCACCGCACCCAACGGCCCCATGGCATGGATGATCGCGCCGCCGGTGGCACGGATGCTGGTGGGGAAACTTTCACTGATGAAAAACAGCGCCGCCGAATACGGACCGATCAGGAAGAACAGACCCAGGCTGTACAAACCGACGACCACCGGCATAGTGCTCGGCCCGTAGAGCATTCCGGCAAACGCCAGGCCACCGAGCATCCAGCCCAGGCCGATGACATTGCGCCGTCCGATCTTGTCGCCCATCCAGCCGTGGCACAGGTAACCGCAGTAGCCCACCAGGTTCGACAGCACGAGGATGATCAGCGAGTTCTCGAACGAGATGTGATGCACGCTGATGATCACTGACGTACCCAGCACGCTGAACACCTGGATGGCTGCCCAGTTGAGCAGGATCGCCGCGCCGATCACCAGTGTCACCCGCCGCGCGGGCCCACGGAATGCGGCCTTGAGGCCGGCCTTGCTGTGTTCGTCGTAGTCCACGCCGTAGGTCTGTGCGACGTTCTGCGCCTCGCTCACCGCGCCGCTCTTGCGCAGTTGGGTGATGCGCTGGTGAATCTGGAACTGCGGGCTTTCCTTGAGTTTGCGCGCCATGACCGCGATCACGATCGCAGGAATCGCGGCGAAGATGAAGCAGCCCTGCCAACCAATGATCGGCAGCAACAGCGCGGTCAAGCCCGCGGCGATCAGCGCGCCCACCGGCCAACCGCCCTGCACCAGGCTGTAGATGAAGCCGCGCCGCTTGGCGAGTTTCGGGTCATCCGAGGCGGCGTACAGCTCGCTCAAATACGTGGCATTCACCGTTTCCTCGGCATAACCCAGGCCGCCCAGCGAACGGATCAGGATCAACGGTCCCTTGCCCCACGCACCGCCGATGGCGGTCAGCGCCGAGCACACGGCAGAGCCGGCGACGGTGAAGATAATCCCGGTGCGCCGTCCCAGCTTGTCCACCAGCGGACCGATGGCCAGCGCCACCACTGCGGTGCCCACCGCCACCCAGGTCGCGATCTCGGCTTGCTCCACTTCACCCCAGCCGAAATGCCGGCCGATTTCCGGCAGCAAAGTGCCGAACAGAATGAAGTCGTACACCGCAAACACCCAGGCGAAAAACGCAATCCAGGTGGCGAAGCGAACTTCCCTGGGCGTCAGTTGCCGGGGTTTCCAGCCAGTCAGGTCGAGTTTGTTATAGATAGACATGGATCGCGCCTCGATGGGGGCAAAGGGTCAGGTACGCGTGTTGCCTTAACCTGTAGGAGCCGGCTTGCCGGCGAAAAACCTGAGAGCGCCGCGTTAAACCAGAAACGCTGCGTCACCGTTGACGATTTTCGCGGGCAAGCTCCTACAGGGTCAGGTACGGGGTTGGCGGCGGATGAAATCGTCGGCGATTTCGTCAAAGGTGACGAAGCGCACGCCGGCATGGCTCTGGATATGTTCGATCAGCCGTTCGAGCATCAGCAGCACTTGCGGGCGGCCAGACACATCGGGGTGGATGGTCATGGTGAAGACCGCGTGTTCGTGTTCGCGGTAGACCCAGTCGAACTGATCGCGCCACATTTCCTCCAGATGACGCGGGTTGACGAAGCCATGGCTGTTGGGGGCCTTCTTGATGAACATCATCGGCGGCAGATCGTCGAGGTACCAGTTGGCCGGGATCTCGACCAGGTCGGTTTCTTCACCGCGCACCAGGGGTTTCATCCAGGTATCGGGGTGCTGGCTGTAATCGATCTTGGTCCAGCTGTCGCCCTTGCGTACGTAGTAGGGATGGAAGTCGTTGTGCATCAGGCT
The DNA here is from genome assembly GCF_900106045.1 of Pseudomonas mucidolens. Taxonomy (NCBI): domain Bacteria; kingdom Pseudomonadati; phylum Pseudomonadota; class Gammaproteobacteria; order Pseudomonadales; family Pseudomonadaceae; genus Pseudomonas; species Pseudomonas mucidolens. The sequence goes on along the minus strand of NZ_LT629802.1, from coordinate 291,842 downwards.
GTGGTCGTACTTGATGCCTTTTTTCAACAACAGCTCGTTGGTCACCTTGCTGAATTCCCACCATGGCGCGACGTAGCCGGTCGGGCGTTTGCCGGTGACTTGGGTGATCAACTCGATGGACTTGTCGAGGACGATTTCTTCCTGCTCGGCGGTCATGGCGATGGGGTTTTCGTGGCTGTAACCGTGCACGCCGATTTCGTGACCGGCATCGGCCACCGCCTTCATCTGCTCGGGGAAGGTTTCCATCGAATGCCCGGGGATAAACCAGGTGGTGCGCAGGCCGTAACGCTCGAACAGTTTGAGCAGACGTGGCGCGCCGATTTCACCGGCGAACAGGCCCCGGGAAATATCGTCCGGCGAGTCTTCGCCGCCGTAGGAGCCGAGCCAGCCGGCGACAGCGTCAACGTCGACGCCAAATGCACAGAGAATGTCTTTAGCCATGGTGTGTCTCCTTAGTGAGTCAATGCGTTTTCCACCGACAACGCCGCCCGCAGCAAGCGTGCGTCTTCCCCCATCGGGGCGCTGAGCAGCAGCCCGGTGGGCAGGCCCAGGGCATCGCGACCGCTCGGCAATGTGACGCCGGGCATGTCCAGCAAACTGCCGGGCATGGTCAGGCGCAGGGTGGCGAGGTTGGTGTTGACGAACAGTTCGTCGTCGGTTTCCAGTGGTGCCAGGGCTGGCGCGACATGCGCGACAGTGGGGGTGATAAGGAACGCGCCGTCGAGTTCGTCGATCAGTTGCTGCTGCAGGCGCTCGCGGGCGTCGTACAGCGCGATCAGTTGGCTGGCCGGCAACGTGCGCGCCGCTTCAAGGCGGCGACGTACGCGTGGGTCGAGTTGCCGGGCATCGGCGCTGTCGAGCAGCGCTTCGTGGAGCGCGAAGGCTTCGAAGGAACCGATCCAGCCTTGCTGCCGGATCAGCTCAAGGGTGGCCTGGAACGTCGCGCTGGTGCGCGCCTCAATCAACGCCCCCGCGGCCTTCAACTGCTCCACGGCATGCAGCAGGTTGTCGCGCACGGCCGGTTCGACGCGGGGGTCTTCCAGCACCGCGTGTTCAAGTACGAAGCGCTGCCCCTTGAGACTGCGTGGAATGTGGCGCTGCGTACGACCGTGGAGCAGGTCATCGATGACCAGCACATCGCGCACGCTGCGGGCCAGCGGACCGAGACTGTCAAGGGTGTGGGCCAACGGGAATACACCGTCACGGCTGTAGCGCCGGCAACTGCCACGGTACCCCACCAAACCATTGAGCGCGGCGGGAATGCGGATCGACCCGGCGGTGTCGGTGCCCATGGCGATGGGCACGATACCGGCGGCGACAGCCACCGCCGAACCGGACGATGATCCACCCGGAATGCGCGGCTGATCGCTGCCGTGGGGATTATGCGGGGTACCGAAATGTGGGTTCAGGCCCAGCCCGGAATAGGCCAGTTCGCTCAGGTTGGTCTTACCCAGATTGACCATCCCGGCCCTGCACAACCTGCCAACAACCGGCGCATCCAGCGACGCGGCCGGGGCCTGACGGCGAAACCCGGCCCCTGCGGTGGTGACACTACCGGCCATGTCAAACAGGTCTTTCCAGGCCAGCGGCACCCCATCGAACCCGCTCAAGGGTTGCCCATCCCGCCAGCGCGCGGCGGCGGCTTCGGCCTCACGACGGGCACGCGCAGCGGTCAGGCAGATAAATACACCCGGCAGCGTGTTCGCGTGCTCGAGTGCCTGTTCGAAGGCTTGCACCGGGTCGCTGCGACCGCTGGCAAAATCCTCGGCCATGGAAGTGGCATCTGACATCGGACCGCCCTCTATAAATGTATCAATTAATAAAATATACATTTTACAAAGGCATCTTTCGTGCCAGTCATCTGCATGGCGTCCATCACCGCACTGGGTTTTCGCCGCAGAGTTACGGAGTAGATAGCGTGGGCAAGGGCGAAAAAAAACCACAGCCCACGACAAGCTGCTGCAAATGAAATAATGTATCTTTTATTAATAAATACGTTTTGGTGCAGAAACGTAACACTCACCCGCGCGCAGCCCCAAAAAAGTGCCACCGACGTGGTGCAGAGTGACAGGCGCATCTATGAGAGAATCCACGGCCCGCTCCCATGGTCCAGAGAACCCGATGAAAGCAGCGTCCGCCTCGGCTTCCCGCTACGCGATGATCCACCAGGTACTGCGTGATGCCATTCTCCACGGCACCGCACGCCATGGCCTGGTATTGCTGGAAGCGCCGCTGGCCGAGCTGTTTGGCACCAGCCGGGTGCCGGTGCGCAAGGCGCTGAACCTGCTGCATGCAGAAGGCCTGATCTGCCGTTTCGACGGCCGGGGCTACCTGATCAACCCCGACGGGCTCGACATGCAGCCGTTGCGCTTGCCGTTGAATCACGGGCACCTGGGCCTCAACGGCGAAGATGAACTGGTCGACACGCGGCCGCTGGGCGAGCGTGTGGTCGATGAAATCGGCGTGGCGCTGTCGACCTGCATCGCTTTCGGCCACTACCGTCTCGATGAACAGGCTGCTGCCGACCACTATGGCGTCAGCCGGGCGGTAGTGCGTGAGGCGCTGATGCGCCTGCGCGATCGCGGCCTGGTGGAAAAGGAACCCTATTCCCAGTGGTTGGCCGGGCCGCTGACCGCACGGGAGGTCACCGAGGACTACGAATTACGCGCCTGCCTTGAACCCGAAGCCCTGCGCCAGAGTGCGCCAGGACTTGCCCGCGAGACGCTGGAAGCCATGCTGCAGCGGGTGATCGACGCACAAAACAGCGCGCATTGCAGTTTCGAGGACATCAAACAACTGGAAGAAGACCTGCACCAACGCTGCCTGGCGGGCCTGCAAAACCGCAAGATCGCCGCGCTGATCCGCCAGGGCCAGAGTCCGATGATCATCAGCCGGATTTTCTATCGTTTGCTGGGCATCGGCGCCGATCCGGCGATGCTCGCCGAACATCGCCTGATCCTCGAACTACTCCTGCACGGGGCCTTTGATGCGGCGGCGTTGAACCTGCGCGAACACCTGCAACGCGCACGCCAGCGCATGTTGCAGCGTTTGAAGGTGTTGTCGGTGTTGCCCGAGCAACCGCTGCCCGCTTACCTGCACAAAATCAGCTAGTCAACTTGCTCAGTGTGGTTCAGGCCGATATCCACGCCGAGGAATACCCAGCAATTTGTTGCTAGCCACGCCTCCCCATTGAAACCACCGCTTACCCGCCCCATCTAACCTGCATACTTCCCTGTGCAGGTGCCCCATGAGCGACCAGCAAGAATTCCCTGATATCGATCTCAACGACTACGCCGACCCCGAAAACGCTGAAAGCAACTCGTCCCACACCGGCCTGGCTCTGCCGGGGCAAAACCTGCCGGACAAGGTTTACATCATCCCGATCCACAACCGGCCGTTTTTCCCGGCGCAAGTACTGCCGGTGATCGTCAATGAAGAACCCTGGGCGGAAACCCTGGAGCTGGTGAGCAAATCCGAACACCATTCCCTTGCGCTGTTCTTCATGGACACGCCCCCCGAAGATCCACGGCACTTCGACACCTCCGCCCTGCCGCTGTACGGCACCCTGGTGAAGGTCCACCACGCCAGTCGCGAAAACGGCAAACTGCAATTCGTCGCCCAGGGCCTGACCCGCGTGCGGATTCGTACCTGGCTCAAGCATCACCACCCACCGTACCTGGTGGAAGTCGAATACCCACACCAACCGACCGAACCGACGGATGAGGTCAAGGCTTACGGCATGGCCCTGATCAATGCGATCAAGGAGCTGCTGCCGCTCAACCCGCTGTACAGCGAAGAGTTGAAGAACTACCTCAATCGCTTCAGCCCCAACGATCCGTCGCCATTGACCGACTTCGCCGCGGCGTTGACCTCGGCCACCGGCAACGAATTGCAGGAAGTGCTGGACTGCGTGCCGATGCTCAAGCGCATGGAAAAAGTCCTGCCGATGCTGCGCAAGGAGGTCGAAGTCGCGCGCCTGCAAAAAGAAATTTCCGCCGAAGTGAACCGCAAGATCGGCGAGCACCAGCGCGAGTTCTTTCTCAAAGAACAACTCAAGGTCATCCAGCAGGAACTGGGGCTGACCAAGGATGATCGCAGCGCCGACGTCGAGCAGTTCGAGCAACGTCTGGAAGGCAAGGTGTTGCCGCCCCAGGCGCAAAAACGCATCACTGATGAAATGAACAAGCTGTCGATCCTGGAAACCGGCTCACCGGAATACGCCGTGACCCGCAACTACCTGGACTGGGCCACGTCGGTGCCGTGGGGCGTGTATGGCGAGGACAAGCTCGACCTCAAGCACGCCCGCAAGGTACTGGACGAGCATCACGCCGGCCTGGACGACATCAAGAACCGTATCCTCGAGTTTCTCGCCGTAGGCGCCTACAAGGGCGAAGTCGCCGGTTCCATCGTACTGTTGGTGGGCCCGCCGGGCGTGGGCAAGACCAGCATCGGCAAATCGATTGCCGAATCCCTGGGCCGGCCGTTCTACCGCTTCAGTGTCGGCGGCATGCGCGACGAGGCCGAGATCAAGGGTCATCGCCGCACCTACATTGGCGCCCTGCCGGGCAAACTGGTGCAGGCGCTTAAAGATGTCGAAGTGATGAACCCGGTGATCATGCTCGATGAGATCGACAAGATGGGCCAGAGCTTCCAGGGCGACCCGGCGTCCGCACTCCTGGAAACCCTCGACCCGGAACAGAACGTCGAATTCCTCGACCATTACCTGGACCTGCGCCTGGACCTGTCGAAAGTGCTGTTCGTCTGCACCGCCAACACCCTGGACTCGATCCCCGGTCCGCTGCTGGACCGCATGGAAGTGATTCGCCTGTCGGGTTACATCACCGAAGAAAAAGTCGCCATCGCCAAGCGTCACCTGTGGCCAAAACAGCTGAAAAAAGCCGGCGTGGCGAAAAGCAGCCTGAGCATCAGCGACGGTGCCCTGCGCGCATTGATCGACGGTTACGCCCGGGAAGCCGGCGTACGTCAATTGGAGAAGCAACTGGGCAAACTGGTACGCAAGGCGGTGGTCAAGTTACTGGATGAACCGAAGTCGGTCATCAAAATCGGCAACAAGGACCTGGAAAGCTCCCTGGGTATGCCGGTATTTCGTAACGAGCGTGTGCTGTCGGGCACCGGAGTCATCACCGGGCTCGCCTGGACCAGCATGGGCGGCGCGACGTTGCCGATCGAGGCGACACGCATCCACACGCTCAATCGCGGCTTCAAACTCACCGGGCAACTGGGCGACGTGATGAAGGAATCCGCGGAGATCGCCTACAGCTATGTCAGCTCGAACCTGAAGTCGTTTGGCGGTGACCCGAAGTTTTTCGATGAAGCCTTCGTTCACCTGCACGTGCCGGAAGGCGCCACACCCAAGGACGGCCCGAGCGCCGGGGTGACCATGGCCAGCGCGTTACTGTCGCTGGCGCGTAACCAGCCACCGAAAAAAGGCGTGGCGATGACCGGCGAACTGACGCTGACCGGGCATGTATTGCCGATTGGCGGGGTGCGCGAAAAAGTGATCGCGGCGCGGCGCCAGAAGATTCATGAGCTGATCTTGCCGGAGCCCAATCGGGGGAGTTATGAGGAGTTGCCGGACTACCTGAAAGAGGGCATGACGGTGCACTTTGCCAAGCGCTTTGCGGATGTGGCTAAAGTGCTCTTCTGATAATTATGCAGTGCCGAGGTGGGCCTCTTCGCGAGCAAGTCGAAGGGGCCCGCCCAGTCACCACCAGCTCCCTCTCGGCCCACCCTGCCTCATCTTCGGTTATGCTCGCCCTTCGTCGTAAACAAACGGAGCCCTCATGACCGCTGCCCGCCTGCTTCTCCCGTTGAGCCTCGCCGTGCTCGCCGCCTGCGCCAGTGCGCCCAAGCAAAACATCACCGTGGAAAACCAGAGCGCTTGCCCGCTCCAGCTTAAAACCGGACAAAACCTGACCCTGACCTTGCCCAGCAATCCCACCACTGGTTACCGCTGGGCGATCCAGGACTCTGCCGGCGGCGTGCTGCGCAGTCTGAGTCCCGAGGTCTATAGCAACCCCGAGGACTCCGGCCTGGTCGGCGCGGGCGGCAAATCCACCTGGCGCTTCAAGGCCTTTGCACCAGGCCAGGGCCGCTTGCGCCTGACCTCGCAACAGCCTTGGGCGCCGGAAGTGAACCCAGCGGAAACCTTCGACTGCACCATCACGGTGAATTGATACGTCATGACTGGGGCAACGGGGCCTCACTGCTGTGGCGAGGGGGCTTGTCCCAATGCTTTGTAGGAGCGAGCTTGCTCGCGAAGAACTCATAGGCGCCGCGTTTATCCAGGAAACACGCATTATCGTTGACGTTTTTCGCGAGCAAGCTCGCTCCTACAAGGAGTTAGGGCAAGCACCCTCGCCACAGGTGGTTGTTGGGTGGAGTCTTATCTTCTCAGCACAGACAATCCGCGCACTCGTTGGCCAACTTGGCTAAAATGCCGGCCTTTCCCCTTTTCGTCGCCGGAACAACCGTGAGCAAAGAATCCGACCGCCTATTCGCCCAGCCCTTGCCCAAGGTGCCGGACTTCGCCTTCAACGAGGACGTGGTGCGGGTGTTCCCGGACATGATCAAGCGCTCGGTGCCGGGCTACCCGACCATTGTCGAGAACCTTGGCGTACTTGCCGCGCAGTTTGCACAGCCCAATAGCGTGCTCTACGACCTCGGCTCGTCCCTCGGCGCGGTGACGCAGGCCTTGCGCCGTCATGTGCGTACCGACGGTTGCCGGGTGATCGCGGTGGATAACTCGGCGGCGATGGTCGAGCGCTGCCGGGAGTACCTCAACGGCCAGGACTCAATGTTCCAGGAGTTACTGCCGGTGGAGGTGATTGAGGGCGATATCCTCGCGTTGCAATTTCAACCAGCCTCGGTGGTGGCGCTGAACTTCACCCTGCAATTCATCGCTCCCGAGCAACGCCTGGCGCTGCTCGGGCGGATTCGCCAATCGCTGCTGCCGGGTGGCGCGTTGATCCTTTCGGAAAAGCTGCGCTTCAACGATCCCGAAGAGCACGTCCTGCTCAACGACCTGCACATCGCGTTCAAGCGCGCCAACGGCTACAGCGAACTGGAAATCGCCCAGAAACGCAGCGCCATCGAAAACGTCATGAAGCCCGACAGCCTCGAAGAACACCGCGAACGCCTGCTGGCGGCCGGTTTTTCGAGCGTCGTGCCGTGGTTCCAGTGTCTTAACTTTGCCTCGTTGATTGCCCTGCCATGATTGATTTGTCTCCCCTCGCCCGGCATCTGGTCGGTACTCCCCTGGCTGTCTGGGCCCAAGGCCTGCAAGCACAACTCGATGCGAAGATGGAAAAGGGTCATGGCGACCTGGAACGCTGGCAGAGTGCGTTGGATGCCTTGCCCGCCATCATGCCGAACCAAATCGACCTGCTCAACGGCCTGCTGCTGGACACCGATTGCGACGAGGCAACCCGCGTGCAGATGCGCAGCGCGCTGATGGGCCTGAGCCCGTGGCGCAAAGGCCCGTTCGACTTGTTCGGGGTGCATGTGGACACCGAATGGCGCTCGGACTGGAAATGGTCGCGGGTCGCGCCACACCTGGACCTCAACGGCAAGCGCATCCTCGATGTCGGTTGCGGCAACGGTTATTACATGTGGCGCATGCTCGGCGCCGGCGCCGACAGCGTGATCGGCGTCGACCCGAACTGGCTGTTTTTCTGCCAGTTCCAGGCGGTGCAGCGTTATCTGTCAGCACCGAATGCCTGGCACTTGCCCTTCCCATTTGAAGACCTGCCGCCGCACATGGAAGGCTTCGACACGGTGTTTTCCATGGGCGTGTTCTACCACCGTCGCTCGCCCATCGAACATCTGCTGGCGCTCAAGGACTGTCTGGTCAAGGGCGGCGAACTGGTCCTGGAGACGCTGGTGATCGAAGGTGATCAACAGCAAGTGTTGGTACCGGAAGACCGCTACGCGCAGATGCGTAACGTGTGGTTCCTGCCATCGGTGCCGGCGTTGATGCTGTGGCTGCGCCGCGCCGGGTTCAGCAACGTGCGTTGCGTGGACGTCAGCGTGACCACGGTCGAGGAACAGCGCGGCACGGAGTGGATGAAGTATCAGTCACTCAGCGACTTCCTGGACCCTGAAGACCACAGCAAGACCATTGAAGGGCTACCCGCGCCGATGCGCGCGGTGATTATCGCCAAGAAGTAACCTTCACGCCTCCTGCCAAATAGAGATCAAACATGTGGGAGGGGGCTTGCCCCCTCCCACATTTGCGCCTCAGTGTTCTTTAGAGTGGGGGTTTTGCTCGGCGCGCCTTGAAGAACGCGCTCAACACCGTCCCGCACTCCTCGGCCAACACCCCGCCTTCAAACAGCACCCGATGATTGAGAAAGCCCTGGGTAAAAAACTGCCCCTGACTTTGCACAATTCCGGCCTTGGGCTCCAGCGCACCGTAGACCACCCGGGCAATTCGCGAGTGGACAATCAAACCGGCGCACATGCTGCACGGCTCGAGGGTCACGTAAAGCGTGCTGCCCGGCAGGCGATAGTTACTGAGCGCCTGGGCCGCGGCGCGGATGGCGACCATCTCAGCATGGGCGCTCGGATCGTTGCCGCTGATCGGGCAATTGAAGCCTCGGCCGATGATTTCACCGTCCTGCACCAGCACCGCACCGACCGGCACTTCACCCAGCGCCGCGCCTTGCGCGGCGAGCGCCAGGGCTTCGCGCATAAAGTCCTGGTCACGGCTGCGATCAATGATCGCCGTCGGGCGAATCTGACGCATCACGCTACCTCAATGGCGGCCATCAGGCCGGTTTCCATGTGGTCGATCACATGGCAATGGAACATCCACACCCCGGGATTATCCGCCACCAGCGCCACACGGGCACGCTCGTTCTTGCCCAATAGGTAAGTGTCGGTGAAGTACGGCGTGACCTTGTGCCGGTTCGAAGCGATCACCTTGAAACTCATGCCATGCAGGTGGATCGGATGCTGGTACTGCGTCATGTTCTTCAATTCGAAAATGTAACTCTTACCCAGTTCGAGCTTGGCAATCGGGCGGTCGGCACAGGTCTTGTCGGTGATGTCCCAGGCTTGGCCGTTGATCTGCCACAGGCTCGGCGGCTTGCCATTGTCGAGGTTGACCGAGACCGCTCCCACCCACTCGAAATTGAAGTTGAGTTTCTCGGCGTTGGCCAGGTCCGGCTCGGCAACCGGGTTAGCCGGCAGCGCGGGCGGCCATTCGGTGGGCGCATCGGTATTGGCCACCGAACGGAACGTGCCCAGGCGCACCGGGCCGTTGCGGATCGAGAGTTCTTCGCCGACCGGCGGGGCCTTGACCGCCAGGCAAATACGCATCCCCGGACCCAGCCAGTAGTCCTTGCCCAGCGGCCGAGGCTGAATGGGATTGCCGTCCAGCGCATAGATCTGCGCTTCGATACCGGGAATATTCAGGCGATAGGTCAGGGTGTTGTCGAGGTTGAGCAGGCGCACCCGGGTGATTTGCCCGGCCGGCAAGTCGATCACCGCCTGGGGCACGCCGTTGATGCTCGACAAGCGCCCGGCGGTACCGCCACGGGCCGCTTCGCGCGGGATGCTGAAATCGACAAAGGCGCCCTCCTCATCGATATGCCAGTTTTTCAGGCTCAACGTACGTTCGTATTTGAAGCCGGTGGGCTCGCGCTCTTCGACAATCAGCGGACCGACCAGGCCGCGACCCAGCTCTTCGCTGCTGCTGACGTGAGGGTGGTACCAGTAGCTGCCGGCATCCGGTACGCGGAACTTGTAGTCGAAGTATTCACCGGGCAGCACCGGCAATTGCGAGACGTAGGGCACGCCGTCCATTTCCAGCGGCAGGCGGATGCCGTGCCAGTGGATGGTGGTGGCGACCGGCAGATGGTTGATGAATCGCACCCGCAGCCATTCGCCTTGGCGTACGCGCAACTCGGTGCCGGGCGCCGAAGGGCCAAACGCCCAGGCTTGGGTCTTGTGTCCGGGCACCAGTTCCACATCCAAGGGCGCAGCGATCAGCTCGTAATCGTGCCCAGCCTCCGCCTCGGCGACTTTCCCCAGCCAGTAGCGGTAGGCGCCACCGGCACCAACGCCCACTACGGCCAAGCCTGCAAGACCACCCAGGATTTGTCGACGGGAAAAGGATCGGGACACAACAACCTCACGTATCTGCCGCAGGCCAGGAGCCTGCAAAGGGCAGATACGATACACCTGCACCACCTAAACAGTAAGGCTTCGCATTGCCGCATGGCGAAATGGTAGAGGCCAATGAAGATCAAATGTGGGCGCGAGCACGCCCGCTCCTACATTTTTGATCTTCAGTATTTCAGACTGTGTTTAGCCTCTGGCGGCGGCCAGGATCAACGCCTTCATCTCGGCAACCGCGCCCTTGAAGCCGACGAACAGCGCGTGGGCCACCAGGGCGTGGCCGATGTTCAGCTCGTTGATACCCTTGATCGCAGCCACGGCTTCGACGTTGTGGTAGTGCAGGCCGTGTCCGGCGTTGACGATCAAGCCTTCGCGCAAACCGCAGGCCACGCCGTCGACAATGCGCTGCAATTCATCAGCGACTTCGGTCGGGGTGGTCGCGTCGGCGTAGCGGCCGGTATGCAATTCAATGGCCGGTGCACCGACACGATGCGAGGCTTCGATCTGCCGCTCATCGGCGTCGATAAACAGCGAGACCTCACTGCCGATCTGTGACAGGCGTTGCACTGCGGCTTTGATCCGCGCTTCCTGCCCGGCCACATCCAGGCCGCCTTCGGTAGTCAGTTCCTGGCGGGTTTCCGGTACCAGGCAGATATGCGCCGGACGAATGCGCTCGGCAAACGCCATCATTGCTTCGGTGACGCCCATTTCGAAGTTCATGCGGGTCTGCAGCACGTCCTTGAGCAGCAGCACATCACGCTCCTGGATGTGCCGGCGGTCTTCGCGCAGGTGCACGGTGATGCCGTCGGCGCCCGCTTCTTCGGCGTCCAGCGCGGCCTTGACCGGGTCAGGGTAACGGGTGCCCCGGGCCTGACGCAGGGTAGCGACGTGGTCGATGTTGACGCCGAGAAGAATGCGATTGCTGGTGGTCACGGAAGCGCTCCTGAATAGGGAAAGAAACGCTGCACAGCATACACGGGGATGTCAGGGCTTTCGAAACAACTCGCGACTGACCAGCGGTCGACCGCCCAAGTGTACGGCCAGGGCTTGGCGCATCAGGCGTTTGGCGGCGGACAAGGCGCCGGGAGCGTTCCAGTCGGCCTCGCTCATGGCCAGCAACTCGGCGCCCTGGAACAACCCCGGTTGCAGCAGGTAAACCCGCTCCAGACCCGCGTCCACTTGCAGACGGTACATGCCGTCGGCGGCGATGGGCTCGCCGTGCAGATCATTGCTGAGTTCAAACCCGTAGCCCAGGTCGTCCAGCAGGCGCCACTCGAAAGCACGCAGCAGCGGTTCCAGCGGACGGCCTTCCGCCAGGGCCAACAGGGTCGCGGCGTAGTGATCGAAAACCGCTGGGTGCGGGTCTTCGGCGGGCAGCAGGCGGATCAGCAACTCATTGAGGTAGAGGCCACTGAACAGCGCCTCGCCGTTAAGCCAGCTGGAGGTACCGATACTTTCCAGGCGGCCGACATTTTTCAGTTCGCCCTTGCCACGAAACTCCACATCCAGCGCTACAAATGGCCGCGCCAACGTCCCCGTCTTGCCCCGCGCACTGCGCAATACCGCGCGCAGCCGGCCTTGGGGCGTGAGGAAGTCCACCAACGCGCTGGTCTCGCGATAGGCGCGGCTGTGCAGGACGTAGGCGGGTTGGCTGGGGGGCGGGGATGCGGACATGGAGAGCTCGCTGAGGGAACAGGGTCTTCAAAGCGACGTGATTACTGTAGGAGCGAGCTTGCTCGCGAAGAACCTGAGAACGACTGGTTTAATCAGAATAATCGCGTCATCGTTAACGTTCTTCGCGAGCAAGCTCGGTCCTACAGGGGTTGCGGCGCTTTAGAGGTCGCCGTAGCCCAGGGAGCGCAATGCACGCTCATCATCGGACCAGCCGCCCTTGACCTTGACCCACAGGTTGAGCATGACCTTGGAGTCGAACAACACTTCCATGTCCTTGCGCGCTTCGGTGCCGATACGCTTGATGCGCTCGCCCTTGTCGCCAATGATGATTTTCTTCTGGCCGTCACGCTCGACGAGAATCAACGCATGGATGTGCAGGGTTTTCCCCTGTTGCTTGAACTCTTCGATTTCGACAGTGATCTGGTACGGCAGCTCGGCCCCCATCTGGCGCATGATTTTCTCACGCACCAGTTCGGCGGCCAGGAAACGGCTGCTGCGATCGGTGATCTGGTCTTCGGGGAAGAAGTGCTCGTTCTCCGGCAGGTAATCAGCGATCACCCGCTCCAGCGCATCCAGATTGTGCCCGTGCTGCGCCGAGATCGGCATGATCTGCGCATTCGGCAACTGCGCCTGCAACCAGCTCAGGTGCGGCATCAGCTCGGCCTTGTCTTCAATCCGGTCGGTCTTGTTCAGCGCCACGATCAACGGGCCGGTGACGTACTGCACACGCTCGAGGACCATCTGGTCTTCGTCGGTCCACTTGGTGCGGTCGACCACAAAAATCACCACGTCGACGTCTTTCAACGCTGCCGAAGCGGTCTTGTTCATGTAGCGGTTCAGGGCTTTCTCGCCGTCCTTGTGCATGCCCGGGGTATCAACGTAGACCGCCTGGACATGGCCTTCGGTCTTGATCCCCAGCATGTTGTGACGGGTGGTCTGCGGCTTGCGCGAGGTGATCGCCAGCTTCTGCCCCAGGATATGGTTCAGCAGCGTGGACTTGCCCACGTTGGGACGGCCGACGATGGCAACATAGCCACAGCGAGTTGCGGTTGAATCAGTCATGGCCATTCTCCACGCCCAGGGCAATCAGTGCTGCGGCGGCCGCTACCTGCTCGGCAATACGACGGCTCACACCCTGACCTCGGCTTTTTTCATTCAATAAGGTGATTTCACATTCGACGAAGAACACTCGGCAATGCGGCTCACCCTGGATATCCACCACTTCGTAACGTGGCAGGTCACACCCACGAGACTGCAGGAATTCCTGCAGGCGGGTCTTGGGATCTTTATTGGTGTCCACCAGCGTCAGGCCTTCGAACTCCGAGGCCAGCCAGGCCAGCACGCGCTCCTTGGCCACGTCCATCCCGGCATCGAGGTAAATGGCGCCGATCAGCGCTTCCAGGGCGTCCGCCAGAATCGATTCACGGCGAAAACCGCCGCTTTTCAGTTCACCCGATCCCAGGCGCAGGTATTCACCCAGGCCGAAGCCTCGAGCCAGTACGGCCAGGGTCTCGCCTTTCACCAGCCGCGCGCGCAGGCGCGACAACTGGCCTTCACGGGCCAGCGGGAAGCGATCGAACAGGGCTTCACCGGCGACAAAGTTGAGGATGGCATCACCGAGGAATTCCAGGCGCTCGTTGTTGCGCCCGGCAAAACTACGGTGTGTCAGGGCAAGGACCATCAATTCCTGGTCCTTGAAGGTGTATCCGAGCTGACGCTCGAGACGACTTAAAGAAACGCTCACGGTTTACCCACTTTCAGTACGTGGCGCCAAAGGCCATCGACGATTAACGCTGTGTTCAAATTCAAATCCTGGCAATGCTGCGTATTGCTCGAGACCGGACAATTGTCCTGGCCCCAGAAAAGCATTCGGCGCTGTGTTCACAGCGCCGCATGGATTACTTGATCAACCCGACCCGCGAGAAGTTCGGCAGGTGGCTGAGTTTGGGTTCCGGCCAGCTCATCCAGACCGCGAAGGCCTTGCCGACGATATTTTTGTCGGGGACCATGCCCAGCAGTTCCTTGGGAATGCTCGGATCATCCCAGTAGCGGCTGTCATTGGAGTTGTCGCGATTGTCACCCATCATGAAGTAATGCCCGGCGGGCACCGTCCATTGGTTATCGGGCGGCGAACGGTAGCGGCTCATTTCCTTGCGGATTTCATGCTCCACCGCTCCGAGTTTCTCCTGATACAGCTGGGCGCTGCCCAGGGTGTTGGGTTCGGAACCCAGCAGTTTTTCCGCCACTGATTCGCCGTTGACGAACAGCCGCTTGTCGCTGGTGTAACGAATCACGTCACCCGGCAGGCCGACTACACGCTTGATGTAGTTGACGCTCGGATCGCTCGGGTAGCGGAGCACCATCACATCGCCGCGCTGCGGATCACCGACTTCGATGATTTTCTTGTCGATCACCGGCAAACGAATCCCGTAGGAAAACTTGTTCACCAGGATGAAGTCGCCCACATCCAGGGTCGGCTTCATCGATCCCGAGGGGATCTGGAACGGCTCTACCAGGAACGAACGCAGCACCAGCACGATAAACAGAACCGGGAAAAACGACTTGCCGTATTCAACCAGCAGCGGTTCCTTGTTCAGTTTCTCGATCACGGCCACATCAGGCTGGCTGACGCTGCCCTGATAGGACGCAATCGCCGTGCGTCGACGCGGAGCGAAGAACACCAGATCAAGCAACGCCAGGAAACCACAAACGGCAACGGCGATGACCAGCAACAGCGGGAAATTTAGTGACATAGGACCTAACTATCCAACCTGAGCACCGCAAGGAAGGCTTCTTGTGGAATTTCCACGTTGCCCACTTGCTTCATGCGTTTTTTACCGGCCTTTTGCTTCTCAAGCAGCTTGCGCTTACGGCTGACGTCGCCACCGTAGCATTTGGCCAGTACGTTCTTTCTGAGTGCCTTGACGGAGGTCCGCGCAATGATCTGCCCGCCAATGGCGGCCTGGATCGCAACGTCGAACATCTGGCGCGGAATCAGTTCCTTCATTTTCTCGGTCAACTGGCGACCTTTGTAGTGCGCGTTGTCCTTGTGCACGATCAGCGCCAGAGCGTCGACCTTGTCACCGTTGATCAACACATCCAACTTCACCAGATTGGCCGATTGATAACGGTCGAAATGGTAGTCCAGCGAAGCATAGCCGCGACTGGTGGATTTGAGACGGTCGAAGAAGTCCAGGACCACTTCGTTCATCGGCAAATCGTAGGTCACTTGCACCTGGGAACCGAGGAATAGCATGTCGTGCTGCACGCCACGCTTTTCGATACACAGGGTAATGACGTTACCCAAGTGCTCTTGCGGCACAAGAATATTGGCCCGCACGATCGGTTCGCGCATGTCTTCGATGGAAGACAGGTCCGGAAGCTTGGACGGGTTGTCGACGTAGATCGTTTCACCGGTTTTCAGCGCCAGCTCGAAAATAACCGTTGGCGCGGTGGTGATCAGGTCCAGGTCGTATTCACGCTCGAGGCGCTCCTGGATGATTTCCATGTGCAGCATGCCAAGGAACCCGCAACGGAAGCCGAAGCCCAGCGCGTCGGAACTTTCCGGGGTGTACTGCAACGACGAGTCATTGAGGGTGAGCTTTTGCAGGGCTTCGCGGAAGTCTTCGAAGTCGTCGGAGCTGACCGGGAACAGACCGGCATACACCTGCGGCTGGATGCGCTTGAAGCCCGGCAGCACGTCGACGTCAGGCGTCGAGCTCAACGTCAGGGTGTCACCCACCGGAGCACCGTGAATGTCCTTGATACCGGCGATGATGAAACCTACTTCGCCGGCTTTCAGGTCGGTGGTGGCGGTGTGTTTGGGGTTGAACACGCCAACGCTGTCCACCAGGTGAATCTTGCCGGTGGACTTGACCAGGATCTTGTCGCCCTTTTTCACCCGGCCATGGCGCACGCGGACCAGGGACACAACGCCCAGGTAGTTGTCGAACCAGGAGTCGATGATCAACGCTTGCAGCGGATCTTCGATATTGCCGGTGGGCGCGGGAATGGTTTTCACCAGGCGCTCGAGTACTTCGTCGACGCCCAGGCCGGTCTTGGCGCTGCACTCGACGGCGTCGGTGGCGTCAATCCCGATGATTTTTTCGATTTCGTCTTTGACACGGTCCGGATCGGCCTGCGGCAGGTCGATCTTGTTCAGCACCGGCATGACCTCCAGGCCTTGCTCGATCGCGGTGTAGCAGTTGGCGACGGACTGGGCTTCAACGCCCTGCCCCGCGTCCACCACCAGCAACGCACCTTCACAGGCCGCCAACGAGCGGCTGACTTCGTAGGTGAAGTCAACGTGGCCGGGGGTGTCAATGAAGTTCAGCTGGTACTTGATACCGTCTTTGGCGGTGTAGTACAGGGTAACGCTGTGGGCCTTGATGGTGATCCCGCGTTCGCGCTCCAGGTCCATGGAGTCCAGCACCTGGGCTTCCATTTCACGCGCGGCAAGGCCGCCGCACATCTGGATGAACCGATCGGCCAGCGTCGACTTGCCATGGTCAATGTGGGCGATGATGGAGAAATTGCGGATATGACTCAAATCACTCACGGGTCAACACTCAAAAAGGCTGCAGGCAGACTGCCCGCTGAAAAATAGCCGGGAATTGTACCTGATGCTCGGGTCAGACGTCATCCTTGCCGACCAATAACAAAAATGCCCCGATCTGGCGAACGGGGCACTTTTTGTTCACAGGCGGCGGTTCAACCGGCTCGACGCAACAGCCACAACCCGGCCAACGCGCAGATAGTGGTCGGCACCAGCACGGCAAACAGCGGCGAGAAACCGAACACCAGGCTCGACGGCCCCAGCAGGTCCTGAGCGATGCGGAAGGTGAACCCCACCAACACGCCGGTAAATACCCGCTGTCCCAGGGTCACCGAACGCAAAGGTCCGAAAATGAACGAAATCGCCATCAGCACCAGCGCGGCCGTCACCACCGGCTGCAACAACTTGACCCAGAAGGCCAGCCAATAGCGACCGTTGTTCAGGCCCTGGTCCTTGAGATAGTGGATGTAGCTCCACAAACCGGAGATCGGCAGGCTTTCCGGGATCATCACCACGGTGTTCAGCAGCTCGGGCTTGAGGGCGATGTCCCAGGTTTGCGTGGGCTCATTGATCACCTCGGTGCTCGCCTCGGTGCCTTTGCCCGGGTTGTGGAAGTGCGTGGTGGTGACCTCGCTCAACTGCCACTGATTGTCCGTAAACTGCGCACGCTTGGCGAAGCTGGAAGACAACATGTGCCGCTCGTTATCGAAGCGATAACGCGTAACACCGATCAACAGGCCGCCCGGTTGCACCGCGTTGATGTGGATAAATTCATCGCCCTGGCGGTGCCACAGGCCATGCCGCGAACTCTGCGCGTCGCCGGAACCCTGGGCCAGCGCACGATTGGCCTGGGCCGTGGTTTCGGCCGGTGGCGCCACGTACTCACCGATCAGCACACTGGCGGCCATCAGCAGCAGCATGGGCTTCATTACCGCCCAGACGATGCGGCCAATGGAAACACCCGCCGCGCGCATGATGGTCAGCTCGCTGTTGCTGGCCAGGCTCCCCAGGCCGATCAGGCAACCGATCAGCGCCGCCATCGGCATCATGTCGTAGAGGCGACGCGGCGCCGTCAGCGCTACATAACTCAGGACGTCGGTCACCGTGTAGGTGTTGCTGACGTTGCCCACCTCATCAATAAACGCAAACAACGAGGCCAGGCCCAGGATAATGCCCAACACCGCCAGAATGGCGATCAGTACGCTGCTACCGATGTAGCGATCCAACTTACCCACGAGCCAGCTCCTTCGTGCCGCGACGGCTCTGCATTTTCAAGCGAATCGGTTCCCAGTAAAGCAAGCCCAGGCCAATCATCAGAAAGATAGCGTGAACCCACCACAACCCCAGGATTGGCGAGATCTTGCCTTTCTCGAGGGAGCCTCGCGCCGAAATCAGGATGGTCAGGTAGGCCATGTACAGCAGGATCGCCGGCAGCAACTTGAGGAACCGCCCTTGGCGCGGATTGACGCGGGACAGCGGAACGGCCATCAGCGTGACGATAAATACCAGCAGCGGCAGCGAGAGCCTCCATTGCAGCTCGGCGATGGAGCGCAACTCCTTGCTGCCGAACAGGTCCATGGTCGGAATCGCGTCGCGGTCGGTGACCTCATTGCTGACCTCCGGGCGCTGCAACATCACCCCATAAGTGTCGTATTTGATGGCTCGATAGTCAGCCTGGCCGGGACTGCCGTCGTAGCGATAGCCGTTTTCCAGGATCAGGTAACGCGTGCCGTCCGCACGCACTTCCTGACGGCCACCGTCGGCCACCAGCACGGAAATGCCTCGGTCTTTCTTGTCCTGGCCCAGGCGCTTCTCGGAAATGAACACGCCGCTCAGATTGGCCCGGTCATCGGACAGCTTTTCGGTGTACGTCACCCGCGTGCCGTCGTTGAGTGCCTGGAAGCGGCCCGGTTCAAGGGTATCGAACTCGGTCATCGCGTCCTGCTTGTTGAGTACCAGTTGAAACTGCATGGCGCCCTGGGGCGCCAGGCTCAAGCTCAACCACGCCACCAGCAAAGCGACGCCCGCGGCCGGAATCATGGTCATGCCGAGCAATCGTTGCTGGCTCATGCCGGTGGCCGACAGCACGGTCATCTCGCTTTCAAGGTACAGCCGCCCATACGCCAGCAAAATCCCCAGAAACAGACCCAACGGCAGGATCAGTTGCAGGAATCCCGGCAGGCGAAAGCCCATGATCAGGAACAACGATCCCGGATCCAAGGCACCGGAGGCCGCCTGGGCGAGGTATTTGACGAAACGACCACTCATGATGATGACCAGCAATACCGCACTTACGGCACTCAGGGTCAGCAGGACTTCGCGGGACAGATAACGGAAGACAATCAAACCAGACACTCCAGGGTTGTCAGGCTAAAGTGGCCAAACAAGCAAGCAGATCAAGCCGAACCTATTGCAGGGGTCGACTAAAAAGATGGCGCATTATCCTGTGATTGGGCGCGCCTGTCACGGAGCTTGCTCATACGCATGTGCAAAGCTGCCGGCAAGGGTTGTCAGGCTCGGGCGGCGGGGTTCAAACTGCGGCCTTTGTCGCGGGCTGCCCACAGGTGGCTTCGCTTACAAGCCGGAGTACAGACACCCGGCTCTTTGACCTTATATAAGGGACCCGAACATGGAACTGGTTGTAAAAAGCGCTAGCCCCGAAACGTTGAAAACCGCCACCCTCGTAGTCGCTGTCGGCGAAGGCCGCAAGCTCGGCACCGCCGCCAGACAAGTCGACGAACTGAGCGGTGGCGCCCTCAGCGCGGTGCTCAAGCGTGGCGACCTGGCCGGCAAGGTCGGCCAAAGCCTGTTGCTGCACAGCCTGCCCAACCTCAAGGCCGACCGCATATTGCTGGTAGGCGTGGGCAAGGACGCCGAACTGGGCGACCGTCCTTTCCGCAAGATCATCAGCGGCATCCTCAGCACCCTCAAAGGCCTGGGCGGCAGTGATGCCACGCTGGCGCTCGATGAAATCGTGGTCAAGGGCCGTGACAGCTACAGCAAGACGCGCCTGCTGGCGGAAACCCTGGCCGATGGCGAATACACCTTCGACCAGTTCAAGAGCCAGAAAGCCGAACCCCGCGCCCTGAAGAAAATCACCCTGCTGACCATCAAGGCCGCCCAGGCGGAAGTCGAGCGCGCCGTGACCCACGCCCAGGCAATCGCTGGCGGCATGGCGTTCACCCGCGACCTGGGCAACCTGCCACCGAATATCTGCCACCCGATCTTCCTCGGCGAGCAAGCCAAGGCGTTGGGCAAGGAATTCAAGGGCCTGAAAGTCGAAGTCCTGGATGAGAAAAAGATCAAGGAACTGGGCATGGGCTCGTTCTATGCCGTGGGCCAGGGCAGCGACCAGCCGCCCCGCTTGATCGTGATGCAGTACAACGGCGGCAAGAAGTCCGAGAAACCCTTTGCCCTGGTGGGTAAAGGCATCACCTTCGACACCGGCGGCATCAGCCTCAAGCCGGGCGCCGGCATGGATGAGATGAAATACGACATGGGCGGCGCCGCCAGCGTCTTCGGTACCCTGCGCGCCGTGCTCGAACTCAAGTTGCCGATCAACCTGGTGTGCATCCTCGCCTGCGCCGAGAACATGCCAAGCGGCGGCGCTGCGCGTCCGGGCGACATCGTGACGACAATGAGCGGGCAGACCGTGGAAATCCTCAACACCGACGCCGAAGGCCGCCTGGTGCTGTGCGACGCCCTGACCTACGCCGAACGCTTCAAGCCGCAGGCCGTGATCGACATCGCGACCCTGACCGGTGCCTGCATCGTCGCACTGGGCTCTCACACCTCGGGCCTGCTGGGCAACAACGACGAGCTGATCGAGCAACTGCTCAGCGCCGGCCAGCAAGCCGACGACCGTGCCTGGCAACTGCCGCTGTTCGATGAGTACCAGGAACAGCTGGACAGCCCGTTCGCCGACATCGCCAACATCGGCGGCCCGAAAGCCGGCACCATCACGGCGGCCTGCTTCCTGTCGCGTTTTGCCAAGAACTTCAACTGGGCCCACCTGGATATCGCGGGCACGGCCTGGACCAGTGGTGGTAAAGATAAGGGCGCGACCGGCCGTCCGGTGCCCCTGCTGACCCAGTACCTGCTGGATCGCGCCAACGCCTAAATAGCGCCCATTACCCGCCACCCATCACCCGCTACTGTAGGAGCGAGCTTGCTCGCGAAGAACCCGAGAACGCCGCGTTCATCCAGCATGAACGCGCCATCGTTGACGATTTTCGCGAGCAAGTTCGCGCCTACACCTAGTGGGCGGAGGGCAGGCCGGGCTCAGGAACCGTCATGACCCAAGTCGACTTTTATATCCTGCCCAGCGCCGATCCGTCGGCACGCCTGGACTTTGCCTGCAAACTCAGCGAAAAAGCCTGGCGCATGGGCCATCGCATCTATCTGCATTGCAGCGATGCCGCCCAGCGTGATGACCTCGACGCCCGCCTGTGGCGCTTCAAGGGTGAAAGTTTCGTGCCCCACGGCCCTGCCGAATCGGAACCTGACGGCCTGGTGGTGTTGGGCTTGGGCGACAGTTGTGGCGACCATCACGACCTGCTGGTCAACCTCGATCTGAAAGTGCCGCCCTTCGCCAAGGGTTTCGCCCGCGTAGCCGAAGTGGTGGTGGAGGATCCGGCTATTCGTCAGGCCGCGCGGGAGAGTTTCCGTTTCTACCGCGAACAGGGCTATTCTTTGCAAGATCACCGATTACAGCGACTTTGAGCACACGATGGACACTCCAAACCCGATCAAAACGTCTGATCACCTGCTGGATGACCTTGAGTCGATCCGCCAGTTACTGGGCGATGAAAACCTGCAACCGCCGCTGTTGACCGATACCGTCACTGGCGATGAGCAGATTCCCCTGCTGTTCGATAAAGTCGGCGACCCGCCTGCCGCGCCCTCCGAACCGCCTGCGGTAAAGACCGCGCTGGCACAACCCGTCGCAGAAAAGTCCCCGGACGCCTTGTTGTTGCACCTGGACAACGAGCTGCGCGCCGCCGCGCAATTGATCATGCAAGACGTGATCGACGACTTTGCCCCGCATATCGAAACCGAAATCAAACGCCGGTTGGATGCACGGATGGAACGGTTGCTCAATCAATACCAATCGTAGACGCCCCCTCTGTAGGAGCGAGCTTGCTCGCGAAAAATCGTCAACGATGGCGCGTTCATTCTGGATAAACGCGGCGCCCTCAGGCTCTTCGCGAGCAAGCTCGCTCCTACCCCTCGGCCCTATCCCTCGCTATACTTGCCGGCTTTCCTGAATTAATGCCAACTAGGGTCCCGCCGCGCATGGATAAGACCTACCAGCCGCACGCCATTGAAACTTCCTGGTACCAGACCTGGGAGTCCGAGAACTATTTTGCTCCGCA
Organism: Pseudomonas mucidolens; assembly: GCF_900106045.1. Lineage (NCBI taxonomy): Bacteria > Pseudomonadati > Pseudomonadota > Gammaproteobacteria > Pseudomonadales > Pseudomonadaceae > Pseudomonas > Pseudomonas mucidolens. The sequence goes on along the minus strand of NZ_LT629802.1, from coordinate 270,095 downwards.
AGGTGCGGGCGACTCCTACACCATCATGATCCCACCGCCGAACGTCACCGGCAGCCTGCACATGGGTCACGGTTTCAACAACGCGATCATGGACGCCCTGATCCGTTTCCGTCGCATGCAGGGTCGCGACACCTTGTGGCAACCGGGCACCGACCACGCCGGTATCGCCACCCAGATGCTGGTCGAGCGCCAACTCGAAGCCACCGGCCAGAGCCGTCATGACCTGGGTCGCGAGAAATTCCTGGAGAAGATCTGGGAATGGAAGGACCAATCCGGCGGTAACATCAGCCGTCAGATCCGCCGCCTCGGCTCGTCCGTCGACTGGAGCCGCGAGCGCTTCACCATGGACGACGGCCTGTCGGAAGCGGTGAAAGAAGCCTTCGTGCGCCTGCATGAAGACGGCCTGATCTACCGCGGCAAACGCCTGGTCAACTGGGACACCAAGTTGCACACGGCAATTTCCGACCTCGAAGTGGAGAACCACGACGAGAAAGGTTTCCTGTGGAACCTCAAGTACCCGCTGGCTGACGGCGCCAAGACCGCTGATGGCAAGGACTACCTGATCGTCGCCACCACGCGTCCGGAAACCATGCTCGGCGACTCGGCTGTTGCAGTGAACCCGCAAGATGAACGCTACCAGGCGCTGATCGGCAAGTTCGTCGAATTGCCGCTGGTCGGCCGTCGCATTCCGATCATCGCCGATGACTACTGCGACCCTGAATTCGGCACCGGCTGCGTGAAAATCACGCCGGCCCACGATTTCAACGACTATGAAGTCGGCAAGCGCCACAACCTGCCGTTGTTGAATATCTTCGACAAGAACGCCGCCGTGTTGCCGGCCTGCCAGGTGTTCAACCTCGACGGCACACTGAACGACAGCATCGACGGCAAGATCCCGGCAGAGTTCGTCGGCCTCGACCGTTTTGCAGCGCGCAAGCAGATCGTGGCCGCATTCGACGCCGCCGGCCTGCTGGTCAGCGTCGACGACCATAATCTGAAAGTGCCGAAAGGCGACCGTTCCGGCACCGTGATCGAGCCTTGGCTGACCGACCAGTGGTACGTCTCCACCAAGCCCTTGGCCGAGCCGGCAATTGCCGCCGTGGAAGACGGTCGCATCCAGTTCGTGCCAAAGCAGTACGAAAACATGTACTTCTCGTGGATGCGCGACATCCAGGATTGGTGCATCAGCCGTCAGCTGTGGTGGGGCCATCGGATTCCGGCCTGGTACGACGAGTCGGGCAAGGTCTACGTCGGCCGCGACGAAACCGAAGTACGCGCCAAGCACAACCTCGGCCCGGACGTCGCGCTGCAACAGGACAACGACGTACTGGACACCTGGTTCAGTTCGGGCCTGTGGACCTTCTCGACCCTGGGCTGGCCGCAACAGACCGAATTCCTGAAAAAATTCCACTCCACCGACGTGCTGGTGACCGGCTTCGACATCATTTTCTTCTGGGTCGCCCGGATGATCATGCTGACTATGCATTTGGTGAAGAACGAGGACGGCACGCCGCAGGTACCCTTCAAGACCGTGTACGTGCACGGCCTGGTGCGTGATGGCCAGGGCCAGAAGATGTCCAAGTCCAAGGGCAACGTCCTGGATCCGCTGGATATCATCGACGGCATCGACCTCGAAACCCTGGTGCAGAAACGCACCTCGGGCCTGATGCAGCCAAAACTGGCGAAAAAGATCGAGAAGCAGACCCGCGACGAGTTCGCCGACGGCATCGCCAGCTACGGCACCGACGCCCTACGTTTCACGTTCTGCTCGCTGGCGTCCACCGGTCGCGACATCAAGTTCGACATGGGCCGCGTCGAAGGCTATCGCAACTTCTGCAACAAGATCTGGAACGCCGCGCGCTACGTGCTGGATAAAGGCGAAGACTGCGGTCAGAACGGCGAAGCCTATGAGCTGACCCTGGCCGATCGCTGGATCATCTCCCAGTTGCAACGCACCGAAGCCGAAGTCACCCGCCAACTCGAGCAGTTCCGTTTCGATCTGGCGGCGCAGGCCTTGTACGAATTCATCTGGAACCAGTATTGCGACTGGTACCTGGAGCTGTCCAAGCCAGTGCTGTGGGACGAAAACGCGCCGATCGAGCGTCAGCGTGGCACCCGTCGCACCCTGGTGCGGGTGCTGGAAGTCGCGCTGCGCCTGGCGCATCCGTTCATGCCGTTCATCACCGAAGAAATCTGGCAGCGCCTGGCGCCGCTGGCCGGTATCGAAGGCAAGACCATCATGCTGCAACCTTGGCCGGTGGCCAACGAAGCGCGCATCGATGAGGCGGCCGAGAGCGACATCGAATGGCTCAAGACCCTGATGCTCGGCACGCGCAACATCCGCGCCGAGATGAACATCGGGCCAGGCAAGCCGCTGGCGGTATTCGTGAAGAACGCCAGTGTCGAAGACCAACGTCGCCTCAGCGAGAACGACGCGCTGCTGAAGAAGCTGGCCAAGCTGGAATCGATCACCGTGTTGGCGGCCGACGCCGAAGCACCGCTGTCCGCGACCGCACTGGTCGGCGAGATGGAAGTGCTGGTGCCGATGGCCGGGCTGATCGACAAGGGCGCGGAATTGGCCCGTCTCGATAAGGAAATCCTGCGCCTGCAAGGCGAAGTGCAGCGGGTCGGCGGCAAGCTGTCCAACGCCGCGTTCGTGGACAAGGCCCCGGCCGAAGTCATCGACAAGGAGCGCGCCAAACTGGCCGAGGCTGAACAGGCCTTGGGCAAGCTGGCGGAGCAACATGCGCGGATTTCCAGCCTGTAAGGCTTGAGCCGTGTAAAAAAGAGACCTTCGGGTCTCTTTTTTTGGCCTGCAAACCACACTGGTCCTGTTGACAATAATCAGTGTGGGAGCGGGCTTGCTCCCACATTTGACCGAGTCTGCCCCATTAATGTGTGACAATGGTCGCCACTTTGAGCCAACACCAGAATCATCATGACCGCCCCCAGCACACCGAAACCTGCGCGCAAGAAGCCTAAGACCGCTACCCCGGCCAAGCCCGTGGTTCCCCGCAAAGAAGCCAGCCTGCACCCGCGTAACCGCCATCAGGGCCGTTACGACTTCCCCGCGCTGATCAAGACCACGCCGGAACTGGCGCAGTTCGTGATCATCAACCCGTATGGCAAGGAAAGCATCGACTTCGCCAGCCCCGACGCGGTGCGGGTGTTCAATCGGGCGTTGCTCAAGGCTTTCTATGGCATCCAGCATTGGGATATCCCGGCGGATTACCTGTGCCCTCCCGTGCCGGGCCGGGCCGATTACGTGCATTTCCTGGCCGACCTGCTGGCCAGCGTCAACGAAGGCAAAATCCCGCGTGGCTCGGTGGTCAAGGTGCTGGACATCGGCATGGGCGCCAACTGCGTTTACCCGCTGATTGGCTACATGGACTACCGCTGGAATTTCCTGGGCTCCGAGGTCGACCCTACCGCCGTGGCGGCCGCCAAAGCTATCGTGCAGTCCAACGGGCTGAACAAGGTCATCCAACTGCGCCAGCAGAACAACCCCAAGCATATCCTGCTGGGCTTGCTGGAGCCGGGCGAACGGTTTGACCTGACCATGTGTAACCCGCCATTCCATACCTCCATGGATGAAGCGACCAAAGGCAGCGAGCGTAAATGGCGCGCCCTGGGCAAAGCCGATCCCAAGCGCAAGTTGCCGGTGCTGAACTTCGGGGGCCAGTCGGCTGAGTTGTGGTGTGAAGGTGGCGAAGCGCGATTTGTCACGCAATTGATCGCCGAAAGCGCGCACTTTCAACATAAGGTGCTGTGGTTCAGCACCTTGGTGTCCAAGGCCTCGAACCTGCCCGCGATCCAGACCGCCTTGAAAAAGGCCGGCGTGCTGGAGAGCCAAGTGGTCGAGATGTCCCAGGGCCAAAAGCAGAGCCGCTTCGTTGCCTGGACGTTCCAGACCAAGAACGAGCAACAGATGTGGCGCCAGCGCTGGGTCCACAAGGCCTGAACAACCCGCCCGCTCCTACAAACACCACAAACCCTGAACAACCTACGCGCCCCACTGTAGGAGCGGGCTTGCCCGCGAAAACCCTAGAAGCACCGCGCTCATTCAGAATACCCGCGTCTTCGTTGACGACTTTCGCGGGCAAGCTCCGCTCCTACAACAATGGCGCCACAAACCCTGAACACCCGCCCGCCCCACTGTAGGAGCGGGCTTGCCCGCGAAAACCCTAGAAGCACCGCGCTCATTCAGAATACCCGCGTCTTCGTTGACGACTTTCGCGGGCAAGCTCCGCTCCTACAACAATGGCGCCACAAACCCTGAACACCCGCCCGCCCCACTGTAGGAGCGGGCTTGCCCGCGAAAAACCCACGAACACCGCGTTCATTCAGAATGCCCGCGTCTTCGTTGACGATTTTCGCGGGCAAGCTCCGCTCCTACAACAATGGCGCCACAAATCCTGAACACCCGCCCGCCCCACTGTAGGAGCGGGCTTGCCCGCGAAAAACCCACGAACACCGCGTTCATTCAGAATGCCCGCGTCTTCGTTGACGATTTTCGCGGGCCAGCCCGCTCCTACAAATCGCAGACAACAAAAAACCGTGCCCGGATCGCTCCGAAGCACGGTTTTTTTTGCTGCGTCTTACTTGTTGATCGAGTCGGTCAGGCCTTTGGCCACAACCAGCTTGATCACTTTCTTGGCAGCGATTTCGATGGCAGCGCCAGTCGAAGGGTTACGGCCAGTACGGGCAGGACGCTCGGTCACTTTCAGCTTGCCAACGCCTGGCAGAGTGATTTCGCCGCCATTTTCCAGCTGATCAGCAACGATCTGGCCCAGTTGGTCCAGCAGAGCACGCACGGTGGTTTTAGGTGCGTCTACAGCTTCAGCCAAGTCAGCGATCAGTTGGTCTTTAGTAATAGCCATTGTGGTGTTCCTTCCCTATCAAATTCATTTGGATTGCAGAGTGCAGTGTCAGCCATCGAGCCCGACCGTCATGGTCTGGCAGCCCCGACTATAACCACGAGAGATCGGGGTTATAGATACCTGAAACGGGGTTTGGTTCGACCTGACAAATGCTGAATGCACGCTTAACGCTGAGACTTAGCGTAAGACCGGGCAAAACTAGCACAGAGACGGGGAAATATCCGCCTCTAGCTACCCATTTGGTCAGCTTTATCGCTCTAAACCGTGAAAAAACCTCTCAAGCAGCGTCGGAAGGCCTCCAAAATGCCCTTCAGACCCTCCGCACCCAGCGGGTGCGGTACACTGGCGACTTTTTCCGGGGAGTTGCCCCGCTCCCATTCAACCAGCCGAGAAGCCCATGCCGATCCGTCATTGCATCGTCCACCTGATCGACAAAAAACCCGACGGCACACCCGCAGTTCTGCATGCCCGCGACTCCGAACTTGCCGAGTCGGCCGCCATCGAGAACATGCTTGCCGACCTCAACGAGAGCTACAACGCCAAACAAGGCAAGGCCTGGGGGTTTTTCCATGCCGAGTCCGGCGCGCACCCGTTCAGCGGCTGGTTGAAGGAGTATTTCGACGGTGGCAAGGATTTCACGGCGTTCAGCCGGATTGCCGTTGAGCACCTGCAAAAGCTGATGGAAGAATCCAACCTCTCCGTCGGCGGCCACGTGCTGTTTGCGCATTATCAGCAAGGCATGACCGATTACCTGGCGATCGCCCTGCTGCACCACAGTGAAGGCGTGGCGGTGACCGATCAACTGGACGTGACGCCCTCGCGCCACCTGGACCTGGGCCAACTGCACCTGGCGGCACGGATCAACGTTTCCGAGTGGCAGAACAACCAACAGTCGAAACAGTACATCTCGTTTATCAAGGGCAAGAACGGCAAGAAAGTCTCAGAGTACTTCCGCGACTTTATCGGCTGCCAGGAAGGCGTCGATGGCCCGGGCGAGACGCGCACCCTGCTCAAGGCCTTCAGTGACTTCGTGGAAAGCGAAGACCTGCCGGACGAATCAGCCCGCGAGAAAACCAAAACCCTGGTCGACTACGCCAGCAGCCAGGCCAAACTGGGCGAACCCATGGGTCTCGAAGAGCTGTCGGGACTGATTGACGAAGAACGCCCGAAAGCCTTCTACGATCATATCCGCAACAAGGATTACGGCCTGTCGCCAGAAATCCCGGCGGATAAACGCACCCTCAACCAATTCCGACGTTTCACCGGGCGCGCCGAAGGTCTGTCGATCAGCTTTGAAGCGCACTTGCTGGGCGACAAGATCGAATACGACGAAGCCGCCGGGACGTTGATCATCAAGGGCCTGCCGACGCAACTGACCGATCAGCTCAAGCGGCGCAACTGATGCTCGGTGGGGTGCTGAAGAAAGTCCTGCTGGTGCTGCTGGTGGTGGTGGTTTTCCAGAATTGGGGCAAGCTCGAACGGCTGTTCAATCCTTCCGGGATGGCGACCGAGCAGGTCCGGGCGAATGCTCGCGTGACGTTGTACACCACCGACTGGTGCGCGTACTGCAAACAGATCCAGCGCTTTCTCGACCAGCAAGGCGTGCCCTACACCACCATCGATATCGAAAAGGATGCCGTGGGCCGCAAGGCTTACACGGCATTGGGCGGTGGAGGGATCCCGTTCGTGGACGTGAACGGCACGCTGCTGCGCGATTACAACCCGGACGCCATCAACAAAGCCCTAACCCCGTAGGAGCGAGCTCGCTCGCGAAAAACCTCAACGATGACACGCCCCTCCTGACCCATCGCAATGTCATGGCGTCTCTCGCGAGCGCTCGCATCAGCCGATACGAAAGCCCAGCCGCGGAAAATGCACATGCAGCGTGCCGCCGCGCTCATCGCTACGACGCAGGATCAGCTCTTCGCGACCGGCAAACAGCAACTCGCCCGTGACCGCATCGGTGCCGTAGTCACTCGCGGCAATCGACACCTGCTGCCCCACCTTGAAGCCATTCGGGTCTTCGAAAACCTCCTCGGGCAACGCCGCTGGCGTAGCGTTGCGCGCCACCTCCAGCGCTTCCTCGGCGCTCATTTCACTGGCATCGCCGTGGCCAAAGTCGAGCACCCGAGCCAACCAGGCCGTCACCCCAGGATAAGCATCCACCAACGGCGCCGTCACGGGCGTGGCCTTGAGGAACCACAGGGAATGTGCCAGGGCAACGTCGGCAATCGACGCTGCGCCAAACAGAAAACCGCCTGCCTGCGCCTGCACCTGTTGCTCCAGGCGCGCCATGATCGTCGGCCATTGGTGCTGTGCCAGCTCCAGCGGTACACGCGTCGCGCTGCCACCGCTGAACAGCCCCGCACGGTCGGCGATAAACGCCTTCAGCACTTCCGGGGGGAGCTTGGCAAAACGCACCGCCACCGACTCGGGTTGAAACACCAGGCTGACCGCATGACTGAACACCACCGAATCGGCCCAAGCGGCAAAGGCCTGCACAGTCATCGCCTGCTGGGCGGGAAACAACGCCGGCGTGGGTTTGTGCTGTTCCAGGCGCCGCGCGATCAATGCGGTGTCGCAATAGATGTCGGCGCCAATCTGCAATACCGGCGTCTTGCGGTAACCGCCGGTCAGGGCAGTCAGGTCCGGCTTTGGCATCATCGGCGGGATATGCACCGAACGCCAGGACAAGCCTTTGAAGCCCAGCAGCAGACGGGCCTTTTCCGCGAACGGTGAGGCAGGGTAATGGTGAAGAATCAGCTCTGACATGCTGGAGTCCGCTTGAAAAATGAGCTTGCAGCTTAGCCCGCCAACACGCTACGGCCTACCGGTGCCGCCTGATGAGGCTTTATCAATCAGCGTGATAATGCACTCGCTACCAAGCATTCCTTCGCGCTTTTCTTCAATTTTTTGATCAGGCGCTCCTGGCGCAGGGCTTCACTTTTGCTCGAGCAGGCTTCCGTGTAGACCAGTGCGACCGCGGGACTTGAAAGAAAAAACCGCGCGCCCTTACCGCTCTGGTGAGAGGCAAAGCGGCGCACCGGGTCGTTGCTGACCCCGCAATACAAGGAGCCATTGGCGGCGCGAACCAGATAGACAAACCAAGATCTGGGCTCAATGGAGTCAGACGAACTGTTCACAAGATGTTCTGGCAAACGGAAAGAGCCTCAATATTATCAGCGACTGGCCTGAAACGCCCGCAGCCCCTTGAGCGCCTGGGCCCGCACCGCGTTGCGCACCAGCGGCGTCCAGCCCAGCAACAGGCCTTTGGTGCCCAGGGCCTGACGGGACCAGCGCCACAGGTCGAAACGGTCATGGTGTTCGCAGATCTTGCCATCGCGAAACACGAAGCGCGCCTGGATGTCGTTGACCACGATGTTGCCGGTCTGGCTGAACAGATAAGTCGCCACCCAATGGGCACCGCCGGAGCGTTCGTCGCTGCGCACGTTATCGAACGTCAGGGAAAAATCCTTGGCCCGCGTGGTGAGCATGCGCCACATGTCGCCGGCGTCGCGCCCGCGCAACTCACCGAAGGCCGGGTCGCTGAACAGCACATCGTCGCTGTAGCAGGCGCTCATGGCCTCGGCATCCAGGCGCTGAAAGGCCTCGTAGAACCGAGTGATCAGGGCACTGTGGGCATCACGCATGGGACAGACTCCGAAAATCGCTTGAATAGACCTGCACGATAATCCGCCATCGCGGCGAAGACTATCGTCATTCGCCTTGCAAATGACATCAGCGAAGCTCAGTGACCCTTTCGCTGCTGACCTCGACATACAACGCCCTGCCCGCACCGAGGCCGGCAATGATTGCGCCCAGACCCAGCACCGCGAAGATCCAGCCGACTGCGTTCCAGCCACCGGTCCAGTCATGCACCAGGCCGACCGCGAGGGGGCCCAGCGATGCCAGGGTGTAACCGACCCCCTGGGCCATACTCGACAGATTGGCCGCGACATGCGAATCCCGCGAGCGCAGCACAATCAAGGTCAGCGCGAGGCTGAACGTGCCGCCCTGTCCCAGCCCCAGGAGAATCGCCCAGCCCCACAAGCCGTCCAGCGGTGCATACAGGCAGCCGAACAGGCCGCCAAGGGTCAACAGCATCACGATCACAATCGCCAGGCGCTGGTCCTTGCCGCGCGTGGCCAGCCAAGGTGCGGCAAGGGAGCTGGCGAGTTGCACCAGCACCGAACCGGACAACACCAGCCCCGCCTGGGTCGCCGTCAATCCACGGCCGATAAGGATCGACGGCAGCCAGCCGAAGACGATATAGGCCAGGGAGGATTGCAGGCCCATGTACAAGGTCACTTGCCAGGCCAGTCGATCCCGCAACAACCCGCGCACGCGATAGGCCACTTGATGCGCAGCGTGTCTGCGTCCGAGTTGCGGCAGCCAGCACAGGCTTGCCAGCAAGGCCGGCAGCATCCAGAACCCCAGGCCGATATTCCAGCTGTCACCGAAATAGTCGCTCAAGGGCACCGTAGAACCCGCTGCGAGCGCCGCGCCCAGGCACAGCGCCATGGTGTAGACGCCGGTCATGGTGCCGGCGTGTTGGGCGAAGTCACGCTTGACGATACCGGGTAGCAGTACGCCGATAATGCCGATACTGGCGCCGGCCAACAGGCTGCCGGCAAATAACCCGACTTCACCGAAAGAACTGCGCAGGATGATGCCGCAGGCTAAGGTCAGCAAGATCCCCAGCACCACCCGTTCGGCACCGAAGCGCCGGGCCAGGATCGGCGCCAGCGGCGCGAACAGGCCCAGGCACAGCACCGGCAACGTCGTCAGCAGACCCGCCCGGGCCGCCGAAAGACCGAGGCTGGCGGACACTTCACTGAGCAACGGCGCCATGCTCGACAGCGCCGGACGCAAGTTCAGCGCGACCAGGATCAAGCTCAGCAGCAACAGCCATGGGCGACTCACCGCCGGCGGGCTGCGCTGGACCTGATCGTCATCGACCTCGGCATCGATCAGCAACTCTTCAAGGGCACTTTGTACCTGGGGCGATGGTTTACGCAGCATGCGGTGCTCGGGTTCAAGGTTCATTGATCAACTGCCGACAAAGGCGCTTGGCGCGTTCCGGATCCTGCTGCTCCACGGCATCCAGCAGCGCGTCGTGCAGGTCGAACACGGCTTGGCGACGTGGTTGGACATTCAGGGTTTGACGCAATTGGGCAGCGACGATGCTCGAAAAATAATGGTACAGCTCGCTCAAGGCCGGATTATGCGCGGCATCCACCAGGCGTTGATGGAAAATCAGGTCGGCGCGGATATAGCTTTCCAACTCGCCATGAAAGCGCTGGGCGCTCTCGGCGAGGGCCTCGCGCAAGGTCTGCAAATCCTCTTCAGTACGGCGCAACGCGGCCAGGCCAATGGCTTCGACTTCGAGAATCTGTCGGGTCTCCTGGGCCTGCCCCAGGGAACATTGGGACATGGCTTTCATCGCCCCCAGCGGATCAGTCATCGAACGCAGGTAACTGCCGTCGCCCTGGCGAATCTCGATCAACCCGGAAAACGCCAGTACGCGCATGGCTTCGCGCACGGTGTTGCGGCTGATGCCCAGTTCGGCAGACAGTTCGGGCTCGGTGGGCAAACGCTCGCCCACCGCCCATTTGCCTTGGGTGATACGTTGGCGCAGTTGCTCGAGGGCCAAGTCGACCAGGGAGCGTTTGATAAGGGGGGCGATGTCGATCATGAACTTATTGCTTTCGTCCAATCATAGGATGAATTTGTCCGCAGCATATTCGGACTTGCCCATCAAGGCAACCGGTGGCGAGGGGGGCTTGTCTGAATGCCGTTCAATTAAGCAAATAGCGATGACTGTAGGAGCGAGATTGCTCGCGAAGAACTCATCGGCACCGCGTTTATCCAGGAAACACGCAGTATCGTTGACGTTTTTCGCGAGCAAGCTCGCTCCTACAAAAAACCTTCGTAGTTCAGCCTTGACTGAACAGTCTCCTCAGGCTGGGTTTATGCCGACATCACCTGTCGATCAATGCAGAATCTGGCTCAAGAACAGCTTGGTCCGATCATTCTGTGGGTTATCGAAGAAGTCATTCGGCGCCGCCTGTTCAACGATCTCGCCCTTGTCCATGAAGATCACACGGTTGGCCACGGTCCGCGCAAAACCCATTTCGTGGGTCACGCAGAGCATGGTCATGCCGTCTTCGGCGAGGCCGATCATGGTGTCGAGTACTTCCTTGACCATTTCCGGATCGAGGGCCGAGGTCGGTTCATCGAACAGCATGATTTTCGGCTTCATGCACAACGCCCGGGCAATCGCCACGCGCTGTTGCTGACCGCCGGACAGTTGCCCCGGATACTTGTGAGCCTGCTCCGGAATACGCACCCGCTCCAGATAGTGCATGGCGATTTCCTCGGCCTTGCGCTTGGGCATCTTGCGCACCCACATTGGCGCCAGCGTGCAGTTCTGCAGGATGGTCAGGTGCGGGAACAGATTGAAGTGCTGAAACACCATGCCGACTTCACGGCGGACCGTTTCGATCTGCTTGAGGTCGTTGGTCAGTTCCACGCCATCCACCACAATGCGCCCTTGCTGGTGTTCTTCCAGGCGGTTGAGGCAGCGGATGGTGGTGGACTTGCCGGAACCCGACGGGCCGCACAGCACGATACGCTCGCCCTGTTTGACGTCGAGGTTGATGTCTTTCAACACGTGGAACTGGCCGTACCACTTGTTCACGCCCTGCATCTGGATAATGCCTTCAGGGCTCACAGGCTGTTTGTTTGCTTCGCTCATCGATAGAACTCCTAACGCTTGTGGCCTGTGTCGAGCTTGCGTTCCAGATGCATGGAATAGCGCGACATACCAAAACAGAAAATCCAGAACACCAGGGCCGCGAATACATAGCCTTCAGTGGCCATGCCCAGCCATTTGGGGTCGGCGGCAGCTTGCTTGACGCTGTTGAGCAGGTCGAACAGGCCGATGATGATCACAAGGCTGGTGTCCTTGAACAGCGCGATGAAAGTGTTGACGATCCCCGGGATCACCATCTTCAAGGCTTGCGGCAAAATCACCAGGCCCATGCTGCGCCAGTAACCCAGGCCCATCGCCGCAGCGGCTTCGTACTGCCCTTTGGGGATCGCCTGCAAACCACCGCGCACCACTTCGGCCACATAGGCCGACTGGAACAGAATCACCCCGATCAGTGCCCGCAGCAGCTTGTCGAAGTTCATGCCTTCAGGCAGGAACAGCGGCAACATCACCGACGACATGAACAGCACCGTGATCAACGGCACACCGCGCCAGAACTCGATGAAGGTCACGCACACCACACGAATCGCCGGCATGTCCGAACGTCGACCCAATGCCAGCACGATACCCAACGGCAAGGCGCCGGCGATGCCGACGGTAGCGATCACCAGGGTCAGCATCAGGCCGCCCCAGCGACTGGTGGGGACATTGGTCATGCCGAAAATCCCGCCGTGCAGCAGGTAGAAGGCAATGATCGGGTACAGCACCAGGAACCCCAGGCCGTAGACGGCCTTGCGCGGGAAACGCGAGATGAACAGCGGCGCGGCGCCGATGACCGCCAACCACACGGTCAGGTCGACGCGCCAGCGCAGGTCCACCGGGTAGTAGCCGTACATGAACTGGCCGAAGCGCTGCTGGATGAACACCCGGCAGGCGCCCTCCTTGGTGCAGTCGGCCTGGGTGGTGCCGACCCAGTTGGCGTCAATGACCGCCCAACTGAGAATCGGCGGGATCACCAGGTAGATCAGGTAGAACGCGAACAGCGTCAGCAGGGTGTTAAGCCAGCTGGAGAACATGTTCGCGCGCATCCATGCCACCACGCCGATACTGCTGTTCGGCGGGGGCATGTCAGGTTTGAAAGTATGGGATGTCATGCGCGTTTCCTCACCGCTCGATCAGCGCAATGCGCTTGTTGTACCAGTTCATCAGCAGGGAAATGCTGATACTGATCGCCAGGTACACGCTCATGGTGATGGCAATGACTTCGATCGCCTGCCCGGTCTGGTTCAGCACCGTACCGGCAAACAACGAGACCATTTCCGGGTAACCGATGCCGGCTGCCAACGAAGAGTTTTTTGCCAGGTTCAGGTATTGGCTGGTGAGCGGAGGAATGATCACCCGCAGGGCTTGCGGGATGATCACCTTGCGCAGGGTCGGCCCGTTGCGCATGCCCAGCGAGTGGGCCGCTTCCGTTTGGCCGTGGCTGACCGACTTGATCCCGGAACGCACGATTTCAGCGATAAACGCCGCCGTGTACACCGTCAACGCCAGGGTCAAGGCCAGCAGCTCTGGAATCAGCACCCAGCCACCCACGAAGTTGAACCCCTTGAGCTCCGGCATTTCCCAGTGCACCGGCGCGCCGAACAGTAGCGCGCACAGCGCCGGGATCGCCAGGAACAGCGCCAGCCCGACCCAGAACTTGTGGAACGGCTGCCCGGTGGCCTCAAAGCGTTTGGTGGCCCAGCGGCTCATCAGTACGATCGCGACAATCGCCAGCACGACGCTGACCACGAACGGCCAGAACCCTTCGGTCACCAAGGCGCCAGGCATGTTCACGCCGCGGCTGCTGACAAAGAAGATGTCACCGACGTTATGCGCGCCGCGCGGCCCCGGCAGGGTCAGGAACACCGCGAAGTACCAGAACAAAATCTGTAGCAAGGGCGGGATGTTACGGAAAACCTCCACGTACACCGTTGCCAGTTTGGCGATGATCCAGTTCTTCGACAGACGCGCCACGCCGATAATGAAACCGAGAATGGTCGCCAGGATCACGCCGATAAAGGTCACCAACAGGGTGTTAAGCAAGCCGATGACAAAGACGCGGGCATAACTGTCCGCTTCGGTGTAGTCGATCAGGGTTTGGGCGATGCCGAAACCGGCACTGCGCTCCAGAAAGCTGAACCCGGAGGTAATGCCCCGGTGTTCAAGGTTGGTTTGCGTGTTATCGAACAGAAACCAGCCCAATGAGACGACCGCCACAATCGTGACGATCTGAAAGACCCAGGCACGCACGCGTGGATCGCTGAGGCTGAGCCTCTGCTTGGGTGCGCCGATTGAATTTTGCATGAAGTGCCCCGCAAGGAATGGAACAGAACATCACCCGGTGGTTGGCCCACCGGGTGATAGAACCATCAGCGCACTGGTGGTGCGTATTGAATGCCGCCGTTGGTCCACAACGCGTTCAGGCCGCGGTCGATTTCCAGCGGGGTGCTTTTGCCCAGGTTTTTCTCGAACACTTCACCGTAGTTGCCGACTTGCTTGACGATCTGCACGACCCAGTCTTTCGGCAGTTTCAGGTCTTTACCGTATTCACCGTCAGCGCCGAGCATACGGGCGACGTCCGGGTTCTTGGTGGACTTGGCTTGGGCTTCGACGTTCTTCGAGGTGATGCCGGCTTCTTCGGCGTTGAGCATGGCGTAGCCAGTCCAGCGCACGATTGCCAGCCATTCGTCGTCACCGTTACGCACGACCGGGCCCAGCGGCTCCTTGGAAATGGTTTCCGGCAGAACCACGTAGTCCTTCGGCGCGGCCAGCTTGCTGCGCTGGGCGAACAGTTGGGACTTGTCGGAGGTCAGTACGTCGCAACGGCCGGACTCCAGCGACTTGGCGCTTTCATCGGAGGTATCGAACGTAATCGGGGTGTACTTCAGGCCGTTGCCGCGGAAGTAGTCGGACACGTTCAGCTCGGTGGTGGTACCGGCCTGGATGCAGATGGTTGCACCGTCCAGTTCCTTGGCGCTCTTGACGCCCAGCTTGTTGTTTACCAGGAAGCCGATGCCGTCGTAGTAAGTAATGAAGCCCGGGAATTTCAGGCCCATGCCCGCGTCACGGGAGCTGGTCATGGTGGTGTTGCGCGACAGGATGTCGATTTCGCCGGACTGCAGCGCGGTGAAACGCTCCTTGGCGTTCAGTTGACTGAATTTGACTTTGGTCGCGTCGCCGAATACCGCGGCGGCTACGGCACGGCAGAAGTCAGCATCGATGCCGAGGATCTTGCCGGTGGCGTCCGGTACCGAGAAACCCGGCAAACCGTCACTCACACCACATTGCACAAAACCTTTCTTCTGTACGGCGTCCAGGGTTGCGCCCGCCTGGGCGAAACTGCTGACACCCAGTGCCGCGGCCGCGCAAACGATGGCCAGGGTGGATTTCAATACCTTCATTCAAACCTCCAGTTGCTCTTGTTGTGTCGGAGCTTGAGCCGTGCCGCACCCTTATGAGGCGAAATTGACCTGTGTTGGCTTTTTTTGAGGTCAATCGGCATGAAGCTGTCGCTGTAAGTCCAATTGCTATCCCACAAGCGGCAGTCACTGCTAGTGTTACCGCCCGGGTTCAGCGATGACATCAGGGTTCTTATAGCAAGCGCCGTACCAGACTGGCGGCTGAGTCGATTCAGTCAGAGGTCAATAGAAAAAGTTTCAACCTTGCGACATCTTGTTAACAGATAACCCCGTCGCGCACCGACCCGACGCACTTCATCGGAGCACACGCACATTTATGGAGCAGACATGACCCAGCCCTTGATTCTTCAGCCCTCCAAGCCCGCAGATGCCTGCGTTATCTGGTTGCATGGCCTGGGTGCCGATCGCTACGACTTCCTGCCAGTCGCCGAAGCGCTGCAGGAAACGTTGTTGTCCACCCGCTTTGTTTTGCCCCAGGCGCCGACCCGCCCGGTGACGATTAATGGCGGCTACGAGATGCCCAGCTGGTACGACATCAAGGCCATGAGCCCGGCGCGCTCCATCAGCCTGGAAGAGTTGGAAGTGTCGGCAAAAAACCTCACCGATTTAATCGACCAGCAAAAAAGCAGCGGAATAGACGCCTCGCGCATTTTTCTCGCGGGTTTCTCCCAAGGTGGCGCCGTGGTCTTGCACACAGCGTTTCTGAACTGGCAGGGCCCGTTGGGTGGCGTGATCGCCCTCTCCACTTACGCGCCGACCTTCGACGACGAGCTTGAGTTATCCGCCAGTCAGCAGCGGATTCCGACCCTGTGCCTGCACGGCCAATACGATGAAGTGGTGCACAACGCCATGGGGCGTAGCGCTTATGAGCATTTGAAGACCCGTGGTGTCACCGTGACATGGCAGGAATACCCAATGGGTCACGAAGTGTTACCCCAGGAGATACGCGATATCGGCACCTGGTTGAGCGCTCGCCTGGACTGAAAAACACTGTTTGTGTAGCCGTATGACAGACGCACTACGCCGCGCCCGATTCTTGCATTACACTGGCCGGCGTATATTCCTTAACCAATTGATGAGATGACCGTGCTCAAAGCACTCAAGAAGATGTTCGGTAAAAGCGAGGCTGAGCCGCTCGCCCCTGTTGCCAGCGTACCCGTCCAAGCTTCCGGTAGCCGCCACGAGGCTAAACAGCCTGGCCGCACCGCTGCCGTTGCTTCGCCAAAAAAGCCGCCAACCCCACCCTCGGTTCCAGCGACCAACGCCGCGCCTGAAAAAGCCCGCCGCGAGCGTGCGCCCAAGCCGGTGGTGAAGCCGTGGAAACTGGAAGACTTCGTGGTCGAACCCCAGGAAGGCAAAACCCGCTTTCATGATTTCAAGCTCGCCCCGGAACTGATGCACGCGATTCAGGACCTGGGTTTCCCGTACTGCACGCCGATCCAGGCCCAAGTGCTGGGCTTTACCCTGGCGGGCAAAGACGCCATCGGCCGCGCCCAGACTGGCACCGGCAAGACGGCTGCGTTCCTGATTTCGATCATCACCCAACTGCTGCAAACCCCGCCGCCCAAAGAGCGCTACATGGGCGAGCCACGGGCGCTGATCATCGCCCCGACCCGGGAACTGGTCGTACAGATCGCCAAGGACGCCGCCGACCTGACCAAATACACCGGCCTCAACGTCATGACCTTCGTCGGCGGTATGGACTTCGATAAACAGCTCAAGCACCTGGAAGCGCGCCACTGCGACATCCTGGTCGCCACGCCGGGCCGTTTGCTGGACTTCAACCAGCGCGGCGACGTGCACCTGGACATGGTCGAAGTGATGGTGCTCGACGAAGCCGACCGCATGCTCGACATGGGCTTCATCCCGCAAGTGCGCCAGATCATTCGCCAGACCCCGCCGAAAAACGAACGCCAGACGTTGCTGTTCTCCGCGACCTTCACTGAAGACGTGATGAACCTCGCCAAACAGTGGACCACCGACCCCTCTATCGTCGAGATCGAGGCGCTGAACGTCGCCAGCGAAAACGTCGAACAGCATATCTATGCCGTGGCCGGCGCCGACAAATACAAACTGCTCTACAACCTGGTCAACGATAACGGCTGGGAGCGGGTGATGGTGTTTGCCAACCGCAAGGATGAAGTGCGGCGCATCGAAGAGCGCCTGGTGCGCGATGGCGTCAACGCTGCGCAGTTGTCCGGCGACGTGCCACAGCACAAGCGCATCAAGACGCTGGAAGGCTTTCGCGAAGGCAAGATCCGGGTACTAGTGGCCACCGACGTGGCGGGCCGCGGGATTCATATCGACGGCATCAGCCACGTGATCAACTTCACCCTGCCGGAAGTGCCGGACGACTACGTACACCGTATCGGCCGTACGAGTCGTGCCGGGGCGGCGGGCGTGTCCATCAGCTTTGCCGGTGAGGACGATTCGTATCAGTTGCCCTCGATCGAAACGCTGCTGGGTCGCAAGATCAGTTGCGAAACACCGCCAACGCACCTGTTGCGTGCGGTTGAGCGCAAACGCCCATAATCAGCCCGTAGCAGCTGTCGAGCCTTGGCGAGGCTCGACAGCTGCTAAGCAATACCGCGTCAGAGATGGGTCGAAACAAGGGAGATGTTCAAGGAGGCAGGGATGAACCAGGTCGACTACATCATCATCGGTGGGGGCATCGCCGGTGCATCCGCCGGTTACTGGCTGTCGCAGCACGCCCGCGTGATCGTGCTGGAACGTGAGTCGATGCTGGGTTATCACTCAACCGGCCGTTCGGCCGCGCTGTACATCGCGGCCTATGGCACTCCGCAAGTCCGCGCCCTGACGCTGGGCAGCCGCGCCTTCTTTGATCATCCTCCCGCAGAATTTGCAGAACATCCGTTACTGACGCCCCGCGCCGAACTGCTGGTGGATTTTATCGGTGACCCTGACGAACTGCAGCGCCAATACCTGAGCGCCAAGGCGCTGGTCGCGCAAACCCGCTTGCTCGACGTCGAGCAAGCCATGGCCATGATGCCGATCCTGCGCCGTGAAAAAGTGCATGGCGCCCTCTACGATCCAACGGTCTGCGATATCGATACGGATGCGCTGTATCAAGGTTATCTGCGCGGCATCCGGCGCAACGGCGGCGTCATCTATACCGACCACGACGTCCAGAAGCTGAGCCGTGACCCGCAGGGCCAATGGCAGGTGCGCACCTCGCAGCAGCGCTTTTGTGCGCCGGTGATTATCAATGCGGCGGGCGCCTGGGCCGATCACATCGCAGAACTGGCCGGCGCCCAAAAAATCGGCTTGCAGCCCAAGCGCCGCAGCGCGTTTGTCTTCGCCCCGCCCGACGGACTGGATATACACGCCTGGCCGGAACTGGCCGCCCTCGACGGCTCGTTCTACATGAAGCCCGACGCCGGCATGTTCCTCGGCTCACCGGCCAATGCCGATCCGGTTGCGCCCCACGATGTGCAGCCTGAAGAACTGGATATCGCCATGGGCATCTTCCAGATAGAGGAAGCCACCACCCTGACCATCCGCCGCCCAACGCGGACGTGGGCGGGGTTGCGCAGCTTTGTCCACGATGGCGATTTGGTGTGTGGGTTTGATCCGCAGGTGGAAGGCTTGTTCTGGATTGCCGCGCAAGGTGGTTACGGGATTCAGACGTCACCGGCCATGGGCCAGGCGAGCGCGGCGTTAGTGCGCGGTGAACCGTTACCCAATACATTGGCCGGG
This sequence comes from Pseudomonas mucidolens, assembly GCF_900106045.1. Taxonomy (NCBI): domain Bacteria; kingdom Pseudomonadati; phylum Pseudomonadota; class Gammaproteobacteria; order Pseudomonadales; family Pseudomonadaceae; genus Pseudomonas; species Pseudomonas mucidolens. The sequence goes on along the minus strand of NZ_LT629802.1, from coordinate 251,325 downwards.
TTTGGATTGACTGAAGCATTGCTGTCACCCAAACGCCTTCTCCAACCCCACATTTGAATCTCGGTTGATTCCAAAACTGCTATCAGGCGTGCTATTTCCAGCGATCCGCTGCTGCATGGTCGCTGTCCCGGCCGTCAACCCAGCGCGGCCCTTCGGCTGTCTGTTCCTTCTTCCAGAACGGCGCGCGCGTCTTCAAGTAGTCCATGACAAATGCGCAGGCATCAAACGCTGCCTGGCGGTGGGCGCTGGCAGCGGCCACGAACACGATGGGCTCGCCCGGCTCAAGGGCGCCGATGCGGTGCAGCACTTCCAGCTTGAGCAGCGGCCAGCGTTGCCCGGCCTCCACAGCAATCTTGCCGAGGGCCTTCTCGGTCATGCCCGGGTAGTGTTCCAGGAACATTCCCGCCACCTCGCGGCCCTCATTGAAATCACGCACATAACCGACAAAGCTCACGACCGCGCCCACACCGACGTTGGCAGCGTGCATGGCGTTGACTTCAGCGCCGGGGTCGAAGGGTTGGGCCTGCACACGGATGGCCATGCTCAACCTCCAGTCACGGGAGGAAAAAAGGCCACTTCATCGCCGTCGACCAGCGGCTCGTCAAGCGCGCACAGCTCTTCGTTACGGGCGCACATCAAGCCGCTCTCGTTGAGCACCGCAAACGCGGGATCCTTCAGCAAGTCCTGGCGCAAAGCGTCGATTGTGGCGAACTCGCCCTCGACCTCCAGCGAGTCCAAATCCAGCGCTTCCCGGTAACGGGCAAAAAACAACACCTGAATACTCATTGCGCATCCGCCTTGAAATGCCCGCTCTTGCCGCCGAGTTTTTCCAGCAGGCGAATGCATTCGATGGTCATGCCTCGATCTACCGCCTTGCACATGTCGTAGATAGTCAACGCGGCAACGCTGGCGGCGGTCAGCGCTTCCATCTCCACACCGGTCTGTCCGGAGAGTTTGCAGCGGGCAACGATATGCACCGCATCATGGCCTTCGGCGCTGAGTTCGACCTTGACGCCGGTCAACATCAGCGGGTGGCAGAGCGGGATCAAGTCACTGGTCTTTTTCGCCGCCTGGATCCCGGCGATCCGTGCCACGGCAAACACATCGCCCTTGGGATGGGCGCCGTCGACAATCATTTGCAGGGTCTCGGGCAGCATGCGCACCCGCGCTTCGGCCACGGCTTCACGGAACGTCACGGACTTTTCGGTGACGTCGACCATGTGGGCGCGACCTTGGGAATCGAGATGAGTCAGCACAGGGATACTCCTGATCAGGAGCAGGGATTGTAAACCTAACGCACAATAAATGTGGGAGGGAGCAAGCCCCCTCCCACATTGACCGCATTTACAAGTGAGATTCTGCGTATTCGGCCAGAATCGAACGTGGGACGCCCTGCAGGGCGATGTGCACGCCGTTGGGGAAGTCCTTGAAGCGTTCCGTCAGGTAAGTCAGCCCGGAGCTGGTCGCGGACAGGTAAGGGGTGTCGATCTGTGCCAGGTTGCCCAGGCACACCACTTTGGAACCGGCGCCGGCACGGGTGATGATGGTTTTTATCTGGTGCGGCGTGAGGTTCTGACATTCATCGATCAGAATCAGGCTCTGCTGGAAGCTACGACCTCGAATGTAGTTGAGGGATTTGAACTGCAACGGCACTTTGCTGAGGATGTAATCGACGCTGCCATGGGTGTTTTCGTCATCCATGTGCAAGGCTTCGAGGTTGTCGGTAATCGCCCCCAGCCACGGCTCCATTTTCTCCGCCTCGGTGCCCGGCAGGAAGCCGATTTCCTGGTCCAGGCCCTGCACGCTGCGGGTGGCGATGATGCGCCGATAACGCTTGGTGACCATGGTCTGCTCGATGGCGGCGGCCAAGGCGAGGATGGTTTTCCCCGAACCGGCAGCGCCGGTCAGGTTGACCAGGTGGATATCCGGATCGAGCAACGCGTACAACGCCAGGCTCTGGTAGATATCACGCGGTTTCAGGCCTCAGGCCTCCTGGTGCAACAGGGGTTCCTGATGCAGGTCGAGGATCAGTAGCTTGTCGACCTGGATTTCTTTGATCCAGCCGACAAAGCCCTGTTCGTCGACAATGAATTCGTTGATATGCACGGCTGGCAGATTGTCGGTCAGTTGCACCTGATGCCAGGTGCGACCGTGATCCTGGCGGGTCTCGACCTTGCTGACACGGTCCCAGAACGACCCGGTCATCATGTGATAACCACGGGACAGCATCGACACATCGTCGACCAACTGATCGGTACTGTAGTCCTCGGCGGCGATCCCACACGCCCGCGCCTTGAGGCGCATGTTGATGTCTTTGGTCACCAGCACCAGGCGCAGCTCCTTGTCACGCGCGTGCAGGTCGATCAATTGGTTGATGATTTTGTTGTCGTTGAGGTTTTCCGGAAGCAGGCTGTTGGGCTCGCTGCGCTTACTCATCAGAATCGACAGCAACCCCTTGGGCTCGCCTTTGCCACGCTGGATCGGTACACCGATCTCGACATCTTCAGGCGAGGCCTCGCCCAGGGTCTTGTCGATCAGGCGGATGGCTTGGCGGCATTCGGCGGCAACGCTGTGGTGCCCGCTCTTGAGCTTGTCGAGTTCCTCGAGCACGATCATCGGGATGGCGACGTGGTGTTCTTCGAAATTGAGCAGCGCGTTTGGGTCGTGGATCAATACGTTGGTATCAAGCACATAAAGGATTGGCTGGTTGGAAGAAGTGTTACGTCCATGATCATCCATACTCGGTCACCTTTGTGGGAGCCAGTCGACGCAATACCACGACAGTGCTGCGCCTCGATTCGACCGCCGAACACACCACGGAGGGAGTCCTGGAAGACGCCACCTGTGTTGCAGGTTTCGGCGATCTGACTTCGTAATACCGCAAAACCCATGACAGGAAAAAGCACTTTGACGCTTTTTTGAAGTTTATTTTTCAGGATGACGAATAGCACTAGGCGCGGGGGCATGACCCCGTTAAAGTCGGAAGTCCGCCTGTATCAAATTTCAACGCATTTTCGCCCCGGAAAAGCCTCAGCCCCAACAGGGCCGGGCCTCCAGTCATTTCAGCGAAACGCTTGCCGGCAATCCTGCCAGCCCAGCCCACTTTGCGCTGTCGCGTGCAACAACCAGAGTAGCGCCGCCTGGGCTGTGTCCTGCGAGTCGTGAAACAGGATCACCCCGCGCCGCCACAGCAGCATCAAGGTCAGCACCCGATTGGCCGACTCCTGCGCCTTGAGCAACCCCGGCTCATCCTGCGAATCGATATCCCATAACGCCACCTGCAACCCCTGCGACTGGAAAAAACCCTGGCTGTCAGAACGCCGCTGGCCGTAGGGCGGGCGGAACAACGGCAGGTAGTTTTCGGGCAACAGGTTCTGGGTCAGCGACGCGCTGCGGGTAATCGACGACTGCCAGTCGACCCAATGGCTGTGGGAGCGATACTGCCACCCCTGAATACCGACGCATTGCCCTTGATACAACGCCTGCACGTCCGTCGAGGGGTTCTTCTCGACCCGCGTCTGCAGGCTGTTGCCCAAGACGAAGAAGATCGCGTTCATCTTTTGCTTGCGCAGGTAGTCGGTGAGCCAATCGGTAGGGCCACCGCTCGCGGTCGGGCCGCTGTCGAAAGTCAGGAGGAACATACGGTCATTGAGTTCATCACCGTTGCGCTCGTGCTCGCCGAAACGGGCGACCTCGCTGCTGATCTGCGGGAACAGCGCGGCCTTGCGCAGTAATTCGTCCAGGTAGCGTTCATGGAAATCACGGCTGGGGCCGGCCCAGCCTATATAGAAAGAATTGTCGCTGACTTCGAACTTGCCGGCTTGTTCACGCAGGTCCTCGAGGTTTTCCACCAGGTAGCAGAATGAGGCGTCTTGCTCGCAGCTTTGCTGAGCGAAATTGTAGTTTTCCAGCAAGCGTTTCCACAGTTGCCGGCGCAGTTCGGCGATAGCGGCCTGGTTGATGATTTTCAGGCCCAGCCGCTGCTTGAGGGTGGACTCGTCGAGGGTTTCGGTGGTCAGCAACGCGTGGGCGAACATCAGGATTTCCGCGCGGGAAGCGACGTCGAACAGTGCGGGACTGGTGAATTGTTCGGGCCAGGTAGTGCGGTCCAGGCTGGCTACGTTCAGCGGGGCGGCCTGGGTGGCCAGGCTGAACAGGCAGGCGGATAACAGGAGTGCGATGCGCACGGGGTGGTCTCCATCGTCAGGGGCGCCGGGGACTATAGCTGATTGGGTCGGGAGGATGGGGCCGGGCGAATAGCGCCTATCACCATCATAGGTGGAGTCAAACCGCCCAACCCCCTAGAATCGCGCCCACGCTACACGCCATGATTCCAGGAGACAACTTCATGCTGATGGTGATTTCCCCCGCCAAAACCCTCGATTTTGAGACCCCGCCGGCCACCGCACGTTTCACCCAGCCGCAATACCTCGATCACTCCCAGGAACTGATCGAACAACTGCGCGAGCTGACTCCGGCGCAAATCAGCCAACTGATGCATGTTTCCGACAAGATTGGCGGCCTCAACGCCGCGCGTTTTGGCAGCTGGACACCTGCATTCACGCCGGCCAACGCCAAACAGGCGCTGCTGGCCTTCAAGGGCGACGTCTACACGGGCCTGAATGCCCAGACCTTCACCGACGCCGACTTCAGCTACGCCCAACAACACCTGCGGATGCTCTCGGGCCTGTATGGCTTGCTGCGCCCGTTGGACCTGATGATGCCGTATCGCCTGGAGATGGGCACCAGATTGGCGAATGCCCGTGGCAAGGACCTGTACGCCTTCTGGGGCAGCCGTATCAGCGAATGGTTGAACGAAGCGCTCGCCGAACAAGGCGACGACGTACTGCTTAACCTGGCCTCCAACGAGTACTTTTCGGCCGTCAAGCGACCGAGCCTGAAGGCGCGGATCATCAACACCGAGTTCAAGGACCTGAAAAACGGCCAGTACAAGATCATCAGCTTCTACGCCAAGAAAGCCCGGGGCATGATGAGCCGGTTTGTGATTGAAGAACGCATCAATGATCCGGCCCAGCTCACACAGTTCAATGTGCAGGGCTATCGCTTCAATGCCGAGCAGTCCAAGCCGGATAATCTGGTGTTCCTGCGCGATCACGCACCGCAATAAAGCGCCGCCTTTCCTGTCGACGCTGCCCCAGTGCAAGTGTCGAGTCGTGGTTATCCTGGACCTCCCGTAGCAGCTGTCGAGCGCCAGCGAGGCTGCGTCGGGAGCGACTCGGATTTACCCCCGACGCCGTGCAAATCGTCAGCAATTTGACGCCAAAAATAATTATTCAGATTTGACGACTATTCCTTCACTGGACATTCGTCAGTTTTTTCATAGTGGCACCATTTTTTTCAAACAGTAGTGGCACAAAACTATAACTCCCGCTGAACCCCCTATAACTACACGTTAAAATAACAAGTGCTATCAATATAGCACTAGTGCCATCTAGCCTAATATTTCAAGAATTTTCTGAAAACAGGATGAGCGGCTAGGAACTATGTCCCCAGGTGCCGCTCATACCACCCGTAACGATTATCTCTGTGTTCGTACGAGATGACTTACACGGTGACCACCGGTCAGTAACTAAGTTGCCATATCAACTTTTACTCCGCGGTCAAAACATCAGCGTTTAGTTGAGGGCAGGCGATAACAGTTTATTGCTATCTCCTATAAGGCCAAGGCTGAGCCCCCCCCTAAATGGGTCAGTGATTTAATTCAAGCAATTGATTTTCATGATTTTTTAGTGAATTCAAAGTCCTTGCAACACTGGCGCCAGGTTCTTCCCTCCAGGAAGGCCGGCTGCATTTCAGGGCAGGCCCCAATAATAAGGCCACGTTGCGCACAACTTGAGTGCATTAGTTAGTCACTCGACTTTAAGTATGCCTGCACAGGGTAGATCGGCGTTTATTCGCTGAACTTTCCGGTGCCTGAGTGACGCTTTAAAACATGAACTCCGCCTTCTAATGGCATGATTTAATACAGAGGTAAATGCGATGCGCATCAGCATATTTGGTTTGGGTTACGTTGGCGCAGTCTGTGCCGGTTGCTTGTCTGCACGGGGCCACGACGTGGTCGGCGTGGACATCTCCAAGGAAAAAATCGACCTGATCAATGCGGGTAAATCCCCCATCGTTGAACCGGGCCTGGGTGAGCTGTTGAGCCAGGGTATTCAGACCGGCCGACTGCGCGGCACCACCAACTTCGCCGAAGCGATTCGTGACACCGACCTGTCGATGATTTGCGTCGGCACGCCGAGCAAGAAGAACGGCGACCTGGAACTCAACTACATCGAATCGGTGTGTCGCGAGATTGGTTTTGTGTTGCGCGACAAGGCCACTCGCCACACCATCGTGGTGCGCAGCACCGTATTGCCCGGCACCGTGGCCAATGTGGTCATCCCGATTCTCGAAGACTGCTCCGGCAAGAAAGCCGGTGTCGATTTCGGCGTCGCGGTCAACCCCGAATTCCTGCGCGAAAGCACCGCCATCGCCGACTATGATTTGCCACCGATGACCGTTATCGGCGAGTTCGACAGCGCTTCCGGCGATGTACTGCAATCGCTGTACGAAGAGCTCGACGCGCCAATCATCCGCAAGGACATCGCCGTCGCCGAGATGATCAAGTACACCTGCAACGTCTGGCACGCTACCAAAGTGACGTTCGCCAACGAGATCGGCAACATTGCCAAGGCTGTCGGCGTCGACGGTCGTGAAGTGATGGACGTGGTATGCCAGGACAAGACCCTCAACCTGTCCCAGTACTACATGCGCCCAGGTTTTGCCTTCGGGGGTTCCTGCCTGCCCAAGGACGTGCGTGCCCTGACTTACCGCGCCGGTTCCCTGGACGTCGAAGCCCCACTGCTGAACTCGCTGATGCGCAGTAACGAGTCCCAGGTGCAAAACGCCTTCGATATCGTTTCCAGCCACGACAAACGCAAAGTCGCCCTGCTGGGCCTGAGTTTCAAGGCCGGTACCGATGACCTGCGCGAAAGCCCGCTGGTGGAGTTGGCGGAAATGCTGATCGGCAAGGGCTTCGACCTGAGCATCTACGACAGCAACGTCGAATACGCTCGTGTCCACGGCGCAAACAAGGATTACATCGAAGGGAAAATCCCCCACGTGTCGTCCCTGCTCAATTCGGACTTCGACGCCGTGATCAATCACTCCGACGTGATCATTCTCGGCAACCGCGACGAGAAGTTCCGTGCCCTGGCGCAAAACGCACCGCACGGCAAGCAAGTGATCGACCTGGTGGGCTTCATGACCAAGGCCACCAACGTCAACGGCCGTACCGAAGGTATTTGCTGGTAACGCAAGAGCAGCGGCAAGTTTCAAGCTGCAAGCGGCAAGTTAGAAGCGCTTATCTTGCCGCTTGAAGCTTGCAACTTGCAGCCCCTCTCCACTGCGATGGATGCAAATATGCAAAGGCTAAACCAAGCGACTGGCTGGCTACTGTTTCTGGGGCTTTTGATGTGCCTTGCCCTGATGTTGCCGGCGAGTACATTCGACTCCGAATCGAAGCATTTCATTTTCCTGATTGGCGCCGTCGGCATCTGGCGCTACTCGATGGGTGCCATCCATTTTGTGCGCGGCATGCTGTTCCTGTACGTGGTTTACCCGCACCTGCGGCGCAAAGTGCGCAAGCTGGGCAAGACAGCCGACCCGTCTCATGTGTTCCTGATGGTCACCAGCTTCCGTATCGACGCGCTGACCACCGCCCAGGTCTACAGCTCGGTGATTCGCGAGGCGATCGAATGTGGTTTCCCCACCACCGTGGTCTGCTCGCTGGTGGAAATGTCCGATGAGCTGCTGGTCAAGAGCCTCTGGGAAAAGCTCAACCCTCCAGATCACGTGAAGCTGGACTTTGTGCGCATCGCCGGCACCGGCAAGCGCGACGGCCTGGCCTTCGGTTTCCGTGCCATCTCGCGCCACTTGCCGGACGACCGCGCCGTCGTGGCGGTGATCGATGGCGACACCGTGCTCGCCGAAGGCGTGGTGCGCAAGACCGTGCCGTGGTTCCAACTGTTCGGTAATGTCGGCGGGCTGACAACCAACGAGTTCTGCGAAGTGCGCGGTGGCTACATCATGAGCGAATGGCACAAACTGCGCTTCGCCCAACGCCACATCAACATGTGCTCCATGGCCCTGTCCAAGCGCGTATTGACCATGACCGGACGCATGTCGGTGTTCCGCGCCAGTGTGGTCACCGACCCCGGCTTTATCGCCGACGTGGAAAGCGACTCGCTGCAGCACTGGCGCCTGGGCCGTTTCAAGTTCCTCACCGGGGATGACAAGTCCAGTTGGTTCAGCCTGATGCGGCTGGGCTACGACACGTTCTACGTGCCGGACGCGGCGATCCACACCGTCGAACACCCACCGGAAAAGAGCTTTATCAAAGCCAGCCGCAAGCTGATGTTCCGCTGGTACGGCAACAACCTGCGCCAGAACTCCCGAGCCCTGGGCCTGGGCGTCAAACGCCTCGGCGCCTTCACCAGCGTGGTGCTGTTCGATCAGCGCGTGTCGATGTGGACGTCGCTGCTGGGCCTGACGGTCGCGATCATCGCCACCTTCAAATACGGCGGTGCGTTCATCCTCGTCTACCTGCTGTGGATCGGCATCACACGCTTGATTCTGACCCTGTTGCTGTCGTGTTCCGGCCACACGATCGGCCCGGCCTACCCGATGATTCTCTATTACAACCAGATCATGGGCGCGCTGGTGAAAATCTACGTGTTCTTCCGTCTTGATCAACAGTCCTGGACCCGCCAGGACACCAAACTGACCCGCGATTTGGCCAGCTTTCAACGTTGGTTCAACACCTGGTCGTCTCGGACCATGACCTTCTCCGCCGGCAGCATTTTTGTCGCCGTGTTGCTGATGATGGTCTGACCCTGCCAAGCCTGAATTAACTGAGGAATTACACCGCCATGAATAGCCCAATGAACCCTCCTGTAAACGCCAACGTCGTCCACGAATCCGAAGCCCAGCGCCAACACGCCCGGGTCAAGATCCCAGCCAGACTGCGCTTCTTCGGCGCCGACCGCACGCCCATGGAAGTCCGGGTCATCGACCTGTCCGCTGGCGGCCTGGCCTTTAACGCTGCCCAGCAACCGCTGAAGGTCGGCGATGTGCATAAGGCTCGGTTGCAGTTTGTGATCGACAACCTGGGCCTGGCCATGGACGTCGAGTTGATGGTGCGCTCCCACGACCGCCAGACCGGCCGTACCGGTTGCCAGTTCCAGAACCTCGACGCCCAGGACATCTCCACCCTGCGCCACCTGATCACCTCGCACCTGTCCGGCGACATCGTGACCATGGGCGACGTGCTGGCGACGCTGCAGCGGGATAACTTCACCAAGGCGCGCAAGGTCAAGGACGGCGGCAGCGGCATGAGCGTGTTCGGTCGCCTGCGCGCAGTGACGTTCAGCCTGGCGATCTTCCTGGTAGGCCTGGCGGCGTTCGGTTTCATCTTCAAATCAGTGTATGGCATGTACTTCGTCAGTCACGCCCAAGCCGGCCTGGTGAGCGTACCCGGAATGAACGTGACCATGCCCCGCGACGGCACGGTGCAAAGCCTGATCAAAGACAACGGCGTCGCGGCCAAGGGCGCGCCGCTGGCGACCTTCAGCACCAGCATGCTCGACGTGCTCAAGGGCCATCTGGACGAGGATCAGTTGCAGCCGGCCAAGGTTGAAGAGTTGTTCGGCAAGCAAATGACCGGCACCCTGACTTCGCCCTGCGATTGCGTCGTGGCGCAGCAACTGGTGGCTGACGGTCAATACGCCAGCAAAGGCGACGTGATCTTCCAACTGGTGCCACGCGGCAGCCAGGCCAATGTCGAGGCACGCTTCACCTATCGCCAGTTTGCCGATGTCCGTCCGGGTACTGCCGTGAGCTTCCAGGTAGCGGATGAAGATCAGGTACGCACCGGCACCATCGTCAGCAGCACCAGCCTCAACAGCGCTGACCTGTCCTCCGACATCCGCGTGCAGATCAAGCCCGATGCACCGCTGGATAGCGTTTACGCCGGGCGCCCGGTGGAAGTCACCAGCGACCGTGGCCCGTCCCTGAACTGGCTGATCGATAAAGCCATGGCTGCAGGTCTGTAACCATGGAAAATCTAAAATCACCACAATCCCTGTGGGAGCCCGATTCTGTAGGAGCCGGGCTTGCCCGCGATTGCATCGACTCGGTACCTCAGCCAAACCGAGTCGCCCGCATCGCAGGCAAGCCAGCGCCCACAAAGGCCCGCTCCCACATCAGACCTGTAGCGTTGCTGGCCCTTGCGGTCAGCCTGGCCGGTTGCGCCGGCCTGCCTGATCAACGCCTGGCCAATGAAGCGCTCAAGCGTGGCGACACCGCCACCGCCGCGCAGAACTACCAGCAATTGGCGGAGCTGGGTTACAGCGAAGCCCAGGTCGGCATGGCAGACATCCAGGTCGGCAGCCGCGACCCGGCGCAGATCAAGCAGGCCGAAGCCACCTACCGCGCGGCCGCCGATATCTCGCCCCGCGCCCAGGCACGCCTGGGTCGCCTGCTGGTGGCCAAGCCCGGCGCCACCGAAGCCGAACACCATGAAGCCGAAAACCTGTTGAAAAAGGCTTTTGCCAATGGCCAAGGCAACACCCTGATCCCGCTGGCAATGCTGTATCTGCAATACCCGCATAATTTCCCGAGCATCAACGCCCAGCAGCAGATCGACACCTGGCGCAACGCCGGTTATCCGGAAGCGGGCCTGGCGCAAGTGCTGCTGTACCGCACCCAGGGCACCTACGATCAACACCTGGATGACGTCGAGAAAATCTGCAAGGCGGCGCTGAACAGCACTGATATCTGCTACGTCGAGCTGGCCACCGTCTACCAGAAACGCCAGCAGCCGGAGCAGCAAGCCGAGCTGCTCAAGCAACTGGACGCCGGCTACAGCCGTGGCACCGTCACCGCACAGCGGGTGGACAGTGTGGCCCGTGTGCTGGCCGACGCGAACGTGGGCACACCTGACGAAAAAACCGCCCAGGCGCTGCTGGAAAAAATTGCTCCCGGCTACCCGGCCGCCTGGGTCAGCCTCGCGCAGTTGCTCTACGACTTCCCCGAAATGGGCGACGTCGACCAGATGATGAAGTACCTGGACAACGGCCGCGCCGCCGACCAACCGCGCGCCGAACTGTTGCTCGGCAAGCTCTACTACGAAGGCAAGTGGGTCCCGGCCGATGCCAAGGCCGCCGAGGCGCACTTCCAGAAGGCCCAGGGCCAGGAAGTGGCCGCCGATTACTACCTCGGCCAGATCTACCGCCGTGGCTACCTGGGCCAGGTCTACTCGCAGAAGGCACTCGATCATTTGCTGACCGCCGCACGCAACGGCCAGAACAGCGCCGACTTCGCCATCGCCCAGCTGTTTTCCCAAGGCAAGGGCACCAAGCCCGACCCACTGAATGCCTATGTGTTCAGTCAATTGGCGAAAACCCAAAACACACCACAAGCCAATGAACTGGCCGCGCAGTTGGAAGCACAATTGCCGCCGGCCCAGCGCGCCGAAGGCCAGCGCCTGCTGCAACAGGAACTCGCGGCCCGTGGTGCCTTGACGCAAAACACGCAGCAACTGCACGCCCTGCAAGAAGAAGGCGAGGACTCCCTATGAAACTCAATCCATTCGTCAAGGCCGGTATCGGCCTGACCTTCGCCCTGCTGTGGTCGTGCCCGACCCTGGCGGCATTGACTGAAGACCAGAACTTCGGCCTGGACGTGAAAATTACCGGCCAGTCCGAAGACGACCGCGACCTCGGCACCCAAGATGACGGCGACGTCAACGGTATCGGCCTGGACGTACGCCCCTGGATCTACGGTGAGCGCGGTAACTGGAGCGCCTTCGCCATGGGCCAGGCCGTGACGTCCAGCGACATCATCGAGACCGACACCCTGCAACAGTCGGATGGCGACAGCACGGAACAATCGAGCAATGACGACCGCAAGACCAAGAAAAACTACCTGGCCCTGCGTGAGTTCTGGGTCGGCTACAGCGGTTTCACGCCCTACCCCGGCGAGGTCCTCAAGTTCGGCCGCCAGCGCCTGCGCAACGACGATGGTCAATGGCGCGACACCAATATCGAAGCGCTGAACTGGACCTTCGACACCACATTGCTCAAGGCCAATATCGGCGCCGCCGAGCGTTTCAGCGAATACCGCACCGACCTCAAGGAGCTGTCCCCCGAGGACAAGGATCGCCAGCACTTCTACGCCGATGCGGCCTACCAGTGGACACCCGGTCATTGGGTTGGCCTGCGCGCCCATCACTCCCACGACAATGGCAAGCTCGACTACCCGCAACCGGGTGTGGCCGCCGATTCGCTGGACAAGCGCGAAAATGGCGATCTGACCTGGCTCGGCATCGAAGCCAACAGTGATGCCTATAACTGGCGCAACACCAACACGCTCAACTACTGGGCGAGCGTCACCGGCATGCAGGGCGAGCGCAGTAATGTCAACGCGCTGAACGCCGACGGCTCCCGCCCCACCAATGCCAAGCGCAACACCGATGTCGACGGCTGGGCCACCGACCTCGGGGTACGCCTGCGCCTTGATCCGCAGTGGCAAGTGGGTGCGGCCTATGCCCGTGCCAGCGCGGACTATGAGCAGAACGGCCTGCAAAGCAACCGTTCGAACTTCACCGGCACACGCTCACGCCTCCACCGTTTCGGCGAGGCATTTCGTGGCGAGATGAACAACCTGCAGTCCATGAGTCTGTTCGGTTCATGGCAACTGAACCACGAGTACGACGCCAGCCTGGTGTATCACAAGTTCTGGCGTGTCGACGGCAACAAGCCCGTCGGCAGCAACGGCATCGATGCGATCGAAAACACCACAGACCCGACCGGCGCGATCCTGTCCAGCACCTCCCTGCCCCTTGAAGACGGCAAGAAGGACCTCGGTCAGGAAATGGATCTGGTGGTGACCAAGTACTTCAAGAACGGCCTGCTACCCGCCGCCCTCAGCCAGTCGATTGACGAGCCTTCGGCCCTGGTGCGTTTGCGTGGTGGTGTGTTCAAACCGGGCGATGCCTACGGCAAGCAAGTCGACTCGTACATGCACCGCGCCTTTGTCGACGTGATCTGGCGCTTCTGATGGGAGCCTGCGCAATGAATTCTCCAGCCCTCAAAGGCTCGGTCAGCCTGCTGGTCGCAGCGATGCTGCTCGCCAGCACTTCGGCCATGGCCAATGTTGAGCCAGCAGTCAAAGCGCCGATCACCGCCAAAGAGCTGCAACACGCCAAGACCTACACCATCACCAGCCCGCCCACCGCGCCGCTGGAGATGGCCAAGCCGGCGCTGCCGGACTTGTCGGGTTATACCGCCGAGGCCGCCGCGGCAAAAATTGTCCGCAGCAAGCCCGGCAAGGTCAGCGTGCGCCGGATGATGCAGGAGTCTGCCCTCAAGGACTTTATCGGTGGCGACAACAAAATGGCCGAATGGGTGGTGCGCCAACATGGCATTCCCCAAGCGATTTTTATCGACGACGGCTACCTGAACCTCAAGGATCTGGCCAAGAAAGTGCCCAAGCAATACCTGAGCGAAACCTCGCCCGGCGTATTTCTGGCCAGGTTGCCGATCGTGGTCGGCGAGAAAGGCATCCTCGAAATCGACAAGCAGACCCAGGAACTGCGCCTGTCCCAGGAAGCCGGTTCGTTCCTGGTCAACGATGGCCAGTTGTTTGTGAGTGACACCAAAATCACGGGCTGGCGCGAGAAAAGCAATGGCCCGGCGACCTTCCGCTCACCGAAGGAATTCCGTCCGTTCCTGCTGGCCTGGGGCGGCACCGAGACCTATATCGTCAACAGCAAGATGGCCAGCTTCGGCTACGCCAACAGTAAATCCTACGGCGTGAGTATTTCCCAATACACGCCGAACATGGCCAAGGTGCTGAAGCGTGCGGAGCCCACCGGCTGGATTATCGACTCCGAATTCTCGGACATGTGGTACGGCTTCTACTGCTACGAGACCGAAGGTTTTGTGATCAAGGGCAGCACCTACAAGGACAACATCGTCTACGGCATCGACCCCCATGACCGCTCCCACGGCCTGATCATCGCCGACAACACCGTCTACGGGACGAAGAAGAAGCACGGCATCATCATTTCCCGGGAAGTGAACGACAGCTTCATCTTCAACAACCGCAGCTACGACAACAAGCTTTCGGGCCTGGTGATCGACCGTAACAGCGTGAACAACCTGATCGCCGACAACGAGATCTACCGCAACCATACCGACGGCATCACGCTCTATGAGAGCGGCGACAACCTGCTGTGGGGCAACAAGGTGATCAGCAACCGGCGCCACGGTATCCGCGTGCGTAACAGCGTGAATATTCGCCTGTACGAAAACATCGCCATGTCCAACGGACTGACCGGCGTCTACGGCCACATCAAGGACTTGACCAACACCGACCGCGACATCGCCCTGGACCCCTTCGATGCCCAGGTGTCGCTGATCGTGGTCGGCGGCGAACTGGCCGCCAATGGCAGCGGACCGCTGTCCATCGACTCGCCGCTGAGCATCGAGCTGTACCGCGTATCCATGCTCGCCCCAACCAAATCCAGCGGCATCAGCTTTTCGGGGATTCTCGGCGAACGCCAGGATGAAATTCTCGACCTGCTGGTGCGCCAGCAGAAAGCCGTGCTGATCGACCCTGTCGAACGCCAGACCCAATTGCAGGACTGAGGATGACTTTTATGCACCCACACATGATCAAGCTGCTCAGCCTCTCGGGTTTGACCCTCGGCATTCTGGCTGCCAGCAGCGGCGCGCGCGCCGACACCGTCGCGGCGCCGACGTTTACCGCCGAGCCGTGCTGCAACCTGTGCCCGGCCGCCCATGACGCGAAAAACTACACCACGCGCTACCAGCAAAACTTCACCACCCTGGTGCAAGCCCAGGGCGACTGGTTGTTCCGTACCCAGGAAGACCTGCGCACTCAGTTCGAGACCACACCCGCCGGCTACAAACGCTTGCAGCAGTTGCACGACGCGTTCAAGAGTAAAGGTGTGGAACTGGTGCTGGTCTATCAGCCAACCCGTGGCCTGGTGAACCGCAACAAGCTCAATCCAGAGGAAAAAGCCAAGTTCGATTTCGACACGGCGCTGGGCAACTACAAATCCATGCTTGGCCGCTTTGCGAAGATGGGCTATGTGGTGCCGGACCTGTCGCCATTGACCAACGAGCAACTGCCCGATGAGTTGCCGGCGCATGATTTCTATTTCCGCGGCGACCAACACTGGACCCCGTATGGCGCCCAGCGCACGGCAAAAATTGTCGCGGCCAAGGTCAAACAGTTGCCTGAGTTTGCCGACATTCCCAAGCGCGAGTTCGAGACCAAAAAGTCCGGGCGCATGGGCAAGACCGGCACCCTGCACAACATGGCCGGACAGTTGTGCGGCACCAGCTATGCGATCCAGTACATGGACCAATTCACCACCGAACCCAAGGGGGAAGCGGGCGACGGCGACCTGTTCGGCGACTCGGGCAACCCGCAGATCACCCTGGTGGGCACCAGTCACAGCGGCAAGAACTACAACTTCGCCGGCTTTCTTCAGGAAGAAATCGGTGCCGACATTTTGAACGTCGCGTTTCCCGGCGGTGGCCTGGAAGGCTCGATGTTGCAGTACCTGGGCAGCGATGAGTTCCAGAAGAGCCCGCCGAAAATCCTGATCTGGGAGTTTTCGCCGTTGTATCGCCTCGACCAGGAGACCATCTATCGCCAGATGATGTCGCTGCTGGACAACGACTGTGAAGGCAAGCCGGCGCAGATGAGCGCCAGCACCACCCTCAAGCCCGGCAAGAATGAGTTGATGGTCAACAGCAAGAACATGGACCTGCGCAACCGCAATCATCAGGTCGACATTCGCTTCGCCGATCCGTCGGTAAAAACCCTGCAAGCCACCCTCTGGTACATGAACGGGCGCCACGAGGACATCAAGATCGATAAACCCGAAACATCCGAGACAGACGGGCGTTTCGCCTTTGAACTGCGCACCGATGAAGACTGGGCCTCGCAAAACCTGCTGGCTGTGGAAGTCCAGGGCCCTGAAGCGGGCGGTGCCGCGCAGAAAGTCGAAGCGAAAATTTGCACACGCAACGTATTCCCCGCCGGTGGTCAACAGACCGCATCGGTCGGGCAATGAGATTACTTATGCACAAGCTATTGACTCCAACACTGCTGGGCCTGGCGATATTTGCCGGCTCGGTGAACGCCGCCGCGCCACTGCGCCCGCCCCAGGGCTACGCCGCGCCGATCGAGGCGTTCAAGACCGGCGACTTCAAGGACGGCTGCGATGCAATGCCGACGCCTTACACCGGCCCACTGCAGTTTCGCAGCAAGTATGAAGGTTCCGACAAGGCGCGTTCGACCCTGAATCTGCAGTCGGAAAAAGCCTTTCGCGACAGCACCGCCGACATCACCAAGCTGGAAAAAGACACCAGCAAACGCGTGATGCAATTCATGCGCGATGGCCGCCCGGAGCAGTTGGAGTGCACCTTGAACTGGCTGGTGTCATGGGCCAAGGCGGATGCGTTGATGTCCAAGGACTTCAACCACACCGGCAAGTCGATGCGTAAATGGGCGCTGGGCAGCATGGCGTCGGCCTATCTGCGCT
This sequence comes from Pseudomonas mucidolens, assembly GCF_900106045.1. Lineage (NCBI taxonomy): Bacteria > Pseudomonadati > Pseudomonadota > Gammaproteobacteria > Pseudomonadales > Pseudomonadaceae > Pseudomonas > Pseudomonas mucidolens. The sequence goes on along the minus strand of NZ_LT629802.1, from coordinate 234,680 downwards.
TGAAGTTTTCCGAGTCGCGTCCGCTGGCCAATCACCAGCAGGAATCACAACTGATCGAGGCCTGGTTCAACAAACTAGCGGATCAAGTGGTCAGCGACTGGAGCAATCTGCCGCTGAAAAAAATCAACAACCACTCGTACTGGGCCGCCTGGTCAGTGATGGCGACTTCCGTCGCCACCAACCGCCGTGACCTGTTTGACTGGGCGGTGAAGGAATACAAGATCGGCGCCAATCAGGTGGATGCGCAAGGCTTCCTGCCCAACGAATTGAAGCGCCAGCAACGGGCCTTGTCGTATCACAACTACGCCCTGCCGCCGTTGTCGATGATCGCCAGCTTTGCCCTGGTCAATGGCGTGGATCTGCGTCAGGAAAACAACGGCGCACTCAAACGTCTCGGCGAAAACGTGCTGGCCGGTGTTGAAGACCCGGAGATCTTCGAGCAGAAGAACGGCGAGGAACAGGACATGAAAGACCTTAAGAAGGACTCGAAATTCGCCTGGCTCGAACCATTTTGCACCCTCTACACCTGCGCGCCGGATGTGTTGGAGCGCAAGCATGAAATGCAGCCGTTCAAGACATTTCGCCTGGGTGGAGACCTGACCAAGGTCTATGACCCGGCACATGAGAAAGGTGGCAAGGGATCGTGATTTGCGGGGTGGCTGAAAACCGCCCCTCACCCTAACCCTCTCCCCGGAGGGGAGAGGGGACTGACCGAGGTGAAGGATCAAGGTACGGCGACCTGAAATACCGAGTCGGACTCAGGTTCGAAAGCGAGCAGAAATACCGAGCCGAACCCAGCTTTCGCAAGCGACCAGGATCGGCTCCCTCTCCCCTCCGGGGAGAGGGCGGGGGGTGAGGGGTGGATTTCACTGACACTCACCCCTCCGCCAGCTACACCACCGCCCGTTTCGACGGGGGGTTTGGGGGGGCCGTTGGCCCTTGACTGTTGGTTATAACGTGGAGAGATCGGGATGGTTTTCTCGTCCAATGTGTTCCTGTTTCTGTTCTTGCCGATCTTTCTCGGCTTGTACTATTTGAGCGGGCAACGCTATCGCAATCTGCTGTTGCTGATTGCCAGTTACGTGTTCTACGCCTGGTGGCGAGTGGACTTCCTGGCGCTGTTCGCCGCGGTGACCCTGTGGAACTACTGGATCGGCCTCAAGGTCGGTGCCGCCGGGGTTCGCACCAAACCCGCGCAACGCTGGCTGCTGCTCGGTGTGGCGGTTGACTTGTGCATCCTCGGCTACTTCAAGTACGCCAACTTCGGCGTCGACAGCATCAACGTGATGATGAAGTCGGCGGGCCTGGAGCCGTTTATCCTGACCCATGTGCTGTTGCCGATCGGCATCTCGTTCTACATTTTCGAGTCCATCAGCTACATCATCGACGTCTACCGTGGCGACACACCTGCGACCCGCAACCTGATCGACTTCGCGGCGTTCGTGGCGATCTTCCCGCACCTGATCGCCGGCCCCGTCCTGCGTTTTCGCGACCTCGCCGACCAGTTCAACAACCGCACCCACACCCTCGACAAATTCTCCGAGGGCTGTACGCGGTTCATGCAGGGGTTCATCAAGAAGGTATTCATTGCCGACACCCTCGCGGTGGTCGCCGACCATTGCTTCGCCCTGCAAAACCCGACAACCGGCGATGCCTGGCTCGGCGCGCTGGCGTACACCGCGCAGCTGTATTTCGACTTCTCCGGCTATAGCGACATGGCCATCGGCCTGGGCCTGATGATGGGTTTCCGCTTCATGGAGAACTTCAAGCAGCCCTATATAAGCCAATCGATCACCGAGTTCTGGCGGCGCTGGCACATCAGCCTCTCGACCTGGCTGCGCGATTACCTCTACATCACCCTGGGTGGCAACCGCAAAGGCACCCTGACCACCTACCGCAACCTGTTCCTGACCATGTTGCTCGGTGGCCTGTGGCATGGCGCGAACATCACCTACATCGTCTGGGGTGCGTGGCACGGCATGTGGCTGGCGATTGAAAAAGCCATCGGCCTCAACACCTCGCCACGCAGTTTCAATCCAGTGCGCTGGGCCTTTACCTTCCTGCTGGTGGTGATGGGCTGGGTGATCTTCCGTGCCGAAAACCTGCACGTCGCCGGTCGCATGTACGGCGCAATGTTCAGCTTTGGCGAGTGGTCGCTGTCGGAACTCAACCGCGCGAACCTCACCGGTCTGCAAGTGGCAACCATGGTGGTGGCGTACGCCACGCTGGCGTTCTTCGGGCTGCGCGACTTTTACCGCAATCGTCCGGCTGAAAAGACCCGGCCTGCCGACCCGAGCCTGATCAAGGCAGTCCCGGGCGACAACCCCGGCAGCATCCAGGAGCCCGGTTTCAGCGTCGGCAGCAACGCCGCCGTGCAACCGGCCTACTGGACGGCCGACTGGCCCCGCTACGCCATGCGCGCGCTGATCCTGCTGCTGTTCGTTGCTTCGATTCTCAAACTTTCGGCGCAAAGCTTCTCGCCGTTCCTTTACTTCCAATTCTGAGGGAGCCGACCATGACCCGTTCATTACGCATCCTCTACACCGCGCTGTTCATGGCCTTGCTGCTGGCATTGGGCGCCTGGTCGATACGCAGTTTCTTCGGCTTCAGCACCAACGCCGAGGCCACCGTACTCAATGGTCGCTGGGCCAAGGCCGTCGAAACTCATTACGACGATGAATTCCCGATCAAGCGCCTCGGCACCAACCTCTGGGCCGCGCTGGACTACAAGCTGTTCAACGAAGGTCGCCCCGGCGTGGTGCTGGGTCGCGATCACTGGCTGTACAGCGATGAGGAGTTCAACCCCACCGCCAACGCCGAGCAGAACCTGCAAGGCAACTACGCGTTGGTCGAAGGCGTACGCCAGACCCTCAAGGCGCGTGGCGTGCAACTGGTGATGGCGATTGTCCCGGCCAAGGTGCGCCTGTACCCGGAGCATCTGGGTGAAGTGCGCCCAGCGCGTATTCATGCCGGTCTTTACCAGGATTTCCACGCCCGACTCGCCGCCGACAAGATCATCGCTCCCGACCTGCTTAGCCCGCTGCAACAAGCCAAGCTCCACGGTCAGCAAGTGTTCCTGCGCACCGATACGCACTGGACCCCGGACGGCGCCGAAGTGGCCGCCAGACAACTGGCCAAGGTGATCAATGCCAAGACCCTGCTCAGCGGCGAACCCCAGCGGTTTGTGACCGAAGCCGAGTCCACCACACCACACAAGGGCGACCTGCGGCTGTTTCTGCCGCTGGACCCGCTGTTCGAAAACCTGATGCCGCCCAAGGAGCCGCTGCAAAAACGCGTGACCCACGCGGTGCAATCCCAGGCAGCCGGTGATGCCGCGTTGTTCGCCGACAGCGAAATGCCGGTCGCCCTGGTGGGCACCAGCTACAGCGCCAATCCTAACTGGAACTTCGTCGGCGCCCTGAAGCAGGCCTTGGGCAGCGAGGTGGTGAACTACTCCGAAGACGGCCACGGCCCGATCCTGCCGATGCTCAGCTACCTGAAAAGCGACGACTTCAAGAACAGCCCGCCGCAGGTGCTGGTCTGGGAGTTTCCTGAACGTTATCTGCCTGTGAACAACGAAATCGGCGATGCCGACCCGCAGTGGGTCGCGCAACTCAAACAAGCCGGTACCCGCCAACAGAACATGGCAATCAACACCACAAAATCCGAGACGCCCGACCGGGCGCAAAACTGAAAGAGAGGTACACCATGACTTTCACTAAAACTCCTCGTCGTCTCGCCAAGACCCTTGCCCTGGTTGCAGGCATGAGTGTTGTGTCGATGTCCGCCTTCGCCGGTGGCGACGCCGCCCTCTATGGCCCTGTCGCGCCGAAAGGTTCAAGCTTCGTGCGCCTGTTCAACGCCAGCAATCAGGAAGTCAGCGCCACGGTCGGCAATACCGCCCTGAACGACGTTGCCCCCCTGGGCAGCAGTGAGTTCAGCTTCCTGCCAGGCGGCGACTACAGCGCCAAGGTCGGCAGCCAGGCCGTGACGGTCAAGCTGGCCGCCGATCATTACTACACCCTGGTCAACAGCGGCAGCGGTCAGCCACAATTGATCGAAGAACCACCGTTCAAGAACAAACAGAAATCCCTGGTACGCGTGCAGAACCTCAGTGACAAGTCCCTGACCCTGAAGACCGCCGATGGCAAGACCGAAGTGGTCAAGGCAGTGGCCGCCAAGGGCCGCGGCGAGCGTGAAATCAACCCGGTAAAGGTCAGCCTGGCGCTGTTCGACGGCGACAAGAAAGTCGGTGACCTGAAGCCTGTGGCCCTGGAGCGCGGTGAAGCGGCGGTGCTCTATGTCACCGGCCAAGGCTCCAACCTGTCGCCAGTATGGGTCAAGCGCCCGGTGTCGACGCGCTAACCATTTCCCGGACTGACCGCAACCCACTGTAAGAGCGAGCGTGCTCGCGAAGACCGTTAACGATGACGCAGCGCCCGGGATTCATCGCGCCGCTCTCAGGTTTTTCGCGAGCCAGCTCACGCCTACAGAGGGCCGAGGGGGCAGTCCGGAACGAGACCAAAAACAAGAGTGAAACGACAGAACGCAGTAGCTCTAACCCATACAGATTCAAGGAGAAACACCATGATCCCAGTAATCCTTTCCGGTGGTAGCGGCTCACGTCTTTGGCCGCTTTCGCGTAAACAGTTTCCCAAGCAGTTCCTGGCGCTGACCGGCGAACACACGCTGTTCCAGCAAACCCTCGAACGCCTGGTGTTCGAGGGCATGGACGCGCCTATCGTGGTCTGCAACAAAGACCACCGTTTCATCGTCAACGAGCAACTGAGCGCACGTAAACTCGACACCCAGCGCATCCTCATGGAACCCTTCGGTCGCAACACCGCGCCGGCCGTAGCGCTGACCGCGATGATGCTGGTCAACGAAGGCCGTGACGAACTGATGCTGGTGCTGCCAGCCGATCACGTACTGGACGATCAAAAAGCCCTGCAACGCGCCCTGGCCCTGGCTACCGTAGCGGCCGAGCGTGGCGAGATGGTGTTGTTCGGTGTACCGGCCACGCGTCCGGAAACCGGTTATGGCTACATCAAGTCGACCAACGATTCGCTGCTGCCAGAAGGCGTCAGCCGCGTGCAGCAGTTCGTCGAAAAGCCTGACGAAAAGCGCGCGGTGGAGTTTGTCAAAAGTGGCGGTTATTTCTGGAACAGCGGCATGTTCCTGTTCCGCGCCAGCCGCTTCCTGGAAGAACTGAAAAAGCACGATCCGGACATCTACGACACCTGCATGCTGACCCTGGAGCGCAGCCAGCAAGACGCCGACACCGTGACCTTCGACGAGGCCACGTTCGCCTGCTGCCCGGACAATTCCATCGACTACGCCGTGATGGAAAAGACCCAGCGCGCCTGCGTTGTACCACTGAGCGCCGGCTGGAGCGATGTAGGTTGCTGGGCTTCGCTATGGAGCGTCAACGAGAAAGATGCCGACGGTAACGTCAGCAAAGGCGACGTGGTGATCCAGGACAGCCGCAACTGCATGATCCACGGCAATGGCAAGCTGGTGTCGGTTATCGGCCTGGACAATATCGTGGTGGTGGAAACCAAAGACGCAATGATGATTGCTCACAAGGACAAGGTCCAGGGCGTCAAGCAGATGGTCAACACCCTCAACGAACAGGGCCGTAGCGAGACCCAGAATCACTGCGAAGTCTACCGTCCGTGGGGCTCCTACGATTCGGTGGACATGGGCGGGCGCTTCCAGGTCAAGCACATCTCGGTCAAGCCCGGCGCGTGTCTGTCGCTGCAGATGCACCACCACCGCGCCGAACACTGGATTGTGGTCAGCGGCACCGCCGAAGTGACCTGCGACGAGAACGTGTTCCTGCTCACGGAAAACCAATCCACGTACATCCCGATTGCCTCGGTACACCGCCTGCGCAACCCGGGTAAAATTCCGTTGGAGATCATTGAAGTACAGTCGGGCAGCTACCTGGGCGAAGACGATATCGAACGGTTTGAAGATATCTATGGTCGCTCGACGCCGATCGAACGCGGGGTTTCGGTGAAAACTATCGCGCAGTAACAGTGTCGTACAACAAGCCCCCGTCAGTCCGACTGCGTCCCCTATCCGCAACCGGCTGAACGGGGGCTTGCTGCTTAAAGCGCGGCGTTATTTCTTTGAACCGAAGTACGTCGACATGCCTTGACCAATCCCGACCATAGCCGCTCCGGCAACTTTCACTTTGTTATTAGCTGAATGCATACCGAACTCGCCGGCAGTTTTCATCGCCGTTCCGAATTTTGACATGTTCGAGTTAAAGCCGCTGCTGGAGCCCGATTGAGGCTTATGGTTCCTGTCCCCCGCCTGCATGATGAACGGTGTTCGGGTATTGCACACACCCATCAAGAACTGGGCGACGGGCCCTGAGAAGCTGCTCGGCGTTCTGAATTGCAGGGTGTTGATAGACGAAAGCGGCGCACCGCTCGTTGCTGAAATTGTCATAAAAACCTCTTGATTCCTGATCAGTCAGGCTCGGCATTCCCTGGTCATAGTGCTTCCTTTTACTCCGTGGCAGAAACTCATGCATCGGTTCCACGCCTGTGCACACGCCTGAAAGCGCTCGGCGCCAATACCTCACAGATGGTCAACATCGCCTCTGCACAGGTACGATGGTTCATCCATCCGCGAGGTTGCCTGCATGTTCTTCGGCGTTCTACTGATCATTACCTGGCTGATTCTGCTGCTGCGCTATCCCGCCAAGGCATTGCCAGTATCGCTCGCCGCCGCTGTTGGCCTGGCTTTCGTCGCGATGTGGGTGGTGTGGCTGGACAACCGCGAAGCCTCGCAACTGGCACGCCTGGAACTGCGCATCAATTACGCACCTGAAGAATGCCCCGCCGACCGCCCGCTGAAACTGACCCTCAACAACGGCACCGATGTGCCCCTGACCGAACTGCGCTGGCGCGTCGCAGCCTATGCACCGGGCGATACGGTGAACCTGGCGGAAAATGTCTATTCTGCGCCCCGTTATCGCGGCCCCGGCGAGTTGCAGGCCGGGTCCAACTGGCAAGACTGCCTGCCGGTACCGCCGCTGCGTCCCGGCTATCGCCCGCAAACCCTGGCGTTTCGCGCCGAGCATTTGCAAGGCAGCTTCTCCAACTGACATCGACAAAGGACGGCTTCATGCCCAACGTACTGATCACCGGTTGCTCCAGCGGTATTGGCCGCGCCCTGGCCGATACCTTCAAGTCCGCCGGTTATGACGTCTGGGCCAGCGCCCGACGTGACGACGACGTCGCCGCGCTGACCGCGGCCGGTTTTACCGCGGTGCAGTTGGACGTCAACGACAGCGTCGCGCTGCGCCAACTGGCGGAACAACTCGGCGAGCTGGACGTACTGATCAATAACGCCGGTTATGGCGCGATGGGCCCGTTGCTCGACGGCGGCACGCAGGCCATGCAGCAACAGTTCGAGACCAACGTGTTTGCCATCGTCGGCGTGACCCAGGCGCTGTTCCCCGCCCTGCGCCAACGCCAGGGATTGGTGGTGAATATCGGCAGCGTTTCCGGAGTGCTGGTAACCCCGTTTGCCGGCGCATACTGCGCGTCCAAGGCCGCCGTGCATGCGTTGAGCGATGCGCTGCGCATGGAGCTGGCCCCCTTTGGCGTGCGGGTGATGGAAGTGCAGCCTGGCGCTATCGATACCCACTTCGCGAAAAACGCCGGCACCCAGGCTGAATTGTTGATCAATCCACAATCACCATGGTGGCCAATGCGCGAAAGCATCCGCGCACGCAGTCAGGCTTCCCAGGACAAGCCGACGCCAGCCGTGGTGTTTGCCGCAGAAGTGCTCAAGGCCGTGCAGCAGCAATCGCCACCGCGCCTGCTGCGCTCGGGCAACGGCAGCTGGGCATTGCCATTGATGGCCGCGCTGCTGCCCAAGGGTGTGCTGGAAAAAGTGCTGATGAAACGCTTTGGGCTGAATAAAACGTTGTAATGCTCTCGAGCAGGAGGTTACTTCTTCATGAAATCAATCAACGCCCGCACCTTCATCGGTAAGTCTCGGGTGTCCGGGTACATCGCATAAACGCCCAGTTTACCTGGGCGCGGCGCTGCTCAGTGCGCGGTTCTCGACCTTGGACTCCTTTGCCATAACCTTCAAGATAGCGGCAGCCCTGACACGGCTGCCACTCTTTGCGGTGCTCCACCTGGATGCTTCCAGCGTACGGACACTGCTACACCCAGCCTGTGAGCCTCACCGATGATTGATTACCGTGATTTTTTTGAGGAAGTGATTCAGACCCACGTCGAGATCGAACAATGGTTTGCCGGTGTTGCGCCCGAGGGCACGCTGGAAAATCTACTGGCGCGCTTCTCGCCGGACTTCAGCATGGTCGCACCGTCCAGCGGAGCACGAGTGGATGCGACTGGGGTGCAGGCGTTGTTCAGGCGCCTGGGCGGCCAGCGGCCGGGGCTGAAAATCACTCTGAGTGAAATGACCGGTATCGACCGCCATGCGCGAGGCGCTAGCGTGACTTACCGAGAACATCAGATTGATGACACTGGGACCCAGACGGATCGTCGCGCTACTGTGGTGTTCGAGAAGCAAGCCAGTGGTGGATTGTTGTGGCGGCATTTGCATGAGACGTATTGCCAAGGGTGATTTGGGGTGTGGAGTACCTATCCATTGCTGCGGTGATGGCCGCTATGGACGCCAATCCTTTTGGCACTGTTCTCTGTAGGAGCGAGCTTGCTCGCGAAAAACGTACATTCAACGCAGCGATGCGCCTGCAATACCTTCGCGAGCAAGCTCGCTCCTACAGGGGACGGAGTGCTCACGAAAAACGTACATTCAACGCAGCGATGCGTCTGGAATATCTTCGCGAGCAAGCTCGCTCCTACAGGGGATGGATTGCTCGCGAAAAACGGCAACCCCAACATTCAGTCCAACGCCGGCTCAAGCACCACAGTACAGGTAATCCCCGCCGCCAGCAGCACTCCGTCCGGGACCTCATCAATATGAATCCGCACCGGCACCCGCTGCGCCAACCTCACCCAGTTGAAGGTCGGATTCACATCCGCAATCAACTCCCGGCTCTCGGGGTTATCACGGTCGTAGATCCCCCGCGAGATGCTTTCCACGTGCCCTTTCAAGGTTTCGCCACTCATCAACTGCATATCGGCCTTATCCCCGACCTTCACCTGCGGCAGCTTGGTTTCCTCGAAAAACCCGTAGACCCAGAACGAATGCATATCCACCACCGCCATCTTCGCTTCGCCGATACGCGCGTAGTCCCCCCGATGCACATTCAGATTAGTCACATACCCGTCCACCGCCGCCAGCACCTGGGTGCGTTTCAAATTGAGTTCGGCGGCCTCCAGTTGCGCCAGTGCATGTTGATAATCGGCCAGCGCGGCGTCGGCGATGTTGCTCGCATCGTCGCGGTTTTCCCTGGAGATCACCAGGGCGTCGAGATCGGCACGCCGGTGGGCGTTGAGCTTGCGCATCTGCCACGTGGCCTTGCGTGACGCCACCAACGATTGCGCCTGCTTCACTGCGATCCGGTAGTGCTCGGGATCGATCTGCATCAGCAGGTCACCCTTTTTCACCAACTGGTTATCCCGCACCGGGACAGCAATCACTTCGCCAGTGACATCGGCGGCAACGTTGATGATGTCGGCGCGCACCCGGCCATCGCGGGTCCACGGGGTGTGCATGTAGTGGACCCACAGCGTGCGGCCAATCCAGATCGCCAGGGCCAGCACCAACAGGGTCGCGAGCAGGCTGAAGAACTTTTTCATCGGGACATTCTCAACGGTAGACGGTCAGCGACAAGGCGCCGAACAGGCAAACGAACAGGCTCAGGCGCAGCAACGCCGGGTGCCAGAAAAAACGGTACAGGTCAAAACCCGCCAGGAAACGATCCAGCGCCCAGGCGAGCCCTGCCGCGATCAAAAACATCAGGCTCATGCTCGGCATGTAAATGCCATGGAACGCGATTTCACGAGGCATCGGTGGATCCTTCAAGCTTATAAGCCGCCAGCGGCGATTGCGGGTCCAGCAAGGACGTGCGGATAAAGTGCAGGTAGCTTTTCACCCGGCGCAGGGCCGACGTATCGAAGTGCGGGGCGAAAGGTTCGTCGGTGGCCTGCACACGACTGATGGCGTGATCGACCGCCACCAGCGCGCGCTCAAGATTGCTCTGGCCGGGTTGCAGGAACAGGCGCACCAGCGAGCGGCCCATCACGCGGATCGCCTGGCGCCAGGGCTGGGACTCAGCGTAGGCCGGATGCACCGGCAGGATCGCCTGCTCCTTGCGCAGTTCAATGATTGCGTGGCCGACCTCCAGCACCACCAACATCCAGTGCAGCAAGTGGCGCTGCACCAACGGCTGGCCGGCCGCCAAGCCATAGGCCTGGTGCAGCAGATCGCGGGTGCGGCTTTCGAAACTCGATGCCAGGCCCTTGAGCTTGCCGCTGATGGCGTAGACCACTTGCTCGCGCAGGTCGCGCTCCAGGCGGCGCCACAGCCACGGACTGTTGGGCGGCAGGATGATCGCACCCGCGGCGGCACACACCAGCATGCCGAGGATCATCGCGATGTAGTCATTGATAAAGCTGTAGGGGTTGTAGATCGTCAGGTTGTCCGGCACCGAGCCGGTGCTGAAGAAAATCAGCAAACCCAGGCCGACACCGGCGTATTGCGCTCGTGACGAGAGGAAGGCGCCGAACACAATCACCGGGGCGAGCATCACACACAGCAGGGGGAAACCGTCGATCCAAGGGAACACGAAAAACATTTCGACAAACCCCACCAAGGCGCCAATCAAGGTGCCGCAGGCCATCTGGAAGGCCATGCGTTTCGGGTTGGGCGTGGCGGCGGAAAGGCCGACGGTGGCGGCGGCGATCAGGGTCATGGTCGCACCGCTGGGCCAGGCGGTCGCCACCCAGTAACTGCCGAGCACGATCAGGATGAACGACGCGCGAATACCCGAGGCGGCGCACGCCAGCCAGTTGGTTTTCGGGATAAAGGTATCGTCCCATTGCTCACGCACATGGCGGTGTTCGGCCAAGGAAGCGTGGGTCTGTGCATAGTTGTGCAGATCGTCGACGAAGCGGTAAAGCAGCTCGTAGGCGGTATGAAAATCCAACTGCTCGGCTTCGCTCGGGTTGCCCTCCTGGAAGGTCGCGCGCAGGCTGCGCACCTTGGCGGGCAAGCCGTCCTTGTAGGCGCTCAGTTGCATCACCAGGCGTGCCGCATCGGGGCTGGTGAGGGCCCGACCGGAGAATTCGTCGAGCACTTCGGCGAGGTCTCGCAGGCCGGGTTTGATCGCGCCGACGACGTGGTCCGCCGCGTCCGTGCGCAGCCGCTGAAGCAACTGATGCAACGCGTTGAAGCGCGTGGTGACGCCCATGAATTCGCTGTTCAGGCGACTGAGACGACCATTGCGCCGACGCATGTGCGGGTCTTCAAACACCGTAACGCTGCGCAGCCCTTCCAGCCCCACGGCCTCGGCGATAAAGCGCACGTTGCTGCGTTCAAAACCATCGCGCTGACTTCGTCCACGCAGACCGTCGGTGACAAACAGCGCGAACACCCCGAAGCGCTGGTACAAGGCGTTGCGCATGGCGGCGCTGGCGGTTTGCGGCAGGATCGCGGCGCTGACCAGGGTCGCGCAGAGAATCCCCAGGGAGATTTCCAGTACGCGCCACACCGCCGCCATAAACGCACCCTCGGGATGGGCCAGGGCCGGCAAGCCGACCATGGCCGCGGTGTAGCCGGCCAGCACAAAACCGTAGGCACGAAAATTACGATAACGCGCCGCGCCCGCCGAACAGAGGCCGACCCAGATCGCCAATGAGCCGAGGAACAACTCGGTGTTTTGCGCGAACAAGGCGATCAACAGCACCATCACCACCGATCCCGCGAGGGTACCGAGCAAACGATAAAAGCTCTTGGCAAACACCTGACCGCTCTGAGGCTGCATCACAATAAACACGGTGATCATCGCGGTACGTGGTTGCGGCAGCTCCAGGCGCATCGCCAGCCATAAGGTCAGGAACGCCGCGATCAGCACTTTGCAGATGTAGACCCAAGTCACGCCATCGCTGCGTGCCCAGTCGAAAAAACCACGCCGCCATTCCAGGGAATGCAGCCAACGCAGCGGTGCAGGCAAGGGAGTCATGGGTAACCTGATCAGTGATCAAACACGGCGAATGCCGCCGGGGTCTTGCTCGGTAGGGTTTTGTCGGGAGCCGGAACGTCGTCCCCGGCCCCCAGGCCCCCGCCCAGCGCGGTGACCAATTGGGCATGGGCACTCAAACGTGCGGCCTGGACCTGTTGCTGGATCTGCTGTTGGCGGAACAGCAAGGTCTGGGCATTGAGTACATTGAGGTAGTCGGTGAGGCCGCGCTGGTAGGCGATCATGGCGATGTCGTAGGTTTTCTGTGCTGAAGCCACCGACTGCGCGGCGAAGCCTTGTTGCTTGAGCATGGATTCGCGGCGGATCAACTGGTCGGAGATGCCGTTGAGAGCGTTGACCAACGTTTGGTTGTAATGCGCGACAGCGATGTCATAGCCGGCGCTGGCTTCACCCAATTGCCCACGCAAACGACCGCCGTCGAAGATCGGCAAAGTGATCGCCGGACCGACGTTGTAGTTGAATTTCTTGCCGGCCAGAAACGCCAGCATGCCGCCGCCGGTGGCCACGTAACCGAGGCCGCCGACGAGATCGACGTTGGGATAGAAACCGGCGTGAGCGACATCGATACCCCGCGCTTGCGCCGCGACTTGCCAACGGCTGGCAACCACGTCCGGGCGCTGGCCGAGCAACTGCGCGGGCAGGTTGGACGGCAGTTTCAGCGGTGCGCCAAGGGACAGGCTGGGGCGTTGCAGGTGCGCGCCGGTCCCCGGGCCTTTGCCGGCCAACGCCGCCAGTTGATTACGGCTCAGGGCAATTTCTTCGTCCAGGGCGTCCAATTGGCGGTGGGTTTCAGGCAACGGGGTTTCGGCCTGGCTGACATCCAAGTGCGTGCCAATGCCCGCATTCAGGCGCTGGTTGGCCAGGTCGAGGATCTGCTGTTGCTGGGCCAAGGTGGCAGCGACAATATCGCGATTGGCGTAATGCAACGACAGTTGGATGTACGCACGCACCACGTTGTTCTGCAATTCGAGCCGGGCCTGGCGTGCTTCGGCGGCGCGCATATGCGCCAGGTCAACCGCGCGCTCGCTGGCGTTACGCTCGCGGCCCCAAAGATCGAGTGCGTAGCTCAGGCCCAGGGAGGCGTGGTTGTCCCAGGTGCTCGCATCACTTAGCGCGCCGGGTCCGTAGAACTGATCCTCAGGCCAGTTATGGCGTTTGAGGCTGGTGTCGCTGGTGATTTGCAACGCCTCGGCCGACTCGGCAATCCCGGCCATCGCCCGCGCCTCACGTACACGCGCCGCGGCCATCGCCATGCTCGGACTGTCGTGTGTAGCGAGGTCGACCCAACGGTTGAGTTGCGGATCGCCGTAGGCTCGCCACCATTGGGCGGTGGGCCAATGGGCGTCCTGCGCGGCGCTCCGGATGGCGTCGTCGGTGACCAGGTGGTCGGCGTTCAGAGCCTGGCCCTGAGGGGCAATTCCTGCGTTTGCGATGCAGCCGCTGATGGCTAGCGATAAGGTCCAAACACTGAGAGTCTTCAGCTCTCTGCTGATGCGACGCGGCACTGCGGCGAATTCCTGAGGTGGGTAACGCGGGTAGGTGGCGCAATTCTAGGGGGCGGGGCAGATGCCGATAAGCTGGCATTCCTGTGAATCTTTGTTACCGTTCAAGCGATAATCCCTTGGTAGGGATCACTGGACGGCGTAACTTTCTGTCACAATTTGTCATCTCCCCTGAGAACACCCCATGGACACTTTGCAAAACATGCGCGCTTTCAGTTGTGTCGCCGAGGCCGGCAGCTTCACCGCCGCTGCCGCGCAACTGGACACCACCACCGCCAACGTCTCGCGCGCGGTCTCGAACCTTGAGGCCCACCTGCAAACCCACTTGCTCAATCGCACCACCCGCCGCATCGCCTTGACCGAGGCCGGCAAGCGCTATTTGTTGCGCTGCGAGCAAATCCTCGCCTATGTCGAAGAAGCCGAGGCCGAGGCCAGCGACGCCCATGCCCGCCCTGCCGGACAGTTGAAAGTGCATACCATGACCGGTATCGGTCAGCATTTTGTGATCGACGCTATCGCCCGCTATCGCCGCACTCACCCAGACGTGACGTTCGACCTGACCCTGGCCAACCGCGTGCCGGACTTGCTGGACGAGGGTTACGACGTGTCCATCGTGCTCGCCAGCGAACTGCCGGACTCCGGATTTGTGTCCCAACGCCTGGGGATCACCTACAGCATCGTTTGCGCCTCGCCGGCCTACGTCAAAGCCAACGGCTGCGCACAGCGGCCCAGTGACTTGCTCAACCATGCTTGCCTGCGCCTGGTGAGCCCGGTGATCCAGCTGGACAAGTGGGCGTTCAATGGCCCCGACGGCCAGGAAAGCGTCAGCATCAACAGCTCGCCCTTTCTGGTGAACTCCGCCGACGCAATGAAGACCGCGATCACCAGCGGCATGGGCGTTGGCCTGTTGCCGGTGTATGCAGCCATCGAAGGTCTGCGCAACGGCACGCTGGTGCGGATGATGCCGAATTACCGCTCCCAGGAACTGAACCTGTACGCCATCTACCCGTCACGCCAGTATCTGGATGCGAAGATCAAGACGTGGGTGGAATACCTGCGCGGTTCATTGCCGGAAATTCTGGCGGCGCATCAGGCGGAACTGGTTGCGTATGAGTTGAGCGGGAATGTGGGCAGCGTACGGCTGCCGCTGTAGGCATTGCAAATCAGAGCCCGCACCCTGCTGCCACAGAGTAGTTTTGCAGCGTTGGGATAAATGTTAGCGTGCTTGGCATTCCTTCGTGCCGATGAGTTCGCTCCCGATGAAAAAGACTGTTCTTGCTTTCAGCCGTGTCACGCCCGAAATGATCGAACGCCTGCAACAGGATTTCGACGTTATCGCCCCCAACCCCAAGCTTGGCGATATCGCCGCCCAGTTCAACGAAGCGCTGCCGCACGCCCACGGCCTGATCGGCGTCGGTCGCAAGCTGGGACGGGCACAGCTTGAAGGCGCGAGCCATCTGGAAGTGGTCTCCAGCGTGTCGGTGGGCTACGACAACTATGACCTGGCGTACTTCAATGAACGCGGGATCATGCTCACCAACACTCCGGACGTGCTGACCGAAAGCACCGCCGACCTGGCTTTTGCCCTGCTGATGAGCAGCGCCCGCCGGGTTGCCGAGCTGGACGCCTGGACCAAGGCCGGGCAATGGAAAGCCAGCGTGGGCGCACCGTTGTTTGGCTGTGATGTACACGGCAAGACGCTGGGGATCGTCGGCATGGGCAATATCGGCGCGGCCATCGCCCGGCGCGGACGCCTGGGTTTCAACATGCCGATCCTCTACAGCGGCAACAGCCGCAAGACGGTACTGGAACAAGAGCTGGGTGCACAGTTTCGCAACCTTGACCAATTGCTGAGCGAGGCGGACTTCGTTTGCCTGGTGGTGCCGTTGAGCGAGAACACCAAGCACTTGATCAGCCATCGCGAGCTGGGACTGATGAAGTCCAGTGCGATTCTGGTGAATATCTCCCGTGGCCCGGTAGTCGACGAGCCGGCGCTGATCGAAGCCCTGCAAAACCAGCGGATTCGCGGTGCCGGACTGGATGTGTACGAGCAAGAGCCCTTGGCCGAATCGCCGCTGTTCCAACTGAGCAATGCAGTAACCTTGCCCCATATCGGTTCGGCCACGAATGAAACCCGCGAAGCCATGGCCAATCGTGCCTTGGACAATCTGCGCAGCGCGTTGCTGGGGGAGCGGCCGCAAGACTTGGTCAATCCGCAGGTTTGGAAAGGCTAGTCCACAGACCCGCCGACGTGTTGCAGGAGCGAGAATCAGGCGTCCCCTTCGCTCCTACAGTTTTTCGCGCACGCGTCGATAACCCTCTAAAGAGTGTTCCCGCTGATCCACTGAAGGTTGCCATGTCCATCACCAAAGCCCGCGCAGACTCCCTTTCGCTGCTGCTCTTTACCTTGCGCAGCGGTAAGCTGATGGCGATCAACCTGCTCAAGGTCAGCGAAATCATCCCTTGTCCACCGCTGACCAAACTGCCGGAGTCCCACCCGCACGTCAAAGGTATCGCCACCCTGCGCGGTGCCGCGTTGTCAGTGATCGACCTCAGCCGGGCGTTGGGCGAAATGCCTTTGCAAGATCCAGACGGCGGTTGCCTGATTGTCACTGACATCAGCCGCTCCAAGCAGGGTCTGCACGTACAGGCGGTGAGCCGGATCGTGCATTGCATGACCACCGACATTCGTCCACCGCCTTTCGGTTCTGGAGGCAATCGTGCGTTTATCACCGGCGTGACGCAGGTCGACGGGACATTGGTGCAAGTACTGGATATCGAAAAGGTCATCCATGCAATCGCCCCAGCCCCGATCGAAGTAGCGCCCACCGACTTGACCATGGAAGAAGCGGAAGTACTCGGTCATGCACGGATTCTGGTGGTGGATGACAGCCAGGTCGCCCTGCAACAGTCAGTGCACACGCTGCGCAACCTCGGCCTGCAATGCCACACCGCCCGCAGTGCCAAGGACGCCATCGACTGTCTGCTGGAGCTGCAAGGCACCGCTGACCAGATCAACGTGCTGGTCTCCGATATCGAAATGTCCGAGATGGACGGCTACGCCCTCACCCGCACGCTGCGCGAAACCCCGGACTTCCAAGACCTTTACATCTTGCTGCATACCTCGCTGGACAGCGCGATGAACAGTGAAAAAGCCCGTCTGTCCGGCGCCAACGCAGTGTTGACGAAATTTTCCTCGCCGGAACTCACCAAGTGCCTGGTGGTGGCAGCGCAGTCCCTGCCACAGCACGGCCGGTAACCGATGGTCGAACACTTCCAGCTGTTGCGCCGCGACCTCACTGGCCCCCTCCCCGCGCCGCAATGGCCGGCTGGCATCAGCCTGGACCACTACCGTGAAACACGGGCTGCGGCAATCCACGCGGTGCTGTGCATGGCGCAAGAACAAGGCGGTGGTCGTGTGGGTAGCCTGCAGCAGTGGCGCCAACAGTTCCTCAGCGATGCCGAGTTCGACCCGAAACTATGCCTGATCGCCAGCAACGCCCACGGCATTCTGGGTGTAGCGCAATGCTGGACCAGCGCCTTCATCAAAAGCCTGGCTATTCACCCCACGGCCCAGGGGCAAGGCTTGGGGCGTGCATTGTTGTTGCACAGCTTTCTGGTGTTCCAACAGCGCGGCGAGGCCTTTGTCGATCTCAAGGTGCGCGAGTCGAATACCCGCGCCCGTCAGTTGTATGAAAGTGCGGGCATGGTGTTTGTGCTGCGCGATCGGCTGACCAAGGACTGACAGGCTGGCGCATAACTTGCTTCGCACAAGGTCCGTGCGGTGGACAGAGGTGTAAACCCGTCACCGCGCCCATGCGCCTTCTGACCTAGCCTGGTGACAGACTCCCATGACCTCCACCCACTTTTCCTGCGTAGGATGCGGCAAATGCTGCACCGACCACCATGTACCCCTGACCCTCGATGAAGCCCGGATGTGGGCGGCGGACGGCGGCAATGTGATTGTCCTGGTGGAAGGCTTCCTGGGCAATGGCCTGGGCCTGCCGCCGCAGCAACGCGAGCATGCCGAACGCCGTTCGGTGGTGGTGCCCAGCGGCACCACCGAAGCGTTTGTGGCAATCACCTTTGCCGCCTACAACGCAGGGCGCTGCCGGAATCTTGACGAAGACAACCTGTGCCGCATCTATGAGCGCCGCCCGTTGGTGTGTCGCATCTACCCGATGGAGATCAACCCGCATATCCCACTGAACCCTGCGGCTAAGGATTGCCCACCGCAATCCTGGGAACAGGGCCCGTTATTGATCGCGGGCGGCGAGTTGATGGATCTGGAGCTGGCGGCATTGATCCGCCATTCACGCCAGGCCGACCGGGATGACGTACAAGCCAAGGAGGCTGTCTGCGCCCTGCTGGGTATTCGCACCACGGCGCTCAAGGGCGACGGGTTTACCGCCTACCTGCCGGACATGGGCGCGTTTGCCCAGGCGCTGGAGCTGGCGGCTGATCAGCCGTCGATGGCCAATGAGTGGATGTTTCATGTCTCGGGAATGGATATTGCCGAACAGATACTGGATGCAGGGGCACGGATTGCCACTGAGGTGCCGGCCAACTATGCGTTTATCCCGTTGCGCGCGGCTTAACGCCCAGAGGGCGGTGCTTCAAGGCGATAGGGCTGGATGATCCGCTGGTATTCGCCGGACTGCATCAACTGTGCAAGGGCACAGTTAAGTTCATTGCGCAACGCCGTATCGAGCTTGCGCACCGCGATCGCCACACCGTCGCCCAGCAACTCCGCCGAAACAGCCGGGCCCAAGAAGTCGAACGCCAACCCGTCGTCGGTGTCGAGCAGCGCATTACGAATCTCCACGGTGCCTTGCAAAGTCGCATCGATATCGCCCGCCACCAGGCTGCGCACTAACTCCTCATTGAGCCAGAAGCTCTTGACGATCACGCCCTTGGGCGCCCACTTCGACCGGGCAAAGGCTTCGCGATTGCTCCCCAGCAATACACCGACACGTTTGCCCTTGAGCGAGCTTGCGGTGGGCCTCAGGCCTGAGTTTCTACGCGCTACCAGACGCGTGGTGAACGGGTAGAGATTATCGGTGAAACTCACCCAGCGCCGTCGTTCGGACGTGGGGGCCATCCCCATGATCGCGTCGAATTGCCGGGCTTCAAGGGCGGGGAAGTTCTCGACAACCACCTGATCAACCCAGATGCATCGCACCTTCAGTTGCATGCACAACGCGCTGCCCAGGTCGATGTTCAGGCCGACCAACCACCCTTGCGGGTTTCGACTCTGAAAGGGAGGGAATTGCGCGGCGACGGCAAAACGGATTTCGCGCCGTGGCTGATCAAGGGCCGTAGCGACATCCAACGAAAGCACTAGGGCAAGTACTACACAGATGTTTATCAGGGCCATGGGCAACGCCTTTTCCGGAAAGACCAACCTCACCCCACCCAACCCCGGAGAATAGAGCCGGGGGAGCAGAGACGGTGCAAGCTTTCAAGAAACGGTCGTAGGCCTACAAGTAGAAATATCAGCAGAAGCCGTAGGCAATAGCTGATCCAGCGTGCGACTTATTAATCTCAGCGTTTACCCATCGAGCGGCGAGTACCCGGAGGCGCCATGCCCGGAGACTTGGTGTGGCCGTTCTTGGCGCCGTTTTTGTACCAAGGCTGGGTGGCATTCTTGGCCCCGGCCAGCTCGCCCGGCTTGAATGGAAACTTGAATGCCGGGATCTCGGTTTGCGCGACTGTTTCTATGCTGTCAGCGTCGACTTGTTCGACGGCTTCGAGCGCGTCAACAAGGGGTTGTGTCGGGGAATTCATGAAAGCTCCGGGGAGTACAAAAAGTGACGCGGACCCGAATTGCGAGTCACGCTGGCACGAAGTATACCTGCACGACCTGAATCTTTGATCATTGCCGTATGAATGGTCGCGAGTTTGCTGACACGGCTGTCAGGTTGGCCATTTGAGGGTGGGATACGTTTGGGATTGTTTACCGGTTTGATATTGACGTTCTGAAGATGAATTTTCTTTTTTGCCAATGACTTAATTTTCAACGCGCCGAACTAAACTGCCATCATTGTTACCGCTGAAGTCAGTCCGATGAATCAACGCCGCGCCCAAAACTTGCCTGCACGCCCGGAGCTGTTGTTGATTCTGGGCAGTGGCATCACCGTCGCGTTGATTATGATCATCGTCGCCGTGCTGCTGATCCGCGAACATGCCAGCACGTTACAGACCGCTCAACGCTCCACCAACAACATCACCCAACTGATCAATGCAGATGTGCTGCGTAACGTCGAGCTGTATGACTTGGCGCTGCAAGGGCTGATTACGGCGGCGGGCAACGCTTTGTCGCAAGTGCCAGCCGAGATTCGGCACCAACTGCAATTCGATCAATCCATCGCGGCCCGCTACAAGGGGGAAGTCCTGCTGCTCGACAAGGCCGGCCAGGTGATAGCCGACTCTTCTACGCTGACGCCCACGCCGCGCAATTTCGTCGACCGCGATTACTTCCAGATCCACCTGAAAAATCCCGAGGCGGGACTGTTCATCAGCCGCCCGTTCAAGATCCACTGCGAATGCGATCAAGTGTGGCGTATTGCATTCAGCCGCCGGGTGGCCGGGCCCAATGGCGAATTTGCCGGCGTTGCCGTGGCGAGCATGCGCCTGGCGTATTTCGACCAGTTGTTCAGCAGCCTGACCATCGGTAGCGGCAATACCATCAACCTGTTGAACAACCAAGGCATTTTGCTGGCTCAGCAACCCATGCTGGAAAGCAACATGATCGATAAAGACCTGAGTTCCCGCCCCAACTTCAAACGCATGTTGCAAGAAGGCAGTGGCAGCTTCAGGGCGATCTCCACGACCAGCGACACGTTACGGCTCTTTACCTTTACCAATGTCGGACAATTGCCCTTGATCGTGGTGGTGGCCTTATCCAACGACGACGTATTCGCGGCATGGAGGCGCGCGGCGTGGCTCACCGCTGGCGCCACCGGAGTACTGTGTATCGGCCTTTTATGGCTGACTTGGATGCTGCGCCTGGAGCTGCGGCGGCGCTACCGTGCCGAGAAGGTCCTGTCAGAACTGGCAGCCACCGACGCTCTCACCGGCCTGGCCAACCGCCGTATCCTGGACCAGCGGTTGCGCCTGGAATGGGACCGCGCCCAACGCTCCAACGCACCTTTGGCGCTGTTGATGATCGACGTTGACCACTTCAAGACCTTCAACGACCGTCATGGTCATCAGGCCGGTGACGACGCGCTGCGCAACGTGGCGCGGGTGATCGGTAATAACATCCGCCGTCCTGCCGATCTGGCGGCGCGTTATGGGGGAGAAGAGTTCGCGGTGATCCTGCCGGATACCGACGCCAAGGGCGCCCGAGTGATCGCCGAGCATCTGCGCGGTCGCATCGAAAACTTGCCATGGGTGTCGGGAAGCGACGGGCCGATTACCGTGAGTATTGGCTTGAGCACCTGGGACAGGCAGGGGCCGCCCTCTCTGGAGCAATTGCTGCTCAGTGCCGACCAGGCGTTGTATGCAGCGAAAAATGCCGGGCGCAACTGCACCGTTGACGCCAGAGCCCCCTAATATGGATGTATCCGGAACGAAAAAAAGGCCACCCGAAGGCAGCCTTTAAAAACTAAAGAAAGAGAGTTGTTACTTACACCGCCGCAACGGGACGCATGTAAGAGATCGGTGCGGTGCTGGCATCTTCGAAGGTCACGACTTCCCAAGCGTCTTTCTGCTCAATCAACTTGCGCAGGAGCTGGTTGTTCAGTGCATGGCCCGACTTGAAGCCTTTGAACTCGCCTATCAGGCTATTGCCCAGCAGGTAGAGGTCACCGATTGCATCGAGGATCTTGTGCTTCACGAATTCGTCTTCATAGCGAAGGCCATCTTCGTTCAGTACACCATCCGCGTCGACCACAATGGCGTTTTCAACGCTGCCGCCGAGTGCGAGGTTGTGCTTGCGCAGGTACTCGATGTCACTCATGAAACCAAAGGTACGGGCGCGGCTGACTTCTTTTACGAACGAAGTGCTGGAAAAATCCACGCTTGCACTTTGGGTGCGGTCACGGAATACCGGGTGATCGAAATCGATCTCAAAGCTCACTTTAAAGCCTTCGAACGGGACGAAGGTGGCGCGCTTGTCGCCGTCTTCTACTGTCACTTCCCGCAGAATGCGAATGAACTTCTTGGCTGCGTCCTGTTCTTCCAGGCCGGCAGATTGAATCAAGAATACGAAGGGTCCGGCGCTGCCATCCATGATCGGGACTTCGGACGCGGAGAGCTCGACGTAGGCGTTATCGATGCCCAGGCCAGCCATGGCCGAGAGCAAGTGCTCCACCGTATCCACTTTGACGTCACCGTTGACCAATGTGGTCGACATGGTGGTTTCGCCAACGTTTTCCGCGCGAGCAGGAATCTGCACCACAGGGTCCAGGTCGGCACGAACAAACACGATGCCGGTGTCGACAGGTGCGGGCTTGAGAGTCAGGTATACCTTCTCCCCGGAGTGCAGACCTACACCTGTGGCACGGATAATATTCTTCAGGGTGCGTTGTTTAATCATGGCTTGGACCGCTTCAGCGCAAATTGCGAACTGGTATCAACAAAGGCTGGCGATAATAGCAGACCAGACCTTTGCTGAACACCAATCACCTTCATAGCCCTGATACATTCCATTAATCGGCCTGACGACGCAAGAATGCCGGGATGTCCAGATAATCCAGATCATCTTGCGGATTCGGGCTACGGGAGGCAGCAGCACCGGCCTGAGCCTGATTGCGCATCACGGTCGGACGATCCAGGTCACGATAGTTCACCGACGGCAGTTCCTGGCGAGCAGGTGCTGGAGCGGCGGCCGTGGCTTGGTTGGTGTGGACGGTATTGTCGATGACCTTCACAGGCTTCTCGATTTTTGCGCCCAGGCCAGTGGCCACCACGGTCACGTGCAGCTCGTCGCGCATGTCCGGATCGATAACGGTACCGACCTTGACCATCGCGTGCTCGGAAGCGAACGCCTCGATGATGCTACCCACGTCGGAGTACTCACCCAGGGACAGGTCCGGACCGGCGGTGATGTTCACCAGAATGCCGCGAGCACCTTGCAGGTTCACATCTTCCAGCAACGGGTTGCGGATTGCCGCTTCAGTGGCTTCACGTGCACGGTTCGGACCGCTGGCGCAGCCAGTGCCCATCATCGCCATGCCCATTTCGCTCATCACGGTACGGACGTCGGCAAAGTCGACGTTGATCATGCCCGGACGCTTGATGATGTCGGAGATACCGCGAACGGCACCGGCCAGTACATCGTCAGCCTTGGCAAAAGCCGACAGCAGGCTGGCGTCCTTGCCGAGGATGGTCAGCAGCTTCTCGTTGGGGATGGTGATCAACGAGTCGACGCTTTCGGACAGCAGACGGATGCCTTCATCGGCGATCTGCATGCGCTTGCGGCCTTCGAACGGGAACGGACGGGTCACCACCGCAACGGTGAGGATCCCCATTTCCTTGGCCACTTCGGCAATGATCGGCGCAGCACCAGTACCGGTGCCACCGCCCATGCCGGTGGTGATGAACACCATGTTGGTGCCCTGCAGTACTTCCGCGATGCGCTCGCGGTCTTCCAGCGCGGCTTGACGGCCGACCTCCGGATTGGCGCCTGCACCCAGGCCCTTGGTCACCGCTGTGCCCAATTGCAGGATGGTGCGTGCACCGATGCTTTTGAGGGCCTGGGCATCAGTGTTGGCGCAGATGAATTCAACGCCTTCAATGTTGCTCTTGACCATATGGTTGACAGCGTTGCCGCCGCCACCGCCGACGCCGATCACTTTGATGACCGGGCTGGCGGGGATGTTGTCTACGAGTTCGAACATTTTCCCTCTCCTTTCATTTCTCTAGTTTTTTCGCCTACTGCTTGGAACGGTGTTGCGGTAAATCGTTAGAAGTTGCCTTTCACCCAGGCTTGCAGGCGCTCCAGCAACGGCGCTTTGGCTTCGTCACTGCTATAGCTTTCGCGGCTGCCAATGCCCGACAGGGAAATGCCGTCGGTCTGCTTTTGCAGGCCGTACAACAGCAAGCCCACACCGGTGGAATAAATCGGGTTGCGCACCACGTCGCCCAGGCCTTTCACGCCATGGGGCACGCCCAGGCGCACCGGCATATGGAAGATTTCCTCGGCCAGTTCGACCGCGCCTTCCATTTTCGAGGTGCCCCCGGTCAGCACGATGCCGGCCGGGATCAAATCTTCGTAACCGCTGCGACGCAGTTCCGCCTGGATCAGGGTGAACAGTTCGTCGTAGCGCGGCTCGACCACTTCGGCCAACGCCTGGCGCGACAGTTCGCGCGGTGGGCGGTCGCCTACGCTTGGCACCTTGATGGTTTCACCGGCACCGGCCAGCTTGGCCAGGGCGCAGGCATAACGGATCTTGATTTCTTCGGCGTACTGGGTCGGTGTACGCAGCGCCATCGCGATGTCGTTGGTGACCTGGTCGCCGGCAATCGGGATCACTGCGGTGTGACGGATCGCACCTTCGGTAAAGATCGCGATGTCGGTGGTGCCGCCGCCGATGTCCACCAGGCACACGCCCAGTTCTTTTTCGTCATCGGTCAGTACCGAGTAGGCCGACGCCAGTTGCTCGAGGATGATGTCGTCGATTTCCAGGCCGCAGCGACGCACGCACTTTTCAATGTTCTGTGCCGCATTGACCGCGCAGGTCACCACGTAAACCTTGGCTTCCAGACGTACGCCGGACATGCCCAAAGGTTCGCGAACGCCTTCCTGGTTGTCGATTACGTAGTCCTGCGGCAGGGTGTGCAGCACCCGCTGGTCAGCCGGGATGGCCACGGCCTGGGCAGCGTCCAGTACACGTTCCAGGTCTGCCGAGCTGACTTCACGGTCGCGAATCGCGACGATGCCGTGGGAGTTCAGGCTGCGGATGTGATTGCCCGCCACGCCGACAAACGCCGAGTGGATCCGGCAGCCGGCCATCAGTTGCGCTTCTTCGATGGCGCGCTGGATCGATTGCACGGTGGATTCAATATTGACCACCACGCCCTTCTTCAGGCCCCGGGACGGATGCGTGCCGATTCCGACGATTTCCAGCGTGCCGTCGTCCGCGACCTCGCCTACCAGCGCCACCACCTTGGAGGTGCCGATATCGAGACCGACGATCATTTTGCCGCTTTGCACGTTTGCCATGGGTCCTGCCTCTTCTTAATTCTTCGCGACAGCGGGTTGCGCCGCCGTGGGCGCAGCCGGTTCCCGCCAGCCAACGGCCAGGCCGTTGGCGTAACGCAGGTCGATGCTCGCAATGTTCGTAATCTGTTCTTTCAAGGTTTTGTCATAGATGGCGATAAAGCGGCGCATCTTCTCCACCAAGTGGTCGCGTCCCAGCAACAACTCGATGCCCGGGCCGGAACTGCCGGCCCCGGTGGTCAAGAACCAGCTGCCCCGTTCACGCAATTCCAGTCGCGCGATGGAGAAACCCAGTGGCCGCAGCATCTGGCTCAAGTCCTGATACTGCTGCATCACTTGCTGCTGCGCCCGCTGTGGCCCGAACAACTGCGGCAAATGCTCGTAGTTGGCCAGTTCACGCGGGGTGAACGCCTGACCCTGGTTGTTCAACAGCGCTTCGTCACCCCAACGGGCCACGGGCAGTTGTTCTTCCAGGCGGATGGTCACCTGGTCCGGCCACACCCGACGTACTTCGGCATGGGCGATCCACGGCATCTGTTCCAATTCCGAACGCATCCCTGCCAGGTCGACGGTAAAGAAGCTGGCCGCCACAAAAGGGACGATTCGCTGCTGCACAGCTTGCTGGCTGATGTAGCTCAAGTCGCCCTGCACGCTGATCTTGGTGATCGGGCGGTCAGCGTAAGGCAGCAGACGCTGGGCACCTTCATAAGTGCCAAAGCCCAGCGCCACCAACAGCACCGGCCAGAACAAGGCCTTGAGAAAAGCAAAGTTGGCTTTCGGCAGGCGCGCCGACATCGGCTCTTTGGCCACCATCCGGCTGGCACCACGCGGTACCGGCTTGCGGCCGGGTGCGGGTGGCTGATGACGAAGCGATGCGCCTTGCATGGTGTTAACCCCGCGCCTCAATGCTTGCAGCCAGAATGGCCAGCACCAACTGCTGGAAATCCAGTCCGGCCGCGCGTGCAGCCATGGGTACCAGGCTGTGGTCGGTCATGCCCGGTGCGGTGTTGACTTCCAGAAACCAGAAATTCCCTTGGTCATCCTGCATCACGTCTGCCCGCGCCCAACCGGCGATACCCAGCGCCTCACAGGCTTTCGCCGTAAGGTCCATCAATTCCTGCTCTTTGGTTGCGTCAAGGCCGCACGGGATCCGGTACTGAGTATCGGAAGCCAGGTACTTGGCGTCGTAGTCGTAAAAGGTATGGGGCGTGCCCAGCGCGATAGGCGGTAATACCTGGTCACGAAGAGTCGCGATGGTGAACTCGGGACCGCAGATCCACTGTTCCACCAACACTTGCGAATCGTAGGTACTTGCCGCTTTCCATGCGTCGATCAATTCGGCGGCCGAGTTCACTTTAGCCATGCCGATACTGGAGCCTTCATGGGCAGGTTTGACGATCAAAGGCAGGCCCAGTTCCTCGGCTGCGCAAATACAATCGTCTTCACTGCGCAGAACGCTGTGACGCGGGGTCGGAATGCCCAGGCTGTGCCACACCTGTTTGGTGCGCAACTTGTCCATCGCCAGGGCCGACGCGAGGATGCCGCTGCCGGTGTAAGGAATACCTGCGCACTCCAGCAACCCCTGCATGCTGCCGTCTTCACCGCCACGGCCATGCAGAATAATGAAGGCACGATCGATTTTCTCGGCCTGCAGGCGCGCCAGGAAATCATCGCCCACGTCGATGCCGAAGGCATTTACACCGGCGCTTTGCAACGCTTCAAGCACGGCATTGCCGGATTTCAAAGACACTTCGCGCTCGGCGCTCTTGCCGCCGAACAACACCGCGACCCGGCCGAAGTCGGCGGGCTGGACGGTGGAAAACAGGGAGCCGTAGTCAGTGCTCATTTCGACTTCCCCTGCACAGCGGCGAACAGCGGGCTTGCCAGCAGTTTCGGCGCAAGACCGCCGATATCACCGGCGCCCTGGCACAGCAGGATATCGCCAGCGCGCAGCAGCGGCTTGACCAGCGGCGCGAGGTCGACACCGCGTTCGATGTAGATCGGGTCCAACTGACCGCGCTGGCGGATGCTGTTGCACAGTTTGCGGCTGTCGGCACCGGGGATCGGTTCTTCACCGGCCGGATAGACTTCCATCAGCAGCAATACGTTGGCGTCAGCCAATACATTGACGAAGTCGTCGTACAGGTCGCGGGTGCGGCTGTAGCGGTGCGGCTGGTAGACCATCACCAGGCGACGCTCCGGCCAGCCGCCGCGCACGGCCTTGATCACCGCGGCCACTTCAGTCGGGTGGTGACCATAATCGTCGACCAGCATTACGTCGCCACCTTCCACCGGCAACTGACCGTAGACCTGGAAGCGCCGGCCGACACCGGCAAACCCTGACAAGCCTTCGACGATGGCTTCATCGCTGACGCCTTCATCGGTAGCGATGCAGATAGTCGCCAGGGAGTTGAGCACGTTGTGGTTACCGGGCATGTTCACCGATACATCCAGCGGCTCGCGGTCGGGGCGCAACACGGTGAAGAACGTCTGCATGCCTTTCTGGCGCACATTGATCGCACGCACGTCGGCGTCTTCGCTGAAGCCGTAGGTCACGGTCGGACGCTTGACCTGGGGCAGGATTTCACGCACTACCGGATCGTCCAGGCACAGCACCGCCAAACCGTAGAACGGCAGGTTGTGCAGGAACTCGACGAAGGTTTTCTTCAACTTATTGAAGTCGCCGTCATAGGTCGCCATGTGGTCGGCGTCGATGTTGGTCACCACGGCCACCAGCGGCTGCAAGTGCAGGAAGCTGGCATCGCTTTCATCGGCTTCGGCGATCAGGTAACGACTTGAACCCAACTGTGCATTGGTGCCTGCTGCATTCAGCCGGCCACCGATCACGAACGTCGGGTCCAGGCCGCCCGCGGCAAACACCGAGGCGATCAGGCTGGTGGTGGTGGTCTTGCCGTGGGTGCCCGCAACAGCGATGCCGTGGCGGTAGCGCATCAGTTCGGCGAGCATCTCGGCACGCGGCACCACCGGAATACGACGCTCGAGCGCAGTCGCGACTTCCGGGTTGGAGGTGTTCACTGCACTGGAAACCACCAGTACATCGGCTTGCGCGGCGTTCTCGGCGCGGTGGCCGATAAATATCTGCGCGCCGAAAGACTCCAGCCGCTCGGTGACCGGCGAGGTTTTCAGGTCGGAACCGGAAACCTGGTAACCCAGGTTCAGCAATACCTCGGCGATCCCGCACATGCCCACACCGCCGATCCCGACGAAGTGGATGCGACGGATGCGGCGCATTTCCGGTTGCGGCATGGCTTTTTGATTCTCAACCATGGGCCACCTCCAGGCAGATATCGACCACGGTACGGGTGGCATCAGGTTTGGCCAGGCGACTTGCGGTGCTCGCCATGTTATTGAGTCGTTCCGGTTGCATCAAAACCTCGGTCAGGCGTGCGGCCAAATCGGCGGCGCCAGTCGTTCTTTGCGGCAGCAGGAAGGCAGCGCCCTCCCCGGCCAAATATTCGGCGTTGCGGGTCTGGTGATCGTCGATGGCATGGGGCAAAGGCACCAGCAAGGACGGCAGACCGGCTGCAGCCAATTCACTGACGGTCAACGCACCTGCGCGACAGACCACCAGGTCGGCCCAGCCATAGGCGTGGGCCATGTCTTTGATGAAGGGCTGTACATTCGCCTCGACCCCGGCGTCGCGATAGCGCCCGGCGGTGACTTCATCGTGGTTCTTGCCGGCCTGATGGAAGATTTCGGGACGCAGTTCCAAGGGCAGTTGCGACACGGCTTCAGGCAGCAATTTGTTCAACGGCTCGGCGCCCAGGCTTCCGCCCAGGATCAGCAGATGCGCCCTACGCCCGGTCAGGGCCTGGCGGGCAATATCCATGAACAACTCGGTACGCACCGGATTACCGGTGGTACGGCGCTTGTCCATGGCAGCAAAGGTGTTCGGGAAAGCCTCGCAAACGCGTGCAGCCAAGGGTGCCAGCAAGCGGTTGGCGGTCCCGGCAACCGCGTTTTGCTCGTGGACGATCACCGGCACACCGGACAATCGCGCCGCAACACCCCCAGGACCGGTCACGTAGCCGCCAAAGCCCAGTACGCAAACCGGCTTCAGCTCGCGGATCACTTTGCGGGCCTGCCAGACCGCGTTGAGCAATACAAATGGCGCCTTGAGCAGGGACAGTTTGCTCTTGCCGCGCAGACCACTGACGTTGATCAAGTGCAGCGGCAAACCGGCATTCGGCACCAGTTCATTTTCAATCCCGCGCGGCGTGCCCAGCCAATGCACGGTGTAGCCCCGGGCCTGGAACTCGCGGGCACACGCCAGCGCCGGGAACACGTGGCCGCCGGTGCCGCCCGCCATGATCAACACGTTAGCGCCCATGGGTCGGCTCCTCGGCGAAGTCACTTTCGCTGAATTCCATCTCTTCACTGCCCAGGTGGGTTCGACTCTCCCATTCGATACGCAGCAGCAAGCCAAGACAGGCGCAACAAATCACCAGGGAACTGCCGCCATAACTGAGGAATGGCAGGGTCAGGCCCTTGGTCGGCAGCAGGCCGACGTTTACACCGATGTTGATCAGGAACTGGCCGATCCACAGGAACGCCAGTCCGTAGGCCACATAAGCGGCGAAGTATTGCTTGGCCTTCTCGGCCCACAGGCCGATGTACATGGCGCGCACGCACACGAACACGAACAACCCGACAGTGACGAGGGAACCGACCACGCCCAGTTCTTCGGCGAGTACCGAGAACACAAAATCGGTGTGGGCTTCCGGCAGGTAGAACTGTTTCTGCACGCTGTTACCCAAACCAACACCCAGCCACTCACCGCGACCGAAGGCGATCAAAGCCTGGGTCAACTGGTAACCGGAACCGAACTGGTCGGCCCAGGGATCGGTAAAGGTGATCAGTCGCGCCATCCGATAGGGTTGCGCCTGCACCAGAATCGTCACCGCGGCGACCGCCAGGCCGACCATCAAGGCAAAGCGGAACAAGCCCACGCCACCCAGGAACAGCATCGCCGCCGCCGCGCCCATCATCACGACGGTGGCACCGAAGTCCGGCTCCATCAGCAACAGGCCAGCCATGGGCAACAGCACGATGAAGGGCTTGAAGAACCCCATCCAGCTTTCCCGCACCTCTTTCTGGCGACGTACCAGGTAGCCCGCCAGGTAGATCACCACGAAGACCTTGGCGATTTCCGACGGCTGTACGTTAAAGACGCCAAAACCGATCCAGCGCATCGAGCCATTCACTTCGCGGCCGATGCCGGGAATGATCACCATCACCAGCAGACCGAAAGCCCCGAGCAGCATCAGCCAGCCCAGACGCTGCCAGGTGGCGATAGGCACCATCATCGTGACAATGCAGGTGCCGAGGCCGATCACCAGGTAAATCAGGTGACGGATCATGTGGTACAGGGTGTTGCCCGATTGCACGGCGGCCACTTCCGAGGAAGCCGAGGTGATCATCACCAGGCCCAGGCCCGGCAACGCCAGGCAGCCGGCGAGCATCGGGAAGTCGAGGTCGATACCGCGCCCGGTAATGATCGGCGACGGATAGGGCTTGATAATGTTTCTGAGGTCGAGGCTCATGCCAGGTCCTCCACGGCGCGAGCGAACAACTGCCCGCGCTCTTCATAGTTCTTGAACATGTCGAAACTGGCGCAGGCCGGGGACAGCAGCACCGCATCACCCGGCTGGGCCAAAGCACGGCATTGGGCGATGGCGTCTTCCAGGGACCGCGCGCGCACCTGCGCAACCGCATCGCCAAGCGCGGCAGCGATCAGGTCGCAATCGCGCCCCATCAGCACCACGGCGCGGCAATGCTCGGCCACCGGAGCTTTAAGGTCCTTGAAGTCGGCGCCCTTGCCATCACCGCCGGCAATCAACACAACCTTACCGTCGATGTCAGCGCCGAGCCCTTCGATCGCCGCCAATGCCGCGCCGACGTTGGTCGCCTTGGAATCGTTGTAGTAACTCACGCCATCCAGGTCACGCACCCATTGGCAGCGGTGCTCCAGGCCGCCAAAGGCGCGCAGGCTCGAGAGCATGGCGTCAAACGGCAACCCCACCGCATGTCCCAGCGCCAGCGCCGCCAAGGCATTGGACTGGTTGTGGGCGCCGCGGATTTTCAGTTCGCGCACAGGCATCAGGTTCTGGAATTCGAAGGCCAGGTATTTCTCGCCGCCTTCTTCACGAATGCCAAAGGCCTTGAAATCGGGTTTGCTCAAGCCAAACGTCCAGCACGGCAGGCCTTCACCCATCAGCGGACGGCTCAGGGCATCCTGACGATTGACCACCACCTGACGTGCGCCGCGAAAGATCCGGTGCTTGGCCAGGTGATACGCCGGCAGGCCGCTGTAGCGGTCCATATGGTCTTCGCTGACATTCAACACGGTCGCCACTTCAGCATTGAGGTGATCAGTGGTTTCCAGCTGGAAGCTCGACAGCTCCATCACGTACAAGTCGACGTCGTCGCTGAGCAGGTCCAGCGCCGGTGTGCCGAGGTTGCCGCCCACCGCGACGCGTTTACCGGCTGCGGCTACCATGTCGCCAACCAGGGTTGTCACGGTACTTTTGGCATTGGAGCCACTGATGGCAACGATGGGCGCCTTGGCGTTACGCGCGAACAGCTCGATATCGCCAGACAGCTTCACACCTCGGGCCGCCGCCGCTTGCAGGGCGGGAGTCGCCAATGCCAGGCCGGGGCTCACGTAGAGCTCATCGGCACGGCACAGAAACTCGACGTCCAGCTCGCCACAACGCACTTCCACGTGCGGGTAGTCACGGCGCAGCGTGACCAGCTCCGGTGGATTTTCCCGCGTATCGGCGACGGCAAACGACGTGCCCTGGTTCGCCAGGAAGCGAACCAGGGACATGCCGCTCTTGCCGAGGCCGACAACGATGCGGAAGTGGTCAGAAGCGATCAGGGACACTCGTTTCTACCTCAGTTTCAGGGTGGCAAGGCCGAACAGTACGAGAATCACGGTGATGATCCAGAAACGGACGATCACACGTGGCTCAGGCCAGCCCTTGAGTTCAAAGTGGTGATGAATCGGCGCCATGCGAAACACACGGCGCCCGGTCAATTTGAAGGAAGCAACCTGAATCACCACCGACAGGGTTTCCATCACGAACACACCGCCCATGATGAACAGCACAATTTCCTGGCGCACAATCACCGCAATCGTGCCGAGAGCCGCGCCCAGCGCCAGTGCGCCTACGTCTCCCATGAACACCTGCGCCGGATAGGTGTTGAACCACAGGAAGCCAAGGCCCGCGCCGATCAATGCGCCGCAGAACACGATCAGCTCGCCCGCCCCCGGCACATACGGAATCAACAGGTATTCAGCGAATTTCACGTTACCCGACAGGTAGCAGAAAATGCCCAGCGCGCCGCCGACCATCACGGTCGGCATAATGGCCAGGCCGTCGAGGCCATCGGTCAGGTTGACGGCGTTGCTGGAGCCGACGATCACGAAGTAGGTCAGTACCACAAAGCCAACGCCCAGCGGGATGCTGGCGTCCTTGAGCATCGGCAGGATCAGGGTGGTTTCCACCGCGCTCGGGGCGGTCACATAAAGGAAGATCGCCGCGCCCAGGCCGAATACCGATTGCCAGAAGTACTTCCAGCGGCTTGGCAGCCCCCTGGAATTCTTCTCGATCACCTTGCGATAGTCATCCACCCAACCGATGGCACCGAACAACAAGGTCACCAGCAGCACCACCCAGACGTAGCGGTTAGCCAGATCGGCCCAGAGCAAGGTACTGATGCCGATGGACGACAGGATCAACGCACCGCCCATGGTCGGGGTGCCGGACTTTGACAGGTGCGACTGCGGGCCATCGTTGCGCACTGACTGACCGATCTGCAGGTTTTGCAGGGTGCGGATCATCCATGGCCCCAGAAACAGCGACAAACACAACGCGGTCAGCACACCCAGAATCCCGCGCAGGGTCAGGTACTGAAAGACCGCGAAGCCTTTGTGGAACTGTTGCAGATACTCAGCCAGCAGCAGCAGCATTAATGTTTCTCCGTACTTGAGCCACACAAGGCCACGACGACGTTTTCCATCACCGCGCTGCGCGATCCCTTGATCAAAATAGTGGTGTGTTGTTCTTGTTCGGCCCCAAGCAGGGCCTGGATCAGTTCGGCCTGGCTGGCGAAGTGCTGCGCGCCGGCACCGAAGGCTTTTACGGCGTGGAACATGTTCGGGCCGACGGCGTAAAGCGCGTCGACCTTGCCGGTCGCATAGGCACCGACTTCACGGTGAGCCTGTTCAGCCCAATCACCCAGTTCGGCGATATCGCCCAGGACCAGCACCTTGCGCCCTGTAAAACCGTTGAGCAGGTCGATGGCAGCGCAGATCGAGGACTGGTTGGCGTTGTAGCTGTCATCGATAACGCGCATGCCATTGGATGACAGCTGCGCTACGGTGCGCCCCTTGACTGGCTGCACCGCGCCAAGACCGGTGGCGATACCGAACAGCGAAACGCCCAGTACTTGAGCAGCGGCAGCGGCAGCCAGGGCGTTGGCGACGTTGTGATTGCCCAGCAGGTTTAATTGCACATGTTCCTCACCTTGCGGGGAATGCAAGGTAAAGGATGGGCAGCCACGGGCGTCGAGACTGATATTCGAGGCATGGAAATCGGCGACGGCGTTGTCTACCGAGAAACTCGAGACCTTGCGGCCGGCAGCACGCGCACGCCAGGTTTCAAAAGCTTTGTCGTCAAGATTGAGGATGGCGGTACCGCAAGCGTCGAGCCCTTCAAGAATTTCGCCCTTGGCCTCAACGATTTTCTCAGGGCCGCCAAACTCGCCAACATGGGCGGTGCCAGCGTTACTGATAATGGCGACGTGGGGCCGGGTCATGGCTACGGTGTAGGCAATTTCACCGATGCGCGAGGCGCCCAGCTCGATCACCGCCGCCGTATGCTCCGGGGCCAGTTCCAACAAGGTCAACGGTGCGCCAAAGTCATTGTTCAGATTGCCACGGGTGGCGAGTACCGGTCCGCGCGTACGCAGGATACCCGCCAACAATTCCTTGACCGTGGTTTTGCCGCTGGAGCCGGTGATCGCTGCAACAGGCTGGGTGAAGGCGTCACGGTTCAGGGCGCCCAACTGACCCAGGGCCAGACGGGTGTCGGCCACCAGCAATTGCGGCAATGCCGAGTCAGCGACTGCGCGCTGCACCAGGGCACCGACTGCGCCCTTTGCGGCGACGTCATTCAAATAATCGTGACCGTCGAAACGCGGCCCGGCCAACGCAACGAACAGTTGTCCCGGCTTGATCGCACGGCTGTCGATGCTGACACCATCAAACGCGCAATCGCTGGACAACAGACGGGCCGACAGCGCTTGAGTCAATTCGCTGAGCTTCATGGCTTTAAGCATGGGCAGCCTCCCACGCGGTCAAGGCGTGGTCGGCCTCCACCAGATCGGAGAAAGCATGACGTTCGCCGTTGATTTCCTGGTAGTCCTCGTGGCCCTTGCCCGCCAGCACCACCACATCATCGACAGCGGCGTTGGCGATCACTTGAGCGATAGCCGCGCCGCGACCGGCAACAAAGGTCACGTGAGCGGCGTCTTTGAAACCCGCGCGAATGTCGTCGAAAATCCGGCTCGGGTCTTCGCTGCGAGGATTGTCGTCAGTCACCAGCACAGCGTCCGCGAGGCGCTCGACAATTTCGGCCATCAGCGGGCGCTTGCCGCGATCACGATCGCCACCGCAGCCGAACAGGCACAACAACTTGCCCTTGGCGTGAGGACGCAGGGCCTGCAAGACTTTTTCCAGTGCATCCGGCGTATGCGCGTAATCGACCACCACCAACGGCTGGGTGCCACCACCCAGGCGCTGCATACGCCCAGCCGGGCCTTCGAGTTTGGGGAGTACGCGCAGGATTTCGTCCAGGGCGTAATCCAGGCCGAGCAAAGCGCCGATGGCCGCGAGCACGTTGCTCAGGTTGAAACGGCCGAGCAAGGTGCTGCGCAAATGATGTTCGCCCTGCGGCGTTACCAGCGTGGCGCGCACACCTTCATCAGTGAATTGGGCTTCGCGGCAATACAGGTAGGCGCTGGAGTCTTCCAGGCTGTAGCTGATCAGGCGCGATTGGCTATTTTCAGCCGCCAACCGGCGACCGAACTCATCGTCCAGGTTCACCACGCGGCACTTCAGATCATTCCAGCCAAACAGCTTGGCCTTGGCGGCGGCGTATGCCTCCATGGAACCGTGATAGTCCAGATGATCGCGGGACAGGTTGGTCATCACTGCCACGTCGAACGCCAGAGCCGTCACCCGCCCCTGGTCGAGGCCGTGGGACGACACTTCCATCGCGACAGCCTTGGCGCCGGCCTTCTTCAGGTCAGCCAGGGTCGCCTGGACCGCGATCGGATTGGGCGTGGTGTGCAGGCCGCTTTGCAGCGCGCCATAAAAGCCGCTACCCAGCGTACCGACGATGCCGCAGTGCTGCCCCAGCAGATCAAGGGCCTGGGCCACCAACTGAGTGACGCTGGTTTTGCCATTGGTGCCAGTGACGCCGATCAGGTTGAGCTGGCGGCTGGGATCGCCGTAAAAACGTCCGGCGATATCCGACAACTGCGCCGCCAGGCCCTTGACCGGAATCAGCGGTACATCGGTGATCGGCAATACAGTCGCGCCATCCACTTCATAGGCCACCGCCGCCGCACCGCGCTGCAAGGCGTCGGCGATGTGAGTACGACCGTCGAACTTGCCGCCCGGCACGGCCAGGAACAGATCACCGGCACGTACGGTACGGCTATCCAGACTCAATTCGCGAATCAACAGATCACGTCCAGCGTGGGCGAATATCTTGTTCAGGCTAAGAGACATCAGCCGCGCCCTCCATCGGTTTTTGCGACAGCTGCAGGCGGCCCGGCGTTGGCTTGCTGGGTGGGCGGCAGATCATCCGGGGTAATGTTCATCAGGCGCAGAGTGCCGGACATCACTTTGCTGAACACCGGCGCTGAAACCAGGCCGCCGAAGTAGCCGGCCTTGCTCGGTTCATCAATGACCACGACAACCGCGTAACGCGGATCGCTCATGGGACCGAAACCGGCGAACAACGAACGGTAGGAGTTTTCTGCGTAGCCCTTGACGCCCACCGAAATTTTACGTGCGGTGCCCGACTTGCCCGCTACGTGATACGCAGGCACCTTGGCTCGGAACACACCGCGCGGCGCTTCGATGACTTGCTGCAACATGGATTGCACGGTCTTGGCGACGTTTTCCGGGATGACCTGCTCGGATTTCGGCGCATCGTCCAGATGGATCAAGCTCAACGGCGTCATCCGACCGTCGTTGGCCAGCACCGCAAAAGCGTGGGCCAACTGGATGGCGGTCACTGACAAGCCGTAACCGTAGGACAGGGTCGCGGTTTCGGCCTTGCGCCAATCGCGGTAGTTCGGCAGGTTTCCGACGCGCTCGCCCGGGAAGTTAAGACCGGTTGGCTGGCCCAGACCGATTTTTTGCGCGAGCTGGTAAATGGTCTCGCCGCCGATATCGAACGCAACCTTACTCATCCCGACGTTACTGGAGTTGATCAGGATGCCGGCCAAGTCCAGCACCGGACCTTCGCCGCGAGACACGTCACGAATCGTGTATTTGCCTATCTGCAAGGTGTAGGGGAAGACCTCGACCTTGTCGGAGGGTTTCCAGCGTCCGGTTTCCAGCGCAGCACTCATGGAGATGGCTTTCATCGTCGAGCCCGGCTCGAACACGTCGATCATGGCGCGGTTGCGCATCATCGCCGGTTGCAGGTTACGGCGGTTGTTCGGGTTGTAGGTCGGCTGGTTGACCATGGCGAGGATCTCGCCGGTCTTGACGTCCATGATCACCAGGCTGCCAGCCTTGGCGCCGTTCTCGATGATGGCGTTACGCAGTTCGCGGTTGGCCAGGTACTGCAGGCGCAAGTCAATCGACAACGCCAAGGGCTTGCCAGCCTTGGCGTTTTTGGTGACCTGAACATCCTTGATCAGTCTGCCGCGCCGATCCTTGATGACCTGGCGTTTGCCGGGAACCCCAGCGAGCCACTCATCGTAGGCCAGCTCGACCCCTTCACGACCGCGGTCATCGATATCGGTGAAACCCACCATATGCGCGGTAGTTTCGCCAGCTGGATAGAAACGCCGAAACTCCTCGATGCCATAGACACCGGGGATTTTCAGGTCAAGCACATGCTGGCCTTGCTCGGGAGTCAGGCCACGCACCAGATAAATGAACTCTTTACTGGCCTGGGCTTCCAGGCGCGCCTTCAAGGCTTTTGGATCCTGATCCAGCGCCGTCGCCAACTCCGTCCATTTGTTCTTGGCGACCTGCAGTTCCTTGGGGTTGGCCCACAAGGTCGTTACCGGCGTACTGACAGCCAGGGGCTCGCCATTACGGTCGGTAATCAGGCCACGGTGCGCGGGGATCGGAATATGCCGCAGGCTACGGGCATCGCCCTGGCTGATCAGGAAGTCCCGATCCACCACTTGCAGGTCGATAATGCGCCAGACGATCGCGCCCACCATCAATGCCAGCAAGCCCAGCACCAGACGGAAACGCCACGGGTAGAGCGCGCCTTCAAGTTTCATCATGGCGCCACCATGCGAACGTCTGCAGCGCCCGGGATATGCATCTTCAATTGTTCAGTGGCCAACACCTCGATGCGGCTGTGCGCCGTCCAGGTGCTTTGCTCGAGAATCAGCCGACCCCATTCCGCCTGCGCCTTGTCGCGCACACTCAATTCCCCGTACAGGGAATTGAGCAATTGGCGGTTCCAGTGGGCGCTGTAGGACACGGCAATCGCGGACAGCAGCACGCCAACGAACAACAGCAACATAAAGAAGCTGCCGCCCGGCAGGGGCTTGGCGAAAAGCCTGCTCACCGCAGCTTCTCCGCGACGCGCATGACAGCGCTACGGGCGCGTGGGTTGGCCTTGAGTTCGGCTTCGGAAGCGAACTGCGCCTTGCCATGGATTTTGATTTTCGGCGCAAAGGCCTCGAAACGCACCGGCAGGTTACGCGGCAGGTTGTCGGATTCGCCCTTGACCAGGCGTCGCATGAATAATTTGACGATACGGTCTTCCAGGGAGTGGAAGCTGATCACCACCAGGCGACCGCCCACTTCCAAGGCTTCCAGCGCGGCTTCGAGGCCGGCCTCCAGATCGCCCAGCTCGTTGTTGACGTGAATGCGCAGGCCTTGAAATGCTCGAGTGGCCGGATTTTTACCTTTTTCCCACGCAGGATTGGCGACCTTCAGCACTTCGGCTAGGTCGGCAGTGCGTTCAAACGGCTGGATTTCCCGGCGCTCGACCACGGCACGGGCCATGCGACCGGCGAAACGCTCTTCACCGTATTCCTTGAACACCCGGGCGATTTCTTCCACCGGTGCGGTGGCGATGAACTGCGCGGCACTGACACCACGCGACGGATCCATGCGCATATCGAGCGGACCGTCGTTCATGAAACTGAAACCGCGTTCCGGGTCATCCAGCTGTGGCGAGGACACGCCCAGATCGAGCAAGACCCCGGCCACCTTGCCCGCCATGCCGCGCTCGGCCACTTCGGCGCCCAACTCGGCAAAGCTGCGCTGCACAACGACAAAGCGGCCGTCTTCGGCCGCTAGCGCTTGCCCGGTGGCAATCGCTTGAGGGTCTTTGTCAAACCCGAGGAGTTTACCGTCGGACCCGAGCTGGCTGAGTATCAACCGACTGTGCCCGCCCCTGCCAAAGGTCCCGTCCAAATAGCAGCCATCCGCGCGTACGGCGAGAGCCTCGACGGCTTCGTCAAGCAGTACGGTGATGTGGTTAAAGCCGCTATCAATAGTCACAGGATCAAATCACGCAGTTCATCAGGCATGGCGCCCGGTTGTTGAATAGCCGCCAGGTCAGCTGCAGAAACAGCATCCCAGGCACCTTCGTCCCACAATTGGAACTTGTTCAGTTGGCCTACCAGCATCGCGCGCTTATCCAATTTGGCGTATTCGCGCAAACGCGGCGGGACCAGGAAACGACCACTGCCGTCGAGCTCAAGATCGACGGCATTACCAATCAGCAAGCATTGCAGGCGGCGGTTTTCTTCACGCAATGAAGGCAAGGCACGCAACTTGGTTTCAATCAGTTCCCACTCATCGAGGGGGTAAACACACAAACAGGGGTCTACGGCGTCGATAGTGATGATTAACTGCCCGGAACTTCGCGAAATGAGCTCGTCACGATACCGGCTCGGCATGGCGAGACGGCCTTTTGCATCGAGACTGATAGCGTTAGCTCCGCGAAACACAGATGCGTTTCTCCAATTTTTAGCGTTTTACGTTCAAAAAACCCACTTTGTGCCACTTTCCGCCACTTGCGCACACTATAGGAATGCGCCCACCACACCGTCAAGGCGCGGATTAAAGGAAAAGCCTTACAGAACGGAGATTTAGGAGCGCAAAAGGAAGAGAAACGAGAGTTTGGCACTGTTTTTGACTCGACAAGCCGAGACAGCTCAAAGACTTAAAGCCCGAACTTAAAGTAATTTATTAAGAGTAAGATTTTTTTGGTATTACGAAGACGCATCTGCCATTGATTTGGCAGGGAGGGATTCTTGCGCTACTACCGGTTTTCTACCCGAGACTCGCGTAGAAGGAAAAAGGTGGAGAGTCGATCTATAAGCCGGGTTCTGTCTTGAACAGTCATTCGTCTACGA
This sequence comes from Pseudomonas mucidolens, assembly GCF_900106045.1. Lineage (NCBI taxonomy): Bacteria > Pseudomonadati > Pseudomonadota > Gammaproteobacteria > Pseudomonadales > Pseudomonadaceae > Pseudomonas > Pseudomonas mucidolens. Next base: position 195,190 of record NZ_LT629802.1, on the reverse strand, counting down.
TGGCCATCACTGGACATCTTTAGCAACCTACCCGGTTCCAGCGCGGGCCACGCCTTGGAACCCTATTTGGTCTTGCTCCAAGTGGGGTTTACCTAGCCACGAACTGTTGCCAGTCGTGCGGTGCGCTCTTACCGCACCTTTTCACCCTTACCGGCACCGAAGTGCTTAGGCGGTTATTTTCTGTGGCACTTTCCGTAGGCTCACGCCCCCCAGGCATTACCTGGCACTTCGCCCTATGGAGCCCGGACTTTCCTCCCCCCCCTAATTTTCATAGAGGGCAGCGACTGTCCAATCGACTCTCCGCCGCGAAGGTTAACGGCACGGCGCCCTCAGGACAAGCATTAAAAGACAGCATTGCCATCACCTTCCGACGCCGTGCAGGTCCAGGCGCGGAACTATTTGTCCTTTTGCTTATCCAGCGCGACCTGATACAGCACGTTCTTGCGCACCCCGGTTATTTCCGCCGCCAGTGCAGCGGCGCGCTTGAGCGGCATTTCCTTGAGCAACAAATCCAGGACGCGCATGGCCTCGCTGCCCACCGCTTCTTCGGACTCCGGCGCTGTCCAGCCCGCGACCAGCACCACGCACTCGCCACGCTGCTGATTGCTGTCAGCCTCGACGAATTCGCGCAGCGCCTCGAGCGGCAGGCCCTTGAGGGTTTCAAAGGTTTTGGTCAGCTCCCGCGCCAGCAAGGCTAGGCGCTCGCCACCGAACACCAGTTCCATGTCTTGCAGGCACTCAAGAATGCGATGCGGGGCCTCGTAGAAGATCAGCGTGCGCGGCTCCTCCTTTAATAGTTCGAGCCGTGCTCGGCGCCCCACGGCCTTGGCCGGCAGAAACCCTTCGAAAATGAAACGGTCAGACGGCAAGCCCGCCGCCGATAATGCGGCGATCAGCGCGCACGCACCTGGAACAGGCACTACATTGATTCCCGCAGCGCGGGCCTGACGTACCAAGTGGTAACCCGGATCGGAGATAAGTGGCGTGCCGGCATCAGAAATCAACGCCACGTCATCGCCGGCGAGCAACCGCGTAATAAAGCGACTGCCCTCTTCACGCTCGTTGTGTTCATGGCAGGCAACCAATGGCGTGGTGATCCCAAAATGCTGGAGCAGCCGCAGGGAATGCCGAGTGTCCTCAGCCGCAATCAATTTGGCTTCGCGCAACACTTTCAATGCCCGCGCACTGATATCGTCCAGATTGCCAATGGGCGTCGCCACCACAAAAAGCGAGCCAGCAGTGGAATTCAAAGGACCCGGAGCAGTCAAAGCGCACACCTCAATGATTGGCAAAAGCCACATTGTAACGCGTAGACGCCAAAAAAATGCGTCACCGAACAGGCGCTCGACCCGCCTGTTTACTGCGCGCCGTGACGTCCAGCAACATTTACACGATCTAAATCGACGGTTTCATGCCAGTAACATCGCGCCCCGGCCAGTGCTTGGGTACAATTCCACACTAATTTGATCGGTATCAGGAACACTTACATGATCGCTTGCCTGCGGCTGTTCTCTGCCTTCTGTCTCGCTGCCCTGTTGGCGGCTTGCGCCAGCTCGCCCTCGTCAAGCCTTGGCGAACTCCCACGGACCCCGGATGCCAGTATCGAGCAATTGCTCGAACAGGCGACTTCGGCCAAGACACCGGAAAAAGCCGCACTGTTGCGCCTGAGCGCGGCGGACATGGCATTCCAGCAGAACAACCCCGGACGTTCCGCGCAGATTCTGGCGCAAGTGCCCATGGACAGCCTGAAACCCGCCGCCCAGGTATTTGCCAGTACCTTGACGGCGGAGCTGGCCATGACCCGCAACCAGCCCAAGGCAGCGTTGACGGCACTGCAGCATCCAAGCCTGCAAAACCTTGCAGAGCTGCCGCCAGAACAACAGATTCGCACCAGCACCGTGCATGCTCGCGCCTACGAAGCCGATGGCCAGATCATGGCCGCCGCTCGCGAGCGTGTCGCCATGGCCCCGCTGCTGACCGGCGAAGCGGTCGCGCCTAATCATGAGGCGATCTGGACCTTGATCGCTGCCGTGCCTGCCGAGCAGTTGCAAGCCACCGGCAATCCGACCCTGGATGGCTGGATCAGCCTGGTCCAGGCGATCAAGAGCGCCGGTACCCTGGAACAGCAGCAAGCTGCGATCGATACCTGGCGCTCGCAAAACCCTGCGCATCCAGCCGCAGTGAACCTGCCGACGCCATTGGTCAAGCTCAAGGAACTCGCCAGTCAACCCCTGAACAAAATCGCCCTGCTGTTGCCCCAGGAAGGCCCGCTGGCGAATGTGGCCAAGGCGCTGCGCGAAGGCTTCATGGCCGCGCACTATCAGGCGGAACAGGCCGGACAGAAACCACCGGTCATCGAGTTTTATGACACCTCGCGCCTGACCTCCATCGACGACTTCTACAGCAAGGCCCAGGCTGCCGGCGTGCAACTGGTGATCGGTCCGCTGGAGAAGCCGCTGGTCAAGCAACTCAGCGCCCGCGCGCAATTACCTATTACCACCCTGGCCCTGAACTACAGCGAAACCGAACAGGGTCCGCCTCAACTGTTCCAATTCGGCCTGGCTGCGGAAGACGAAGCGCGCGAAGTATCGCGCCGGGCCCGCGCCGACGGCTTGCACCGCGCCGCCGCCATGGTACCGAAGGGTGAATGGGGCAACCGCGTATTCAATGCCTTCCGCCAGGACTGGGAAGCCCACGGCGGCACCATAATCGGTGTCGAGCACGTCGACAAACCTGTCGCATTGGCCCAGCAGATCGCTGATTTGTTCAAGCTGCGCCAAAGCGAAGGTCGCGCCAAGAGCCTGCAAAGCACGGTCGGGACCGAGGTGGCTGCACAACCGTCGCGCAGCCGCGATATCGAGTTCATCTTCCTCGCCGTAACGCCGCAGCAAGCCCAGCAGATCAAGCCGACCCTGAACTTCCAATACGCGGGCGATGTACCGGTGTATGCCACTTCCCACGTGTTCAGCGCCAGTGGCGACATCAACCAGTACAAGGACATGACCGGCGTGATGTTCTGCGAAACGCCGTGGCTGCTTGACACTTCCAACCCGCTGCGCAATCAGGTTGCCGCCCAATGGCCACAAGCCAATGGCAGCCTGGGCCGTCTTTTTGCGATGGGCGCCGATGCGTACGGTCTGGCACCACGACTGGGCCAACTCAAGGCGCTGCCGGACACGCGCATTGATGGCCTTTCCGGCAGCCTGGGCATGAGCCCGAGCCAACGGATCGAACGTCAGATGCCATGGGCGCAGTTTGTCAGCGGACAGGTTCAACGCCTGCCTGACACGCCGCGCTGATGCCCCAGCGGACCAGTTCTCAAAGCGGTAAGGATGCCGAACGCCAGGCACTTGAACACTTGCAACACCAGGGTCTGCGCCTCCTGGCGCAGAACTGGTTGTGTAAACGCGGCGAGCTTGATCTGGTCATGCTTGACGGCGATACAGTAGTATTCGTCGAAGTCCGCTACAGAAAACACGCACAATGGGGTGGCGCGCTCGCGAGTATCGACGGGCGCAAGCGTCAAAAACTGATACTCGCCGCGCAGTTTTTCCTGCTCAGTGAACATCGCTGGGCCGACTCTCCCTGCCGTTTCGATGTGGTAGCCATAGAATGCGCCCCGCACGGAACCGTTGACCTGAACTGGTTGCGCAACGCCTTTGACGGCTGAGCAATACCCAGGCCGGCGCGGATATCTTTACCGCACACTTTTGCTCTTTGCTTTGCGGGCTGCACATTTTTGTGCCAAACAGCCGCGCTACTTAAGGTCACACAGATGGACATGCAATCCCGAATTCGCCAGCTTTTCCAGGCCAGTATCGATACCAAGCAACAGGCGATGGACGTACTTGCACCGCACATCGAGCAAGCCAGCCAGGTGATGGTCAACGCCCTGCTCAACGAGGGCAAAATGCTGTCGTGCGGCAATGGTGGTTCGGCCGGCGACGCCCAGCATTTCTCCTCCGAGTTGCTCAACCGTTTCGAGCGTGAGCGCCCGAGCCTGCCGGCCATCGCCCTGACCACCGACTCCTCGACGATCACTTCGATCGCCAACGATTACAGTTACAACGAAATATTCTCCAAACAAATCCGCGCCCTCGGCCAACCGGGCGACGTGCTGCTGGCGATTTCCACCAGTGGCAACTCGGCGAATATTATTCAAGCGATCCAGGCCGCACATGATCGTGAAATGATTGTCGTAGCATTGACCGGGCGCGATGGCGGCGGCATGGCCTCGCTGCTGTTGCCCGAAGACGTGGAGATACGCGTCCCAGCGAATGTCACCGCACGTATTCAGGAAGTCCATCTGCTGGCGATCCATTGCCTGTGTGATCTGATCGACAGCCAACTGTTCGGGAGTGAAGAATGATCGTTAACCGCCTCAGCCTATTGGCCCTCACGCTGTGCCTCGGCATCAGCGGCTGCAGCTCGGTAATCACTGCGAGCCGCGACACGCCGATCCAGGATGACCGAGGTACCCGCACCTTCGGCAGCAAGATCGATGACTCGCTGATCGAAACCAAGGTCTCCGTCAATGTCGCCAAAGCCGCCCCGGACCTGGGCAACGGGGCGTCGCGCATTGTCGTGACCAGCTATAACGGCGTGGTGCTGCTCGCAGGACAAACCCCGCGCGCAGACCTCAAGACCCAGGCCGAACAAGCGGCCTCAACCGTTCAGCGGGTCAAGAAGGTCCACAACGAATTGCAGGTCATGCAACCCATCACGCTGCTGGCAATCAGCAACGATGCCTTGCTGACCACCAAGATCAAGACGCAGATGCTGGCCGATAGCGCGATTCCCGGTTCACGGATCAAGGTCATCACCGATAACGGCATCGTTTACATGATGGGTCTGCTGACCCAACAGGAAGCCACTCGCGCCACTAACCTGGTGCAAGGTGTCTCCGGCGTACAGAAGATTGTGAAGCTGTTCGAATACATCGACTGATGACACCGGCACAAAAAAGGGCGCCGCGCATTGACTGCACGGCGCCCTTTTTCATGTCCTGCGCTTACTGGTACTGCTGGTACGGATTGCCCTGGAACTCGTTGTTTTGCTGCGGTGCTTGCTGCTGGCCAGGTTGACCGTACTGCTGACCCGGGATCGGGCCAAGGTTGACCTCGACGCGACGGTTCTGGGCGCGGCCATTGACATCTGCATTGCTGGCAATCGGATTATCCGGACCGGCGCCACGTGCACTCAGGTTGGTCGGGCTGACGCCCTGGGATGTCAGATAGTTGGCGACGCTCTGCGCACGACGCTGGGATAGATCCATGTTGTGCTGACGGCTACCGGTACTGTCGGTATAACCCACGATCTGAATGGTGTTCTGATTGAACTGCTTGAGGGAGCCAGCCAGATTGTTCAACGGAGTATAAAAACTGCTGGCAATCGCGGCCGAGTCAGTGGCGAAGGTGATATTACCCGGCATGATCAACTTGATTTGATCGCCCTGGCGCTGCACCTCGACCCCGGTATTGGCCATGCTTTCCCGCAATTTCTTTTCCTGCTGATCGGCGTAATAGCCGTAACCCGCAGCACCCATCCCGGCGACGGCAGCGCCAATCAGCGCGCCCTTGCCACGGTTGTCATGGTTAATGGCCGCACCCGCCAATGCACCGGCCAATGCACCGAGTCCGCCGTATTTGGCGGTTTTACTCATGCCTTGTGATCCGTTGTTGGCCTGTCCTTGGCTGCCATCGCAAGGATTAGGGGAAGCACAGCCCGACAACAAGGCTACAGCCGTGGCAACAACAAGCAAACGACGCGAAGTGAACATGAAGAGAGCTCCTACTTTTGCATTCTGTGATGCAGAGGACATTGGCAATGGACCTATGCGGGGTTTGGAACGCGACAAACGGTAAAAATTCCGTGACTGCCCCGCACATGCAACAAAGATGGCAGCGGCGTGCCTACGGAAACCGTAGCAGACGCTTGCAGAAATCGAGCTGTCTTTTTGCTACAACGCATCTCGACATCCGCTCTATCATCACGCCCGGACAAATGGATTTTCGCGCATCTCGTCACCCAGGCACGTATCCGGGCCATGCCCAGTCACCACGGTCGCCGTCTCATCCAGGGTATACAGCCGCTGCTTGATGGACCGCACAATCGTCGCTTGATCTGCGCCCCACAGATCCGTACGGCCCACACCGCGCCGGAACAATGTATCGCCAGCTATCAGCAACTTGGCGTCGGCGAACCAGAAACTCATGGAACCGGGTGTATGCCCCGGCGTATGCAACCCCACGCCGCAGCCACAAGCCAGTGCCTCATCATCCGCCAGCCAGCGATCCGGCGGAGGTACTGGCACGTAAGGCACACCAAACATCTGGCACTGCATTTCCAGGTTATCCCAGAGGAATTGATCGGCCTTGTGCAGGTGGAGCGTGGCACCGGTCAGTTCCTTCAACTGCCCGGAGGCCAGGAAATGATCAAGATGTGCATGGGTATGGATAATGCTCACCACTTTCAGACCCAGCGCCTCGAGTCGCGCCAGGATCAACTCGGGATTGCCACCAGGATCGACCACAATCGCCTTTTTGCTGATGGGGTCGCCAATGATGGTGCAGTTGCACTGCAAAGGGCCGACAGGGAAGGTTTCGCGGATAAGCAAGGGCTTTGCGGCGTCCATGGATGCTCCTGTAAAGTTAATGGCACATTTTCACCATCGCCGGTAAAGAGTGGCGCATGGAGTCTCTGAACAACGTGGTTGAACTCATCCGCCAACCAAGCGTTGACGACGCCCGCGAGCGACGAATCCTAAGTACAGAGTGTGGATGCAGAAGGATGGGAAGCTACTCTACGAACATCTGGATGAGCTCGAAATGATTTTCCGCCACTCTCGCTCGAGCGAGCTACCAAATAGTATGACCTTCGCAGTGGAAACGGCGATGCGTCGCCGTGAAATAACCGGTTTACAGAGCGCCAACGTCAATCCAGGCAAAAGAGTTGCTCTATTGTCTATGGCCAAAAACGGCTCTTCCCGTGGAGTACCCCTGTCTAGCAAGACCGTTGAGGTATTGAATCGCCTTGCTGTGCGAGACGATGGTCGCTGCTTTAAAAGCAGGCCCGACTCAATCACCAAAGCATTCGCGGATGCTATTAGCGACGCACGCAACGCCTACGCGAAAGCGTCTATCCCGTCATCTCAAACAGAAGAAAACATCACAGGAGAAAACCGACAAGCGCATCAGCGCTGATCCGTTCCTGATAGATTTGCGATTCCAAGACTTACGTCATGAAGCTACCTCGCGACTGGCGGAAATTCCCCCCCTGCATGGGTTTACGAAGCAACGTAGCGGCGTAGCGGCGTAGCGGCGTAGCGGCGTAGCGGCGTAGCGGCGTAGCTCCAAGCTCATCCACTCTGATGCTTAGCGCATATCCTCTGATAGCGCTTGATGCGTTTTTTTGATTTCAAACCCTTGCGGAGGGTAATAGATTACTTATTGAACATTTCGGAAAAAAGCGTAGTATTGCCAACCATGATACTCGAACAGCTCAAAGCCCTGGGCAACGACACTCGCATGCAAATGATGGAGTGGCTCAAAGACCCACTCAGTAATTTCCCACCTCAGGATCATGGCGATCCTGCGATAGGCGTGTGCGTAACCCATTTGCAGCACAAGGCCGGGCTTTCACCTTCTACCGCATCTGCACATTTAGCTATCTTGCAACGTGCAGGCTTCGTGCTAACCACCCGCATCGGAAAGTGGACTTACTACCGGCGCAATGAACAGGCGATTGATGACTTTGCGGCTAGGCTGATCATCGACTTGTAATTTTTAAACTTTCATTTCGTTATTTCGCGTAATTAGAAAACATAAGGAATCCCCTATGAGCAGCAAAACTATCTTCGTCCAACCCGGTGGCGGCTATGAAAAGGTTGAGGTTGGCAGCAGCGAAGTCCAAGCCGCAGCGCGCGGCGAAATCACCGTACGCCTTCACGCCAACTCGCTCAACTACCACGACTTCGCGGTGGTCAGCGGTATGTGGGGCCCTAGCGAAAAACGCATCCCCATGGCCGATGGTGCAGGTGAAGTCATTGCTGTCGGCCCAGATGTCACTGAATTCAAGGTGGGTGACTCGGTCGTCAGCACCTTCTTCCCGGAGTGGATCAACGGTGTGCCACTGGTTGAAGGCTTTGTTAGCGTGCCAGGTGATGGCATTGACGGCTACGCTCGTGAGCAAGTGACGGCCAAAGCCACATCGTTCACCCTCGCGCCTACTGGCTACAGCCATGCTGAAGCGTCGACGCTTACCACCGCCGGCCTTACTGCATGGCGTGCCCTGATGGCCGATGACTCACTCAAGCCGGGCGACACCGTGCTCGTCCAAGGCACTGGTGGCGTTTCAATTTTCGCCCTGCAGTTCGCTAAGATGGCCGGTGCTACCGTCATTGCTACCTCTTCAAGCGACGAAAAACTTGAACGTCTGAAAGCGCTAGGCGCTGATCATGTGATCAATTACCGCAAAGACCTTAACTGGGGCGAAACTGCACGCGCTCTAACGGGTGGCCGTGGTGTTGACCACATCATCGAAGTCGGCGGCCCTGCGACGCTTGAACAATCGATGATTGCAATTCGGGTTGCTGGTCACATCTCTGTCATCGGGATATTGAGTGGCGTAAGCGGTGCAATGAATTTCGTACCGGCCCTGATCAAGCAAGTGCGTCTGCAGGGTGTATTGGTGGGTAGCCGCAGCCAGCAGCAAGACATGATTCGAGCCATCAATGCTAATGGCATGCGCCCGATTATTGATCGCCATTTCCCTTTGAGCGAGATTGTCGAAGCGTTCAAGTATCAGGAAACCAACCAGCATTTCGGCAAAATTTGCCTGGATATCTAAGCACGCATGAATGGGCATGATCCGTATGCCTATCTCAAAGATGTGCTGACACGGCTGCCGACGCAGCGGACGAGAGAAATTGGCCCATTGCTGCCTGTCGCAACCGGCAGCAATGGGTCGTTCTCTACCGGTCATGGCCACGGAGCGTACTGGACCAATCCGTAGCAAATGACGGCTCAGGTCGAATGCAAATGTGGGGTAAGTCTGTGCGATTACCCACCTGATGTCATACAGCGCCTTTCCATCGCCGGGTCGCTCTGAGAAACCAGTTTTACGCTAGAAGGATGCGCAGCACGGTTTCTAGAGGATAGGACTTGCGACCACCGTCAGCCTTGGGTAATACGGTTCGATCAGCTTCAGTAAACCACTGCAGGGCACAATGTGCTGCATCTCGGCAAGGAACCGTTCGCGGCGACTTCGCTTAAGTTCGCCGGCGTATTCGAGGTCGGAAAAGCTCATCTGGCTCATGCAGGGCTCGGGTCAGGTGATAAGGGCATATTTCAGAATATTTGGGGATCTGTTCTGGGTCTCCCTAGGGCGCTGACCCAACACTTGTGCGCGCACAGTTTTGGCACAACAATGAACCTGTCAGTTGGACGTAATACGTCGCTTACATTGAAACAGGCACCACGGCTGCCAACTGCTAAGCTTTTCAAGCGCCTTTCACTCAGTTGAAAACGCTCAATGGAACGCCCAGAAAACCTTAGTGTTTCGAGTGGAGCCTATGGCGAACGATAAACCGTTGATCATTTGTGAGCACTGCGACTGCGTGTATGAAAAAGTCACGCTCGCCAGACATCAGAAAACCCTGTGTAACCGTTGTTCCGGCGTACTCCAGCGCTATAACGGCCTGTCGGTGGAGCAACGCCTGGCGTTGACGGTGACCGCCTCGGTGTTATGGATCTTTGCCAATTTCTATCCGGTGATGAGCATCAGCCTGCAAGGCTTGAAGAACAGTGCCACGTTATGGGATTCGGTCGTGGCGCTGAGCCTGGGGCCGATCACCTTTATCGCGCTGGTGGCGGCAATATCCATCATTATCGCGCCGGTCTTTCAGTTGCTGTTGCTCATGTGGGTGTTGAGTTTCGCCTTGGCGGGCAAGCGTTCGCCGGCCTTCAAGCCCTGCATGCGCTGGCTGGAAGCACTCAGGCCGTGGAGCATGCTGGAGGTTTGTCTGCTGGGAGCGATGGTGGCCGTGTTCAAACTGGCCGGGATGCTCGATGTGCTGCCGGGTATCGGTCTCTTTGCGCTGGCCGCCCTCAGTCTGCTGCTGATCCGGATTGCCGGACGTGATGTCCGGGATCTGTGGGAGACCTTATGAACAGGCCTCCGACCGCCGGCGAACTCAACCTCTGCCTGTGCCATGGGTGCGGGCTGGCGTGCGACATGCGCGATGAGCCTGAAGCATGCGAGCGCTGCGGCGCTGCCTTGCATCGGCGCAAGAGCAACTCCCTGACCCGCACCTGGGCCTACCTGCTCACGGCGCTGGTGCTTTACGTGCCCGCCAATCTATTGCCGGTGATGAACACTACGATGCTCGGTTCAGGCGCTGACAGCACTATCATGAGCGGCGTGCTGGAGTTCTGGCAGCACGGCGCCTGGGATATCGCGGTGATCATTTTCATCGCCAGTATTGCGGTGCCGGGAATCAAGTTCGTGGTGCTGAGCCTGCTGCTGGTGACGGTACAACGCAACAGCCAGTGGGCGCGCAAGGAGCGCTCGAAGCTGTATCGCTTCGTCGAGCTGATCGGTTACTGGTCAATGCTCGATGTAATCGTAGTGGCCCTGGTTGCTGCGTTGGTGAAGTTTCAGGCGCTGGGCACCATCGAGCCCCGCGTGGGCATTCTGTTCTTTGGCCTGGTGGTGGTATTCACCATGTTGTCGGCGATGAGTTTCGACCCGCGCCTTATCTGGGAAAACCCAAGCATTGAGGAGATCGCAGATGCAGTCGCAGACCACTGACGGGTCGAAAACCCCAGGACAAGCCGCGATCAAGACCCGTCGCTTCAGTGTTTCACTGGTATGGATCGTACCGATCGTTGCGGTATTGGTGGGCATCTCGCTGGTCGTCCATAATATTCTGCAGGAAGGTCCGACCATCACAGTCACCTTCAAGACCGGCAGCGGCCTGACCGCCAACAAAACCGAAGTTAAATACCGCAACGTGGTGATCGGGCAGGTCACTGGCGTCGCCCTGAGCGATGATCAGAAAAGCGTCAACGCCACCATCAAACTCGCCAAGCAGGCTGATAGCTTTACCCGTGAAGATTCACAATTCTGGGTGGTACGTCCACGTATCGGCGCCGGTGGGGTTTCCGGCATCGACACGCTACTCTCCGGCGACTACATCGGTGCGGATATCGGCCAGTCGAACAGCCGCGCCAAACAGTTCAAGGGCCTGGAAAATCCACCGGCCATCACCTACGGCGAACCGGGCAAGCGTTTCACGTTACACACCGAGGACCTGGGCTCGCTGGATATCGGTTCGCCGGTGTACTACCGCAAGATTCCCGTCGGGCAAGTCGTGGCCTACGCCTTGGACGCTGACGGCAAGGGCGTGGACATTGACGTATTCATCCATGCACCCAACGACGTCTACGTCACTGAAAACACCCGTTTCTGGAACGCCAGCGGCATCGACGTGAGCGTCGGCGCCAACGGTTTCGCACTCAAGACCGAGTCCTTGTCGACTCTGCTGGTGGGCGGCATCGCTTTCCGGGCGCCGGAATACAGCCCCAACGACAAACCCGCCGCGGAGGAATACGCCTATGAACTGTTCGCCGATCAGCAAAGTGCCCTCGCCCCGCCCAACGGCCGCGCGCAATACCTGAGCCTGCGTTTTGACCAGGCGTTACGCGGCCTCAAGGTCGGTGCCCCGGTGGAGTTCCTGGGCATCGAGTTTGGCAAGGTGGTTGCCATCAACCTGGATTTCGACGCCAAGAAACGCAGCTTCCCGGTGAATGTCGGCATCGTGATCTACCCGCAACGACTCGGCCAGGTCCATACCAAGATGCTCAAGGTGTTGAATCATGACCCCAACGATGAGGCGGCGGGTGTCCGCCTGATCGGCACGTTCATCGAAAACGGCTTACGTGCCCAGGCACGTAGCGGCAACTTGTTGACGGGCCAGTTGTACATCGCCCTGGACTTCTACCCGAAGGCCGAAAAAGTCACGTTTGACGCAACGGTACGCCCCGTCAGCATTCCAACCGTTCCGGGCAACCTGGAACAACTGCAGGAAAAACTCGAAGGCATCGTGGATAAAATCAACCAATTGCCCATTGAACGCATCGCCGGAAATCTCGACGGCAACCTCATCGAACTGCGCAAAGGCCTCGCCCAGTTCAATGCCAAGACCCTGCCCGGCGTACAAACCACCTTGGGCGACGTCAGCAAGACCTTGCGATCGGCCAGCGCGACGCTGGCCGAAGACTCGCCACAGCGCGAACAGTTGACCCAGACCCTGAGTGAGCTTGAACGCATGTCGCGCTCACTGCGCGAACTCTCGGACTACCTGGGACGACATCCGGAATCGCTGATTCGCGGCCGTCCCGACAATGCCGCGCCTCGGGATCTGCAAGGGCCGCCGCGTAACTGACCACAGGAGCAACCGCCATGGTTTTCTCGTTAAGAATCGCGCTGGCCACTACCGGGCTATTGCTGCTCGGGGCCTGTCGCAGCGAGCCGATCCAATTCCATACCTTGACTCCCGCCCACGACGTTACGCCCGCGCAGGGCGCGCAGATCCAGATCGAGAGCATCAGCATTCCGCCCCAGGTCGACCGGCCGCAAGTAGTGATCCGCCAAGGGGACAGTCGCGTGGCCATTCTCGAAACCCAGTGGTGGGCCGCCAGCCTTGTGGATGAACTGCGCAGCGCCCTGGCCGAGCAACTGACCAGCAGCAACCTCGGACCTCACGTCTCCGTGCGCCTGGACGTACAGCGCTTTGACTCGATACCCGGCCAGTACGCGCTGCTTGACGTCAAATGGCGTCTGCGCCAAAGCGGCGCGGGCGAACGTCCGATGCAGACCTGCCGCACTGTACTGCAATCACCCGCAGGCTCGGGCATCGACGAACTGGTGATTGCCCATCAAAACAATATCAAACGGTTGGCCGCGGTGATTAACCAGGCCGCCGACCATGCAGCGGGTGGCTGTCCTGCCTCGCAGTAAGCTGTGACCCGACGGGGTGAGCCATGCATAAACTCTGGAAACGTTATGTCCAACTGCTGGACAACGACCTGTGCACCAAGGTCTTCGACAACGTAAAGAACCTGTTGGTGTGCGCTCTGCTTTTTGCCGCGGGTACCGGCGCGCTGAGGGGAAACTATGAGCTCTTCCTCGGCGTCCTGGCATCAAATCTGGCGGGATGGAGCCTGATTATCGTGTCGACCCTGCTGATGCTGCTGAACATCAGCGATGGCATCCGCAAACTTGCCAGACTGCGTTATCACCTGTTGCTGCAGATACTGCTGTTTCTGATTTATGCGCTGATCGCAGGACGCGTGGTGGAAATCGTCTGGAGCTTCAGGTCCCTGTGAATGTCCCTAGCCCAGCAACCCCATCTCCTGCGCCCGCGCCACCGCCTGGGTACGGCGTTCCACACCCAGCTTGCTGTTGATATGACTGGCGTGAGTCTTGACCGTATGCAGGGAGATAAACAGCTGATTGCTGATTTCCTGGTTTGAGAAGCCCTGTGCAATCAGTTGCAAAACCGCCAACTCTCGCCCGCTCAACGACTCACAGGTGTGCGTAGTTTCACTCGACACGCGTTGAGCGACGGGCGGTAAAAGTGCACACAGGCTTTGTTTCAGCAGGTCATTGGGCGCCAGGTTCAATTGCTCCCGCGTCCAGTCGGGATAACCGTCCAAAATGCGCTGGAAGGGTTGCAACGCTCCGCCGCAGGCTGCTTGCAGGGCCTGGGCAAAAACCGCGCGGGCCACTGCGGCCTGACCTTCATCCAGCAACAATGGTACCTGCTGAGTGAGTGCCATCACCGCAACCATCTGCCGACCGTTTTCTGTGGACTGTCGGGCCAGGGTTTCAAGGCGATGCCGTGCAGCTTCGGGTTGGCCGCGCATAGCCTCCAACGCCGCTTGTTGCAGTTCGACATGTTGCGGCAGTTGCGGATGAAACTCCGGAGCGGCGGCGGCCTGGTCGCCGTTATAGGTTTGCCCCAGCCTGGTCAGCCAGGCTTCGGCCAAGTCGGTGCGGCCCTGGGCCAGCCACAACTCACATTTGACCAGGGTGATCATGGCCAAATAGTAAATCGGCGGCACGTCCCAGATGTGCATCAACCGCTCCGCCTCGGCCAGCTCGGAAAACGCCTTGGGAAAATCACCACGTCGGCCTTCGAGATTGGCGATCACACAATGTCCAATCAGCACGCTGATGTCCCGGCAGGCACGCGCTTCGGCGACGCCGGCACGCAGACGCAGCATGCCGGCCTCGGGCTGGCTGCGCATCACCAGCAAATACCCCTCGTGCAGAGCCAGGCGCGCGCGCACCGCGTAAAGACGCTGGGGCGCCAGGCCTTGCAAGCGTTGCAGACCTTCACGCACTTCATCCAGCGCACGCAGCGTTTCACCCCGGGCTTGCAGTACGCGTGCTCGGTCATAATGGGCCAACGCCTCGAACAGCGGGTTACCGACCCGCTGCGCCAGTTCCAGCGACTCGCGGTTCAGTCCGCGAGCGCGCCACAGATCGGCGTCGACAATGGCCAGGTTGGACAGCGTCGACAAGCACATCAATCGCTGGCCATAACGTTTCTGCGGCAGGCTTTCCAGTGCCTCGCGGCAATACAACTGAGTCAACTCACGGTTGCCGCGTCCACGGGCGATGATCCCGCTGAGGGCCAACCACTGGGCCAACATGGATTTTTGGGCAGTGGCCGACGGCGCCGGCAAAAAACGGCTGAGATGACTGGATAACTCTTCCGCCGCATCCAACTGACATGCCAGCCCAAGGGCCCAGCTGTAGAGCACAATCAAACGCGGTGTGCTGATCAACAAACTGTCGGGCAAGTCCATCTTCCAGCGCAGCAGCATGCCGACGTTCTGTTCGGCCAGCAGCTGTTCTTCGGAGAGGTTCTGCACCAGGTTGGCCGCCACATCCAGATGACCGGCGCGCAGCGCCTGCTCCACCGCTTCATCGAGTAAACCCTGCGCATTGAACCAGCGACAGGCACGCAGATGCAGACTGGCGGGTGACAACATGGCGTTTGGCGAGCGCCGGGTACGCAGTAGATCGGAAAACAGGTGGTGATAACGGAACCAGTGACCCTGCTCGTCCAGCGGCACCAGGAAGACCTGATGGGATTGCAGGTAGCGCAAGATTTCCGCGCTGTCATGGGCTTCGCGGATAGCGTCACACAGTTCGCTGCAAAAACGCTCCTGCACAGCAGTGTCGTAGAGAAAACCCTGCACCTCCGGTGGCAGACAATCGATCACCTCTTCCAGCAGATAATCGCGGATCAACCCTTCCCCGCCGTGCAAACCTTGCGGTAAGTCGCCCTCATTGCCGGCCTCGGAGACCGCCAGCAACCAGAATCGCAGGCCAGCGACCCAGCCTTCGCTGCGCCGAATCAGATTGTCCAGCGCTTCGCCACGCAATGAGCTGCTGTGGCGATCCAACAGCGCCAGGGACTCTTCGTGGGTCAGGCGCAGGTCTTGCTCATGCAGTTCCAGCAGATGCCGGGACAAACGCAACCGCGCCAGGTGCCAGTCGGGACGCTGGCGACTGGTGACCAGCACCAGCAGGCCGTCGGGCAAATGATTGAGGAAAAATTGCAGACAACGGTCCAGAACCGGCCCCTGGGCCAGATGGTAATCGTCCAGTACCAGCAACAACGGTGCGCTTGGGGACAGGTGAACAGTTAACTCGTCGAGCAAACCATCCAGCCATTCCTCAAAGGCAAACGGTTGATGGCGCTGACGCATTTTCAACAGCCCCAACGCTTGAGCGCCCAAGCGCGGAAAATACTGCTGAAGGCCATCGAGCAGGCGCTCCAGGAAGCGCCCAGGGTCGCTGTCACGAGAACTGAGCCCCAGCCACAGACTTTGCCAATGAACGGGCAAGCTCTGGCAAAACTCTACCGCCAACGAACTTTTGCCAAACCCGGCCGGCGCGCTGATCAGCAACAGTCGCCCTTCCAGGCCGGCACTCAGCTGCTCGCACAGGCGAGGTCGCAACACGTAGCCATCGGGCAGTGGGGGACGATAGAAGCGCCCTTCCAGAGTGGGAGTTACCGCACTGGCAGGCCCTTGAATTCGGGACAGATCAGTCATCGCCGGGCTCTTGTGGAAGGCTGTGGTCGGCATTACAGATGTCCGCAGACTATCGCTAAAAACACGTGCTTTGTAGATTTTTGCGACATTTGTCGGAAAAAGACTACAACAAAACATCTCCATGCCCTGTGGGCGGCAGCGTGCCCGCCTGGACGCAAAAAAAACGCCCCTAGCGGGTAATGCCGATCAGTTAAGGCTCTTTGTAGGAGCGGGCTTGCTCGCGAAGAACTCAAAGGCGCCGCGTTTATCCCGAAGGCACGCGTTATCGTTGACGTTTTTCGCGAGCAAGCTCGCTCCTACAGGGTGCCTCATTCGCTTAACTGATCGGCATTACCCGAGCGGGGCGTTTTTCCGAGGGTGTGGCCTCGCTTACAACGGGTTAGCGGACACCCTGCTGACGCAGGGCCGCCGGCGTGAACTCGCTGGTGGTAGCAGTGAAACCGAAGTCATAGGCTTTTTTCTCTTCGTTCTTCATGCCCAATGCCAGGTAGCGGCCGGACTGCAAGTCGTAGAGGGTTTCCAGGGCGTACCACGGCACTTGCTTGTCATAGTAGTTTTCGCCATGGGCTTCAGCGACACGCCACAGTTGACCACGACCATCGTAGTGATCGATCACGGCGGCCTGCCAAGTGTCTTCATCAATGTAGAAGTCACGCTTGGCATAGATGTGACGCTGACCTTCCTTCAGCGTCGCAACCACGTGCCAGACGCGGCGCAACTCATAACGCGTCAGGTCCTGGTTGATGTGGCCCGCCTTGATGATGTCGGCGTACTTGAGCTTCGGATCGTCAAGTTTGTAGCTGTTGGAGGCGATGTAGATTTCCTTCTTGCCTTCCAGTTTCCAGTCGTAGCGATCCGGTGCGCCGTTGTACATGTCGAGGTTATCGGACGTACGCAGACCATCGGCAGCGGTGCCTGGACCGTCATAGGAAACTTGCGGCGCCCGGCGCACACGACGCTGACCGGCGTTGTAGACCCAGGCTGCACGCGGCTCCTTAACCTGGTCCAGGGTTTCGTGTACCAGCAGCACACCACCAGCCAGACGCGCCGGCGCAGTCACTTCCTGCTTGAAGTAAAACAGGATGTTGCCCGGGTTTGCCGGATCGTAGTCCTTCATTTTGTCGCGAAAGACGAACTGATCCTGGAAGTACACCAGGCTGTACGAGCCATTGGCCTGAGGTGTTGCCTGGGTGACCAGACGCTTCACACTGCCACCGCGGTAGCGTGTGATGTGGTTCCAGATGACTTCCACGCCGCTTTTCGGGATGGGGAACGGGACGGCTGTCTCGAAGTTTTCCAGCCCGTTACCGCCACCTACCAGCTTGGTCGCGGTGGCGTTTTTCTTGATCGACGCGAACACATCCGCCGGCACGGTGGCACCGCGATGGGTCGGATACACCGGCATCTTGAAGGTGTCAGGGTAGCGCTTGAACATCGCGTACTGCCCCGGCGCCAGCTGGTCTTTGTACTGCTCGACGTTTTGCGCGGTGATGGTGAACTGCGGTTGCTCGCTGGCATACGGGTTGGCCAGGAAGCCCTTGTCATCCACGGCGCCGGCGTTGGTCGGCATCGGTTTCCAGGCCGGAATGGTGCCGGCAGCGTTACCGGCCATTTCCGCGCCCATTGGTGTCAAGGTAGTGCCCAGTTTGGCGGCTTCATCCGCCGAGACTGCCGCCATGACGCTGCTGGCCATGATCGACAGTCCTAGCACACCCACGTGCAACAGACTTTTGGTTATTTTCATATTCTGGTCTTCCTGAAAATACGTACTGCTTGAAAGAATGTGCTCAGAAGTTCACGCCGGCGCTCAAGGCGACGAAATCGCGATCATCCGTGGTGCTGAAGTCGCCACCAAAGAAGTTGGTGTAGTTCAGGCTGACGGTGTAAGTGTTCTGGTATTCCGCATCGACACCCAGGCTGACCGCCTTGCGACCTTCTTCAAAGTTGGCGCCAGGACCTGGCGAGTAGCCTTTGACATCATGGGACCAGGCCACGCTAGGCTTGAGGTTGACCCCGGCGAAGACGTCCGGATATTCCCAGATGGCACGGCCACGGTAGCCCCAGGAAGTGGAGGTGGTGAAGCCGTCGTTGTTGCAGTTTTTGGTGATATTACTGGCGTCAGCACCGGGACCTGCACCACCGATAGTGCCGGTGTTGAGGATCTGCGCGCAGGTGTTTCGACCGAACGTGTCTGGCAATGCACCGGGACCGAAGACCGGATCACGCCCGTAACGGGCGTCGGATTTGCTCTCGAGGCCGCCGACATGGGTAACGCCCAATTCGCCTACCAGTGTCAGGCGACTGGCGCCCATGACTTGGTCGAAAAAGTGCGTCAACGTGGTCTGGAACTGGGTGATTTCCTTGCGACGGTAGCCGTTCAGGTCTTGCCCCTTGGCGCCCCGCAGCACGGAAGCATTCTCGTACGCGCCGCCCAGGTCGCGGACACCTGCATAGAGGATGTCAGTGGTGTTGAGTTGCACCGGCGCGTTCGGGCGATAGCTCACCTCGCCGCTCCATGCCGTACCGGTAGGCAAGGTGGTAGAGAAGCTCAGGCCGTACAGGCGAATATCTTCGGGGTACTCAATGAAGTACTTGGAATTACCGGCAATGAACACCGGCGCCAGCGAACCGAAAGCCGGCGCAATTGCATACGCCGACGCCGGTGCCGCCGTCGCGCTGAAAATCGGCGCCCGGCTGTGGTAATTCATGAAGTAAGCGCCGAACTCCGTATCCAGCGGTTCGAAGTTGTAGCGCATCGCAACGCCGAACTGGCCGCTGTCGCGTGCATCCTTGTCGCCGCCACGCCGCACCAGCGTGCCTTCTTCGTTAACGTCCATTCCCATCTGCTCGAATGCTGCGAGCGCGCCGCGGCCCGGGGCCGTGGCAGCGATGGTCGAGCGCTTGGCAAGCAGGCGCAGGTTGTCGTCGCAACCGTCGGACACAACATCCGGCTGGGAGAAGAACGTCCCGCAGTTATCGGTAACGGTCTGGTCCCACTCCAACTGATAGAACGCTTCCGCCGACAGGTTATCGGTCAGCGATTGCGACACATAGAACATGTTGACCGGAATCAGGCCTTCCTTGATCTCGGCCCCCGGACGACGGAATGCGGACACGTCGATCGGGTTCACGGAGTTGATACCGCCGCCGATGAAGGTACTTTCACCCCAGCTCACCACTTGCTTACCAAATCGCACCGAACCCGGTGCATCGGCAATGGAGTAGTTGTGGTAAATGAAGGCATCGAGAATTTGCCCGCCGGAGGACTTGGCGCCCTCTTTGCGGTTGCTGTCGCTGATGTCCTTGAACTGACGGCTTTCGTCCTTGAGTTCAAAGTCATACCAATATTTGCCACGCACAAACACACCGGTATCGCCGTATTTCAGCTCCAGGTCATGGATACCCTTGAAGATCTTCGAGAACGTTTCCCCACGCTTGAAGTTCAAGTGACCGTCATCGGAGGTCTGGGATAAACCGCTGCCGCCGTTGTTGACGCCGATCAGGTCCTTGTTGGGTTTGGATGTGCCCCAACTGGCGCCCACCGACAGGGACGAATCGAAGCTGCCTTCGATTTCACCGATGTTGAAACTGACGCCGAATGCGGGCCCGGCGAGGGTCGAGGCAAGACTGACCGCCAGAGGCAATCTCGCCCGGCGCCAGAACTGGTTTACTGAGGTCATCGACGCTACTCCATGTGCATTTTATTGTTATGGCAGCGAGCCTTTTCAAACATGCTTGTAACGGCCGAGACACAACGATCCCAATGCCGGACGAGCGTCGAACCACGATGGCCCGCAACGCCGCACTCTTGAAAAACTCTCGGAGGGACTATAGCCAGCAGGGGGTACCGCTTGATCCCTCTAAAGTGTGATTTGTATCACCAACCCGTCTGCCACAGTCCTTTCGCCACGTCAGCGAGGGCTGACGCGGAAGAGGATGGCTGAAAATCGGCAAATGACAAGTCAAAGGCTTGTGATAGAGCGCTGCCGTGCCCCAAAGGACACGACAGGCAGCCTTAGAGCGTGGAGAGGAATGTGCTGTTATTGGCCTGCCATTCAATGATGTCAACGCGGATACGTTTCTTGTCGAGCTTGCCGACGCTGGTCTTGGGAATTTCCGTAACAATGGCAATCTGACTCGGAATGGCCCACTTGCTCAAGTGGCCCAACTCGACAAACGGCTTGAGGTGATCCTTGAGCTCGCGCGCACCAATTGCCTGGCCTTCACGCACCACCAGCAGCGCAAACGGACGCTCGCCCCACTGCGGATCGGCCATCCCCACCACCGCTACTTCGCGTACCGCCGGATGACGGCTGATCAAGTCCTCAAGGGCCAGGGAGGAAATCCATTCGCCACCGGTCTTGATCACGTCCTTGATGCGGTCGCGAATGTCGATCACCCCAAATGCATCGAGGGTCGCGACATCGCCGGTGTGCATCCAGCCGCCTTCCCAAAGTTCGGCGCCCTTTTGCGGTTCGTTGAAATAGCCCTCGGTCAGCCATGGCGCACGCAGCACCAGTTCGCCCTGAGACTCGCCGTCGGCCGGGAGGAAATTACCCTCGGTATCAATAATCGCCGCCTCCACCAAAGGCCCGGGCACGCCCGCCTTGATACGGTAGGTGGTGCGCTCATCTTCGGAGCCCGCCATCAGCTCTTCGTTGAGATGCGCGCAGGACACCAGCGGTCCGGTTTCGGACATGCCGTACGCAGCGGTCAGTTGAATGCCATGCGCCTTGGCGGTTTCGTAGAGGGAGCGGTTGAGGGCGCTGCCACCAATAACGATTTTCCAGCCGCCAAAATCCACGTTTTGCGCGGCCTTTGCGTTAAGCACCATTTGCAGGATGGTTGGCACGCAATGGGAGAATGTGACCTTCTCCTTGCGCCACAGCTCCACCAGGTATTCCGGATCGTAACGCCCGGGATAGACCTGTTTGAGCCCGAGCATGGTCGCCACGTATGGCAGCCCCCAGGCATGTACGTGAAACATCGGCGTGATGGGCATGTAGACGTCGTTGGTGCCCAGCAACCGCACGCTGTCGACACAGCCCATGATGGTCGCTACGCCGATGGTGTGCAGTACCAATTGACGATGGGTGAAATACACACCTTTAGGGTTACCGGTGGTACCCGTGGTGTAAAACGTGGTGGCGACCGAATGCTCGTCAAAATCCTCGAAGCGGTACTGAGGGCTGGCGGCGGCCAGTAATTGCTCGTACTCGCCCACCAGATTGGGCAGGTCGGCGGTTTTTTCCTCACCATCGGTCAACAACAGAGTGTTGTTGACGCTGGTCAACTGACCGGCAATAGCTTGATAGAGCCCGACGAACTCAGCGTTGACCAGCACAAAACGGTCTTCGGCGTGGTTCATCGTGTAGAGAATCTGTTCCGGCGACAGGCGGACGTTGATGGTGTGGATCACCGCGCCAATCATCGGAATGGCAAACATGCATTCCAGGTAGCGATGACTGTCCCAGTCCATTACGGCCACCGTGTCACCGGCCTTGACCCCGGCTGCCGTCAGCACGTTGGCCAGGCGGGCGACGCGCTCGATGAGAGTCGGATAGGTGTAGCGCAGCTTGTCGCGGTAGACGATTTCCCGGGTTTTCTCGTAGCGCACGCCAGACATCAACAGGCGTTTGATCAACAGCGGGTATTGGTAGGCGCCTTCGGCGGGCGGGATAACACGAGTCTGCAACATACGAATCCCTTTTATGACTGCACGGTCTTGGCTAAAGGATTTGCACTTTAGAGACCTTATGCGCAGGCCAAATCAGCCGAAGGAATGATTTGCAGAACCCGGCGAATGCTAGCTTTGAGCCAGTATTCGCTGATTCACACCACGCCTAACGCTCGGTGAACACCAGTTTCACCCCAATGGCGATCAGCACCGCGCCCATGACCCGGTCGAACCAATGGCCCATGCGCGCAAACCCGGCGCGAACCCGTTGCTGGCTGAACAGCATGGCCACCAGGCAAAACCAGACCGCGGTAGCCGTGGCCAGATACACCCCATAACCAGCCTGGATCGCCAGCGGCGTGTGCGGATTGATGACCACCGTGAATAGCGACAGGAAAAACAGCGTGGCCTTGGGGTTCAAGCCATTGGTGACAAAGCCTGCGGTAAACGCTCCACGCGCGCTGCGCTCGCCGACTTCCCGGTGCAGGCTTTCTTCGCCAGTCGGTTTGGTCGGTTGCGCGCGCAGGGCCTTGAAGCCGATGTACAGCAAGTAAGCCGCAGCCGCCCACTTCAAGGCGTTAAACAGCACGATGGACTGGGACACGATCAAGCCGATGCCGAGCAACGAATAGCCTACGTGCAAGAAAATCGCCGAACCGACACCCAACGCCGTCCAGGTGCCCGCGCGACGCCCGTGGGTCACGCTCTCGCGCACGACCACAGCAAAATCCGGCCCAGGACTGGCAACCGCCAGCAGGTGAATCAGAACCACGGTCAAGAACTCGGTGAGGTACATGCACGCTCCAGGAAGTAACTGATTATTTCATCTGATAGGCTCGGCAGATTACGCCTTCAAACCCCGCCGCAAAAGGTACAGTTGATGACGAACAATCGCCGCGCCGTCTTCCTCGATCACCCTTCCCTGGACCTCGGAGACTTGGACCTGAGCCAGCTACGGGCGTCCTTCAGTGACTTGCAACTGCAGGAGCAAACCCCGCCGGACCAAGTGGTCGAACGCCTGCAAGGCGCCCAAGTGGCGATCAGCAACAAGATCCTGCTGGATGCCCGAACACTCGCGGCCTGCCCCGACCTGAAGCTGATCCTGATTGCCGCTACCGGCACCAACAACGTCGATCTGGCAGCGGCCCGCGCCCAAGGGATTACCGTCAGTAACTGCCAGGGTTACGGCACCCCATCGGTGGCTCAGCACACGATCATGCTGCTGCTGAACCTGGCCACGCGCCTGAAGGATTACCAGAAAGACGTCGACGCGGGCCTTTGGCAGCAATCCCGACAGTTCTGCTTGCTGGATTACCCGATTATCGAACTGGAAGGTAAAACCCTCGGCCTACTGGGCCATGGCGAACTCGGTGGGGCCGTGGCACGCCTGGCGCAAGCCTTTGGCATGCGCGTATTGCTGGGGGCAATTCCCGGGCGCCCGGCACGACCCGATCGCGTGCCACTGGATGAGCTGCTGCCGCAGATCGATGCCCTGACGCTGCACTGCCCGCTCAATGAACACACCCGCCACTTCATCGGCGCACGCGAGCTGGCATTGCTCAAGCCGGGCGCTTTCGTGGTCAACACCGCACGCGGTGGCTTGATCGACGAACACGCCTTGGCAGACGCATTGCGCAATGGTCATCTGGGCGGCGCGGCGACCGATGTGCTGAGCGTCGAGCCCCCCACCGCCGGCAACCCACTGCTGGCGGCAGACATTCCGAGGTTGATCGTCACGCCCCACAGTGCCTGGGGCAGCCGTGAAGCCCGGCAGCGCATCGTCGGGCAATTGACAGAAAACGCCCGGGGGTTTTTCAGCGGTACACCGCAGCGCGTCGTCAGTTGATAAACTGCGCTCCTTTTTCAGGGAGCAGCCCATGGATCCGCGCAGTGAAGTACTGCTTCGTCAGGCCGAACTTTTTCAAGGCAACCTGTTACTGGCTGGCTTGCCTGCCGACGATCTGCTCGGTCGCCTGCCCAACGCCCACGGCTGGTGCTGGCATGCCGGCGATCAGGCGGTGCTGGACGCGCGCTTCGCCGAGCGCAGCCATTTTGGCGTGAATGTGCCAGGACGGGGGTTCGACTCGGCGGTGGTGTTCCTGCCCAAGTCCAAGGACCTGGCCGATTACATCCTCAAGGCTGTAGCCGCGCGTCTGCCGGGGGCCGAGGTATTTCTGGTCGGGGAAAAACGCGGTGGTATCGAAAGCGCCGCCAAGCAACTGAACGCCTTCGGCAAACCGCGCAAGCTCGATAACGCACGGCATTGCCAGCTGTGGCAAGTCACCGTGGGCAACGCTCCGGCGGCGCCAGACCTGGAAAGCCTGGCCCAAGTGTTCGAGGTGCCGTTGGCGGATGGACCGCTCAAGGTGGTCAGCCTGCCAGGCGTATTCAGCCATGGCCGCCTGGATCGCGGCACAGCGTTGTTGCTGGAGCATCTGGACAAACTGCCCAGCGGCCACGTGCTGGACTTCGGTTGTGGTGCTGGCGTGTTAGGCGCCGCAGTCAAGCGCCGCTATCCGCATAACACCGTCACATTGCTCGATGTGGATGCTTTCGCCACCGCCAGCAGTCGCCTGACGCTGACCGCCA
The DNA here is from genome assembly GCF_900106045.1 of Pseudomonas mucidolens. Taxonomy (NCBI): domain Bacteria; kingdom Pseudomonadati; phylum Pseudomonadota; class Gammaproteobacteria; order Pseudomonadales; family Pseudomonadaceae; genus Pseudomonas; species Pseudomonas mucidolens. The sequence goes on along the minus strand of NZ_LT629802.1, from coordinate 170,791 downwards.
ACGGGCTGGAAGCCGAGGTGCTGACGGGCGACGGAATCGACGCGGCACCCATGGGTCTGGACTCGATCTTGAGTAACCCACCGTTCCATGTCGGGGTTCACACGGATTATTTCGCCACGGAAAACCTGCTGCGAAAAGCACGACAACATCTGAAAAACGGCGGCGAACTTCGGCTTGTTGCGAATAGTTTCCTGAAGTACCAGGCGTTGATCGAAGAGCATCTGGGCATCTGTGCGGTCAAGGCCGAGGGTCAGGGTTTTCGCATCTACCGGGCCAAGCGCGGTTGACGGGCGTTTGAAAAAGAAGGCTTGCCGAATGGATTTCGGCAAGGCAGAATCCGCTCCGTCCTAGGGGAGTAGTCTCCCACGAGCCACCCGCTCGTCCGGCATACGTCAACATACTTGGTCAACAGACCATGGCGTATGCGACCCAGGAGTCCGCTTAGACGGACCGGGGTTTGACAAGACCTATGACACGCACACCTTACCCGGGGCGGGAAGGCTGTACGTGTCATAGCCGTGTCGACCCGCCCCTGGAAACCTATCTGATGCTGGACTCATTCCTCGTTCCGACTGCAATCGTTGCCTTGGCCGAAATCGGTGACAAGACACAATTGCTCGCGCTCATTCTTGCTGCACGCTTTCGCAAACCCTGGCCGATCATCGCCGGCATCGTCGCCGCGACCCTTGCCAACCATGCCGCCGCCGGTGCCGTGGGCGCCTGGTTCAGCAGCTTCTTTTCGGACGCGGTATTGCATTGGACTCTGGCCGCAAGCTTCTGCGCCACGGCGCTGTGGACCCTGGTACCGGACAAGCTGGATGATGACGAAGCCAGTACCACGCGCAAGTTCGGCCCATTCCTGACCACCCTGATTGCGTTCTTCATCGCTGAAATCGGCGACAAGACGCAAATCGCCACGGTGATGCTGGCGGCACAATACCCGGAACTGTGGCTGGTGATTATCGGCACCACCGTGGGCATGCTGATTGCCAACGTGCCGGTAGTTCTGGCGGGGAATTTCGCGGCGGAAAAACTGCCATTGACCCTGATTCGACGACTGGCGGCCTCGGCGTTTTTCATCCTGGCGCTGGTTGCGGTGTACAAGGCCATTACGCTGTAACAGCGGCAAGCGGCAAGCTTAAAGCTACAAGAAAAAGCGCGGCTGCTTTTGCTTCTGACTTGCAGCTTGCCGCTTGCAACTCACCGCGGCTTGTAAAGTGGCATCACCTTCGGAATCGCCGCCCGCAACGAGGCGATCCGGCTGTCGGAGGCCGGGTGCGTGCTCATGAACTCCGGTGGCGCGCCTTCCGACGCCTTCGACATTTTGTTCCACAGCGTGATGGCGGCGTTCGGGTCATAGCCGGCGCGGGCCGCCAGCTCAAGGCCGATCAGATCCGCTTCGTTTTCATTGCTGCGGCTGTTAGGCAGGGTCATGCCGTAGTTGGCCACGGTATCGGCCAGCGCCAGACTGTCCTGGCCCAAGCCGAACAGCGCACCGGCACCTTGCTTGGCCATCTCGATGCCATAGGCTTTGGACATGGCTTCACGGCCGTGCTCGCGCAACGCATGGGCAATTTCATGGCCCATGACCGCTGCCAGCTCGTCGTCGGTCAACTTGAGATTGGTGATCAAACCGCTGTAGACAAAAATTTTGCCGCCGGGCCCACAGTTGGCATTCATCTCGTCGCTTTTGATCAGGTTCACTTCCCACTTCCATTGCGCGGCATCCGGCCGGAAGGTGGGCGCCTGGGCGATCAGGCGCTTGGCGATAGCCTGGACGCGTTTGGCATTGGCGCTGCTCTTGTCCACCAGGCCTTTGCCGCTGGCCTCACCCAGGGTCTGCTGGTAGGACTGCGCATACATCTGGTCGACTTCCTGACTCGACAACATGCTGAACATGTACTGCTTACGCTCCACCCCGACAGCGCCACCGCTGGTGGTGTTGACCGATTGACAACCGGCGAGCAGCAACGCTGCGCTCAATGTACTTACCGCCAAACACTTCTTCATGAACGCTCTCCCTGAAAACATGGTGCGTATCGTAGGCGCTCCGTTGTATCGGCGCCAGATACACGGGCGTTTAACCGCTGAATTTCGGATAACCCTGCGCCGCGAGCCTGCCTGTTTGCGACACCGCCCGGCATTTGCAGACCCCAAGCCTCATGTCCTCCCAGCCAGCGGCCGATACGATGTCCTCTGTGCCCGGAGCCACCATGAAATTCAAGTCGATTCAGTTCTCTGTCGCGGCATTGGCCGGGGCCATTGCCTTAAGCGTAGTCGGCGCCTTGGTGCTGTACGCATTGTTCACCGATGCCCGGACCCAAGAGATGGTGCAAGAGCGCACCCAAGGGCAATTCGAACACCTCATCGAACAACGCCTCACGGCCTTGGCCCAAACCCAGGCTTCGCTGATCCAGCGCGAACTGGAAGCCCCGCTGCTAACCGCCAAGGGGCTGTATCGGACAAGTGGCCAACGAAATGGCCAGCGGCGCGGATGAGTCGAGCACCGCCAGCGCGGATTTGACCAAGCTGGCGGAACAGCAGCGTCGCTTGATCAATCAGTTCAAGGTCTGAAATCGCCTATCAGCCCGGCGTCAGGCACTCCGGCCCATTGAGTTTTGGATCATTCACCAGGTTGGCCAGCACCCGCTCACGCAACACTGCGGGTTCACTGGCCAACAGCGCCTGCAACGTCTGCAGCGGCGTCTCGGGGTCCAGCCAGGCTTGCTGCCCCGCCGCGTCCAGAATCAGCGGTCGACGTTGGTTCTGCGCGGCCTGGGTCACCACCGCCGTGCTTAACCACACCTGTTCCTGTACCGGATAAGCCTCCCAGATCGCCGCGAAGAACAGCGTCGAACCTTCCCCCGGCGTCAGCCAGTAAGGCCGTTTGCGCTGGGTGCCGCGCCACTCATAAAACCCGTTGGCCGGCAGCAGGCAGCGGCGCAGGCGAAAGGCCTCGCGAAACATCGGTTGCTCGGCCAGGGTTTCGGCGCGAGCATGGGCTGGCGTGCGGGACAAGTCGGTGAGCCACGGCGGCGTCAGCCCCCAGCGCGCCCGCGCCAAGGTGCGCTGGCCGTCGCCCTGACGCTGGATCAACACCGAATCATTCGGAGAAATGTTCCACTGGGCCTGTTGATCCGTCGGAAAGCCCGGCAGGGCGGCAAAGGCAGGATTCCAGCGAAACAGGGCATAACGTCCACACATGGGGCAACATAACTCTTGGATAAACCGGCCAACAGCCTAACAGACCAATACGTCGGGAACGTTGTCAGGGTCGTCGCTGGGCATGGGTTGTGCGCCGATGTAGGCGGTAATCAGCTCACGTGCACAGCTGGCCTGGTGGTTTTCCACCTCTAATCCCAACAGGCCGAAGATGGGCAGCTCGCCGGTGCCGCCGAGCAAATGGCGCCCGACCAAATGCGCCTCGATGCCCTCACTGGCGAGCATCTGTTGCAGCAATTCGCCTTCCATCAGGTTTTCCGGTTCGTAGATTCGCTGCATGGACGCACCCTATTCGTTCTCACTGCGCACGTTAAGCATCCATTCGTCACCGTGCACCTGCAGCTCGAAATTAATCGGCCGGCAACACACTGGACAGTCTTCTATATAGTCCTGATCGCCAGCGGACAGGTCCAATACAGCCTCCGCCAGCTCACCGCAATAAGGACATGTGTACGGCTCGGTTTCCAGCATCGCGGTCTCCTAAGTGACTTGTGCGTATAATCGCCGGTCTATTTGCAGGGCTATTTTCGTTTGATGCCATTTGTTCAGACCGCGCCCTGTCACTTATCGCTCCAAACCTTTACTTACCTTAGCCGTTTCTAACAAGAGAGCATGATGGGTGAATTCGATACCATCCGACCTTACAACGACAGCGAAGTCCCGGCAGTGCTGGCCCGTCTGTTCAGTGACAAGGCCTTTCTAGACATTCTGACCCACTTTCGCTTCCCGCGTTTTGCCGGCACCTTCGGCTGGCTGCTCAAGCCGCTGATCGCGCAGAAGCTGCGCCGAGAGTTCGCCGGCGTGACCACCGTCGCCACCTTGCAAGACAAAGTCGAGTTCTACGTCGACCACACGATTGACCGCGCGACCGACGGCGTCACCTACACCGGTGTCGAACAACTCAAATCGGGCATGGCCTACCTGTTCTTGGCCAACCATCGCGACATCGTAATGGACCCGGCCTTCGTCAACTACGCGGTGTACCACGCGGGCTTGCCGACGCCACGCATTGCCATCGGCGACAACCTGCTGCAAAAACCGTTTGTCAGCGACCTGATGCGCCTCAACAAGAGTTTTATCGTACACCGCTCCATTACCGGTCGGCGCGAGAAGATGGCGGCGTATCAACTGTTGTCGGCCTACATCAACCATTCGATTCGCAACGACGGCCAGTCGATCTGGATCGCCCAGGCCGAAGGTCGCGCCAAGGACGGGGATGATCGCACCGAGTCGGCGATCCTCAAGATGTTCCACATGAGTCGCAAGGATGAGCCGTTCGCCGAGGTTATCCAGTCATTGAACCTGACCCCGGTATCCATCAGCTACGAGTACGACCCATGCGATTCGGCCAAGGCACGTGAGCTGTATATCCGCGCCACCACCGGCACCTACAGCAAGGCACCCGGTGAAGATGACGTGAGCATCGCGCTCGGGATTACCGGCTACAAAGGCCGGGTCCACGTCAACTTTGCCCCACCGATTACCGAGCGTTTCGACGATACCAAGCAGCTCGCGCTCGAGATGGATCGGCAGATCCTCGGCGGTTACCGGCTGTTTCCCGTGCATTACCTGGCGTATGCCCAGTGGAACGACGCCGACCCGCAATTACAGGTGCCAACGGCCGCCGAGGTGTTCCCGGCGGATGAGTTGGTCAAGGCGAAAGCGGAATGGGAGCGGCGCTTGAATGCATGCCCGGCCGAGCATCGACCGTATCTGGTGCTGCAATATGCGACGCCGGTGAGGAATCAGTATCGGGTCAAGGCTGGAATCCCCCTGTAATCCAGGGGCTGAACCAGCAAGTCAGCAATGCCTGGTCGATCGACCGCTCTGCGCTCAATGCTGTGAGGTGGGCCGACGCTCGTCGCGCCCTGCCCCATTGACCGCAAATGCAGCGAGTAATTTACGTCGTCACCTGAACGTCACCTTAACAAGCCACTCTGTTGCCCTTCGAACGCCCAGGAGCTTGTCATGCTGCATGCGCAAAACCAGGATCGGCTGTACCTGATCACCCCAAGCGATGAACAAGAAGCGCTGATCGGCAGCCTCGCCTTTAATGTTCAGGATCGCCACTGGTTGGTGTATTGCGCCCTCGGCGGACATCAACATGCTGACCTGCCGGAGCTGGACCTGCTAACCGGGGTGAGCATGCTGGATTTCTATATCGAAGCGGCTTGAAATGCGGCGGGGAAACGCAAGTTGTGTATGGCGTAGCAGCTGGCGGCGTGGTTCGTCCTTTGAACCTCCCACGCCCCCGTAAGCCAGATTATTGCGAACTGAGCAAGCGGCCGATGCTTGGATCCTTGAACAGGCGAGTCAGCGCATCACTCAGCACATCACTGACCAGCTTGGTGTTGGTTTCCTGGTTCGGCGACATGCCGAAACGCTGATTGAGGGATGCCGCATAGCGGCCATTGTAGCGACGGGTACCGGCATTCACGTCGGAACGGAATGTCGCGCCAATCGAGGCTTCAGTCACATACAGCCCATCCTTGGGCGACTGGTATTTCAACTCGGCCAGCGTGATCGTCAGTTGCGGAGCGCCCGGTGAGTTACCTGGGGTAAAGCCCAGCAGACGCACGGCGGCTTCAGCCTGGGCCTGCAGCTTCGGCAGCAGATCCTCGCCGGTCACCGAAATCAGAGCGGTCTCGGGGTACAGGCCACCGCGCGAACCCAAGGTCGGCGACGGACGACCATCGACCACCCGCACCGACACCGCTTGACCTTGTCCCACCGGGGCCAACTGCGCGGTGACCTTCGGTTGCGGGCTGAGCTGTTGCGGGCTGTTGGCACAGCCAACCAGGGTCAAACAGGACACAGTGATCAAACCGAACAACAGGCGTTGCAACATGCGCTTATCTCCAGAATTCAGGTACCGACAGCCCGGCAGTATAGCGGTGCGCCAGGGCCGGGAACTAGCGACAGTTACAACCTCGGACCCCGGCACGCCTGCAGCGGTTCAGTGTCACCGATATGTCACAGCTATTACACCGTGGTGTCATCCTTGGAAGGCAACCTTGCCTCAATTATCAGGAGGCCAACCATCATGAATTTTCTCTGGAACCTGTTCGCCGCAAAACCTGCCCTTCGGCACTTTGCTTTGCTCGACCCACAAGGCTGCTGCCAGGCATTCAAGCAATGCGACCTGCCTCCGGTGGGTGAAGGTTGGGTCGAAGTCGAAGAGATCCGCCTGAGCTGGATGCACCATCCGTTGCCTGCCCGGGCTCGCGTAAGCCCCCGCGCTCCACGGTCAATCAAGCACCAGGCGTTGGCCGCCTGACCGAAAGGCTAATAAAAGTCATAAAACCCGACCATTTACCCAGCGTTCTTCGCTACAATCTCCCCCCGATTATAAGGACGTCTCCTGATCGGGCCTCGCAGCATCGCTAATGCCCCGGTATTAGCTCCCCCGCACCGCCCACAGAGAGCCGCCCACACAGATCGAGTGAAGCTGGCGCGCTTGCTGTTTTTCTGCAAAACCGCCGCCTTTACCGAATCTGCCAGAGCTGCCATTCGCTCGGCCACTTGAGTTTTTGCCCGTCAAACCGTCTATCGGTTGTGATGTCGGGCCAGGTGCCAGGCCGGGGCAGCCCTTTTTTGAGGTTCACGTCTTCAAAAGAGCGTGAAAAAACGGGTTTTCACAACTTCACAAGAGTGTGGCGAGCAAATGAATAGTTTTGCGTTTGTACAAGCACCATCAGCGTCTGGCACTGCACCACCACACAGGACCGAGTACTCCCCAGATACCTGGGTTTGAAACCTGTCCGCTACGGATTTGGTTGCACAATCGGACGCACTTGACCATAAGTCGAATTGCCACAGGCGCCCTTAAATGCGTTCATAAGCAGATCAGGCTCGGTCGGCAGCGTCCGCTGAAGTTGCAAAAAATTGCGAAGAATCGGACATGGCGATCCTGGCCATGGGTAACCTGGGGCATTACGTGAACCGCCCCGTCACTCCTGGCAGCCATGCCGTCAATTGGTGCTGCAGATTTTGGAGACGCGTTAAATGGCGCATAACGAAGCAGTCGACGTAGTACTGGTAGGTGCGGGCATCATGAGTGCCACCTTGGCCGTACTGCTCAAAGAGCTCGACCCTGGCCTCAAGCTGGAAGTCGTTGAGCTGATGGATTCGGGTGCCGCGGAGAGTTCCAACCCGTGGAACAATGCTGGTACCGGCCACGCCGGGTTGTGTGAGTTGAATTACACGCCGCAGGCTGATGATGGCTCCATCGACATCAAGAAAGCCGTGCACATCAACACCCAGTTCGAGGTGTCGAAACAGTTTTGGGCCTACCTGACCAAGAAAGGCACCTTTGGCTCGTCCAAATCCTTTATCAGCGCGGTGCCGCACCTGAGTTTCGTACAGGGCGAAAAAGGTGTTTCGTTCCTCAAGAAGCGCTTTGAAACCCTCAGCCAGCACCATGCGTTCTCGGATATGCACTACACCGAAGACCGTGCGCAAATGGCCGAGTGGATGCCACTGATGATGCCGGGGCGTCCCGCCGACGAAAAAGTCGCCGCCACGCGCGTGATGAACGGCACCGACGTCAACTTTGGCGCCCTGACCAATCAGTTGCTCAGTCACCTGACCAGTTCGGCGGATGCCCAGGTCAAGTACTGCAAGCGTGTCACCGGCCTCAAGCGCAATGGCGCAGGCTGGACCGTCAGCATCAAGGACGTCAACAGCGGCAACAGCCGTGATGTGGACGCCAAATTCGTCTTCCTCGGTGCCGGCGGCGCGGCCCTACCGCTGCTCCAGGCCTCAGGCATCGAAGAAAGCAAAGGTTTTGGCGGCTTCCCGGTCAGCGGCCAATGGCTGCGCTGCGACAACCCAGAAGTGGTCAAGCAGCACCAGGCCAAGGTCTACAGCCAGGCTGCAGTGGGCTCGCCACCGATGTCGGTGCCGCACCTGGATACCCGCGTGGTCGAAGGCAAGAAGTCTCTGCTGTTCGGGCCTTACGCCGGTTTCACCACCAAATTCCTCAAGCACGGCTCGTTCCTCGACCTGCCGTTGTCGATCCGTGCCGGCAACATCGGCCCGATGCTGGCGGTGGCGCGGGACAACATGGACCTGACCAAATACCTGGTCAGCGAAGTGCGGCAGTCCATGGAACAGCGTCTGGAAGCCCTGCGCCGTTTCTACCCTGAGGCGAAAGCCGAGGACTGGCGCCTGGAAGTGGCCGGCCAACGGGTGCAGATCATCAAGAAAGACCCGAAAAAAGGCGGCGTGCTGCAATTCGGCACCGAACTGGTGGCGGCGCAGGATGGTTCGCTGGCTGCGTTGCTGGGCGCCTCTCCTGGCGCGTCGGTCACCGTGTCGATCATGCTCGACCTGATCGAGCGCTGCTTCCCGGCCAAAACCAACGGCGAATGGGCGGCCAAGCTGCACGAGATCTTCCCGGCCCGGGAAAAAGTCCTGGAAACGGATGCCGAGCTGTACCGCAAGATCAACACGCAGAACAACATCAGCCTGGAACTGGTTGATGTAGGAGCGAGCTTGCTCGCGAAAAACGTCAACGATGACGCAGCGCACCTGATTTAACGGGTTGCTCTCAGGTTCTTCGCGAGCAAGCTCGCTCCTGCAGTAAAAAGCGAAACGCCCCGGTCTCTTACGAGCACGGGGCGTTTTTTTGGGCTCGGGAAATCAGCCGCGGGCGTTGTCGATCAGTTCGATGTACTCGGCGGCGTTGCGCTGGTCCTTGATCACCTCGACGAAGGTCTGGCCGTGCTCATCCTTGCCATCCAGGTCCAGGCCGGCTTCCTTGAAAAAACCCAGGAACCGCTCGAAATCGTCGATACGCAATCCGCGATAGGCCTTGATCAGTTTGTGCAGGGACGGCGAAGTGGCGTCGACAGGCTCGAAATTCAGGAACAGCTTGATCTGCTCGTCACCGATGTCATCACCAATCACCTGTTTCTTATCTTTGCGCATTTCCGACTCCAGCCTGCAGACATTTACACGGGAGAGGAAGTTTACCTGTGAGCCGAAGGCGAGGAAACAAGTGGTTCAAACGAACTGGGCAAGCATCCAGCGTTGATACTCGGCCACTGCGGCATCGCCTTCGCGCGGCGCCCAACTGGCCAGTTCGCCCTCACCCACCGGACGATACGGCCCAGCCTTGCATTCAAACATCACGGTATCGGGTTCCAGCACCACCAGGCCATGAAATACACCGGGCGGCAGATCGACACCCTGGCACTCTCCGCCCGCCTGCATCACGCGCTTGGCGAGCACCTCGCCGGTCTCGCTGAAGATCAGCAAACCCAGGCGCCCCTTGAGCACCAACAAGGTTTCTGCCTTGTCTGCGTTCAGGTGTCGATGGGGCGGCACATAGGTCGCGGGTTGCAGCCCCACGGCCATCCGGTGGCACGGCTCGTCCATTTGATGGAAGTTGTGATGATGCCGGCCACGGGGGCTGGTTGCGGCTTTCTCGGCCAACTCGGTAAACAGCGATTGATCAAGAAAGCTGGCCATTCGTTACATTCCTTTAACCGCAAAAATTCCGTTGGCGTTGCGCCAGTAGCCTTTGTAGTCCATGCCATAACCGAAGATATAACGGTCAATGCACTGCAGGCCGACGAAATCGGCTTTCAACTCCGGGCGGGCCTTGCGGTCGTGGTCTTTGTCGATCAGCACCGCAGTGTGGACCTTGCGCGCTCCAGCGTGTTTGCAGAAGTCGATGATCGCGCCCAGTGTGTGTCCTTCATCAAGGATGTCGTCGATGATCAACACATCGCGGTCGATGAACGAAACTTCCGGCTTGGCCTTCCAGAACAGATCGCCGCCACTGGTCTCATTGCGATAGCGGGTGGCGTGCAAATAGGACGCTTCCAGTGGGAACTGCAGATATGTCAGCAATTTGCCGGCAAAAATCAGACCGCCGTTCATCACACAAAACACCACCGGATTGGTGTCGGCCATTTCGCGGGTGATGTGCGCACCTACCTTGGCGATCGCCTCTTCGACTTGCGCTTCGGTGTACAGGCAGTCAGCCTCGCGCATGATTTGACGGATATGCTCGAGATCAGCGGACATGGCGCTCTCCAGGGGTACTGTGGCAAGAAAAGCGGGCGAAGGTACGCTTCTGGGACGCAACGTTCAAGCCTTTATGGACTAACGTACTTGATGTCTATAGGACAACACCCCGAGATAGATTAATCTAGGCCGGTTTTTTTGCCCGCCGCCGGAGCCTTTCCCATGCCCACTCGCGAGATCCGCCACCCGCTGATCCGACACAAGCTCGGCCTTATGCGCCGCGCCGACATTAGCACGAAGAACTTCCGTGAGCTTGCTCAGGAAGTCGGAGCGTTGCTGACTTACGAAGCCACCAAGGATCTACCCTTGGAAACCTACGAGATCCCCGGTTGGGCCGGTCCCGTACAAGTGGAGAAAATCGCCGGTAAGAAAATTACCGTGGTGCCGATCCTGCGCGCCGGTATCGGCATGCTCGAAGGCGTGCTGAGCCTGATCCCGGGCGCCAAGGTCAGCGCCGTGGGCGTGGCCCGTAATGAAGAAACATTGCAGGCCCACACCTACCTGGAAAAACTCGTCCCGGAAATCAATGAACGCCTGGCGATGATTATCGACCCGATGCTCGCCACCGGCAGTTCCATGGTTGCGACCATCGACCTGCTGAAAAAGGCCGGCTGCAAGGACATCCGCGCCATGGTGCTGGTCGCCGCCCCCGAAGGCATCGCCGCCGTCGAGCAGGCGCATCCGGACGTGCAGATCTACACCGCATCCATCGATGAGCGCCTCAACGAACATGGCTACATCATCCCGGGCCTGGGCGATGCCGGTGACAAGATCTTCGGCACCAAGCAGAAGGACGCGTAAGCATGCAGGATGAATTCAACGACCCGCTTTGGCGCCAGATTCTGTCTGGCGCACAAATGCTCTTCGTGGCATTTGGCGCGCTGGTGTTGATGCCGCTGATCACCGGTCTTGATCCAAACGTCGCACTGTTTACCGCGGGCCTGGGCACGTTGTTGTTCCAAGTCGTGACCGGCCGGCAAGTGCCGGTGTTCCTGGCGTCGAGTTTTGCCTTTATCACACCGATCATTCTTGCCAAGGGCCAGTTCGGCCTCGCGGCAACCATGGGCGGTGTGATGGCGGCAGGTTTCGTCTACACCTTCCTCGGCCTGGCGGTGAAGATCAAAGGCACCGGATTCATCGACCGTCTGCTGCCGCCTGTGGTGATCGGGCCAGTGATTATCTCCATTGGCCTGGCCATGGCGCCGATCGCCGCGAATATGGCGATGGGCAAGTCCGGAGACGGTGCGGAGCTGATTCATTACCAGACGGCGATGATGATCTCGATGCCGGCGCTGTTGACCACGCTGATCGTTGCCGTGTTCGGCAAAGGCATCTTCCGCCTCGTGCCGATCATTGCCGGGGTGCTGGTGGGATTTGCCATGGCGTTCTACTTCGGCGTGGTGGACACCGCGAAAATCGCGGCTGCGCCGTGGTTGGCCCTGCCCCACTTCACCGCACCGGAATTCAACTGGCAAGCGATTCTGTTTATCGTCCCGGTAGCCCTGGCGCCAGCCATCGAGCATATCGGCGGAGTGATTGCCGTCGGTAGCGTGACCGGTCGCGACTACCTGAAAAAGCCCGGCCTGCATCGCACGCTGCTGGGTGACGGGATCGCCACGACCGCCGCAGGCATGTTCGGTGGTCCGCCCAACACCACCTACGCCGAAGTCACTGGCGCAGTGATGCTGACCAAGAGCTACAACCCGAAGATCATGACCTGGGCCGCTGTGTTTGCGATCGGCCTGGCGTTTATCGGCAAATTCGGCGCACTGCTGCAAAGCATCCCGGTGCCGGTGATGGGAGGGATCCTGTGCCTGCTGTTCGGCTCGATTGCCGCGGTGGGGATGAACACGCTGATTCGCCACAAGATCGATCTGGGAGAAGCGCGCAATCTGGTGATTGTCTCGGTGACCCTGGTGTTCGGGATTGGCGGTGTGCTGATCGGCACCGGGACCGGCCCGGACGACTTCGGCCTCAAAGGCATCGCGCTGTGCGCGGTGGTGGCGATTGGCTTGAATCTGCTGCTGCCGGGCAATGATGGCTGGAAGCACAAGAAGCCGGATGAGCCCTTGCTCTGACGAGCAACATCCCTTGTAGGAGCGAGCTTGCTCGCGAAGAACTTGAGGGCGCCGCGTTTATCCAGACTAAACGCGTCATCGTTAACGTTCTTCGCGAGCAAGCTCGCTCCTACAGTAGTTCTGTTATAGCTGACCTAAGCCATCGATCAGCGCCTGGTTCTGCTCCGGCGTACCAATGCTGATCCGCAGGAACTGGGCAATCCGCTCCTGCTTGAAGTGCCGCACAATCACCCCTTGCTCACGCAACTTCGCCGCCAGCCCGGCCGCATCGTGCCGTGGGTGACGAACGAAGATGAAATTGGCGGCTGACGGCAAGACCTCAAAACCTTTGTCTTGCAGCTGTGCGGTGACGTTCTCACGACTCTCGATGACCCGCTTGCAGGTCTGCTCGAAGTACGCACGGTCGTCGAACGCCGCCGCCGCGCCAGCAATCGCCAGGCGGTCCAGCGGATAGGAATTGAAGCTGTTCTTGACCCGCTCCAGCGCCTCGATCAAGTCTGGATGGCCCACCGCCAGCCCCACGCGCAAACCGGCCAGGGAACGCGACTTGGAGAGCGTCTGAGTCACCAGCAGATTCGGGTAGCGATCCACCAGGCTGATCGCGCTTTCGCCACCGAAGTCGATGTAGGCTTCATCGACCACCAGCACCGAATCCGGGCTGGCCTTGAGCATCTGTTCGACCGCCTCCAGCGCCAGCACGCAGCCGGTGGGTGCGTTGGGGTTGGGGAAGATGATCCCACCGTTGGGCTTGGCGTAGTCCGCCACCCGGATCTGGAACTGTGGGTCCAGCGGCACCGCATCGAACTGGATGCCGTAGAGGCCGCAGTACACCGGATAGAAGCTGTAGCTGATGTCCGGGAAGAGCAGCGGCAGATCGTGCTGGAACAAACCGTGAAAAATGTGCGCCAGGACTTCGTCGGAACCGTTGCCAAGGAACACCTTGGCCGCGTCGATCGAATAAAACCTGGCCACGGCCTGCTTGAGCAAGTCGCTGTTGGGATCCGGATACAGGCGCAAGTTGTCGTTCAACTCGGCCTGCATCGCCGCCAGCGCCTTGGGTGAAGGGCCGTAGGGGTTTTCATTGGTGTTGAGCTTGACCAGCTTGGTCAGCTTTGGCTGTTCGCCGGGCACGTAAGGCACCAGGTCCTTGACGAAGGGGCTCCAGAATCTGCTCATCTCAATTACCTTTCTTGTCGTCAAGGATGCGGTATTCGGCACTGCGAGCGTGTGCACTCAGGGACTCGCCACGGGCCAGCACCGAAGCGGTCTTGCCCAATTCCGAAGCGCCCTGTGGCGAGCAGAAGATGATCGACGAACGCTTCTGGAAGTCATACACCCCCAGCGGCGACGAGAAACGCGCTGTACCGGAAGTCGGTAGCACGTGGTTGGGACCGGCACAGTAGTCGCCCAAGGCTTCGCTGGTGTGGCGGCCCATGAAGATCGCGCCGGCATGGCGAATCAACGGGAGCCAGGCCTGCGGATCAGCCACCGACAGCTCAAGGTGTTCCGGGGCGATCCGGTTGGCCACCTCAATCGCCTGCTCCATGTCACGCACCAGGATCAGCGCACCGCGAGCATTGATCGATTTCTCGATGATCTCGGCACGCTCCATGGTCGGCAGCAGCTTGACGATGCTCGCGGCCACCTTGTCGAGGAACCCGGCATCGGGGCTGACCAGGATTGCCTGGGCGTCTTCATCGTGTTCGGCCTGGGAGAACAGGTCCATGGCGATCCAGTCCGGATCGGTCTGGCCGTCGCACACCACGAGGATCTCCGACGGACCGGCAATCATGTCGATGCCGACCTGGCCAAACACATGACGCTTGGCGGTGGCCACATAGATGTTGCCGGGGCCGACGACCTTGTCGACCTTCGGCACGCTTTCGGTGCCATAGGCCAGCGCAGCCACCGCCTGCGCCCCGCCGATGGTGAAAACCCGATCAACCCCGGCAATGCAGGCCGCGGCCAGCACCAGTTCATTGATTTCACCACGCGGGGTCGGCACCACCATGACCACCTCGGTCACACCCGCGACCTTGGCCGGGATCGCGTTCATCAGCACCGAAGACGGATAAGAGGCTTTGCCACCCGGCACGTACAAGCCAGCGCGGTCCAGCGGCGTGACCTTCTGGCCCAGCAGCGTGCCGTCGGCCTCGGTGTAGTTCCAGGAGTCCTGTTTCTGTTTTTCGTGGTAACTGCGCACCCGCGCCGCCGCCACTTCAAGGGCTTCACGCTGGGGCACGGTAATGCGCGTCAACGCCAACTCCAGGCGCTCGCGCGGCAGAATCAAGTCAGCCATGGAGGCGACATCTAGGCCATCGAACTGGCGGGTGAAATCCACCAGCGCCGCGTCGCCGCGCTCGCGCACGGCCTTGATGATATCGAGTACCCGCTGGTTGACCGAGTCGTCGGACACGCTTTCCCAGCTCAGCAGATGATCCAGATGATGGGCGAAATCCGGGTCGGCAGCGTTGAGTCGGGTAATTGCAGTGGACGTGGTCATAGCGAGGGCCTCATAGGATTGGCAAAAAACTCAGGCACCCTAAACTACCGTTCGCTCCGCTTGGGCACCTGAGAATTCTGGCTATGAGGCGGATAGACGGGCGCGACCAAGGTCGCGCGGATGAGTCAACCGCGGTGTCGAGACTCCACTGCCTTGCGCAGGGTGTCGATCAACGCCTGGATTCGGGCGTGTTGCATCTTCATCGAAGCTTTGTTGACGATCAGCCGCGAGCTGATGTCGGCGATGAACTCCTGGGGTTCCAGACCGTTGGCACGCAGGGTATTACCGGTGTCTACCACGTCGATGATCTTGTCGGCCAGACCGATCAGCGGCGCCAGCTCCATCGAACCGTAGAGCTTGATGATGTCGACCTGACGACCCTGCTCGGCGTAGTAGCGCTTGGCTACATTGACGAACTTGGTGGCCACCCGCAGGCGGCCCTTGGGCTCGACATCACCGACGCGCCCGGCCGTCATCAACTTGCACAGTGCAATGCGCAGATCCAGCGGTTCATACAAACCCTGGCCACCGTACTCCATCAATACGTCTTTACCGGCAACGCCCAGGTCGGCGGCACCATGCTCAACGTAGGTCGGTACATCGGTGGCACGCACGATCAGCAGACGCACATCGTCCTGGGTCGTGGGGATGATCAGTTTACGGCTCTTGTCCGGATTCTCGGTCGGCACGATGCCTGCTTCAGCCAGAAGCGGCAACGTGTCGTCAAGGATGCGGCCCTTGGACAGTGCGATGGTCAACATGAGCGTTGTCAGTCCTTCATCAGGCTATTGCTGTCGGGTCGCAATCGGCGCCAGACACAGATCGAGGCCATTCCAGCCTCGATTTGAAACAAACCAGTGTTTGTAGGAGCGAGCTTGCTCGCGAAGAACTCATGGGCACCGCGTTGATTCTGGATAAACGCGTTATCGTTGACGTTTTTCGCGAGCAAGCTCGCTCCTACAAGTGCAGCGGGGGTCAGCCCGGTACGCGGCGGATTTTCGCGCCGAGCATCTGCAGCTTCTCTTCGATGCATTCGTAGCCACGGTCGATGTGGTAGATGCGATCGATCAGGGTATCGCCTTCGGCCACCAGCGCCGAAATCACCAGACTGGCCGAAGCACGCAAGTCGGTTGCCATCACAGGCGCGCCCTTGAGTTTCTCGGTACCGGTGACAATCGCGGTGTTGCCTTCGACCTGGATCTTGGCGCCCATGCGGTGCAGCTCGTACACGTGCATGAAACGGTTTTCGAAGATGGTCTCGATGACCGCGCCGGTGCCTTCGGCAATCGCGTTCAGGGAGATGAACTGCGCTTGCATGTCGGTCGGGAACGCCGGATACGGAGCGGTACGCAGGTTCACAGCCTTTGGCCGCTTGCCGTGCATGTTCAACTCGATCCAGTCTTCACCGGTGGTGATTTCTGCACCGGCTTCCTTGAGTTTTTCCAGGACCGCTTCAAGGATCGTCGGATCAGTGTCCTTGACCTTGACGCGACCACCGGTCACGGCAGCGGCGACCAGGTAGGTACCGGTCTCGATACGGTCCGGCATCACCTTGTAGACAGCAGAGTGCAGGCGCTTGACACCGTCGATGGTGATGGTGTCGGTGCCGGCGCCAGTGATATTGGCGCCCATGGCGATCAGGAAGTTGGCCAGGTCGACCACCTCCGGCTCGCGTGCGGCGTTTTGCAGAACGCTGCGGCCATTGGCCAGGGCGGCCGCCATCATGATGTTCTCGGTACCGGTCACACTGACGGTATCAAAGAAGAAGTTGGCGCCACGCAGCCCGCCTTCCGGCGCCTTGGCCTTGATGTAGCCGCCTTCGACGTCGATGGTTGCGCCCATGGCCTCCAGGCCACGGATGTGCAGGTCCACCGGACGCGAACCGATCGCGCAACCGCCTGGCAATGCCACTTCAGCTTCGCCGAAACGGGCAACCATCGGGCCCAGCACCAGGATCGAAGCACGCATGGTTTTCACCAATTCGTACGGTGCGACCAGGGTCTTGATGGTGCGCGGGTCAATTTCGACCGCCAGTTTCTCGTCGATCACCGGCTCAATGCTCATGCGCCCGAACAGCTCGATCATGGTGGTGATGTCGTGCAGGTGCGGCAGGTTGGCCACGGTCACCGGGCCATCGCACAGCAGGGTCGCCGCCAGAATCGGCAGGGCAGAGTTCTTCGCCCCGGAAATGCGGATCTCGCCATCAAGGCGGGCACCGCCGGTAATAATCAATTTATCCATAAGAATCTCGACGCCTTGGGGGCTCAGGTGCGCTCGGCCCAGGCCGCGCGGCTGAAAAATTTCATAGTGACCGCATGGATGCTGCCATCGGTGATCCATGGGTTCAAATGGGCATAGATCTGCTGTTGACGCTTGACCGGGCTCAATGCCGCCAGTTCATCGCTAATCACGTTCAGCTGGAAGTTGCAGCCTTCGCCCTCAACTTCTACCTGCACTTTTTCCGCCAGCTTTTCTTCGAGGAAACGCTTAACTTCGTTGGCCTGCATGCTCAACCTCTATCGGCGCCCAGTGCGCACGGGTCGCACATCATACAAAAAAGCCCCGCGCCTGCGAACCCCGCATAGCAGGACTCTGACGGGGGGCTTCTTCAATAATGTGTATTAAGGATGTGCCAGCAACTCGATCAAACCGCTCACCTGGGCGATTTCACGCATGTCATCGGGCAATGCACGAATACTGACAGGTTTGTTGACGGCCGCGGCATCTCGCATGAAACACAGCAGCAACGACAAGCCAACGCTGCTGGATTTCGCCACCGCCGAACAATCCAGCACCAGCGCCGACGCGGTACTGGCGTTGATCAGCGCCTGGCCCTGCTTGCGCAAGGCGGGTCCGCTGCGGTAATCCAGCACGCCGCTCAAGAGCAACTCGCCAGCCTCGCCTTGACGAACGACCGACTCGGTCATTGCGCCGGCTTCTCTGCGGCGCCTTCGGTCACTTCCTTGGCCTTGGCTACTTCACCAGCCCAACCATCGATGGTTTTGTCCAGGTCGTTGCCATTACGCTGCATTGCGTCAGAAAACTGGTCACGGAACAGCTTGCCGATGTTGATGCCGTTGATGATCACGTTGCGCACTTTCCACTCACCGTTGATTTTCTCAAGGGTGTAGGAAACCGGATAAACAGAACCGTTATTGCCCTTGACCTGCATATCGACGCTGGTGCGGTTGCCGGACTCGTCCTTGGCCGGGGAAACCGTGATGCCCTGATTGTTATATTCCAGCAAGGCATTGCCGTAGAACTGCATCAAGCTGCGCTTGAAGTTCTCCTGGAAACGCTGCATTTGCTCAGGCGTGGCCTTTCGCGAGTACTTGACGGTCATGATGCTGCGGGAAATGCCGTCGGCGTCGACCACCGGGCCCACGATACCGTTGAGGGCATCGTAGAACTCGCCAGGGCTCTGCTTGTATTTTTCCTTGTTGGCGGCAAGGTCTGCCAACAACTCTTTGGTGGTTCTATCAATAATGTCATGCGCCGAAGGTGCCGCCACGGCGCTAGCCATCAAGGGCAAGGCTGCCAGCAGCACCAACAGGCCACGTCGCAAGGTTGAGATCATGAACAAACTCCTCATTTGGCGTCTTTGCTAACCGTATTAAGCAGGAATTTACCGATCAGGTCTTCCAGTACCAACGACGACTGTGTGTCATGGATGGTCGAACCTTCCTTGAGCAAATCCTCTTCGCCACCCACGCTGATACCAATGTACTTTTCGCCCAGCAGACCCGCCGTGAGAATGGATGCAGTGGAGTCAGTCGGCAAATTGTTCACCTTTTTGTCCAGTTGCAGCGTCACTCGGCCGGTAAAGCTGTCGCGGTCCAGATCGATTGCCGTGACCTTGCCGATGGTCACACCGGCCATGGTCACTTTAGCTCTGACCGTCAAACCGGCGATATTGTCAAAGTAGGCGTAAAGTTTATAAGTATCGGTAGTCGGGCTGGCCGAAAGGCCGCTAACGCGCAGGGCGAGCAACAGTAAAGCCAGGATGCCAGCCAGCAAGAAAAGGCCGACACCGATTTCCACAGTGCGGTTTTGCATCAGAAATCTCCAAACATCAAGGCGGTCAAAATGAAGTCAAGGCCCAGTACCGCCAGCGAGGCGTACACAACGGTCTTGGTGGTGGCGCGACTGATCCCTTCTGAAGTGGGCTCACAGTCGTAGCCTTGGAATACTGCAATCCAGGTCACTACAAAAGCGAAGACAATGCTCTTGATGATGCCGTTGAGCACGTCACCGCTGAAGGTCACGCTGTTCTGCATGTTGGCCCAGTAGGAACCCTCGTAGACCCCAAGCCAGTCCACCGCCACCCAGGAACCACCCCAGATCCCGACCACGCTGAAAATCATCGCCAGCAGTGGCAGGGAAATGAAACCGGCCCACAGGCGCGGGGCAACAATGTACTTGAGCGGGTCCACTCCGATCATTTCCAGGCTGGACAACTGCTCAGTGGCTTTCATGTTGCCAATCTCGGCGGTCAGCGCAGAACCGGCCCGACCGGCAAACAACAAGGCCGTCACGACCGGCCCGAGCTCACGCAGCAATGTCAGGGCAACCATCTGCCCGACGGCCTGCTCGGAACCGTAGCTGGAAAGGATATTGAACCCCTGCAAGGCCAGCACCATGCCGATGAACACCCCGGAGACCACAATGATCACCAGGGACATCACGCCCACCGAATGCAGCTGCTTGATCAACAAGCCAAAGCCACCGCCGATACCGCCGCGGCCCAGCAAGGCGTGGAACAGGAAAATCGTCGAACGTCCGAGTACTTCGACAACGTCGATACCGGACCGACCGAAAAGGCGAACCTTCTCGATTAAAGATGTCTTGCGCATCAGCGCTTCCCCAGAAGATCTGAGCGGTAGTCCGCTGCCGGAAAATGAAAAGGCACCGGGCCGTCGGGATCGCCGGTCATGAATTGGCGAATGCGCGGGTTATCCGCGCTCATCAGTTCTTCAGGCGTACCCTGCCCCAGCACCTGGCCATCGCCGACAACATACAGGTAGTCGGCAATGCTCGCGGTTTCCGCCAGATCGTGGGAAACCACGATACTGGTGATGCCCAGCGCATCGTTGAGCAAGCGGATCAGACGTACCAGCACCCCCATGGCGATAGGGTCCTGGCCGACGAACGGCTCGTCATACATCAGGATCTGCGGATCGAGGGCAATCGCGCGCGCCAATGCGACACGACGCTTCATGCCACCGGAAAGCTCGTCCGGCATCAGGTCGATGGCACCACGCAGCCCGACGGCTTGCAGTTTCAGCAATACGATATCGCGGATCATTTCATCAGGCAGCTGGGTATGCACCCGCAGCGGAAACGCCACGTTTTCAAAGACGTCGAGGTCGGTGAACAGGGCGCCGCTCTGGAACAGCACGCCCATCTGCTTGCGCGCATCGAACAGATCACTGCGCGATAGTTGCGGCAGATTCTGGCCATTGACCCACACTTCACCGGCGCTTGGACGCAATTGCATCCCCATCAGGCGCAGCAGCGTCGTCTTGCCGCTGCCGGAAGGCCCCATGATGCCGGTTACCTTGCCGCGGGGAATGCGAATATCGACATTATTGAAGATGCTGCGCGTACCGCGCTTGAAGGACAGGCCCTTCAGCTCGACCGCGTAGGCGTTATCGGCACTCATCTAAACTCCTTGGAATGCAGCCTCTCACTCAGACACCATGCTTGAGACAATTGCTTGCGACAGTTAAACACATGGGCTTCGCGAACCGAACTGGCGGCGAACTATATCACTGCTGACATCAAGCGCCCAAGGCCGGAGCAGAGCTTGTTCAGAAACAGGACAGGTGAAAAAGCGTATTTGCGACGCATCCCGCAGCCTGTATGAACGAAGCCTGACGAACTTGCGTGAGGGTTTTGATCATTACCGCTATAATCGCCGACTTTTCGTCAGGCTATCCGATTTCACACATGAGCCAATCCAGCGATCTTATCCAATCCGCACAGCGCACCATCCGCCTCGAGCTTGAAGCGGTAGACGGCTTGCTGGCCCGCATCGACGCAGATTTCGTACGCGCCTGCGAGATGATTCTGGCCAGCAAGGGCCGAGTTGTCGTGGTCGGCATGGGCAAATCCGGCCATATTGGCAACAAGATTGCCGCAACGTTGGCGAGCACCGGAACCACTGCGTTTTTCGTGCACCCGGCCGAGGCCAGCCATGGCGACATGGGCATGATCACCCGCGACGACATCATTCTGGCCCTGTCGAACTCCGGCACCACCAATGAAATCGTCACCCTGCTGCCGCTGATCAAGCGCCTGGGCATCAAGCTGATCAGCCTTACCGGCAATCCGGACTCGACGCTGGCCAAGGCCGCCGAGGTCAACCTGAATGTCAACGTGGCCCATGAAGCCTGCCCGTTGAACCTGGCGCCGACCTCCTCGACCACCGCCGCCCTGGTCATGGGCGACGCCCTGGCCGTGGCGCTGCTGGATGCACGCGGCTTCACCGCCGAAGATTTCGCCTTTTCCCATCCCGGCGGCGCCCTGGGCCGTCGCCTGCTGCTGAAAGTGGAAAACGTCATGCACTCCGGCGCCGAACTGCCCAGCGTGCCGCGCGGCACTCTGCTCAAGAATGCGCTGATGGAAATGACCCGCAAGGGCCTGGGTATGACGGCGATCCTGGAAGCCGATGGACGCCTGGCCGGGATTTTCACCGACGGCGATCTGCGGCGTACCCTTGACCGCCCTATTGATATCCACACCGCGACCATCGACGATGTGATGACCCCTCACGGCAAGACCGCCCGCGCCGAAATGCTCGCGGCCGAAGCCTTGAAAATCATGGAAGACCATCGGATCGGCGCGCTGGTGGTGGTCGACGCCGATGATCGACCGATCGGCGCCCTTAACCTTGGCGATCTGCTGCGCGCAGGAGTGATGTAAATGAGCACCGACCTGTTGCAACGGGGCAAGGCCATCAAACTGGCGATTTTCGATGTCGACGGCGTACTGACCGATGGTCGCCTGTACTTTCTCGAAGACGGCAGCGAATTCAAGACCTTCAATACGCTCGACGGCCAGGGCATCAAGATGCTGATGGCTTCGGGAGTGCAGACAGCCATCATCAGCGGCAGAAAGACGCCGGTTGTGGAACGTCGCGCACAAAACCTGGGGATTCCTCACCTCTATCAAGGCCGCGAGGATAAACTGGTGGTTCTGGACGAGCTTCTTGGCCAACTCAACCTAAGCTATGAACAGGTCGCTTATCTGGGCGATGACTTGCCTGACCTGCCAGTGATCCGCCGTGTTGGTTTGGGCATGGCGGTGGCCAATGCCGCGGCATTCGTGCGCGAACATGCCCACGGCATTACCCAGGCCCGCGGCGGCGAAGGCGCAGCGCGTGAGTTCTGCGAGTTGATCCTGCGCGCGCAGGGCAGCCTTGAAGCGGCCCACGCCGCCTACTTATAGAGCTATCTATGCTGAGTAAAAAGATCCGTAATTTCCTGATATTCGGGACTATCGCCGCACTGTTCCTGGCGGTGGGCTACTGGAATATCAGCCCGGAGCGCTTCCTCGACCAGCCTGTGGCGCAAGTCGACGGCGGCGCCATCGACTATTACGCCACCAACGCCTACAGCGTGCAGTTCCTGCCCGATGGCAAGGTGCAATACGAGATGACTTCGGACAAGGTCGAACACTTGAAGGCCACGCAGATCACACTGTTGACCAACCCGGACCTGAATCTTTATCGCGGTACCGAGTACCCTTGGCACGTCACCAGCAAGCGTGGCGAAGTCAATCCAGACGGTACCGAAGTGGAGTTGATCGACTCCGTGCGGATCGCGCGCACCGATGCCGAGAATCGCCAGACGGTGATCACCAGCAGTCGCATGACCGTATTCCCTCAGAAGCAATATGCGCAGACCGAGCAAGACGTTAGAATCGACGGCGCTGGCGGTGTATCGACTGGCAAGGGAATGAAAGCGTATTTGAAAGAAAGCAGGATACACCTGCTATCGAACGTAAGAGGACAGTATGAGGCTCGTTAAAACCCTCCCTATTTTGCTCGGTCTGGGCGCAGCACTGGGAAGCGTGAGCGCC
The DNA here is from genome assembly GCF_900106045.1 of Pseudomonas mucidolens. Classification (NCBI taxonomy): domain Bacteria; kingdom Pseudomonadati; phylum Pseudomonadota; class Gammaproteobacteria; order Pseudomonadales; family Pseudomonadaceae; genus Pseudomonas; species Pseudomonas mucidolens. Next base: position 147,871 of record NZ_LT629802.1, on the reverse strand, counting down.
TGGGCTCTGCCGGACGATAGCCAGCAGCCGATCCACATCTCGGCTGACGATGCGCAACTGGATGACAAGCGAGGCATCGCGACCTACACCGGTGGCGTTATCATCACCCAGGGCTCGATGAAGATCACCGGCAGCAAGGTGACATTGACCCGCACCGCGGCGGGCGATATCGACGTCGTAACCTCGGTGGGCAACCTGGCTTATTTCGAGCAGCAGCAAGCCGCCTCCGATCCAGGCCCGATGAAAGGCTATGGCCGGACCATTCAGTATCATGCGCAGCAAAACCGCATCGTCCTGATTGACCAGGCCAAGGTCATCAGCACCGATGGCAACTCCACGGAAGGTGAAAAGATCACCTATGACACCGTGAAGCAGATCGCCAACGCCGGTCGCGCCAACGGCAGCAACGTCACCACGCCACGTCCACGCATCGACATGGTTATCCAGCCGAAGAAGAAGGCCGAGTAATGGCAACCCTGAAAGCCCAGCATCTGGCCAAGGCCTATAAAAGCCGTCAGGTCGTGCGCGACGTCAGCCTGTCGATCGACAGTGGCCAGATCGTCGGCCTGCTTGGCCCCAACGGTGCCGGCAAGACCACCTGTTTCTACATGATTGTCGGCCTGGTCCAGGCGGATCAGGGCCGCGTACTGATCGACGACCTGGATGTCAGCCACCAGCCCATGCACGGCCGTGCCCGGGCCGGTATCGGCTATCTTCCGCAGGAAGCGTCGATCTTCCGCAAACTGTCGGTGTCCGACAACATCATGGCGATCCTCGAGACCCGCAAGGAACTGGATCGTGACGGCCGTCGCCAGGAACTGGAAAGCCTGCTGCAGGAATTCCACATCAACCACATTCGCGACAACCTCGGCATGAGCCTTTCCGGTGGCGAGCGGCGCCGCGTGGAAATTGCCCGCGCATTGGCCACTGCACCAAAGTTCATCCTACTGGATGAACCCTTCGCCGGTGTCGACCCGATCTCGGTGGGCGATATCAAGCAGATCATCCATCACCTCAAGGCCAAGGGAATCGGTGTTTTGATCACCGACCACAACGTACGTGAGACGCTCGATATCTGCGAAACCGCTTATATCGTGAATGATGGCCAACTGATCGCCGAAGGTGACGCCGCGACTATTCTGGCCAACGACTTGGTCAAGGAAGTCTACCTGGGTCACGAGTTCCGCCTGTAAACACCTTGGTGTCATGGCGCAGCGCCGCGGAGCGCGCGAGTCAATAAAAACCTTATTATTTTTATTGTTACCGCGCTCTAGGCAAAGCAACCGACATCAGGCATATAATTTGCTTATGTTTGGCGCTCACGCGCCCTGTCGTGGATGGCGCACTGCGCCGGCGAATAAGGTGTTAAGCCCCTGCCATGAAACCATCGCTAGTCCTGAGAATGGGCCAGCAGCTGACGATGACACCGCAGCTGCAACAGGCCATCCGCCTGCTCCAATTGTCGACCCTGGACCTGCAACAGGAAATCCAGGAGGCCCTGGAGTCCAATCCGATGCTCGAACGCCAGGAAGAAGGCGACGACTTCGATAACGCAGACCCGCTGGCCGATAACGTCGAGCAAAAACCCAACGCTGACGTGCAGGAACCGTCCTATCAGGAAACCGCCCCGACGGTGGATAACCTTGAGGAGGGCGAATGGAACGAGCGCATTCCCAATGATCTGCCCGTGGACACTGCCTGGGAAGACGTCTACCAGACCAGCGCCAGCAGCCTGCCCAGCAACGACGATGACGAGTGGGACTTCACCACCCGCACCTCCGTCGGCGAGAGCCTGCAGAGCCACTTGCTGTGGCAACTGAACCTGGCACCGATGTCCGACACCGATCGCCTGATCGCCGTGACCCTGATCGATTGCATCAATAACCAGGGCTACCTTGACGAGACCCTCGAGGAGATTCTCGAAGCTTTCGACCCGGAACTGGACATCGAGCTGGACGAAATCGAAGCCGTCCTGCACCGCATCCAGCAATTTGAACCGGCCGGCATCGGCGCCCGCGACCTCAGCGAATGCCTGTTGCTGCAACTGCGCCAACTGCCCGCCAAGACGCCGTGGCTCACCGAGGCACAGCGCCTGGTCACTGATTACATCGACTTGCTGGGCGGCCGCGACTACAGCCAACTGATGCGCCGCATGAAGCTCAAGGAAGATGACCTGCGCCAGATCATCGAGCTGGTGCAAAGCCTCAACCCGCGCCCTGGTTCGCAGATCGAGTCCAGCGAGGCGGAATATGTGGTGCCCGACGTGATCGTGCGCAAGGACAACGAACGCTGGCTGGTGGAGCTTAACCAGGAGTCAGTGCCGCGCCTGCGGGTGAATCCGCAATACGCCGGTTTCGTTCGCCGGGCGGACACCAGCGCCGACAACACCTTCATGCGCAATCAATTGCAAGAAGCCCGCTGGTTCATCAAGAGCCTGCAAAGCCGCAACGAGACGCTGATGAAAGTCGCCACACAGATCGTCGAGCACCAGCGCGGCTTCCTGGAGTACGGCGACGAAGCGATGAAACCGCTGGTGCTGCATGACATTGCCGAAGCGGTAGGCATGCACGAATCGACCATTTCCCGCGTGACCACCCAAAAATTCATGCATACCCCACGGGGTATTTATGAGTTGAAATACTTTTTTTCCAGCCACGTCAGCACCTCCGAAGGCGGCGAATGCTCGTCCACGGCGATCCGCGCAATCATCAAAAAACTGGTTGCCGCGGAAAATCAGAAAAAGCCGTTGAGTGACAGCAAGATCGCTGGTTTACTGGAGGCACAAGGCATTCAGGTCGCCCGCCGAACCGTCGCCAAATACCGCGAATCCCTTGGGATTGCGCCTTCCAGCGAGCGTAAGCGGTTGATGTGACGGGCGGGGCACAGCGTTCCAGTGGCAGGCATTTGCCTGCCGCTTTATGCACTGGCAACGAAGGAGAAGCTGTATGCAAGTCAACATCAGTGGACACCATGTAGAAGTCACCCCTCCATTGCGCGATTACGTCGAGCAGAAGCTGAAGCGGCTTGAGGGTCATTTCGACAAGATTACCAATGTGCAAGTCATCATGAAGGTCGATAAACTCCAACAGAAAATCGAGGCGACCCTCCAGATTCCCGGTGGCGAAGTAGTCGCCAATGCCGAGCATGAAGACATGTATGCATCAATCGATGCCTTGACTGACAAGCTTGACCGCCAACTTAAAAAGCATAAGGAAAAGCAGCAGAGCCTCCTTCAAGGTTCTGGCCGCTAACACTCCCCCCTAATGATCCGACTTGAAACCATCCTGACCCCCGGCCGTTCCCTCGTGAACGTGTCGGGTGGCAGTAAAAAGAAAGCCCTCGAACAAATTGCCAACCTGATCAGCCGCGAAGTGCCTGAACTGGAGATGCAAGATGTTTTCGAGGCCCTGATCGCCCGTGAAAAACTTGGTTCCACCGGTTTTGGCAACGGCATCGCCATCCCTCACTGCCGACTGAAAAGCTGCGAGCTGCCAGTCAGCGCCCTGCTGCACCTGGACGCTCCAATCGACTTCGACGCCATTGATGGCGCCCCGGTAGACCTGCTGTTCGTGTTGCTGGTCCCGGAAGCGGCCACCGATGCGCACCTGGAACTGCTCCGGCAGATCGCCAGCATGCTCGACCGCAAGGATGTACGCGACAAATTGCGCAGTGCCAAGACCAATGAGGCGCTGTATCAGGTTGTCCTGGATGAACAAAACGGGCAGTAATCATGCGTTTGATCATCGTCAGCGGGCGTTCCGGCTCGGGTAAAAGCACTGCTCTCAACGTCCTTGAGGACAACGGTTTTTACTGCATTGACAACCTGCCCGCCGGCTTGCTGCCTGAGCTCGCCGAGCGGGCGCTGATCCACACCGAACTGGCGCAACCGCTGGTCGCCGTATCGATCGACGCCCGCAACCTGCCGAGTCACTTGTCACGCTTCCCGGAACTGCTTGAAGAGGTACGCGGCAAGCACATTCATTGCGATGTGCTGTACCTGGACGCGGACGAAGAAACCCTGCTCAAGCGTTTCTCGGAAACCCGTCGTCGTCACCCCTTGAGCAGTGCAAATCGCTCGCTGGCCGAAGCCATCGAAGACGAAACCAACCTGCTGGGGCCAATCATTGACTTGGCCGACCTCAAGATCAATACCACCAGCCTGAACCTTTATCAGCTGCGTGATGCCATCAAACTGCGCCTGCTGAACCAGCCGGAACCGGGCACCGCCTTTCTGGTTGAGTCGTTTGGCTTCAAGCGAGGCATGCCCGTCGATGCCGACCTGGTATTCGACGTGCGCTGCTTGCCCAACCCCTACTGGAAACCGGAACTGCGCGAGCAGTCCGGCCTTGACCAGCCGGTGGCCGAGTACCTGGCCGCACAACCGGATGTCGAAGAGATGTTCCAGGACATTTCCAGTTACCTGCTTAAATGGTTGCCACGCTTTGCCGCCAGCAATCGGGCCTATGTCACTATCGCCATTGGCTGCACCGGTGGGCACCACCGCTCCGTCTACCTGACCGAACGCCTGGGTCAAGTCCTGCAAAAAAACCTCAAGAATGTCCAGGTCCGCCACCGCGACCTCAGCTGAAAGGAACACACCCGCGATGCCCGCTCTGGAAATTGAAATCATCAACAAACTGGGCTTGCATGCTCGTGCGTCGGCCAAGTTTGTCGGGGTAGCGGGTCAGTTTCCTTGCCAGATTCGTGCGGGAAGAACCCAGGAAAGCATGGTCGACGGCAAGAGCATCATGGCGATGATGATGCTCGCCGCGGGCAAGGGCACCAAAATTCACCTGAAGACCGAAGGCGAACGGGAAGAAGAAGCCATGACGGCCCTGGTGGATTTGATCAACGGCTACTTCGGCGAGGGTGAGTAAACCCACCCCAATGCAGCGGTTTCACCCCAACGCGGTATCCATTGTCATCATCAGACAGAACCCGATACACAACCCCAGGCTCGCAAGCTTGTCATGGCCATTGCGCCGTGATTCGGGGATGACTTCATGCGTGACCACCAAGAGCATCGCCCCGGCCGCCAGCGCGAGGCCCAGCGGCAATAACATTTGCGCAAGGCTCACCAGCCAGGCACAGAGGATGGCAAAGACCGGCTCCACCAACCCGGATGCCGCACCGATCAGAAACGCCTTGAACCGCGACATCCCCGCCCCTGCCAGCACCAGTGCGATCACCAAGCCTTCCGGCACGTCCTGCAACGCAATCCCCATGGCCAGACTGTCCGCATCGGGCATACCGCCGCCTGCCGACACGCCCACAGCCATGCCTTCAGGAATGTTATGCGCGATGATCGCAAACACAAACAACCAAATGCGCGGTGGAACCACCGGGTTTTCGGGGGTGCCCACCAGCGTATCCGGACTGGCACCAGACACCTTGCGATCCACCAAAAACAACCCGAACGCTCCCAGCATGATGCCGAAGCTGATCAGACCACTGGAGGCCCAGGGCGTCAGCCCCAGTTTTTCGGCGGCGGCAATCCCTGGCACGATCAGTGAAAACGCGGTTGCCGCCAGCATCACGCCAGCACCGAAGCCAAGCAACGTATCACTCACCGCCAACGGCATTCGGCGGATCACCAATACGGGCACCGCGCCGAGCGCGGTGCCCAAGGCACACAGGGCGCCGCCCTGCAGGGCACGCAGCATGCGCGGCTCCAGATCCAACCAGGCCAGCCCTTGAGCCACCAGCAATGCGGTGCCTGCCAATAGCAGCAGCGTGCCAAGCGTATTCCGAAACATTCGCACGCGGCCGTCGGCCAGTATTTCAGTGCCCATAGTCGACCTTAGGTCTGGTTCCAAGAGAGCTTTAAGCGAGGGCCGCCTGATAGCGTTCGGCGACTTCCGGCCAGTTGATGACGCTATAGAACGCGTTGATGTACTCGGGGCGACGGTTTTGATAACGCAGGTAGTAAGCATGCTCCCAGACGTCCAGACCGAGGATCGGTGTATTCCCGTTCATCAATGGGCTGTCCTGGTTGCCGCTGCTTTCAACGACCAAGGTCTTTTGCGGGGTGACGCTCAACCAGGCCCAGCCACTGCCGAAACGGGTCAGCGCGGCCTTGGTGAAGGCCTCCTTGAACGCCTCATAGCCCGCCAACTGTTCATCGATGGCCTTACCCAGCGCGCCGTCTGGCTTGCCGCCGCCGGTGGGCGACATCACTGACCAGAACAGCGAGTGATTGGCATGGCCACCACCTTGATTGATCACCGCCGCCCGCAATCGTTCCGGCAAATGCTGAACGCTGGAGACCAGTTTTTCCACCGGCCAGCTGGCAAACTCGGTGCCTTCGACGGCGGCGTTGAGGTTATTGATATAGGTCTGGTGGTGTTTAGTGTAGTGAATCTCCATGGTTTGCGCGTCGATATGCGGTTCCAGCGCATCGTAGGCATAGGGCAAGGCGGGCAAGGTGTAAGTCATCTCAATGTGCTCCATAGGTAGGGCTGCTGCGGGTCGGCGCATTCCTCTGCGCCGCGTGATTGCCCAGCAAGCGATAGGTGCGCGGGTATTCGCCGTGATCACTGATGAAGTTCAACAGTTCGACGTAGGTCTTGCTGCTCTGACGCAGCGCCGCCTCGCGCAATGCCGGCTTCAATCGGGCGTCCTGCATGGTCTGCAGCAAATGCTGATGAATGGCACAGAGGTATTCCGCACTTTCTTCCGGCTGATTCAGCCGCAGGTGCAGATCCGCCAGGTTATGGTGGGAAATGACGCAAGCCGCGACTGCTTCGTCGGCATCACCCCAACGCTCGAATAACACTTGGGCCAAGGCCAACGCTTGCAAGTAATGCTCGCGGGCATCCACCAGTTCGCCTCGTATAAAGCAGTGATTGGCCCTTTCGATCGTGCGTTTCCAGTGCTCCATGGTGAGCCTCCAAAGCAGGGTCGGTGATTACACGCCGCCGGCCGTCAGTTTTTCCGGATCCAGGAGTACTTCCAGTTGGCTGCGCGGGAGATCGGTGTGTTCAAGCGCGACATCAATTACCGGGCGCCCTTGCTGGTAGGCTTTCTTGGCAATTTCGGCGGCTTTTTGGTAACCGATGATCGGGTTGAGTGCGGTAACCAGGATCGGGTTACGCGACAGCGCTTCCTTGAGCTTGGGTTCGTTGACCTTGAAGCTCGCGATCGCCTTGTCGGCCAGCAGACGGCTGACGTTGGCCAGCAACTCCAGACTGCCCAGCAGATTCTGAGCAATGATCGGCAGCATCACATTCAATTCAAAATTACCCGACTGGCCGGCAACAGTGATCACCGTGTCATTGCCGATCACCTGCGCCGCGACCATGGCGGTAGCTTCGGGAATCACCGGATTGACCTTGCCCGGCATGATCGAGGAGCCGGGTTGCAGGCCTTCCAGCTCAATTTCACCAAGCCCGGCAAGCGGGCCCGAGTTCATCCAGCGCAGATCGTTGGCAATCTTCATCAACGATACGGCGGTGGCCTTGAGCTGGCCGGAGACGGCAACGGCAGTGTCCTGCGAACCAATCAAGGCAAACAGGTTCTTGCCCGGCGTGAATTGCACATGGGTCAAGTTGCTCAGTTGCTGGCTGAACCGCGCGGCGAACTCAGGGTGCGCGTTGATCCCGGTGCCCACCGCCGTACCGCCCTGTGCCAGGGCCTGCAAGCTCGGCAGCAAGTCCTGCAAATGACCGATATTGGCCTTGAGCTGCTGCGCCCAGCCGTTGAGCACCTGACTCATGCGTACGGGCATGGCATCCATCAGGTGGGTACGGCCAGTCTTGATGAACGGATGCACCTCCTGCGCCTTGCGCTCGATGACCTGCACCAGGTGCAACAATGCCGGCAGGGTTTGCTCGTGCAGCACCAGTGCCGCACTGACATGGATGGTCGTAGGAATGATGTCGTTGCTGCTCTGCCCACAGTTGACATGATCGTTGGGATTGATCGGTTCGCCCAGCAGGCGGCTGGCCAGCGTCGCAATCACTTCATTGGCGTTCATGTTGGAACTGGTACCGGAGCCAGTCTGGAAGATATCCACCGGGAAGTGCTGCATGAAATTACCTTCCAGCAGCCCCTGGGCGGCATCGACAATGGCTTTGCCCTGCGCTTCGCCAATCTGCTTGAGGTCGACGTTGGCCTTGGCTGCCGCGGTTTTTGCGAGGATCAGGGCACGGATGAATTGCGCCGGCATACGTTGATGACTGATGGGAAAGTTGTTCACCGCGCGTTGCGTTTGAGCGCCATACAGCGCGTCAGCGGGTACTTGCAGTTCGCCCATGCTGTCGCGTTCGATACGGTTAATCATCAGAAGATCCTTGCACCAGGTCAGAGTGGGAAATCGTGGGCAGCAACTCACACCTCGCAAGCTGCCAGGCAAAGGTCTGCCAGCGCTTGAGGCGGCAGGCACAGCGAGAGAGCGCTTCCAGGTCGCGCAGCGGGCGCCAGGCCTGATCCAGGCACAGGGAGCGCCAGTGCCAGGGCAACGCCACATCCGTCGCGGTGTCGAGCAGCAAACGAAACGAAGTCTCGGCGATGGTCCAGGGATGGGTCGCCGTGCAGCAGGCCAAATAACGACCTTCGCTCAAATAGTGTTCGATCAGGCGCGGTTCGTCAGGATCGAGTCCACAGCGAATCTGGCGACTCATCCAGCGCCAGCTTTCCAGGTAGGGATCCTCGTGCAGGACAGAACTCATGATCCGCGCTCATTCAATAATGATATTCATTATTAAATGATATTGAGAATCAAAACAAGCTTAGCGTCTGCGCGCTTGTCTGTCCTACGGAATTTCCAGCAAAAAAAAGCGCGCCACCCAACTGGGTGGCGCGCTTGTATCTATCGCATCGAGGTTCAGCTGCCGGCGACGGTCATTCGCTCGATCAATACTGAGCCGGTGCGGATATTGCTGCGCAGCTCGAGGTCGTTGCCGACCGCAATGATCTGCTTGAACATGTCGCGCATATTCCCGGCGATGGTCACTTCCTGGACAGCGAACTGGATTTCGCCATTTTCAACCCAGAAACCGGCCGCGCCACGGGAATAATCGCCCGTCACCATATTCAGGCCGTGTCCCATCAATTCGGTCACCAACAAGCCGCGCCCCATGCGTCGCAGCAGCGCTGCCTGATCTTCCTCACCATGGGTCACGAACAGGTTGTGCACGCCACCCGCGTTGGCGGTGCTCGGTAAACCAAGCTTGCGTCCGGCGTAGGTGCCCAGCACGTAGGACACCAACTCACCGTTCTCGACGAACGGCTTGGCGTAGGTCGCCAGGCCATCACCGTCAAATGCCGAGCTGCCCATGGCACGCATCAAGTGCGGACGCTCATCAATGGTCAGCCACTCGGGAAACAGCCTTTCACCCAGCGCGCCTTCAAGGAAAGACGACTTGCGATAAAGATTGCCCCCGGAGATCGCTCCCAGAAAACTGCCGAACAAGCCGCCGGCCAATTCAGCCGAAAATAGCACCGGTACCTCACACGTCGGCACCGGACGCGCGCCCAGGCGACTGGCTGTACGTTGTGCCGCACGCTGGCCAATGCTCACAGGATCAGCCAGCAATTCACCCTGGCGGCTGACGTCATACCAGTAATCACGCTGCATCTGGCCATCGGCTTCGGCAATCATTACGCAGCTCAAGCTATGGCGCGTCGACGCGTAGCCGCCGATAAACCCATGACTGTTGCCATACACCCGGCAGCCTTGATGGGTGCTCAGTGTCGTGCCGTCGGCATTCTTGATCCGGCTATCGGTATCGAACGCAGCCGCTTCACAGGTCAGCGCCTGCTCAATCGCCTGCTCCGGAGTGATGTCCCAAGCGTGAAACAGATCGAAGTCTTTCAAATCGCGCGCCATCAAGGCAGCGTCCGCCAAGCCTGATGCAGCGTCTTCAGAGGTGTGCTTGGCAATCGCCAAGGCCGCCGCGACGGTTTCGCGAATCGCTTCCGGACCGCTGGCCGACGTGCTGGCAGAACCCTTGCGCTGCCCCGCATACAGGGTGATACCGAACCCCTGGTCACGATTGAACTCAACGGTTTCCACTTCCCGCTGGCGGACCGACGTCGACAACCCTTGCTCAAGGGACACCGCCACTTCACAGGCACTGGCGCCCTGGCGCTTGGCCTCGGCCAGGATCTGCTCGACTTGTTCCTGCAGTGCCGGTAATGCTTGCGGACCGACGCTTTGGGTTGCACTCATGGTTTTCTCCACTCAAATTCTGCTTTCGGTTAAGGCCTTCGAGCGACCGGGCCGGACAAGCGGCCCCCGACTGGTTATCATGGCGGCGTTTCTTTGCGGACTGCCACCATGGTTGATTCTTACGACGACTCCCTCGATGGGGAGAAAAGCAAATCCCAGGTCAAACGAGAGCTGCATGCTCTGGCTGACCTCGGCGAGCGCCTTACAACACTCAAGCCTGACTTGTGTGCAAAACTGCCATTGACCGACGCCTTGCGCCGGGCTCTGGACGATGCCCCCCAAGCACACCGCGAATATCGCGCGTAAACGGCACCTGCAATTTATCGGCAAGCTGATGCGCGACCAGGACACTGACGCCATTTTGACCTTGCTCGACCAACTGGATGCCTCCACTCGCCAGTACAACGAACGCTTCCACAACCTGGAGCGTTGGCGTGACCGCCTGATCTCGGGTGATGACGCGGTACTGGAGAAATTCGTCGTGGACTACCCGGATACCGATCGCCAGCAACTGCGCTCGATGATCCGTCAGGCCCAGCACGAACTGGCGCAAAACAAGGCGCCGGCCTCCAGCCGTAAAATATTCAAGTACATCCGTGAGCTGGACGAGACTCAACGCGGCCTGCGCTGATGCTCTTCCCCGGGTGGCGATCTTCGCCACCCGAAGCTCCCTGCCCTACGACCCCGTGCCACCCACGGTGATCGCATCAATCTTCAGCGTTGGCTGGCCGACACCCACCGGCACCGACTGTCCATCTTTGCCGCACGTGCCCACGCCACTGTCCAACGACAGGTCGTTACCGACCATCGACACCTTGCTCATGGCTTCCGGACCATTGCCAATCAGCGTTGCCCCCTTGACCGGCGCCGTGATCTTGCCGTCCTCGATCAAATACGCCTCGCTGGTGGAGAACACGAACTTGCCGCTGGTGATGTCCACCTGGCCGCCGCCGAGGTTGGCGCAGTAGATGCCACGCTTCACCGAGGCGATGATTTCCGCCGGATCGCTTTCACCACCGAGCATGTAGGTGTTGGTCATGCGCGGCATCGGCAGATGCGCGTAGGACTCACGACGGCCATTGCCGGTGCGCGCCACGCCCATCAGGCGGGCGTTGAGTTTGTCTTGCATGTAACCCTTGAGTACACCGTTTTCAATCAAGGTGGTGCATTCGGTCGGCGTGCCTTCATCGTCCACACTCAAGGAGCCTCGACGACCGGCCAGGGTGCCGTCATCGACGATGGTGCAGAGCTTGGACGCAACGCTTTCACCCATGCGACCGCTGTAGGCCGAACTGCCTTTGCGGTTGAAGTCACCTTCCAGGCCATGACCCACCGCTTCGTGGAGCAGGACGCCGGACCAGCCGGACCCCAACACCACCGGCAACGTCCCCGCCGGCGCGGGAATCGCTTCCAAGTTGACCAACGCCTGACGCAGCGCTTCACGGGCATAACCCATGGCGCGGTCGTCGGTGAGGAAATAACGATAATCCGTGCGCCCGCCGCCGCCATGCCCGCCACGCTCGCGTCGTCCGTTCTGCTCGACGATCACGCTGACGTTGAAGCGCACCAGCGGCCGCACATCCGCCGCCAGGCCACCATCGGTCGACGCCACCAGGATGCGCTCCCAGACGCCAGCCATGCTCACGCTCACTTGCTGAATACGCGGGTCCAGGGCGCGGGTCGCGGCATCCACACGTTTGAGCAACTCGACCTTTTCCGCACGGCTGATCACCTCCAGCGGGTTGTCGGCGCCGTACAACTGCGTCACATCCTGGGTACTGAATGCCTGCACGGTACCGTTCTGCCCGGCGCGGGAGATCGACCGCGCAGCGCGAGCAGCCAGCCCCAGGGCTTCAAGGGTAATAGCGTTGCTGTAGGCAAATCCGGTCTTCTCGCCCGATTGCGCACGCACGCCCACCCCTTGGTCGAGGTTGAAGCTGCCTTCCTTGACGATCCCGTCTTCCAGGGACCAGGACTCGGAAATCTGCCCCTGGAAATACAGGTCTGCCGCATCGATACCGGGGCCAGCCAGGTCACCCAGCACGGTTTGCAGGTTTTCGATGGTCACGCCACCGGGCGCCAGGAGGTGTTCACTGACTGAGGACAACAACTCGCTCATAGGTTTGGCCTTAAATTCATCGTTCTGAAGCAGGCCGCTGTGCGCCCTGCGAGAAAAAGCGCCGGTGGTCTGCCACCGGCATGCGCGCCCGTATCGACGCCTGTTCATTGCTATCGCGTTCGGCCAACAACACCGCTTCGCCCTGATCCTGTTGCGACAGCACGCGTCCCCAAGGGTCGATGATCGCGCCATGTCCGTAGGTTTCCCGTGGCCCTGGGTGGACACCACCTTGAGCGGCCGCCAGCACGTAACACTGAGTCTCGATGGCGCGGGCCCGAATCAGCACATCCCAATGCGCCGCTCCCGTTACCGCGGTAAACGCCGACGGCGCGCTAATCAATTCAGCACCCGCGGCACGCAATTCGCCGTACAGCTCCGGGAAGCGCAGGTCGTAGCAGACCGTCAGGCCCAGCCGCCCTACCGGCGTGTCCGCCACCACCACGCGAGCGCCGTAAGCATAGTCGTCGGATTCACGGTAACGACCTCGCGCATCCGCCACGTCGACATCGAACAAGTGCAGTTTGTCATAACGGGCGACCGTCTGGCCTTGCGCGTCGATCAACAACGAGCAGGCGTTGGGCTTGGCGTGCGGCTGATCCAATGGTGGCAGCGGCAACGTGCCGGCCACTATCCATAAGTTGAGGTCGCGAGCGGTCTGTTTCAACCACGGCAGGACAGGGCCTTCGCCCAAGGCTTCGGCACGCCCGATATCGGCCACATCGCGACGGCCCATCGCGGCAAAGTTCTCCGGCAACACCGCCAGTCGCGCCCCACCCGCTGCCGCGTGTTCCAGCAGCCGCCGGGCCTGAGCCAGGTTGGCCGGCACATCGCTCTGGCTGACCATCTGAATAACTGCAAAGGTCATGGATCAGCACTCCATAGAAGGCATGAGGCCATGCTACTCCACAGGCGCTCAGCGTGGTTTTTCAAATGGCTTGTCGAACGTGATTTTCGGGTCTTTCCATGGACCTTCCACCTTGTACTGGACGCTGGCGAAACGCGAAACCCGATCACCGATCAGCTTATCGATCAGGAACAACGCACCACCAATGGCGGGCGCGCCGACGATCAGCGCGGCAATCGGCAAGTTATTCGTGACTGGCAACGTCACCAGCAATTTGGCATCGACGCGATCAGCCACCATATCCAGGGTGCCGTTAAGCTCCAGATTGCTCGAGGGTCCAGTCAGCGTGATGGGTTCACGGGTCACAAACACACCGTCACTCGCGGCCAGTAGTCCTTTGACCCGGTCGTAACTCAAGCCTTTACCCAACAGGTCGGAGAAGTCCAGGCGCAAGCGCCGGCCGATCGAATTGAAGTTCAGCAAGCCAAACACTCGCAACGCCTGGGCACCGCCCTCCACTTCGACGAACTGACCTTTGTGGAAACTCGCATCCAGACTCCCGGAGAAACGCTTTGGCCCCACCCAGGCAGGCGATCCCGGCCAACGCCCGTCGACGTCCAGATGGAAACTCTCACTGGTCACGGTAGGCGCAAAGCCCCAGCCCTTGAGCACATCGGCGATGTTCTTGCCGTTCAGGCGTCCCTTGTACCAACTGCTGCTGGCGCCCGGCGCACCTTCCCAGCCTCCGGCGCCTTTAAGCTGCATGCCCTTGAGACCCAGGTCGAGATTATTGAACGCCAGTCCTTTAGCGGTGGGTCGAACCTTGAGTGACCAGGCCCCGATCAAGTCAGGTCCCTGGAACAACTGATCAACCGCGATATCCAGTGCCGGAATGCCCTTGGGATCAATGTCCGCCAACGGATCTGGCGCATTTTCATCGGTCTGTACGGTGGGATCGACCGCCGGCAGCTTCACGTACTGCAAATCGACCGCAATCGGCGCGCCCTTGGCATCCGGCAGCCCGACGGTGCCCTTGGCTTGCTGACTGTCGACTCGCAGGCCCCAGGCGGCGGGTTTACGCGCAAGATGCAGACTGACCTGGTCTAGCTCGGTGCCAAATCCTGTCAACTTGCCGACCTTGAAATCAGCGCCGCTGAGCAGTTGCTTGGCGTCACCGCCCGGGTCGTTGCCGGCATAGCGATCCACCAACTTCTTCCACGGATCGATGTCCAGCTCGGACAAAACACCCCGGATGCGCAGTCCCTTGCCGCCAGGCAGCAAGGCATCGCCATCACCGAGGAACAACTCACCACGCCCCTGGGTAAAATTATCCGCAGGCGCCGCGAAGGTAAAGTTCGCCAGTTCGCCATAATCGAACCAGTAACGCCGTTCTGCGCCTTGCAGGGTCATGCGAAATACGCTGTCGCGACCTTGATTGGCGGCCATGCCGAAAGGCGCCGGCAAGTCCACCGCCACCCCCTTGAGACTGGAACTGACCATCAATTGACTGTCGGCGCCGTCCAGGTTGAGTTGCAGTTGATACGGAATATCGCCGGAGACCGGCAGCGGCTGGCTGACCTTCAGCCAATCGGTGAGGCGCTTGACCGTCACCTGGCCCTTGGCGGCGACCCGGGTGCTGATATTGCCGGGTTTGCCATCGGCGAAAATCTGCGCCGTAATCGGACGATCAAACGCTTGGGCGCTGATGTTCTTGCCGCTCAAGCCCTTGGCACTGTCGAAGCGGAACTCACCCTTGAGCTGACTCAGGTCCAGCGTCGGCTCGGCCAGTTGCAGTCGCGCCTTGTCGGTCTTGAAGTCGACCACGATCTTTGGGTCGGCGCCCTTTTCCAATGGCACATCCAGATTGAGGGAGCCTTGCAGCTTGCCCTCGCCTTTCCAACCGGCAAAGGTCGAAGCCGTGCCTATCGGGGCCTCCTGAAGGATTTTCAGGCCATCCCCCAGCCCACCGGAAAATCCACCGGTAAGCAATAAATGGCTGTCTTGGCCGGCGGGCGCGTGAGGAATATTGACGTAGATATCCTTGACCCGAGTGTCGAGCAATTGGCCTTTACTGGCCAGGATGCGCACGCCGGTCTCTTCGACGAACACTTCGCCGTCGACCTTGCTGACATGCGGCCAGCCTGGCTGGAACGCCAGTTCGGCATCATGCACCTTGAAGAACAGACTGATATTGCGCGCGGCCGTCACCGCGTCATGGTTCAGCGAACCCTGATACTGGAAGAAACCTTCGTCGACCGCACCTTTCAGAATCGCAGTGCGCAGCCACTCATCCAGCGCCGGGCTCAACACCGCCGGCAGGTATTTGGAGGTGAAACGTCCGTCGCCATCGACCATGCCGACCCGCAGGTCCATATAGTCTTCCTGGCGATGATCGAAATGCAGGCGAATCAGGAAGTCAGCGGCAATCTTGCCCTCCTCTCCCAGCACCTTGATGTACGGCGCAATCAGTGTGAAACCTTGCTTGTCGAGCTTCCAGGTCAAGCGGGCGTTGGCCTGGATGTATTGCCACGGTTTGGCGAATATCGGAAACAGATGCAAGGAAAAATCCTTGCTGTCCATGCGCAACTCGCCCTGGCCCAGATCGCCACTGATGCTGCCGCTGACGTTGCGGGCGGCGGGCGCGCCGAAATAAGCATCAAACCCCACTCGCTCGAGGTTGGCGGCAAAGCTGACCCGCTGGTCGCCGGTGTCCTGAGGACGGTAATCGACCACCACGTTGCGCAGCATGCCGCTGGCCTTGAGGTGTTCGACCGCCGTCGCCGCAGCGTCCGGCAAGGGCGCCAGAGCGTTGAGCAACGGGGTAATCGGGGTCAGATCCAGACGATCAGCCTGCAAGCGCCAGGTTTCCTGCGCCGTATCCGTGGCCAGGGTTTGCTGCAACTGCAGGCGCGTCTCCCAACGAGTTTCGCCCAGGTTCATCGCCAGCGAATTGAACAGCACCTTGAGCCCACCTTCGCTGCGCTGCAGGTAAGCGGTCAGGGCCAGGTTCTCGATATGCGCGGGTTTACGCTGAGCATAACGGCCCTTCAGTTGCGCCGCGTTGAGGCGCACAGCGGCGCTTTGTACGGTGCCTTGCCCCCAGGTCAGCCAGAACTCGCCGCCGGCTTGCAGTTCCGTTAACTTCCACTGCCGGGTCAGTTTCGCCGGAATCCATTTCGCCCAGTTACTCTGGGGCATACTCAGGTAAGCCTGGATTTCAGCGTCCTTCCATTGGCTGGCGCGAATCCGGCTGCGTACATTGAGGGCCAAAGGCTGACCGTCGGGTAAGGTCATGCGCGCATCGAGGCGCTGTCGCGCAGCACCGGTTTTCAGGCTCAGACCCACATAAGTCAGGGTCAATGAAGGCTGTTCGAACGCCAGCAAGGTCACTTGGCTGTCGAGCACCGAAACCTGCGCAACCTGCTGCATCCGCTGGAGCAATTGCTCGGGGTCCAGAGGCTGCTCGTCCTGGATTGGCAAACCTTGCAAGGCCCAATGGCCGTCCTGGTCTTCCTTGACGCTGACCTGCAGGCCGCTGACCTGCAGATGCGCGATACGCACATCCCACGCCAGCAGGCTGGCCCACAGATCCGGCACCACTTGCACCTGGTCCAGCCGCAGCGCGCTGCTGCCCTCGCCGACCATCACGTCATGGGCCAGCAACAGCGGGGTAAAACCGCTCCAGCGCCCTTCCAGGCTGCCGATGTTCACCGGCATACCGACCGCGGCCTGCGCCTTGCTCTCGATGTCCGCGCGGTATTCAGCCACCAGTGGTGTCAGCTCACGGCCCAGGCTGACATAGACCGCCGCCAATACCAGCAGCAGCGCACAGAGGCCAAGGCCCCAACGGGTCAGTGCGGCAAAAAAGCGTAGCAGACGCTCCATGTCAGGCGACCCTCAAAGTAATAGGCGGACGGCAGATCAAGGTCTGCCGGTCTCGTTGAAAAGGACGGATGCGGATCAGAGCAGCACCACGTCGTATTGTTCCTGGGAATACATGGTTTCGACCTGAAAGCGAATGGTTCGGCCAATAAAAACTTCCAGCTCCGCGACGTTGCCCGACTCCTCATCGAGCAATCGATCAACCACCTTCTGGTTAGCCAGAACTCTATAGCCCTCGGCCTGATAGGCGCGCGCCTCGCGCAAGATTTCCCGGAAAATCTCGTAGCAAACCGTTTCCGGGGTTTTCAACTTGCCGCGCCCCTGGCAACTGCTGCAGGGTTCACACAGCACTTGCTCCAGGCTTTCGCGCGTGCGCTTGCGGGTCATCTGCACCAGGCCCAACTCGGTGATGCCAATGATGTTGGTCTTGGCGTGATCACGCTCCAGTTGTTTCTCGAGCGTGCGCAGTACCTGCCGCTGGTGATCTTCATCTTCCATGTCGATGAAGTCGATGATGATGATTCCACCCAGATTGCGCAGGCGCAGTTGGCGGGCGATGGCCGTGGCGGCCTCGAGGTTGGTCTTGAAGATGGTTTCTTCAAGGTTGCGATGACCGACGAAAGCGCCGGTATTCACATCGATAGTGCTCATGGCTTCGGCCGGGTCCACCACCAGGTAACCACCGGACTTGAGCGGCACCTTGCGTTCCAGGGCTTTCTGGATCTCATCCTCGACACCATACAGATCAAAGATGGGTCGCTCGCCTGGATAGTGCTCGAGGCGGTCAGCAATTTCCGGCATCAGCTCAGCAACAAATTGCGTCGTGCGCTGGAAGGTTTCCCGCGAGTCGATGCGAATTTTCTCGATCTTGGGGCTGACCAGGTCCCGCAGGGTACGCAGGGCCAGCCCCAGGTCTTCATAAATGACACTCGGCGCGCCGACGGTCTTGATCTGGGCGCCGATCTGGTCCCAAAGGCGACGCAGGTAGCGAATGTCCATCAGGATTTCATCGGCGCCGGCGCCCTCCGCGGCCGTGCGCAGGATAAAGCCACCGGCCTCTTTGATGCCTTCTGCCGCCACGCAGTCGCTGACCACCTTTTTCAGGCGCTCACGCTCGGCTTCATCTTCGATTTTCAATGAAATGCCGACATGGGCGGTGCGCGGCATGTACACCAGGTAGCGCGAGGGAATCGAGAGTTGCGTGGTCAACCGCGCGCCTTTGGAACCGATCGGGTCCTTGGTGACTTGCACCACCAGGCTCTGCCCTTCGTGGACCAGGGCGCTGATGCTCTCGACCGCCGAGCCTTCACGCAGGGATATTTCTGAAGCATGGATAAACGCCGCGCGGTCCAGGCCGATATCGACAAAGGCCGCCTGCATCCCCGGCAGCACCCGTACGACCTTGCCTTTGTAAATATTGCCGACGATCCCACGCTTCTGGGTGCGCTCGACATGCACTTCCTGCAAAACACCGTTTTCTACCACCGCCACGCGCGATTCCATCGGCGTGATATTGATCAGAATCTCTTCACTCATGGCTGGGTCTCGTTCAGGCGTTTTCACAATAGTGGCCGATCGCTTGGGTGTAGCGCTGAAATACGGCGTTTAGCGCATGGAAAGGTGTTGCCAACAGGGTATGCCGAAATCGGCCAGCAGTTCTGCTGTTTCGCAAATCGGCAGACCGACCACGGCAGAGTAACTACCGTTGAGCCCAGTGACGAACACCGCCGCCAAGCCCTGGATAGCATAGCTTCCGGCCTTGTCCTGAGGCTCCCCACTGTGCCAATACGTGGTGGCTTCCTGCGCCGAAATCGAGCGAAAGCGCACGCGACTGCTGACCAGGCGCGTCACGCATCGCTGGTCATTCAGCACGGCAATCGCCGTCAGGACTTCATGTTCACGATCAGAAAGAGCCAGCAACATGGCGTGGGCGTCGGCTTGATCCAGAGGTTTGCCGAGGATCTGCCCGTCGAGGATGACCGCGGTATCAGCGCCCAGCACACAAACACCGGAAATCTCGGCAAGCGCTGCCAGGCCCGCCTTCGCCTTGCCGCAAGCGAGGCGTTCGACGTAGCAAGCAGGCGATTCGCCTATCAGCGGTGTCTCATCGATCGAGGCGCTGACCACGCTGAAAGGGACACCGATCTGTGTCAGCAGCTCCCGCCGTCGAGGTGAGCCAGAAGCCAAATAAAGCGAACTCATTGCAGACTCTCCCTGTGGGGTTCGATAACCAGGCAGAGCCTCGCAATCCACTCAGTTTATTTTATAGCGACGGCACAGACCACGCAGACCAAAGCTGATCCAGGGCCACAGCAGCGCACTGACCAAGGCGGGCAAGACCAGCGCCAGCGTCGGTTGACGGTTGCCGGTCAACGCGCTTAGCCACAGTTGCACCAGTTGGGCCAGACCGAAGATGACCAGGATCACCAGCGACTGTTGCCACATCGGGAACATGCGCAAACGTTGCTGCAACGACAGCACCAGAAAAGTAATCAGGGTCAGGATCAACGCATTCTGCCCCAGCAGCGTGCCATACAGCACGTCCTCCGCCAGCCCGAGGCACATGGCGGTAACCATGCCGACCTTGTGAGGCAACGCCAGGGACCAGAACGCCAACAGCAAGGCGAGCCACAGCGGACGCAGGATTTCCATGAATTGCGGCAGCGGCGAGACGCTGAGCAGCAGGCCGATGACGAAGGTCAGCCAGACAATCCAGCCATTGCGCGAATGAGTACCGGCCATTATTCCTCCCTCTGCCGAGTGGTTGCCGGTGCGGGCGCGGCAGGTCGAGTGGCGGCGGGCGCGGCGGCGGGCGTAGCCGTTGCGGGGCTGGCCGGGGGCGCGTTGCGGACTGCAGGTCCGGCCGGCGCGGTGCCCGGGGCCGCGGGCGTGGCGGGTGTCACAGGAGTCGCCGCAGGCGCCGTCGGTGCAACCGAGTCAGAGCCAGTGGTCGGGACAGCGGGCGCAATGCCGTTCTGTCGGTCTTCCGCTTCCTGGGCTACGGCCGCTTCATTGGCGCGCTCTTCGGGGGTGCGGCTGTCGCTGAACACCAGCAGCAGATAACGGCTGCGATTCAACGCGGCGGTGGGTACGGCGCGCACAATCGCAAACGGCTGGCCGGAATCGTGGATCACTTCCCTGACCGTCGCCACCGGGTAGCCCGCCGGAAAGCGTTGGCCGAGGCCGGAGCTGACCAGCAGGTCGCCTTCCTTGATGTCGGCAGTATCCGCCACGTGACGCAACTCCAGGCGCTCAGGATTACCGGTGCCGCTGGCAATCGCGCGCAGGCCGTTGCGATTGACCTGTACCGGAATGCTGTGGGTGGTATCGGTGAGTAACAGGACGCGGGAGGTGTAAGGCATCAGCTCCACCACCTGGCCCATCAGGCCGCGGGCATCGAGCACCGGCTGGCCGAGGACCACACCGTCGCGCTCACCCTTGTTGATGATGATGCGATGGGTAAAGGGGTTGGGGTCCATGCCGATCAACTCGGCCACTTCGACCTTCTCGTTGACCAGTGCCGACGAGTTGAGCAGCTCGCGCAGGCGTACGTTCTGCTCGGTCAGGGCCGCCAGCTTTTGCATGCGTCCCTGCAACAGCAGGTTTTCAGTCTTGAGTTTTTCGTTCTCGGCAACCAATTCGGTACGGCTGCCAAACTGGCTGGCCACGCCTTGCCATAGCCGCTGCGGCAGATCGGTGATCCAGTAGGACTCCATCAGCACCAGCGACATCTGACTACGCACTGGCTTGAGCAGCGTGAAGCGGGCATCGACCACCATCAGCGCGACCGATAGCACGACCAGCACCAACAGGCGCACGCCCAGCGAAGGACCCTTGGTGAAAAGCGGTTTAATAGGCCGCTCCTCCCAGGCAATTGTTCATGTTATTCATACGGCATCAAATCGGCCTGGATGCAGATTGAAGAAGATAAACGCCAACAGGCAGCACTGCAAAGTGCTGCCTGCGAGCGAAGCATGGGCCAAACCAGGGAATCTTATTCGCTGGAGAGCAGATCCATGGTGTGTTTATCCATCATTTCCAGTGCACGACCACCGCCACGGGCCACACAGGTCAGCGGGTCTTCGGCGACGATCACCGGCAGACCGGTTTCCTGGGCCAGCAACTTGTCCAGGTCACGCAGCAAGGCGCCACCACCGGTCAGTACCAGGCCACGCTCGGCGATATCGGAAGCCAGTTCCGGCGGCGATTGCTCAAGGGCGCTTTTCACTGCCTGAACGATGGTGGCCAGAGACTCTTGCAGAGCTTCCAGCACTTCATTGGAGTTCAGGGTGAAGGCACGTGGCACGCCTTCGGCCAGGTTACGACCGCGAACATCGACTTCGCGAACTTCGCCACCCGGGTAGGCGGTGCCGATTTCCTGCTTGATGCGCTCGGCGGTGGATTCGCCGATCAGGCTGCCGTAGTTACGACGCACGTAGGTGATGATCGCTTCGTCGAAACGGTCGCCGCCCACACGCACGGACTCGGCGTACACCACACCATTGAGGGAAATCAGCGCGATCTCGGTAGTACCGCCACCGATATCCACGACCATCGAGCCGCGTGCCTCTTCAACCGGCAGGCCGGCACCAATAGCGGCGGCCATTGGCTCTTCGATCAGGAACACTTCACGAGCACCGGCACCCAGCGCCGATTCACGGATGGCACGCCGCTCCACCTGGGTGGACTTGCACGGAACGCAGATCAGCACCCGAGGGCTAGGCTGCAGAAAACTGTTTTCGTGAACTTTGTTGATGAAGTACTGCAGCATCTTTTCGCAGACGCTGAAGTCGGCAATCACGCCGTCTTTCATCGGACGAATGGCAGCAATGTTGCCAGGTGTACGGCCGAGCATTCGCTTGGCCTCGGTGCCCACGGCAACGACACTTTTCTGATTACCATGGGTCCGAATAGCCACAACCGATGGCTCATTCAGGACGATACCGCGCTCGCGCACGTAAATAAGGGTGTTGGCAGTGCCCAGGTCAATGGAAAGATCGCTGGAAAACATGCCACGCAGTTTCTTGAACATGGGGAAAGGACCCTAGGCAACGCGTGGGTAAAAAAGTGCGGCAAACTCTAACAACGACAGGGATTTTGGGCAAGGCGCCAATATGTTAAATTGGCCGACTTTCTGTGCACCTAACCCCACAATCGCGGCCATATGACCGTAGAAATGCGGTAGTGTTCCGACAATCTAACACACGGACAGCCTCCGTTCTGTTTTCCACTGGAGAATCCCATGGCGCTTGAACGCTCCGACGTGGAAAAAATCGCTCATCTGGCCTCGCTTGGCCTCAATGATGCCGATCTTCCACAGACCACCGCAGCCCTGAACAGCATTCTCGGGCTGGTCGACCAAATGCAGGCCGTGAATACCGACGGCATCGAGCCCCTGGCTCACCCACTGGAAGCCAGCCAGCGCCTGCGCGCAGACGTCGTGACCGAACGCAATAATCGCGAGGCCTACCAGTCCATCGCGCCAGCGGTCGAAAACGGCCTGTACCTGGTTCCGAAAGTCATCGACTAAAGGGAAAGAGCCTGCAATGCATCAATTGACTCTGGCCGAGATCGCCCGCGGTCTCGCCGACAAAAAGTTTTCTTGCGAAGAACTGACCAAGACCCTGCTGGCGCGTATCGCCGAGCTGGACCCCAAGGTCAACAGCTTCATCAGCCTCACCGAAGAGCTGGCCCTGAGCCAGGCCAAGGCCGCCGACACCCGCCGCGCCAACGGTGAGAACGGCACGTTGCTGGGTGCGCCGATTGCCCACAAGGACCTGTTCTGCACCCAGGGCATTCGCACCAGCTGCGGCTCGAAGATGCTCGACAACTTCAAGGCGCCCTATGACGCCACGGTGGTCGCCAAGCTGGCTGCTGCTGGCGCGGTGACCCTGGGCAAGACCAACATGGACGAGTTCGCCATGGGGTCGGCCAACGAATCGAGCTACTACGGCGCGGTGAAAAACCCGTGGAACCTGGAGCACGTGCCGGGTGGTTCGTCCGGTGGTTCGGCGGCAGCCGTTGCTGCGCGCCTGCTGCCCGCTGCCACCGCCACCGATACTGGCGGCTCGATCCGCCAGCCCGCCGCGTTCACCAACCTCACCGGTTTGAAACCGACCTACGGTCGCGTCTCCCGCTGGGGCATGATTGCCTACGCATCCAGCCTCGACCAGGGCGGGCCGTTGGCACGCACAGCCGAAGACTGCGCAATATTGTTACAAGGCATGGCAGGCTTCGACGCGAAGGACTCCACCAGCATCGATGAGCCGGTGCCGGACTACAGCGCCAGCCTCAATACGTCGATCAAAGGCCTACGCATTGGCGTGCCAAAAGAGTATTTCAGCGCCGGCCTCGACCCGCGTATCGCCGAGCTGGTCCACAACAGTGTCAAGGAACTGGAAAAGCTCGGTGCGGTGATCAAGGAAATCAGTCTGCCGAACAATCAGCACGCGATTCCGGCCTATTACGTGATCGCCCCGGCGGAAGCCTCGTCCAACCTGTCACGGTTCGACGGCGTGCGCTTCGGCTATCGCTGCGAAGACCCGAAGGACCTTACCGACCTGTACAAGCGTTCCCGTGGCGAAGGTTTCGGCCCCGAAGTACAGCGCCGGATCATGGTCGGCGCCTACGCGCTATCGGCCGGTTATTACGACGCGTACTACCTCAAGGCGCAAAAAATCCGTCGCCTGGTGAAGAACGACTTCATGGCCGCGTTCAACGAAGTCGACGTCATAATCGGCCCGACCACGCCGAATCCGGCCTGGAAACTCGGGGCCAAGAATGGCGACCCGGTGGCTGCGTATCTGGAAGACCTCTACACCATCACCGCCAACCTCGCGGGCCTGCCGGGCTTGTCGATGCCGGCAGGCTTCGTCGATGGCATGCCGGTGGGCGTGCAATTGCTCGCCCCGTATTTCCAGGAAGGCCGCCTGCTCAATGTGGCGCACCAGTACCAGTTGAACACTGACTGGCACACTCGCACCCCTACCGGCTTCTGAGGAGAACACTATGCAATGGGAAGTTGTGATCGGGCTGGAGATTCATACCCAGCTCGCCACCCAATCGAAGATTTTCTCCGGTAGCGCCACCACCTTCGGCTCTGAACCGAACACCCAGGCCAGCCTGGTCGACCTGGGCATGCCCGGCGTACTGCCGGTGCTGAACGAGGAAGCGGTGCGTATGGCGGTGATGTTCGGCCTGGCGATTGACGCCGAGATCGGCCAGCACAACGTGTTCGCGCGCAAGAACTACTTCTACCCGGACCTGCCCAAGGGCTACCAGATCAGCCAGATGGAATTGCCGATTGTCGGCAAGGGCTACCTGGATATCCCGCTGGAAGACGGCACGATCAAACGTGTGGGCGTGACCCGTGCGCACCTGGAAGAAGATGCCGGCAAGAGCCTGCATGAAGAATTCAACGGTTCCACCGGCATCGACCTGAACCGCGCCGGCACGCCGCTGCTGGAGATCGTGTCCGAGCCGGATATGCGCAGTGCCAAGGAAGCCGTGGCCTACGTCAAGACCATCCACGCCCTGGTGCGTTACCTGGGTATCTGTGACGGCAACATGGCCGAAGGCTCCCTGCGTTGCGACTGCAACGTGTCGGTGCGGCCTAAAGGCCAGGTTGAGTACGGCACCCGCTGTGAGATCAAGAACGTCAACTCGTTCCGTTTCATCGAAAAGGCGATCAACACCGAAGTGCGTCGCCAGATCGAGCTGATCGAAGACGGCGGCAAGGTGATCCAGCAGACCCGCCTGTACGACCCGAACAAAGACGAAACCCGCGCCATGCGCAGCAAGGAGGAAGCCAACGACTACCGTTACTTCCCCGATCCGGACCTGTTGCCGGTGGTCATCGAGGATTCGTTCCTCAATGACGTGCGCGCCACCCTGCCGGAATTGCCACCGCAAAAACGCGAGCGTTTCCAGGCGCAGTTCGGTCTTTCGGTGTACGACGCCAGCGTCCTGGCGTCGAGCCGCGAGCAGGCCGACTACTTCGAAAAAGTCGTGAGCATCGCCGGCGACGCCAAACTCGCGGCCAACTGGGTCATGGTCGAACTGGGCAGCCTGTTGAACAAACAGGGCCTGGAAATCGACGAAGCCCCGGTCTCGGCCGAGCAGTTGGGCGGCATGTTGCTGCGGATCAAGGACAACACCATCTCCGGCAAGATCGCCAAGACCGTGTTTGAAGCCATGGCCAGCGGTGAAGGCAATGCCGACGAGATCATCGAGAAGCGTGGTCTCAAGCAAGTCACCGACAGCGGCGCGATCTCGGCCGTGCTCGATGAGATGCTCGCGGCGAATGCCGAACAGGTCGAACAATACCGTGCGGCAGATGAGGCCAAGCGCGGCAAGATGTTCGGTTTCTTCGTCGGCCAGGCGATGAAAGCCTCCAAAGGCAAGGCCAACCCGCAACAGGTCAACGAACTGCTGAAAAGCAAGCTCGAGGGCTGATAACAATGAATGGTCCGGGCGGAATCTCACTTCCGATCCAGACCCCATGTGGAAGCAGGCTTGTGTGGGAGCGGGCTTGCTTGCTCCCACACAAGCCTGCTCCCACATTTGTAATGGGGATACCTTGATAATGAAGCGTCTGCTCGGCCTCTGTGCTCTGTTTTCTCTATTGACTGGCTGCGCCAGCGGGGTGATCGACCCCGACGGTTACGACCAGACCGGCACCGCGTCCTACTACGGTGCCAAACACCACGGCAAAAAAACCGCCAGCGGTGAACGCTTCAACCAGCATGCCCTGACCGCCGCCCACCGCCGCCTGCCCTTCGGTACGCGCGTGCGGGTCACCAACCTGACCAACGACAGAACCGTCGTGGTCCGAATCAATGATCGCGGCCCGTACACCCGTGGCCGCCTGATCGATGTTTCCCGCAAAGCCGCTGAACAGCTGGGTATGCTGCGCAGCGGTACTGCGCGTGTACGTGTGCAAGCCCTGAGCAACTGACTGACGGAGCCCTGACCATTTTCGGATTAAACGCCCTCTCGCCGTGGAGCCTGATCGAACTGGCCGGTGGCCTGCTCATGCTGATTGTCGGCGCCGAGGTATTGGTACGCGCCGCCGTGCGCCTGGCCGCCAGCCTTAAGGTCAGGCCACTGATCATTGGCTTGAGCATCGTTGCGTTCGGCAGCAGCGCCCCGCAAATTGTGGTCAGCCTGCAAGCGACCCTGGCCGGCAGCACCGACATTGCGGTCGGCAGCGTGATCGGCAGCAGCATCTTCAACATTCTCGTGATCCTTGGCCTGTCCGCGCTGATCATTCCACTGCGGGTGTCCCGGCAACTGGTGCGCCTGGACATTCCGGTGATGATCTTCGCCGGCCTGCTGGTCTTCACCCTCGCCAGCAATAAAGAACTGACGCCGGTGGACGGCCTGATCCTGTTGCTCGCCCTGATCGCCTACCTCGGCCTGTTGCTGTACCAGACCCGCCACTCTCGCCGCCCGCGTACGCGCGACACGCTGGTCCAGGCACCGTGGCTGAGCAGTTTGCTGTGGATGATCGGCGGACTGGGGCTGCTGATGCTCGCCGGCCACCTGGTGCTCGGCGCCGCGGTGGAAGTGGCCAGCGACCTGGGCCTGTCCGAACGGGTCATCGGCCTGACCGTGGTTGCCGTCAGCACCTCCCTGCCCTGTCTGGCGACGTCGTTGATCGCCGCCCTGCGCGGCGAGCGGGAGATTGCGGTGGGCAACGTGATCGGCAGCAATTTGTTCAATCTGCTGGGCGTACTGGGTTTCACCGCCCTGGTCGCGCCGTCGGCGCTATCGGTTTCCCCGAATGCCCTGGCCTTCGACCTGCCGGTCCTGCTCGGCGTCATCCTGCTGTGCTTGCCAGTGTTCTATACCGGCTACCGGATTACCCGGGCCGAAGGCTTGCTGCTGCTGGGCCTGTACCTGGCGTACGGGCTGCACGTGATGTCGTTCACCACCGGCATGCCGCTGGCCAACAAGCTGGAAAAGTTGATGCTGTATTACGTCCTGCCGGCGCTGGTAGCGTTCTTGCTGTGTAATTCGCTGCGAGCCTGGTATCGCCACCACAAGAGGGGTTCGCAATGACCGAGCAACGGAAATCCGGCGTTGAAATGCGTCGCCAGGTAATGGGTGACGTGTTTGTCGACCGCGCCCTGGGCAGCGCCACCGAATTCACCCAGCCGCTGCAGGACTTCGTCAACGAACACGCCTGGGGCGGCGTCTGGAATCGGGAAGGCTTGCCGCTGAAAACCCGCAGCCTGATCACGCTCGCCGCCTTGACCGCACTCAAATGCCCACAAGAGCTGAAAGGCCATGTGCGTGGCGCGCTGAACAATGGCTGCACGGTCGAGGAGATTCGCGAGGCGCTGCTGCATTGCGCGGTGTATGCCGGCGTGCCAGCGGCGATCGATGCGTTCCGCGCGGCTCAGGAAGTGATCGACAGCCACCAGCAACAAGACTAGATCCAGCCACCCGCCTGCAACACAAAGATCCCGATATTAGTGGTCACCGCCGCCATCAAGGTAGTGATCACAATAATCGCCGCCGCCAACTCGTGGTTACCCTGCGCCGCGCGGGCCATGACGAAACTGGCCGCCGCCGTCGGCGAACCGAAGTACAGAAACAGAATCCCCAACTCCGCCCCGCGAAACCCGAGCAACCAGGCGCCGAACGTCGTCAGCACCGGCAGCCAGAGCATTTTCATCAAGCTGGCGCTCAACGCCATATCGCCGCTTTTGCGCAAGGCTGCCGGGGACAAGGTTCCGCCGATGCAGATCAACGCCAAGGGCAATGTAGTGTCCGCCAGGTACTGCGCGGACTTTTCCAGCCAACCGGGCAACCCGATCTGGAAATAGGCGAAGGGCGCTGCCGCAATCACACTGATGATCAGCGGATTGGCGAATACACTTTTGCAGATGCTCCACGGATCGGACTTGATCACCGGGCTGTAGACCGCCAGTACAATGGTCGACAGGGTGTTGTAGAACAGAATCACCAGTGCCGCGAGGATCGCACCGAGGGAAATGCCGTAATCGCCGTACATGCTGGCCGCCAGCGCCAGGCCGATCACTCCGTTGTTGCCGCGGAAGGCGCCCTGGGCATAAATGCCACGATCTACACGCGGGCAACGAAAGATCGCCCAGCCCCACGCCACGGCGAAACTCAGCAGAGTGGCAAAGCAAAAGTAGATCAGCAGATCGGGCTGAAGCGCCGAGTGCAGGTCCGCATGGAGAATGCCGAGAAACAGCAGCGCCGGCATCATGACGTTGAACACCAGCGCCGAGGCGGTGTGGATAAAGTTGTCGTTGATCCAGTTGATGCGCTTGAGCAGCACACCGAGGAACAGCATGGCAAACACCGGCGCGGTGACGGTGAGGGTTTGCAGGAAGATAGCCAGCATGCCGCAGAGAACCTTGGTGAGCGTCGTCAGGTCGCTAATGATAAGCCAGTGTAGGCCGCTGCGTCTGGTCTAGCACATTCGCGAGCAAGCCCGCTCCCACATTGACCGCATTTCTACAGGATGAATACCGTCGAATGTGGGAGAGGGCTTGCTCGCGAATCCAGGCAACTCGGCCTCAGGTAATAGGCGCCGGGTTGAACAAGGTGATGTCGTTATACAGCTTGTGCTGCTCGGCCCAGGTCTGCTTCTTGCCGCTCGCGACGTCCAGGTAGTAGTGGAACAACTCCCAGCCCAGTTCCTCGATCGTCGCACGCCCGGTCGCGATCCGTCCGGCATCGATATCGATCAGGTCCGGCCAGCGTTGCGCCAGTTCCGTGCGGGTCGAAACCTTCACCACCGGAGCCATCGCCAAACCATACGGCGTACCACGACCCGTAGTAAACACATGCAGGTTCATTCCCGCCGCCAGTTGCAAGGTGCCACAGACAAAGTCGCTGGCCGGCGTTGCGCAGAAGATCAGGCCTTTGCCCTTGACGCGCTCGCCCGGCCCCAGCACGCCATTGATCGCGCTGCTGCCGGACTTGACGATGGAGCCCAGCGACTTCTCGACAATATTCGACAACCCACCCTTCTTGTTGCCTGGCGTGGTGTTGGCACTGCGGTCGGCCTCGCCCTTGGCCAGATAACGGTCGTACCAGTCCATCTCCCGCACCAGCTCGCGGGCGACGTGCTGATTCTCGGCCCGCGATGTCAGCAGGTAGATGGCATCCCGCACTTCGGTGACTTCTGAAAACATCACCGTCGCGCCTGCCCGTAGCAACAGATCCGAGGCGTAGCCCAATGCCGGGTTGGCGGTGATGCCGGAGAACGCATCACTGCCACCGCATTGCATCCCCAGGATCAACTCGGACGCCGGCACCGTCTCGCGGCGGCGCTGATCGAGCTTCTTCAGGCGGATTTCGGCCAGTTCCATGATCTGTTCGATCATCTCGGTAAAGCCGTGACTGGAATCCTGCAGCCGGTACAACCACGGCTCACTCAGGTCGACGGAGCTATCGTTGTCGTGCATGACCTGCCCGGCCTGCAATTTCTCGCACCCCAGGCTGATCACCAGGGCTTCGCCGCCCAGGTTCGGGTTGCGCGCCAGATTGCGCACGGTGCGGATCGGGATATAGGCATCCGTTGCCGTAATCGCTACGCCGCAGCCGTAGCTGTGGGTCAGCGCCACCACGTCGTCGACATGCGGATAGTTAGGCAGCAATTCATCCTTGATGCGCTTGACCGCATGATCCAGCACGCCAGTCACGCACTGCACCGTGGTGGTAATCCCCAGAATATTGCGAGTCCCGACGGTGCCATCCGTGTTGCGATAGCCCTCGAAGGTGAACCCCTGCAACGGCGCCTGGGCCTCGGGCACCGCGGTGGACAGCGGCAAGCTGTCCAGCGGCGGCGCCGTCGGCATGCGCAGTTGATCTTCCTGGACCCAACTGCCCCGGGGTATCGGCTGCAACGCGTAACCGATGGTTTGGCCGTAGCGAATAATCTCACCGCCTTCGGGGATGTCTTCCAGGGTCACTTTATGGCTCTGGGGGATGAAATCCACGGTGACCAGGCCGTCCGGGAACTGGGTTCCGGCCGGAACCCCCTGATCATTGACCACAATCACCACGTTATCGCGCTCGTGCAAACGAATGGAGCGCGGCGAATCGGCATGTTCAATCAACTGCATCACACGGCCCCCTTCAGGAATGCGCTTGGGAAAGATTCGTCACTGCGGCGCCGTTGCTCGGCGGCTCCTTGAGCACCACGCGCTTGATCGGGCCGACGATCACCAGGTAGCTGAACACCGCCACCAGCGCGTTGGCGCCGACAAATACCAACGCCCACTTGAACGAGCCGGTGGTGCTGATGATGTAGCCGATGACAATCGGCGTGGTAATCGACGCCAGGTTACCGAAGGTGTTGAACAACCCCCCGCTCAAACCGGCGATTTGTTTCGGCGAGGTGTCGGAAACCACCGCCCAACCCAGCGCGCCAACGCCCTTGCCGAAGAAGGCCAAGGCCATGAAGCCCACCACCATCCATTCAACATCGACGTAGTTGCAGGCAATGATGCTACTGGAGACCAGCAGCCCGGCAATGATCGGTGCCTTGCGCGCAAACGTCAGGGAATGACCTTTGCGCAACAGGTAATCGGAAATCACTCCGCCGAGTACGCCACCGATAAACCCGCAGATGGCCGGCAGCGAGGCGATGAAGCCGGCCTTGAGGATGGTCATGCCGCGGTCCTGCACCAGGTACACCGGGAACCAGGTCAGGAAAAAGTAAGTGATGCCGTTGATGCAGTATTGGCCCAGGTACACACCGAGCATCATGCGGTTGGTCAGCAACTGGCGGATGTAATCCCATTTCGGCCCGTCGGATTGCTTATCCTTGGCCTTGTCCTGATCCATGTCGACCATCGCGCCGTTCTCAGCGATGTGCTTGAACTCGGCTTCGTTAATCATCGGGTGTTGGCGCGGACTGTAGATGACTTTCAGCCAGATCATCGAGAACACGATGCCAATCACCCCCATCACGATAAACACGTGCTGCCAGCCATAGCTATAAACGATCCACCCCATCAGCGGCGCGAACAACACGGTAGCGAAGTACTGCGCCGAGTTGAAGATTGCCGACGCCGTACCGCGCTCGGCAGTCGGGAACCACGCAGCCACGATGCGCGCGTTGCCGGGAAAGGATGGCGCTTCTGCCAAACCCACCAAAAAGCGCAGCATGAACAGCGCCACCACGGCGGTGGAGATGCCGAACTCCCCCACATAGCCTTGCAGCACGGTAAACAGCGACCAGGTGAAGATGCTCAGGGCGTAGACTTTTTTCGAACCGAAACGATCCAGCAGCCAGCCACCGGGAATTTGCCCGGCCACGTAGGCCCATCCGAATGCAGAGAAAATGTAACCGAGGGTGACCGCGTCGATGCCGAGGTCTTTTTGCAGGCTGGAACCCGCAATCGCGATAGTCGCGCGGTCGGCATAATTGATCGTGGTCACCAAAAACAGCATGAGCAGGATCAAATAACGGACGTGCGTGGGCTTGGTCGCTTGCATGTAGAGGTACTCCCACTAATTATTTTTTTTGCGGGTAATTGTTATGTGTGGCGTGGTGCCGCCCCCGTAGGAGCGAGCTTGCTCGCGAAAAACTCAAAGGCGCCGCGGGCATCCTGAATGCCCGCGTAATCGTTGACGTTTTTCGCGAGCGAGCTCGCTCCTACAGAGAAAAAGCCCCCATAACGGGGGCAATGCGTGTTACGAACCGATGTAGCTGGTTTTCACCACGGTGTAGAACTCTTGCGCATAGCGACCTTGCTCACGCGAACCGTAGGATGAACCCTTGCGACCACCGAACGGAACGTGATAATCCACACCGGCCGTTGGCAGGTTGACCATCACCATCCCGGCCTGGGAGTGGCGCTTGAAGTGGTTGGCGTACTTCAGCGAGGTGGTGGCAATGCCTGCCGACAGACCAAACTCGGTGTCGTTGGCCATCGCCAGTGCCGCGTCGTAATCCGCCACCCGCACCACGTTGGCCACCGGGCCGAAAATCTCTTCACGGCTGATTCGCATGGCGGCTTCGCTGTCAGCAAACAGCGTCGGCGCCAGGTAGTAACCTTCGGTGTCGCACGTCACCACACCACCACCGCTCACCAACCGCGCACCTTCGCTCTGGCCGATGTCGATGTATTTCAGGTCCTGCTCCAATTGCGCCTGGGAAACGACCGGGCCGATATCGGTGCCGCTTTTCAAGGCATGACCGACCTTGATCGACTTCATCCGCTGCGCCATGGCCTCGACGAACCGGTCATGAATCCCGGCCGTCACGATAAAGCGACTGGACGCCGTGCAACGCTGGCCGGTGGAGTAGAACGCACTCTGTACCGACAGCTCGACAGCCAGTTTGAGGTCGGCATCGTCGAGGATGATCTGCGGGTTTTTGCCGCCCATTTCCAGTTGCACCTTGGCCTGACGCGACACACAGCTGACAGCAATCTGGCGGCCGACGCCGACGGAGCCGGTAAAGCTGATGCCATCGACCTTCGGGCTCTGGACCAGCGCATCGCCGACAACACGCCCGCTGCCCATCACCAGGTTGAACACACCGTCGGGGAAACCGGCGCGCGAGATGATCTCCGCCAGCGCCCAGGCACAGCCGGGCACCAGATCGGCAGGCTTGAGTACCACGCAGTTGCCGTAGGCCAGGGCGGGGGCGATTTTCCAGGCAGGAATCGCAATCGGGAAATTCCACGGGGTGATCAAGCCAACGACACCCAAGGCTTCGCGGGTGACTTCGACGTTAACGCCCGGACGTACTGACGGCAGATAATCGCCGGACAAGCGCAGGCATTCACCGGCAAAGAACTTGAAGATGTTACCGGCGCGAGTCACCTCACCGATGGCTTCGGGCAAGGTCTTGCCTTCTTCCCGGGCCAGCAGAGTACCGAGTTCTTCGCGGCGGGCGAGGATTTCGCTGCCGACTTTATCCAGCGAATCATGACGAGCCTGGATACCAGAGGTCGACCAGGCCGCAAAGGCGGCGCGGGCCGCATCGATGGCGGCGTTGACTTGAGCGACGTCGGCCTTGGCGTATTCACCAATGACATCGGACAACTCCGACGGGTTGAGGTTGACGCAATAGTCAGCGCCGGCCACCCATTGGCCGTTGATGTAGTTTTCGTAACGTTGGACGTGGGACACGAATCTTCTCCTGACGCAAAAGGCCGCTGATTTCTCAGCGGCCTTGTAGGTAAAAGTTATTGCGGGCCTTGCTTGTCGATCAGCGCGGCCAGGGCTTCGTATTCTTCCGGCAGCAGATCGGTCAGCGGCGTACGCACTGGACCGGCGTCGTAGCCGACGATTTTGGCGCCGGCCTTGACGATACTCACCGCATAACCGGCTTTGCGGTTACGAATGTCGAGGTAAGGCAGGAAGAAGTCGTCGATGATCTTGTCGACTGTGGCGTAATCTTCCCGGGCAACGGCGTGGTAAAAATCCATCGAGGTTTTTGGAATGAAGTTGAATACCGCCGAGGAGTACACCGGCACACCCAAGGCCTTGTAGGCAGCGGCGTAAACCTCTGCGGTCGGCAGCCCGCCCAGGTAGCTGAAACGATCACCGAGACGACGGCGGATCGAAACCATCAGTTCGATATCGCCCAGGCCATCTTTGTAGCCAATCAAGTTCGGGCAAGTTTCGGCCAGGCGCTCCAGCAGCGGCGCGGTCAGGCGGCAGACGTTGCGGTTGTAGACCACCACACCGATGTTTACCGATTTGCACACCGCCTCAACGTGGGCGGCGACGCCGTCCTGGCTGGCTTCAGTCAAGTAATGCGGCAGCAGTAACAGACCTTTGGCCCCCAGACGCTCGGCCTCCTGCGCATACTCGATAGCCTGGCGCGTGGAACCGCCGACACCGGCGAGGATTGGCACGCTGGTGGCACAGGTGTCGACTGCGGTCTTTACCACCTGGGAATATTCACTGGCCGCCAGCGAGAAAAACTCACCGGTGCCGCCAGCGGCGAACAAAGCCGAGGCGCCGTAAGGTGCCAGCCACTCCAGACGCTTGATATAACCCGCCTGGTGGAAATCACCTTGCGCGTTGAAATCGGTCACGGGGAAAGACAGCAGGCCGTGAGAGAGGATGGACTTCAGTTCTTGTGGATTCATTATTCGAACACCCTGGATTAAAGACAATCATTCATTGATCGTTCATGTCGTACGTCATCGTACAACTATAAAAATATTCGTCAACTGTCTTTCGCTCTGCGAGGCAGAATTTTGCTGAACGATGGCGCCTGCGGCGCAATGTTGATCAGTCAGGATTGAGCCATTTTCTGTTGGACCGCCCTCTCCAGGACAGTGTTTGGAACACCGCGGCGCCGCCAGGACGTGAATGTACTGGACGCATGATTGGTGAGGATGGAGTCCGTATTTGTTGCTTAAGGGTTAAAAGCCGATACGCCTTTGCCCTGAAGTGGAGCCTGGACCCGGGCGGTTGGGACCGTTTGACGAAACTATGATTTCTGACAATTTAAGAGCAAATCGGAGGGAAGGATAAATCTGCTCAGGAACCAGAAGCCTGGCGCCTGAGTTGAACCTCTGCCGCTACGACGGCAACCCCAGGAAAATTCATCATGGAAAATCCAGCTCCCGGCCTCAATACCCTATCAGCGGCCCCTTTGACCCGGCAGAGATCAGCCTTGCCACTTTCACTGGGCCTCTGATACTCCGCATCCCCAACACCGCCAAGCTTTTACCCGAGGGCTCGGTGTACGCAATCCTGGGACCAGACCCGACAATTCCGACCTGGTCTGGCGCAAAAGAGAACGGGGTTATGGCGAGTGAGTGGCGTAGCGCTCCACCGCCGGCGGAGGAGATGAAGGGCAATACGAGCAATTGAAGCACCTTGAAGTCAAAGTGCCTAAATCCGCTTTGGAGCCGTTCGCGAACCAAACGACGCTACTGCGCGATCAAGCCAGCGCAGAGTCCAGCGTGCCGATCAACTCGGAGCCGGTTTCGCTGACTATCAACCGATGACTCAACCGCGCTGCGCTTGCGCCTCCTCATGGGCCTGGCGCAGCCGCTCCCGGCTGTTCGTCAGATGCAAGCGCATCGCCGCCCGCGCCGCGTCCGAATCCTGACGCTCGATCGCTTCGTAGATTTCTTCGTGTTCGCGGCTCAGGCGCTGCATGTAGTGTTGCTGGTCATCATGCGCCAGGCGCGCCGAGTTCAAGCGCGTACGCGGAATAATGCTGGTGCCCAGGTGGGTAATGATGTCAGTGAAATAACGGTTACCGGTCGACAGGGCAATCTGCAAATGGAACTGAAAGTCCGACGCTACAGCATCACTGGCATGCGCCGCGCTTTCGTTCAGAGCATCGAGGGCGGCACGCATGCCGGCCAGTTGCTCGTCACTGCGCCGCAAGGCCGCCAGGCCAGCGGACTCCACTTCCAAGCTGATGCGCAGTTCGAGAATCGCCAGCACATCACGCAATGTCACCACAGTGGCCGGATCAATGCGGAACCCGCTGGGACTGGGCGTATCCAGTACGAATGTGCCAATGCCGTGACGGGTTTCCACCTGCCCCGCCGCCTGCAATCGCGAGATCGCTTCACGTACGACCGTGCGACTGACCCCATGAGCTTCCATGATCGCCGACTCGGTGGGCAACTTGTCGCCGCGCTTGAGCTGTCCGTCACGGATCTGCTCGGACAACACCGTGACCAGTTCCTGGGCAAGGCTGCGACGCTTGCGGGGCATACGCGGGACAGTGTTGGAGTTTTCCATGGGCAGTCAGCTATCTCGGCGATCATAAACGAGCATCATAGCCCAAGGCGGTTGTACGATCACCGTTGGTGATCATTTTAGTCTGCACGATTTTGTTTCACGCAAAAAAATGCCCCGGCACAGCCGAGGCATTTTCAACACGTCGCCACAGGCTCGTGTTCTATCACTTGACCACTTTCAGACTCGGCCGGCCGGTTGGACGCGGTGGCTCGGAATCCGGCGGTGGCAGATCATCGTCACTTTCGAGTTCGATCGCTTCGTCATCTTCAAGAGACGCCTCCAGATCAAACACCATGCCCTGCCCATTCTCACGGGCATAAATCCCCAGGATGGCGCCAACAGGCACATAGAGCGTGTGCGGTACACCGCCAAAACGCCCTTCAAAACTGACCGCTTCATTGTCCATGTGCAGTTGTCGCACAGCACTCGGTGAAACGTTCAGGACAATCTGTCCATCGCTGGCAAAACCTTGTGGCACCTGCACCGCAGGAAACTCGGAATTGACCAGCATGTGCGGGGTGCAATCGTTATCCACAATCCACTCGTAGAGCGCGCGGACCAGATAAGGTCGACTGGAGTTCATCAACGGCTCCTTAAGCCTTAGCGCATGTCGCGTTCGACGCCAGACAAACTCGCCTGGAAAGCCTCACGCGCAAACTGGCGCTCCATGTAGTCAAGCAGCGGCTTGGCAGGCCGCGGCAGTTCAATGCCCAGAATCGGCAAACGCCAGAGTATGGGTAATAGGCAGCAATCCACCAGGCTTTGTTCCTCACTGAGGAAAAAAGGTTTATCCGCAAACAATGGCGAAACCCCAGTCAGGCTTTCACGCAATTCCTTGCGTGCCTGAACCCGGGCAGCTTCTTTGCTGCGTGAATCCAGTATCACATCCACCAGGCCACACCAGTCACGCTGGATCCGATGGATCAGCAGACGGCTGTTGGCACGCGCCACCGGATACACCGGCAGCAAAGGCGGATGCGGGTAACGCTCATCCAGATATTCCATCACCACGGTCGACTCCCACAACGCCAGGTCACGATCGACCAGGGTGGGCAAGCTGCCGTAAGGGTTCACTTCGATCAGTTTCGGCGGCTGTCGACCGGCCTCCACGCTGATGATCTCGGCGCTGACACCCTTCTCGGCCAGTACGATACGTACTCGGTGGGAATAGTGGTCGGCGGGGTCGGAGTAACAGGCCAACCGGTTGGTCACGCCCATGGCGGTCCTCCTCGCTTGTTGAAATTATGGAAAGCTCAAAAACGAGCGCGCCCAGTGAGCATCTCCCGTAACACCTGGATCAACCAGATCGTTACCTGTTCAGAGATGTCGCTGGGCGCGCAAGATTAACAGCAATTGCCTACGCTTGGATCAATGCACATCCTTCCAGTATTCACGCTTGAGCAAATAGGCGAATACGAAGAAGAAAGCCAGGTACAGCAACACGTAGGTACCGATGCGCTGATGCTCCAGCTTCACCGGGTTGGCCGAATAGGCCAGGAAGGTCACCAGGTTCTTGACCTTCTCGTCGAACTGCTCTTCGTTCAGAGTACCGGACTTGGGCACGATGGTCAGTTGATCACACGCTTCATGGGTCAGAGGCGTGCCGGTCAACGGGTCATATTGCTTCTTGCCGTCTTCAACGACCTGCACCTGTTTGCAGCCTATTACCTGGCGACCTTGCAGGCCGACCAGCACGTTAGGCATGCCGACGTTCGGGAAGACCTTGTTGTTCACACCCCAGGGACGCGTCGGATCTTCGTAGAACGACTTCAGATAGCCATAGAGCCAATCGGTGCCACGCACACGCGCCACCAGGGTCAGGTCAGGCGGAGCAGCGCCGAACCAGGCCTTGGCATCGTCGGATTGCATGCCGATGTTCATGTGGTCGCCGATCTTGGCCCCGGTAAACACCAGGTTTTCGAGCATCAGCTCATGGGGAATTCCCAAGTCGTCGGCGACACGCTCGTAACGCTGGAACTTGGCGCTGTGGCAACCCATGCAGTAGTTGGCGAACGTACGGGCGCCGTCTTGCATAGCAGCCTTGTCAGAAACGTCGATGTCGACTTTTTCCAGTTCCACGCCTGAGCCGGCGGCAAACGACAGAGCCGGCAGGGCAGCAAGAATCAATGCAGCGAATAATTTTTTCATCAGCCAGTCACCCTTTCCGGAACCGGTTTTGTCTTCTCGAGCCGGGTGTAGAACGGCATCAGAATGAAGTAGGCGAAGTACAGGAAGGTGCAGACCTGCGACAGCAGCGTGCGGCCTGGAGTCGGTGCCAATACGCCCAGCACACCCAGGATCACGAACGAAATGCAGAACACCCACAGCCAGATCTTGCTCATCCAGCCCTTGTAGCGCATGGACTTGACCGGACTGCGGTCGAGCCATGGCAACACGAACAGCACCGCAATGGCCGCCCCCATCGCGATCACGCCCAGGAGTTTGTCGGGGATCGCGCGCAAAATCGCGTAGAACGGCGTGAAGTACCAGACCGGGGCAATATGTTCCGGCGTCTTGAAGGCGTTCGCCTGTTCAAAGTTCGGTTTTTCGAGGAAATAGCCGCCCATTTCCGGGAAGAAGAACACAATCGAGCAGAACACGAACAGGAACACCACCACGCCGACGATATCTTTCACGGTGTAGTACGGATGGAAAGGAATGCCGTCCAGCGGAATACCGTTCTCGTCCTTGTGCTTCTTGATGTCCACGCCGTCCGGGTTGTTCGAGCCGACTTCGTGCAACGCCAGGATGTGCAGCACCACCAGGCCGAGGATCACGATGGGCAGGGCCACCACATGCAAGGCGAAAAACCGGTTCAGGGTGATACCGGAAATCAGGTAGTCACCACGGATCCACTGGGTCAGGTCGTTGCCGATGACCGGGATCGCACCGAACAGCGAGATGATCACCTGTGCTCCCCAGTAGGACATCTGACCCCACGGCAGCAGGTAGCCCATGAAGGCTTCGGCCATCAGCGCCAGGTAGATCAGCATGCCAAACACCCACACCAGCTCACGAGGCTTCTGGTACGAGCCGTAGAGCAAGCCACGGAACATGTGCAGATAGACCACAATGAAGAACGCCGAAGCGCCAGTGGAGTGCAGCAGGCGCAGGATCGAGCCGTACTCGACATCACGCATGATGTATTCGACGGAGGCGAAGGCTTCTTCCGCCGACGGGGTATAGCTCATCGTCAGCCAGACACCGGTTACGATCTGGTTGACCAGTACCAGCAATGCCAGGGAGCCAAAGAAATAGAAGAAGTTGAAGTTCTTCGGAGCGTAATACTTGCTGAGATGGTCTTCCCACATTTTGGTGGCGGGAAAGCGCGCATCCACCCAATCCATGAACTTGCTCATTACGCGCTCTCCTTATCGACACCAATGACAATAACGTCGTCAGATTCGTAGTTGTGCGGCGGAACCGGCAGGTTCAGGGGAGCAGGCTGCGACTTGTAGACGCGACCAGCGAGGTCGTAGTGAGAGCCGTGGCACGGGCAGAAATAACCACCGACCCAGTCCTTGCCCAAGTCCACGGGCGCCACTTCCGGGCGGAAGGTAGGCGAACAACCGAGGTGAGTGCAGAGACCGACCAGCAGCAGAATCTCTGGCTTGATCGAACGCACTTCGTTTTGGGCGTAGGCGGGCTGGTCGGAATTCTTAGACTCGGGGTCAGACAACTGGCCTTCGATCTTCTTCAGATTCCCCAGGATTTCCTCGGTACGACGAACGATGAAGACTGGCTGGCCGCGCCACTCAGCAATCATCTGCTGGCCTGGCTCGATCTTGCTGACATTCACCTTCACCGGTGCACCTGCGGCTTTCGCCTTGGCACTGGGAAACCATGACCCCACGAACGGGACCGCAGCCCCCACCGCTCCTGCAGCACCCACCACGGATGTGGCTGCTACCAAGAAGCGACGCCGGCCTGCATTCACGCCGTCATTGCTCATTCAGTCCTCTCCCATCAGCTTTTTGGCCTGTTAAATCAGGCGTCTACTAAGTATTAAATCTGAACTTATAAAAATTTTGCCGAATGGTAATGAAAAGCCCCACCTCTGACAAGGTAATTACCCGGAGCCCAAGCTCCAAGCCTTGTAGTATAGGGCGTCTACAGATGTGGCAAGTTGTCACAGTGAAAAAACCTGGATAAATCTCAGGCAATAAAAAACGCCCAGCTCCGCGAGGGGGCTGGGCGTTTTCTGGAACGTAAAAGCGAATTAACGCTTCGAGTACTGCGGACGCTTACGCGCTTTACGCAGACCGACTTTCTTACGTTCAACTTCACGAGCATCGCGAGTCACGAAGCCAGCTTTGCGCAGAGCGCCACGCAGGGTTTCGTCGTACTGCATCAGAGCGCGAGTGATACCGTGGCGGATTGCGCCAGCCTGACCACTTACACCGCCACCGATAACAGTGACGTAGATGTCGAACTTTTCAACGGTCTCGGTCAATTCCAGCGGCTGACGAACTACCATGCGGGCAGTTTCGCGACCGAAGAAGTTGTCCAGGGAGCGGTTGTTGATCGAGATGTTACCAGTGCCCGGACGCAGGAAAACGCGTGCGGTTGCGGTTTTGCGACGGCCAGTGCCGTAATTTTGAGTCGCCGACATAATGAACTATTCCGTTAAAACTTCAGTTCTTGGGGCTGCTGAGCAGCATGAGGGTGAGCAGCGCCCGCATAGACTTTCAGCTTGCGATACATGTCGCGACCCAGTGGGCCCTTCGGCAGCATACCTTTGACCGCGATCTCGATCGGGGCCTCAGGCTTCTTGGCAATCAGGCCTTCAAAGTTGGAAGACTTGATACCGCCTGGGAAACCGGAGTGACGGTAGTACATTTTGTCGCTGGCTTTGTTGCCGGTTACACGAACCTGCTCAGCGTTGATGATCACGATGTAGTCACCGGTATCAACGTGAGGGGTGTACTCAGGCTTGTGCTTGCCACGCAGACGGCTGGCGACTTCAGTGGCCAGACGACCCAGGGTCTGACCAGCGGCGTCGACGACAAACCAGTCGCGCTGAACTGTTTCTGGTTTTGCAGTAAAAGTTGTCATTCTTTAATAGCCTCAGGGGCCGCCCTGTAAATTAGACGGCGGATCTTACTGAATAGTGCGTACTTTGACAAGTCAAAGGCAGCCGGATACAGACGCTATCGGGGGCTCGGGTCGGCGCGTCCGTTCAACGGCAAGATTCTTCGGCAGACGGCGCATCACTTCCACTGCAGAAAGAGGTGGGCAATTATGCAGATTGCGAAAAAAAATTCAACCTGCTTTTATGATTGTTTTCCCCGAAGGAGCACCCGATGGATTATCGACAGCTGGGCCGGACCGATCTGAATGTAAGTGCGATCTGTCTCGGAACCATGACCTGGGGTGAGCAGAACAGCGAGGCAGAGGCCTTTGCCCAGATTGAAAGGGCCAAAGCCGCAGGCATTAACTTCCTCGACACCGCCGAAATGTACCCGGTACCGCCCAAGCCGGATACCTACGCCACCACCGAGCGTTATATCGGCAACTACTTCAAAAGTCGCGGCGACCGTGCCGACTGGGTCCTCGCCAGCAAGATCGCGGGCCCCGGCAATACCATCGACTATATTCGCGACGGCCACCTCAAGCACAACCGCAAGCATATCGTCGACGCCCTGGACGCCAGCCTCAAGCGCCTGCAGACCGACTGGATCGACCTGTACCAGTTGCACTGGCCGGAACGCAGCACCAATTTCTTCGGACAACTGAGCTACACGCACAAGGACGAGCCAGACCTGACACCACTGGAGGAAACCCTCGAAGCCCTGGACGAACAGGTCAAGGCCGGCAAGATTCGCCACATCGGCCTGTCCAACGAAACGCCGTGGGGCACCATGAAATTCCTGGCCCTGGCCGAAGCCCGAGGCTGGACCCGCGCCGTGTCGATCCAGAATCCCTATAACCTGCTCAACCGCAGCTTTGAGGTCGGCCTGGCGGAAATCGCCATTCGCGAACAGTGTGGCCTGCTGGCGTACTCGCCGCTGGCGTTCGGCATGCTCAGTGGCAAGTACGAAGGGGGCGCGCGCCCAGCGGGTGGACGCTTGAGTCTGTACAGCCGCTTCAGCCGTTACTTCAATCCGCAGTCAGAAGCGGCGTGCAGCCGCTATGTCGCCCTGGCCCGGGAACACGGCCTCGACCCGGCGCAAATGGCCCTGGCGTTCGTGACGCAACGACCGTTCGTGACCAGCAATATCATCGGCGCCACCACGCTGGAGCAACTCGACAGCAACATCGCCAGCTTTGATCTGAAGCTGTCGAAAGGAGTGCTGGAAGGAATTGAAGCGATTCAGAAGGCTCATCCGAATCCGGCACCTTGATTGATCTGTAGGCCGCTTTCGCGAGCAAGCCCGCCCCCCCCATTTTGATTGGTGAACAGCGTCAAAAATGTGGGAGCGGGCTTGCTCGCGAAGGGGCCCTCAAAAACCACGCAGCACTCAAAGCGCCCGCGCAATAATCTCTTTCATGATCTCGTTGGTCCCCGCATAAATCCGCTGCACCCGTGCATCCGCCCACGCCCGCGCAATCGGGTATTCCCACATGAAACCGTAGCCACCGTGCAACTGCACGCACTCATCCAGCACCTTGCATTGCAGGTCAGTGGTCCAGTACTTGGCCATCGCCGCCGTGGGTACATCTAGCTTGCCTTGCAGATGCAGCTCCAGACACTTGTCGACAAACACTCGACCAATCTGCACTTCGGTGGCTATCTCCGCCAGCTTGAAGCGAGTGTTCTGGAAATCGGCAATCGCCTTGCCAAACGCCTTTCGCTCGCGGGTGTAGTCCAAGGTCCATTGCAAGGCCGCTTCCGCCGAAGCCAGGGCCCCGATCGCCACCGTCAAACGCTCTTGGGGCAACTCCTGCATGAGGTAAGCGAAACCCATGCCGGCCTGGCCCAACAGGTTTTCCTTGGGCACGCGCACATCCTGGAAGAACAGTTCGGAGGTGTCCTGGGCCTTCATCCCGACCTTCTCCAGGCGCTTGCCTTTGTCGAAGCCCGGCGTATCGGCCTCGACCAGAAACAGACTGGTGCCCTTGGCGCCGGCCTTGGGATCGGTCTTGGCCACCACAATCACCAGATCCGCCAGAAAGCCATTGGTGATGAAGGTCTTGGAGCCGTTGATCACATACTCGTCGCCATCCAGCAGGGCCGTGGTCTTGACCCCTTGCAAATCAGATCCGGCGCCGGGCTCGGTCATGGCGATGGCCGTGACCATCTCGCCAGAGACCAGCCTGGGCAGGTACTTGTGCTTCAGCGCCTCGCTGCCGTAATGCAGGATGTACGGCGCAACAATGTCCGAGTGCAGCGAGAAGCCGATCCCGGTCAGCCCCAGACGAGCGATCTCCTCGATCACCACCGTGCTGTAGAGAAAGTCTGCGCCGAGGCCACCGTATTCTTCCGGCAGATGAGAGCAGAGCATCCCCGCCTCCCCCGCCTTGCTCCACAGCGCGCGGTCAATATGCCCTTGTTTTTCCCATTGCCCGTGGAACGGCGCTGCGTCTTTTTCGAGGAACGTGCGCACGCTTTGGCGGAAAAGCTCGTGCTCCGAGCTGAACAAGGTTCTGGGAATCATGGGTCACCTGCCTGGATTGTCGGACAAAAACAAGATCACAGAGCCTAAGCGGCATGGCCGTCACAGGACACTGGACACATGCGACAAAAAATAAGACGATCCAGCCGTCTGGTGACCACTTTCCCCTATAAGAATAAATGAAATTATGTCTAACCAAATCTCCACGCCATTGCGGCGCGTCAGCATTTTGGCCATTGATCGGGTCTTCGCTTCAACCCTCATGCAAGCCAAGGATTTCTTCCACCTGGCCAGCCTGCGCTACGGCAAACAGCAAGGCCTGGGCCTCACGCCAGCCTTTGAAACCCGCCTGGTCAGCCCCGACGGGCTACCGGTGTGCAGCTTCAGCGATGTGATCATGCCGGTGGACGGCGCCCTGGAAAACGCCGACATAATCGTGTTGCCGGCGTTCTGGGACGATTTCGATACGCTGTGCAAACGCTACCCGCAGATCCTGCCCTGGCTGCGTGAGCAACACGCTCGAGGCGCAGTGTTATGCGGTGAAGCCACCGGTGTTTTCTGGCTCGCCGAAGCCGGCCTGTTGAATGGCAAGGAGGCGACCACCTACTGGCGTTTCTTCAACGTCTTCAGCGAACGTTTCCCCAAGGTCCAGCTCAACCAGGACAAGCACCTGACCGACGCTGACAACCTCTATTGCGCCGGCGGCACCACCTCGGCCTGCGACCTCTATATCTACCTGATCGAACGTTTCTGCGGCGCGAACATCGCCCAGGCCGTGGCCCGCGACATTCTTTACGAAGTTCAGCGCAATTACGCGCCTGGGCGCATCGGCTTTGGCGGGCAGAAACTGCACCAGGACGTGATCATCCTGCAAATCCAGCACTGGCTCGAAGAGCATTTCGCCGACAAGTTCCGCTTCGAGGACGTGGCACGGGAACACGGCATGAGCATCCGCAACTTCATGCGCCGCTTCCAGACCGCTACAGGCGACAAGCCCCTGCACTACCTGCAACGCTTGCGCATCGAGACAGCCAAGGGCCTGCTTTCCGGCAGC
Organism: Pseudomonas mucidolens; assembly: GCF_900106045.1. Lineage (NCBI taxonomy): Bacteria > Pseudomonadati > Pseudomonadota > Gammaproteobacteria > Pseudomonadales > Pseudomonadaceae > Pseudomonas > Pseudomonas mucidolens. The sequence goes on along the minus strand of NZ_LT629802.1, from coordinate 103,528 downwards.
CGTAAAAGCATCAAGACCATCAGTTATGAGGTGGGTTACGACGATGCGAGCTTCTTTGCGCGACTGTTCAGACAGCACACAGACCTGTCGCCGAACCAGTATCGGCAGCAATTCCAGCAAGCCGCATAAGCCTTTCCCCTTGTAGGAGCGAGCTTGCTCGCGAAAAACTCAAGAACAACGCGGGGAATCAGACACCCCGCGTTATTATTGAAGATCTTCGCGAGCAAGCTCGCTTCTACAAGGGGTAACGCTTAGGGTTTGTGCGCCCGCGACAGGAATTCGTGGGACTGCATTTCCAGCAAGCGACTCAAGGTGCGCTGGAATTCGAAGTTCAAGCGACCGCCGGTATAGAGGTCCTTGAGTTCGACTTCGGCCGAGATGATCAGCTTGACGTTACGGTCATAGAACTCATCGACCATGTTGATGAACCGTCGGGCGATGTCGTCGGTGGTGACGCTCATCTGCTCGACGCCACTCAAGATCACCGCATGAAAGATCTTGCCCAGTTCGATGTAGTCGTTCTGGCTGCGTGGGCCGTCGCACAGTTCGCGAAAGTTGAACCAGGCCACGTCATCACAGGTGCGCAGCGCCCGAATCTCGCGATTCTCGATGAGCAACACATCGTTTTCCACCGCCTGAGTACATTCCGGCGTCAGCGCGCGGAAGCTCTTGCGCAGGCTTTCATGCGCCGTTTCGTCGAGCGGGAAGTGGAACAGTTCTGCTTGTTCGAGATGCCGCAGACGGTAATCGACGCCGCTGTCGACGTTGACGATGTCAGTGTGCTGCTTGATCAGCGCAATCGCCGGCAGGAAACGCGCGCGTTGCAAGCCATCCTTGTACAGGCCGTCCGGCACGATGTTCGACGTGGCGACGAGGGTCACGCCGTTCTTGAACAATTCTTCCATCAGCGTGCCGAGAATCATGGCGTCGGTGATGTCGGAAACGAAGAACTCATCGAAACAGATCACCCGCGCCTCTTGGGCAAAACGCTTGGCGATGATCGTCAGCGGGTTCTTCTCGCCGTGCAGGGTCTTCATTTCTTCGTGAACGCGCTTCATGAAGCGGTGGAAGTGCGTGCGTGACTTTTCCTTGAACGGCAGCGCTTCAAAGAAGGTGTCGACCAGATAGGTCTTGCCCCGGCCCACGCCACCCCAGAAATACAGACCTTTGACCGGCGTCTGGTCTTTCTTGCCAAACAGCTTGCTGAGCATTCCCGGCTTGCTTTGCGAGGCCGCGACCAAGTCCTCGTACAGGCGCTGCAAATGACGCACCGCCGTTTCCTGGGCAGCATCATGGAAGAAGTCGGGGCGTTTCAGATCAGCTTGATATCGTTCTAGGGGCGTCATAATTTCGTTAGCAAGGCAACAAAAACGGGCCGTCACTGTAACGACGGCCCCGGATAATGGCAATCAACCCTTGGTCGGGTCAGTCCTCGAGGGGAGTCAGCGCCACACGCAAAGCTTCAATGGCGGCATCCCGCGCAGCGCTGTCGGCGAATGCCGGGCTATCGGCCACACACGCACCGTCCAGCCAGACACTGAAGCCCAGCGCCTCACTGCGCACATCCAGCGCTTGGCCAGACTGCAATTGCTTGGTCACCGCGCCCGCCGCTTTACCGTCGGCAAAGTGCCGCGACAGCAGCAGTTGCTCGCCGTCGGCGGCCAGCAGACGGAAACGGAAGCTGCCGTCGTCTTCGCGGAAACTGACAAAACGTGGCGCTTTCACGGTTTTTTTCTTGCTGCTGGCAGCAACGCTGGTCTGGTTGACGAACGAACGCAGGCCCACCGCTTCACGCAGTTCCTGGAGGAACGGAGCGGCGACGGCCCGGGCTTTTCTGGCCCCGACCAGCAGCAGGTCTTCCATGTCTGACGGACGCGACATCAACTGGTGATAACGCTCACGGGCTTCACCCAATTGACCGTCGAGCAATTGGAACAGACGGTTCTTCGCCTCACCCCACCCCAGGCCGTCGAGCAGTTCATTGCGCAGTTGTTGTTTCTCGGCCTTGCTGGCAAACGCTTCGTACAGCGTGAACAGGTGCGAATTGTCCGGATCTTTAGCCTCGCCCGGCGCACGGGAGTCGGTAACGATCCGCGAGATAGCGTCCTTCATGTCCTTGGCACTGGTGAACAACGGGATGGTGTTGTCGTAGCTCTTGGACATCTTGCGGCCATCCAGGCCCGGCAAGGTGGCGACGCTTTCTTCGATCAACGCTTCGGGCATGGTGAAGAACTCTTTGCCATTGCCGAACAGGTGGTTGAAGCGCTGGCCGATATCCCGGGCCATTTCCACGTGCTGGATCTGGTCGCGACCGACCGGTACTTTGTGCGCGTTGAACATCAGAATGTCCGCCGCCATCAACACCGGATAGCTGTACAGGCCCATGCTGATCCCCGCATCCGGGTCGTCACCGTTTTCCAGGTTCTTGTCCACTGACGCCTTGTAGGCGTGGGCGCGATTAAGCAGGCCCTTGGCCGCCACACAGGTCAGCAGCCAGGTCAGCTCCGGGATTTCCGGGATGTCGGACTGACGATAGAAGGTCACCCGGTTCACATCCAGGCCGCCAGCCAGCCAGGTGGCGGCGATTTCCATACGCGAGCGCTGGATGCGCTGCGGGTCATCGCACTTGATCAGGGCGTGATAGTCGGCCAGGAAGTAGAACGAATCGGCATTGGCATCCTGGCTGGCGAGGATCGCCGGGCGGATGGCGCCGGCGTAGTTGCCCAGGTGCGGCGTGCCGGTGGTAGTGATGCCGGTGAGGATACGGGTACGAGTCGTCATGGGTAATCGCTTGTCAGACTGCTATCAATTCGAAAGGCGTGGCAGCACCAGATCCTTGAGATCGGTGAGCTTGCCATGAAAAAAGTGCCCGCATTCTGCCACTTTCAGCAGCTCATGGGGGCGATTCAAGGCCGCGGACCAGTCGTAGACCGTCTGCGGGTCGACCACTTCGTCGGTTTCGGGTTGGATCAGGGTCAACGGGCAACCTTGAGGAAGCACGTCGGTATCGCGCAGACGCATCACCGCCGCCGCCACCATGAACAGGTGATTGAGTTGCTCCCCCTTGGCCTCCAGGCGACCACCGAGACTTGCTGCAACAAATCCGCCGAAGGAAAACCCCAGAAGGGTGATCGGCAAGTCCGGGTGTTTTTCACGCAACCAGGTCGCGGCCGCTTGCGCATCGTCGACTTCACCACTGACCATGTCGTGGGTACCGACACTGGCGCCAACGCCACGGTAATTAAACCGCAAGGTGATCAAACCGGCATCGCGCGCGGTACGTTGCAGGGTCGAAACCACTTTGTTAAGCATGGTTCCACCCTGCACCGGGTTAGGGTGACAGATCAGCGCCAGGCCACGCGGCTCGGGCTGATCCAGGTACAGGGCTTCGAGTTGGCCTACCGGGCCATCGATCAAAACGGGGGTTTCACGCATTAGCAAGGAAGGAACTCCGTGACCTCTCAAAGGGTCGACTCGTCTAGCTAAAAGTCTGTGCATGGCATCATTGCGAGCTTAATCGCGGTATACAGCGCAGGTCCGAGCCGTTAACGTAAAGCAAAGCCGTTTATAGAGGAAGGACTCGTGGAACACTCGCTCTTAGTTTGGTTGTTGCCGACTCTTGCCCTGGTTGCCGGTGTCGCCATTGGATTCCTGGTTGCTCGCCTGCTGCCGAATGCCGCGCCTAACCGCACGCAGCGTCAGTTGGATGACATTCAGGAACGTTTTGACAGTTATCAGAACGAGGTTGTTACCCACTTCAACAGCACCGCGACCCTGGTGAAAAAACTCACCCAGAGCTATCAGGAAGTACAGGATCATCTCGCCGAGGGCGCCAACCGTCTGGCCCTCGACGACATCACCCGTCAGCGCCTGCTGGCCGCGCTGCATTCCGATGCAGTGCAAACGCCACGCGAACGCCTGACGCCGCCGCGTGAGAATCAGGAACCGCCTCGGGACTACGCGCCCAAGACGCCCAATGCCCCCGGCATGCTGGATGAGCATTACGGCTTGAAGAAATAAGTCGCTTCACGCGATACAAAAGCCCGGCTGATCGGTGATCAGCCGGGCTTTTTATTGGGTTTACGCTTATCAAATGTGAGAGCGGGCTTGCTCGCGATAGCGCGGTGTCAGTCAAGTATTCATCAACTGACCCACCGCTATCGCGAGCAAGCCCGCTCCCACAAAAATCCCACCTACCAAACCGATCGAGCCCGTTTCAACGACGTACCGGACGCTTTTGCAACTTGCGCTGCAAGGTTCGGCGGTGCATGCCCAGGGCGCGGGCGGTGGCGGAGATATTGCCTTCATGCTCGGTCAGCACGCGCTGGATATGCTCCCACTGCAAGCGATCGACCGACATCGGGTTTTCCGGCACCAGGGTGTCGAGGTCGGCATGCTCGGACAGCAGCGCGGCCAGTACATCATCGGCGTCAGCCGGCTTGCACAGGTAGTTGCAGGCGCCGCGCTTGATGGCCTCGACGGCGGTGGCGATGCTGGAATACCCGGTGAGGATCAGCACGCGCATTTCCGGGTCCAGCTCCAGCAGCTTGGGCAACAGCACCAGTCCGGAGTCACCGTCCATTTTCAGGTCCAGCGCGGCGTAATCCGGCAGGTCGGCCTGGGCGATGGTCAGGCCTTCCTCGGCCGAACTCGCCGTGCTGACGCGAAAACCGCGTCGGCTCATGGCACGGGCCATGACCCGGGTAAAGGTAGCGTCGTCATCTACCAGCAACAGGTGCGGCAGTTCTTCGCCTTCGACTTGGATCTCGTCACTCATCGATGTCTCCTCGGACGACACGGGGCAGGCGCAGCTCGGTGAGCGTGCCGCCTTCCTCATGGGGGTAAAGTTTCACGGAGCCGCCGGCGCGGGTCACGCTGGCCTTGCTCAAAAACAGGCCCAGGCCGAAACCTTTGCCCTTGGTAGTAAAGAATGGCTTGCCGATTTGTTCGGCAATGGCCAGCGGCACACCGGCGCCGTGGTCGCGAATGCTGATGGTGAGATTTTCCGCGTCCCAGTCCAATTGCACTTCCAGCCCTTCCGGACAGGCGTCGGCGGCGTTGTTCAACAGGTTCAGCAACGCCTGGGTCAAGTCCGGCGGCGGCGCCATGCGCGGCACCGTGCCCTGCCCCAGCAGTTGAAAACGGTAACTGGCTTCGGGCCGCATCAGGTGCCAGCGGTTCAGCGCCTCATCCAGCCATTGCGTGACATCTTGCATATCCACCGCCAGGCGACGATTGGCTTCAGCGGCACGCACCAGTTGCTGCAAGGTCTGCTTGCACTGCTTGACCTGCTCCTGCAGCACCTCGAGATCGTCTTGCAGCGCCGGGTCATGGTGATCCTGGCGCATTTCCTTGAGCAACACGCTCATGGTCGCCAGCGGTGTGCCCAATTCATGCGCCGCCCCGGCGGCCTGGGTGGCGACCGCCAGCAACTGCTGGTCGCGCAAGCCTTCTTCGCGGCGGATGGCACGCAGTTCTTCCTGGCGTCGCAGCTCCTCCGCCATGCGGGCGGCGAAGAACGTGATCACCGCGGCCGCCAGGGCAAAACTCAGCCACATGCCGTAGATCTGCAGATTCTCACGGGCGATAGGAAAGGTCTGCAACGGGTAGAACTGTGCCAACAGCAGGGTGTACAGCGTGAGTGCGATGCCCGACAACACCACCGAATAGCGCCATGGCAGCGTCACGGCGGCAATGGTCAGCGGCACCAGATAGTAGGAAACAAAAGGATTGGTCGAGCCACCGGAGAAATACAACAGCGCGCTGTGGATAAACAAGTCACAAGCCAGTTGCAGAGCGTATTCCAGTTCGGTCACCGGCCAGGTAGTCCGCAAGCGAATGGCAGTGAACACACACAACACGGTGGAAAAGGCCAGGGTCACGGCCAGCTGCAGCCACGGTAATGGCAACAGCTCAAGCCAGTAGGCAAGTCCGACGGAACCCGCCTGCGCAGCCAGCACCAGGGTTCGGATAAACGTCAGGCGCCAGAGGTTCTGGCGAGTGGCGGAAGTCAATTGTAGAGGGGCGAGCATGAGCTCTCCTGATGAGCGCTCCAGGCGGATCGCACCGAGTATAAACGAAGCAACAGTACAGGCAGCGCGCGTGTGGCCCTTTGACGCAGGTCATGCACGGGTGAATGGAAGGTCAAGTTTGACCGTTCGTCGGCACCTTATTCAAGTGTAGAGAGTTTGTAACCCGATGAACCCCACCCACCCGTCTACAGTCTTACCGAACACGATCACATCAAGGAGCTTCCATGACTCGTTTCACTCGCAGTGCCGCCCTTATCGCGCTTGGCATGGGCACCGTCGCCAGCCTGCCCGCGCTGGCTGCCGACACGCTGCATTACAACCAGATTTCCCTGCGTGCCGAAGTCAGCCAGGAAGTGGCTCGTGACCAGATGATCGTCACGCTTTACACCGAGGCCCAGAACACCGATCCGGGCAAGCTGGCCGCCGAGATCACCACGTCCATGAACAAGGCGCTGGCCCAGGCCCGCGAAGTCAAAGGCATCACCTTGCGCCAGGGCAGCCGCAACAGCTACCCGATCTACGACAACAAGAACCAGAAGATCACCGGCTGGCGTGAACGCGCCGAGCTGCGCATGGAAAGCTCGGACTTTGCCGCGCTGTCCAAGCTCACCGGGGAAATGCTCAGCACCCTGAAGATGGACAGCATGGACTTCGCCATCGCCAACCCGACCCGCAAGGCCAGCGAGGACGCCCTGCTCAAGGAAGCGGTCAACGCGTTCAAGGCGCGCGCGCAACTGGCTACCGATGCGTTGGGCGGCAAGGGTTACAAGATTGTTAACCTGAACTTCAACACCAACGGTTATCCACAACCCTACGCCCGTGGCGGCGCCATGATGATGAAAGCTGAAGCCATGGATTCAGCGCCGACTCCGCAAGTCGAGGCTGGCACCAGCCAGGTCAGCATGAGCGCCGACGGTGTGATCGAAGTCCAACTGCCTTGACCCCAAGCAGGTAAGCAACGGCGGTCACCCAGGTGACCGCCTTTTTTTTGCGAAGCGTCGGACGATTGGCGCTGAATGCTCCGCCCCAGGCCAGTGGTCTTATCGTAAAAATACTCAGCAAACGCTCTGGAATGCGCTCGATGCCCGGGCGCTACCAAAAGAAGCAGCGGTTGCACTGGGTATCACCGTCAACCTGCGGACCTTCGTCATGCAGAGCCCCGTCAATCCCGCGCCCCGTCGGTCGGCAGGAAGCCGTAAATCCGGGTGTCATCGGCGATCAGCGATGCCCTGAATAACAGCTTCGGTGTGCTCCGCCCTTGTGCCGCAGTCGAGCGCAGCACGCCGCAAAAAAAACCTAGACCGACGTCCAGAAATGCACGGCGGCAAGTCAAATCAAGGTCAATCGCCACGCCCCAGCAAGTGGTATCAGATTTATTAAAAAAACTTTAAAAACAATAACCTACTTAACCCGTTCGAGCATTGGCGGTTTTCCCGCCCGCACTTCCAGATGTCCAGCGCTTCCAGATCAGCGCCCGCGGACTGTCCTCGTTCGTTGTCGCGAGTCTGATTAAGTAACAGCCGCGCCCCAGCAAGGTGCACAGAACCGCTCTACTGAGCACTTCAGGTGCATGTCGCGCACCGGAAAAAACCGCAAAAAACACGATTTTGTGTCGAAAGTTATACAGATGCGACATTCTTGTACGTTCGTACCACTGTTTAGGATTTGTAGCCTATCAACATCTTGCAATGGGTATGGGGCCTGCATAAGTATCCGCAGGTCGACTCACGAGGTCGCCCTCACTACCAAAAATGACAACAAATCATGAGGCCAACATGCTTAAACACGCAGTCATTCCGTTTTTAGTCAGCGCCGGTTTAATGGCCGCTGCACCTTTCGCCCAAGCGGCGACTAATCTGGTGTTCTGCTCCGAAGGGAGCCCGGCCGGTTTCGATCCAGGCCAGTACACCACCGGAACAGACTTCGATGCCTCGGCCGAAACCATGTTCAACCGTCTTAGCCAGTTCGAGCGCGGCGGCACCGCCGTGATTCCTGGCTTGGCCACCAAATGGGATGTGTCCGAAGATGGCCTGACGTATACCTTCCACCTGCGCGAAGGCGTCAAATTCCATACCACCTCGTACTTCAAGCCCACTCGTGAATTCTCGGCTGACGACGTACTGTTCACGTTCAACCGGATGATCAACAAAGACGATCCGTTCCGTAAGGCCTACCCCACCGAGTTTCCATACTTCAACGGGATGAGCCTGAATAAGAACATCGCCAAGGTCGAAAAAACCGACCCGCACACCGTGGTGATGACGTTGAACACGGTGGATGCTGCGTTTATCCAGAATATCGCGATGAGCTTCGCCGCGATTCTGTCGGCCGAATACGCCGAGCATTTGCTCAAGACCGGAAAGCCCAGCGACATCAACCAAAAGCCGATCGGCACCGGGCCGTTCGTGTTCCAGCGTTACCAGAAAGACTCGCAGATCCGCTATATCGCCAACAAACAGTATTGGGACCCGAGCCGGGTCAAGCTCGACCAACTGATTTTCTCCATCAACACCGACGCCTCGGTGCGCGTGCAGAAGCTCAAGGCCAACGAATGCCAGATCACCTTGCATCCGCGCCCGGCCGATGTCGAAGCCCTCAAGGCCGACCCGAAACTGCAACTGCTGACCAAGCCCGGCTTCAACCTCGGCTACATCTCCTACAACGTGCGGCACAAACCCTTCGACCAGCTCGAAGTGCGCCAGGCCCTGGACATGGCGGTGAACAAGCAGAGCATTCTGGACGCGGTGTATCAGGGCGCGGGGCAACTGGCGGTCAACGCCATGCCGCCGACCCAATGGTCCTACGACGACACCATCAAGGATGCGGCCTACAACCCGGAAAAAGCCAAGGAACTGCTCAAGGCCGCCGGCGTGAAGGAAGGTACCGAGATCACGCTGTGGGCCATGCCGGTGCAACGTCCGTACAACCCCAACGCCAAGCTGATGGCCGAGATGCTGCAGAACGACTGGGCCAAGATCGGCCTCAAGGTCAAGATCGTCAGCTATGAGTGGGGCGAATACATCAAGCGCACCAAGAACGGCGAACACGATGTCAGCCTGATCGGCTGGACCGGCGACAACGGTGACCCGGACAACTGGCTCGGCACTCTCTACAGCTGCGATGCCATCGGCGGGAACAACTACTCCATGTGGTGTGACCCGGCGTACGACAAGCTGATCAAGCAAGCCAAAGTCGTCACCGACCGCGAACAACGAACGGTTCTGTACAAGCAGGCGCAGCAACTGCTCAAGCAGCAGGTGCCGATCACACCAATCGCCCACTCCACCGTCAACCAGCCGCTGAGCGCCAAAGTCGAAGGTTTCAAGGTGAGCCCCTTCGGCCGCAACGTATTCTCGGGCGTCACTATCACCCCATAAGAAAACAACCGGATTGCGGAGAGCGAAACTGTCTCTCCTGCAAACGCGCAGCCTTAATTCGACATATTACAAAGGGCAAACGTTTGCATTGCTGAAAAGAGTTCCAAACCAATAGCCGGTCCACCTAAAAAGACCGGCATAAAAAAAGAGAACCAAAGGAGCTTCACCGATGAAATTGAGCAACAAAGCGCTTCTGGCCCTGGCCATCAGCAGCATCACGGCGACCGCCTATGCTGAACCTGCAAGCCAAGACTTCGTACCGACCACCCTGGCCAGCACCAACGCCCAGAGTGAAGCCAACGGCTTCATCGAGGATTTCAGCCTGGGCGGTCAAACGCGTAACTGGTATTCCAATGAACAGAAGTACCGGGGCGGCACTTTCTCCTATCAGAAGCACGGTCAAACCGTTACCGACCGTCGCCGTGAAAACTGGGTTCAAGGCACCATCGTCAACGCAACCTCGGGCTTTACCCAAGGCACCGTCGGTGTAAGCACCGAAGTGGCGGTGTACAACGCCCTGGTCCTGGACCGCAGCAGACGCGACATCAAAGGCGGTTCCAACCGTACCCTGGCTGACTCCAACGGCGATGCCGTAGATCAGTGGAGCAAGCTGGGTCTGGCCAACGTCAAGTTCCGTGTCTCGAACACCACCTTGACCGCCGGTCGTCAGAACTTCAGCAGCGGCATCGTCGACACCATCGGCAACCGTGCACTGCCATCAAGCTTCCAGGGCGTAAGCATCGACAGCCAGGAGTTCAGCAACCTGTCGTTCCAGGGCGGTATTTTTGACCGCGTCTCGCCGCGTAGCGAACAGAGCCTGTCGAAATTCCGTACCGAATACGGCAATGGCGCAGAGACCGACAAGGTCTACACCGCCGGCTTGAACTACCAGCCGTTCAAAAGCCTGAAGACCAGCTTCTTCGGCGCCAACGTCAAGGACTTCTGGAACCAGTATTACTTCGGTGCCGCCCACCAACTGGGTGATAGCCAAGAGCTGGCACTGACCACCGGTTTCAACTACTACAAAACCGTCGATGAAGGCAAAAAGCTGATGGGGGAAATCGACAACGATACCTTCTCCCTGTCCCTCGGCCTGGCTCACCAAGCCCACAGCCTGACCTTCTCCTACCAGGCCGTGAACGGTAACGAATACTTCGACTACCTGCACGAAACCAACGGCATCTACCTGGCCAACTCCCTGACGTCCGACTTCAACGGCCCGAACGAGAAATCCTTCCAGGTCGCCTACGCCATCAACATGGCCGAATACGGCGTACCGGGCCTGAAGTTCAACATCTACTCCGCTCGCGGCTGGGGCATCGACGGCACCCACTACACCGGTAACGGTGGCCGGGCGAAATTTGCCTACGATGGCATTCAGTCCCAGGACGACGAGAAGCACCAGGAATACGGCGTCGGTGTCGGCTACGCGGTACAAGGCGGCCCACTCAAGGAAACCGCGATTCGTGCCACCTACGTGGAACACCGTGGCAGCGCGAACCAGTCCGACGGCAGCATCAAAGAGCTCCGTGTGGTAACCACCATCCCGTTCAACATTCTTTAATCAGCACCAGGTAAACGGCGGGCTCGGGAAGAGCCTGCCGTCTACATTTGTCTGGTCCCATCGATTGCAGAGGGCTCTTGATGAAAATGCTCCCGTTACAAGCTGCCATTGCCGCTGCGCTGTTGAGCGTTGCCATCGGCGTTTCGGCCAAGCCGCTGGTGGTCTGCACCGAAGCCAGCCCGGAAGGCTTCGATCCGGTCCTGTACACCGCGGCTGTCACCGCCGACGCCGCCGCCGAAACCATGTTCAACCGCCTGGTGGACTTCAAGCCCGGTACCACCGAGATCGTGCCGGCACTTGCCAAGTCCTGGGATATCAGTGAGGACGGCCTGACCTACACCTTCCACCTGCGCGATGACGTCAAGTTCCACACCACCGCCTACTTCAAACCCACGCGCAACCTGAATGCCGACGACGTGCTCTGGAGCTTCCAGCGTCAACTGGACCCGAAACATCCGTGGCACAACAAATCCACCACCGGTTTTCCCTATTTCGAAAGCATGGGCTTCAAGGAACTGCTCAAAAGCGTCGAGAAGACTGATGACCACACCGTGGTCTTCACCCTGACGCGCCCCGAAGCACCGTTCCTGGCCGATGTCGCAATGCCGTTTACCGCCATCCACTCCGCCGAATACGCTGACAAGCTGCTCGCCGCCGGCAAGACTGACGAGCTCAACAGCAAGCCGATCGGTACCGGACCGTTCATTTTTAGCCGCTACCAGAAAGACGCCCAAGTGCGCTTCAAGGCCAACCCGGAGTACTTCCGTGGCAAGCCGCCAGCCGATCCGCTGATCCTGGCCATCGCCATCGACAACAATGTGCGACTGCAGAAACTCAAGGCCAACGAGTGCCAGATCGCGCTGTACCCAAAACCCGATGACCTGCCGAGCATCAAGCAAGACCCGAACCTGAAAGCCAGTGAACTGGCGGCCATGACCACCAGCTACACGGCCATGAATACCACCCACAAGTACATGAGCGACGCCCGCGTGCGGCACGCGATCAACATCGCGTTCGACAAGGCCGGTTATACCGAGGTGCTGTACGGCAAAGGCAACGCGGTGGTAGGTACCGGCCCGTACCCGCCGACCTTGCTGGGCTTCAACGACAAGCTGAAGAACCCGCCCCGCGACCTGGACAAGGCTCGCGCCCTGCTCAAGGAAGCCGGCGTTCCCGAAGGCACCGAATTTACCTTGTTCACGCACAACGGCAGCGGCCCGACCAACCTCAGCCCGATGCTTGGCGCCCAGCGCATGCAGGCGGATTTGGCCGAGATTGGCCTGAAGGTCAACATCAAGGTCATGGAATGGGGCGAAATGCTCAAGCGCGCGAAAGCCGGCGAGCACGACATGGTTTCAGCGGGCTGGGCCGGGGATAATGGCGACCCGGATAACTTCCTCACGCCGAACCTGAGTTGCGACGCAGCAAAAAACGGCGAAAACTACGCCCGCTGGTGTAACGAAGAGTTTCAGGGGCTGATCGACAAGGCGCGCGCCATCGCTGAACCCGCTCAGCGCGCCGCACTCTATGAACAAGCGCTGGACGTTTTCGACAAGGACCAACCGTGGATTCCCATGGCGTACCCGAAAATGTTCACCGCCATGCGCAAGAACGTCGAGGGTTATATCCAAAGCCCTCTGACCAACAATAACTTCGCCAACACCCAGGTGAAGTAATAAGAAACGCCCGGCACCCTCGACGTTGACGGTGCCGGATTCGCCTAACCGGCTGATTGAGGTACACAACACGATGTTTAGTTTTATTGCCCGCCGATTGGGGTTATTGATCCCCACGTTCTTCGGCATCACGTTGCTGACTTTTGCGTTGATTCGCATGATTCCCGGCGACCCCGTAGAAGTCATGATGGGCGAGCGACGGGTAGACCCGGAAATGCACGCCCAGGCAATGGAACGCCTTGGCTTGAACAAACCGCTCTATGCGCAATACCTGGACTACGTCGGCAAACTCGCCCAGGGCGATCTCGGCGAATCCCTGCGTACCCGCACCAGCGTGTGGACCGAGTTCACCGCACTGTTCCCCGCGACCCTGGAATTGTCCATGGCCGCGCTGTTATTCGCCGGCATCCTTGGGTTATTGGCCGGGGTGATCGCGGCCTTGAAGCGAGGATCCCTGTTCGACCATGGGGTGATGGGCATCTCCCTGGCGGGATATTCGATGCCGATCTTCTGGTGGGGCCTGATCCTGATCATGTTCTTCTCCGTGAGCCTGGGCTGGACTCCGGTTTCCGGGCGTATCGACCTGCTCTATGACATCGAGCCGCGCACCGGCTTCATGCTGATCGACACGCTGCTGGCTGACGAGCCGGACGCCTTCTGGGATGCCCTGCACCACCTGATCCTGCCGGCCATCGTGCTCGGTACTATCCCACTGGCGGTGATCGCACGGATGACCCGTTCATCGATGCTCGAAGTATTACGCGAAGACTACATCCGCACCGCCAAGGCCAAAGGCCTGTCGCCGGCGCGCGTGGTGTTCGTGCACGGCCTGCGCAACGCGCTGATCCCGGTGCTGACCGTGGTCGGCCTACAAGTCGGTACATTGCTCGCCGGCGCGGTCCTGACCGAAACCATTTTCTCCTGGCCCGGCATCGGCAAATGGCTGATCGAAGCCATTGGCGCGCGGGACTATCCCGTGGTGCAGAACGGCATCCTGTTAATCGCCTGCCTGGTGATTATGGTGAACTTCGTGGTGGATATCCTCTACGGCTTTGCCAACCCTCGCATCCGTCACCAGCGCTGAGATCATGACCATGACCACTCCAACTACTTCGGTAGCAGTCGATCAAAGCCTGCTTTATCCGTCCCCGTACAAAGAATTCTGGCAAGCCTTTTCCAAGAACAAGGGCGCGGTTGCCGGCCTGATGTTCATGACCCTGATCGTGTTCTGCGCGCTCTTCGCACCTTGGGTTGCCCCGCATAACCCGAGCGAGCAATACCGTGATTTCCTGCTGACCCCGCCGTCATGGCTCGAAGGCGGGCAGATCCAGTTCCTGCTGGGTACCGACGAACTGGGCCGTGACTTGCTGTCGCGCCTGATCCAGGGTTCGCGCCTGTCGTTGCTGATCGGCTTGTCCTCGGTGGTGATGTCGCTGATCCCGGGGATCCTGCTGGGTCTGTTTGCCGGTTTCTTCCCACGCCTGCTGGGCCCGACCATCATGCGCCTGATGGACATCATGCTGGCCCTGCCGTCCCTGCTGCCGGCTGTGGCGATTGTCGCGATCCTTGGCCCTGGCCTGATCAACACCGTCATCGCTATCGCCATCGTGTCCTTGCCGTCCTATGTCCGCCTGACCCGTGCTGCGGTGATGGGCGAGTTGAACCGTGACTACGTGACCGCCGCCCGCCTCGCTGGCGCCGGCCTGCCGCGCCTGATGTTCATCACCGTGCTGCCCAACTGCATGGCACCGCTGATCGTCCAGGCAACCTTGAGCTTTTCTTCGGCGATTCTCGATGCTGCGGCATTGGGCTTCCTCGGCCTTGGCGTACAACCGCCAACCCCAGAGTGGGGCACCATGCTGGCTTCGGCCCGCGACTACATCGAACGCGCCTGGTGGGTAGTGCGTCTGCCTGGTTTGACCATTTTGCTCAGCGTGCTGGCAATCAACCTGATGGGCGACGGCCTGCGCGATGCGCTGGACCCGAAACTCAAGAATGCCGCCTGAGGAGATTCCCATGTCACTGCTAGAAATCAAGAATCTCAATGTCCGCTTCGGCGACAAGACCGCCGTGCCGGTGGTCGATGGCCTCGACATCAGCGTCGACAAGGGCGAAGTCCTGGCGATCGTTGGCGAGTCGGGTTCGGGTAAATCCGTGACCATGATGGCGCTGATGGGCCTGATCGAGCACCCCGGCATCGTCACCGCCGACGCGCTGAACTTCGATGGCAAAGACATGCTCAAGTTGAGCAACCGCCAGCGCCGACAGATTGTCGGTAAAGACCTGGCGATGGTCTTCCAGGACCCGATGACCGCGCTGAACCCGAGCTACACCGTGGGTTTCCAGATCGAGGAAGTACTGCGCCTGCACCTGAAAATGTCTGGCAAGCAAGCGCGAAAACGCGCCATCGAGCTGCTGGAAAAAGTCGAAATCCCTGGCGCCGCCAGCCGCATGGACGCCTACCCGCACCAGTTGTCGGGCGGGATGAGCCAACGCGTGGCAATCGCCATGGCAATTGCCGGCGAGCCCAAACTGTTGATCGCCGATGAGCCGACCACTGCGCTGGACGTGACCATCCAGGCGCAGATCATGGAGCTGCTGCTGGCGCTGCAAAAAGAGCAGGACATGGGCCTGGTGCTGATCACCCACGACCTCGCCGTGGTGGCCGAAACCGCCCAACGTGTGTGCGTGATGTACGCCGGCCAGGCCGTGGAGGTCGGGCAAGTACCGCAGTTGTTCGACATTCCGGCGCATCCGTACAGCGAAGCGCTGCTCAAGGCGATTCCAGAGCACAGCCTCGGCGCCACGCGCCTGGCCACGCTGCCGGGTATCGTTCCCGGTCGTTATGACCGCCCGCAGGGTTGCCTGCTGTCGCCGCGCTGCCCGTACGTGCAGGAATCCTGCCGTGCGCAGCGTCCTGCCCTGGACCCTAAAACCCACAGCCTTGCACGCTGCTTCTACCCCTTGAACCAGGAGGTGGCGTAATGGCCGTCGTTCTCACCGCCCGCGACCTGACCCGTCACTACGAAGTGTCCCGTGGCCTGTTCAAGGGCCACGCCACCGTGCGCGCACTCAATGGTGTGTCCTTCGAGCTGGAAGCCGGCAAGACCCTCGCGGTCGTCGGCGAATCCGGGTGCGGCAAATCCACCCTGGCCCGGGCGCTGACACTGATTGAAGAACCGTCTTCAGGCTCGCTGAAAATCGCCGGCCAGGAAGTCGCCGGTGCCGACAAGGCTCAGCGCAAACAACTGCGCAAAGACGTGCAGATGGTATTCCAGAGCCCGTACGCCTCGTTGAACCCGCGGCAGAAAGTCGGTGATCAACTGGGCGAACCGCTGCTGATCAACACCAACCTGTCCGCCGCCGAGCGCCGCGAAAAAGTTCAGGCGATGATGAAGCAGGTTGGCCTGCGCCCCGAGCATTATCAACGCTACCCGCACATGTTTTCCGGTGGCCAGCGCCAGCGGATCGCATTGGCCCGGGCGATGATGCTGCAACCCAAAGTGCTGGTGGCGGACGAACCGACCTCGGCGCTGGACGTGTCGATCCAGGCTCAGGTGCTCAACCTGTTCATGGATTTGCAGCAGGAATTCAACACCGCCTATGTGTTCATCTCCCACAACCTGGCGGTGGTGCAGCACGTCGCCGATGACGTGATGGTGATGTACCTCGGCCGGCCCGTGGAAGTGGGTCCGAAAGAAGACATCTATGCACGCCCCTTGCACCCGTACACCCAGGCGTTGCTGTCGGCCACCCCGACCATCCACCCGGACCCGGACAAGCCGAAGATCAAAATCGTCGGCGAGTTGCCCAACCCGCTGAACCCACCGCCGGGATGCGCGTTCCACAAGCGCTGCCCATACGCCACCGAGCGTTGCAGCAGCGAGGAGCCGCTGTTGCGGCCGTTGGATAATCGGCAGGTGGCCTGTCATTACGCAGAGCAATTTGTCGTGTAAGGCCCTGTGGGTTGCTCGCGATAGCATCACTGCGGTGTAACTGATGTACCGAGGTGCCTGCATCGCGAGCAAGCCCGCTCCCACACCAGCCTTCTCCCACACAAGCTCGCTGCTACAGAGGAGCACGGTGATACTGAGTTCTACAGCCCTTCCCGTCAGATTGCGCATCAGTCTGGAGGGGGGCTTTTTTGCTCTTACGGTATGCACAAGGGTTAATGGCCAAAGTGTATAGTTTGTAAATGCAATTTACTTTTATTTGAGAATAAATATCATTCCGGTCCATGGAGAGCACCGGATATGGCTGTCGGCAAACGAAGACCTCGCTGCAGGAAGGCGATTCTGGTGCATCTCACTCAGTTGCCCCTTCCCTAAAGGACTTTGCGGACATGTCGCCTCGATTCAGGCTTAGCCATTTCTCACTGGCGTTTATCGCCACCCTCTGCGCCCCCGCACTCCTGGCGGACACCCTGGAAAGAGAGCGAGACACAGTGCCAATAGAGGCTACAGATCTGCCTGTCGACGGCACCTCCCAAGCGTTGGAACTGGAAGAAACCCACGTTCTGGGCACCGCTGCCGAAGAACTGAAACAAGCCCCCGGCGTGTCGATCATCACCGCCGAAGACATCAAGAAACGCCCACCGAGCAACGACCTGTCAGACATCATTCGTCGCGAGCCCGGCGTCAACCTGACCGGCAACAGCTCCAGCGGCAGCCGTGGCAACAATCGCCAGATCGACCTGCGCGGCATGGGCCCGGAAAACACCCTGATCCTGATCGATGGCAAACCCTCAACCTCACGCAACGCGGTGCGTTACGGCTGGAGCGGGGACCGGGACACCCGTGGCGAAACCAACTGGGTGCCGGCCGAAGAAGTCGAACGCATTGAAATCCTCCGTGGCCCGGCCGCTGCCCGCTACGGCTCGGGCGCCATGGGCGGGGTGATTAACATCATCACCAAACGCCCCACCGATCAGTTGCATGGCTCGCTGACAACCTACATCTCGCTGCCCGAGGACGATGCCGAAGGCACAAGCAAACGTACCAACTTCAACCTCAGCGGTCCGTTGAGCGATAGCCTGGCGTTCCGGGTCTACGGCGGCCTGAACAAGACCGACGCCGACGACGCCACGATCAACCAGGCCCAACAGGCCAACGCCGACGGTTTGGTGGCAGGTCGCGAGGGCGTGCGCAACAAGGACGTCAACGGTTTGCTCAGCTGGCAGTTCAGCCCCGAACAAACCCTGGACCTGGAAGCCAGCTACAGCCGTCAGGGCAACATCTTTGCCGGCGACACCATGCTCAACGGTGGCGGTGCATTCGTCGACAGCCTGGTGGGCAAGGAAACCAGCGTGATTCAGCGCAGCAGTTTTTCCGCCACGCACCGCGGCGAGTTTGATTGGGGCTCGACGCTGGCGTCGCTGTCCCACGACCTGACGCGCAACGAACGTCTCAACGAAGGCCTCGCCGGTTCCGGCGAAGGCGCGCCGTCCGCCAACGCCGGCCGATTCGAGTCGCGTCTGCGCAACACCCGGGCCAGCGCCGAGATCAACCTACCGCTGAACTTCGGCACCGAGCAAGTACTGACCCTGGGCAGTGAATACCTCTACGAATCGATGAACGATGCGGGCTCGCT
This sequence comes from Pseudomonas mucidolens, assembly GCF_900106045.1. Classification (NCBI taxonomy): domain Bacteria; kingdom Pseudomonadati; phylum Pseudomonadota; class Gammaproteobacteria; order Pseudomonadales; family Pseudomonadaceae; genus Pseudomonas; species Pseudomonas mucidolens. The sequence continues at coordinate 85,290 of NZ_LT629802.1, read as the reverse complement.
ACGCTCGCAGAGCTACGATCCCGGCACCGGCGGCGTTCCGAACATCTCGGGTTTCAACCGCAACAGCAGCAAAACCACCGCGTCGAGTTACGCGCTGTTCGCCGAAGACAACATCGAGGTGGGCAGCAACACCATCATCACTCCCGGCCTGCGCTTCGACGATCACCAAAAATACGGTGGCAACTGGAGCCCGAGCCTCAACGCCTCGCACCAGTTGACCGATGAGTTGAGCCTCAAGGGTGGCATTGCCCGCGCCTACAAAACCCCCAACCTGTATCAGTCCAACCCCAACTATTTGTTATACAGCCGTGGCAACGGTTGCAACGCCGGTGAAGCCAACCTGGGTGGTTGCTACCTGGTGGGCAATCCGGACCTGAAACCGGAAATCAGCGTCAACAAGGAAATCGGCCTGGCTTTCGACAAGGGCAGCTGGCGTACCAGTGCGACCTACTTTCGTAATGACTACAAAAACAAGATCAACGCCAGCAACACGGCGGCGTTCCGCATGAGCAACGGTCGCCGAGTGCTGGAGTGGGAAAACAGCGGACCCGCGCTGGTCCAGGGAATCGAGGGCAACCTGTTCATGCGTCTGCGCGACGACCTGGACTGGAATACCAACCTCACTTACATGATCGATTCCAAGGACAAGGACACCGGCGAGCCGCTGAGCATCATCCCCAAATACACGCTCAACACCACACTGGACTGGCAGGCCACCGACAAACTCTCGTTCCAGGTCAGCGGGACCTACTACGGCAAACAGCAAGCGCCAACCCTCAACTCACGCAGCGTCACCTCTTATGATCGTACTGCCCAGCAGGATGTCGACCCGTACGGCTTGGTGGGCCTGAGCAGCGGTTATGAATTCAACGAGCATCTGAGCGTACGCCTGGGCATCAACAACCTGCTGGACAAGCGCCTGTACCGCAAAGGCAATGCCGAAGACGCCGGCGCGCAAACCTACAACGAACCGGGCCGCACCTATTTTGCTTCGGTGACGGCTTCGTTCTGAGGGGTGGGCGTTTTCGAGCGTTAAAAAATGCAGCGTTGACGGTGACGCCCCCCCCCGCTTCCCCCCACCAGCAAAAAAACCGCAAAAAAAAGGCGAAGCCATCACAGCTTCGCCTTTTTCTACTGCCAACCCTTAATGATGCTCACGGGTCGCGCGGAATTTCACATCCGGCCAACGCTCTTCCATCAGCGCCAAATTGACCCGCGTCGGAGCCAGGTAGGTCAGGTGACCGCCGCCATCGATGGCGAGGTTTTCCACGGCCTTGTTGGAGAATTCCTCCAACTTTTTCTTGTCGCTGCAATCGATCCAGCGCGCGGAGTACACGGTGATCGGCTCGTAGGAGCATTCAACCTTGTATTCCTCCTTCAAGCGGCTGGCGACCACATCGAACTGCAGCACACCGACCGCGCCGAGGATGATGTCGTTGCTGCGCTCGGGGAAGAACACCTGGGTCGCGCCCTCTTCCGCCAATTGCTGCAAACCTTGACGCAGTTGCTTGGATTTCAGCGGGTCGCGCAGGCGCACGCGGCGGAACAGTTCCGGGGCGAAGTGCGGAATGCCGGTGAACCCCAGGTTTTCACCTTCACTGAAGGTGTCACCGATCTGGATCGTGCCGTGGTTGTGCAGGCCGATGATATCGCCAGCGTAAGCCTCTTCCAGTTGCTCACGCTCGGAGGAGAAGAACGTCAAAGCGTCGCCGATGCGCACGTCCTTGCCGGTGCGCACGTGGCGCATCTTCATGCCTTTTTCGTATTTGCCGGAGCAGATCCGCATAAAAGCGATACGGTCGCGGTGCTTGGGGTCCATGTTTGCCTGGATCTTGAACACAAAACCGCTGAATTTCTCTTCGACCGGCTCGACCGTACGCTCGTTGGCGACTCGCGCCAGCGGGCGTGGGGCCCAGTCCACCACAGCATCAAGCACATGGTCGACACCGAAGTTGCCCAGGGCGGTACCGAAGAACACCGGGGTCAACTGGCCGTCGAGAAACTCCTGCTGGTTGAATGGGTGACAGGCACCCTGCACCAACTCCAGTTGCTCGACAAAGCGCTCGTACTCGTCGCCCAGGTGCGCGCGGGCTTCGTCGGAGTCGAGTTTCTCGATGATCTTGGTTTCGGTGCGCTCATGACCGTGGCCGGCGGTGTAGACAATGATGTAGTCGTCGGCCAGGTGGTACACGCCCTTGAAATCGCGGTAGCAACCGATCGGCCAGGTGATCGGCGCGGCCTTGATCTTCAGGACGGCTTCGATTTCATCCAGCAGCTCGACCGGATCGCGAATATCACGGTCGAGTTTGTTAATAAAGCTGACAATCGGCGTGTCACGCAGACGGCAAACGTCCATCAGTGCGATGGTCCGTGGCTCAACGCCTTTACCACCGTCGAGAACCATCAGGGCCGAGTCCACCGCGGTCAGGGTGCGGTAGGTATCCTCAGAGAAGTCTTCGTGGCCCGGGGTGTCGAGCAGGTTGATCATGTGCTCGCGATACGGAAACTGCATGACCGAGGTGGTAATGGAAATACCCCGCTGCTTCTCCATTTCCATCCAGTCGGAGGTGGCATGGCGGTCGGATTTGCGCGACTTCACCGTGCCGGCCACTGCGATCGCCTTGCCCATCAGCAAAAGCCTCTCGGTGATGGTGGTCTTACCGGCATCGGGGTGGGAAATAATGGCGAAAGTGCGGCGTTTCGCGACTTCGGCGGCCTGGTGGGTCATGGGAAATCGCCTGGCAGGTGAGTCAAAAAAGGGCGGCGAGTATAGCCTAAACCCAGCACACCGGACCACCGTTCACCCGGTTGGGGGTGGCTAAATACTGCCAAGTGTGGAACCTTTTAAAAGGTAGAGACGTCCACTCCCCTTGTACCGCACTCGTAACAGGGGCTGAAAAATCAGCAAGTTAGCCTGACGAGGCTGCGCTCATGGCTCGATCTCATGCCGCTTTGCGGGTATTGACGAGCTGCATTTCGCGACCACATTCAGCGGCAGCCAGAAATGGCATGCCACGAGGCAATGTGCTCGTCGACTGAAAATAGGAGTCCGCCTGTGGCTATTCGCTATGGCAAAGGGCTGATAGGGGGAGCGGTTGTCGTCGCCCTTCTGGCCCTGCTGGTCCACTGGATCGGCATCAACACGATCGAACTGTACCGCGACGATTTGTTGTTTTACCTGCAAGCTCACCTGATTCTCGTCCTTGTCTCCATGCTCGCTGCGCTGATGGTGGGGATTCCCGCCGGTATCCTGCTTAGCCGACCGAATATGGCCGCACGCGCAGAACGCTTCATGCAGATCTTCAATATCGGCAATACCGTTCCTCCCCTGGCCGTACTGGCCATCGCCCTCGGTGTCCTCGGCATCGGCAGCGGTCCCGCTATTTTTGCGCTGTTCCTCGCCTCCTTGCTGCCCATCGTGCGCAATACCTACGAAGGCCTGAAAAACGTCCAGGGCTCCCTCAAAGAAGCCGCCACCGGCATCGGCATGACCCCGCGCCAGGTGTTGTTTCGCGTCGAGTTGCCGAACGCCGTGCCGATCATCATCGGCGGTGTGCGCGTGGCGCTGGCGATCAACGTCGGTACCGCACCGCTGGCGTTCCTGATTGGCGCCAACAGCCTGGGCAGCCTGATTTTCCCCGGCATCGCCCTGAACAATCAGCCGCAACTGCTGCTCGGCGCCGCGTGCACCGCGTTGCTGGCGTTGCTGCTCGACGGTCTGGTGACCCTGGCCAGCCGCCTCTGGCTGGAACGTGGGCTGCGTCCGTCTTAAGGCTTGGCAAAGGAATCAACATGAAAAAACTGACTTTGATAGTGAGCTGCATCCTGCTGTTGGCCGGTGTTGCTCACGCCGCTGAAAAACCGCAGATCCGCATCGGCGCCCGGGTGTTCACCGAACAGACCCTGTTGGCCGAAATCACCGCGCAGTACCTGCGAACCAAGGGATATGCCCCGCATGTCACCGGCGGCCTGGGCAGCAACCTGGCGCGCAGTGCCCAGGAAAGCGGGCAACTGGATTTGCTCTGGGAGTACACCGGCGTATCGCTGGTGGCTTACAACCATATCGATGAGAAGCTCAACAGCGAACAGTCCTACGCTCGAGTGAAAGAACTCGACGCGAAAAAAGGCCTCGCCTGGCTATCGCCTTCGCGTTTCAGCAACACCTACGCGCTGGCCTTGCCGGAGAAGGTTGCCAAGCAATACCCGCATATCAACACCATCAGCGACCTGACCCAAGCGCTGGCCAAGGACACCAAAAAGAACCACCTGGTTGCCCTGGATACCGAATTCGCCAACCGCTCCGACGGCCTGGACGGCATGGTCAAGCTATACGACATGAACCTGTCCCGCGAAAACACGCGCCAGATGGACGCTGGCCTGGTTTACACCGCACTGCGCAATGGCCAGGTGTTTGCTGGTCTGGTGTACACCACGGACGGACGCCTCAGTGCTTTCAAACTGAAGTTGCTGGAAGACGACAAGCACTACTTCCCGGACTACACCGCCGCCCCGGTGATTCGCCAGGCCTACCTCGACGCCCATCCGCAACTGGCGGCCGAGCTCAAACCCCTGGCGGAACTGTTCGATGACGAAACCATGCGCCGGTTGAATGCACGGGTCGACGTTGATCATGAAAGCCCTTCCGCGGTTGCCGCCGACTTCCTGCGTCAACATTCGCTCAACTAATTAGAGGAGAAGACATGGAATTTCTGAACGCCTTTTCCCATCTCGATTGGGCCCTGGTCCTGCACCTGACCGGACAACACATCACGCTGGTAGGCATCGCGGTAATCTTCGCGATTGTCGTTGGCGTGCCGTTGGGCGTGCTGATGACACGCTTCCCCACATTGGCCGCTCCACTGCAAGCCAGCGCCACCGTGCTGCTGACGGTGCCGTCCATCGCCCTGTTCGGCCTGCTGCTGCCGTTCTATTCCAAGTTCGGCCAGGGCCTGGGGCCATTGCCGGCAATCACCGCGGTGTTTCTCTACTCGCTGCTGCCGATCATGCGCAACACCTACCTGGCCCTGACCGGCGTGGAGCCGGGCATTCGTGAAGCCGCCCGCGGCATCGGCATGACCTTCGGCCAGCGCCTGCGCATGGTCGAGTTACCGATTGCGGTACCGGTGATCCTCGCCGGTGTGCGCACCGCCGTGGTGATGAATATCGGCGTAATGACCATCGCCGCCACCATCGGCGCTGGCGGCCTGGGTGTACTGATTCTGGCCGCCATCAGCCGCAGCGACATGTCGATGCTGATCGTCGGCGCCGTGCTGGTCAGTCTCCTGGCCATCTTCGCCGACCTGCTTCTGCAATGGCTGCAACGCTCGCTGACTCCAAAAGGACTGCTCAAATGATCGAACTTCAAAACCTGACCAAGACTTTTCAAAGCAACGGCAAGACTGTTTCTGCCGTCAACGACGTAAGCCTGACCGTCAACGAAGGCGAGATTTGCGTATTCCTCGGCCCGTCGGGCTGCGGCAAGAGCACCACGCTGAAAATGATCAACCGCCTGATCAAGCCGACCTCGGGCAAGATTCTGATCAACGGCGAAGACACCACCGACCTGGATGAGGTGACCCTGCGTCGCAACATCGGCTACGTGATCCAGCAGATCGGCCTGTTCCCCAACATGACCATCGAGGAAAACATCGTGGTCGTGCCGAAACTGCTCGGCTGGGACAAGCAGAAATGCCACGACCGCGCCCGCGAGTTGATGAGCATGATCAAGCTGGAACCCAAGCAATATCTGCATCGCTACCCGCGTGAACTGTCCGGCGGTCAGCAACAGCGCATCGGCGTGATCCGCGCCCTGGCGGCTGACGCCCCGTTGCTGCTGATGGACGAGCCGTTCGGCGCGGTCGACCCGATCAACCGCGAGATGATCCAGAACGAGTTCTTCGAAATGCAGCGCGCCTTGAACAAGACCGTGATCATGGTCAGCCACGACATTGACGAGGCGATCAAGCTCGGCGACAAGATCGCCATCTTCCGCGCCGGCAAACTGTTGCAGATCGATCACCCGGACACGCTGCTGGCGCACCCTGCCGACGAGTTCGTGAGCAACTTCGTCGGGCAGGACAGCACCCTCAAGCGCCTGCTGCTGGTGAAAGCCGAAGACGCGGCGGACAACGCGCCCTCGGTGAGCCCGGAAACTCCGGTGGCCGACGCCCTGGAATTGATGGACGAACATGACCGTCGCTACGTGGTGGTCACTTGCGCCGAGAACAAGGCGCTGGGGTACGTACGACGTCGCGACTTGCACCGTCAGACCGGCACGTGCGGCCAATACCTGCGCGAGTTCAATGCCACCGCAGCGTTCGACGAGCACTTGCGCATCCTGCTGTCACGGATGTACGAGTTCAACCGCTCGTGGCTGCCAGTGATGGATGCCGAACGGGTATTCCTCGGGGAAGTCACCCAGGAGTCGATTGCCGAGTACCTGAGTTCCGGTAAGTCCCGTGGCGGCAAAACCAGCATCGTATCGCCCGCCGAAACCGCCCTGGCCTGACCCGCTATAAATTGTAGGAGCGAGCTGGCTCGCGAAGAACGTCAACGATACCCCTGGCATCCTGAATGTACGCGGTGCCCTGGCGTTTTTCGCGAGTAAGCTCGCTCCTACATTGCACATTCCGGGGAACATCAATCCGTCACACCGGTCGGTTACATAAGTAGCTGCACAGGGCCGCGCGACGAACGCGTGCAAAAACGCGACATTTTTTGTTGATCCCAGCCCCATCAAGCCCTAAAGTTCGCGCCGAACGTCCATGCTGGAAACGATCCATCCGGCTCAAGTACTGACGACGAGACAGCAAGGCCAAGGGAAGCTTGATCCCGTGGCCTTTTTGCTTTCGGCGACATGCCTTGGGAAGTAGGCGAACCAAAGTGGGGATACGGAGGACGTTCATTTGCACCCATTGCTAATTTCAGTTTGCCCTTAGGAGTCTCCAGCATGTCGATCAACGTCGAAGATTATTTCGCGCGCGCCACCTTTGACAAAATGAAGGCGTTCGCCGACAAGCAAGAAACCCCGTTCGTGGTCATCGACACCGCGATGATCAGCCAGGCCTACGATGACCTGCGCGCCGGTTTCGAATTCGCCAAGGTGTACTACGCGGTCAAGGCCAATCCGGCCGTCGAAATCATTGACCTGCTGAAAGACAAAGGTTCGAGCTTTGACATCGCCTCCATCTACGAGTTGGACAAGGTGATGGAGCGTGGCGTCAGCGCCGACCGTATCAGCTACGGCAACACCATCAAGAAATCCAGGGACATCCGCTACTTCTACGAGAAGGGCGTGCGCCTGTTCTCCACCGACTCCGAAGCCGACCTGCGCAACATCGCCAAGGCCGCGCCGGGCTCGAAAGTGTACGTGCGTATCCTCACCGAAGGCTCGACCACGGCTGACTGGCCTTTGTCGCGCAAATTCGGTTGCCAGACCGACATGGCGATGGACCTGCTGATCCTGGCCCGCGACCTGGGCCTGGTGCCTTACGGCATCTCGTTCCACGTCGGCTCGCAACAGCGCGACATCAGCGTCTGGGACGCCGCCATCGCCAAGGTCAAAGTGATCTTCGAGCGCCTGAAAGAAGAAGACGGCATCCACCTGAAGCTGATCAACATGGGCGGCGGCTTCCCGGCCAACTACATCACCCGCACCAACACCCTGGAAACCTACGCCGAGGAAATCATCCGCTTCCTCAAGGAAGACTTCGGTGACGACCTGCCGGAAATCATCCTGGAACCGGGCCGTTCGTTGATTGCCAACGCCGGTATCCTGGTCAGTGAAGTGGTGCTGGTGGCGCGTAAATCCCGCACCGCCGTCGAGCGCTGGGTGTACACGGATGTGGGCAAGTTCTCCGGCCTGATCGAAACCATGGACGAAGCCATCAAGTTCCCGATCTGGACCGAGAAGAAAGGCGAGATGGAAGAAGTGGTCATCGCCGGTCCTACCTGTGACAGCGCCGACATCATGTACGAAAACTACAAGTACGGTCTGCCGCTGAACCTGGCCATCGGTGATCGTCTGTACTGGTTGTCCACCGGCGCCTACACCACCAGCTACAGCGCAGTCGAATTCAACGGCTTCCCGCCGCTGAAATCCTTCTACGTATAACCCCAGCCGGCTCCCGGCTCCCGTAGGAGCGAGCTTGCTCGCGAAAATCGCCAACGATAACGCGTTCATTCAGAATGAACGCGTTATCGTTGGCCTGCCGCGAGCAAATCCCAGGCATCCACCTCGCCCCTACAACGCCCCCAACTCCACTTCACGCCGCCCGTACACCTGCGCCATAGCCCGAATCCGCGGGTCACCGGCCTGTTGCAAGGCCCGTCGCGCGACCCCCAAGAACTTCAAATTGCCGCCCTCCAGCGCCTGGCGCAACCACTCAAGCGCAGCCTCGACCTGCCCTTGCTCAGCCAGCAGCGCGGCATAACTGAACTGCCCGCGAAAATCCCCCGCCTCTGCTGAACGGCGATACCAATCCAGCGCAGCGTGCAGGTCTTGCACGCAGAACAGTCCTTGCTCCAAATAGCGTCCCAGCAGATTCATCGACTTGGCGTGGCCCAGTTGCGCGGCCCGGCGATACAGCGCCAGCGCTTGTGCCTGGTCTTGCACCACGCCACGACCGGTTGCCAGCAGGTTGGCGTAGTTATACAACCCCCAATCCAGGCCGGCCTCGGCGGCCAGCCGATATTCCTGTGCGGCCGCGGAAGCATCGGCGGTGCAACCCCAGCCGTGCTCCAGGCAGCGACCAGACATATTGCGCGCCATCCGGTGCCCGCCCTGCGCGGCGATCCGGAACCAGCGCAAGGCCAGCGTTTGATCGCGCTCGATACCGCGTCCGTCCAAGAGGATTTGCCCCAGCAACGCCTGGGCGTCGAGCACACCCTCTTTCGCCGCCATCAGGATCGCCTGGGCCGCTCGGGCCGGTGACTCCTCAAGCATGGCCCGCAGTTGTTCACCATCGAGGGTTTCTTCGCGGCGCAGATGAAAAGCCATGCTCAGACCTCGACCCAGCGGCGCAACAGGTTGTGATACGTGCCAGTGAGCTGGATCAGCGCCGGGTGATCCGGCATATCCTGGGTCAGTTGCTGGAGGGCGCCGTCCATTTCAAACAGCAGCGTGCGCTGGCTGTCTTCACGGACCAGGCTTTGGGTCCAGAAGAATGAGGCATATCGCGTGCCACGGGTCACGGCATTGACTTTGTGCAGACTGGAGCCTGGGTACAACACCATGTCGCCGGCGGGCAATTTGACTTGCTGTACGCCGAAGGTGTCCTGGATCACCAGTTCGCCGCCGTCATAGTCATCCGGATCACTGAAAAACAGCGTGGATGAAAGATCAGTGCGCACCCGCTCGGGGCTGCCCTTGGGCTGGCGCACCGCATTGTCGATATGGAAATCGAAACTGCCACCGGCGCTGTAGCAGTTGAGCAGCGGTGGAAAGACTTTATGCGGTAAAGCGGCCGACATGAATTGCGGACATTTCCACAACCGGTCAAGCATCGCTGCACCGATTTCCTTGGCCAATGGATGCCCTTCCGGCAGTTGCAGGTTGTGCTTGGCCTTGGCCGACTGGTGCCCGGCGGTGACTTTTCCGTCAGCCCACTCCGCTTGCTCCAGGGCTTCACGGATGCGCAAGACTTCTTCGCGGGAAAACAGGCCGGGAATATGCAGCAGCATGGTGGCTTTACCTGAGAGCAGAGGGGCGTCAATGGTATTGATTCTTATTGATCATGTACAACCCTGATCCGACGCAGAGACGCATGAGCGCCGCAAAACCGTAAAGCAAAAGTGTAAATTTTGTAAATTAAGTGCAAATAGCAATACATCTCAATTGCTATGCATAATTGTTTACAATATATTTCGCGTCCTTAATACCTCGGGGAAAGGAAATTTCATGTCGCGCCACACTCTAAAAACAGCATCGGCGTCACCACGTTTACTGGCCTCGGCCATGGGCGTGGCAATCAGTGCCAGCTCCGCAGCCCAACTGGCTCAAGCCGCTGAAGACACCGATCAGAAAAACGAGCGCAATAGCATTTCCCTGGGGGCCACCAGCATTACCGCCGAGGAACAGGACGTCACGTCCTATCAGGTCGAAAAGGCCTCTTCGCAGAAATACACCGCCCCGCTGGTCGATACCCCTCGCTCCGTCACCGTGGTGCCACAGCAAGTACTCAAGGACACCGCCGCCACCTCGTTGCAAGATGCATTGCGCACCGTGCCGGGCATTACCTTTGGCGCCGGCGAGGGCGGTAACCCCCAGGGCGACCGGCCGTTCATCCGTGGTTTTGATGCCCAGGGCGACACCTATCTGGACGGCGTACGGGACACCGGCGGCCAGAGTCGGGAGATTTTCGACATCGAGTCCATCGAAGTCAGCAAAGGCCCAAACTCTTCGTTCGGCGGTCGTGGCTCGGCCGGCGGCAGCCTCAATCTGGTGAGCAAGACCCCGCAAGCACGTGACTTCCTCAACGGCGGCTTTACCTACGGCTCCGACCAGACCCGTCGCTATGTGCTCGACGTCAACCGCCAGTTCCTCGACAGCGCCGCGTTCCGCCTGAACCTGATGAGCCACGAACAGAACGTCGCCGGGCGTGACGCGGTCAACTACGACCGCTGGGGCGTGGCGCCGTCGCTGACATTCGGCCTGGGCACCCCGACCCGCGTCAATTTCAGCTACTACCACCTGGAAAGCAACGACCTGCCGGATTCGGGGATTCCCTACGGCTATGGCTCTGCCAGCGCTACCGCCCACAGTCACGACAAACCCACCGACGGCGGCGACAGCAATAATTTCTACGGTCTGAAGAGTCGTGATTTCCGCAAGACCCGCGCCGATATCAGTACGTTCTCCATCGAGCACGACTTGAACGACAACATGACGCTCAAAAACACCCTGCGCCACGGCAGTACCGGCCAGGATTACGTAATGACACAACCCGATGACAGCAAACTCAACGTCAACAAGTTCGGTACCGTCTGGCGCCGCGCCAACAGCCGTGTGTCCACGACCACAACGACGACCAACCAGACCGATCTGTTCGGCAGTTTCCAGGCGCTGGGCTTCAAGCACACTTACTCCACCGGCCTCGAATTTACCGGTGAAGAAACCCGTGTCAGTAGCTACACCGTCAGTCCCAATAGCAACCCTGTCTGCAATGTCGCCAAGGGCAGTTCGGGCGGCAATTGCACATCGTTGAGCAACCCGAACCCGGACGACGCCTGGAACGGCAGCGTCGCGCGCAATTACAACGGTACCAACACCAAGGCCACCAGCCGCGCGGCGTATGTGTTTGACACCATCGAGCTGGATCCGCAGTGGCTGCTGAACGTGGGCTTGCGTTACGACACTTTTGATACTGAAGCCAACACCAACGCAGTCGCCGGCAGAACCAAGATCAAAGAGGACAGCCAATTCTTCAACTGGCAGGCCGGCCTGGTCTGGAAGCCTGTGGAAAACGGCAGCATTTATGCTTCCTACGCCACCTCAGCCTCCCCGGCCGGTGGCCTGGTCGGTGAAGGTGCCGACGGCAACCCGCTTTCCGCCGGTGCCGCCACCAGCGACTTGCAACCAGAAGAAACCGTCAACTACGAACTGGGCACCAAGTGGGATCTGTTCCACGACCGTCTGTCCCTGACCGCTGCGGTGTTCCGTACCGAAAAGAAAAACACGCGGATTCTGGTCGACGCACTGACCTACGAAAACGGCGGCGAATCGCGTGTCGACGGCCTGGAGCTGTCCGCCAGCGGCAAGCTCACCGATCAGTGGCAAGTATTCGCCGGTTATACCTATCTGAAGAGCGAACTGGTGAACCCCGGGTTTAATGGCCGCAACGGTGTCGTCAGCGCCGGTTCCAACAAAGGCAACCAAATGCCCAACACGCCGAAGAACGCCTTCAGCCTGTGGACCACCTACGACCTGACTCCGAAGCTGAGCGTCGGCGGCGGCGCATTCTATGTCGATGAAGTCTACGGAGATGCGGGCAACACCGTTTATGTACCGTCCTACACCCGCTGGGACGCGATGGCCAGCTACAAGCTGACCAAGAACGTCGACCTGCAGTTGAACGTGCAGAACCTGACCAACAAAACCTACTACGACAAAGCCTACTCGGCGCACTTCGCCAACCAGGCAGCGGGTCGTACGGCCTTGTTGACCACCAGCTTCCACTTCTAAGGCTGTAGGCACTTTACGCAAAAGCCCCGCGCATCGGATGCCCGGGGCTTCTATGTGTAAAAAAGAACGTTTCTCGACAACTCACGGCATAATGCGCGCCGTGAAATTTCATCCAGATCAGCGAGGCGCTCCGACGTGTTGAAGAAAACCCTATTTCAGTTGCACTGGTTTTTCGGCATTAGCGCCGGGCTGGTGTTGGCCTTGATGGGGATCACCGGAGCTTCGGTCTCGTTTCAGGATGAAATCCTGCGGGCACTCAATCCGACGGTGTTGACCGTCGAAAAACGTCCCGCTGGCGTACTGCCGCCCGCCGAGTTGGTGCGCAAGCTTGAAGCCACCGAAGGCAAGACCGTGTCCATGCTGTGGGTGGAAAGCGCGAGTGGCAACGCCGCCCGGGTATTCTTCACGCCGCCACCGGGTGAGCGCCGGGGTCAGATGCGCTATTTCGATCCGTACACCGGCGACTACATGGGTGACGCCGTGGGCCAGGACGTCTTCGGCTTCCTGCTTCGACTGCACCGCTTTCTGGCTATGGGCGAAACCGGCCGACAAATCACCGGCGCCTGTACGCTGATCCTGATTTTCTTCTGCCTGTCCGGTCTTTATCTGCGCTGGCCGCGCCAAGTGGCGAGCTGGCGCGCCTGGCTGACGTTGGACTGGCGCAAAAAAGGCCGCAGTTTCAACTGGGACCTGCATTCGGTGTTCGGCACCTGGTGTTTGTTGTTCTACCTGTTGGCCGCACTCACCGGTCTGTCCTGGTCCTACGAGTGGTACAGCAAAGGCCTGACCCGATTGCTGTCGGACGCCCCGCAGAGCGAACGGGTACGCCAGCGCGGTCCGGCACCTGCGGGCCCCGCGCCCATCGCCAACTACGAGGCGATGTGGAGCAGCATCTACAGCAACGCCGGCCCCGACTTGAGTGTCTACAATATCCGCATGCCAGCCGTCGCCGGACAACCGGCCACGGTCTACTATCTGCTGCAGAACTCGCCCCATGCCCTTGCGCGCAACCAGCTCAACCTCGACCCGGCCACCGGCGACGTCAAGAGCCATGCGCGCTACGCCGAAAAAAGCCTCAAGGCGCAGTGGCTGACCAGCCTCTACGCGCTGCATGTCGGCAGCTATTTTGGTCTGCCCGGCAGGATCATCGTCACTCTTGCCTCGCTGTGCATGCCGCTGTTCTTTATTACCGGCTGGTTGCTGTACCTGGATCGCCGTCGCAAAAAACGTCAGGTTCGTGATGCGCGCCAAGGCCTCGCAGAGAGCCACAGCAGTGCGCCGGCCTGGTTGATCGGATTCGCCAGCCAAAGCGGCTTTGCCGAGCAACTGGCCTGGCAAACCGCCGGGCAATTACAAGCCGCCGGGCTGCCGGTGAAGGTGCAATCGCTTGGCTCCGTCAGCGAGGATGACTTGCGTCAGTCGGCACATGCACTGTTTGTCGTCAGTACCTTCGGCGATGGCCAGGCGCCTGACAATGCTCGCGGGTTTGAACGCAACATGTTGGGCCGCGACCTGCCGCTCAAAGACTTGAGTTATTCGGTGCTGGCCTTGGGGGATCGCCAATATGAGCACTTCTGCGGTTTTGCCCGACGCCTGCATTTCTGGCTGATCAATCAAGGCAGCAACGCGCTGTTCGCGCCGATTGAAGTCGACAGCGGGGATCAAAATGCCCTGCTGCACTGGCAACAACAAGTGAGCCAAATCACCGGCCATGCGCCGACGCCGGCATGGGCCGGCGCCCGTTACGAAAGCTGGACGTTGAGCCAACGTACCTTGCTCAACCCCGACAGCAGTGGCTCGGGTGCTTACCTGCTCGGGCTCACTCCACCAGGCCCGCGGGACTGGCAGGCAGGAGACCTGGTGGAAGTATTGCCGCGTAATTGTTCCCAGGCCATCGAGCGTTTTCTCGCAGGTCTGGGCATCGCCGACAGTGACACCGTGGTGGTCGATGGCCTGGCCCAGAGCCTCGAACACGCCCTGGCCAGCCGCCAGTTGCCAAGCAACCGTGCGCATTTGGTCGGCCTGCACGCCCAGGCGCTGGTGGATGCGCTGGTGCCGTTGGGCATGCGCGAATACTCCATTGCTTCGATTGCCAGCGATGGCGTGTTGGAACTGATCGTGCGCCAGGAGCGTCATGCCGACGGCAGCCTGGGCCTGGCCTCGGGCTGGCTCACCGAACAGGCACCCGTGGGTTCAGCGATCAGCCTGAAGCTTCGGCGTAATAGCGGTTTCCACCTGCCCGCTGAGCCTGTGCCATTGATTTTGCTCGGCAACGGCACCGGCCTTGCCGGCTTGCGCAGCCTGCTCAAGGCACGGATCGCCGACGGCCAGCAGCGTAACTGGCTGTTGTTCGGCGAACGTAACATCGCCCATGACTACCTCTGCCAGGATCAACTGCAAGGCTGGCTGTCCAGCGGTGACCTCGCGTTGCTGGACCTGGCGTTCAGCCGCGATCAACAGGAGAAGATTTACGTTCAGGATCGTTTGCGTGAGTCTGCCGAAGTGCTGCGCAAATGGCTGGCGGAAGGCGCGGCGATCTATGTCTGCGGGAGTTTGCAGGGGATGGCGAGTGGGGTGGACCAGGCCCTTGTGGATATTCTGGGCAGCGAGGCCGTGGAGCGACTGATTGAGCAAGGACGCTATCGGCGGGATGTGTACTGACCGCGCCCCTCACCCTAACCCTCTCCCCAAGGGGCGAGGGAACTGAGCGAAGTGTGCGAAGAAATTTCGCGACCTGAAAGTTCGAGTCGATTATGGATTCAACACCGCCTGCAAACATCCCCTTACTATTGAGACCGGGGACATCGTTTACACCTTTCGAGGTGTGCTGAGAAATTTCGCGAGCTGACAGACCGAGACGGTTAAGGATTCAGCGCAGTACGTTCAGGTCGATGCATGTTTCAAACATCCCCCAATCGGCCCCCTCTCCCCTCTGGGAAGAGGGTTGGGGTGAGGGGCGATTTGAGGTCAGCTCCGCGATCCCGGACTACACTCAAACCTCCCCACACTTCACAAGGACCGTGAAGCATGCCCACTCGCCCCACTCCCAGCCAACGCCAGTTCGCCAAACACCTGCGCACCCATCAGACCGACTGTGAACAACGTCTCTGGCAACCGTTGCGTTCCCGCCAAATCGCCAATCTCAAGTTTCGCCGGCAGGTGCCCTGCCCGCCTTACATTCTCGATTTCTACTGCGTCGAGAAAAAACTCGCGATAGAACTGGACGGCGGTCAGCATTACGATCCACTGCACATCACTTATGACCAACGCCGGACCCACTACCTGAACCAGCAAGGCATCCAGTTACTGCGCTTCAGCAATCTGGAAATCCTCCAGCAAATGAACGCCGTCCTCGAACAGATCCTGCACACCGTCACACCGGCTGCAGCTTCTGCTCAAACACCGACACCCCATCCAGATCGCGCAAAATAACCGTCAACTCCGCCGTCTGCCCGTCGATCTGCACTTCACCGAAGAACTGAAACCCGGCAAACGGCGAGGTGTTTTGCGCCGGCGGGGCTTTCTCGAATACCACCTGCGGACCGAAGGTTTTATCCAGCGGATTAGGCCCAAAGCTGCCGGCGTTCAACGGCCCGGCGACGAACTCCCAGAACGGTTCAAAGTCTTGAAACGCCGCACGCTCAGGGTGGTAGTGATGCGCGGCGCAATAATGCACGTCAGCGGTCAACCACACATAGTTACGCACTTGCTGCGCCCTCAAGAACCCCAGCAATTCGGCGATTTCCAGCTCGCGGCCCTGGGCCGGTCCCGGATCCCCATTGGCGACCGCTTCCCAGCGCGGCACGCCGGGGCTGACTTCGCCATCGGGTACACCCAGGCCGATCGGCATGTCGGCGGCGATCACCTTCCACTGGGCTTTGGAGGCCTTGAGTTCGAGCTTGAGCCAGTCCAGTTGCGCGCGTCCCAGGAAGGGTCTGGCGTCGCCAAGATTATCGTCGTTGGCTGTGCGGTAGCTGCGCATGTCGAGCACGAACACGTCCAGCAGCGGCCCATAACTGAGCTTGCGATAAATGCGCCCGCCCTGGTCGGCGCTCTGCAAACGCATCGGCGCGTATTCCAGCCAGGCCTGGCGCGCGCAGCCAACCAAAGTGTTGATGTCCTTGGTCTGGTAACGCTCATCCAGTTGCTTGCCGGGCGACCAGTTATTCACTACTTCATGATCGTCCCATTGCCAGATCTGCGGCACTTCGGCGTTGAAACGCCGGAGATTGTCGTCCATCAGGTTGTAGCGGTAGTTGCCACGGTATTCATCCAGGGTTTCGGCGACCTTGCTTTTGGCTTCGGTGGTGAGGTTGCGCCAGATGCGCCCGCCTTCGGTGGGCAGTTCGGCCGGCACCGGGCCGTCGGCGTAGATGGTGTCGCCACTGTGGATAAAAAAGTCCGGCAGGCGCAGGCGCATGGCTTCGTAGATGCGCATGCCACCGATGTCCGGGTTGATACCGAAACCTTGGCCGACGGTGTCACCGCTCCAGACAAAACGGATATCGCGACGCTGTTGCGGCACGCTGCGCAGGTGGCCGAACCAGGGTTCGCTGGCCACGCCGGTCTGGGCGTCTTCGAAATACACGCGGTAGAAAATCGCCTGACCGGCGGGTAATCCGCTCAGTTCGACGCGGGCGGTGAAGTCGCTGCGGCTGTCTGCCAGGGGCGAAACTGCCTTGCGCGGGTTGCTGAATACACTGCGCGTGTCCCACTCCACGACCATGCGTGCCGGGCGGTCGCTGCGGCTCCAGATCATCGCCCGATCCCCCAGCAAGTCGCCCGACTGCACACCGTCGGTGAGTTGCGGCCGATCCTTGACCGAGGCAATCACCGCCGGTGCCAGGCCTGGCAGCAACAGGCCGGCGCCGACGACTTGCATTACGCGGCGGCGGCCGAGATCAAAGTGGCTCATGCAGTTTCCCTCAATGGATCAAAAGAGAAACTTAAGCATGCACCGATGAAGCGGATGTGACAGCGTTCAGGCGCTGGCCGGGGCGATGCCCAGCTCTACCGCTTCAGGACGTTTGATCAAGGCATACACCAACCCGGTCAACAGGCTGCCGGCGACAATCGCCAGCAAATACAACAGCGCATGATTGATCGCATTCGGGATCAACATCACAAACAAGCCGCCGTGGGGTGCCATTAGCTTGCAGCCGAAATACATCGACAACGCCCCGGTGAGCGCGCCCCCGGCAATGCTTGCCGGGATCACCCGCAACGGGTCCTTGGCGGCAAACGGAATCGCCCCTTCGGAGATAAAGCACATGCCCAGGATAAGCGCAGCCTTGCCGGCTTCACGTTCGGTCTGGGCAAACTTGCGCCGTGCCAGAAAGGTGGCGATGCCCATGCCAATCGGCGGCACCATGCCGGCGGCCATGGTGGCAGCCATCGGCGCGCCACTCTGGGCCGCCAGCAAGCCCACGGAAAACGCATAGGCCGCCTTGTTGATCGGCCCACCCAGGTCGACGCACATCATTCCGCCCAACAGGATACCCAACAGCACCGCATTGGCCGTGCCCATGTTGCCGAGGAAATCCGTCAGGCCGACGAGCATCTTCGCCACCGGCGGCCCCACCAGATAAATCATTGCCAGACCGGTGAACAAGCTCGCCAGCAACGGGATGATCAGGATTGGCTTGAGCGCTTCCAGACTCTGCGGCAAACGAACCGCGCGGGTGATCAGTTTCACGCAGTAGCCAGCCAGGAAACCGGCGAGGATCCCGCCGATAAACCCCGCACCCAAGGTGCTGGCCAGCAGGCCACCAATCATGCCGGGCGCCAGGCCGGGACGGTCGGCAATCGAATAGGCGATATACCCCGCCAGCAACGGCACCATCAACATGAAGGCCTGGTCGCCGACGCTTTTCAACGCCGCCGCCAAAGTGCCTGGCTCTTCAAAAGCATGAATGCCGAAGACAAACGACAGGGCGATCAACAGACCACCGGCCACCACCATCGGCAACATGTACGACACGCCGGTCAGCAGATGCTTGTAGACGCCAGTCTTCTCGGATTTGGCCGGCGCGCCGCTGGCCGCGCTTTCCTGCGCACCCTCGGCGAGGGCTTTGTTGAGGATCGCCTCCGATTGCTTGAGCGCGACACCGGTGCCGCAGCGGTAGATTTTCTTGCCGGCAAACCGCTCGGTGGCCACATCGATATCCGCCGCCAGCAGCACCACGTCGGCATCGCGAATGGCCTGCGGACTCAAGGGCGTGCGGGCGCCTACGGAGCCCTGGGTTTCCACCTGCAAGTCATAACCCAGGCGTTTGGCGGTTTGTTGCAAGGCCTCGGCGGCCATGAAGGTGTGCGCCACGCCTGTCGGACAGGCGGTGATTGCCACGATGCGGGGAGCATTGCGCACAGTTTGCGGCGCCTGGGAAGCAACGTAGACTTGCGCTTCATCAGCGCCTCGACGCAGCACCGCTTCAACATCCTGCAGCGCCTGCGCCGGGGTGCTCAGGAAGACTCGCTTGCCGACAAAACGCTGCATATCCACCGGCGTGCTGCTGACCAGCAAGACCCATTCGGCGGCATCAATCGTGGCCTGCGACAACTCACGCTCCGGGTGCTGGACGTCCACCACCTCGACACTGGTGCTCCAACCCTGGCGCTGCGCGGCGGCGTCCAACAAGCGGGCGCACAGCACACTGGTGACCATGCCGTTAGGACGGGCGGTAACAATCGCTAAATTCATCACAAACCCTCTTATTGTTCTGTCAGCGTGCGCACAACAACGCCGCTTTCGAGGCGCGCCAACTGCGCGTCATCGCTGATGCCAAAACCGATCTGCGTCACGGCCATGGCGGCAATCGCCGTGGCACGCCCCAGGGTCTTTTCGGGCTGATCCGACTCAAGCAAACCGTGAAGCATCCCGGCCAGCAACGAATCACCCGCGCCAACCGTGCTGGCCACGCTGACCTGCGGCGGCGTCGCGTGCAGCGCAGTGCCAGGACTGAACCAATTGACACCTTCAGCACCATGGGAAATCACCACATGCTCGACACCTTGTCGGTGCAAGCGCTCAGCGGCCAGCGCCTGTTGCTCGACGGTGTCGGTCGGGCAATCCAGGGCCTCGGCCAATTCGGCGGTATTGGGTTTGATCAACCACGGCCCGGCCGCCAGACCGGCACGCAGGGCATCTCCGCTGGTGTCCAGCGCAACTTTCAAACCCAGGTCCTTCAATTGCAGCAACAACGTGAGCAACCACTGCGAACTGACACCGCGAGGCAGGCTGCCGGCGACCACCACTGCGTCATGCCCCGGCGCAATCCGCTCCAACTCATCGAGCAACGCCTGCTGGGCCTGCGCGCTGACCAGCGGGCCCGGCGCGTTGACGTCAGTCACCCGGCCATCCTGCTCGGCAATCTTGATATTGCTGCGGGTTTCACCCGGCACGCGGACAAACGCATCGATAAAACCACGAAGGGCGATCAAGTCCTCGAACGCCTGGGGATTGTCTTGCCCGAGAAAGCCGCTCACGGTCACCTGATGCCCGAGGTCGGCCAGCACCTGGGCCACATTCATGCCCTTGCCGGCGGCGTGAGTGAGCATGGTTTCACTGCGATTGACCACGCCCGGCTCCAGACGCGTCAGACGTACGGTCAGGTCCAACGCCGGGTTCAGCGTCAGGCTTAAAATCCTTGCCATTTACACGGCCTCCACAAGAGCTCGCACTTCGGCGGGAGAACCCACCATCAGGGCTTTTTGCGCCAGGCCCCGGGCCTCGCTCAGACTGAATTCACGGACCCGCGCCTTCACTTCAGGAATACTGCGGGCCGACACGCTCAACTCATCCACGCCCAGGCCCACCAAGACCGGCACGGCCAGCGGGTCCGCCGCCAATTCACCGCACACCCCAACCCATTTGCCATGGGCATGCGCGGCGCGCACGGTGATGTCGATCAACTGCAAGACCGCCGGGTGCAGACCGTCGGCCTGGGCCGACAAGGTCGGATGGCCACGGTCGATGGCCAGGGTGTACTGGGTCAGGTCGTTGGTGCCGACGCTGAAAAAGTCCACTTCCCTGGCCAGTACCGGCGCCAACAACGCCGCCGAAGGCACTTCGATCATGATCCCCAGTTGCAGGTCCGCGACCGGAATTTCCTGGCGTAGCCGCTCGGTCATTTCGCGGGCCTGGCGCCATTCATCGACGCTGCTGACCATGGGAAACATGATGCGCAGTGGGCGGTTGTCCGCCGAGCGCAACAAGGCACGCAGTTGCGCTTCCATGATGTGCGGGCGTTGCAGGGTCAGGCGAATGCCGCGCACGCCGAGAAACGGGTTTTCTTCCTTGGCAATCGGCCAGTAAGGCAACGGTTTGTCGCCACCAACGTCCAGGGTTCGCACCACCAACGGTCGACCGCCCAAGCCGTCAAGCACCCGGCGGTATTCGGCTTCCTGGGTGGCCTCGTCGGGGACTTGTGGATGGGCCATGAAAATCAGTTCGGTGCGCAGCAAGCCAATGCCTTCGGCGCCCTGCTCCACCGCTGCGGCGACACCTGCGCTCTCGCCAATATTGGCAAACACTTCGACGGCATGCCCGTCGCGGGTCAGGGCCGGCTCATGGCGCTGGGCGGCGGCGGCTTCGAGGCGTTGCTCGCGGCTGTCGCGCTCTTCGCTGGCGCGCTGCAAGGTGCCGCCATCGGCATCCACATGCAGGCGGCCACGTTGGCCATCCAGCAACAACGGCGTGCCCGGTGCCAGCAGCAACACTGCGACGCCCGCGCCTACCAGTGCCGGGATGCCCAGGGCGCGGGCGACAATGGCGCTGTGGGCGGTGGCGCCGCCGCGCGCGGTGAGAATCCCGGCGACCCGCGCCGGGTCCAGACGGGCGACGTCCGAGGGACCGACTTCATCCATCACCAAAATGTAGGGTTCATCCGGTTCTTGCGGCGTGTCGACACCACATAACTGCGCCAGCACCCGGCGGCCAATGTCCCGCAGATCGGCGGCGCGTTCGGCAAGCAAGGCATCCTGCAAGGACTCCTGCTGTTTGGCGGCAGCCTCGATCACACTCATCCAGGCCGCTTCGGCGCTTTCGCCCTGCTTGAGACGCGTGTCAACGTCGTCGGTCAACTCCGGGTCGTCGAGCATTTCCTGATGCGTGATGAAAATTTCACGGATGGCCTTGGCGCTACTGCGCTCGATCAGGCCCTGGATATCGCGGCGCACCTCGGCCAGCGCAGCCTGCAGGCGCTCGCGTTCAACCCCGGCCGACTCGCCGCGTAGTGGATACTCGAACGGCTGCAACACCTGAATATGCGCCGGGCCGATAGCGATGCCGGGGGCAGCGGCGATGGCCTGGATCAGGCTGCCGGACGCCGGCGCGCTGATCAGCGGCTCGACCTCGAGCACTTCAACCACGCGGCTGACCGCCGGCAACGGCTCGACTTCTTCCCCCGGGCCTGCCTCTACCGCCGCCAACAAAGCCGGCAAGGCATCGGCAGCGATTCCGGGTTCAGCGACAAACTCCAACACCTGGCCGCGACGGGCGCCGAGGCTGAGCAACTTGCTCAAGCTTTTCACCGATACCGCAGCACCCGGCCCGTCGACAATGCGTACACGGATGTCACCCTCAAAGTTCTTCGCCAATTGCGCGAGGATCTTCGCCGGACGCGCATGCAAGCCGTGGGCATTGGCCAGGGCGATGCGCGCGTTCGGCCAATCGGCGGGCAATTCGCCGCCAAGCACTTCCAGGACGGCGCGGCTGCTGGTGGCGCGCCCCAGTTCCTGACCCCGCCCTTCAATCAGCAACGCACACAAGCGTTCGAGCAACGCTTGGTGGGCTTCGCCAAGGCTGGCCAGGCAGAACAGGCCGTTCAACGGCTGCCCCAGATAACGCATGGGTTTATCCGGGGTGACGAAGGCGAGTCCCGGACGTTTGACCGTTTGCTCGCTGTGCAGCCACCACAGACCATCCCCCAGCGGCAAGGCGTCGACCTGTTGCAACACGGCGGCAAAGCCATTGCTCACGCAGTCGGCCTGGCGTAACAACCGCGCGCCGCGCCAGACCAGCTCTTCGAAATCATCCGCCGAGACGCCCAGGCCAATCATTTGTGCATCCAGCGCCAGCTCTTGCGGCGCGCCTTGCAGCAGTTTGAGCAGCGCTTCGGCCGAGCTGGCGCGAGACAGCGCCTGACCCAGATCGGTCTCGCCAAGGGCGCGGGTCAACAGTTGCAGCAGGCGCAGGTGCTCATCGGATTTGGCGGCAATGCCAATCGCCAGATAGACGATCTGGCCATCGCCCCAGTCCACACCGTCGGGGAATTGCAGTAAACGTACCCCGGTGGTGAATACCTGGTCGCGGGTTTCCGGGGTACCGTGGGGAATCGCAATACCTTGGCCAAGAAAGGTCGAGCCCTGGGCTTCACGGGCTTGCAAGCCTTTCAGATAACCTTCGGCAACCAGGCCGTCGGCAACCAGATTGTCAGCCAGCAGTTGCAAGGCAGCAGATTTATCC
The DNA here is from genome assembly GCF_900106045.1 of Pseudomonas mucidolens. Taxonomy (NCBI): domain Bacteria; kingdom Pseudomonadati; phylum Pseudomonadota; class Gammaproteobacteria; order Pseudomonadales; family Pseudomonadaceae; genus Pseudomonas; species Pseudomonas mucidolens. Next base: position 62,644 of record NZ_LT629802.1, on the reverse strand, counting down.
ACAGCCGTCTGGCCCATGGATATCTGCTCTATGGTGAGCTCGAGCATGCCTTTCTCCTAGTTAGTGCGACGCGCGCACTAGGTATTGTTTTGAATAAAACAGGGTAAACGGGTTCAATAACGACTGACTGAGCGGTCAGATGGCAGTGATCACTCTGTAGCGAACATCGTAAAAATACCCTTGCTGAAACGTTTAATCTAGAATTTATGGCAGATTACTTGTTAATTCTGCATCCTTGAAGCACCGCTCGGCGCTTGTCGTGCGACATTAGTCGCCTGCAGTAATCGGTTACGATTGGTCAAAATGTCGGGGCAAGCTCCAAAAAACAAGGAATTCCCGGTTTGAAACTCAGTGATATCGCTCGTCTGGCCGGCGTCTCAGTCACCACCGCCAGCTACGTCATCAACGGCAAGGCCGCACAACAACGGATCAGTAGCGCGACCGTTGCACGAGTGCGTGCGGTGGTCGAGGAACATGGCTTCACCCCCAATCCTCAGGCCGCCGGGCTGCGCAGCCGACACACACGCACCTTGGGCTTTATCCTGCCGGACCTGGAAAACCCCAGTTACGCACGGATCGCCAAGCTGCTGGAGCAAGGCGCACGGGCGCGTGACTATCAACTACTGATCGCCAGCTCCGACGACGACGCCGACAGCGAGCGCCAGTTGCTGCAGCTGTTCCGCGCCAGGCGCTGTGATGCGTTATTCGTTGCCAGTTGCCTGCCCGCCAGCGATGACAGTTATCGTGAGCTGCAAGCCAAAGGCCTGCCGGTGATTGCCATCGACCGGGTCATGGAGTCTACGCAGTTTTGCTCGGTGGTCAGTGATGACCGCCAGGCCTGCCAGCTATTGACCAGCAGCCTGCTGCAGCCGCGGCCGCGACAGATTGTGCTGATCGGCGCCCATCCGGAGCTGAGCATCAGCCAGGAGCGCGCCGCCGGCTTCAAGCAAGCGCTCAAAGACTTCGAGGGTGAAGCGCTGATCGAACACGGCGAAGCCTTCAGCCGGGAGTGTGGCCGTCAACTGATGGAGGAATTGCTGCAGCGCCTCGGCCATTTGCCAGAAGCGCTGGTGACAACCTCCTATGTCCTGCTGCAAGGGGTGTTTGACGCCTTGCATGATTTTCCGCTCAAGTCCCGGACACTGCGCCTGGGCACCTTTGGTGACACCCAGTTGCTGGACTTCCTGCCGCTGCCGGTCAACGCCATGGCCCAACAACATTCGTTGATCGCCGATACCGCCTTGCGCCTGGCGCTCGCCGCGATTGAAGAGCAGCAGTACCAACCGGGCGTCCACGCCATTGGCCGGACGTTCAAACAGCGAATCCACGAGGCCTGATGGTGGACCTGGTCGACAGCCACACGCACCTCGACTTCGAGGACTTCGACGCTGACCGACACGATGTCCTCAGCCGCAGTCGCCAACTGGGCGTGCGGCGAATGGTGGTGTTGGGGGTCTATCAACGCAACTGGCAACGGCTGTGGGACCTGGTGCAACAGGACGCGGACTTATACGCGGCGTTCGGCTTGCACCCGGTGTACCTGGAGGAGCACAGTCGCGCGGATATCACCGAGCTAGGTGACTGGCTGACCCGTCTCAGAGGCCATCGACAACTGTGCGCGGTGGGCGAGATCGGCCTGGACTATTTCCTCGAACAACTGGACCGCGAACGCCAGCAAGCGCTATTCGAAGCCCAACTGCAACTGGCCGTGGACTTCCAACTGCCGGCCTTGCTGCATGTACGGCGCAGCCATGCCGCGACGATTGCCACCCTCAAGCGTATCCGCCTACCACGGGGCGGCATCGTCCATGCCTTCGCAGGCAGCCAGGAAGAAGCCCGCGAATACATCAAGCTCGGTTTCAAATTGGGCCTGGGTGGCGCCGCGACCTGGCCTCAGGCCTTGCGCATGCACAAGGTCATTGCCCAACTGCCGCTGGAGTCGGTGGTGCTGGAAACTGACGCGCCGGACATGGCGCCCGCCATGCACCCCGGCCAGCGCAACAGCCCCGCTCACCTGCCGGACATCTGCCACGCCCTGGCCGAGCGGATGGCCATCAGCCCTTCAGTGTTGGCCGAAGCGAGCACCCGCAATGCCTGCGAAGTGTTCAATTGGTAACGGGCCTGCAAGGCGGGAACCAAGCCCCGGGCTCAGACCCGAAACGCTCCGATCAACTGCTTCAGCTCGATCACTTGCAATGACAATTGCCGGCTGGCCTCTTCGGTCTGATGGGCTCCCTGGGCCGCGTGCTCCCCGGCGCGATTGATTTCGACGATGTTCTGGTCGATGTCCTGAGCCACCGCCGTCTGCTGCTCCACGGCGGCGGCGATCTGCTGGTTCTGATCGACGATCATGCCCACCGCACCGAGGATGTTTTCCAGGGCCGACTGGACTTTTTCCGACTGCCCGACAGTGCCATTCGCCATTTGATGGCTGCTGTCCATAGCCTTTACCGCCGCCCCCACACCACTGTGCAACTTGATGATCATTTGCTCGATTTCTTCGGTGGATTGCTGGGTACGTCGTGCCAGGGTCCGCACTTCATCCGCGACCACGGCAAAACCACGGCCCTGCTCACCCGCCCGCGCCGCCTCGATGGCGGCGTTGAGCGCCAGCAGGTTGGTTTGCTCGGCAATGCTTTTGATCACCTCCAGCACCGTGCTGATGGATTGGCTATCGATTGCCAACTGGTTGATGACCAGCACCGATTGATCGATCTCGGACGCCAGTCGCGCAATGCTGCCTTGCTGGGATTGCACCAGACCGCGACCGTTGAGGGTTTCATCATTCACGCTGTGGGCGCTGCTGACAGCCGCCGCCGCGCTGCGCGCCACTTCGTGGGCAGTCGCCGACATCTGGTTCATGGCCGTGGCCACTTGTTCAATCTGGCTGCGCTGACTGGACACCGCCTGGTTGCTGCGCGCGGAAACCGACTCCACCTGCCCGGCCTGGTGCTCGACTTCCTGGATGGTCTGCCCTACTCGCTCGATCAAGTCATGGATCTTCGCCACGGTACCGTTGAAGACTTGCCCCAGATCCCCCAGCTCGTCACGGCTGTCAGCCCTGAAGCTGACCGTCATGTCGCCCGCCGCGACTTTATCCATCATTGCCCCCAAACGTCGCAGGGTGGTGAGGGTGGAGGCATAAAACCCACCGTACAAATAGACGATCAACAAGAAAACCGCCGCCAGGGCGGTCACCAGCAACACCATGTGCGTGCGGTTCTGCGCCAGGCGTTGTTGCAGTTGCTGCTCGAGAAAGGCCAGCGTCGCATCGTCTAATTGATAGGTCTTGGCCATCAGCCCACTGACGTTGTCGTAAAAACCCTGCCACGGCGCATCCAGGGTTTCAGCCATCACCACCTGTTCTTCAAACAGCTCGCTACCTTGCTTGAGGCTGGCCTGGCTGGCCTGGGCCAAGGCATCCAGCTTGGCATGCGCGCTCTTGCTGGCGCCCAGGGCGTCCTGCAACTTCAAACCGTATTCGGCGTGGAGCTTTTCCAGTTGTTGTAACAACTCGTCAAAGCGCGTGCTGGCCGATGAGTTGAGAAAACCCTGGCCCAGGGAGGACGCGCCCATCGCCCGGCCTTCGCCCAGGGTTTGCGTGACTTGCGGGGTGACGCTGGTGATCAGTTCGCTCAGTTGCCGCACGTCACTTTGCGAGTCGCGGCTCAGGCCCGACTGGCTGGCGATGATCTGGCTGAACATCTGAGCCTTGTTGAGCAGCTTGCCGATCAGCGCGCTTTTACTCAGCAGCGAAGATTCCGCTTGCTGGGCCTGGAAGGCGGCGATCATTTCGTCACGCTTGCCATTAAACACCGCGACTTGCTCTGGATCGGTGGTCATGGCCTGCAAACCCTGCAGGCGTCCCAGCACGTTTTGCTCCAGCGCGCTGATTTTGCTTTCTATATCGCCGGCCTTGCCCGATTGCCCAAGGGTCGCGTTGATCTGCACCTGATTGTTGAGGGTTTCCAGGTCGCGGCGCAGGACCAGACTGCTGCCCAACAGGTCCAGGCTCTGCAATTCGGTCTGCGTGCCTTGGAATTCACGCCAGGAATCGCGCACCAGATAGTAATTGGTCACCAACATCGGCAGGAAAAACAACACGCTGATCAGACTGAACTTCATGCCGAAGCTCAGGCGATTCATCAATGCGATGGCGGGATAGAGCAAGCTCTTCACAAGTGGACTCCCTTTTGTTTTATTTTTATTGAGGCGCAGGGCAGCGGCAGATTGCCACTATTTGGCACGCTGTCTGTATAACTTAAATCGGCGGGGAGTTTTGTAACTTAAGGTTAACGCGCAGGAAAAACCGGTCATTCCCCAGGAAATACCAGGGAATGACTGTTAAACGAGGTCAGGGCAAGACCGTCCAGATGGCAAATCCGGCGTACCACAGCACCGCGGCACGCAGTAGCAGCTCCCAAAGACGATCAAGGCTGTTGATGCCGTCGACGCCAACCGCCGGTGGAGGAATTTCGCCGGCAGCCAGCCCGACTTTTTCCACCAACTGTGCCGCGCTGATGTCCCAGCTCAGCAGCTCATGCAACATGACGCGGCTGACCGCGACGAAATTGCCCACCAGGGCGAAACTTGCGGTCAACAGCCGTACCGGCAACCAGTCAAAAGCGTGACGCAACTGCTCGGCACGCTCCGCCACCAGCGGGTTTTGCGCATACTCACTGGCCAGCGCCAGCAAACGATAAGCCAGAGCCGCCACGGGGCCTAACAGGAAATACCAGAAAATCACCGCGAAGAAGCTCTGATAGGCCTGCCACAGCAAGTGTCCCTGAACCCTTTCCAGCAGTTGTTCGCCACTGTCGGCGTCGATCCCCAGGTCGCGTTCGGCCACATGCTCCGCCGCCTGCAAATCTCCACGGCGCCAAGCATCGCGAAACGGCCCCAGCCCGGCGAGCAGGTCGCCGCGCCCCAGGCTGTAGATCACCACCAACAGGTGTACCGGCAGCGCCAGCAATCCGTAGGCCACCGGTTCCAGCACCAGCAACAACAGGCCCAACAGCATCACGGGCAACAACACCAGCAGCACCAGAATCAGCCACGGTTGCATGCCCAGGCGCTGGCTGGATTCAAGCCTGGCCAGTTCGTGCAACCAGCCAGCGTCGCGTTGTACCCGCTGGCGCAAGGCCGAGAATTTCTCGATCCACACCGCCAGCACCAACACCAGAAAACTCATTGTGCGCTCCCTCCATCCTGCAAGGCGCCGCGAAAACGCGCCCAATCAAAAGCCGTTCCAGGATCGGTCTTGCGTCCTGGGGCGATGTCGCTATGGCCACAAATGCGCTGGCGCGTGATATTCGGGTAGGTCGTCAGCAACTGACGACTCAGTTCGATCAACGATTGGTACTGGGCGTCGGTAAACGGCTGGTCGTCCGTGCCTTCAAGCTCGACCCCCAAGGAAAAGTCATTACACGTTTCACGCCCTTCGAAGCTCGACACCCCCGCATGCCAGGCTCGCGCCAGGCAGGACACAAACTGGGTGACCACGCCATCGCGCTCAATCAGAAAATGCGCCGAGACCCGTAGGCCAGCAATACTTTCAAAGTAGGGATGTTCCGTGACATCCAGGCGATTCTGGAAAAACTCCTGCACTTTGCCAGTGCCGAACTGCGCCGGAGGCAAGCTGATGTTGTGTACCACTAACAAGGAAATCTCGCCGTTCGGGCGTTCGTTGAAGTTGGGCGATGGGCAATGACGGATGCCCTGGCACCAACCACTGGCGGGGTCCAACTGCATACAGGTTCCTTGAACGAGACGGGGAGCACTCAGTATGCCGCGATCAGCACCGTGGTTGCGATCATTTGACGCTATTGAGCTGTCGCAGATTGCCGATCACCGACGCCAACGCCCGATCAAACAGCAGTGCATCATCCAAGGTTCGCACCCCGCCCCGCTTGAACTCCAGGGCCAACTGCAGGCAGGTTTTCTCCAGCACCTTGAGGCCCGTCCGGTTTACAAAAATATACCTGCCCGTCGGTTCGATAATCGCCGTCAGCTTGCAACGCAGGGTGTTTTCTTCGTCTTCCTGAAATTCGACCCAACTGCCGATGTGCAATTGCCGGGCCTTGCGCAGGTCGGGGTCATCGTCCGCTAAGTTCAGCGTCTCGGCAGGCGGCGCGGGGCTGAACACCATGTCCTCGCGCACCTCCACCAGCGCTTCACCCGAACGCGACGAGGGCGCCGCCGCACCGCCCTGGAATGCTTGAATATGCAGCGCTTGCAACTGGATGAAAAACTCACGGGACATGAACGGGTCGACGGCCGCCTCGTTCAAGCCATCGCGCAAGGACTTGAGCAGCGCCGGCAATTGCTCCAGCAGGTGGCGTCCGGCCTGCGTGTCCTCGCTCAAGCTGACACTCCAGATCAACTCGTCCATGGCTTGCAGCGCCGCCTGCCATGCCGGCGAATGTTCACCGTGCTTGAGACAGGCCACCAGCAACACCTGGCTCCAGGCATGTTGCAGAAACTGCACCATCACCTGCGGCAACACCTTGCCCAACAGCCGCTGGCTCAGCGCTTCGGCGACACGCCGGCGCGCCTGATCGGTACGGGCGCGGCCTTCTTCAGCGTCACGGGTGCGCTGTTCGAGCAGTTCACTGCGGCGTTTTTCGTCTTGGGTAAACGCGGTGAATTCTTGCAGCAGTCGAGAGAAAATCGCCGGGTCGTCGCCAAATTCATTCAACAGGCATTGGACCACTTGCTCGATGCGCAGATACAGGCTGTCGCGCTGATAGTCGTCACGCTTGGCCCAACCCAGGGCGGCCGCGCCGATTTCATTCAGCAAGCGCCGCGCCGGGTGGCTGCCACGACTGAAGAAACTCTTGTCCAGCACGGCCACTTTCAGCATCGGAATCTGCAGGCGGGCAATCAACGCCTTGAGGGAATCGGGTAACGTAGCATCGTCGAGGATGAATTCGAACAGCATCGCGATCAGGTTGATCACATCCTCATCCGCCTCCTCCACCACCCGCGATTTACCGCTCTTGACGCTGACGCGGGTGAGCAACTGCTCCAACTGGCCGCGCAGGTCAAAATCGTCCTCGACGGCAGGCTCCGGCACGTATTGCTGTAAATGAGACAGCAGACGCAGCAGGTCACGGGTCGAGATCGGCTGAGCCTGGGCACTCGCCTCCAGGGTCGGGGCCACACTACCCCGTACCGCCAGCAGCAACTCTTGCAGGGCGGCGAATACCTGCTGCTCGGCGTCATCCACCGAGTGCTCCCCCCTGGGCGCGACCTCGATGGCCGGGCTGACTCGGCTGGAGCGTTCACCGGGACGCCGCGATGGGACAGCCTTGAGTTCGGGCAATACACCGGTGGCGATCAACAGTTGATTGGCTTCGCCGTACAGATGATCCGCATCGCTGAGCACGTACTTTTCAAACAGCTTGAGAATGATCAGTTTGACCCGGATCTCGACGCCCAGGCTGCGCCCCGCGCGCAGGAAGTAATCACAGAGCATTGCCGGTCCGAGGGGATTTTCGCGGTCTTCCAGTCGCTTGCCCAGCAGCGCGCCCAACCGGGCCGTCAACTGCCCAAGGGCGAGGCCGTCACGGTGCATGACCCTGCCCAGCATGGCCTCCAGCGCCACGGCTTTTTCCAGGTCGTCGGCGGACGCGTCAGGCTGTGCCTCGTAGGAGACCGTTGGCAGCAATTGCAGCTCATCCTGCCCCGCGTGTCCCAGATTGGCGAACGCTTCGAAGTACTGCTGCATGAAGCCACGCTCGAAATTCTTGCGCTTGAGGCGCAGGTCGCGCATGGCTTCAAAGAAAATGTTGTGATCGACGTTATTCCTGGCCTTGTCGGCCATTTCGAACAGGGTGTCGTCGGCGTTATCGAACAGCTCCTGCAAGCCCCGATCAAGCTGCTGCGCCGCCTTGTCACGAACCTGAAGCAATATTACCGGCAGGCGGGCGAGCGGCGACGGCATTGTCTGTGCGACAAGCTTGTCGATCGGCACCACCTTTCCGTCATTGTGCATCCTGGCCTCCTGAAACGGCGGGGTTCGGTCTTGCGAAAAATCGCTACAAACGCCAACAAAAACCAGCGCATTTCAAAACTCACTGGATATAACCAGAACGTCAAAGCTATGACGCCAATCCCAAGGCGCCGATTATCTTGCAAATAGACCAGGTCGCGCCAGCAAACTCTGCACTTGCCGCGCAATAAGGCCGACCCGGCCATTTGCCCGCGTTTCGCGCCTTGGGTTAGCCGTCGCCATGCCCCTATAATCGGGCCACTTTGTTTGTGGAGCCTGTTATGCCGAATCTATGCCTCGCCGACCTGACCGCCGAAATTGAAGCCAACGTGCGCCGCGCATTGCTGGAGGACATCGGCAGCGGCGACATCACCGCGCAGTTGATTCCGGCCGAACGGCTGGCCAAAGCCACGGTCATCACCCGCGAGGCCGCCGTCATCAGTGGCACCGCCTGGGTCGATACCGTATTCCGTCAGTTGGATCCGCGTGTCGCCGTGCATTGGCAAGTGCGCGATGGCGAGCGCGTCAGCCCCAATCAGGTGTTGTTTCACCTCGAAGGGCCCGCTCGCTCACTGCTTACCGGTGAACGTAGCGCCTTAAATTTCCTGCAGCTGCTGTCAGGTGTGGCCACCCGTGCGCAGTATCTGGCGGACTTTGTCGCCACCACCCAGGTCAAGTTGCTGGACACCCGCAAGACCTTGCCGGGCCTGCGCCTGGCGCAAAAGTACGCGGTCACTTGTGGCGGTTGCCACAATCACCGCATCGGCTTGTACGACGCCTTCCTGATCAAGGAAAACCATATTGCCGCCTGCGGGGGCATTGCCCAGGCCATCAGCGCCGCCCACAAGATTGCCCCGGGCAAACCGGTGGAAGTCGAAGTGGAAAGCTTGCAAGAGTTACGCGAAGCGCTGGCGGCGGGTGCCGATATCATCATGCTGGATGAGTTGAGCCTGGACGACATGCGCGAGGCCGTACGGTTGAACGGTGGCACGGCCAAGCTGGAAGCCAGCGGCGGGATCAACGAAACGACGCTGCTGCCGATTGCCGAAACCGGCGTGGACTACATCTCGATCGGCGCGATGACCAAGGATGTGAAGGCCGTGGATTTGTCGATGCGACTCAGTATTTGAAGACAGTGAGCTGCAAGCTGCAAGAGGGTCGGGCGACACTTGCAGCTTGTAGCTCGCAGCTTGTATCAGCGCTCAGACCACCAGATTGTTCATCTCGCAGTACTCGTCCCACTCGACACCCAGTACGTCTGCAGCCTCTTTGTGCAAGACCAGGCGCGCAGCTTCGAATTCTTCCGGCGTGGAGGTGTACTTGAGGGTCAGTTCCCAAGGCTGCAAGCCCTGGCTCTCGGCCTCGTCCTCGAATGCCCACTGGATCTGGTCGCGCTGCTCATCGGCGCTCAGATCCTTGATTTCTTCCTTAAGTTGCGGCAATTCCTCGAGGTATTTATCGAGGGCCGTCTGGTGCCGAGCTTCCTGGGTCATGTCTGTCGTGGTCATGTCGTTCTCTTAGATCAAGGAATGGGGATGCATCTGGGTCATCAAGGTTGCGCAGATACAAAAGAACGGGCATGAATACCGGTTCGTCTGGCCTTCAGAACCATTCTGGGATCATTTGAAAACTGTGTTGCCTTATGCCCGAGACAGGAATCGAACCTGCGACCTTCGCGTTACGAGTGCGCTGCTCTACCAACTGAGCTACACGGGCGGTGGGCTAAAGCTAGCATTGCCTTGGACGTCCGGCAACTCAACGCGCTTCGCGGGCGATAACGCCTTGGGCCCAGAAGCGTGGCTGCAGATGCGTTTTGACGCGGTCGATATAATGTTGGTTGCGTTCAGTGGTGTGAGGCAGGTCCCGGCACCCCACATATATCAGCCCGGCCACTGCCAGGACCGTCAGCACTCGCCATGCCCGATGCAACAGCGGCATCGCCCCGCTGGCCGGGGTTCGTTGCGGGTGCAACGCCAGCAGCCAGCCAACGACCAGCGCCAGCCATAATTGCGAGTTAGGCATTACGATCACGCCATCGACCATCGACTGGCTCAGTGCGCCGATCAACGCGGCAAACAAACACAGACGCATTCGGTCCGTCGAGACCTGCGTCTGTGCACGCTGCTGCTGCACCCGCAGCGTCGCCCATAGCCCGCGCAATGCGAGGACCATCACACACAAGGTCGAGGGTACGCCCCACTCACTGGCCCATTGCAAAATCGCCTGATGCGGATGGGTGGCGACAGGGTTGGCGATATCGGCGAAATGCATCGGCCCGAACCCCAATAACGGACGTTCGCGAATCATCTCCCAGGCTTGCCACCAGATAACTTCGCGACCCGAAAGGCTGGCCGTCAGGCGTTCTTGCGCAACGTTGAAAGCCTGTACCCCTAATTGCTGCGCCAGCACACTGAATAACAGCCAGTAAAACAGCAGGCCGCCGCCCAGCGCCGCCAATTGCCAGGCGACCCAACGACGGCCCCAGACGCCCAAAAAAACCAGGACCATCGCGGCGGCGCCCATGCCGAGCCAGGTACCACGGGTGCCACCGCTGATCGCGATCAACCACCAGGTACACAACAGCGCAAATACCAACCCGCGCACAACCCGTGAGGTCGTGGGGAGCAGCAACGGCAGTGCGAGCAAGGGCAAGGTAAAGGTCTGGAACTGGCCATAAAAGCGCTTATTCGAAAAGCCCGAAAGCAGCCGACCCATATCCAGTGTCGAGGCCCCGCTGGTAAACGTCAGAACAACAGCGTGACCGTACTGAAGACTTTTGATCAAACACAACAGCAGCACGAACAGCATCAGCCTACGGTCGAGGGTTTCGTCGCCATTGCGCCGCACCATCGCGAAGGCTGCGGCAATGGCCCCACAGGTGATCAGCAGCGCCCATTCGGTCAACGCCCAGAGCGGCTGGTGCGCCAACCACGAAGACCCCAGGCCCAACCCGAGAATGATCACCAGTGCGCTGGCGGTGGGCGTATCTACCAGTCGTTGCCCGCAGCGGGCGGTGCCCCCCGACAGCCCATAAAGCAGCGAGCACAACCCGACACCGATCTGCACACTGCGTTGCCAGTCGTGGCCGCTGAAAGAGGGCGTGATGCACAGCATCAACAAAGCCAATGCCACCGTCAGAAACACGCGTCCTCGTTGCTGCACGGATAACGTCATGGGCGGCGTCTACTTATTTGTGGGGGGTGGAAGAGCCAGGCATCAGCTTGCGCATGCCGGGCTCAAGCCGTCACGCACCGTCAGCCGTACAGCCTTTCGCCGCATATTGTTCTTCGACCGTGGTGGCACACTTCCAGCCATCGGTGGCACTGCGAATCAAGGTGATGGTCTTGCCCTGGACGGGGGCCGGCGCATCGAGGATTTCACAGGCAATCGAGCCCGCGCCACTGGCCACGTCCCCGGCCACGGTAATCACACAATTGGCCGTCGGACTGGTGCCGCCGATCAATGCCAGCGTCGGAACAGCCCCCTGGTTAAAGGTGTCCTCGAATCCAGCCTTCAGTGCCGAGATTTCCGCCAACCCAGCGGTAAATTTCGCCTTGGCCTGGTGTTTCGTATACATGGGCAAGCCGATAGTGGCCAAAATGCCAATGATCGCTACGACGATCAACAACTCGATCAGGGTAAAACCTTTCTGACGCATCATGCTCACTCTCCAGAATAGAACAGCATCGCAGGGCGCATCCTGCGCCCTGCTCTCAGCAGCCGCGCCAGTGTACTCATCCAGGCCGTGGCATTCCTGCACAAGACGCACAATCTGACATTTTTTCACCCCTCGAGCCGCTGCCGAACACCCGAGGCTGACTAAGCTGTAAAGCTTCACCAGCCCCGCACGGTAGCGCGCAATGAATGCTTTGACCTTCCACACGACGAGCACCGGTAAAGCCCAGCCATGACCACCGCGCCCACGACCTACACTTGGGAAGGCACCCTGCACAACGGCCGTAAAGTCGCTGGCGAAACCAGTGGCTACAACCCCGCGCTGATCAAGGCACAGCTACGTCGCCAGGGCATCATCCCTGGCCGGGTCCGAGTGAAGTCGAACCGCCTGTCGAGCCTCGCCAGCCCCATCCGTCCCGCCGACATCGCACTCTTCACCCGACAGCTGGCCACGCTGCTGAGAGCCGGAATCCCCATGCTGCAAGCATTCGATATCATCGGTGACGGTTTCGACAACCGGCACATGCGCGTATTGGTGCAGGCGCTGAAGCAGGACATCGCCGCCGGTAGCAATCTGTCTCTCGCGCTGCTGAAAAGGCCACGGTACTTCGATACATTGTATTGCAACCTGATCGCGGCCGGCGAACAGGCCGGCGCGCTCGAAACCCTGCTGGAACGCGTAGCGATTCATCTGGAAAAGAGCGAGCAACTCAAGGCCAGGATCAAGAAAGCCATGACCTATCCGTTGGTTGTCCTGATCGTAGCCATCGTCGTCAGCGGTATTCTGCTGATCCACGTCGTGCCGCAGTTTCAAGGGCTGTTTGCCGGCATCGATGCGCCCTTGCCGGGGTTCACCTTGACGGTTATCGCGCTGTCCGCGTTCATCCAGCATGCCTGGTGGATGCTGCTCATGGCAGTGTTTGCCGGTGTTTTCAGCCTGCGCCACGGTTATGCTCGCTCGCCCGCATTTCGCTTATGGCTGGATGCCAGTTTGTTGAAAGTGCCGCTGGCAGGCACACTGCTGAAAAAGTCGGCCGTGGCCCGTTATGCGCGCACGCTCTCGACGACTTTTTCGGCCGGAGTGCCGTTGGCGCAAGCATTGGATTCGGTGGCAGGAGCCACCGGTAACGGGTTATTCAAACAGGCAATCAAGCGTATGCGTGAAGACGTGGCCACAGGGATGCAATTGAGCCAAGGCATGGCAGCCAGCGGCCTGTTTCCCGGCATGGCAATTCAGATGACAGCCATCGGCGAGGAGTCCGGCACCCTCGATCGCATGCTGGAAAAGGTCGCCAATCACTACGAGGCGGATGTCGATAACCTGGTGGACAGCCTGACCAGCCTCATGGAGCCCCTGATCATGGTGGTGCTCGGCAGTATTGTCGCAGCCCTGGTAATCGCCATGTACCTGCCGATCTTCCAACTCGGCACGGCATTCTGAACATGACACTGAGCCAATTGCTGAGCCTGCAACCCTGGGTATTCATATCCACCGCGCTGGTGCTCGGTTTGATCGTCGGCAGCTTCCTCAATGTGCTGACATGGCGCCTGCCGACAATGCTGGAGCGGGATTGGCGTGCCCAGGCCCGTGACATCCTCGGACTTGATCCGGAACCGGTCGGCCCGCCCTACAACCTGATGCACCCCAACTCTTGCTGCCCCCATTGCGCCCAACCGATTCGCCCCTGGGAAAATATCCCGCTGCTCAGTTATCTGTTGCTTAAAGGTCGCTGCGCGCATTGCAAAGCCCCCATCAGTGCGCGCTACCCCCTTACCGAACTGGCTTGCGGGCTGATTTCGGGGTTTATTGCCTGGCATTTCGGTTTCGGCTGGACGGCAGGCGCCGTGTTGCTGTTGAGCTGGGGGTTGCTGGCCATGAGCCTGATTGATGCCGATCACCAGTTGTTGCCCGATGTGCTGGTTCTGCCCCTGCTGTGGCTCGGGTTGATCCTCAACTCTTTTGAGCTGTTCACCTCATTGCCAGACGCGCTGTGGGGCGCCATCGCCGGCTATCTGAGCCTGTGGTCGGTGTTCTGGGTGTTCAAGCTGATCACCGGAAAGGACGGCATGGGGCAAGGGGATTTCAAACTGCTGGCAATGCTCGGTGCCTGGGGCGGCTGGCAAATCCTGCCGATGACACTGTTGCTGGCTTCGCTGGTCGGCGCCGTCTCGGGGCTGGTCCTGCTGCGTCTGCGCGACGCCCAGACGTCCACGCCGCTACCTTTTGGCCCTTATCTGGCCACTGCCGGCTGGATTGCATTGCTCTGGGGTGGTCAAATAACCGACTTCTATTTGCAGTCTGTCGGTTTCAGATGACCACTTCTGTTGTAACACCCTGGATTCTCGGCCTCACGGGCGGCATCGGCAGCGGTAAAAGCGCGGCGGCCCAGCATTTCATTGACCTTGGCGTCGACCTGATCGACGCCGACCACGCTGCCCGCTGGGTCGTGGAGCCCGGGCGGGCGGCGCTGGCGAGTATTGCCGAACATTTTGGCGCCGAGATTCTGCTGCCGGACGGCCAACTGAATCGGGCGGCCTTGCGCAAGCGTATATTCGAAGCCCCGCAACAACGTCTGTGGCTGGAAGCCTTGCTGCATCCGCTGATTGCCGAAGAGATTCGCAGCCATCTGGCTCGTGCCCGATCGCCTTATGCAATTCTGGTCTCGCCGTTGCTGATCGAATCCGGTCAGTACAGCATGACCCAGCGCATCCTGGTGATCGATGTGCCGCAATCACTGCAGATTCAGCGTACCCTGCAGCGCGACGGCATCAGCGAAGAGCAGGTGCAGGCAATTCTCAAGGCCCAGTCCAGCCGGGAAGACCGCCTGAACCATGCCGATGACGTGCTGGTCAATGACCAGGACCTCGCCTGGCTGCACAGCGAGGTCGAGCGACTGCACCACTTTTACCTTACTTTGCGTGGAGGCCGATCATGAGCCAACCCTTGACCGTCGACTGCCCAACCTGCGGCGCACCCGTGGAATGGAAAGCGACCAACCTCAATCGTCCGTTCTGCTCGGACCGTTGCAAACTGATCGACCTGGGTGCCTGGGCCGCTGAAGAACACAAGATTCCCGTCGCCCCGGACGCCGAAGATGAACTGTTCTCCGAGGACCTGCCGCCGCGTCATTAAGGCCGCATAAAGGCATATTCCTGCTGGTCGTCGAGGTTTTCCGCAAGGTACTGCAACTCATCGGCCAGGTCCTCGAAACTGCGTACGCCCTTGCTCTGTTGCACCACTGCACTGAGCAGGGCCCGCAAGGTCAAACCCGGGTCAAAGCCGATTTCCTGTGCCGCATCCTGGCTTCTGCGCAATTCCTGCCGTGCCCATTCGTACACACTCATGATCATGCTCCTGAAAGTTTGGTGAAGCATGCGACCACTTGCACCTCCAGGATTTGATTTGGATCAAGAGCGCGAATCGTCGTCCTTCCAGGGCGCCGAGAGGTAGCGTGTACGATTGAAGGTCTCCAGCCACTCCGGGCAAAAGACCACCAGCGCACTGATCACCACGCCATTGATGAACGCCTCGGGAAAGATGATCAGCCATAAGTAGCCGACGAAATCCTCGATCCACTCCGGCATCGCGAAACGACCGTCCAGCCAAAGCAGACCGAGACCCGCCAATAGACACAACAGCGCCGAGAGCGCCGCGGCGAAAAAACCCGAGCAGAAGATGTACACAAACGGATTGCGTGGCTGAGCCCGTTCCACCAGCACCGCGCACGCTTCGGTCACCAGCACGGGCAGCAGAATCAGCAACAGGCCATTGATCCCGACCGCTGCCAGGTCCTGGCGACCGAGTGCAACCAGCCCCATCTGTGCCGCCAACCCGCCGACAATAGCCAGAGGCCAGTCGAGCAACAGGGTCACGGCGGTCATGCCGATAAAATGATAGGACACACCCGTGTCGAAATCTCGGCGTACCAACCACAGCATAAACAGCGCGAACACCGTGCCGAACAACAAATGCTGGCGCCGTCGGTCAGAAAACAGCTCGACCCAAGGTGAATGCAGGATCGCCCACATCACCACCGGCGCATATAACAGCCAGCCAATGCTGAGGGTTTCCGGTGCGAGGACGCTGGCGCTGATCACGGGTGCAACGCCTGGCGCAAGTGAGTGGCCGAATCGCATTCGTACCCGGGCACCCGTTGCTCTCCGACTGCAACCGCCCGGACCCACGGCGACAAAAGACTCAGAAACATCACAACAGAACACTTCACTGCGAACTCCTTGTGCAAAACCACCGACCGAGTGGCAGTTTACACCGAGCTTTTGCAGCAGGACTTCCTGCAGTCATCATTTGAACGCTAAGCTTGGGCCATGGATGACTCAGATTATTTGCGCCTGCTGACCATAGCGGCCGAACAAGCCAATGCGTTCCTGTCCAATGCCCGCAAATGGGAGCGGGAGCGTTGGGTCTGCCAGCGTCTGCTGCAAGGATTGAATGTGCCCTACCGTGCCGAAGAATTTCATGCGGCCGGGCAAGAGCCGCCGGACGTGCTGTTTCGCGACGCCAGTTTCGAGGTGTTTTTTGTTCTAGACGAGGGCCGGCGCCTCAACGACGAATGGCGCGACGAGTTGCTACGCCGACGCAGTGCTTTCTCCCTGAGCCAACTGGTGCGACGCGAGGCCAAACCCAAACGCATCCCCGCCCATGAATTTCTACTGCGCTTGGCACCGACCTTGCGCAAGAAAGCCCACAACTATAAAGAGCGCGGCATGGACCTCGCAGAGCTGGACATCGTCGCGTTCGCCAGCCTCAAGCGCGAAGTGCTGGATCTGAACAGCCATTTCCCGCCCCCCCACCGAATACTTGCGCCAGGGTTGGCGCTCGCTGTCTCTGGTCGGTCCGACGTTCGCCAGGGTGCTGTTCGCGCATCCCGACGCTCCGGACTTTTTGCGTAACAATCTGGGACGCAGCATCGTCTTTGATGTCGGCATCAGCCTTTGAGCCAACGCCCACATGGCGAAACACCAAGGCTGGTGATACAAAGAGCAGGCAATTTTCCCTGCCGACTGCCAAAGAACGAAAGCCGTGAGGTTCAACGGCTATGCTTGTGTAACGTTCACCGCCTTTGCAACGTCTACCTGACGAGGCCCTTATGACCAGCCGCCTGAACCCCGACGACCAACAGCATGTCGAAGAGTACCTGCAACTGTCCCAGCACCAGGTCGAGCGCAAGCCTTTCCGGCCGTGGCTGCTCCTTGGCGTGATACTGGTGGTGGTGATCGGACTGGGTCTTTTAAGCCGCTTTCTGAGTTACCTGACGCTATGAGCTGCCTTGCGCTCGCTCGGGTAATTGCACCGATTTCCTTTAGCCTTGCGAGATATCCCCATGACCCATCGTATTATTATCGTCGGCGGCGGCGCCGGCGGCCTGGAGTTGGCTACCCGCCTGGGCAAGACTCTGGGCAAGCGCGGCACCGCCAGCATCACGCTGGTGGACACTAACCTGACCCACATCTGGAAACCTCTGCTGCATGAGGTCGCCGCCGGCTCGCTGAATTCCTCGGAAGACGAACTCAACTATGTCGCCCAGGCAAAATGGAACCACTTCGAGTTCCAACTGGGGCGCATGAGCGGGCTTGATCGTGAGCAGAAGAAAATCCAATTGGCCGCGACCCTCGATGAGGAAGGCCGGGAACTGGTGCCCGCACGCGTCTTGAGTTACGACAGCCTGGTCATTGCCGTCGGCAGCACCACCAATGATTTCGGCACCGAAGGCGCGGCCCAGCACTGTCTGTTCCTGGACACACGCAAGCAAGCCGAGCGTTTCCACCAGCAATTGCTCAATCACTACCTGCGTGCCCATGCCGGGCAAACCGATACGGTGGAGCAAATCAGCGTAGCGATCGTGGGTGCCGGCGCCACTGGCGTCGAATTGGCCGCCGAACTGCATAACGCCGCCCATGAACTGGCAGCCTATGGCTTGGACCGGATCAAGCCGGAAAACATGCATATCACCCTCATCGAAGCCGGCCCGCGAGTCCTGCCGGCCCTGCCGGAGCGCATCAGCGGGCCTGTGCACAAGACCCTGGAGAAGCTCGGAGTAACGCTGATGACCAACTCGGCCGTGAGCGAAGTCACCGCCGACAGCTTGATCACCAGCAGCGGCCAAGTGATTCCAGCCAGCCTCAAGGTCTGGGCCGCCGGTATCCGCGCGCCGGCGTTTCTCAAGGACATCGACGGCCTGGAAACCAACCGCATTAATCAACTGCAGGTACTGCCGACGCTGCAGACCACCCGCGACGAAAACATCTTCGCCTTCGGCGACTGCGCGGCCTGCCCGCAACCGGGCACGGATCGCAACGTACCGCCACGCGCGCAGGCAGCCCATCAGCAGGCGTCGCTGCTGGCCAAGTCGCTGAAACTGCGCATTGAAGGCAAGACACTGCCCACCTACACGTACACCGACTACGGCTCACTGATCTCGCTGTCGCGTTTTTCGGCGGTGGGTAACTTGATGGGCAACCTGACGGGCAGCGTGATGCTGGAAGGCTGGCTGGCGCGGATGTTTTATGTGTCGTTGTACCGCATGCACCAGATGGCGCTGTACGGGTTCTTCCGCACCGCGATGCTGATGCTGGGGAGCAAGATCGGCCGCGGCACCGAGCCGCGTCTCAAACTGCACTGATACCACCGCCCCGGATGGGACTCGGTCAATGTGGGAGGGGGCTTGCTCCCACATTTGATCTGCGGTGCTTTCAGGATTTGTACAGGCAAAAAAAATCCCCGTATCTTTCGATACGAGGATTTTTAATATGGTCGGGGTAAGGGGATTCGAACTCCTGACATCCTGCTCCCAAAGCAGGCGCGCTACCGGACTGCGCTATACCCCGGTAAAAAAAAGGCGACCTTTTCAAGTCGCCTTCTTCGATCAGCGCTTTTGGCCTCTGATCTTAAGATTCGATTCCAGCGCTAACTGGTCTCAAAAATGGTGGGTCGTGTGGGATTCGAACCTACGACCAATTGGTTAAAAGCCAACTGCTCTACCAACTGAGCTAACGACCCAAATATGGTCGGGGTAAGGGGATTCGAACTCCTGACATCCTGCTCCCAAAGCAGGCGCGCTACCGGACTGCGCTATACCCCGGTTTGAAATTGGCTCCGTGACCAGGACTCGAACCTGGGACCCAATGATTAACAGTCATTTGCTCTACCGACTGAGCTATCACGGAACTACATATTTCAAGGTACTACTTTACGGCTTACTGCCTTCTCTTCGACTTGCCCGTATTGCTACGTTCATGTCTCTGAGGCGCGCTATTCTACAATCTTAAAAACCCCTGTCAACCCTTTAAATTGCTTTTAAGACAATGATTTGCGCTTGTTTCTGATTTCTTCTTGGGGAGAAGAAACCCGTGGGCTGACGTTGCTGCGGGGCGCACTTTACAAGCCTTTGTCTTACAGTTCAACGCCCTATCGAAAAAAAAAGCCCTGCTACACGGCAATGCGGTTGTAGGAGCGAGGGGGCGCTTAGCCCTTGCTCGCGAAAAACCTAAACGATAACGCAGCAATGCTTGAGTAACGAGGCGCTCTCAGGTTCTTCGCGAGCCAGCTCGCTCCTACAATAACCCCGGCAGTTTCAGTGGAAAACGATTTCGTCGTTCTCAACCGTCGCTGTAACACTGGTGCCAGGCAAGAAGCTGCCCGACAGAATCAGCTGGGCCAGCGGGTTCTCGATCCAACGCTGGATCGCACGTTTCAACGGCCGTGCGCCATACACTGGGTCGTAACCGACCGCGATCAGCTTGTCCAACGCCTCTCGGCTCAGTTCCAGGGACAACTCGCGTTCGGCCAAGCGACTGCGCAGGCGCCCCAACTGAATCTCGGTAATGCCGGCGATCTGATCTCGTGCCAGGGGCTCGAAGATCACCACCTCATCGACCCGGTTGATAAATTCCGGGCGAAAGTGAGTGGTCAGCGCATCCATCACCGCCGCACGCTGGGCTTCACGATCCCCTACCAGTTCCTGGATCTGTACCGACCCCAGGTTGGAGGTCATCACAATCACCGTATTCCGGAAATCCACGGTGCGCCCGTGGCTGTCCGTCAGACGGCCATCTTCCAACACTTGCAGCAACACGTTGAACACATCCGGGTGAGCCTTCTCGACCTCATCCAGCAGAATGACCGAGTAAGGCTTGCGGCGTACCGCTTCGGTCAGATAACCGCCTTCTTCGTAACCCACATAGCCTGGTGGCGCCCCAATCAGGCGAGCCACGGAATGTTTCTCCATGAACTCAGACATATCGATACGCACCATGGCCTCTTCGGTATCGAAGAGGAACTCCGCCAATGCCTTGCACAGCTCGGTCTTACCCACACCGGTCGGGCCGAGGAACATGAACGAGCCGCTCGGACGGTTCGGGTCGGACAAGCCGGCCCTGGAACGCCGTACCGCGTTGGACACCGCCACCACGGCCTCTTCCTGACCAATGACGCGCTGGTGCAACAGGCTTTCCATCTTCAGCAGCTTGTCGCGCTCGCCTTCAAGCATTTTCGACACCGGAATGCCGGTCCACTTGGACACCACCTCCGCAATTTCTTCCTCGGTCACCTTGCTGCGTAGCAACTGGTTTTCGCTGTGACCGTGCTGGTCGACCATTTGCAGGCTGCGCTCCAGGTCCGGGATCACTCCGTACTGCAACTCGGCCATGCGGTTCAGGTCGCCTTTGCGGCGGGCGGCTTCCAGTTCCTGACGTGATTGCTCGATCTTTAGCTGGATCTGCGCGGAACCCTGTACTTCGGCTTTTTCCGAGGTCCAGATTTCCTCGAGGTCCGAATACTCACGCTCCAGACGGACGATTTCTTCCTTGAGTTTTTCCAGGCGTTTCTTGGCCGCGTCGTCGTCCTCTTTTTTCAGTGCCTGGGATTCGACTTTCAGTTGAATCAGGCGCCGCTCCAGGCGATCCAGCACTTCGGGCTTGGAGTCGATCTCCATGCGGATGCGACTGGCCGCTTCGTCGATCAAGTCGATGGCCTTGTCCGGCAACTGACGGTCGGTGATATAGCGATGGCTCAGCTTGGCCGCCGCAATGATCGCACCGTCAGTGATTGCCACCTTGTGGTGGACCTCATAGCGCTCTTTCAGGCCACGCAGGATCGCGATGGTGTCTTCTTCGCTGGGTTCTTCCACCAGGACTTTCTGGAAGCGCCGCTCCAACGCAGCATCTTTCTCGATGTACTGGCGATATTCGTTGAGCGTGGTAGCACCGACGCAGTGCAGCTCGCCGCGCGCCAGGGCGGGCTTGAGCATGTTGCCAGCATCCATGGAACCTTCGCCTTTACCGGCGCCGACCATGGTGTGCAGTTCGTCGATAAACAGAATGATCTGCCCTTCCTGCTTCGACAATTCATTCAGCAGGGATTTCAGACGTTCTTCGAACTCGCCACGGAACTTCGCACCAGCGATCAACGCCCCCATGTCCAGGGAGAGCAGGCGCTTGCCCTTGAGGCCGTCCGGCACTTCACCATTAATGATGCGCTGGGCCAGGCCCTCGGCAATCGCGGTTTTACCCACGCCAGGCTCACCGATCAACACCGGGTTGTTTTTGGTACGGCGCTGCAGGACCTGAATGGTGCGACGGATTTCATCGTCCCGGCCGATCACCGGGTCCAGCTTGCCGTCTTCGGCGCGCTTGGTCAGGTCGACAGTGTATTTATCCAGGGCCTGACGGGACTCCTCATGATTAGGGTCGTTCACCGCCTCGCCGCCACGCAGATTGTTGATGGCGTTTTCCAGGGCTTTTTTGCTCACGCCCTGGCCCAGCAACAGTTTGCCGAGCTTGCTGTTGTCATCCATGGCGGCGAGCAACACCAGTTCACTGGAGATGAACTGGTCGCCCTTCTGCTGGGCCAGGCGGTCGGCCTGATTGAGCAGGCGCGCCAGATCCTGGGACATGTTCACGTCGCCCGTTGGATTCTGGATTTTCGGCAGTTGATCGAGCTCTTTGCTCAATTCCTTGCGCAGGCTGTTGACGTCAAAGCCCACCTGCATCAACAGGGGCTTGATAGAACCACCCTGCTGCTCGAGGAGCGCCTGCATCAAGTGCGCAGGCTCGATGGCCGGATGGTCGAGGCCAACCGCCAGGGATTGTGAGTCCGATAACGCCAATTGTAATTTGCTGGTTAAACGATCAATACGCATTAGTCACCTTCCTTTTGAGCAGGCCGGAGCTATGTAGGAGCGAGTTTGCTCGCGAGAAACACATCCTGAATGAAGAAACCTGCCAGATGCCCTTATAGATGGGGTGGATTCTGGAAGAATCAAGCGGGCGCTGCTTGATATGGATCAGCAGAGTCTAGCGTTCGAGCCAGATAAGGGAGGCAAATCGACCGGTGCGAGGACTGCGACGGTAAGAAAAGAAGCGCGGATCGTTCACGGTACAAAAACCACCACCGTAGACCGCCGTTATTCCACGAGCAGCCAGGCGCAGGCGAGCCAACTGATAGATGTCGGCCATGAACTTGCCCGGGGATTGGCTGGGAGCGAAGGCTTGCGACGTTTGCGGATGCCGCCGCATAAAGGCTTCACGCACTTCCGGGCCAACTTCGAAGGCCTGCGGACCGATGGATGGGCCCAGCCAGACCAGCACTTGGTCAGGCTCGACCTGCAGACAGTCGACCGTCGCCTCCAACACACCTGCCGCCAACCCTCGCCAACCGGCATGAGCGGCGGCAACGCGGCTGCCGTCTCGCGTGCAAAACAAGGCCGGCAAGCAGTCCGCGGTCATCGCCGTGCACGCGATGCCCGGGGCGCTGGTCCAACTGCCGTCGGCTTCGGCAATCCGGCCAGGATCGGCTTCGACCACGCTGACCCCATGAACCTGGCGCAGCCAGGCCGGCTGGATATTGAACGCGTCGGTAAGACGGCGGCGATTCTCAAGGACGGCCTCAAGGCTGTCCTCGACATGGTCGCCAAGATTGAGGCTGTCGAACGGCGCCAGACTGACGCCGCCCGCACGCGTGGTGACACAGGCTTTCACCCCGATAGGCGCAGGCCAGTCAGGAATCAGCCAGTTACTCACCCGACAAACGCCTCGCGATCCTGCTTGAGCAGCGACAACAACCAGACAAAATCGTCCGGCAGTGGCGATTCCCAGCTCATTCGCTTGCCGCTCGTCGGATGATCCAGTTCCAGGAAGCGTGCATGCAAGGCCTGGCGCGGGAATGTCTTCAGCGATTCAACCATGGTCTGACTGGCCGCTGGCGGAATGCGGAAGCGACCGCCGTAGGCCGGGTCGCCGACCAACGGAAAGTTGATGTGCGCCATATGTACCCGAATCTGGTGGGTCCGGCCGGTTTCCAGCTTGACCCGCACATGGGTGTGGGAGCGGAAACGCTCCAGCACGCGGTAATGGCTGACAGCTTGTTTGCCGCCCTCCATCACCGCCATGCGCTGGCGCTGCTGGCCGTGGCGACCAATGGGCGCATTGATCTTGCCACCGGCCACGACCACCCCGATCACGATGCATTCGTAGATCCGGCTGACGCTGCGGCTTTGCAGTTGTGTTACCAACTGCGTCTGCGCCTGAATGGTCTTGGCCACCACCATCAGACCGGTGGTGTCCTTGTCCAGACGGTGGACAATGCCGCAGCGCGGGACATTGATGATGTCCGGCACATGGTGCAACAGGGCATTGAGCAAAGTGCCATCAGCGTGCCCGGCCGCCGGGTGAACCACCAGGCCTGCGGGTTTGTTGATGACCAGGATATCGTCGTCTTCATAGACGATATCCAGCTCGATGTCCTGGGCAATCCATTCTCCCTGGGCTTCCTGCTCGGCAGTCAGCTCAAGGATCGCACCGCCATGGACTATGTCTCGCGGGCGGATAACCGCTCCATCCACAGTCAGGCGGCCGTCTTTGATCCAGGCGGAAAGGCGCGAGCGCGAGTGCTCAGCGAATAATTGTGCGGCGACTTGATCGAGGCGTTGGCCGCCCAATTCGGACGGCACCTCTGCGCGAAGTTCAATTTTATCGGACATGCTCAGACTAGGCGTGGCACAGCCTTTGGTTTCGGCTGCGCGCTTGTGGTTAAATACGGCGTCTTTTGCCCCGAGGCTTTCAACGGGGCACTCATCATAACAGGACGGCCCCGCCCAAGACAGCGGCCGTCATAGGGACGCAAGCCGCCATGCAAGTGAAACACCTGCTGCTGATCGCCATCCTCGCCATGACTGCTGCTTGCTCGTCAACCAAGGACGTCGTTGACGAAAACCTCAGCGAAGTCGAGCTGTACCAGCAAGCTCAGACCGATCTGGACAATAATAGCTACACCAGCGCTACCACCAAGCTCAAGGCGCTGGAGTCGCGTTACCCGTTTGGTCGCTATGCCGACCAGGCCCAGCTTGAGCTGATCTACGCCAACTACAAGAATGCCGAGCCGGAAGCTGCCAAGTCCGCCGCCGAGCGTTTTATCCGTCTGCACCCTCAGCACCCGAACGTGGACTACGCCTACTACCTCAAGGGCCTGACCTCGTTTGACCAGGACGTCGGCCTGCTGGCGCGCTTCCTGCCGCTGGACATGACCAAGCGTGACCCCGGTGCCGCTCGCGACTCCTATAACGAGTTCGCCCAGCTGACCAGCCGCTTCCCCAACAGCCGCTACGCTCCCGACGCCAAGCAGCGCATGATCTACCTGCGCAACTTGCTGGCGTCCTACGAAATCCATGTGGCACATTACTACCTAAGCCGTCAGGCGTATGTAGCAGCCGCCAACCGTGGTCGCTACGTGGTGGAAAACTTCCAGGAAACCCCTTCGGTGGGTGACGGCCTGGCAGTGATGACCGAGGCTTATCAACGCCTGCATCTGGACCAGCTGGAGGCCACCAGCCTGGAAACCTTGAAGCTCAACTACCCGGATCATCCGAGCCTGCAGGACGGCCAGTTCGTCCCACAGGTTGCCGAAGCGGACAACCGCTCGTGGCTGAGCAAATACACCCTGGGCCTGATCGAATCCCGTCCTCCGCTGCCGCCGGGCGAAACCCGCGCCAACCAGGACGTGATCAAGCAGTACCAGGATGCCAAGGACGCCATTCCTGCGGAATTGAAACCTCAGGATGAAAACGGCGACGTGATTGAAGAGCAGGAACCCGAAGCGCTCGGCAACAATGAAGACCGCTCGTGGTTCAGCTACATGACGTTTGGCGTCTTTGACTGAGACAGGTCGGCAACATCAAAAAAGGAGCCCGCGAGGCTCCTTTTTCATGGCGCGACTTTATTGCTCTGTGCGTCGACCGCGTCCTTGGCTAAACTGGCGCATTCCCTGTCGAGAAGCTACTTCCCATGGTTCGTCTACTGTTCTGGATTGCCCTGATTGCCGCCGCGATATGGCTGTGGCGCCGGCTCAAGCGTCCTGCCTCAACGCAACAACGGCCCAACGAGCAAAGCGCGGCGCCGATGGTACGCTGCTCGCACTGCGGCGTGCACCTGCCCCAGGACCGGGCGCTGAGCCAGCGTCAGGAGTGGTATTGCACTCAAGCGCATCTGGAACAAGGCCCCAAATCCATCGAGCGTTGAAATCAACTGCCGGAGCGAGTACAGCAGCTCCGGGCCTGATGGATGCCGCCGATTAAATCCGGCCCGCCGGCGCATAAGGTGCTGGATCAATGATTGGCTGGCGCCCGAGCAGCAGATCAGCAAACAACTGGCAGGACGCCGGCGCCAGCACCAATCCATTGCGGTAATGCCCGCAGTTGAGCCATAACCCTTCAAATCCAGGCACCTCGCCGATGTAAGGAATACCTTGCGGCGATCCAGGCCGTAATCCCGCCCAATGCCCCACGACCTCGGCATCAGCCAGGGCAGGAATCAACTCCACAGCCGACACCTTCAGGCTTTCCAGGGCATTTTCGGTCGGCACCTTGTCGAAGCCCGCATGCTCCAGCGTGCTGCCAATCAGAATATGCCCATCCCGGCGCGCAATGGCATAACGCCCCTTTGCCAGAACCATGCTCGAAAGAAAATCCGGCGCGCACTTGTACAAGATCATCTGCCCCTTGACCGGCTCCACCGGCAACACAAGGCCAAGGCTGTGCAGCAGTTCCCCACTCCAGGCGCCAGCCGCGAGGACCACATGCTCGCCGCGTATCTCGCCAGAGGCGGTATTGACCCCGACAATCCTGTCCCCCTCGCGAATGAACCCTTCTACCGCGCAATGCTCATGAATCGTCACACCGGGCAAGGCCAGCAACGCAGCCTTGAGGGATTTGACCAACCGTGGGTTTCGTACGTTAGCCACATCTGCCATGTAAATGGCCCGGGAAAATCCAGGGCCCAGTACCGGCACGGCATCACGGGCAGCTGAAACATCCACCGGACTCAACGGTCGGCCTTCGCGAACAGCCCAGGCGAGCGCCTCGGCCTCATCCTCCAGGTCCAGCCAGTACAACCCCGTGGTATGTACCTCGGGATCGACGCCCGTGGCCGCGAAGAGACGCTCGGCCAACTGTGGATAAAAATCCTGCGACCAATGCGCCAGCGCAGTGACTGCGGGACTGTAGCGCCACGGGTATAACGGCGAAACAATCCCGCCGCCCGCCCAGGACGACTCTTGCCCCAGCGCCGAACGGTCGAGCAAAGCCACCGCCTGCCCTTGGGTCGCCAGATTGAATGCCGTCAACAACCCGATCACACCGCCACCGACAATCACTGTTTGCTGCTTAGTCATTATTTGATCCAGCCAATAAAAAGAAAGTGCGTTGCCGCCCCCTTCGTAGCCCCAATGCCTTCATCGCCCCCAACATTCTTGACGGGTTACGCCAGGCTCCGCACCCGGATTGGTTCGCGCTCCGCTACTGCTCAAGCTGAAATCACCACATCGGTCACCCGCCATTGCGCTGCTGAGCGGCGTAGCGATCAAGCTGAAGTCCTGCGCATTCAACATCACCGTGATTCTATAGCGATCGTTACCAGCGCTGACGCCCGTTGCATCAATAAAAGAGCCATTTCTCAGATAGTGCCGCTCCAGGCGCTGTGCTTGTTCGGTGAGTAACCCGACGATTTCCGTGCGATACACCTTTTTCATATGGGCGATGTAGCCGGGATAGGCCACTCCAGACAAGATGGTGATGATCGCCAGTGCAATCAATAACTCGATCAGGCTAAATCCGTTGCGGATACTGTTCATTGCGCAGCCCACCTAGTGAAGTTGTCGCCACAAGATTCGTCGAAAGCGTTCCCCCCTCGCATCCCCGGGTAGTACCCGGGCATAAACCGTTTCCAGCACCGTGCGCGAGTGGCCGCTGATCCCTACGGCGGTGACCCGATACAGGGTCGCCGGGGTTTCTGGCGGCAAATGCGCCTGCCCCATTCCGCGTCCCAGGTTCTGAATGCCGTAGACCCCTTGCTTCATACCGACCCAACTGACCGCCGAGACCGGATCGACACCCGGAACACCGACCGAAATCGATTCGCGAGGCGGCGCACAGCTGACCTCTGTCAGACAGGGAGGCAGCTCAAACCCTGGCACCTGTATGGCGGATTCGCCAAATCGGAGTCCGCTTTCCGCGGCCTGAAAGGACAGGTTGCGGTGCCTGAGACTGCCTGCGAGTTTTTCCTGCACAGTGGCGCCT
Source organism: Pseudomonas mucidolens (assembly GCF_900106045.1). Taxonomy (NCBI): domain Bacteria; kingdom Pseudomonadati; phylum Pseudomonadota; class Gammaproteobacteria; order Pseudomonadales; family Pseudomonadaceae; genus Pseudomonas; species Pseudomonas mucidolens. The sequence goes on along the minus strand of NZ_LT629802.1, from coordinate 35,392 downwards.
TGCATCGAAGACATGCCAATCAGCGTCAACAGCAGCAAAAGCACCAGGCTGATCAGCAAGACCATGCCTGTCTGCCCATCTGTCGTGCGCCAGCTACTCAAGGCGGTTACGCAGGGCGGCTACCACGCCATATGTCTGGTCCCGGACATGGCCGCCTGGGTCCTCGAGGGTCAGCACCACTCGAACGCTACGGATCAGAGACGGGTCATCGGGCTGGCTATCGTATCGAGCCACGACACCGGACTCCGGCGCGGCTGCGACCCCGAAACTGAGTTCAAATGCGCGCACGTTATCCACCAGAACAACTTTGGCTGGAGACGCGGGAGTACTGAGCTTTAATTGACCCGACTCAAAGGTGTAGGTCAGCTTACGAATGGGAAAACTGATCTGCCCTGCTTCCGGCTTGAGCGATCCTGCATAAGCGCGGGCACTTTCGACGCAATTGGACAGCACCGTCCAGTCAGGCTTACTGCCCTGGACGCTAACATCAGCGGTGACCAGCGTCAGGCTGGTTGAGTCGCCCTCAGCGAACCAGCCGACGGGCCGGGAGAATTCCATCGGCGCATCGCTGATGGATGGGAGCGCCATGCAACCGAACATGCCTGCCAGGCGAATTTCCCGGATCATCTTGCTCAGGACAAATCGCGCATCATCCTGCAGGACCGCCGATGCATGCTGGCTGGCATAAATACTGCGGGCTGCAAGTGACACCTGGATAGCCGCCAATATCACGAGCAGCCCCAAGGCCAGCGCCAATAGCAACTCAACCAGTCCAAAACCCGCATTCGCACGGTTCATTGCGCCGGCCTCGGGTCGACGGCAATACGACTGGCGAGCACGAAGGTTTCTCGGGCTTCACCGACGCTGGTCCCCCGGGCGTCATCCCAACTGATGCGGATGCTGACCTCTCGCTGATTGACGGCGATCGAGCCTTTGGCGGTTTTTCCCGCAAAACCGCTGACATTCGCTTCAAAGTCGCGCAAATCCACATCCCGCACACTCGCCGTCGACGCATGGGCGGGAGCAACGCCGTGATTCTCCCACGCGTAGTCCGCGCCTGCGTTGGCGCGAATCCGGTCGAGCATGTCATAGGCGATAAAGCTCGCCTGACTGATCATCCGGGAACTGTCGGTGTACTTGAGCGCATTCAGCTGGACCGCGGCCGCTCCCAGCAGACCGACGCCGAGGAGCACTACCGCAACCAACACTTCAATCAAACTCATACCTGCCTGCCCGGGGGCGACAGATGCAGCGCAAGAGGTTACCGGGTACGCATTCATTACCATCGCCATCCATGTCGAAGGTCATCAAATAAGCCGGAGTGATTCCGCTCACCCAAGACTAGCGTTGCTCATCCAGCCGCGCAGCCCCTCGGAATAACGCGAAATACTTTGGCCAGGAAGGCCATCATTCAACACGCCGACTTCGAGGCTATAACTGTGACTGTCATCTGGCCGCCCGTCTTTTTCAGGTTTGGCCAACACCAGGTGACAGAACGTCCATGGAGGGACGACGTATGAAGCAACGAGGTTTTACCTTGATCGAACTGCTGTTCGCTTTGGTATTGAGCGGTTTCCTGGCTCAGTTGGTGGTACCCGGTTTCAAGAACCTGCTGGAATCACAACGACAGCAAAGCGCCGCGCAAACACTGGCTGGCGGCCTGCGCTACGCGCGTACGGAGGCAATTGCACGCAATCGAAGCGTGATTATCCACGCGCTGGACGATGACTGGAGCCAGGGCTGGAAAGTGATAGTGGACTTGAACGGACGCGGCCACCTGGACGATGACAATCCGATATTGCTGGAGCGCCAGGACAGCGGACGCATACCGATTGTGGGCAATACCCCGGTGCGGACCCAGATTCGCTTCAGTGCCCTGGGTGAACCGCTATTATCGACAGGAGGTTTCAGGGCCGGCACCGTGCATATTTGTGCAACCGAGCAGCCGTTGAGCCTGTACCAGGTGGTGCTGGCGCCCAGCGGGCGTATCAGCCTGCGCAGTGACAAGACCGAGCAGGCACTATGCCGGGGTTATGTGGGTGGCCTGAACCTCAGAGCAGCGAACGAACCCGCAGCTCCTTGGGCATGGAAAAGGTGATGTTTTCCTCGCGCCCCGCCAGCTCATCGGCGCCCGTTGCACCCCATGCCTGCAATTGCTGGATCACACCACGCACCAGGACTTCCGGAGCCGAGGCCCCGGCGGTGATACCGATACGCTGGATGCCATCGAACCAACTGCGCTGCAAATCTTCGGCGCCATCGATCAAGTACGCCGGGGTGCCCATGCGCTCGGCCAGTTCCCGCAGACGGTTGGAGTTGGAACTGTTGGGACTGCCCACCACCAGCACTACGTCGCACTCATCGGCGAGTTGTTTGACGGCATCCTGGCGATTTTGTGTGGCGTAGCAAATATCGTCCTTGCGCGGCCCGCCAATGGCAGGGAAACGCGAACGCAGGGCATCGATGACGCGGCTGGTGTCATCCATGGACAACGTGGTTTGCGTCACAAACGCCAACCTTTCAGGGTTTTCCACTTGCAACGCGGCGACGTCTTTTTCGTCCTCCACCAGATAAATCGCCCCACCATTGCCGGCATCGTACTGCCCCATGGTGCCTTCGACTTCCGGATGGCCGGCATGGCCGATCAGGATGCATTCACGGCCGTCGCGACTGTAGCGCGCCACCTCGATATGCACCTTGGTCACCAGCGGGCAGGTGGCGTCGAAGACTTTGAGGCCACGGCCTGCAGCCTCGGTACGCACAGCCTGGGAAACCCCGTGGGCACTGAAGATGACAATCACGTCATCCGGGACCTGATCCAGTTCTTCGACAAAGATCGCACCACGCGCGCGCAGGTCTTCGACCACGAATTTGTTGTGGACCACTTCATGACGCACATAGATGGGCGGTCCGAAGACTTCCAGGGCACGGTTGACGATTTCGATCGCCCGGTCCACGCCCGCGCAGAAGCCACGGGGGTTGGCGAGTTTGATTTGCATACTGTGCCTCGTGTCTTGCGCGCGAAAATTCAATGCGCCCCCGTTGCTGTAGGAGCGAGCTTGCTCACGAAAAACGTTAACGATAACGCGTTTATCCAGATTAAACGCGGGGTCCTCAGTTTTTTCGCGAGCAAGCTCGCTCCTACAGGGGGCAGGTCAATCAGATTGCTTTAACGTCGATGATTTCAACATCAAAGGTCAAGGTTTTACCGGCCAACGGATGATTGAAGTCGACGGTCACCTGAGCGTCATCAAACGTTTTGACCACGCCCGGCAACTCGGTATTCGCCGCATCATTGAAGATCACCAGCAGGCCTTCCGACAAGTCCATGTCCTGGAACTGCGAGCGCGGGATAATTTGTACGTTCTGCGGGTTGGGCTGGCCAAAAGCGTTTTCGGGCAGGATCTGCAGGGTGCGCTTGTCGCCGGCCTTGAAGCCGAACAAAGCTGCTTCAAACCCCGGCAGCAGGTTGCCGTCGCCGACCTTGAAGGTCGCCGGCGCCTTGTCGAACGTGCTGTCGACCGTGTCGCCATTCTCCAGGCGCAATGCGAAATGCAAAGTAACTTCCGTGTTCTGACCGATGCGTTGCTCAGCCAATACCTGTTCAGTCATGAACGGTCTCTCCGGTTTTTTTGCTTTTGAACATATCCAGCGCCAGCATAATCGCACCGACAGTGATCGCACTGTCGGCAAAGTTGAACGCGGGGAAGTACCAACGGTTTTGCCAATGCACCAGGATGAAGTCGATCACATGGCCCAGGGCAATGCGGTCGTACAGGTTACCCAGCGCACCGCCGAGCACCAACGCCAGCGCAACCGCAAGCCAGGTGTCATCACGCCCCAGGCGCTTGAGCCACACCACCAGCACCGCACTGACGACAATGGCGATCAGGGCAAACAGCCAACGCTGCCAACCACCGCCATCAGCGAGGAAGCTGAAAGCGGCGCCAGTGTTATAGGCCAGGGTCCAGCTGAAGTAGTCGGGAATGACCACGATCTGCTGGAACATTTCCAGGCTGCCCTCGAAATGAACCTTGCTGACCTGGTCGATGACCAGCACCAGCAGGCTCAGCACGAGCCAGCCCAAACGCCCGAAACGACCGGCTGAATCAGTCCCGGATGGATTAGGCATAGTGACGGACCTCGCCGACGCCGCTGATGTTGTCGACGCAACGACCGCAGATTTCCGGGTACTCCGGGTTCACCCCGACGTCTTCACGGCAGTGCCAGCAACGGGCGCACTTGGCGAAGGCCGACTTGACCACTTTGAGCTTGAGACCAGGCACCTCGGTCGCCACCGCATCGGCCGGGGCCTGGGCGAATGGCGCCAGGCTGGCGGTCGAGGTGATCAGCACGAAGCGCAGTTCGTTGCTCAGCTTGCCCAGGTCAGCGGTCAGGCCGTCCTCGGCGAACAGCGTGACTTCGGCCTGCAGGTTGCCGCCCACGGCCTTGGCCGCACGCTGGACTTCCAGTTCCTTGTTCACCGCGACCTTGACGGCCATCACGCCTTGCCAATACTCGCGGCCCAGTTCGAAGTCGGCCGGCAATTCGCTCAGGTCTTCGTACCAGGTGTTGAGCATCACGGACTCGTTGCGTTCGCCCGGCAGGTACTCCCACAGCTCATCGGCGGTAAACGCCAGGATCGGCGCGATCCAGCGCACCAGCGCTTCGCAGATGTGATACAGCGCGGTCTGCGCCGAACGGCGAGCCTTGCTATTGGCACCGGTGGTGTACTGGCGGTCCTTGATGATGTCGAGGTAGAAACCACCCAACTCCTGCACGCAGAAATTGTGGATTTTCGAGTACACGTTCCAGAAGCGGTATTCGCCGTAATGCTCCTGCAACTCGCGTTGCAGCAACAAGGTACGGTCCACGGCCCAACGGTCCAGGGCGAGCATGTCCTCGGCCGGCAGGAGGTCGGTGGCCGGATTGAAGCCAGTCAGGTTCGACAGCATGAAACGTGCGGTATTGCGGATACGCCGGTAAGCATCGGCGCTACGCTGCAGGATCTGCTCCGATACTGCCATCTCACCCGAGTAGTCGGTGGAAGCCACCCACAGGCGCATAATATCGGCACCCAGGGTGTCGTTGACCTTCTGCGGGGCGATCACGTTGCCCAGGGACTTGGACATCTTGCGACCGTTCTCGTCGACGGTGAAACCGTGGGTCAGCAGCTCGCGGTACGGTGCGTGATCGTCGATCGCGCAACCGGTCAGCAAGGACGAATGGAACCAGCCACGGTGCTGGTCAGAGCCTTCCAGGTACAGGTCGGCGCGCGGGCCGCTCTCGTGGCCCATCGGGTGCGAACCGCGCAGGACGTGCCAGTGCGTGGTGCCCGAGTCGAACCAGACGTCGAGGGTGTCGCTGATCTTGTCGTATTGCGGTGCTTCATCGCCCAGCAGTTCGGCGGCGTCCAGCTTGAACCAGGCTTCGATGCCTTCCTGTTCAACGCGTTGGGCCACCAGTTCCATCAGTTCGACGGTACGTGGGTGCAGCTCGCCGCTTTCCTTGTTCAGGAAGAACGGGATCGGCACGCCCCAATTGCGCTGGCGGGAGATGCACCAGTCCGGACGATTGGCGATCATCGAGTGCAGGCGTGCCTGGCCCCAGGCCGGGACGAACTGGGTGTCTTCGATGGCTTTGATCGCGCGCTTGCGCAACGTCTCGCCGGCGACCGGTTCCTTGTCCATGCCGATGAACCACTGCGCCGTCGCGCGGTAGATCAGCGGGGTCTTGTGGCGCCAGCAATGCATGTAGCTGTGGCTGATGGTTTCGGTGTGCAGCAGCGCACCGACTTCCGACAGTTTTTCAACGATGGCCGGGTTGGCCTTGAAGATGAACTGGCCGCCGAAGAACTCCAGCGACGGCGAATAGACGCCATTGCTTTGCACGGGGTTGATGATGTCGTCGTTGACCAGGCCGTATTGCTTGCAGATCACAAAGTCGTCCACGCCATACGCGGGCGAGCAGTGAACCACGCCGGTACCGGCCCCCAGTTCGACGTAGTCAGCCAGGTAGATCGGCGACAGACGGTCATAGAACGGGTGACGGAAATTGATCAGCTCCAGCGCCGCACCCGTGGTCGTGGCAATCACCGCACCTTGCAGGTTGTAGCGGGTCAGGCAGGCCTCGACCAGTTCTTCGGCCAGCACCAGCAGGCGATCACCGACATCCACCAGGGCGTAGGTGAACTCGGGATGCACGTTCAACGCCTGGTTGGCGGGAATGGTCCACGGGGTGGTGGTCCAGATCACGATGGCGGCAGGCTTGGACAGGCTCGCCAGGCCAAAGGCTTCGGCCAACTTGGCGTCGTCGGCAACCGGGAACGCCACATCGATGGTCGAGGACTTTTTGTCTTCGTACTCGACTTCCGCTTCAGCCAGCGCCGAACCGCAGTCAAAGCACCAGTTCACGGGCTTGAGGCCCTTGAACACGAAACCGCCCTTGACGATTTCGGCCAAGGCGCGGATTTCACCGGCCTCGTTCTTGAAGCTCATGGTCTTGTACGGGTTGTCCCACTCGCCCAACACGCCCAGGCGGATGAATTCGGACTTCTGCCCTTCGATCTGCTCGGTGGCGTAGGCACGGCACAGCTCGCGGGTTTTATCCGCGCCCAGGTTCTTGCCGTGGGTCACTTCGACCTTGTGTTCGATCGGCAGGCCGTGACAGTCCCAACCAGGGACGTACGGCGCGTCGAAACCCGCAAGGGTCTTAGAGCGCAGGATCATGTCCTTGAGAATCTTGTTCAGCGCATGACCGATGTGAATCGTGCCGTTGGCATAAGGAGGGCCGTCGTGCAGGACGAACTTCGGACGATCCTTGCCAATTTCGCGCAACTTTCCGTACAGGCCAATACTGTCCCAGCGCTGCAGGATCTGCGGTTCGCGCTGTGGCAGGCCGGCCTTCATTGGGAAGGCGGTGTCCGGAAGGTTTAGCGTGGCTTTATAGTCGGTCATTTAAGGCTCTTCGGTTAGCGATGGGCGCTAGGTGCGGCTAGTGCACGGGCGGCGGCGACATCCGCATTGATCGCCGTTTTCAGCGCCTCCAGGGAGGCGAAACGCTGCTCTTCACGCAGCTTTTGGTGGAAAACCACCGTCAAGCGCCGGTCATACAAATCCCCGGCAAAATCCAAAAGGTGAACTTCCAGGTGGGCCTTGCCATCACCTGCAACCGTAGGCCTGACGCCTATGTTGGCGACTCCCGGCCACGATTGGCCGTCGATGTCGACACTCACCAGATACACCCCGGTCAGCGGCACACGACGGCGCTTGAGTTGCACGTTGGCGGTTGGCGTGCCCAGTTGGCGCGCCAGCTTCTGACCGTGCAAGACCCGTCCGGCAATCCGGAACGGGCGACCGAGCAAGCGCTCGGCCAAATCGAAGTCGGCAGCAGCCAGGGCATTTCGCACCTGGGTACTGCTCACGCGCAGGCCGTCCAGTTCGACGGTTTGCGCGGCTTCGACGGTAAAACCCTGGGCAATGCCGGCATGCTGCAGGAAATCGAAATCCCCGACCCGGTCGCAACCAAAGCGGAAATCGTCACCGACCTCCAGATGCTGCACCCCCAAACCATCAACGAGGATACGGTCAACGAACTCGGTGGCGCTGAGGCTGCGCAAACGCTGGTTGAAGGCCAGGCACAGAACGCGGTCCACGCCCTCCTCGGCCAGCAGTTGCAACTTGTCCCGCAGGCGCGCCAAACGCGCCGGCGCCGTCTCGGGGGTGAAAAATTCGCGGGGCTGTGGTTCAAAAATCACCACGCAGCTGGGCACGCCCAACTCGACCGCGCGCTCGCGCAGCCGGGCCAGGATAGCCTGGTGGCCACGGTGAACACCGTCAAAGTTGCCAATAGTGGCGACGCAGCCCCGATGCTCGGGGCGCAGGTTGTGAAGACCTCGAACCAGCTGCATAACGCGCTTCTTGCTCATAAAGTGGTCGATTATAACCACACCCGGCTCCGGACGACAGGCAACAGCGCAGGGCAAATGGGTTGAATCGAGAAAACAGACGGCTAATTGCCGCCTATCATCAATTCAGCGCCTTGCGATTGAAGTCCCGCAGGCGGAACCCCATCAAGAACAGCATGCCAAAGTACGCCACGACACCCGCCACCACCAACAGCCCCAAACGCGAGAAACGCTCCAGCATGTGGCCTTGGTCCCAGGCGGGCATCAGTTGCATCAGCCCCAGCAATACCGCCGACATCACCGCCACGGCCACCAGCAACTTAAGGGCAAACATCCCCCATCCAGGCTGCGGCTGAAACATTTGCTGTTTGCGCAACTGATAAAACAGCAGGCCGGCGTTGATACACGCGCCGACACTAATGGCCAGGGCCAGGCCGGCATGCGCCAGCGGCCCGATGAAGATCAGGTTGAACACCTGCGTGACCACCAGGGTGAAGATCGCAATTTTTACCGGAGTCCGAATGTTTTGCTGGGCGTAGAAGCCCGGCGCCAGGACCTTGATCACGATAATCCCCAGCAGCCCCACTGAATAGGCGATCAACGCACGCTGGGTCATTGAGGCGTCGAACGCGCTGAACTGACCGTACTGGAACAAGGATACCGTCAGCGGCTCGGCCAGAATCCCCAAGGCCAGGGAGCACGGCAGCACCAGCACAAAGCACAGGCGCAGGCCCCAGTCGAGAATCCGCGAATATTCATGACGGTTCTTGTTGGAGTAAGTCCGCGCCAAGGTCGGCAGCAAGATAGTGCCCAAAGCCACACCCAGCACGCCGGATGGCAACTCCATCAGGCGGTCGGCGTAATACATCCACGACACCGAGCCCGAAACCAGCAATGAGGCAAAGGCTGTGTTGATGATCAACGAGATCTGGCTGACCGAAACCCCGAGAATCGCCGGCAACATATTTTTCATCACGCGCCAGACCCCGGTGTCCTTGAGGTTCAGGCGCGGCAACACCAACATGCCGATCTTCTTCAGGTGCGGCAGTTGGTACAGCAGTTGCGCCAGGCCACCCGCCAGAACAGCCCAACCCAACGCCATGACCGGTGGATCGAAATACGGCGTCAGGAACAAGGCAAAGATGATCATGCTGACGTTGAGCAAGGTCGGCACGAACGCGGGCACCGAGAAACGATTCCAGGTATTGAGGATCGCCCCCGCCAGCGACGACAGGGAAATCAGCAATATATAAGGAAAGGTCACCCGCAACAGATCAGTGGTCAGGGCAAATTTTTCCGGTGTATTGGCAAACCCTGGGGCCGTGGCCCAGATGATCCAGGGCGCGGCAAGCATGCCGGCGATGGTCACCAGCATCAGCACCAGGGTCAGCAGGCCCGACACATAGGCAATAAAGGTGCGGGTCGCCTCCTCGCCTTGCTGGGTCTTGTATTCCGCGAGGATCGGCACGAACGCTTGGGAAAAAGCGCCCTCGGCGAAGATCCGCCGCAGCAGATTGGGCAGCTTGAAGGCAATAAAGAAAGCATCCGTGGCCATGCTCGCGCCAAAAATACGCGCGATTAGGGTGTCACGCACAAACCCCAGAACCCGGGAAATCATCGTGATAGAGCTGACGGCGGCCAACGACTTGAGCAGATTCATTGAAAGAGTTTTTGCCTATAGATAAAGAGAGGCGAACAAAGCGCCTACATATGCGATACTACGCGCCTGCAAAACAGCACAGAGCCAAAGCTCGCGAGTTTACAGGTCAAGCGCCGGAAATAAATCACCCGCCTCTTCAGATCGACCACTCAGCAGTTCGCATCAGCCGCCCTTGACAAGACTTCAACTCATCGGCATGATTCGCGGCCTATTTTGTTTGCTATTTCCTAAAAAGTCTTTCGAGGAGCTCGACGGTGGCCAACACACCTTCCGCCAAAAAACGTGCAAAACAGGCTGAGAAGCGTCGCAGCCACAACGCCAGCCTGCGTTCCATGGTTCGTACCTACATCAAGAATGTAGTTAAAGCCATTGACGCAAAAGACGCTGAAAAAGCTCAAGCTGCTTACGTTCTGGCCGTGCCAGTTATCGACCGTATGGCCGATAAAGGCATCATCCACAAGAACAAGGCTGCTCGCCATAAAGGTCGCCTGAATGGCCACATCAAGGCTCTGAACCTTGCTGCTGCAGCCTAAGCGATAAGCGTGTTAAAAAACCGACCCCAGGGTCGGTTTTTTATTGCCTGCGATTTGCCCAGCCCGTCGTAGGAGCGAGCTTGCTCGCGAAAAACTCAAGGGCGCCGCGCTTAACCAAAATGCGCGCGTTATCGTTGACGCTTTTCGCGAGCAAGCTCGCTCCTACAGTACTTATTGCGCAGTCGGCCACGGCAGGATCGGGATTGCCGTCACCGCATTCTGCGGACTGCCTTCGATCAGGCGATCGCTGTAGACCAGATACACCAGGGTATTGCGCTTCTTATCAAGGAAACGCACCACCTGCATGGTCTTGAACACCAGCGACGTGCGCTCCTTGAACACCTCGTCGCCATCCTTCAATTCACCCTTGAAGCGAATCGGCCCCACCTGACGGCAGGCAATCGACGCCTCGGCGCGATCCTCCGCCAAGCCCAGACCGCCCTTCACCCCGCCGGTCTTGGCACGCGACAAATAGCAGGTCACGCCGTCGACCTTGGGATCATCAAACGCCTCGACTACGATCCGGTCATTCGGCCCGACGAACTTGAACACGGTAGACACCTGACCCACCTCTTCGGCCGAGGCCAACAACGGCATTGCCAGCAGCAACCCGAACAATCCCTTCATTACGCGCATCAAGTCGTCCTTCCCCTTACACCAAAATCAGATTGTCGCGATGAACCAGTTCCGGCTCCGCCATATAACCCAACAGACCGACAATCGACTCAGACGACTGCCCAATGATTTTCTGCGCCTCAAGCGCACTGTAGTTAGCCAGGCCACGGGCGATCTCACGACCGTCCGGCGCCACGCACACCACCATCTCACCACGCCGGAAACTGCCCTGGACCAATTTGACACCCACCGGCAGCAGGCTTTTGTTGCCCTGGGACAGCGCCGCGACAGCACCCGCATCCAGCACCAAGGTGCCACGGGTTTGCAGATGCCCGGCCAGCCATTGCTTGCGCGCCGCCAGCATCCCGCGCTCCGGGGACAGCAGCGTGCCGATGCGCTCACCCGCCTTGAGGCGATCCAGCACACGCTCCAGGCGCCCGCCGACGATGATGGTGTGGGCACCGGAACGCGCAGCCAGGCGCGCCGCACGCAGCTTGGTCTGCATGCCTCCTCGCCCCAGGGCACCACCGACACTGCCCGCCACCGCATCGAGCGTCGGATCATCGGCGCGCGCTTCGTAAATCAACTGGGCATCGGGGTTATTGCGCGGATCGGCATCGAACATGCCGTCGCGATCCGTAAGGATCACCAGCAAATCGGCCTCCACCAGGTTGGCCACCAGCGCCGCCAGGGTGTCGTTATCGCCGAAACGGATTTCGTCGGTCACCACCGTGTCGTTCTCGTTGATCACCGGGATCACCTTGAGGTCGACCAGTGCGCGCAGGGTGCTGCGGGCATTGAGATAGCGCTTGCGGTCGGACAGGTCATCATGAGTCAGCAGAATCTGCGCTGTATGCCGACCATGTTCGGCAAAACTGGACTCCCAAGCCTGTACCAGGCCCATCTGGCCAATCGCAGCCGCCGCCTGCAGCTCGTGCATCGCGCTGGGTCGCGCGGTCCAGCCGAGGCGGCTCATCCCGGCGGCAACCGCCCCGGACGACACCAGCACCAGCTCGACACCCGCCTCATGCAAAGCCACCATCTGCTCCACCCAGACGCTCATGGCCGCTCGATCCAGCCCCTTGCCATCCGCCGTCAGCAGCGCACTGCCGATCTTCACGACCCAGCGTTGCGCACCCGTCACCTTGCTCCGCATCATCTTCAACCTTAGATTGAGGCCAGCGCGACCCAGCGCTGTCCATAACGTTATTCGTGACTACCGATTTCCAGATACCAAAACGCCGCTCGATTGAGCGGCGCTTAAGTTTACTGCAACGAATCAGTCGCGCACGTAAATGATTTCCGGACCGTCTTCATCATCCACATCATCTTCGTCCCAGTCGTCGTCGCCAATATCATGGACCGACTTCACGCCGCTGCGGCGCAGGGCACGCTGGTCATCCAGAGCCTGCAACTGAGCACGCGCCTCGTCTTCGATGCGCTGATCGAGTTCGGCGAGCTCGGCCTTGAACACCGGATCGGCGGCCAAACGGTCGGCACGGTCTTCCAGATAACGCATGATGTCGCGGGTCAGGCGCTCGGTACCTTCCTTGGCGATCGCCGAGATCACGTAGACCGGCCCCGTCCACTCCAGGCGATCAACGATTTCCTTGACCCGCTCTTCGTGCTCTTCTTCAAGAATCTGATCGCACTTGTTCAGCACCAGCCAGCGATCACGCTCAGCCAGGGACGGACTGAACTTGGTCAGCTCGCTGACGATCACTTCGGCGGCATCCGCAGCGCTGGTGTCATCCAGCGGCGCCATGTCGACGAGGTGCAGCAACAAGCGCGTACGGGACAAGTGCTTGAGGAAGCGAATCCCCAGGCCGGCACCGTCGGAAGCCCCTTCGATCAGGCCCGGGATATCGGCCACAACAAAGCTCTTCCAGCGATCGACACTGACCACGCCCAGGTTCGGCACCAGCGTCGTGAACGGATAGTCGGCCACTTTTGGCTTGGCCGCCGATACCGAGCGGATGAAGGTACTTTTGCCAGCATTCGGCAAACCCAGCAGACCGACATCCGCCAGCACTTTCATTTCCAGCTTGAGGTCACGCTGCTCGCCCGGCTTACCAGGGGTAGTCTGGCGCGGCGCACGGTTGGTACTGGACTTGAATCGGGTGTTACCCAGACCGTGCCAGCCACCTTGCACCACCATCAGCTTTTGGCCGGCCTTGGTCAGGTCGCCAATGACTTCCTGGGTCGCAGAATCGATGATCGTGGTGCCGACCGGTACACGCAATACCAGATCTTCACCCTTTTTACCGGTGCAGTCGGTGCTGCCACCATTGGAGCCACGCTCAGCATCGAAGTGCCGGGTGTAACGATAGTCGACCAGGGTGTTGAGGTTTTCGTCGGCCATCATGTAGATGGAACCGCCATCACCGCCATCACCGCCGTTTGGACCACCGTTTTCGATGAACTTCTCGCGACGGAAACTCATGCAACCGTTACCGCCGTCGCCAGCTTTTACTCGGATCGAAACTTCATCAACGAACTTCATAACAAAACGCCTCTCGCCGCACGGACGAGCTTAAAAAACCAAGACATAAGACTCTTGCAAAAATGAGCGCAGCGACCTCAAGCAACGACCGCAAATCCCGCTGCCTTCGCCCATCACAAACAGCTTTGCAAGAGACTCACCCCACAAACGAAAAAGCCCCGTCGCAAGACAGGGCTTTTCCAGCGATCTCGCAATTAAGCTGCGACAACGCTCACGTAACGGCGGTTGAACGCGCCCTTTACTTCAAACTTGATCACGCCTTCGATTTTCGCGAAGAGGGTGTGATCCTTACCCATGCCAACACCGTAACCGGCGTGGAATTGGGTGCCGCGCTGACGCACGATGATGTTGCCCGGAATGATTTTCTGGCCGCCATACATCTTCACGCCAAGGCGTTTGGCTTCTGAGTCGCGACCGTTACGGGTACTACCACCAGCTTTTTTGTGTGCCATGAGTCAATTCTCCTAGTGAGGAATTAGGCTGAAATTAAGCCTGAATACCGGTGATTTTGATCTCGGTGTACCACTGGCGGTGGCCCATACGCTTCATGTGGTGCTTACGACGACGGAACTTGATGATGCGGACTTTATCGTGACGACCTTGGGAGATCACTTCAGCCACAACGGTAGCGCCAGCAACAACTGGAGCGCCGATGTTCACGTCATCGCCATTGGCGACCAACAGAACGCGATCAAAAGTAACGGATTCGCCAGTAGCGATTTCCAGTTTTTCGATCTTCAGGTATTCACCTGGGGCGACCTTGTATTGCTTGCCACCAGTAACGATTACTGCGTACGACATGGTATTTCTCCGATAATCCTGCTCACCCAGCGCTTTATAAGAAGAGGTATTGGCTGGCATGGCTGCATGGGATGGACGTCCCGTATGCAATTGCGTAAGGCAGGTGCTGCCCAGGAAGTTCAGGGTGCGCGATTGTACGCAAGCAATCGACGCCTTGCAAGTAGCCGTCTATCGCGCCTTGACACTCGCGGGCGCGGGTCCTAGCATGCCGCGCAACCCTTCTGGAGCGACTGTCGCTGATGCAACCCCAAGCTTTCTACCGCGCGGTGGCGGACGATTTTAGCGCCGTCGACGGCATCATCAAGAAGCAACTGACTTCTAAAGTGCCGCTGGTCTCCAAAATTGGCGACTATATTACCTCGGCTGGCGGTAAACGCCTGCGTCCTTTATTAGTGTTGTTGTGCGGCAAGGCCCTGGGCCGCGAAGGCGACGACCTGCGCCTGCTGGCCGCCACTATCGAGTTCCTGCATACCGCGACTCTCTTGCATGACGACGTGGTCGACATGTCCGGCATGCGCCGTGGCCGCGAGACCGCCAACGCCATGTGGGGCAACGCACCCAGCGTGCTGGTGGGCGATTTCCTGTACTCGCGCTCGTTCGAAATGATGGTCGAACTGGGCTCGATGCCGGTGATGAAGATTCTTTCCCAGGCCACGCGCATCATCGCCGAAGGCGAAGTCTTGCAACTGTCCAAAGTGCGTGACGCCAGCACGACGGAAGAAACCTACATGGAAGTGATTCGCGGCAAGACCGCAATGCTCTTCGAAGCCTCGACCCACAGCGCCGCCGCCCTGTGCGGTGCGACCGCCGAGCAAGCCGAAGCCCTGCGCACCTTTGGTGACCACTTGGGCGTGGCCTTCCAATTGGTCGACGACCTGCTCGACTACCGCGGCGACGCTGAAACCCTGGGCAAGAACGTCGGTGACGACCTGGCCGAGGGCAAACCCACGCTGCCGTTGATCTACACCATGCGCGAAGGCACGCCGGAACAGGCGGCACTGGTGCGCAAGGCGATCCAGAAAGGTGGTATCGAAGACCTGGAAAGCATCCGCGCCGCCGTCGAGGCGTCGGGGTCGCTCGACTATACCGCGCAACTGGCCCGCGATTATGTGGCGCGCGCAATCCAGTGCCTGGAAGCCCTTCCAGCCAGCGAATACCGCGACGCGCTGGTCGAGCTGAGTGAGTTTGCAGTCGCACGTACTCACTGATTGCCCTTTGCACTGTAGGAGCGAGCTTGCTCGCGAAGAACTCAAAGACACCGTGCTGAATTTGGATGAGCGCGTTATCGTTAAGGTTCTTCGCGAGCAAGCTCGCTCCTACAGGTAAAAAACCCTATATAATGTGCGACTTTTACCCATCCTGAAACTCAAGGAGCCTTAGTGAGCACATTGCCACCCTGCCCGAAATGCAGTTCCGAATACACCTACGAAGATGGCGTCCAACTGATCTGCCCGGAATGCGCCCATGAGTGGTCCGCCAGCGGCGAACCCGAAGCGGCTAGCGATGAAGCCGTGAAGAAAGATTCGGTCGGCAACGTCCTGCAGGACGGCGACACCATCACCGTGATCAAGGACCTCAAGGTCAAGGGCACCTCGCTGGTGGTCAAGGTCGGCACCAAGGTCAAGAATATCCGCCTGTGCGATGGCGACCACGATATCGACTGCAAGATCGATGGTATCGGCCCGATGAAACTCAAGTCCGAGTTCGTCCGCAAAGTCTGATTGTGCTGCCACCCTCTCGTGCCCTGCGCGAGAGGGCGCTTCACCCTCCCCGCGACAAACCCTCTTCAGTAGCAAAAGCCGTCCTTTTTGACAGCGCACACTGCCTACACAGAAAAACCAGTAATTCACCAATAGGGACTTGCTATTCTACGAATAAGAATTATTCTCATTGAATCCCTCAAGGAGATGTGACCATGACTTATTTGATAGATGCCTGGCTGGACCGTCCACACCCCTACCTGCGGATACTCCATCGGGAGACCGGGGAAGTCTGTGCGGTGCTCGAAGAAGAAGCGTTGAATGAACTGCAGGCTCAGGGCGACCTGGACGTCAATGGGCTGAGTTCCAGTGAACCGGGTGTGTTGAAGGAGGTGGTGCGCAATCTGTTTCTGTTCTGCTATGCCCGAGCATTGCGCCCGGTGACGGAACTCAATGGCAAGTTTCATCCATGAGCGACCCTGAAAGCCCCTGTAGGAGCGAGTTTACTCGCGAAGAACGTCAACGATAACGCGCCCATTCTGGATGAACGTATCGCACTCCGCTCTTTCGCGGGCAAGCCCGACTCCTACATAAGGCTAGGGCAACAAGCAGCAGGTCTTACAGAACGTCGAGCAGCTCGACGTCGAATACCAGAACGCTGTGCGGCGGGATGCTGCCAACGCCTTGAGCGCCGTAAGCCAGTTCGCTCGGCACGTACAGACGCCATTTGCTGCCGGCATTCATCAATTGCAGGGCTTCGGTCCAACCAGCAATCACACCACCGACCGGGAATTCCGCAGGTTGGCCACGCTCGTAGGAGCTGTCGAAGACAGTCCCATCGATCAATGTACCGTGGTAGTGAGTGCGCACCTGGTCTTCACGGGTCGGCTTGGCACCGTCACCCGCCGTCAGCACTTCGAATTGCAGGCCGGAAGCCAGGGTAGTGATGCCTTCACGCTTGGCGTTGTCAGCCAGGAAAGCCAGGCCAGCGCCTGCGGCAGCTTCAGCCTTGGCAGCGGCTTCGGCTTGCATGATGTCGCGGATCACCTTGAAGCTGGCCGCCATTTGCTCTTGATCCACACGGCTTGGCTCGCCGGCGAAGGCGTCGGTCAGGCCGGCCAGGATTGCGTCCAGGCTCACGCCCGGTGGCGGGTTGTCGCGCAATTGGTCACCCAACTGGCGGCCAATGCCGTAGCTGACACGGGTTTCGTCGGTGGACAGATTGACTTCGGACATTAAAGGGCTCCGCTGTAGGACAACTGCAAAACCTGCAAAACCGCAGGGTTCTGCGCGTCATCCAAACTAAAAGGGCGAGCAGACTAGCACACTCGCCCCACGCTTGATGAGCCCAAGACACAGCGCCAGGAAGCGCCCGGCACTGATCAGTGTTTGGTCACTTTATCCAGATAACCCATGGCAAACGCCGAAATCACGAACGTCATGTGAATGATCACGTACCACATCAGGTGCTGAGGATCGACGTTCTTGGCATCCATGAAGATCCGCAGCAGGTGGATGGAAGAAATCGCCACGATGGAGGCCGCCACTTTCATCTTCAGCGACGAAGAGTCCATGGTGCCCAACCAATTGAGCTTCTCCTTGTTGTCATCGATATCCAGTTGCGAGACGAAGTTCTCGTAGCCGGAAATCATGACCATCACCAACAGACCGCCGACCAGGGCCATGTCGATCAACGACAGCAGCACTAGAATCAGCTCCGACTCGGCCATCGCGAAGACATTGGGCAGCAGGTGAATCACTTCCTGAAAGAACTTCAGCGCCAGCGCCAGCAGCCCGAGCGACAGGCCGAAATAGATCGGGGCCAGCAGCCAGCGCGAAGCGTACATTGCATTTTCGATAAAACGTTCCATTGAATCTCACACAGCGTGGCTAGAAATGCTGGCGAGTATATCAGTCGCGCACAGTGCCCAGAACCACCCGAAAAACCGACCTGCAACACTTTTATGGCCCGCGCACCGCGCTGAACACCGTGCAGTAAAGGTTCGAGGTAAAGCTGAACAAGCTTGAGACAAAATAGCCGGCTCAGGAGTGAATATCGCTCAGCGCCCTCGCCCGTCCGCCATTGAGCTGTCGCAGGTGCGCCTGCAGATGCAAACACCATATCTGTGGGTCATCCGCCAGCACGTAGCCATGCAACAGCAGGCTCTGCACCACGGATTCAAGGATATGTTCAGCCACGAACGGCCCATGAAATGGACCTTGGGACTTGATGGTCGAGGGTTGCTCGCCGCTCATGCCGGCGGCAAACAACAAGGCCCACATGCCGGCATCCCCCGCAAGGGGACGAATGGAGCATTCAATTCGGGTGACCAGGCCCAGGCACTGGCGAGTGAGGCAAAGGTTGCGCGGCATGGCGGCGACCCTCGGCAGATCGGCATTCAGCCTCTCGAAGGACGAGGCTGTTTCTATCCAGCGACTCTTGTGGATATCCCTTGAGCTGAGAATAGAAGAAAACCCGTACAAACCAAGGACGCAGAGACCAACGGCGACGTCGGCCTGGGCTGTCGGGTCAAAAATATGACGAGGGGAGCAACTCCCCTCGCCCTGCACCCGTCAACTCGGCTTGGCTTCGGCCAATGCCTGCTGCGCCAGTTCCTTTTCCGCTTCCTTGAGGTCTTCCTCGCTGATCATCTCGGCGATCGCCCGCAAACGCTCCACAACCCGCGCGTTGACGGTGCCCTCCGGGAATTGCCCTTCCTCATCTGGGTCTCCGGCCGGCTCGCCCACAAGCAAGCTCAAGGCCTCGTCGGCCTGGCGCACCGCGTAGATATGAAACTGTCCGGCCCGAACCGCCTGCAAGACCTTCTCATCCAGCATCAGCGTCGCAACGTTCGCCTGGGGAATGATCGCCCCCTGCTCACCGGTCAGGCCACGCGCCTCGCAAAGACGGAAGAAGCCCTCGATCTTCTCGTTGACCCCGCCCACCGCTTGCACTTCACCGAACTGGTTGATCGAACCGGTGATCGCAAAGCACTGTTTGAGCGGCGTCTTCGACAGCGCCGAAATCAAGGTGCAGGCCTCGCCCAGGGATGCACTGTCGCCGTCGACGTAGCCGTAGGACTGCTCCAGGGCAATGCTCGCGGAAATCGCCAGAGGGAATTCCTGGGCATAACGGCTACCCAGGTAACCGGTGAGGATCATCACGCCTTTGGAGTGAATCGGCTGCCCGAGGTTAACTTCGCGCTCGATATCGACAATGCCGCTGCCACCCGGATACACCGTGGCGGAAATCCGCGCCGGAACGCCAAAGGCCGAGTCGCCCACCTCGAGCACCGTCAGCCCGTTGCACTTGCCCACCGCCGCGCCCGCGGTGTCGATCAGGATCACCCCCGCGAGCATATCGTCGAGAATCCGTGCCGATACACGCCCGGTGCGTGTGGCCTTGGCCTTAAGCGCCCGCTCGATATGCCCGGCGTCGGTCATCTCATCAGCCGCCAGGTGACGGATGAAATCGGCTTCGCTGACCAACTGGAACAGATCACCAATACGTGCCGACAGCCGCCCCTGATGCTCCGCCAGGCGTGCGCTGTAGGTCGCCAGGCGCGCCACCGCATCCGACGTCAATGGCGCCATGCCCTCTTCCGAAGTGCGGGTCTTGAGCAACTGGGCAAACTGCTCCAGGCTTTCGTCGACCATCGGGATGTCTTCATCGAAATCCACCAGCACCCGGAACATTTCCTGAAAGTCCGGATCCAGGTCTTGCAGCGTGTAGTACAGCGAACGGGCACCGATGATGATGACCTTGACGTTCAACGGGATCACTTGCGGGTTGAGTGTCACGGTGGCCAGACGACCCAGTTCACCGAGAGGCGATTCCATCTTCAACTTGCGCGATTGCAGGGCGCGCTTGAGCGCGTCCCAGACAAACGGCTCGCTGAGCATTTTTTCGGCTTCCAGAATCAGGAAACCGCCGTTGGCGCGATGCAACGCACCCGCGCGCAACTGCCGGTAGGTGGTGTAGAGCGCGCCCTGGTCGGTGCTGTATTCGATACGCCCGAACAGATTGTCGTAGGTCGGATGCGGTTCGAACACCACCGGCGCGCCGCCATTGCTCGGGTGACCAACCACCAGGCTCGGACAGTACTGTTCCTCCAGCAACTTGCGGGCCTGGGCGTCGGTTTTTGCATCGTCCACCAACTGTTCGACCACGGTTTTCAGCAGATAAACCTGCATCGCTTGCAGGTAGCCGCACACGCCGGCGTTTTCCGCGTACTTCTCCGACAACGGCGCCAGCAATGGCTGCAAGGCCAGAGTGATGGTTTCCTCGTTGAATTGGCGCATCTGGTTGTTGGACTCGCGCTTCCATTGCGGCAGGCTGGCGAGTTCTTCGTTGAGGCGCTCTTCAAGCTCCGAAATATCGCTGTGGAAACGCTCGCGATCGACCTCCGGCAACTGCGAGAACTCGGCCTCGTCCAGCGCCTTGCCATCGAGCATCGGCGTGAACGCAATATTGGTGCTGTCGCGGTACAGCGCCACGTCTTTTTCCAAGGCCAGGCGCTCGATCACGTCCAGCGCTCGGTCATAACGTTGATTGAAGGAACGGTCGATGGCGCTTTTACGCTGTTGATAGGTCGGGTGCTCGAACACCGCCGGGAAGGTCGCCACCAGGTTATCGATCAGCCCGTTGATATCGGCGATGAACGCCGCCGCCCCGCCCGCGGGCAACTCCAGGGCCCGGGGTTCGCGAGGTTCGTCGAAATTATTCACATAGACCCAGTCCGCCGGGGTCTGCAGGCGTTTGCCTTCGGCCTTGAGATAGCGTTTGACGAACGAAAAGCGGCCCGTACCGGGCTCGCCCATGACAAATACGTTGTAACCGGGACGTGGCATGGCCACGCCGAACTGCAAGGCTTCGACCGCACGTTCCTGGCCAAGCACACCGCGAAAGGGCTCCAAATCATTGGTGGTCGAGAAGCTGAACTGTTCAGCGGAAAAAGGACGAGTCAGCGCTTCGGGCGCTAGACGCAAGCTGGCAGCTACAGGATCAGGCATCGGGCTTCCTTACATCAGGCGGGGCAGATGACGGCATTCTGGCGCCGCGTATGGCTGGCTGGCAAGGCACGGTTTAGGGAAAGCATAGACACAAGCCGCCTCCTGTAAAAAACACCCATTCGCCGATTGTTTTACAAAAACTCACGGAACCCTTGGTTCATGCCTAAACTCAATACTGCGCGGGGTGGACTAATAACCGCCCCCTAGGGCGCTAGAGGCGCCTGAATCCTTGTCCATTGGTTCGCACACAAAGAGAACAAAGCTATGAAACGGATCCTTCTCGGTACTCTCTTCACCGTCGTCTCCCTCAATGCAATGGCTGAAGCGCCAGGTGGCCCGAACTGCGGTTGGGGCAACATGCTGTTTGAAGGCCAACGTGGCACGCCCGCCCACTTCCTGGCCTCCACCACCAACGGTACTTCGGGTAACGCCACCTTCGGCATGACCTCAGGCACTAACGGTTGCAGCACCAACAGCGCGCTGTCTTACGGCGGCAAATCGTGGATTGCCATGAATGGCATGATGAACGAGCTGTCCGAAGACATGGCCAAAGGCAATGGCGAAGCACTGACCACCTATGCCGTGGTGCTGGGTGTCGCGCCTGAAGATCGCGACCACTTCGCAGCAGTGACTCACGAGCACTTCCAACAAATTTTCAGCAAGGCTGACGTGACCGCAGAAGATGTGCACACCAACACCCTCGCCGTCCTGAAAGGCGACGCCCGTCTGGCGAAATATGCCACCCAGGCTTAAGCTCGACCCACCCGCGCCTTGCGAGGCGCGGGTTTTGTTTTTTGGACCTGCCCCCTTTGGGTCTTTATTTATTCCGACTTAAGTTGCCCCTATGCTCAAACGCTTTGCCTGGCTGGCACTCTTCACCTGCGCCCCGCTGTACGCGGCGCCGCACATTGATGATCAACGTTTGCAGCAACTGGCCAACGATCCCTTCTGGTTGTCGCTGGGGCACTACGAAAGCGGCAAGCTCAGCGGTTGGCGCAGCTATGTCAGCGACCAGCGATTCTTTCTTGCCAAAGACGGCGCGCATCATCCGGACGCCGAACTGCAGGCTACCGTGCAAGCGCTCTACGCGCCGGCCAGTCTCGGCGAAAAACACGCCCAATGCGTTTATCCGGCACGCACCCGCTGGCTCAAGGACCAATTGCAACTGACTGACTTGCCCGCCGCGGACTGCAAGGAATTCAAGCAATGGTTCAAGGACGTCGCGCCCCACAGCGCGGTGATGATCTTCCCGGCGGCATACCTCAACAGCCCATCGTCGATGTTCGGACACACCCTGCTGCGCATCGACCAGGCTGACGTGCAGCGCAACAACACCGCCCTGCTCAGCTACGCAATCAACTTCGGCGCCTATATCGAAGGCTCTGACAACAGCCTGCTGTACGCCTGGAAAGGCCTGATGGGCGGCTATCCCGGACTGTTCGCGCTGGTGCCGTACCAGGAGAAACTCTCGGAATACCGCAGCCTGGAAAACCGCGACCTGTGGGAATACCGGCTGAACCTGACCCAGGTCGAAACCGAGCGCATGGTCGAGCACGTGTGGGAACTCAAGCAGATCCAGTTCGACTATTTCTTCTTCGACGAAAACTGCTCTTACCGTCTGCTGGAGCTGCTGCAAGTGGCTCGCCCCGGTCTGCGCCTGACGGAACAGTTTCCGCTGACGGCCATTCCCACCGACACCGTCAAAGCCGTGAAAGACGCAGGCCTGGTGGAAAAAATCGATTACCGCCCCTCCCGCGAGCGTGAGTTGCTGGAGCGTGCCAAGCCCCTGGACAGTGACGAGCAGCAATGGGTGCTGAAGATCAGCGACGACCAGAAACAGCTGCAGGACCCGACCTTCAAGACCCTCGCCAAAGACCGCCAGGCCTTGATCATCGATGCCGCCTATCGCCTAGGCCGCTACCGCGCCAATGGGCTTGAGCGCGACCCTGAACGTTCCCAGCGCAGTTTCGAACTGCTGCGGGCCATCAATCAGAACCCGGCTCCAAACCTGCAAATCGAACGTCCGGGCCTGCCCGAGAACGGCCATCAATCACGCACCTGGCAAGCCGGTATCGGCACCCGGGGCGATAAAGCATTCGGCGAATACGGCCTGCGCATGGCCTACCACGACCTCAACGACAACGCCGAAGGCTTCCCCTTGGGCGCGCAGATCGAAATCCTGCAAATGAAACTGCGCCAGTACGAAGGCAATAACTGGCAATTGCAGCAATTGGACCTGGCGACCATCCGCTCATTGACGCCGCGCAACGAGCTGCTGCAACCGTTGTCCTGGCAAGTCACCGGGGGCCTTGAGCGTGTACCGGGCAAACATGACGACGAAACCCTGGTCAGCCACGTCAACGGCGGCGCCGGCGGCACCTGGCAACTGCGTGACGACATGCTCGGCTTCGCCCTCGGGACCGTGCGCGTGGAGCATAACAACGATTTCAGCGAGTTCATCTCCCCCGCCGCCGGTTTCAACACTGGCCTGTTGTGGAGAAATCCGCTGGGCAACCTCAGCCTGGAAGCCAAGGGCGATTTCTTCACCAACGGCGAAGTGCGGCGTAGTATCAGCCTCAATCAACAGTGGGAAGTGTCACGCAATCTTGGCGTGCGCTTGAGCGCGCAACGCGAGTTCAGCCATTTGGCGACACCGGTCAATGAGGTAATGCTTGAGGTGAAGTGGTATCACTACTGATTGGCGCGTTCATTCAATAAGGAGTTCCAACCGACATGGCCGTTACCTGCAGCAACCTTGAGCAAGTCAGGGAAAACATTGATCGCCTCGATCGCCAGATCGTTGCTCTGTTGGCCGAACGCGGCGGATTCGTCTCACAGGCCGCCCGTTTCAAAAAAGACAGTGATGGGGTAAAGGCGCCTCAGCGCGTCGAACAGGTAATCACCAAGGTGCGTGATTTATCGCACGCCCTGGGCGCCAACGCCGATGTCACCGAGCAGGTTTATCGGGCAATGATTGCGGCGTTTATCCAGCAGGAGTTGGCGGAGCATGCTGTGCTTTCGAGTGAGCCGCAGGCTTAGGCCGCTGTGATCGGCTTAAGCACCATCCCTCACCTGACCTTCACATCATCGTCCGAAACAGGTCGCTTTCAGACATCCATCGAAACTAATCACCTGCGACCATGGCCCAAACTCCATTGCAGGAGAAATGTCATGAGTCGAGCTTTCGTCAACGAAGACAGCGCCGCTGCCCAGGCCAGCCAGCCGGTGGAGCGCCAGGTCAGCGCGCAACCCAACCATCTTACCGCCCACGGGCTGGGGCAGTTGCAGGCCAGGGTGGCCCAGTTGCAGCACGAACATGCCCAAGAGTCGACCAAAGGTGAACAGGTGGACAAGCAACGCTTGGCCGACCTGGAGCGGGATTTGCGTTATTTCAATCAGCGGCTGCACAGCGCCCTCGTCGTCGCCCCGGCCACTTCCACCGAAAAAGTGCAGATCGGCAGTTGGATCACCTTTGCCAACGAACAGGACGAACAGCAGCGCATTCAACTGGTGGGTGAAGACCAGGCCGATGCCGCTTTGGGCCTGATTAACTGGGGCTCACCGCTGGGGAAGGCGCTGCTGGGTGCACAGGTCGGTGACGAGGTGCTATGGAAGCGCCCCATCGGTGATCAATTGATCGAGATCCTGCGGATTGAACCCGAGGCTTAAACGATACCCTGGGCCAGCATCGCATCCGCGACTTTCACAAAGCCCGCGATGTTCGCGCCCTTCACGTAATTGATCCGGCCGTTCTCTTCGCCGTAGTGCACGCAGGCATGGTGGATCGACTGCATGATGTTGTGCAACTTGCTGTCCACTTCGCCAGCGGTCCACAGCAGACGCATGGCGTTCTGCGACATTTCCAGACCGCTCACCGCTACACCGCCTGCGTTGGAAGCTTTACCCGGTGCGAACAGAATGCCGGCGTCGATAAAGATATCCACAGCCTCAAGGGTAGCCGGCATGTTGGCGCCTTCCGCCACGCAAACACAGCCATTGCGCAACAAGCTGCGTGCAGCCTCGGCGTCCAGTTCGTTCTGGGTCGCGCATGGTAGGGCAATGTCGCACGCCAGCTCCCAGGGCGTCTGGCCGGCGCGGAATTCCAGGTCGAAGCGCGACGCCAACTCACTGATGCGACCGCGCTGGAGGTTTTTCAGCTCCAGCACAGCTGACCATTGCGCTTCGGTCAAACCGCTTTCGCTGTAGAGGGTGCCCTCGGAATCGGACAAGGAAATCACCTTGCCGCCCAGGTCCATGACCTTGCGCGCCGCGTATTGCGCCACGTTACCGGAACCTGAAATGGCCACGCGTTTGCCGTCGACACTTTGCCCCTGGCGCTTGAGCATTTCTTCAGCGAAATAAACACAGCCAAAACCGGTGGCTTCCGGGCGGATCAGACTGCCGCCGTAGCTCATGCCCTTGCCGGTCAGGACCGAAGTGAACTGGTTGCTCAAGCGCTTGTACTGGCCGAACAAAAAGCCGATTTCCCGGGCGCCCACGCCGATATCGCCAGCCGGCACGTCAACGTCCGCGCCGATATGGCGATACAGCTCGCTCATGAACGCCTGGCAGAAACGCATGACCTCGGCGTCGCTCTTGCCCTTGGGATCAAAGTCCGAGCCGCCCTTGCCGCCGCCCATGGGCAGCGACGTCAGGGAATTCTTGAAGGTCTGCTCGAAGGCGAGGAATTTCAGCACCCCGAGATTCACCGAGGGGTGGAAACGCAGGCCACCTTTGTAAGGGCCGATGGCGCTGTTCATCTGGATACGGAAACCGCGATTGACCTGGACCTTGCCGTGATCATCCACCCACGACACGCGGAAGGTAATGGCGCGTTCCGGTTCGCAAATGCGCTCCAGGATGCCGGAGGCCAGATAGTGGGGGTTGGCTTCAAGAAACGGCCACAGGCTGCGTAGGACTTCTTCAACGGCCTGGTGGAACTCAGGCTGATCCGGGTCACGTTTTTTGAGGCGGGCAAGGAAGGATTCAACGGTTTCGATCATGAAAAGTCCCGGCAAATTATTGTCGTTAGCGAAGATTTGAGCCGAACTTTAACAACTCGACACGCACCGCGACAGAGCAAAGTGTCGCATTTGTGAATTTAAATGGTGCATTAGATATAAATAAGTCACCTTTTTGAGATTTACTGCACCTGGATGGGGATGCCAAAAGTTGATCTTGCCCCCATAGACAAACCGCCTTCGCGAGCAAGCCCGCGCCACCTGAAAAAATCGAAAAAAAAGCGGAGCCAAGGCTTAATGCCGATCAGTTAAGCCTTTTTCTGTAGGAGCGAGGGGGCGCCTAACCCTTGCTCGCGAAGAACGCCAAGGCACCGCGTTTATCCAGAATGCACGCGTTATCGTTGACGTTTTTCGCGAGCGAGCTCGCTCCTACAGTAGTCGGCGTTCCCTTAACTGACCGGCATTTGAGCCAAGGCCCCGCTTTTTTTAATCACCGACCTGAATCAGGCCAGTTTCTTGTGTCGCACACGGTGCGGCTGGGCTGCGGCTTCGCCCAGGCGCTTCTTGCGATCCGCTTCATACTCGGTGTAGTTACCTTCGAAGAACACCGCTTGCGAGTCGTCTTCGTACGCCAGGATGTGCGTGGCCACGCGGTCAAGGAACCACCGATCGTGAGAAATCACAATCGCGGCGCCCGGGAAGTCCAGCAAGGCCTCTTCCAGGGAACGCAGGGTTTCGACGTCGAGGTCGTTGGACGGTTCGTCGAGCAGCAGGACGTTGCCGCCCTCTTTCAGGGTCAGAGCCAGGTGCAAGCGACCACGCTCACCGCCAGACAGGTCCTTGACGAACTTCTGCTGGTCGCCGCCCTTGAAGTTGAAACGACCGACATAGGTGCGCGACGGAATTTCATAGTTGCCGATACGGATCTGGTCGGAACCATCGGAAATCTGCTGGAACACCGTCTTGCTGCCGTCGAGGTCGTCACGGCTTTGGTCCACGCAAGCCAACTGCACGGTTTCGCCGATCTCGATGCTGCCCGAGTCCGGCGTTTCCTTGCCCATCAGCATGCGGAACAGGGTCGATTTACCGGCACCGTTACCGCCGATCACGCCCACGATGGCGCCTTTAGGCATGGCAAACGACAGGTTGTCGATCAGCACGCGATCGCCATAACCCTTGCTGACGTTCTTGAATTCGATGACCTTGTCACCCAGGCGCGGACCGGCCGGGATGTAGATCTCGTTGGTTTCGCTGCGCTTCTGGAATTCCTGCGACTGCATTTCTTCGAAGCGCTGCAGACGTGCCTTGGATTTCGACTGGCGGGCCTTGGCGCCTTTGCGCACCCATTCCAGTTCTTCCTTCATGGCTTTTTCGTGGGCCGATTGTTGCTTGGATTCGGCAGCCAGACGGTCGGACTTGGCTTCCAGCCAGCCGGAGTAGTTGCCCTCGTAAGGGATACCGGCGCCACGGTCAAGTTCCAGAATCCAGCCGGCAACGTTGTCCAGGAAGTACCGGTCGTGCGTGATCGCGACCACGGTGCCCGGGAAATCGTGGAGGAAATGCTCCAGCCAGGCCACGGAATCGGCGTCCAAGTGGTTGGTCGGTTCGTCGAGCAGCAGCATGTCGGGAGCCGACAGCAGCAGGCGGCACAGGGCCACACGACGTTTCTCACCACCCGACAGGTGCTCGACCTTGGCGTCCCACGCGGGCAAGCGCAGCGCATCGGCGGCCACTTCGAGTTGGCGCTCCAGGTTATGGCCGTCGCTGGCTTGCAGGATGGCTTCCAGCTTGGCCTGTTCGGCGGCCAGTTTATCGAAGTCGGCATCTTCTTCAGCGTAAGCGGCGTAGACCTCGTCCAGGCGGGCCTGAGCGTTCTTGATCACGCTGACCGCTTCCTCGACCACTTCACGCACGGTCTTGGTCGGATCGAGGATCGGCTCTTGCGGCAGGTAGCCGATGTTCAAGTCTGGCATCGGGCGAGCTTCGCCTTCAAATTCAGTATCGACACCCGCCATGATTTTCAGCAGCGTGGATTTACCCGAACCGTTAAGGCCGAGCACGCCGATCTTGGCGCCAGGGAAGAAGGACAATGAAATGTTTTTCAGGATTTCCCGCTTCGGCGGAACAACTTTGCCCAGCCGATGCATGGTGAAGACGTATTGAGCCATGGTGAACCTAGCGTCAGTGACTGATGAATTAAGCGGGCGTAACCCGTGCCAGGCCATGCGCGGCGCGGGCCGTTGATGATTATCAATGCCTGCGTGCGGAAAGAGCCTGATTGTTTGGGGCTGGAACGCCCTCGCGTAACCGGCAAAGCTACCTGAATGCGCCTGACCCGTCCAGCCGAGCAGGGCTGGCACTTTGCCACAACACAAGGCATGCTAGCCGCCCTTCGGGCGTCCGGCTTATAGTGCACGTCGCGCGCCAATCCAGCCAAACCGCAGGATCACAGCTTGACCAACGTAACAAAGCCAAGTCCCCTGCGCGCAGCCCACATTGCGCCGGGCACGCCCCTGCACGGAACCCTCAAGGGCGCATTGGCGACGCTGGTCTTGTTGCTGCTCGCCTTATTGTTCTGGCAACTGCTGGACCAATTGCAGCAGAACCAGAAGAACCAACAGCAGCACACCATTGACCACAGCGCCGACCTGGCCGAGAAGATCAGCCTGAACATGGCCCTGAGCGCGCAGATCGCCCTCAACCTGTTGCCGATTGTCGAGCCCCCGGGTGACCTGGAGCAGCAGCAAGCGCTGATGCGCACCCTGCAACGTTCCTTGCCAGAGCTGCGTAGCCTGGCCCTGCTTGCCCCCAGCGGCGCGATGATCCGCGACACGGCCGATGACAGCCTGGACAGTGCCTGGCTCGAAGAACTGGTCAAGCGCAGCCACGGCCAGCCTTATTACCTGAGCAACAACAACGACGGCAGCGTGATCTATCTGCTGCTGCATCAGCCCAGCGGCGGCGCCAAGCTGTACTGGGCGCTGCGCCTGGCGCCCAACTACCTGACCAACCTGACCCAACAGGATGAATACTGGCAGCGGCCGATGTGGATCATCGAAAACCACCTGAACCAGCGGATCGTCAGCCGGGACAGCGGCATGTCAGTCCAGTCGTCGGCCTCCCTGACCCCGGACGAGCTGAACAAAACCGTGCTGGTCACCCCCTTGAGTAAAAGTGACTGGCAACTGCGTGAGCTGTTTGATCGCACCGCCGTGCTCGAACAGCTACTGCCCGCGTTTATCGGCAAATGCCTGCTGGGCCTGGCCTTCTCGCTGATCCCGGTGGTTGTCCTGCTCAACATGCGGCGCCGCCAGCGCCAGGTCAACGAAGGCCGACGGCGCTACCAGGATATTTTCGATGGTACCGGCGTGGCCTTGTGTGTGCTCGACCTGTCAGGTCTGCCAGGACTTTTCGAAAAAGCCCGCCTGCACAGCCGCGAGCAGTTACAGGAGTGGCTGCAAAACAGCCCTGAGCAACGCCAGCAACTGCTCAAGGAGCTGCGCATCACCGAGGTCAACCAGGTGGCTGTGCGCCTGCTCAATGTGGCGTCCTGCGAGCAAGCCTGGGAGCGCCTGATCGAAGGTGGCCCGCTGCAACACATCGCGATTGGCGATCAAGTGCTCGAGGCGGTACTCACCCAGCAGAAACAGTTGGAACTGGAGATTCAGCTCAGCGACATACAGGGCAACGGCCAATACTTGTGGCTGGTCATGCGCCTGCCCGAAGAGCAGCACGACTATAAAGCCGTGATCCTCAGCATCAG
Organism: Pseudomonas mucidolens; assembly: GCF_900106045.1. NCBI lineage: Bacteria > Pseudomonadati > Pseudomonadota > Gammaproteobacteria > Pseudomonadales > Pseudomonadaceae > Pseudomonas > Pseudomonas mucidolens. The sequence continues at coordinate 5,937 of NZ_LT629802.1, read as the reverse complement.
CGACATTACCAGCCGCAAGCTGATCGAACTGTCACTGGTCGAGCGCGAAGGGTTCTGGTCGGACGTGGTGCGTACCGTGCCCGATCACCTGTATGTGCAGGACGTGATCAGCCAGCGGATGATTTTCAGCAACCACCATCTGGGGCACACCCTGGGCTACAACAAGTCCGAGCTGCAGCAGATGGGTGAGTACTTCTGGGAAATCCTGCTTCATCCCGAAGACGCCATGGCGTATCACGACCTGCGCCAGCAACAGCGCAGCGCCGGATACATGAGTCAGTTGCAATGCCAACTGCGCTTTCGCCACCGCAACAATCAATGGCGCTGTTTTGACATCCGCGAGCAGGCTCTGGCGCGAGACAAGAACGATCAGGTCACTCGCATCATTGGCGTGGCCAAGGACATTACCGACCAGATCGAAGCCAGCGAGTCCCTGCGTGACAGCGAGCAGCGCTACCGCATGCTGGCCGAAAGCATCAGCGATGTGATTTTTTCCACCGACAGCAAGCTGACCCTCAACTACGTCAGCCCGTCAGTGAATGCCGTGCTGGGCTATGAGGTCGACTGGATCTTCAAGAATGGCTGGCAATCGACGATCGCCAACCCGCAACAGCTGATGGGTATCTACACCCTGATAGAACGCGTCAGCCGCGCCCTGGACAAACCCGACGCCCTGGCGTTACTGCGCGACGACGTGCAGACCCAGGTGTTTCTGTTCGACTGCCTGCGTGCCGATGGGCGCAAGGTACCGATCGAACTGCGACTGGTACTGGTCTGGGATGAACAAGGTACGTTCGAAGGCATCCTCGGGGTGGGTCGCGATATCAGCCAGCAACGCCGTGCCGAGAAAGACCTGCGCATGGCGGCCACGGTATTCGAACACTCGACCTCAGCGATCCTGATCACCGATCCGGCCGGTTATATCGTACAGGCCAACGAGGCGTTCAGCCGGGTCAGTGGCTATGCCGTGGCCGATGTGCTCGATCAATTGCCGAACATGCTGACCGTCGACGAGCAGCAGGAAGCCCACCTGCGTTACGTCCTCAAGCAATTACACCAGCACAGCACCTGGGAAGGTGAAGTGTGGCTCAGGCGGCGCAGCGGCGAGCACTATCCGGCCTGGGTCGGGATCACTGCCGTGTTCGATGACGAGGGTGACCTGGCCAGTTATGTATGTTTTTTCAGCGACATCAGCGAGCGTAAGGCCAGCGAACAGCGCATCCACCGCCTGGCCTACTATGACGCCCTGACTCACTTGCCGAATCGAACCCTGTTCCAGGATCGGTTGCACACCGCATTGCAGTCGGCGGAGCGGCAAAAGTCGTGGGTGGTCTTGATGTTCCTCGATCTGGACCGCTTCAAGCCGATCAACGACTCCCTGGGCCACGCCGCCGGCGACCGCATGCTCAAGGAGATGGCCACCCGCCTGCTCGGCTGCGTGGCTGAAGACGACACCGTGGCGCGCATGGGCGGCGACGAGTTCACCCTGCTCCTGCAGCCCCGCACCAGTCGGGAAATGGCGCTGAACCGAGCGATTCACGTGGCCGAGCAGATCCTGGCCAGCCTGGTAAAGCCCTTTGTGCTGGAAGGCCGTGAGTTTTTTGTCACCGCCAGCATCGGTATCGCACTGAGCCCTCAAGACGGCAACGAATTGAGCCAGTTGATGAAAAACGCCGACACCGCGATGTACCACGCCAAAGAGCGTGGCAAGAACAACTTCCAGTTCTACCAGGCCGACATGAACGCCAGTGCGCTAGAGCGCCTGGAGCTGGAAAGCGACCTGCGCCATGCCCTGGACCAGAACGAGTTCGTGCTGTATTACCAACCGCAATTCAGCGGCGACGGCAAACGCCTGACCGGTGCCGAAGCCCTGCTGCGCTGGCGTCATCCGCGCCGGGGACTGGTCCCGCCGGGGGATTTCATCCCGGTACTGGAAGAACTGGGGCTGGTGGTGGATGTGGGTGACTGGGTGATCGGCGAGGCGTGCCGCCAACTCAAGACCTGGCACCAGAACAAGGTGCGGGTACCCAAGGTCTCGGTGAATATTTCGGCGCGGCAATTCTCCGACGGTCAATTGGGCAGGCGGATCGCCAATATCCTCAAGGACACCGGTCTGCCGCCGGCTTGCCTGGAGCTGGAATTGACCGAAAGTATCCTGATGCGCGAAGTCAATGAAGCGATGCAGATCCTCGCCAGCCTGAAAAACCTCGGCCTGAGCATCGCCGTGGACGACTTCGGCACCGGCTACTCATCGCTCAACTACCTCAAGCAATTCCCTATCGACGTGCTGAAAATCGACCGCACCTTTGTCGATGGCCTGCCGTCCGGTGAGCAAGATGCGCAGATCGCACGCGCCATTATCGCCATGGCCCACAGCCTGAACCTGGCGGTGATCGCCGAAGGCGTGGAAACCCACGAGCAACTGGACTTCCTGCGCGAGCACGGCTGCGACGAAGTCCAGGGCTACCTGTTCGGGCGGCCAATGCCTGCGAATCGTTTCGAGGCGCAGTTCTGTAGTGATGCGCTGTTCATGTTCGACTGACATTCGGTTGTGAGGCCAATGGTCCCTTCGCGACCAAGCCCACGGGGGAATGCATTTCAAATGTGGGGAGCGGGCTTGCTCGCGAAGGCGACACATACACCCCCAATCATCCAGATGAGCCCCGCTTGTCCGCGACATGATGTCCTTTCATATGCCTTCTAAAACCCATTGAGTTAGAATGCCCTCCTTTTCTGCCCCCGATCCTTGAGGACCGCCATGTTCAGCCGTGATTTGACTATTGCCAAGTACGACGCCGATCTCTTTGCCGCCATGGAGCAAGAAGCTCAGCGCCAGGAAGAGCACATTGAGCTGATCGCTTCGGAAAACTACACCAGCCCTGCGGTAATGGAGGCTCAAGGTTCGGTTCTGACCAACAAATACGCCGAAGGTTATCCGGGCAAGCGTTACTACGGCGGTTGCGAGTTCGTCGACGTCGTTGAACAACTGGCCATCGACCGCGCCAAGGAACTGTTCGGCGCCGATTACGCCAACGTCCAGCCACACGCCGGCTCCCAAGCCAACGCAGCCGTGTACCTGGCCCTGCTGCAAGGTGGCGACACCATCCTGGGCATGAGCCTGGCCCACGGTGGTCACCTGACCCACGGCGCCAGTGTTTCCTCCTCCGGCAAGCTGTACAACGCCGTTCAATACGGTATCGATGCCAACGGCCTGATCGACTACGACGAAGTCGAGCGCCTGGCGGTCGAGCACAAGCCAAAAATGATCGTGGCCGGTTTCTCTGCCTACTCGCAGATCCTCGACTTCCCACGTTTCCGCGCTATTGCCGACAAAGTGGGCGCCTACCTGTTCGTCGACATGGCTCACGTAGCGGGCCTGGTCGCCGCCGGCGTCTACCCGAACCCGGTGCCTTTCGCTGACGTGGTGACCACCACCACCCACAAGACCCTGCGCGGTCCACGTGGCGGCCTGATCCTGGCTCGCGCCAACGCCGAGATCGAGAAAAAGCTCAACTCCGCCGTATTCCCGGGTGCCCAGGGCGGCCCACTGGAGCACGTGATCGCCGCCAAGGCCATCTGCTTCAAGGAAGCCTTGCAGCCTGAGTTCAAGACCTACCAGCAACAAGTGGTGAAAAACGCCCAGGTCATGGCGTCCGTCTTCATCGAGCGCGGGTTTGACGTGGTCTCCGGCGGTACTGAAAACCACCTGTTCCTGCTGTCGCTGATCAAGCAGGACATCTCCGGCAAAGACGCGGATGCCGCTCTGGGCAAGGCGTTCATCACCGTGAATAAGAACTCGGTGCCGAACGACCCACGTTCGCCGTTCGTCACCTCGGGCCTGCGCTTCGGCACCCCGGCCGTGACCACTCGCGGCTTCAAGGAAGCCGAGTGCAAGGAACTGGCTGGCTGGATCTGTGACATCCTGGCCGACCTGAACAACGAAGCGGTGATCGATGCCGTGCGTGAGAAGGTCAAGGCTATCTGCAAGAAGCTGCCGGTATACGGCGCGTAATTACAGTCGCCTGAATAAGAAGCCCGGCGCCTGCGCCGGGCTTTTTTATGTCGATATGAATTCGAAATGCCGTTGACATGTGGGAGCAGGCTTACTCGCGAAGGCGGCGGATCAGTCAGTTTATTTGTGGCTCACACACTGTTTTCGCGAGCAAGTCGAATCGTCGCACCACCGCTCCCACCTTTGCTGATCGCATTTCAAATCAGGCTTGATGAACCTTTGCAAAGCCCTGGCGAATCTTGTCTTCCGGCAACTCATCGGCAATAAACACAATCACACTTTCGCGCGTCTCGCCTTCGGCCCATTCGGTGTCCCAGTCGAACCCGTAAAGCTTCAACACGCCCTGAAACACCATGCGCCGGTCTTCTCCAGCAATGTTCAGCACGCCTTTATAACGCAGCAACTGTTTGCCGTGGTCTTCCAGCAGTTCATTCATGAACTCGCTGAGGCGATCGATATCCAGCGGCTGTTCGGTGCGCAGCACCAGGCTGGAAATGCGATCGACGGACGGCGCCTGGCGGACCGGGCGCAGGCTCATGCCGGCGTTGAGATTGAAGCCGCGCACATCCAGCAGTTCGGCGAGGTCGATCTGCCCGTGTTGCACCACGCGGATTGGCGCGCGGCGGTTGATGCGGGTCAGGCGTTCGCTGAGGGCCTCGAAGCTGGCGTCGTCGACCAGGTCGCGCTTGCTGACCAGCAGCCGATCGGCAAACCCGATCTGCGCCTGGGCGATGGTCTGGGTCAGGTGATGCTCGGCATGGGCCGCGTCCACCAGGGTGATGATGCCGTCGAGCAGGTAGCGCTCGCGCAGTTCTTCGTCGATGAAAAAGGTCTGGGCCACCGGCGCCGGATCGGCCAGGCCGGTGCATTCAATCACCAGGCGATCAAAGGCAATCTCGCCACTGTCCAGGCGCTCCAACAGCAGGTACAGGGCTTTGGTCAGGTCGGTGTGGATGGTGCAGCACACGCAGCCGTTGGACAGGGTCATGACTTGCACCGGCTCATCGCCCAACAGTTGGCTGTCGATACCGGCATCGCTGAATTCGTTTTCGATCACGGCAATCTTCAAGCCGTGCTCGGTCTTGAGCAGGTGACGCAGCAACGTGGTCTTGCCGGCACCGAGAAAGCCACTGAGGACTGTGACGGGAATGGGAGAGGACAAACGCAATTCTCCTTAAAAATGGGTAAGCAAAAACAACTGTAGGAGCGAGCTTGCTCGCGAAGAACTCAAGGAAACCGCATGAATCCAGAATAAGCGCGGTGTCTTCAGTTTTTTCGCGAGCAAGCTCGCTCCTACAGAGGGACTACTGGGTCAACAGCACTTGGGCCCACCCTTGCCGCCGTAACGGGCTTCCTGGCGTTCCCGGAAGAACGCCTCGTAGTCCATCATCGGCTTGTCCGGGTGCTTGGTTTGCATATGCTCGACGTAGGTGTCGTAGTCGGGCATGCCGACCATCAGGCGTGCGGCCTGACCGAGGTATTTACCGAGGCGACTCAGGTCATTGAACATCTTTGCAACCCTCTATTACGCGTCCGGAACCGCCTGGAATGGCGCTTCTTTATCCGTACGTTCCTTGTTGCCCCAGGCGGCGATGCCAACCTTGAGCGCGTAGAACAGGATGCTGAAGACCACGAACAGGAACAGCACCGTCAACGTCGCGTTGGTGTAGGCGTTCCAGATCACGTGCTGCATCTGTTCGATACTCTTGGCCGGAGCCAGAATCTGCCCGCTGGCCAACGCATCGCTGTACTTCTTCGCCAGCGACAGGAAGCCGATCGCCGGGTTGGCGTCGAACAGCTTGATGAAGCCTGCGGCGGTGGTGCAGATCAGCAGCCAGATGGCCGGCAACATCGTCACCCAGATATAGCGTTGGCGCTTCATCTTGATCAGCACCACGGTGGCGAGCATCAATGCGATACCGGCC